>NZ_VKGK01000056.1 GCF_007197645.1 Shewanella hanedai
GTGTCGCCGACAGCCGTGCCCGCACCGAGGGTGACAGTGATGTTAATTTGGCCATCAAGCTCAGTGTCATTAATGAAACCGTCGTTGTTGGTGTCCTCAACGATTTCAACCAGCGGCGCAGACGGTGCGCCAGTGCCTGTGCCGTAATCCAGAGTCGCACTGTCATTGCCTGTGGCGGTGTTACCCGCAGGGTCAGTGACGTTAGCGGTGACGACTAAGTTGGTGCCGGTGACTGGTGCATCAATGGCCAGTGAAAGGTCATTGTCGAGCATGTCCTGGGTAACTGGGCCGCTGAAGATAACGTTATTGTCTTGGTCGGTGACGACTAAGGTGTCGCCCAGCTCAGTGCCTGCGCCTAAGGTGACCGTGATATTAATCTGGCCATCTAGCTCAGCGCCGTTGATGAAGCCATCATCGTTGGCATCTTCAGTGATGTCGACGGTTGGGGCCGCTGGTGCGCCCGTGCCAGTGCCGTAATCGAGAAGGGCATTATCACTGCCCGTTAAGACCATTCCATAAATATTCGTTAGGGCTGCTGTTACAGTGATGCTAGTACCTGAATCGGGAGCATCCATGGTCAATGTGAGGCCATTGTCGAGCATGGCTTGGGTCACTGGGCCGTTAAACAGTTCATTACCCGCTTGGTCGGTAACGACTAAGGTCTCACCGACGCTAGTGGTTTCATCGAAGGTGACAGTAATGTTGATTTGACCGTCCAGCTCATCACTGTTGATGTAACCGTCGTCGTTAATATCCTCAGTGATCTCTACCGTTGGTGCGACAGGCGGGGTTATTTCCCAATTATGATTCATTGTTGCAGCATCATTGCCCGATGCAGTGTTACCTGCCAGATCAGTAACAGTAGCAGTGACGACTACTTCAGTACCGGTAGGAGGTATACTCATTACCACTGCAAGACCATCATCGATCATAGCTTGAGTGACAATACCACTGAACAATTCATTGCCTGCCTGATCGGTAACGACTAATGTGTCGCCGACTTGTGTGCCTGCACCGAGGGTGACTGTTATATCGATTTGGTCAATAAGTTCAAAATCTGTAATGAAACCATCATTGTCGACATCTTCATCAATGACGACAGTCGGAGTCGCGGGACCACCAGTGCCTGTGCCGTAATCGAGCTGAGCATTATCACTACCAGATGTACTGTTACCAGCGGGGTCAATGATAGTCGCTGTGACTACAAGATTTGTGCCAGTAGCCGGTGGGTCGATAGTGACTGCAAGGCCATTGTCTATCATGTCTTGGGTCACTGGACCGCTGAAAATAACGTTACCATCTTGATCAGTGATACTGACAGTGTCACCTACTTCAGTGCCTGTACCTAAGGTGATGTTGGCATCGATTTGGCCGTTAAGCTCGGCATCATTAATGTAACCATCATTATTTGCATCTTCGATTATTTCAACGATTGGTGCCGCAGGTGCGCCGGTGCCCGTGCCATAATCGAGTGTCGCTGAATTATTACCCGTGACTGTGTTGCCTGCAACATCGGTGATGGTGGCTGTAACCACTAAATCAGTGCCCGTGACTGGCGCATCCATGGTGACAGGGACGCCATTGGTGATCATGTCTTGGGTAACTGTACCTGTGAAGATGACGTTACCGTCTTGGTCGGTAACAACAAGCGTATCGCCGACTGCAGTGCCTGCACCGAGTGTGACGGTTATGTCGATTTGACCATCAAGTTCTGCATCATTAATGAAGCCATCGCTGTTAACGTCTTCATCAATCGTAACTGTAGGACTGGCAGGTGCGCCTGTGCCGGTTCCATAATCTAATACTGCCGTATCACTGCCAATTGCGCTGTTGCCAGCTGGGTCCGTGATCGTGGCTGTGATAATAAGGTTGGTACCTGTAGATGGTGCGTCAATGGCGAGTTGCAGACCGTTGTCTATCATGGCTTGAGTGACAGGGCCGCTGAACAATTCGTTGCCGTCTTGGTCAGTGATGGTGACAGTGTCACCCACTTCTGTGCCTGCGCCTAAGGTGACGGTGGCATTAATCTGGCCATCAAGCTCGGCATCATTAATGTAGCCATCGTTGTTTGCGTCTTCAGTGAGTAGAACTGTTGGCGCGGCAGGTGCGCCCGTGCCTGAGCCGTAGTCGAGCAAGGCGTTATCTGAGCCTGCTGCTTCATTACCCAAGGTGTCGGTGATTGTCGCTGTTACGACGACATTAGTGCCTGTCGCTGGCGGATCCATAGCCAAGTCTAAGCCGTTATCAAGCATATCTTGGGTGACCACGCCGTTAAATAGCTCATTGCCGGCTTGATCAGTGACGACTAAAGTGTCTCCAACAAGAGAGTTAGCACCGAGCTCTACAGTAATGTTGATTTGACCGCTGAGTTCAGCGTCGTTAATGAAACCGTCGCCGTTTGTATCTTCAACGAGCGTAACGGTTGGTGCTGCTGGGACGGTGACGCTGTCATCGTAATCGAGTGTTGCGCTGTCGTTACCAGTAACCGTGTTGCCCGCTTGATCAGTAATAGTGGCTGTGACAACGAGATTAGTGCCGTCGGCTGGTGCATCGATAACCACGTCGATGCCATTATCTAGCATGTCCTGAGTGACTGGACCTGTGTACAGCACTTCGCCAGTTTGGTCAGTGATGGTGACGGTGTCACCCACTTCGGTGCCTGAGCCTAAGGTGACGCTGATGTTGATTTGACCGTCAAGCTCTGCATCAGTAATAGTGCCATCGTCGTTGGTGTCTTCAGTAATATTCACTGTTGGCGCAACTGGTACACCAGTGCCGTAATCGAGGGTTGCTGAATCACTGGTCGTTGCTGTGTTACCTGCCGGATCCGTGACGGTGGCAGTGACCACAATATCGGTGCCCGTTGTTGGTGCGTCCATTGTAACGGCTTGGCCGTTATCGAGCATATCTTGAGTGACTACACCGTTGAACAGTTCATTACCGTCTTGATCGGTGACGACAAGTGTGTCGCCGACTTCAGTGCCCGCGCCGAGTGTCACAGTGATGTTAATTTGGCCGTCGAGCTCAGCATCATTAATAAAGCCGTCGTTGTTGGTATCTTCATCGATACTCAAGCTTGGACTTGCAGGGGCTGAACTTGTGCCATAGTCAAGTGTTGCACTGCCATTACCTGTTGCTGTATTACCTGCAGTGTCAGTGATATCAGCCGTGATAACGAGATTAGTTCCTGTTGCTGGAGGATCGATGGCTAATGGCAGGCCATTATCGATCATCTCTTGGGTAACAGGCCCGCTAAACAGGGTATTACCTGCTTGGTCAGTAACAACTAACGTGTCGCCAACTTCAGTGCCTTCACCTAATTCAACTGTAATGTTTATTTGACCATCAAGTTCAGAACCGTTGATAGTGCCATCTTGGTTAGCATCTTCATCAATAGTGACAGTAGGACTTGCAGGTGCGTCTGTGCCAACACCATAATCGAGAGTCGCAGCGCCATTGCCAGTGGCAGTGTTACCCGCAGGATCTGTGACGGTGGCTGTGACTACTATGTCAGTGCCAGTTGCTGGAGCATCCATGCTCACTGGAACGCCATTGGTGATCATATCTTGCGTCACAACACCGTTGAACAGTTCATTGCCGTCCTGATCAGTGACGATGAGCGTATCGCCTACCGCTGTACCTGCATTGAGTGTGACGGTGATATTTATTTGGCCATCAAGTTCAGTGTCGTTGATGTAACCGTCTTGGTTTGTGTCTTCATTGATAAGAACTGTTGGGCCAGCAGGGGCTCCTGAGCCAACGCCATAATCAAGTGTCGCGCTGTCACTTCCTGTTGCTATGTTGCCTGATGGATCAGTGACGGTGGCGGTGATGACGAGGTTCGTGCCTGTGGCCGGCGGATCGATGGCCAATTGAAGGCCATTGTCGATCATATTTTGTGTTACAGGGCCGCTGAAGATGACTGTGCCATCTTGATCGGTAACGGTGAAGGTGTCACCGAGCTCAGTACCAGCTCCTAAGGTGACGGAGATATTTACTTGGCCATCTAATTCAGAATCGTTGAGAGAACCATCATTATTACTATCTTCTGTGAGCACAACTAATGGTGCACCGATAGTGATATCAATTTCACCTGTATCAGTAGTGGTGCCTGTATTCCCCACAGGATCTGTGACGGCAGCGACTACAGTGATAGAGCCTTCTGCGACAGGATCGGTAACATCTACCGTGTAGGTACCATCGGGATCGACTGTAGTTGTGACTGTTTGCTCTGTGCCAGTGCTGTCTGTGATGACAACAGTGATGGTGCTACCTGGTTCTGCGTCAGTTGTTCCGGTAATTGTTGGTGTGGTGTCATTTGCGGTGTCTGGGATATCAACAGTGATTGTGGGAGCTGTAGTATCAACCTCTCCAGTATCGGTTACTGTTCCTGTATTGCCTGCAGGGTCTGTCACAGTTGCTACAACAGTGATAGGGCCTTCAGCCAATGGGTCGATAACATCGACCGTATAAGTCCCATCAGGATTTACCGTTGTAGTAACCGTTTGATCAGTACCAGTACTATCAGTGATAACGATTGTAATTGTGCTACCAGGAGCAGCATCAGTAGTACCTGTCACTGTTGGTGTTGTGTCGTTAGTTGCATCGGGTACATCAACAGTGATTGTTGGTGTTGTGGTATCCACATCTCCGGTGTCAGTTGCTGTACCTGTATTGCCAGCAGGATCTGTTACTGAAACAACAACTGTGATTGGGCCTTCTGCGACTGGATCGGTGATATCGACCGTGTAGGTGCCATCAGGATTAACCGTTGTAGTAACAGTTTGCTCTGTACCAGTGCTATCAGTGATGACAACAGTAATGGTGCTACCTGGCTCTGCATCTGTGGTACCAGTGATTGTTGGTGTTGTGTCATTGGTGGTGTCAGGCACATCGACAGTAATCGTCGGCGCTGTGGTATCGATCTCTCCGGTGTCCGTTATCGTGCCAGTGTTGCCGGCAGGATCCGTTACCGTTGCTACGACTGTGATTGGGCCTTCTGCAACAGGATCTGTGACGTCTACCGTGTAGGTGCCATCGGGATTAACCGTTGTAGTAACCGTTTGCTCAGTACCAGCGCTATCAGTTATCACTATCGTGATTGTGCTACCTGGTGCAGCATCAGTAGTACCCGTAATTGTTGGCGTTGTGTCATTAGTGGTATCAGGGACGTCGACAGTGATAGTTGGTGCTGTGGTGTCTACATCACCGGTGTCTGTAGCAGTACCAGTATTACCTGCAGGATCGGTAACCGTTGCCACTACAGTGATAGGGCCTTCTGCGACAGGAACGGTGACATCGACAGTGTAGGTACCATCGGGGTTAACCGTTGTGGTAATCGTTTGCTCGGTACCAGCACTGTCAGTGATGACGATTGTGATTGTACTGCCAGGCTCGGCATCGGTAGTGCCTGTAATTGTTGGGGTCGTATCGTTAGTCGTGTCCGGTACATCTATGGTGATTGTTGGAGCTGTGGTATCGATAGTCGCTGAATCTGTTCCTTCGGGAGAGACATTTCCCGCCGAGTCAGTCACCGTCGCGACGACGGTGATGGTTTCGCCTTCGGCGGGTACTGGTAGGTTTACATTAACTGAACCAGTAGAAATATCGTCGGCTGTTAGTACTATCTCAACACCGTTGACGATTAATACGTCACCGACCATAGCACCAGTACCTTCAAGGCTTATGGTGACACTGATCTCAGTATTGCCATTAAGCTCATCACTACTAATTAATCCATCATTGTTTGTATCGAGATTAATCGTGACTTGGGGAGCACCATCGGCAACAGCAGTGACTTCAATAGTGAGAGTTGCCGTTACTCCGGTGTTGGTCGTGTAAGTGATAACAGGAACAGTACCGTTCCAGTTTTCATTAGGGGTAAAAGTATAGCTACCATCTTGATTGATAACTAAAGTACCGCCTTCAAGTTCAACGCTTGTACCTGCTGGATAAGTGGTTCCATCTACTTCGAAACTTGCTACAGCAAGCACATCATCTACATCAGAGTCGTTATCGAGTACATTGCCAGTCGCGGTGCCATCTTCGTTAATAGTGACAGTATCATTGAGCAGAATCGATTCGTTTTCAGCAGTAACTTCATTAAAGTTGTTTGTAACAGCAAAGTCACCCTGAGGAGCTGAATTCGTATTGAAACCCGTTGATGCAATGGTTTCGCTAGCGGTTCTGTCTAAAGAAACAAAATCGGAACCACCTTCATTGCCTGAAGCTCCTCCTGCTGCAGTGTCAGGTAGGTCTTGAGTAGGATCATCACCACTTAAAATAGCATCTTGAAGTGCTTGGATCTCCTGAGCTTCGGAAAGATTTGAGGCTGTAATAGCGGCATCAGGAGTTTGGCTGGTCGATGCTAGATTTGAATACTGAGTACCATCTGGGTAGCCAATTTCAAGTTCCGCATTATCTTCAATACTCAGAGTAGAACCAACTAGTAGCAGCTGACCTTGAGAGACATCTTTTGAGCCATTCTCAAGTTCTAGTTTTATATCCCCTTTTGCAAGAAGAACGGTTCCAGGCTGGGTTGTTACTAAAGTTTTCATTCGATGCTCCGTGAAAATAGCCTTGACTGTAGCTGCTTTTGTGAAAGTGTTTTATGCCAAATGTTATTGGTTTGGCAGACAAATAGAGATGTATGTTACCCACAACACTGTGGAGGGTCAACTTATTGACGCTTCATATGCTAACTTGGTCTTAAATGTAGGATCTAAATGCTAATTTATACCAATTTGTTAGTGCATGCGACTAATTGTAGGAGTGTGATGAGGCTAGGTATATTTTTTGTGGTAGTACATTTGTTGCAAGGGATGCGGTCTATGTGACATCTCTTGCCTGATTGTAATGGCAGGAGGTGGCTGGCAAAAATGTACTACACGCCTAACATTATCCAATCTAAAAACTAGTTAAGTTGCTTATAAATAAGGCATGTTTATATTTTTGATGTTGTCATTTATAAAGCCTGTAATAAGGGTTGCGTAGTCATTATAATTATAGACAGCATCTATGATTACGCCATGTTCAGTAAAGGTATCTACCTCTTTAAGGTCATTGTAAATTATCCCCATCAGTGACCGAGTCGACAGAGCAAGTAAGCGTTGCTGTCAGACATTCGGGTGGTGGCCTGAAACCACTTTATTACTTTCATCATTGCGAGTGTTCTTGAACCGTTTAGTTTAGTTTTCATATTGTTATATTGTTATATTGTATTCAAAGTGATCGTGCTTCGTCGATTATCGCTAAATAACTTTGATAAGAGGATATTTTGACACTGCAGCACCAAAACAGTTATTCCGGTGTTATCCCTAAAATAGATATTGCATCACAAAGGAGACAATCCTTAGGAGCGAATATCTTATTAATCCCTTTTGTTAACAATGGTGTTGTTGTCTATAAATAGAAGATCATCTAATTCATTTTCATGGATGGCATCGTTTGATTAGTCCCTGTAAGTAAAGATTAAAATCAGTAGGAATCTAGATAGGGAGGTGTGTTAAACATCATTTTTCAGCATTGAAATGAAGATAGGTAATATCGACTAACTTAGTACCTCAATCAGCTCAAAGTCTTATTAATATGTTTTAACTTGTAGTATAAAAATACTAAGCAGTTAGTCGTAAATGATTATTTGGGATGGAATAATGAAGCATTACTGCTAAGAATCCGGTTTAGATTCTAGCTGGGTTATAGTATTAGGTGTTTTAAATCAATATCTTAGTTGAAATGTGAGGTGGTTTGAAACATCCCTAATAAGAAAACTAGCTTAATACTAGTTTTCTTATTAGAAAAGAGTATAAAAACTAATCTGCTTTTATCGCGTGCCTATAGCTTTGAATTGCTGAATTTTGTTCTCCCAAATGTTCTTGGGTCTCGCCAAGTGCTAACCAATGAGATTTCGTCGGTTGTATTTGGCAGACTTCTTTCCAACACTCCATCGCTCGTCGGTACTCTTTATTTTGATGGTGGAGTTTAGCTAGTAAGATTTGGAAATTGATGTCTTGGCCATGTTTCTTCTCCATCGAAAAGATTAACTCTCTCTCATCGAGATCACTAGGTACAAGAAGTTCACCTAAGCCCGCAAATATTTCAGCTGAAGGGGAGTGTTTGAGCTGCTTCATCAGTAATTTTAGTGCTTCGTCTTTTCTTTCGAAACGATTTAAGCCGACACAATAGAGAGCAATATTCCCCATCTCTTTACGCTCACCTCGACTTAACCAGTGCCACACTTTTTCAAGTTCTTGTTCACTGTTTTCTGTTGCCGAAATTAATAAGGCATGGTTTGTTGCAACTGATAATTCCGTAAAAGCCGTTTCAGTGAGTAACTGGCGCTTTTTGATAACAGGAAGCAATAGCTTCAACGAGTTAAAATCGGACTGAGCCTGATAGAGTTCGATGGCAAGCCTAAGCACGGGTAATTTGCTTTTACTCGACGGTGATAGTTTATCGAGTTGTTCACGGGCACTGGTTAGATCGCCTTGTTGGAGTAAGTAACGTGTGCGAGTGGTACCGACAGCATTGACGGCCATTGGTTCTTTCTCGGCTTCTAATAGATAACCATCTCGAGACACGGGGTCATTTTGGTGCTGGGCAGCTCTGGCGGCTGCAAGTAAGTTAAGTGAAGGGATCTCGCCTTTTTCAGCGCCCTTAGCCATAGCTTTTTCGGCTACAGGCCAATCCTCTTCAGCTAATGCCAATGCACCGATTAAAGTATGTTTACGTGCTGCCTTTTTACGCCACTTCTCCGGCAGCAAACGACTACTTAAGATTAGGTTGAGGAATAAAACCAGACACCATTCTACGATCTGTAAAAGGCAGTAAAATAAAATTAAGCCAACAATTGCAGTGACGACTCCCATCTCTACTTCGTAATCCCAAAAAGCGAGATAGAGATAACCGTTCATGCCATCAAAAAATGGGCTGATACATAGGCCGATTAAAATAATGGCCAGATAAGCTAGGACTCGGATCATATTGAAGGCTCCTCAGATACCATCAAGTTACCGTGGATAACCAATTGTTGTAGCAGAGGTGTAGATGCAAATTGTTGAATTTTTGGTGTCTGAATTTCAAGAGTGCTTAGGGCATCGAGTGCGGCTAATGTCTCTTCGGTTTGAATGTTCTTAAGATCAAAATATTGATACACCCATTTTCTCGCTAGTGACAATGACTGACGATAATTCACTTCATCTTGACGGTAGAGAGCAAGCTGAGATTGCAGTAGTTTATTTTTGATATTTTCAACTAAATACCACTGCTCATCAGGTTTTAATAGTGGAGCAATGTCGGTGGTTCTTTTACGTACAACAATGAAGTCTTCAATCAGTTCCTGCCATGACTTAGCGAGATTACTCTGCCAGTCATCAAGTGATTCGGTCATCTCTGGGTTATCGACCTTGCTTGCTGCGTTGGTGATATCAGCGCGATTCAGCGGCAGTTGATCTAGGTTTTCAATCATGTTGTCGAGCATCAATATAGTACCTGCAATATCGGTACTCTTGATGATGGATACTTCAGCAATATCATTGGCTAAGGCTTTTCTTAATGGGATCAGCGCCGGATCTTTCATTGACTCGATTCTTTGATCTGCGGCTTTAAGTAGGCTTGCTGCTGTGCTGGGATCTTTCTCTAGCCATAGCTTACTCCCCGCCATTCTAACGAGGTACTTAGCTTCTTCAGCCATCCAATGATTAGGGTTTCGCAGTGCTAGTTTAGCGACACGATCATTGAGTCTTAACTGATCTGCATTGATGATCTCTAGTTCTTGGTTGAGCTTAATTTCTGTTTGACGCTGCTCTTGGTCTAGTCTGGATATTTGTTTCGAAGGTTCTGCGAGGGCAAACTTTAACTCCTGAGCTAGGCTTTGAGCTCGATCTGTTTGCTTATTGAGTTCCTGGTGTAGGTAATAGCCACCACCTAAGGTCGCAAAAGTTAATAGCAAAATCAAAATTAGGTTGAATAGAAATCCCCAAGATATGCCTGAGCCACTATCGGAGCGATGTGGTGTTGATATGTTATCTACATTCTTGGTTGCTTTTGAACCTTGAGTCGTCTCATTAGAGATGATTTCATTTTTAGGCTCTTGCAGGTTTTCATCTAATTCTTTGTTGTCCATTAAACAGTCCTTAAGGGCATACCGCTACAATAATAACGAGAACAAGGCCGTGTTGGGCTAAATGGATAAGCCTAGAGCGGAAAGCATGGCCTTACTATTTGCAGCTTTGGCGTTGGTCACCTTGTTGAGTCCATAAGCTAAAGCTTGCTCCTTAACACGGGAGCTAGGGACTATAATATGACATGCACGCAGCCAAGCAAATAACTCTTTTGGTACAAGTTTGTTTAGACTATGGAGAATCTCTCCACTGGTGATGATAATAGTATCGACTTTAGCATCACGCCACTGATAAGGAATTGCATCGTCTATGGCAGGATAAACTCGTTGATATGTTTCCCAATAATTCACTTTCCCCCCACGCTGAGTGAGTGTTTCTGCCAGTGTTTCGCGCCCGCCAACCCCTCTGACGATGACGATTTTTTTGTCAGACAGATCTTGTAACTCATTGAGTGTTAATAAGCCTTCGGTCTGCTGACAACCTGACGGTGCCTTAAATGCAGTGATCCCTTGTGCTTGCAGCGCATTGAATGTGGCATCGCCGACCGCATAGAATTGCGTTGAAGTGCATGTGTTTAGCGCGATGGATTTTGCGGAAAATAGCACGGCATTGGTGCTAATAAAAATGACGATATCAGCATTTTTAAAATGCGCGATAGCAGTTTTATGTTGAGTGTTATTGGTTGCTTGAACTTGCAGCAGTGGTGTCACTGTATATGAGATCCTGTGTTGTGACAGGATCTCAATCATTGACTGATTACGGCCTTCTGGCCGTGTCAGTAAAATATTCATCGATGATCGTTACTTAATGTAAACGGCATCAAGAATTGTTTTTGCGCCTTGGCTGAGCAGTTCTTCAGCAAGGGCAATACCCAATGCTTTGGCATCAGTTTTAGGCCCGACTTGAGTCGAGGTAATAATTTGAGTGCCATCTGGACTACCGACTAAACCGCGAAGAGTCAGGGTATCACCAACGATCTCAGCATAAGCCCCGATCGGCACCTGACAGCCACCTTCAAGGTGAGTATTCATAGCTCGTTCAGCAATTACTCGGTAGCGAGTTTCAGCGTGCTCAAGCGGTGCTAAAAGTGCTTTTACGCGCTCATCATTAGTGCGACATTCAATACCGACAGCACCTTGACCGTTTGCTGGTAAAGATTCTTCAGCAGAAATAAAACTTGCGATGCGCTCTTCCAGTTTAAGACGCTTCAAACCTGCAGCAGCCAAGATGATAGCATCGTATGTGCCTGCATCTAATTTACCTAAACGGGTACCGACATTGCCGCGTAGATCGCGAATTTCCAAATCCGGACGTGCTGCTCGGATTTGGCACTGACGACGTAGACTTGAAGTACCGACTACTGCACCTTGTGGGAGTTCACTGATACTTTTGTAGTGATTAGACACAAATGCATCTCGTGGATCTTCACGTTCGCAAATAATCTCTAGACCTAGCCCTTCAGGAAATTCGACAGGGACATCTTTCATTGAGTGAACCGCAATATCGGCTCTACCTTCCATGATGGCGACTTCCAGTTCTTTTACAAACAGTCCTTTACCGCCAACTTTTGCCAAAGGCGTATCAAGAAGAATGTCACCTTTAGTACTCATTGGTAACAGTTCTACTGTTAGGCCTTCGTGGAATCTCTCCAGCTCGGCTTTAACAAATTCAGCTTGCCAAAGAGCAAGAGGGCTTTTACGTGTTGCGATTCGAATGACGTTTAGGGACATGCTCGATATTCCATCAGAGATCTTGGTTTTAGTAATGCTAACATTGCTCGAGATTAGATGTAACATATGGCGATTGATTCTTTGAAGTCAGCCCACATATCAGAATAGAAAATGATTGACTGTGATTAAACACATTAGTGAATGTTAAGGGTATTACAGATGACCTTTCATTAACGTTAGTTGATAAAAGTCATTTTCAGGCGAAAAGCAGTACCGCGAAAGTGTGATCTTGATCTCGTTTTGTTCCCATGGCAAGGCAAAAATGATAACATTGCGCGCTCTACCTCATCCTGCAAAAAACTCTTCAATTAGTAACATATGGTTAATGAACAAGGTCACTTTGCTGAAACCGCCCAGAGATTGAATCGGATCCGGCTGGCTCGTGCGCTTGCCATTCTTTCACCATTAAAGCGTGACCTACTGCGCCTAATCCCACTGCTTTTTCATTATCATAGACTCGATTACCCTGGTTACAATGGACCACTCACTCCCTCTGGAATATTTAATTATGAGCCTGATGAGAATGAATTGGCTGCGTGCCATACATTAGGGCTAGTTAAACCAAGCTTTCACATTGTGAATCACCCCGCTATCGAGGGAATTTATAGTATGGGAAGCATGGCGAGCTTTGGTCAAAATCCTAAGAGCGATGTCGATGTTTGGCTAGTGCATGATCGTTTGTTAAGCCCAAATGAGTGCCAGTTATTAGAGGAAAAAGCTGACTTATTAAGTGCTTGGTTTAATAACTATGGGCTTGAAGTCAATATTTACTTGGTTCACCCAGAACAGTTTGTTAAAAATGTTGATTCAGAAGATGAATTTCAAACTGCAATAGGCTCAGAACATAGCGGCAGCGCTCAACATTGGCTCCTGCTGGAAGAGTTTTATCGTAGTCAAATCTGCCTTGCTGGAAAAACGGTCGCATGGTGGCCCAAGGCCGAAAGGTCAGAGGAATATCTTTTTCTCGGGGATGTGAGTCGAATCCCTGCAAGTGAATATTTTGGTGCATCGCTTTGGCAGCTATATAAGGGGTTAGATAAGCCTCATAAAGCGTTATTAAAAGTGTTACTGCTTGAAGCCTATGCGAGTCAATACCCTAAAACTTGTCTGGTTACTGAACAGGTGTGGCAGAGAACGGTCGAAGGTGATTTTTCTGCTGCCAATGATGCATATTTTCTGTTGTATGAATCCATTGAAAGCTATCTGCTAGAACAAGGTGACTTGCGTAGACTTGAGATTGTGAGGCGCTGTTTTTATTTGAAGTGTGGTTTACGTTTAACTGAGGAAACCCAAGCAAAAGATTGGCGTTATCATAAGCTCGTTGCGTTAGTTGAAGATTGGAATTGGTCTCGTAGCTTACTGGAGACCTTGGATCATTGTGATGATTGGCATTGTGGACAACTGCAATGGTTCAATGAACAGTTAAATGAGCTCTTGCTGGGAAGTTATCAGACATTACTTCAGTTTGCTTCAACACAAAAATTAAGTAAAAGTTTAAAACTGTCAGAATTGGGCCTACTTACTCGTAAACTTCACACCTACTTTAGCTCAGACGTACAGCAGATTATTAGCCTGAATAAACTCTGGAGTGACTCAGTTTGTGAAACGGATCTGACCATCATTTTTAGTCAGAATGATGAAGAGTATTGCCTTTACCGTTGCAAACCTGAGCCGAGGAATTTTATTGGAGAAAGGGCCGTTTATCGCTCAAAGAGTAAGGCGAAGCTAGTCGCTTGGGCCAGCTTAAATGGGGTTTCGAGTGACATAACGAGTTGGTATGAGTTTAGTAAGAGCAAGCGTAAGTCTGCGAGTTTAACCACGGCTTCCAAACGATTAGTGACGTTCTTTGAGGGCGCTAAATTGAAAGTCACTAAAATGGATTTTTGCCAGCCTTGGCGTTATAAAAAATTGGTTTTTTTGCTTAACTTTAATCATGATCCTACTGAAAAATGGCAGGGGCAGGAGATCATGGTGGATTATATGAATGCCAATATCTTTTCTCTGGGGCGGGAAAAGCAGAACATGTTGGAATCAATTGATATTATTTGCTTGAACTCCTGGGGAGAGTGGCATTGTCATCATTATGAGGGGGAGTTCGGGATATTGGACTCGCTGACTTTTATTACCTCTGGTATTAGAAGGGGAGCAGGTGACATTGCCATTGAAGTGATCAGTTGTTCAACAAAGTTAAAATCTCAATTTGAACGAACGGTAAGCAATTTAATGCATCGAGCCGTTCGTCTCAGTCTGCAAGTTTCCAGTTCAACAACCTTAGTGTATCCATTGAAAGTCAGCGGAGTGGAATACGGGCTGTTTTTTAACAGCAAGGGGATGGTGTATCAAAACCTGAATGATACTAAAGCCTTGTTTCAGCAATTAACGAAGAAAAAACTCATCGAGCTGCCAAGACCAGATTTAGGCAATGAACCTTTCAGTAAAATTCCTGAAGTTATCCAAGATTTTGCTGCCCGTGGGGCTGTTCAGTACTTCTTAAGGCAAAACGAAACAGAATTAGATGTGTTTATTTTAAATGAGACCAATGAACTGCATCATTATAAACAGTCTGGTATCGATATTGAGGAGTTGGTGAGTAAAGTGAGTCATCACCATGCATTTGAGGAGTTTGAAACGTCATTGCAGCGATTCAATCTGCCGCAGTTTTTTCGCTTAATTAGGGTTGATGGACGCTTAAGAGCGTTACCCTTTGGCATGTCAGTCGATGATATTGATTTTGACTTTTAAAAGAGGCTTATGTTAAAAGCCCCTATTACGTAATGGCTACAGAGAAATCTGAATGCCACCCTGTTTTAGTATGGAATCTATAACGAACGGCATAAATTCACCCCCATTTCTTTCATCGGTCCATTTACCTTCGATAAAAGAAAAGTGGTATCCGCCAAACTTTGTGGCTACCCAAACCTGATGCAACGGCTCTTGCTTATTGATGACGATTTTAGAGGTGTCTTCGAAGGTGATTTGCAGTACATTTCCTGACGCATCGATATCGATATCGGCATCTTGTTCATCGATTGCAACTTCAATGGCATTGTCTATCGCCTGAAACATATCATCGGCTAATTGATGAAACTCTGTGTCTGTCATTGCCATTTTGTATTGATCCTTGATGAGTCTAGCGAATTATCTATCCGATGATTCTATCAATCAGTCGCTTTATGCTCCAATCAAATTTTTACTAGTTTAGCCCTGTTTTATGGGAAAAGGCATGAATTGTATGTATTAGTACTATATGTACTTGACGTAGAAAGCCTAACTCTGCAACATCGGTAGGCAAAGTGGAATTGCCCCTAGAAAAAGCTTGAAAGCCATTAACCGTTAGCGCTGTTAATACTTCTTAGCTCGACACCATTGGATAAATAATCGGATAGATAGATGTTGAGAAAAATGAAACTGTGTTCACTGATACTGTTAGCTAGTTTTTTTATTACTGCTTGCGGTCAAAAAGGGCCTTTGTATAAATCGCCAGACAAACAAGATAACCAAAAGCAAAAAGTAGAACAGCCAAAGAAACAAAGCATTAAGGAATAACGGTTTGGATCATTTTCTCTATAAAAATGGTGAGTTGCTAGCTGAGAATTGTCAGGTTGCAGAGCTTGCTCGTACATACGGTACCCCTCTTTACATATATTCTCGTGCGACATTGGAACGACATTGGCATGCGTTTGATCGTGCAGTGGCCAATCATCCGCATCTGATTTGTTATGCGGTTAAAGCCAATTCGAATTTAGCCGTACTCAATGTACTGGCTCGTTTAGGCAGTGGTTTCGATATTGTGTCCGGCGGCGAGCTGTCTCGGGTGATAGAGGCGGGTGGCGATCCTAAGAAAGTTGTTTTTTCAGGCGTTGGCAAAACCGTTGATGAAATGGAGATGGCGCTTAATCTGGGTATCCATTGTTTTAATGTGGAATCAGCAGCCGAACTTGAGCAACTGAATTTAGTTGCACTCAGGCTCGGTAAAATAGCTCCAGTGTCATTACGAATTAATCCAGATGTTGATGCGGGAACGCATCCCTATATATCCACCGGTCTGAAAGAAAACAAATTTGGTATTGCGATGGAAGATGCCGAGTCGATATTTACTCGGGCTCATGAGCTACCAGGCTTACAGGTGAAAGGGGTCGATTGTCACATTGGTTCTCAGTTAACGGAGATCAAACCTTTCCTTGATGCGATGGATCGTATGTTGGCACTTATTGACCGTCTTGCTGAACTTGGCATTATCATTGAACATTTTGATGTCGGCGGTGGACTTGGGGTGACTTACGATGATGAGACACCTCCTCAGCCAGATGCATACGCCAGCGCTTTACTTGAACGTTTAGGCGACAGAAAGTTAAAGTTAATTTTTGAGCCGGGTCGTGCGATTGCCGCTAACGCGGGTATTTTTGTGACTCAGGTTTTGTACCTTAAAGGCAATAGCGATAAGCATTTCGCATTGGTTGATGGTGCGATGAATGATCTTATTCGACCTTCCTTGTATAGCGCTTGGCAGAAGATTATTCCTGTGGTGCAACGTCAAGGTGAAAACCTCAATTATGACATTGTCGGCCCTGTTTGTGAGACCGGTGATTTCTTAGGCAAAGACAGAGAGTTATGTCTTGAGTCTGGGGATTATCTCGCGGTTCGCTCCTCTGGAGCTTATGGCTTTACCATGTCTTCAAACTACAATTCGCGTCCAAGATCGGCAGAAGTGATGGTCGATGGAGAGCAGGCACATTTGATTCGTAAACGAGAAACATTGTCACAACTCTGGCAAGGTGAGCAGTTACTGCCGTAGACTGTCATTATAAGGTTTTGTTTGTGCTACTAACTCTTTAGTAGCACGCTCCGATTTTGAAGGATGTACACTTTGATCCATTTCGCGAAAATGCACGGGTTAGGCAATGACTTTATGGTCGTCGACGGGGTAACACAAAACGTGTTCTTTTCGCCTGAGCAGATAAAGCGTTTGGCTAATCGAAATTTTGGGATAGGTTTCGATCAATTGCTATTGGTAGAACCCCCCTATGATCCCGATCTTGATTTCCACTACCGTATCTTTAACGCCGACGGTGGAGAAGTTGAGCAATGTGGCAATGGTGCTCGTTGTTTTGCTCGGTTTGTTCGAAACAAGGGATTGACTAATAAGCATAAAATACGAGTCAGCACCTCAAGTGGCAAAATTACGTTGCGCTTAGAGCGTGATGGCAATGTGACGGTTAACATGGGAACACCTGTGTTGGAACCGAGTAAAATTCCTTTTAATGCTAAGAAGGTTGAGAAAACCTACCTACTACAAGCGAGTAGTCCTGAGGTGCCGATGGAGACATTCCTCTGTGGTGCAATCTCCATGGGGAACCCCCATTGTGTACTCGAAGTTGATGATGTTGATAATGCTGAAGTTGAGCGTATAGGGTCACTGTTAACCCACAATGAACGTTTTCCTAAGGGCGTTAATGTTGGCTTCATGCAGATCATTGACGCTGGGCATATTAAGCTAAGAGTATATGAGCGTGGCGCATCTGAAACACTTGCGTGTGGAACGGGTGCTTGCGCCGCTGCTGCGGTAGGTCAGTTACAGGGGAAGTTAAATAAACGAGTTCGTGTCGATCTCCCTGGTGGTACACTGACAATCAATTGGGAAGGTGAAGGCAATCCTCTGTGGATGACTGGCCCTGCTGAACACGTATATGATGGACAGATAGCGCAATGACCGACGTTTCAAAAGAGAAGAGTTCCGCCCCATTCGATGAGATGCTCATTCGTGAGTTTTTGCTTGATAATCCTGATTTTTTCAATCGTTATCCTGAGCTTTTGTTGGCGATGCGTATTCCTCATGCTGAGCGGGGAGCTATCTCTCTGGTTGAGCGTAAGCAAGAGATGTATCGCAACAGAGTGCAGCAGCTTGAGGAGGAGATCACCTCATTATTGGGCATGGCAACGCGTAATGAGATGATCTACTTGTTCAATTCGTCTCTGTCTCTAAAACTGCTTCAATGTGAAGATCTCGGTGAGCTTAGGCAGATATTATCAGAAGGACTAAAAACCCAGTTTAATTTTAGTCACGTTCGCCTGATCACAGTCCATGATATCGATAGCGAGCTATCACAAATATGGAGTAAGCGACTCAGTCCTGGTTATTATTTTGGACGACTTACGCTGAGCGAATCTAAGCGATTATTTGGCGGAGAGGTTGGTTCGGTGGCATTGTCGCGTCTTTCAGATGAGTGTGGTCAAGTGATCTTTGCGATCGCAAGTCAGGACACTGTGCACTTTCATCCAGAGATGGATAACCTGTTATTGGATCAACTTAAGCAACTTTTAGATCATTTGTTGCCTAAACTCTAAGTGTTTTACGACCGATAGCCCAAGTGATCTTTTAACTAAAAGATCACGTTCAACCTTTTCAAAGGAGCTGTATGGATACTAATTGGTTCCAGCGCTTCGAGCGCTACCTTAGTGGTGAACGTCAGTTATCTAAGCATACTGTTCGCAACTACCTTTCAGAATTAAACAGAGTCGATAAGCTGTTGGATAGCTCAACTACATGGCTTAATCTTTCTCGAGAACAACTGCAAAGCGTCCTCAGTAAACTCCACAGAAAGGGGCTCAGCCCACGTTCACTCTCGCTTACTTTGTCTGCGTCTAAGCAGTTCTGTGAGTTTTTAGTTCGCGAGGGGGCTATTGAAGCAAACCCTGCGATTAGCTTGCATGCGCCTAAGCAGAATAAGCCTTTACCTAAGAATATGGATCTGGATTCTGTGACGCACCTGTTAGAGATTGAGGGCGATGATCCCTTGAGCTTACGGGATAAGGCTATTATGGAGTTATTTTACTCATCAGGATTACGACTAGCTGAATTAGCGGCGCTGGATATCAGCGATATTCAATTCTCTGAGCGTCTGGTGAAGGTGATGGGTAAGGGCAGCAAAGAGCGCATTATACCCATTGGAAAAATGGCAATAAGTGCGATTGAAACGTGGTTGGTGTGTCGACGAGCTATCAACTGTGACAGTGATGCCTTGTTCGTCACCAATAAAGGGGCGCGTCTGGCTCATCGAAGTATTCAGGCTCGTTTGGCTAAGTGGGGTCAGGAGCAAGCGTTGAATATGCGGGTTCATCCTCATAAACTACGTCACTCTTTTGCGACTCATATGCTCGAGTCCAGCGCTGATCTGCGTGCGGTGCAAGAGCTGCTTGGTCACGCAAACCTATCAACGACTCAGATATATACCAGCTTGGATTTTCAGCATTTAGCTAAAGTTTATGATGGTGCTCATCCTAGAGCGACACGAGCTAAAAAGGATAAGAGTGAATGATCCGCAGTTATATTAATCTCACCAAGATTGATGCAATCAGCTTTGATCTTGATGACACACTTTACGATAATACTCCGATTATTTTAAAGGCAGAGTCTGAGCTAGAGCGTTTTTTACATCATGCATATCCTTTAACAATTAAGCTTAAACGAACAGATTGGCTGACTTTAAAACGAAACTTACTCAAAGTTAGACCTGAACTTTGCCATGATACTGGGTTAGCTCGCGTTGCAATGCTGACGCAAGGTTTATGTCAGCTAGGTTACTCAATAAAAGAAGCAGAAGCAGGTGGTCATAAAGGGCTTCACTGTTTTTTAGCGCATCGTTCAGGTTTTACCGTCTCTAAACCCGTTTTAATCTTGCTTGAAGCGTTAGCTCAAAAGTACACCTTGATTGGGATCACCAATGGCAATGTAGATGCTGAGCGTATTGGCTTAGGTTCATTGTTTGATTTTGTGCTGTCTCCCGGTGAAGGAGTAAGGATGAAGCCCGCACCAGATATGTTTAATATGGCAATGGAGAGGCTCAATATATCACCCGAGAGTTTACTCCATGTCGGAGACAGTCATAGCTCGGATGTGATGGGGGCAAGATTAGCTGGATGTCAGTCAATATGGCTCACCCCTGGTTTTGGCAGCACTGAAGCTGGAGTGGCTAAAGGCAGTCTGCCTCATCTTGAGATAAGCAGCATTGAAGATCTGAAATTTCTTATTTAACCTGAACTCTGGTTCAGTTAAATGAGAAAAGAAAATGGCCTATCGAGATAGGCCATTTTTGTTTTCATTGGTCGTGGAGTGTTTGTTTAAGGAATATGGTTATGATCATAGAATTCTTCATGCTGTTGGCTTGGTTCAGAGGCATTGGCAAATTGAGTCTGGCTACTGGATGAATCGGATGCTGGGCTATCTATGATCAATGCGCCATCTCCGTTACTGCCAAGCAGACCTTGGATGATAGAACCTTCAACATCAAGCTCGCCATTGGTGATACCAAATTCATCCCGCAGATCGACCCCATCCAAAGTGATGTATTGCTCCACAACCCCGTTTTTATCGACATCGATGGCAATAGTGGTGGTATTGGTGGCATCATCGAAACTGAACTCCAGATGAGCGCCAAGCTCTTCAGCGGTGACACCATTAAGAAGGTCACTTAAATCCAGTTTGTCATCGGCGACACTGAAATCAGTAATATGATCAGTACCTATATCACCTTGATTCCACAAGAAGGTATCTTCACCGAGCCCGCCAATTAGCGTGTCGTCACCCAAGCCACCAATGAGCAGGTCGTTACCTTCGCCGCCAATAAGCTTGTCTGCTCCTGTTCCACCGTCCAATGTATCGTTTCCGCCTTGACCAAAGAGGATATCTTTGCCTTGACCACCACTGAGTGTATCGTTACCGTCACTGGTTTGAGATACATCAAACATTGCCGTATTTGCAGAGATAAAGGCATGGATATCTTGCAGTGAAACACTATTAGCATCAACATTCGTCTCTTGTGCAACCAGTGCTTGAAGTGCTGTGAAACCTTGTCCTTCAATATCCGTAAACTGTGTTAGATCACCAAAAATAATGTCATTGCCTAAACCACCTGCTGTTTGATCATCTCCTTGTAGCAGAGTGTTCTCAGAGCCTAAAATGACACTGGCTAACTTATCGACACTGATCTTAGCCCTAACTTGCCCATCGCTATCGTATGCAATCAAGTCTTCGGCTTTGATATCTTGCTTGATACCCACAGCTTCGACTTCCGAAATAGCGGATAATAGACTAAATGCTCCTTGCGGATCACCACCTTCATTATGTTTTCCATCTGTGATGAAGTAGGTAATGTTACTTCCAGAGTTGCTTGTGACTAAATTACTGTTGAACCAGTCAGTTGTTGTCGTGAAGGCGTCGACATAATCGGTTTTGCCACCGCTAGTTATGTCATTCCACGCGCCGTTTTCTCCTTCGATCAAATCGTCAATATTTAAATCTTTAATATTGAGGGAAATGCTCATTGTCGCTGAACCAGAAAAATCAATAATTGCGATATTAACGGTCCCTGAAGATACTCCTGAAGCGGATGCTTGCAGGGATTTTAGCACTTCAATTAACTGCTCTTTTGCTGTGTCGACTGCGCTTGTTCCCATGCTACCCGATGAATCCAGAATAAAGGCAACATTGTAATTTTCGCCTTGAATAATTTGAATTCCAGATGTATCACTTACAAGGACATCATGGTTATCAGTGCCGTTGATGGTGTTATCGCCATCTGTTCCGGATCCATATTGATAATCTCGAGTTGGAATGACATCAAAGTAAACGGTTGCAGTGTCAATCAAGCCATCAGGATCGGTAATGGTGTAATCGAAGCTAGCAGGTCCTGTATAACCCTCTTCTGGCGTAAACAGCAGATTTCCTTGTATATCAATCGTTACACTCCCATGACTCGGATTTCCTGCACTGATAATATGAATGGCATCGCCATCTGGATCGTTATCGTTACCCAAAATGGTTGAGGCTTGGAAAGTAAAAGGCGTATCTTCCAAAACTTGAGCTGGTTGAGTCAGTATCTGATCGCCCATTGGCGTATAGCTACCAATTTGGGTACCATCTTGTGCAAACTCTCCTAGTTCAATATCTAACTCGTAAGCGCCACCTTGATCCCAATAGACAATCTCTATTTCATGAGCTCCAGATGTCGCAATGTCAAAGTAGATATGGCCATCATCACCTGGGTAGCGAGTCCTAGCAGATTGGTTTGCTGAGAAGACAGCCACCAATTCGCCATTGATCTTAATCGCATAGCCATCATCAGCTGTGACTTTTAACCCATAACGACCAGCATCAAGTTGCACGTTACCTTGCATATGTAAGATAGCGTCAGAACTATTATCTGGATCGGCAGTGAGACTTTCAGCATCGCCACCAAGGAAAGATTGTAAGCTCTGCCCTGTTCCTAAGTCGCCATTCCCATGAGCATAACTTAGCGTGGTGGCGGTAAATAGTGCATCGGGGTCAGTATTGTTGATAAAGTTCATCACTTGCTCAACGGATGAGAGGTTGCCACCATCAGAACCTTGGCTATAGCCATAGTATGCACTCGTTAAACCACTACCAAAGTAGTCGTTTCCAGCATCCGGTGCTAAGTTATGGTCAGCTACAGTGACAGTCACACTCGATGTAGCACTGGCTCCAGAGCTATCAGCAGCAATGACTTCAATCCCAGTAATCAACAGATTGTCGACATCGATGTTGTGTGGAAATTTACCAAGTAGTTCAGCATCTAGGACGACAGCACCTTGCTGCCCTGCTTCAATAGCACTCCAATCCAAAGTTAACTTAAGCAGATCGCCACGCCCATTCATTGAGCCAATCAGCTTACCATCTTCAACGCGCCAATCCATGGGTTGGCGAATACCTTGTACTTCAATGTTATGAGTATCACCAAAACTAAAGCTATTAATTTCTGTATCGCCTGCTTTGAACACTAAAGTTTCCGTGTCGTTGTCGGCAGCGTCAGAGAGAAGAGTAGCTTCATTTAAGCTTGCAAATCCATATGGCGTCACAGCTGACAGCGTCGACGGTGCATCTAAGATGATGCTGAAATCATTATCACTATCGATATCACCATCGCTATCAATGATATCAACAGTGAAGTCGAGTGTTGTGCCAGAGGTGTCTGTTGTAATGGTTTGGGTACTTAGTGATTGAAGGTTAAAGTCAGAGCCATCGTTTGCAGTTGAAAGCTGAATAAGGTTTATCTCAGCTATCGGTGAGTTAGATAGATAAACTTCAAATTGCGCACTAGTGCCTACGAAAGTATCGGTGATTGTGGCGCCATTAGCATCCACTCCAGACACATAAAATGTGGCCGTACCCATATATTCGCTGCCGCTGTTAAGACTTAGAGTGAGACTTAAGTTATCGGTAACTGGTTTACTAAAGGTGAGAATTAGTGTTTCGCCTTCACCTATATCCTTACCTTTGCCAACCCCTATACCATTTGTACTCGTGTTAACTGAGGCTCCAGCCCCGTTTATATCGATTGCGGTAATAGCACATTGGACTACATCGTCAACATCGACTTCACCAACGACAGTACCTTGTAATAAGATAAATAGATCTTCATCGTTACCACCAGGAATAGTACCTGCCAACTCAGCATTAGTAGTTATAACCTCAGATATTGGTTGCTCAAGGTCAAGTACATATTTTCCAGAATTTGGATCAATAGTGAGGGTAAAGACCAAAGATTGCTCGGCACCAGCATCGCCATACACGCTATTGGTGCTGCTAGTGTAGGCAATCATTACATCTGGATTAGCTGGATCGACAAAGTAATAAAGAATTTCACCTCCAGTCGTTAGGCCTGAGTCCACAAAATTACTTACTTCGCCTGCAGCGAGTTTATCGGTAATGTTGCTCATTAGGCTCGCTGAGTAAGTATCGCCAGTTTGGTTATCGTTACCATCAGCACCAACGACTGTAATTGCTCCATGAATAGTTGATAGAGTATTTGAGCCAGATGCACTGCTAACGGTTGCCGCTATAGTGTCATCTTCGATGGTGATATTAAGGTTATTGGAAATAACGTTACCGTCATCGTCAACAGCTTCAATGACAATACCGTCGAGTAACGCTGAAACATTGATATTATTGTTATTGAGTACGTGCTCAACATTATCGAGCAATGTTACCTCAACAGATATCTCTCCTGTGGTGTTCGATGTAATAGTATTAGATCCAATAGTGAGTAGAAGTACATTAACGCCATCAACTTGGCCAATCATCTCGTTGCCATTAACGACCCATGTCAGTGTGCTCAGCAATCCAGTTATAGTAATGGCATTAGTATCAGCGTTACTCGCAGCAAACCTGAATTGGGTTAGGTTGCTATTGCCTGCCGTGAAACTGATATTGCTAGCATGTGGATTAGCTATGTTATCTCGTAGATCAGACTCTTTGATATTTAGGTCTATTTCTTGTGCTTGGTAAACTGTTGCACTATCAGTATCAGATTGCGATGTGTTACCCGCGTCATCGGTTTGGGTGGCGGTGACCGTGATACCGCCACCTTCACCTGGCGCGGTTTCAGTCCAGCTGATAATGCCATTGTTATAGGTGTACAGACCAGAGGTGAGGTTGCCGTTGCCATCGTCAGTGAAGTCAGCGTGGATAAGTTCAATCGCTGCGCCACCATTGATGGTGAGGGTGACATGTCCGCCTACTTCAAAGTCAGTGCCATTGATGGTTACAGTGAGCTGCACGTCATCGGCACCAATTTCTGCCTGAGTGAGTAAACCATCGCCTGGGTTGCCGTCATCGACAATCAATACAGCTGGGGAATTTGGTGCATCGGTGTCCGTGTCGGCGGTATCGCTGCCTGCCGTGCCGACATTACCATTGAGATCGGTGTAGCTGCCCGCATCAACCGTGACGCTGACGGTGCCAGTGAAGTCTGCAGTTGGGGTGAAGGTGGCAGTCCAAGTGAGGCCACCATCATTGGTCGTCAGGGCGGTTACCGTGCCGCCGACAACCGAGAGATCATCGAGGGTGAAGCCCATGACTTTTTCACTGAAGGTGAAGGTCACGTCGCTGGTCTCACCAACCGTGAGCATCTCATCGACAATGTTGACGATAACGCTGGGTGCATCGGTGTCC
>NZ_VKGK01000057.1 GCF_007197645.1 Shewanella hanedai
ATTGTAATGATGCAGATACAGACCTTGTGTCTGGCACGAAAGTGAGCCCACTTCCAGCTGGTCTCCCGTTGCAAGAAAGTTTGAAGAACTTTGTTGATGGAGAAACGCAAATGATGACTTCAACTGAAGTTAGTGCCTCTCCTTACTTTGCTCAATGACAATCCTTCGATAGGAAAGTCACAGAGCAGAAAGTATCAAAGCTTCAAGTCAGTATTGCAAAGGTAACCCTGTGGTTACCGGGTAACAAGTACGCCTTAGTGGAGGCTTGAGCCGTATGCAGTGAAAGTTGCACGTACGGTTCTTAGGAGAGCGGCACTTGGTAACAAGTGCCGCTTATCCGACCTTTATGTGTTATCTCCAGTAATTTGTCCTATGCAGCACTGACCTCTTTGTAATACTTTTTCTCATCAGTCGAAAGAGTATGGGTTCCGTCTAGCGAAAACCTTTTAGTTAACCAATGCTTGTGCTTTTATACAGTAGTATCGGTTTTGTGCAGTTAATCACTTAATTTTGCGCAATCAGTTCACGGATTGCTATTGAGTGAAAAGAAAAATAGCGTAAATTCAGTTAGATGAAAGTGTGCGTTCATGAAAAGTTCAGATAACCGGAAAGCAAAGTGTGCGACTCACTTTTCTCCCTAGGTGTATTGGATACAATCTTAAGCGTAAATGTTTAATAATCTGTTATTAATGAATTTTTCAAACTTTTTACTGTGCACGCTTTCTCAACATGGCTTGGCAAAACGCGCAAGCCGTATATACAAATGTTATAACACTAATTTAGTTCAAGTACTTATGATTGAGGAATAGTCTGAATGACACGAGGATACCCTACAGAGTGGGATAAATTTTGCAAAATAGAAAGAAATTATGGTGGCTTTACTCACTATACACTTAAAGTGGGAACTGTGATTGGAGATGTGAATAGATTTTCGGCTAGATATGCATTGGCAGAGGATTTTAATGGAATCACTATCAAAAACTCTACAGTAGATACTATGTTGGGTTATGAAGCTTTGATGAGGTCCTTATTTATTTGGAGTACAGCAGAATCTTACCATAAGTTATTGCCTTCTGGTTCAGGTGGAAAGTATACATTTTTGAATTACTCTCCTGTTGAGAAAAGCAATTTAAGAACATCCCTTATTTCTATTGGGCCTGATATGATTGCTTTTTATACGTTTATTGCAGGGAGCTCAAATCTTGACCCTAGGCATCAAGATTTTGTTAATGATTTTCTTGCTGGGCGTGATTTTAATCCAACTAGATTATTATCAAGTATGCGTCATGTTTTTGGGCATGGTGAATTGAGTGCAAATGTACAAGGGGTTAAACCTAAGTCAATTAATGATATTACTACAATTTTAAAATCTGTAATTCTAGGAAAAATTGATGAACATTTTAGCTTATTAGTTCAAGGTCACCCTGACTATTCGAATGTGTAGTGTTATAATCGGGTAGCCGGAGGTATCTAACCTCCAGCCCCCACACCACCCTGCATGCGGCTCCGCACAGGGCGGTTCATTTAGCCAACCATTAATTTCCGCTTAATGAGGCGTTAACTTGCATTGCCCTCGCAAATTTTGTGAGCTTCTAAATCAAAAGAATAGAATTAAATGACTAACTCCCCTGAATCGATATATGACTTTTTAATGGACTTATTTACATTATACCGCCGATGTGACGATCTTAACCTTGAACATTCGTTTGCAAAATTTAAAGGATTTGATGTTACTGATGAGAGTGATTACATTGACTGTGTTAAGCATATTTTTATAAATGAAGAACAATTTAAAGAACAAGAAAAATACGTTTTATCTGCGGGTAAAATGGTTAGTCAGACCCCAATGTTGGATAAGTATCAAAGAATGCTTTCCGAACGAAAAAGGATTTGTCAAAACTGGGAATTCAACTTAGAAGATGCTCATAAAATATTAGATGCATAATAAGTCTGCAAGTTAACAAGTTGCTCAAACGGACAAATAACAGTTTGCTCGCGCTTCGCGCATTATAGCAAACGTATTATTTGCCCCTTAGCAAAGCGTTATATGAATTTACATTTGGGTAGCGAATTATTTGCTACCCAAAGTGTATTTTAACGACAATGGCGGTTCTCACCAATCACCCAAGACTCTCGGCGGTATCCTTCTTCAGGGATTTCAATACAAATCTCTTGAACACCCTCAGTATCTTTGAGTTCTTCTCTTATTACCATTGCTGCATCATAAGCATCATCAATTGCTTCTTTACCGAATGAACTAGGAACTGCTATTACAATTTTCATGTATTATCTCTTTGTTTTATTAGGGAAATAAGATGTTGCACTAAATGTGGTATACTATCAATAATAAAGTGTTTCTACTTTAAAATTCTAATTTATTCTTTGTTAGAGGTGGTATGGTTAACATTCATATAATCGGGTAGCCGGAGGTATCTAACCTCCAGCCCCCACACCACCCTGCATGCGGCTCCGCACAGGGTGGTTCATTTAGAACGCCTAGCCTAAACTTTCTGGTTAGGGTAATGAACTGCGATCCATCCATCTCTTAGTGAACATAAACCCGCTTTCTTAAGATAGTGATTAGCAATGATAATGACTATCTTAAATTTTAGAGCTTAAGCACTAACCAATTCCTGTCCATAGGCGTGTCAGCTAGTTTGTGTGGGCAGAGTGATTTACGTGGTTAGGCAAAGCCTGTAAATCGATTGAAGCAATCCAAATATAAATCCCGCCTTGTGTATCTATAGGTATGGGTTAAACGCTTTAAAGACGATTTAAACGGGTTTTAAACATGTTCGCCAACGATGTGTAGTGAACTTTTTAATCGTAAGTAAGATATGTTTATCGTGCTGGGCTTTATCATTTTATCAAAGCTCAATGTGGCATGCGTAACCTATATCTGAAGCGATCCCCCTGACTAGTCCCGAAACCTTTCCAATCCCTACCTAGCCAATAGCCCCGCATCATGGGGCTATGAAAACATTAAACCTCTCATCCAACTCTATTGCTGCTCTGTCAGCTAAGCACAGTCTTCCATCTGTTGATGGTGAGTCAGTCGCTGTACTGACTTTCGCTTTTGATGGTGAGACGGCCCAACTCGGCATTAACAACAATAATAACAACACTTCTCGCGTGCAGCTGCTGCCTGATGGTGAGTTTGCGGCGAAAGATGGTAGGCCCTTCGAGGTGCCTGGTGGCAAGTGGTTAATGGATGCATTGGCCTTTTCCAACATTCAAACTAACGTCACTGAACGCAGCAACGACTTTCATTTTGACTACGAACACCAAACCTTAAACAGCGATGCTAATGGCAAACCTGCACCTGCTGCTGGTTGGTTCAATGAGCTTGAGTATGTGCCTGGTGAAGGCTTGTTTGCGCTCAATGTCGATTGGACTTCTGCTGCAGCCAAGTTCATTGCCAATAAAGAGTATCGCTACACCTCCGCTGTTTTTAGCTATGACGCCCAATCGGGTCGCCCATTGGCGTTGCTGCACGTTGCCTTAACCAATGACCCCGCCCTTGATGGCATGAAGGCGATTGCAGCACTCAAGCAGGGGGCGCTTAACGCCAGTGCTCACTCCAATTCTGCTAATTCAAATACTCCCTCTCAATCAACACAAGGAAACAAACCCATGAATAACGCATTAACGCTGTTGCTTGGCTTGTTGGGTATCGATGCGCCCAGCGATTTAAGTGACGCTGCAGCCCTAAAAGCGGTCACTGATACCGCCACCACGACTATTGCAACCCTAAAGGTAAAAGCCGATAAGGCAAGCACGTTGGAGGTTGAGCTTAATACGGCTAACGAGTCTGTTGCAGCCCTTAAAGCGGGTGGCGCTGATAACAAAGGCGGCGAAGTGGACTTGAGCAAGTACGTACCCAAAGCCACTTATGACGCCACCGTCACCGCGATGGCTGCGCTAAAAGCCGGCAACGATAAAGACTCTGTTGAGCAGCTATTAAAAGACAACGCTGACAAGGTGCTGACGGCTGAAGTTGACTATCTGACAGACTTTGGCAAGCAGCAAGGCGTTGCAGCGCTTAAGAATATGCTCGAAGTCCGCCCTGCCATGGCAGCACTGAGCGCCACACAAACTCAAGGTAAGCAAAAGCCTGGAGCAGGCAATGAAAAACTTAGCACTGAGCAGCTAGCGGTCTGTAAAAACATGGGCCTGACAACTGAAGAGTTTACCGCCTCAATGAAGGAGGAAGAAGCCTAATGCAAACTCAAGATAGAGCCACCCCAACTCGCGCTAATCGTGACCATCATGACCCGATGGCCGCCGCTGTACTGATTTATGCCGGTGCCATTGTGATGCTCGATGCTGCAGGTAATGCCGTTCCTGGTCAAACCGCTGTTGGGTTAACGCCTCGTGGCATTGCACAAACACAGATAGATAACCGTGAAGGTATTGCTGGCGCGATGTCCGTGCCCACTGTCAATGGTTGTCACCGCTTTATCAATGACAACTCAGTGACACGTGAGAATATCGGTAAAACAGCCTATGTCGTTGATGATGAAACGGTTGCCAATACCGATGGTACAGGCACGCGTAGTGCTCTTGGCAATATTGTTGATCTCGATGCTACTGGTGTCTGGGTTCATATTGCTTAGTCACTATGGCGACGAGTTAATCATTAGTCAGTTTATGTATTTGGAGTAAAACATGATCATCAACAAAACCAATTTGGCGGCGCTATTTACCGCGATTAAAACATCCTTTAATAAGGGTTTAAAAGACACCACGCCGCTGTGGAGTAAAGTGGCAACGTTGGTGCCATCCACCACCAATACCACCACCTATGCTTGGCTTGGCCAGTTCCCGCGTATGCGTGAATGGTTAGGTGACCGCCAGCTTAAAAGCTTAGCCCTGCATGACTACAGCGTTAAGAATAAAAAGTTTGAATCCAGTGTAGCCATCCCTCGTGATGACATCGATGACGATACTTACGGTGTGTTTACGCCACTATTTGAAGAGATGGGCTATGCCGTTGCCACTCACCCTGATGAGCTGGTGTATACCTTGCTCGGGGCAGGTTTTACCAGCTTGTGTTACGACAAGCAGAACTTTTTTGATAGTGACCACCCTGTGGGTAATGAAGATAACGGCATTGCGTCGGTCAGTAACATGCAAGTCGGTAGTGGCGAGCCATGGTTCCTGCTTGATGTGAACCGTCCTATCAAGCCGCTGATGTTTCAGCGCCGCCGCAACTATGACATCAAGGCGATGACCAAAGATGACGATGAAAGCGTGTTTATGCGTGATGAATATCGTTATGGCGTCGATGCCCGCGTGAATGCCGGTTTTGGTTTATGGCAGTTAGCGTTCGGCTCTAAGGCCACCTTAAATCCTGCCAATTTTAAAGCCGCAAGAACGTCGATGAAGAGCCTTAAATCCGATGAAGGGCGTCCACTGAATGTGATGCCTAAATTACTGGTTGTTGGCCCCAGTCATGAATCTGCAGCTGAAGAGATATTTCTCTCGCGTGAGTTAGCTGGCGGCGGCACCAATCCGCTGTATAACGCCGTTGAAATTCTCGTGGTGCCTTGGTTGGCATAGTACGTCTAACGGTGATGGCCCATGAACGGTAAACGCTGGGCCTGATAATTCAATTGTGTTAACTCAAGGATTAATGAAATGACGATATCAACTACGACGGGTAAAAGCCCACAACGCATTGCCGTCATCACCTGTTTTGCGCATCACGGTTACCGCCGTGCAGGGGTCGGCTTTTGCAAAGGTGAAAACACATTTAACGCTGATAGCTTTAGCGAGTCACAGCTGGCGCAGCTTAATGATGACCCCAGGCTTAAGCTCCAATTTACGTTTGCTGATGCATTGCACACCAGCGCTTCACTCGATACCCGTTTAGTTCAACAAAAGGAGCCGCGCTCAAATGCGGTGTTGAGCTTTGCTGAGGCAGTGCTTGCGCTGGAGCCTGGTAACAAAGACCACTTTACCGGTGACGGTAAGCCTCAATGTGATGCGCTCAGTAAGCTGATGCGTCAGCCCGTTTCTGCTAGTGAGCGAGACCGTTTGTGGACTGAGCACCTTGAAAGTAATGCTACGTCTACTCAAGCCGACAATCAGGATGCTGAGTAATGTCAGGCTCAGTGCTCATTAGCGGTGTGTATGCCACGAGCGGCCAGATGATTGCTCGTTTCGGTGAGGACGAGCTTATCTCGCTCACTGACCGTGATGGCAGTGTGGGTGGCATTGCCAGTAATGTGCTCGATGTCGCCATCAAGGATGCAACGGCGCTGATTAATGGTTACCTGGCCGGACGTTACACCCTGCCGTTAGCAACGCCGCCCGCCATGTTAGAACGTTTGTGCTGTGATATCGCCCGTTATGGACTGTATGACAACGGTGCGAGTGAGCAAGTCAGTAAGCGTTTTGATGATGCGGTGCGATTTTTGGAAATGGTCGCTGCAGGGAAAATCACGTTAGGCATTACAACCCAAGGTGGGAGCCCAGTCAGTAATGACTTGCCCACCATTGAGAGTGATGGTGCGGTGTTTAATCGTCGCAACTCAACAGGCTTTATCTGATGCTGGATTTAGTCACGCCGCTGGTGACTCAGTTGACCCCTCAAGAAGCGCTTTGGTTAGAGGTGGACGGGCTGCTCAAGCTGTCTGAGTTGGATGATAAAACGCCAAAGCGATTACCCAAACTGTACGTCATTGAGATGTCCGAGCGGGCCAAACCGGATGTGCGTGGCTCAGGCCCTTATCTGCAAACAGTGCAATTGGAGCTTGGGGTCGTCGTCGTGATGGCCAGTATTAATGGTCAGCAACCCAGTTTAACCCCCATTCGCAAGCAAGTGCGTGAGCGCTTGTTTGGTTGGCGACCTCATGAGAAGGCAGAGCCGTTGGCATTAGCCGGTGGCAGTTTACTCAAAATTGGCAGCCATTACGTTGCCTGGCTTGACCGATTTATCACTGAATACACAGAAGATGCACATTAACGCAGGAGAATAACATGGCTCGTAAATTTGCTAAGAAAGCCCTGGTCTTTGCCAAAGAGGCCACCTATGGCGTGGATGCCATTGCCGCCGCTGAGCCCACGGTGGCCGTATTGGGGCGCGAGGTGAAAATCACCCCGTTAGCCGGTGAAAATACCGCGCTGGAATACGACGATGGCACCCTCGGCAACAGCGCTGAAATTGAGACTGAAACCTATGTGTCGTTAGAGTTTGGTGTCGATTGGGCTGGCTCCGGTGTTGCAGTGACGCCAGTGGCCTATGACAAACTGTTAGGGGCGTGTTTGCGACAAACCACCGTGAAAGCAGGCAGTGTTGAGCAAAGCATCGATGAAGATGGGACGGACTCCATCACGTTCTACTTCTATATGGATGGCACGTTGCACGCATTAGTCGGGGCGCGAGGCAACTTTAAGTTAGACGCCAAAGCCAAAGAGTTTCCCAAACTCATGTTCACCTTTACCGGTCTGTTTGTGCCCGTGAGTGCGGCAATGCTTCCTATTACTGATTTCAGTGCCTGGCAAACGCCAATGAAGGTGGGCGCGGCTAATTCTGCGTGTAGCTTAGGCGGCAATGCCATCAAGCTGATTAGCTTTGAGTACGACCAAGGCAACGAAGTCATTCATCAAGAGTATGTGGGTCATGAAGAGGTGTTAATTACCGATTACGCCCCTAGTGGCAAGCTGGTCTTTGAAGCCGCCTCTCTGACCAGCTTTGACCCATTTGCCGCCAATACCCATGTGTTTACGTTTGAGTTATCACATGGCACAGCCACGAATCAGGTGCTGTGGAAAACCGAGCAGCTGCAGTTGGGCCGCGCCGAGTACGGCGACCAAGACGGCACGCTGACCTATGAAATCCCCATTCGCCCTTTGAGTAACATTGATTTGCTTATTACTCAGTAGCTCACCACCCACAGGGTGCCATCTCACTGCTATCGCTAAAAGTAAGGAATAAACATGTTCACATTTACCCCAACGCGGCTTGTTAAACACTGGCCAGCCATCATCAAAATGTCGATGGATAACGGCAAGGTGGAGGAGATAGAGATAAGCCTCGACCTTAATCTGCTGCCTGTTGATGACTACATGGCCCATCTCAGTGAAGGCAATCACCGACTGTTCAATGCCATTCTTGCGGGGTTTGATGGCATTGCCGGCAGCGATAAAAAACCGTTAGCAGACACAAAAAAGAATCGTGCCGCCCTGTATCAGCATGCGCCCTTCACTGATGCACTTTTGCATGCCTACCGTGCGGCGAATTCGGGGGAGGCCGCAAGAAAAAACTCATAGAGGGGGTGCGTGAACTCTACGTTCGCACTCCAGTCTCGCAAGCTGAGCAGCGTCAAATTGATGAGGAGATGAGCTTACTGGGTATCAAGGCGAGCAACGATTCTGAGCCACCCATCGAATTTTGGGATGAGCACCAAGTGGCCATCACCTGGTGGCTGCAAGTACAAGACTTGATGCGTTACAGCTATGGCCCTGGCATTGCGGTTTGTGAGGGCTTAGATGTCTTAGCGGTCAAGGCGGACAGTGAATTGAGTGGCACTGAGTATGGCAAGCAAGATTATCAAAAACTCAGGCTTATCGCGCACACGGTGACCACCATTTTTAATGACAAAGCAGGGTAAGCATGGGTGATTTAAAGCTAGCGTTAACCTTAACGGCAGATGGTAAACAACTGATAGGCACCGTTAAAGGTGCAGCATCGGTGGTATCAGACCTCAATACCCGCTTGAATCACACTCAATCGTCAGGCAATAAGGCGGCGCAGGGGTTATCGAAGGTACAGCGCCAGGGCGATGCGGCAGGCAAATCACTCAAACGCATGGGCAGTTATGCTGTCGGCGCGTTTGCTGGATTGTCAGCCATTAACCTGGGACAAAAAATCACCCAAGATTTAGCGGCCTTTCAAGATATCCGTACCCGCCTGCAGAGCTTATCAGGCACCACTGCCGCCTACGCTGCCAATGAAGAATACCTGATGCAAGTCACCAGGGCGCACCACAAAGAGCTTATCCCATTAGCGGATAACTATGCCGCGTTACTGAATCTGCAAGAAGCTGGATTGGTGACTCAAGCGCAGGCGCGTACGTTGCTTGAGGGGATGAGTAATGCCCAATCAGCGCTGGGGGCGAGCTCTAATCAGTTGGGCCAATCCATGTATGGTCTATCGCAAGCGTTAGACATGCCGATTATCAATGCTGAAAACTTCAATCAAGTTGTGGAGCCGCTGCCTGGTTTACTGAACAAATTAACCAAAGCATCTGGGGCTGGTGCAGGCGGTTTTAGGCAGTTAGTTATCGATGGCAAAGTGACATCAACCTTCTTTCGCGACACCTTAATCAAAGCGCTGGGCGAATACGATGGGGCTGCTGCTGCGACCGCCGCGAACATCAGTGCTCAATCTCGTGACATGAAAAATGCCTATCAGCAGCTCATTGTGGCCTTTGAAACCCCGATTAATTCAAGTTTAACCCCTGTTTTATCGACCCTGACCGAAGGCTTAATGTGGTCAACGGACAATGCCGAATTGCTTATCGATGTACTTGGCGGTGCATTAGTCATTGCCATGAGTCGTGCCAGCGCTACAGCCGTGAGTGCGGCAACGGCATCATTGAGTAAGGCCCGCGCCGATGGCGTGGCAAGAGCGGCGGCCATCAGTGGCGCTCAAGCTGAGCTGCAAAAAGCGATGGCACAACGCAAAGGAGTACTGACATCCGGCCAAGCCGTGGTGGCTGATGCACGGTTAACCGCCGCAAGAGGTGCGCTCACAGCCGCGACAAATCGAGCGACGTTTGCCACTCGCGCCATGAATGGGGCGATGAGTTTAGTCGGTGGCCCCGTGGGCGTCGTGATGATGACCGCTGCCGCGTTAGGCACGATGGCATATCAAGCGTATACCGCTGAAGATGGGCTGAATAAAGTCGCGGCCGCTGCAGCCAAAGTGGGAAACCCGTTTGCTGATTACAGCAAAGACATGCTTGAGCGTGCCAGATTACGATTAAGCCACCAAGTTGAGATGTCACAACAGGCACTTGAAGAGATGGAGCAACGTTTTGCGAACCCCAACCCCAATTTACCCCGCAGTCTAGCGCCCACGGTTGAGCAATTGAGTGAGGCCAGAAAGAAAGCGGCGGCCTTAGCTGTTGAGCTTAAGAGCGTGCAGACACTGTTGAGTTCATCTAAAGAAACCGGCTTAACCAATAAGATAAATAAAACCCAGCAACAGTTACTCGAAAACCTGACGAAGCAAAAAATGCTCTACGGTGAAACCAGCGAAGCGGCCAAGGTGCGTTATGAGATAGAGCACGGGGCGCTTAAACAGTTAGATCCCGCCATCAATGCGCAAATCTTACTTGAAGCCAAAGCGCTAGATGCAAAGAAAAAAGCCGCAGCAGGGTCAAAAGAAGCCGCAGATGCCATTAAGGAGCAAGATAAAAACCTGAAGAGTTTGCTGGCCGTGTTAGATCCTCTGACAGCGGCAAGCAATGAGATGGCCGATAAGGAGCGCTTGCTCAAAACCTATTTTGAACAAACCAACGTGCCGCTGGAAAGACGTCAAGCCCTGCTTGCTGCGTTGAAGGAAGAGTATGCAGCACCACAGGAGACAAGCGAGTTTGAACAATTACGCGGTAATTTAGATCCGACTTTCAGTGAAAACCAGAATCACAGTGAGAACCTGGGGATATTGAATGATGAACTTCAGAACACACCAGAATCTGAGGCCGTTAAACGTAACCAAATAAACATGCTGATTGAGGCTGAGCAGCAACGTCATGCCTCGGCCATGACTGAGATTAATGGCGGTGTATCCACTCAGTTTGATGCGATGTGGTCACAGACATTCGACCGATTTGCATCGGGTATTGGATCAGCGACAGCGGATGCGCTGTTTGAATCGGAAAACTTTGGTGATGCCATGATGGGCATAGGCAAAGGGGCGCTGAAAAGCGTGGTGTCAGGCTTGGTAGAGCTTGGCACGAAGAAGTTGGCGATGGCGGTGATAGATAAAGGGATCATGGCCAGTACGTCGGCAACAGCAACCACGACGGCTGCCACCACAGGGGCGTCTATTACCGCATCGATGACACCTGCAGCCATGACCTCATCAATCGCCAGTTTTGGTGGCAGCTCGGTTGCGGGTATGGCGGCAATGATGGCGGCCATGGCGTTAATCCCCACCATTATTGGACAGTTTCATGGCGGCGGTACTGTTCCTCGTGAAGGGACATATCTTCTTGATGGCGGTGAGACCGTCTATACCCGCAAACAACAACAAACGTTAATGAATACCTTAAGTCGTTCGGCTAATGGGAGCGAGGGTGGAAAAGGCGCGAGGGTGCAAGTGATGGTGAAGTTGATTGAGGATGCCAGTAAGGCGGGCAGCGTTGAGGAAAGCAAAGGGCTCAATGGCCAAGACGTGATTAATATCTGGGTGGCCAACATTTTGGAGCGTGGCCAGAGTGCGCAAGTGCTTGAGCAAAGCTACGGGTTACAACGCAATGGCTGATTATCCTTCACATTTTCCGCCGCCACTGGCCTCCGATTATAAATTGGAGAGAGCGCCCCGTATTCGGATGAGCAAAATGGTGTCGGGTTACCAGCGTTCAAGAACCTTGTATGCCTGCACCCCAACGAAATTTAATGTGTCATTTTTCATGCCTCGCCTTATGGCAATTGAATTTGAACAATGGATAGAAACCCATGCCAGCCGTGGAGAATTTAATGTGTACCCACTGCGACTGGTCAAGGGCGTGGTCAAATTAAGTGGCCGCTTTATTGCGAACCCAGTAGATAAAGTCAAATCCGATGGCCGTTACTGGACATTCACCGGCGTATTAGAAGTGCGTGACCGAACTAAGGAGATCACTTAATGGCGCTATTTCCCAAGCCGAGCATCAATTATTCAAACCTGTATTCCGGTACGCCAGATCAATCTGACTTTAAGATCTCCGGTGCGTTTCTGTCAGTGGCGTATATTCCGACGGATCGACGTTATGCGTTCTATCAATTGAAATACAGTATCTCAGATGTATTCAACAACTATGCGGCCTTAAAACCCAGCAACGTGGTGCCCAAAATCTCGGGGGTGGATGGCGTCCCTGCAGTCAAGTTTGTGGCATCAAAGCAAACATCATTACGCACTGCCGTGTTTGGCAGCGGCGTGTTAGATCTTCAAGGGCTTGTGGGGGTTGAAGGAGACCAGGATTACTACCTGTATCTGAAATGCTACTTGCCCGTTATTCCCGCTTATCCGGTGGCCATCATGAGTGTGGGAACAGGGCAATACGGCGTGAGTTTACTCTATATACCTAACCCTGTTGATGGCGACCGCCTGCGTTTTCGTCACGGGCAGCACACCTCTGTGGTCGACGTTGATGTGTCTAGTGTTCCTGCCGCGACTTGGTTGGGAGTTGAGATGAAACGGGTGAGCGGTGTGATATCTTTAACGGTGCAAACCTTAGCGGGCTTTAGTGATACCCAGCAGCACGCGGTCAATCATTTCTGGCCTGATGAAAACAAAGCCATTTACCTTGGACAGGGGGAAGTGTCAGCACTGGCCGCCGTGCCGGCTTTTTTCAAAACCGCCCATACCCATGGTGATTTTACGATCTCTGCAGATGGACTTTCGATCCGTAAACCGAGTGGCGGCTATCGCTCTGCTCACCTTTATGACGTCATCAAACCTAACACGGGGCGGTGGTATATGGAGTTTTCTTATCATGATTCAGGCGCGGCTTATCTTGGGGTTGCCCCTGTTGGCAGTCGACTTGATGTGGCGATTGGGGTGACCGGTTGGGCAGTGGGCTCAAACAATGGGAACACGTTTGCTCAGCAGATCGGTGGCGGCACCCGTTGGGGAGTCGCGTTTTCTGTCGGTGGCAGCTGTGGGATCATCTATGACAGTGATAACGGGACGCTTGAGTACTTCATCAATGGCGTGAGTATCGGCTCCCCTTTTGCTCATGGCACGGTTCAAGGTGATGTGGTGTTTGCGGCGGGGACTTCCCCAAGAGGCCATGTATCAGTGCGCACTTCGCCTACGACTTGGCTTGCTCAGCCTGCCAATGTTAATGCCCCCAGCACGTCGACGTTCCTTAATGGCATGACCTATTTTGATGGTTACCTTCGTGACTTTGGTGTGCGTAACCTTCCACTGCCAGAGGGGGAAACCCCCTATGCTATTCGGCCTGTGTTGCATCAAATCATCAAGATGAAAAATGTCGCGACGGGAGAGGTGACAGAGCATAGCGCTGTCGTACTAAAAGCCAGCAGTGACAGCATCGAACTCACCGTGCCAAGAGTCGAGCCTGGGCCTTACCACTTAACCGTACTGGCGCTGGGCGGTGAGTCGCCTGTTTTACCCTTTACCGTGACGTCACTGGCGGTGCTCAACAAGCCCAATGATCATTTAGTCGAAGAGTTTACCGATCATAATGCGGTACTCGCTCGGTGGATGGCGGGTCATAAAGCCTGGGGCGGGGAGAATGGCGGCGTGGTACAGCAAAATGTGTCACTGAATACGGCAGACGGTGAAGTGGTGATCACCGCCAATGGGGATGACTACACTGGGCCTGTTTATGGCGTAAGTAAGTTGGGAGAGAGCATCGAGCGTAAAACGCGGGTGGGCGGGTGTCTGGTGTCTCGCAGTTATTTCGGCCCAGGTGAATTCATCATCGAGGCGAAGCTTCCTCCCTTGTCAGGTGTTTGCAGTGCGTTTTGGTTATTCCACTATGAAGAAGGTTATGCCGGACACCCCTTGTTCGACAGCATGGTTGAGGATGGTTTGCATCAATCAGGCACGGAAGAAGCGGGTTTTTATCTGGTGAGAAACCATGAGATTGATATTGAACTGCCGACCGCCTTGAAAACCGATCCCGATACCGAAATGGTGAGTTACACCAATGGCCGATTTAATACCTGGCACGGTGAGCTTAGAAATTGGGATGTGGTCAATAATGATGTCCCAACGAATGATCCTAATTACAGCACCGTTAACGATCCGGCTTATTGGTCTGAATACACCGATGAATGGGTTAATCATGGGGTCAATGTGACCGATGATGAATACCACAAATTTGGCATTAAATGGATGCTTGATGATGGCGCGCCATACGTTGAGTTTTTCATCGATGACGTACTGGTTAAGCGAGTAGAAAGCCATGTGCCTTTTATGCCGCAGCGGTTATGGCTGGGGATGTGGTTTCCGTCGGCCAATACTCACTGGGCCGGAAGAGGGGCGGCTTGGCGTTCGCAGTACATGAAAATTCGCCGCTTTGAATATATTCCTGAAGCGACGACGGGCGCTATTTATCAGAACCAGGGAGAGTCCTATCCGAAAGATTTTTTCAGAGAATTAAATGGGCTGACGGTGGCCAATCAATTGGCACAAGTGTATGCGAGCGCACCAACGGGAGAGAGCATTTATTACACGGTCGAAATCAACAGCCCGACCCTCAATATCGAAGGCCACCCTCCAGGGAAAGTCTATTTGATCCGTGGCTTTGATGGGCTCACAGCCAAAGACCACCAGGGCAACATGATTGAGTATCAACCCGCAGGCATTGCGATCCAATTTCCGAAGGTGGGCGAAGGCAATAGTACGTTGAACATCGCGGTGCCGAATGTGGATGGTCAAGTCTCACGCAGTTTAAAAGTCATCAAAGCAGCCTATGACAAAGTTGAAGTGGTCTTGCGCTTATACACCAGCTCAGGGTATCAATCCGGCCCAGCTGCTCCTGAGCTGCGATTAACCGCCAAAAGTTCTGAGAAAATAGAGGGCGTGATCACGTTGGTGTGTGGCTGGAAAATCGAGTTCATCAATAAAAAATGGCCCCCGCGAACCTATACGCCAGCGGACTACGCTGGTTTGGATTATCTGTAATGGCGATGACGTATAGCAGCTTAGTTCGTTACCGTATGGTGCCTTATGTGGATGGTGGCCGTGATATCACTGGCTGGGATTGCTACGGCTTAGCGCGGTATGTGGCGCAAACCCATTACCATTATCCAGAGCTGTCATTGTTTGACACCATTTTAGCCGCCAATAAGCGGCAATTGACCAAAGCTTATCGGTCTGAAAAATCAAAGTTAACCCGCACGAACACGGCGGTTGATGGGTGTTTGGTGGTGTGTCTGCAAAGTAGTGTCTGTGTGCATCTCGGTATTGTGGTTGAAGTGAGTGACAACCACCAATGGATCGTACTGCATACCGGCGAAAAAACAGGGGGCTTAATGACGCCGCTCGCCTTGTTTGTACATCAACATCAGCAGCTGGAGTTTTGGCGATGATCTCATTAATCGTGTATCCCCATAAGTTAGACAGAAGCGTATTTTCATCCTATGGGGTGGAGCAATCAGCCAGCTTATTAAGCACGCTAGAAGCTTATTGTGACTCGCTTGAGTGCGACCAATTTACCGTTTTTGTTAACGATAAACCGATGTCATTTGAGGATTGGGCAGCGTGTCGTCTTGCTGATGGGGATATGGTGGAAGTGGTGATAGAGCCTAAAGAGCCGATCACTATCTTCTATGCGGTGGTAGCAGTGTTGGCGGTTGGTTCGGCGGTGTACACCATGAGCAACATCCCCGATACGTACAACAGCACCACGCCTAAAGGCTCCTCTATTTATGACATCAACTCTCAAGGCAATCGAGTCAGGATCAATGGCGCGGTACCTGAGTTACTGGGGCGGCATAAAGTGATCCCCGATTTAATCGCCCCTCCCTATAAAACCTTTGAGGATAATGAGCAATGGTTGCTGCTATTGATGTGTGTCGGCGGGGGCAACATTGATTTTGACCACCCTGATAGGCTGAATTACCCCAATGATAAGCTTATCTACATTGCGGAAACCGAAGCGGATCGATTAGGCATTGATTGCCAGTATTTAATCGCGCCACCAGGTGCCGATTTAACTGCTCATCCTGCACACCAAATCATGTATACGGCCCCTGAAGTGGCGAATGGTGAAGTGGAAATTGAGGTGGAAGGGTTGGTGATAGGCGTCACATCGAGTGATAGTAAGTTTTTAAAACCTGCTTCAATCCACAGTTTACGGCTGATTAAACTGACCATCATTGCGGGGCCAGATCCTATCTTCCGTGAAGTATCACAACAATGGCCAGAGTCATTTACCAGTGGATCGAATATCGAAGTGGAAGGCAGTGATATTGATAACGGCTTTTATAACATTGTCTCGGTGAATGATAATCGCCGGGAGCTGGTGTTAAACAAGCTCGATACGGATGGCATTGATGATCCAACGTGGACTGGATTTGTCGTCAGCGAGTTAGTTGCTTTCTCTCAAGTGAATTTAACGGGCTCGGTAAATGGTAAAAAGTCAGGGCCTTTTGCAGCCAGTAAAAGTGGAAAAACGTCTCGTTATATCTGGATTGATTATAAGTTTCCACGCGGTTTGGGGATGCTCAATGATCAAGGTTCAATTGATGATTTAACCGTGACGTTAAGGGTTGAATGGCGTGCGATTAGCAGTGGTGATGCTTGGCAAGCCACCACGTTTACCCATACCGATAATACACTTGACCAATTGGGGTTTAGCCAGCGTATTGATATGGAACTTGAGATGCGCGCAGAGGTTAGACTCTCGTTGGTGACCAGTAAGCTCGATGATTTAAAAGCGCACGATGATTTGATGTGGGTGGGGCTGCGCTCAGAGGTGTTATCCCCTTTAAGCTACCCGCATGACACGTGTTTATTGATGAAGATAAAAGCCTCTTCTGCCTTGTCTGCAGCGGCATCAACAAAGGTAAGTGGCATTGGTACACGGGTGGTACCGACCATGCAGCCTGATGGCAGCTTTGTGACGGATAAGACCCGAAACCCTGTTAATGCCCTAGTGCACTTATTCAATACATCAAACTTAGATTATCTCACCGATTTAGACCATTCTCGATTGCAGTATCTCAATGATATCTGCGCCTCACGTCTGCAGTACTTTGACGGGGTGTTTGATAACCAATTAACCTTCATCGATGCTGCAAAACGTATTTTAGATGTGGGGTTTGCGGTGCCCAGTATTGAGTGGGGCAAGCTAAGGCCAGTAAGGGATGATTCGCATCGAGTGGTGGAGCAGATGTTTCAGCCGGATAACATGACGTCACCGCTTCGGGTACGTGAAGAGCTTATCATCGATGATGAGTTTGATAGCGTCGAAGTCGAGTACATGGACAGTAAGACCTGGAAGTCATCAACGGTGTTGTGTTCATTACCTGGCGACTTAGGCACCAAGCCTAAAAAGGTACGGGCATTTGGGATAACCGAGCGTCGAGAAGCGTGGCGATATGGGATGCGTAAACGTAGAGAGTATAAGTATCGACGTATTACATATTTGTTTGATACCGAGCTTGATGGCTTTAACTGTGAGCGTTTGTCATGTGTAGGCATTGCAGATGAAGATGACTTTCAGGGGCGCATTGTGAACTTTGATAGTCACGATAATGTTGCTTCTTTATCAGGGCTTCTTGACTGGATAGCTGGAGAAACACACTACACCATCTTAAGGGCACCTGATGGCTCACCTTGGGGGCCAATAGAAGTCTATCAAGGTGGTTCTGATAGAGAGTTTGTGCTGTCCAGTTTACCGCCGTTCCCTATCTCTCAAGGTAGCCAAGATGACGTGCTATATCGTTTTGGCACACTGGATAATATCGAAACGAAAGCGTTGATAAACACCATGCAGCCAGCAGGGACTGAAAAGGTTTCATTAGTCGCGTCTGGTTATGATGAACGGGTCTATGCAGATGATGATAACGAACCACCAAATACCATGTAACTGAAGTAAAAGAGAGCGACCCGCTAGTGCACTAACACTCGCGAGCCGTCAACACGCAGGATAATACCCTGTGAGCTAACCAAAGGCTCCCTCACCGCGTCGACACGGCAAACTGAGCCTACCATAAAAATCCTTAACAAAGGAGGCTCACATGCCTAAACCAATAATCCCTTGGATGGGAGGAAAACGAAGATTAGTTAAACACATCTTGCCCTTATTTCCAGAGCATCATACTTATGTAGAGCCGTTCTGTGGGGGCGCGGCGATGTTCTTTAGTAAAGATGAGGCTAGGGTGGAAGTCGTCAATGATATGAATGGTGATTTAGTGAATCTCTATCGTGTGGTTAAACATCATTTAGAAGAGTTTATAAGGCACTTTAAATGGGCATTAATCAGTCGTGAAGAGTTCTTATGGCAAAAGAATACCAATACCGAAACGCTAACCGATATTCAACGAGCGAGCCGATTCTTCTACCTTCAAAAATTAGCGTTTGGTGGCAAGGTGACAGGGCAGAGCTTTGGTTGTTCTGCTAGCCGTTCATCTGGATTGAACTTGTTGAGAATTGAAGAGGATTTGAGTGCCGCGCATTTGCGCCTATCAAGAGCTTACATAGAGCGGTTAGATTGGGCGGACTGTGTGAAACGTTATGATAAAACTGAGACTTTGTTCTATTTAGATCCTCCGTATTGGAGTACATGCGGGTATGGCGTTGATTTCGGACTTGAGCAATACGCTCTCATGGCAGAACTGGCTAAATCAATTAAAGGTAAGATGGTGATTAGCGTTAATGATATACCTGAAATGAGAGAAGTATTTGCAGGGCTTCAAATGAAGACTTTAAAGATAAATTACACGGTAGGAGGAATGGGGCGCAGCGATGAGAAGAAGGAGCTTTTAATCTGGAACTGGTAAAGGTTTAACTCACAGATACAGGGCCCTTCGTTAGAGGGGCTAATTTCTCCATTTTTCATCAAATAATGCACAAGAAATCTCTAAAACAGCTATGGCACTAACATGTTCACGCCCCAAAATTAGCTAGTGAAGAAGTTTGTTTACATCCTGTTTATCAACTTTTGCAATAACTAAGCTAATGTGGAGTGTAACAAACAAGACCTGAGCCTTAATTATCATGTGGGCCGGAGCCAAGTGACTTTTCTTCCTGCGTGAACATTGCACTTTATGCAATAATGGAGGTTCTTTGTTTCACTCAGGTAGAGACACTAGGATTGAGCTCTTTCTATGTTATAACTCATTGTTGATACACTGGTTTGCTGTTAATCTTGAGTAATCAAAGTACTGGTGACCTGTTCTTATTAAGGCCGTTCTTATTCGGAATTCAGGCTAATACACTGTTAGAAATTAAGAGGAAGTAATGAAGTCAAAACGGTTTATCCTAACACCTTTTCAAGCAAATAAAGGTATTACTCATGCTGTGTCTATGCCTCAAATTGATGCGTACGCGGTAGAATACATTGACATGTTCTATAACGGTGTTGGTGGGCATCACCATTGGATCGATATTAAGTCAGCAGGAATTGAGGTTACATCCTCGGAGTACAACCTATGCACCAATGATAGTTATGAGCTAATAATTCATTATCATGGAATCCGCGACTATGAAGCCCTTTTTCATTTTGTAACGAATGCATCTCTGAAAACTAGAATGGCTGAATTTTATCAGGACGCAGAGCAAGCTTTTGATAATGCATTATGGTTACCATTCTCGCTCATGTGTGGTGGTATTTTTGAAGGACTTCTTCTTGCTAAAGGCGTTTCAAATGCTACTTTTGCGAATATGATTACCACTGCAAGATCATCAGGGGATATTACTACTGACGAAGAAAGAGTAATGAATATTGTCCGGAGTAACAGGAACTTAATACATGCTAGCCGCCACAGTAATTCATATATTGCACGTAAAGACGCTATGGACATAAGAACAACGCTAGACAAGATGATAGATAATTTTTAACAAGCACTTTAAATGGAACATAAACAGTTGGCTATGTTTCGCTCCGCTACACTATTTTAGCCAACTATTTCTGTTCGCTTAAGTGGACGTTATGCTTCGGAGTCAAGATGCTCATTTCCCAAGGTAAACCTGAAGAAGTTTTCGTATTACGTGAGTTTAATGTATTAATTGATATTGAAAAATTAATTGGAGCAATAAACAGGAATTCTATCAAATATTTATTTGAACCAATGGATATATCTGAAATAGAGTGTTGCGTTCGGTCTGATATCATCGAGAAAATTCATATAGAAAATATGTGTTTGAATCGGAGCAATGAACCAATAATAATTACAACATTGGGTGACAAAGATAGAATCATTGACGGAAACCATCGATTTGTGAAACGAAAAAATGATGGTTTTAATTCATGTAAAGTTGTTTATATTGAGCAGTCTGAACTTAAAGAGTTCATCGAACAATTTCAACATTAAAGCAGAACAAGTTGCTACACGCGGACTCGATACAGTTGTCGCGGTTTTTGCTCAAAAACAAAAAGTGGCAAAAACAGCACCAACTTACTCGCCGGTGCGCAAGGCGTTACATGCCTCAACTAGAAAGGAGTTAAATTGGAAGTTTATAAGGTCAAATCCGAGGAAGAGGATGCAAAATATCTTCTTTCTTACATCAATGATGTTTTAATTCCATCATCTAAAGAGTTCTTCAGCTTACTGGATGACAATAAAGTGTTACTCCATCATGCGTTTTCATTTAATGCCATCTTAGCTCACGCTATAGACTATATGGTTTTTATTGCTAACAAAGTAATCGATGCGAATAGAAAGGATTTTATATCAAAATTTGATCAAAGATATGGAGTCGATGGCTGTGCTCACATAAACAATAAATTTAGATTGTTAGATGCAATTAACAACTCATTCAAGCATGTTGAGTTAGAGCAAAAAAGATACTCTGACCTAATTGAAATGTATGGGGAGCTAACTTTCCACAGTCTGACACCTATTAAAGGGAAAATATTTTTCAAATCTTCATCGTATAAGTTTGATTATTCCCGCGTGGTAATGAGGCCGATAGCAGCGATTTTTGATTGCGGATTAAAGACAACAAACGATGTAGATGATTTTATAAACGGTAGGATTTGCGGGAGTACAGGGTACGGATGTTTTGATTACGATTATGAACCACACGATGCTATTGACCGAATGATTGATGCATGCAATCCAGAGTGTATGGACTGCGGTGAAGGTGGTGATGATTGCGATTGTCCAAATTTCATCTACGGCAATGATCGAGGTGAGTTTTCCTCTAATACCGATCCAAACTTCAACTTTGATGACGTGATGTCAAATATCAGTGGCACGCGTGAATGGAGCAAGTGAAGCTGCATGTAACAAGTCAATCAACTTCGCGCCAGTGGCGCCGGACGCAGCAAAGCTGCGCCGATTCTTGAGGCGTTATATGCCTGTGAGGTTCGAAGATGTTCGATGATTTAGTATATGAATTTAAGATGCATAGGCTTTTGAAGAGTATTGCTAGGCAACGTGTAGCTATAATTCTTGAGCTGGGCGCTGTGCCGGTGATCGAAAGAGCGATCAAAAGAAATGAGGAGACAAAGGCGCTGTTTTTGACTGCTCAAATAAGAGGCTGGGTTGAGATACTCCATGAAAATATTCCAACTGGCTCTCTTGATGCTGAAGGACGAATGAATATTGAGCAACCATTTCAGTCTCGGGAGAATCATTGGAAGCTGACGGATTCAGGGTGGGCTGCAATTCAGAGGCGGCATCAAGTTTCCATTTTGGGATTATTTGTCGCATTAGCTGGTGTATTTTTAGCGATCGGCACATAACAAGGTACTGTAGGCGGATTTTATCCAGCCCGGCTGCGCTCGTACCTCGCAAAAGTTTAGCCGGGCAGTCAGCTCCCGCTAAGTGGATCGTTACCGTATACCGACTTGCTATACTTTCTCTAATAAGAGTAATCACTCTAATCCATATCTACCGAAATTAGGCGGTACATTGCTTAAAGTGGATTTAAGCTTGATTTAAAGATGCTTTAAAAGCTAGTAGGGCATGTGACTAGTTAGGGGGGCTCAAATCATCCGAACTGATAAATCACTAGATTTGGGAATGTATTTGATTTTTAGCGGGCTTAATTTCCAATATCCTCCGACGCGGTATAGATTTTCAAAACCTCGCGACGCGCTACACTTGATTTAAAGATGCTTTAAAAGCTAGTAAGGCATGTGACAAGCTAGAGTCCTTGCCAAACCATTCGAATTGAGATTGTTTTTATATAAAGTAAGGTTTCATTTGCCAAACCACGTGAAACTTTTTGCCAAACCGTCCGACGCGCTACAAATTTGATGAGTGATAGCTAAGTATGTGCTTGCCATAGATTGTTTAGGCTTTTATTGCAAGTGGCTGAAGCACTCCGTAGATAGAGTCATCTTTGTAAAACAATGTAGACAAAAACAAAGCCGCTGCCGCCACTTTGCCGCCATTTAGTAATTTTCGGCTATTGAAAAATGATGAGGTAATGGTTATTTGGGGAAGAATTTATGCTGAATAAGCGGAGGTAGTAGCAGTGTAATTGCTTGAAATTAAGTAATAAAAAAAGGCCAACCCGTTAAGGTTGGCCTTTCTTAGTAATTGGTGGAGGCGGCGGGGCTCGAACCCGCGTCCAAAAAGCCTACATCCAAGGCGCTACATGCTTAGTCTCTCTTTTAATTAACCAAGTACACTCCGAAAGACAGGATTGCAATTGGCGAGTTCAGTACTATTTCGCGGTTCACCCCTGAACGTGGTTCCCTCGCTATCAAATGTGAGATGACCATCTATAAACCAAACCCATTTGAGAAGTTTCGGCAAGATGGCTAGCTAGCCTAAGCTGCTAGAGAGTAGTTAGAGTCGTTTGCAACTATAACGGTGCGGCTTTTTACGAGGCCAACCGCCCCTCGGCATGCTCCCAGGGTTTCGAGAATCTTGTCGAATCCAAAATCGCCCCCAAGTACAGTCTGATTGTAACGCGTTGCCAGCTGATTACCAAGCCTGTTTTGCAACTCGTACGATCGTTTGTTCGTTATCCGTACGTTTCGATTGTTTAACTAGCAAATAACATGATAACTAAACGTTTCTATTACTTAATTACTCGCCACGTACGGCTTTTTTCATTGTGCGAGCCTTTTCGACTTGCCACTCTCTGTCTTTGGTATCTTCACGTTTATCGTGTTCTTTCTTACCTTTACCAAGACCGATCTCAATTTTTACCCATGCACCTTTTTGCCAGTACATGGAAATGGGAACGATAGAGTAACCTTTACGGTCGACCAGCGCTTGTAATTTATCTAACTCCTTACGTTTGAGTAGAAGTTTTCGTGAGCGCATAGGATCACAAACAACATGGGTGGATGCGGTATTCAGTGGGGCTATAGTACATCCGAAAAGAAAGGCTTCGCCATCTCTCATAAATACATAGCTTTCAGACAAGTTTACCTTGCCCATACGAATAGACTTTACTTCCCATCCCATTAAGGACAGACCTGCTTCCATCTTCTCTTCGAACTTATAGTCGAATGTGGCACGTTTATTACGTGCTATAGATGCGGAGGAGTTTTTTGAGTTTTTCTTAGCCATAGGCTGGCTATTATACTCAGGGACAAAGTTTTTGGAATTGCTGTTACCGATTAATTTATTATTTTTGGTAAATACCGCAGCTTTAGACTGTTTTTTGTGCAATATCATGTTTTTATTTTGCTAATACCAATCAGTATAAGAAGTTGATCTACTCAGAGTCTGACGAATCCCCACAAAAAGAGATGAATAAATAATGAGATAGGTGAAATAGTGAGGAACATTCATGGCATTTGGTGATCA
>NZ_VKGK01000058.1 GCF_007197645.1 Shewanella hanedai
TTTCTGCATCGATTAAAATCCGGCGAGCTGAAGTCATAGAAGCTACCTCATAGAAAACTAAAGCAAGATAACTTAAAGCCTAGTAAGAGATAGCTCAAAAGACAAAAGATATGGCTGTCCTGCCTTTTTTCCCTGCCTTTTCTTCCTAGGCTCTCGCTCATAAGCACAGTCACCAAAGGTGACTATTCGCCTTGCATCTCCCCTTGCCGCCCCGTTGGAAATCCTTCTGAAAAGCGAAGGATTTCCAACGGGGTTATTGTCGCTTTAGGCGGCGTTTGGAGTAGTTGAGAGATATGACTATCCTGTCTTTCGTTTATATATTCCTTGCTATTAAATCTGCTTTTAACAGGCCACCTTTTGTAAGCAACTTTGCTGAAAACTTGGGATTTCGTCTTGCTTTGTATGCATCATAGATCTTCTTTAATCCCTCGGCCTCAAGTAATGAAATATTGACTTCAGTGTCCATCTCAGCACTCTCAATAAAATCAGCAGAGAAGCTCGGAGCGATGATTAAAACCTGAGCAACACGCTTACCTTGATTTTCACAGCGGCTTACATATGACTTTACTTGTCTTGATGTAGTCGAATACTTAGCAAAATCACCATTCTTACAAGTTTTCGCCTCGCCAATAATTACATCATCATCACTCAACGAAATGATAATGTCAGCTTGATCTTTAGCTGTATTAATTGATTTACGCAGATCTTCATCAACAACCAAATTAAGCGTTTCAAAAATTTCTTTTGTTATCTCTTCAAATTTTACGCCAATTTCAGCTTCAGAAATCTCAATAGCTGCATTTTTCAAGCTTGCTAAATCTCTTCTCGCTAGCGCAGAGTAATTTTCAATTAACTTATCATTTGCATTAGAAAATGATTCTAAGATTAGTTGCCTTGGATTTCCTCGTTTTGATAACGCCATTTTGTCACGAACAGCTTTAATTTGATCATTATCCAAGAGGTATAGAATATCGACAGGTGTAATGCTCAAGGACCGTAGCTTATCAGTATCAATATCTTCATTATCCTCTAGCTCAAACTCTGCTCTAAGTAACTTATCTAACTTAGGAAAATGTATCAGTAAAGTCGCATACAACTCCTTAAATCCTGCTGCGCTTAATACATTGAACTCATCGTTTGCAGATTGATTTAAAGTGGATAGAATTACATCAATTCTATCCTCAAGGGTTGTACCAATTTTATCTACATTTAAATCTAGTTCGGAAATTAGAGTTTTTAATCTCTCTTTTCTTTGATTCTGAGTTTCATTAGAAGCAAAAATATCACGTTGAAGCATGTAACGAATAGGGACTCTCGAATGAATAATCTCACGAACTTTCTCTGAGCGCTCTATACCTCTAACCTTTTTTCCATAGTGCTTTAAAACATTTGAAAGTTCAGCATCACTAAAACTTCGCAGAACTCTTAATGTATGCTTATCAGCCAACTCTTTTCCTTGAAGCTCATTTAATATAGTTACGACTTCATCAGCAATGAGAACCTCTGAACGTTTACGATTTATAAATAACACTCCCATCTCTCTTAGTGCATTTAAACCATCAAGCGCATTATTCTGCGGAACAGGGTTAATCAAATGTTCAATTGCGGCAGCTTCATCCATTGAAATATTTAATTTATCAGCAAGTGTATTTAAAATACTTCTTTCATCATCTGTAATTCTCGCTTCTCTATTTATTTTTTGGTCATTGAGAAACGCAACACTCACACAGTCATGATAGATACTCAACAACTTCCCTCTACAGAAGTCATCAGAGTTTCTACTCAACTCTATCTCTTCTTGCAGCACTTTAGATGACTTCTTTAATTGATCCCACTCTTTACTATATAAAGATTCAACCCACGAAGTTCTCGCAACACTATTCCCATCTCTAGTTAAGATGTTGATTAAAAGCCCTATCTGGGCACCAGACATATCAATTTGCTCTTGAATCGCAGCTTTGAAATGTGATGACACTAAAGAAAAAAGTATTGTTATCTCACTTCCTGAAGCATTTTTTATCAGGCCATCTATTTTACCAACTGACTTAGCCAGCTTTTTATCATCCGGTATTGCACTTGTACATAGTTTATCTAAACAAGAAATAAATTTGGATTTTTCGACCTGATTGATACTTGAAAGGACTTGGGCTAATTTCATTATTTATCTCTGTTTTTTCTAGATGAAGTAGTTTTGAACGATAGATTTTTAATTCACCTATCATATATGTATCTTATAATATATACGCTTATGTGGAAGTAGTAATGAAGATAAGATACAAGTTAAAGAATCTAATCATAGTTATTGTTCGTGTTTCTGGCATGCCTCATTTAGTTTATCCGTCAGCTAATCTTTGCCGCAGAGGTAAACCATTCTGATAAACTATTTATTATATGATAAAAAGGCGCTGTTTCTGCATCATCTATTGCCTTAGGAATCACATCCGGTAAGCTTAGAATGATATAGAAGCTATTCCATACCATTCTTCATAATAAAGAGCCAAGTCAGATAACTTAAAGCCTAGTAAGGGATAGCTCAAAAGACAAAAGATATGCCTGCCCTGTCTTTACTATGCATTTATAGCCTCTATCAAGTTTCTACTATATGCATCAGCTACAGTTTTCACCCAGTCTCTGCTGACAACGAATGAAAATATAAAAATATATGTGACTAAAAATAATCCTATTGCTATTTGAACTTCAGATAATGAACGGTTTTCTAAGCTTGGTAAAAGTATAATGACTATTGATATTAATGCAGAGAATATGCAATGCCGTCTAACACCGAATAGATTTCTACGAAATCCATAGTTTATATTTTCTTTAAAAACTAAAGGGTACTTTTTTACATCGCGAGTTTTACCACGCAAAAAATCTGACCAGGCTGCATATATTTCATCAGCCTTTTCAGAGTTGTCATTTTCAAAATCTACTGAAGGTGCTGCTATTTTAGACTTACTTTCAAGAACCGAGTGATACTTAAGTTTGGCTGGAGGAGATATATATTTATCGCTATGACGTAAAATTGCTACAGATGGAGTACCTCCCCAATTTTTAAAAAGAGTAGGTTCAAGCTTTTTCCCTCTATCTCGAGCCAGATGAGATAGAAACTGTATACCTCCTATAGCCGCAGCTAATGCCACAAATCCCGACAGAGTAGAGTATACCTTTGGGAATGTAATAGACATTCCCACCATTAAGGGAAATAAGCATATTAAAGCAGGATAAAGCCGCGCTTTTCTTTCATATGGGTCAGTAATTTTAGCTAAGTCAATCATCTTCAACATCCGTATAAAATGGAAGTGGTTCAGCTTTAGACCAGCCTCGATCAGGCGTGCCACTAGTGTAATAGTACTTAGTAGAACCTTGTGTTGCTACTACCTCGCCGCCTCTTCTTTTAAAAGCATTTACAACTCTTTTATTAGGATGCTTAGGCTCGCCTTCTTTGGCAGCAGAAACAAATGCAGTAAATGTTGTAGAAGAGTCTATTAGCTTTGGTGTACCAACAAGTCGATTGAGAACCGTCGGTCCAATATTTCTTTTACTTCCATGATGCGGTACTTGAACAAACGAAAAGCTTTGCAAATCATGACCTAAAGCCTCTATTTTATCTGCTGCTTCGGTTAATGCCAGAGTTCCTGAATCTGCTGTAAAGAGGATCTTTTTTCCGTCAAAGTTAAAGAAGCTTATAACACTTGAATTATTTTCGCTTGATGTGGCATCAGCAGCAGGATCCACGAGTTTCTCATCATCCCACTCCTCCGATATCCAGTTGATTGCCTTCATTGCTGCATCCATCGCACGTTTCAGCAAACTACTCTCTTCAATACTATCTTCCGTGACTTCATTTATAGATCTGAAGTTAATAACTTGATTTAGATAAAAGTCACCAGATGGTCCGACGATATCTAGATATGGAATATTGTGGTCATTGCTATCAGAAAATGGGTGGTGAACCGGAATTCCATTTTCGATGGCATACTCATAAATTTTGTAAGCATAAGGATGTCCATCAATAAGCCTTTGGCGCATGCTTTCCTTCGTAATTCTTCCATCAGTAACACTTTCAAAAAAGTGATCAACATAATCCCAAGGGCAATGCATTAATAATTTCTTTACTGTCAATTCATCAAATACTTTAGATAATCCAGAGGCGTGATCTTGATCTGGATGTGTACATATTACAAAATCTACAACCACGGTATTGTAATGAGTTTTTATGTGTTCACATAAGCTCTCACCTGAACTCTGAGTTCCTCCGTCAATTACACCTACATGCCATGAAGCCCCATCATCATCGGAGTAACGCAAGCATATAGCGTCACCTGAGGAAGACCCTTCACCAACTGGTAAAAAATCAATTTCGTATTCCATTTGCATTCCTTAATTTGTTTGCATAACAACTTATTGATTAGCAGCACTGATAAATTGTTATCAGTGCTGCATTTATAAATATTATCGATGCGTCTTGATAATGTTCCGCCACACCGTAACTATTGCTTTAAAATGCCAAGCCAAAAGCATGACACCTATATCTTTTCTTAACCCACTAAACCTTAGATTTCAGGCAGGCTACCGCCTTTGGTTTCGCTACCACAGTGCGTTTTTGTCTGTTTCTGCTCTACTCGCTTTCACCGTGAGCACAGCATTCGTCTTAGCTTCTTCAGCTTCAGCCTTAAAAAGACAGTAAGGAAACTATACACTTGCGTACATTATTATTTATGATTTATATCAATATGTTACACTTTGACACATGAGCTGATACATCATCCTGATGCAAATGTCCTCCAATGCTGTGATAGCGCTGGGGTTCATCCTTGTTGTACTTGTTAGCATTCGTTCAGCTATAGCTATATAGCCCTACTCTTTGTGCTTGTTTTCGGGAGTCAATATAGCGTTCGGTATACCAGATGTCGAACACTATTTTAACTTTTACCTTACATATTAATCACTTAAAACAACCTAAGATCAGTTTGTTATTTCAAACTTTGAACAGCTGATGGTGTTAGGCACTTTAAAACAAATTGAGATACAGTCATTAACCGCAGCATCAAGCGAGAAAGCAGAGTTTAAACTTGCACCTTTTCACTCGTAACTCACAGCCGCCCTTCTCAGCTTTTACCACCAAGACAAAGCTCTTCACCACGGCGAATATGGCAAAGCCATGTGCTAATGAGCGAGAGCTAGGGATGGCGAACTGGCCGTTAAACAGGGATGTTGTTGGTACACGGAGGGCCACGGAGAAGTGCAAAAAACTGAAGTGATAAGGTCATTTAAATTTTTATCTCTTGAATGTATAGCAGCGCCCTAGCAGTGAGCCTGCGAACGACCTCGAAGCGCAGCGTCCTAGCAGGGCGAAGCCTGCCCTTCTTCGCTTTACAACAGACAGGACACCCATATATTTTTACACCATAAACTTCCTTTGATTTACCTCCAGCTTTTCTCCGTGAACTCCGTGTAGCGTAGCCTCCGTGGTGAGAATGCTCTTTGCTTCTTCCTTAATACCGCAAGCTAAAAGCTATCACCACGGAGAACACGGAGGGCCACGGAGAAGAGCAAAAAACTGAAGCCTTTATCTCTTGAATTTATAGCAGCCCGCCCTGCATTGCTTAAATTCAAAAGAATGGATCCCGGAACAAGCCCGGGATGGCGGCAATGGAAAATGCTCAGTGTTGCTTTTACTGTAAGTGAAGCGTTCCTGTAGCCGCAGGCTATTCCGTGAGCAGCGCGTTCCGTACTCAAGTGAGTCGCCCGCGACGTTAGTCTCAGCTTTTTCTAGCAGCGAAGCGCCCTAGCAGCTCAAAGGCTTGGCTTTGATAATTCGAACAAGGAAATGATGAATGATCCAAATCGCTAACGAGGTGCAGATGACCGCAACGACAATGGAGCTGAAGCGATAGCAGATGGAGAAGAAGGCATCTTGTTGTTCGGGAATAAACGATGTGGTCAGTGGCACCGTTAACGCTGACATGGCAGAAAAACCGATACCTGCTTTGATATTTCCTAAGGCTAACCAGCGGCAAAAAATCCACGCGGCAATTGCGTAAGCGAGCAAGAACAGTAACGCGTTATTAGACCAAGTATATAGGGTCAGCTGGATCAACATGCCCGCGAAGCAACCGAGGAAAGTGCCGATGATGCGGATTTTGGCTACCGCTAATGATCCAATCAACGTCATTGGCGTCAGTACGATAAATATTGATGCCTGCGCTGACAGCGAGTCATTTAAATCTGCAACTTGGAACAGAATAAATGCCGCCATTGCAATCAACCAGCCTAATAATGCCTGACGCACCATGCCGAGGTGATCTTTACGCTGATTATCGACATGGGAGCGGCTTTTTGTTGCAGCAGGTTCAGCGGTAAGTGCCAAGGGCGAGCTTATTTTTGGCTCCGGAAATAGATAAAGCGCTAAGGCAACAATGGGCGCGGTGACTAATGTTGATGCAATCAGTCCCATCACGAACTCTTCAAGATCGAATCCATTGAAACTGGCGAAATTAAGCAAAATAGAGCCAATTAATAGCCCGATATAGCCGAACAGATAGGTGCTTTTATGGGTCATCGCGACACATTTAAACATCAACATGAGTCCTACCGCTAAGGTCATAAGCAGAGGGTAAGGCTGTAAAAAGCCTACGATTAGGGTGACTTGAATACACACCCACGCCACAGCGATGATCAGTTGCATGATAATGCCGCTATTCCAGCGATCGATTTGAGTCAGTACGAACATTGGTAACAATGCGGCAAATAGCCCGTACCACCAGCCAAATACTAGCGTCACGGCCAAGCCTGCCACACAGCCGAACCATATACGCTGGGTTTTTCTTAACGTCACTACATTCAAAAGAGGAGTTCCTTGGCGCTAGGTAAGGTTAATAGATATCGTTAGTAGATATAGCTAGTAGATATGGCTAGTAAATATAGTGCAGTAAACTCACCAAGTTAATTTGAGCTTTACCTAACCATGCCCATAGCCAGTTATCTCTGGGATAGAGCACAACCGTCGCGCGCGAACCAATAAACAGTTGCTTAGGTAATGCAGTGTCACTGACTAGATTAACCCGCACGCGCTGTGCATCACGCACCCAGCGGTTGTTCGTGACTATGTTGGTCAATTTACCGTTTGGGCTTTGTTGGGCAGCCGCCACACCAAAATCACGACTCTGTATTTCCAAGCCATAGACCTCGCCAGGAAAAGCATCGAAAGCCACCAATGCCGTGGTTTCCTCATCTAGTAGTGCCACCGCTTTTTCACGAAAATCTGCCACTATCCATAATGAACCTGTTGGAATAAAAGTCATTAAGGGCTGGTTAGCACTGGCCGTGCTGCCGACTTCTAATTGCAGATTGGTGATCACCCCATCACTTGGGGCAATTATTTGCATGTGTGACAAATTGAGCTCTGCTTGCTTTAAGCTGTTTTCAGCGGCGCGTACCATGCTGCTCTGCCCCGGTGTAGCGCCTAACTGCACGCGAAGTGCTCGCAGCTCTTGCTCAGCGGCATGTAGGTTCGATAGCGATACATTGTTATTGGCCAGTGAGCTATCAAGCAGCGAAGCTGAAACCAGTTTTTTACCGGCGAGTTGTCGAATGCGTTGATATTCGCTGCTGGCATTATTGTATGCTGCCTGATTTGTCGCCACCTTAGCTTCACCCGCTTCAGCTTTGGCGTATAGTGCGGTTTCTTGCTCGTGGGCTTGCTCTAGTGCCACGTTTGCCTTGTTGACTGCCAGTTGGTATGTGCGCTTATCGATCGTAAAAAGGCTATCCCCCTTCTTGACCTGCTGATTATTGTCAATCAACACCTCGGTGACCGTACCACTGATTTCAGGTGCTATCTGAATCACATACCCTTGTACTCGACTCTCAGTCGTTAGCGGAGCATGACGATCGGCAACCACAATGTAGCCAATAAGAAGGATAAAAAGAAGAATGAGACTTTGCATCCAACGGCGAAAAGCATGTTCAGCGGTTTGCATTAAACGGTCCACGGAGATCTGAAAGGGACGTTATTATAGAAACAGTTGATTAGATTAAGTAGAATGTGAAATAAGACGCTTACAACCTACAGGTAGGACAATGAAGCAAAGTATGGATGATCTATACCTGTTTGTACTCACGGTTCGACATGGTGGGATCAGCGCAGCAGCGAAACATTACTCTCTACAGCGTTCTAAAGTGAGTCGGCGCTTACAAGAGCTTGAAAAAGCCTTAGGTTGTCAGCTATTAATACGCACCACACGCAAAATTGAATTAACTGAAAATGGTCGTTTGCTCTATGAGCAAATTAGTCAGCCCCTCACTAGCGTTTCTCAGGCTGCGAACTTACTGACAAATCAACATCACTCATTGCAAGGCACATTACGCATCGCCGTGCCTGCAGCACTTATCACATCCAACCTGTTTACCTCTTTATTGGAGGATTATCTCGAACGCTTTCCCGATGTATTACTCGATGTGGTTAACAGTCAGGAGAGTCTCGATTTAAGACGTGAAAATATCGATATGCAGCTTTTACCTAAAGGGGTAAAAGTGACCAATGAGGATTATGTCCAGCAAACCTTATTGCGGTTTCCCAGCTGCTTAGTTGCCTCTGCCGATTACCTGCATAGTCACGCTAAGATCACTGAGCTATCTCACCTCTATGAGCATCCGATTATGGTGAGCCGATACAACATGACTGCCCTACCAGACGATTTGAAGATCAGGCTCTGTTCCGATGATTTAGGATTAATACAGCACATGGCAGCCTCAGGTAAAGGCGTGGCCTTGTTACCCGTATCTTTACTCCAAGGTGCATTAGAATCCGGTGAACTGGTGGCGGTTCTGCCTAAGGAAAAATTCACGGATATCAAATTAACCTTAATCTATCCATCACGTGAATTTTTGCCTGAGAAAACCCGAGCCTTAATACAGCTATTACGATCAAGATTTACCGAATCGAATATCAAACATTCGGTTTAACTGGCTTTAGGCTAACCATGAGTAACGAGTAATTTTTGATAGCCATCCCAGTGTTCTTTCCTCAGTTAAATCAGCGGAAGCATAGAGCTCAGTCGTAGGAATGATCTTTGCTTCTTCTCTTATGCTGCAAGCTATTCACCACAGAGAACACGGACGGCCACGAAGAAGAGCAACAGTAACAACCAAAGCCTTTCTCATGATCTTATCGCAGCGCAGCGCCCTAGCAGTGAGCCTGCGAACGACCTCGCGGGCACGAAGTGCCGTCCTAGCAGGGCGAAGCCCGTCCTTCTTAGCTTTATGGCATTGCCTCAATGAGCCGTTCAATCAATATGGTCAGTGCTTTAGGTTGGAATTTTCGCTGTTTGTACACCAAATAAGATTGCCTAGGCGGGAACTGGTAATCAGCAAAAATCTCGATGACATCCATCTCAGGGGTTATTAAGTGGTAGGGCAAGGTCGCAGCGCCGAGTCCTTTAATTGTGGCATGAAGTACTTGCCCAATATCGTTGACCTGCAAACGAGGGTGAATGTGGATCTGCTTTAACGTTTGAGTTTGATCTGTGTAAGTGATGCTCTTTTGATCTTCCAATCGAATCCTGTCCAATTGATCGAGTTGAGTGACTGCATTTTTGTCCCAATAAGATTTCGCGACAAATACGCCATGCTCTGCGAAAAAGAGTGGCCGTGCGACCATCTCTTCAGCTCGGGTGATGTCGAAAGTGAGCACCAAATCTCGATCTGTTTCTGGCAAGGCATCTTCTGCACATAGGTTGATTTCAATGGAGGTTTGTGGAAACTCCAATAAGAAGTCGGTAATTAATTCTCGAACATAGAAGTTGTAAAATCGATAGGGCAAAGACAAGCGAATATTCCCTGCCACCGCTTCAATGTTTTCACTTAGTTGGTGACAGTGGCTTTCTAGTGCGGTGAATTGGTTTTCTAACAGCTGGTAATAATGTTGTCCTGTTTCGGTCGGGACAAGCTCTCTTCCTTTCTTCTCTAACAAGCGCACACCGAGCTTTTCTTCCATTAACGATACACGACGTGACACTGTCGAAACTGGTAGGCCTAATGCTTTAGCCGCCGCTTGTTGAGAACCTAGTTGCACCACTTTGCAAAAAAGGAACAGGTCGTCAATAGTTCCAAATATGGAATCCATGCTTTTAAAATTCACTATTTTCTATCATTAATGAAATCAATATACTCAATCTATTCTCAACAGTCACAGTAAATATGACAATAAAATAGGGGGAGTATTGATGAGTAGAAAACAATTTTGGGTATCAGCACTGATCTCTTCGATCACCATGGCACTGATAATGTCAGGCACCATTTCGGCCATCAGAATGGGGGAGATAAGTTCAAAGTGGGTGCTAGTATGGCTCGACAGTTTTACCATCGCATGGCCGGTTGCACTGCTTGCTAACCTGACTGTCTTACCAAAAATTCGACAACTTGCGGCATGGTTATGTCGAGATAAAAAGACTCACACCACCACAGCATGAGGCTACTCTGACTCGACGGATTCAGCTTTTTTAGACTTACTTCTTATTGCGCTCTTTGGATCTCATCTTGTAGCTCTTTGAGTGCATCCAATATGGTCATAAACTTTGCGCCAAACGGAGTTACCTCGTATTCCACACGTGGCGGGCTCTCCGGATAAACAACCTTCTTTAATATCCCGAACTCCACATTGCGCTTCAGGCATTGATTAATCACCTTAGTGGTCAAGCCGTCAACACTGCGAACCATCTCACCGGGTCGATTAATATTCTGCGCCAGAAGTTGATACACGGTTAATGACCATTTGCAGCCAACGATGGTCTCAACCATGCGCGCACTTTCACTTGGACCTATGATTCTATCTTGCATGATTATATTAATTTCTCTTTAAAAGTCATAAAGATGTACCGTTAAGTTCCTAGTGAACCAATTTGTACTTACTGTTTTCACTGTGCGACGAAGTATATAATTGTTATCACTTTACAGGGTTAGCTAATACGTTTCATCTGCTAGCGATAAGGAAGAGTTCAAAATAAGATAAGGAAAGGTGACATATGAAGCAGCTCAAACCAAATCTAAATATGGATTTTTCCAAAAAAGTCGTCATTGATACCAATCAACAACCATGGCTTCCAAGCCCGCTTAAAGGGGTTACCCGTAAACCTCTAGCTCGAGAAGAGTTAGAGAGCGGCCACGCCACTAGCATAGTAAGGTATGAAGCGGGTTCACATTTCAGTAGACACACCCATCCGATGGGAGAGGAGATATTGGTACTCGAAGGCACTTTTTCCGATGAAAATGGCGATTTTGGCCCAGGTACTTACATTCGCAACCCACCGGGAAGCCGTCATAGCCCCTTTAGTACTGACGGTTGCACTATCTTCGTTAAATTGAATCAATTCGATGCCAATGATCTTCAACAAGTACGAGTCGATACCCATTCAACGCCTTGGCAACAAGGAATTGGTGGGCTTGAAGTGATGTCACTCCATGACTTTGAAGGTCAACACACAGCCTTGGTCAAATGGCCTAAAAATGAGACATTTAAGCCTCATCGACACTTTGGCGGCGAAGAGATACTAGTACTTTCAGGGCAGTTTGAAGATGAGTTTGGACAATATCCCGCGAATACTTGGATACGCAGCCCCCATATGAGCGAGCATCATCCTTTTGTCAAAGAGGAGACCGTCATCTTAGTCAAAGTTGGGCAGTTGCTACTCTAGTCATTCCTGATTAGTCATTAACCACTAACGATTAAGCCAAGTTTACAGCAACTGAATCTCGAGTAATTAAGGTCGGCGTTAACAAGGTGCGCTGCCCTTCACTCTCTGGCGTTTCCATTCGTGCAAGTAGCATGGCAATAGCTTGTTCAGCCATCAGCTCTAACGGCTGACGCATCGTTGTTAGTGGTGGATTGAAATACTTGGCACCTGGAATGTCGTCATAACCTATCACCGACAGATCCTTTGGAACGATCAGCCCATGTTCGCCCGCAACACGTATCGCACCCATGGCCATTAAATCATTGGAGGCAAATATAGAGGTCACTTTCTTTTGCTGCTTAAGCAACTCTGTCATGGCCGTTACGCCACCTTCGTAAGTGAACTCACCGGATTGGATCCAGCTTTCATCGACTTCAACATACGCTTCGGCCATTGCACGGCGATACCCTGCAATACGGTTTTGACTATTGGACTTTTCCAGTGGCCCAGCCAATAACCCAATACACCGATGACCCGCCTGTAATAGGTACTTGGTCGCCATGTACCCACCCTGCTCAGAATCATCGAGAATACGATCATAACCAGCACGATCTGGCCCAGAGTCCATCATGACCATCGGCATAGTGCCGTAGGATGAGACCGGTAACTGACGTGCATCAGAGCTCATCATCAACATGCCGTCAACCCGTCGCTGACTTAACATGCTCATGTAATCTTTAGCCCGCTCAATATTACCTTGGGTATTACACAAGATAAGGTTGTAGCCATGACGATAAGCCACTTGATCGACCCATTGGATCAGGTCGGCATAAAATGGGTTATTGGAATCGGTCACCAGCATGCCCAATACTCGACTGCTACCCCCTTTAAGGCTACGCGCAACGGTATTAGGCACATAGTTAAGCTGCATCACAGCGTCCTCGACCTTAGCTTTGCCTTCTGCTGAGACAAAACGAGTCTTGTTGAGCACGTGAGATACTGTGGTGGTAGAGACACCCGCCAATTTGGCGACGTCGCGAATGGTGGCCATGCAATGAGACTCCTATCAAAAATGAATATTACAGATTACGGGTGACAGCTTAATGGATAACATACCTAGATAGCTAAATTAATAGGGCTAAAGTAATAGGGTTAGTGCTTCACTGCGAGTAGGAATAGAGCTTTGAGCTCCCATCCTTGTCACAGACAAAGCCGCAGCAGCTTGACCAAAACGCACCGCCTCAAGTGCCGATTTACCTTCGAGTAAGGCAGTCACGAAACCGCCGTTAAAGGTATCGCCCGCGGCGGTGGTATCGACTGCATCAACCGTAAAGCCAGCAATGTGCATGCCCTCACCTTTGTGCGACAACCAAACGCCTCGTTTACCTAGCGTGATCAGCACCATTTCGATACCAAATTGGCTATGGAGATGATTCGCCGCAAGTCCAGCATCGGACAGCTCATTGATTGCGATGCCCGTTAACAGTTCAGCCTCACTCTCATTAGGCGTAATGGTATCAACGTGACGCAGTAATTCCTCTGGCAACGCCTTTGCGGGGGCTGGGTTTAATACCACTTTCACTCCTGCAGACTTGGCCACTTTAGCCGCTGTAACCAGCGTTTGAATCGGCGTTTCAAGCTGAAGTAAAAGCAGTTCAGAGGCTTCGATTGTTCCTTGATGTTCCGCCAACACAGCTTCAGTTAGGGCGCCATTTGCACCGGGCCAGATGCCGATGCGGTTTTCACCTGAATCTTCGACGTAGATCATCGCCAGTCCGGTATTTTCATCGGCAATGGTGGTGATACCGTCGATATTAATGCCCACATCCGCCAGCCCACGCTTCATCTGCTCACCGATTGCATCACTGCCGACACAGCCAATCATCGCCACATCAGCACCCAGTTTAGCCGCCGCTACCGCTTGATTGGCTCCCTTGCCACCGGCGACAATTTGGTAATGCTTAGCTTCGATAGTTTGCCCGCCACATGGCGCTGCGCTGACTTGCATAACATGATCTACGTTAATGCTGCCCAATACGGATAATTTGGCCATCTGAGTCTCTCTTTCTTAATGTGGTAAACGGCTTGATTAAGGAGCTTGTTGATCAGTTTTGATAACTCACCAACCCTAAGCCGTGCAGCAAGGGGCGAATAATCGACCCTTATGTATTTTTAAAATGGTGAATGGCTAATGATATCAGTTCACAATAATTTGCAGTGGTACTGGCTGAAACTCAGCAATCACTTCGCCATTGAGCAGCTTAACCGCGGCTTCAACGCCCATGGCGCCGATAAGTTCTGGTTGCTGGGCGACAGTGGCATTTAACAGGCCACGTTTAACCGCAGCAATGCCTTCATCGGTTCCATCAAAACCTACAATAATAATCTCTTTACCCGCCCCACGAACGGCTCGTAACGCACCCAGTGCCATCTCATCGTTCTGAGCAAATATGGCTTGTACATCAGGCTTTGAAGCCAGTAAATTCTCAGTCACATTCAAGCCTTTAGTGCGGTCAAAATCAGCAGGTTGTGATGCTTGAAGGTCGAAACCATGAGCAGCCACAGCAAGCGCAAAACCTTGGCCACGATCGCGGGAAGCTGAAGCACCAGCCACACCTTCTAGCTGAACAACTTTAGCACCTTTACCAAGCTTTTCGGCAATGAAGTCACCAGCAAGTTGACCACCAGCGACATTGTCAGACGCGATATGCGACACGACTTTTCCTCGCGTCACACCACGATCGAGTGTCACCAAAGGGATACCTGCTCGATTGACCATACGAGCCGCATTCGATGCGGCATCGGAATCTGTTGGATTCAATAAAATGGCTTTCACCTGACGAGTGGTCAAATCTTCAATATTACTCAGCTCTTTAGAAGGATCGTTCTGAGAATCAAGGACAATAAGTTTATAACCCAGTTCATCGGCTTTCTGTTCAGCGCCCTCTTTCATCGAAACAAAGAAGGGATTGTTCAGCGTTGACACCACTAAGGCCAAGGTGTCTTTTGCCATAACTGGAGCGGCAATGCCTAAGGTTAAAACCAATGCCGTTGTGCAAGTGAGAAGCTTGTTCATTTTAGTCACCTTCATGGATTATTTATATGTGAGTCAATTATTTGGTTTTTACGCGTTAGCCTTGCGATCAGCCAATACCGCCAGCAAGATAACCCCAGCCTTAGCGATCATCTGGTAATAGGAAGATACATCCAGCAGGTTCAATGCATTGTTAAGAAAGCCAATGATCAGAGCGCCCACTAAGGTACCCCAGATAAAACCACGCCCACCCGCCAAAGAAGCCCCGCCGACAACAACAGCCGCAATAGCATCAAGCTCGTAAGAGGTACCCGCAGTCGGTTGAGCTGAGGATAAACGCGAAGTCACAATCAAACCTGCCAGCGCCGCCATGGTGCCAGAGAGGGCGTAGACAGCGATTTTAACTCGGTCGACATTGATACCAGACAAGCGCGCTGCTGATTCGTTACCACCAATTGCATAGATATAACGGCCCAAACGGGTATGAGTCAGCAATGCCCAGATAAGTACAAAGGTGATGAGCATTAACCAAACTGGCACAGGTACGCCAGCCATCCAGCCAGTGCCGATAAACGCAAAGCTGTCAGCGGTATCAGTAAAACCAGTTGAGATTGGACGACCTTCGGTATACACCATGGTCAAGCCACGGATCGCGGTCATAGTGACCAGTGTGGCGATAAACGCCTGTACTTTGCCTTTAGATATTAACAGACCATTCATGGCTCCCAGTGCGCCGCCAAGCAGTAAAGTCAGCGGTAAAGCCACGATGAGTGGCAGTTCTGCACTCACCATCGATGCACCGAGTGCCCCCGTTAGTGCCAGTATGGCACCGACTGAAAGGTCGATACCTGCCGTCAAAATCACTAAGGTCATGCCGACAGCGATAATGGCGTTCACCGAAGTCTGACGCAGAATATTCATCAGGTTGCCCGTGGTGAAGAACTGATCGTTCAACAAAGAGGCCACCACTATCAAGACTAAAAGCGCGATCAGGGCTTTTTGTTGCTTGAGCCATTCAAACATTTTTAGACCAGTGAGGTTATTCGTTACAGTTTGATTCATTGTTATTATTCTCTAATCAGTGTTTGCCAATGGCCGCAGCCAAGAGTTGTTCCTGAGTCACGTTAGTCGCGTCGAATTCACCACTAATACAACCATCCTTCATCACCATAATTCGGTCGCTCATTCCCATCACTTCCGGCATATCAGAAGAGACGAGGATGATGCTCATCCCCTCTTGCTTAAACTGGTTTATCAGTTCGTAAATCTCTCTTTTGGCACCCACATCAACCCCACGAGTGGGCTCATCTAGAATCAGTACCTTAGGTTTAGCCATCAGCCCTTTAGCTATCGCTGCTTTTTGTTGGTTACCACCAGAAAGCTTGCCTATTGGTTGGTCTAGTGAGGGAGTTTTTACATTGAATGCGTCTTTAAAATAGGTCGCTTGTGCATGCTCTTTGTCGGCATTAATCGCGCCCATATAGGAAAGTGCCGTGAGTGAACTCAGGCTCATGTTCTGCTTTACTGACATTCCCAGTACTAAGCCGTCACCTTTACGGTCTTCGGAAATATACGCAATGCCTGCTTTAATCCCTTCACTCGGATGCACTGGGTGTATCGGTTCGCCATACAACTCCACCACACCACGGATTCGCTTCACATCCCCGAACAACACACGCATCAATTCTGAACGTCCCGCGCCCATCAGCCCGTTGAAGCCCAGAATTTCACCTTCATGTAGGTCGAAACTAATATCATTAATTCCCTTACCTGAAAGGTTACGCACCGTCATCGATATCTGGCCAGATTGGTGATCAACACGAGGATAGAGATCTTGTAACTTGCGGCCTACCATCAGTTCAATCAGGCTTTCTTCATTCAGATCTGAGGTGGCGGATTCGGCAACAAACTGACCATCTCGCATCACAGTGACGCGATCGCAAATAGTAAAGATTTCCTGCAATCGATGGGAGATATAAACGATACCAACGCCTTCTTGGCGTAGCTCACGGATGACATTAAACAGGCTCTGTGTTTCGGGCTCGGTTAACGCATCTGTAGGCTCATCCATGACGATGATGTTGGAGTCAAATGACAACGCCTTGGCGATTTCGACCATCTGCTGCTCACCCAGAGGCAAGTTACCCATCTTCTCACGACTGCTACGTTGCACGTTTAAGCGAGCAAGTAAGGCATCGGCGTCATCGAACATCTTGGTCCAATCAATAAAGCCCAACGCTTTTTGCGGTTCACGCCCTAAGAAGATATTTTCGGCAATAGAGAGGTTATCAATCAGGTTTAACTCCTGATGTATGATGCTGATCCCTGCCGCTTGGGACTGACGCGGCCCATTGAATGTCACTGGTTCACCGTTTAAGGTGATTTGACCCGCGTCGGCCTGATAAATCCCCGTCATCACCTTCATCATGGTCGATTTACCCGCGCCGTTCTCCCCCATCAGCGCCATCACTTGACCGGGATAAACGTTTAATTGAGCACCGTCTAACGCCTTGACACCTGGGAAGGATTTTTCAATACCTGTCAGACTCAGCAGTGCTTTCATTTGAACACCACACCTGCCTGCAAAATGATGTTGGCGTATGGCGTGCACTCACCAGTGCGAACCACAGCACGACTCTTGGCTGTTTGCACCTTAAAGGCTTCATGGCTAACAGCAGTAATCTTAATGGGCTGGGATTGCTCTTTGCCTATCTGTTCCAGCACCTGCATCAGCTGCGCGTGCATATCTGCGCTATGGATCAACATCTCTTGAGCGATGACCACTGATTCAATTTGTAGCTCAGTGGCCACAATTTTAAGGGTGTCGATAAAAGCAGGAACACCATGGGTCAAGGCAAGATCGATACGCTCGCAAGACGCAGGTATCGGTAATCCCGCATCCCCTAAGGTGATCTCATCGGTATGAGCTGACAGAGCAATAACTCGAGCTAAATCACTGTTAAGCAGTGCGCCTTTTCTCATATCACTGACCTTATTAGAATAATGAACCAACAAGCGCAAACGTTTGCGCAAACGATTGCCTGATATTAATGTGTCATTAAAACAATTTCTATAAGGTAAAGACGATCAAGATCACAGATCCGAAATAGTTAACAACAGGCAAGCCGTTAAGCCACATTAGTTCATCATTAACCCAACTATATTAACTAACTATGAGCTTGCTACCCATGTTAACTAAGGCTTATTCACCCATCGTAATTTGTTGGTAAATCTGTCACTGATTCAAGCAAAAAAAACGCCGAACATAAGTTCGGCGTTTAGGTATTATACCAATCAGTATAAAGATTAAGGACAGAAGAAGCGCACCTCATAGTCAAAGCAGACACCATCAGGCTGATCTGCATTTCGACACACCAATCCACCGTTAGCTGACAAGGTCGAGAAAATCTCTCCCGTTTGAGTGGCCGGAATAGTGGTGCCTCGACGACGCGCTTGGAAGTTCCACGGGTTAGCACAAACTGCAGGGTGTGCAGCACGACTTTCCCAATCACCCGAACCACCTGGATCATCTCTATCAAGCCACTGTGTCCAAGACGCGGGGACTCGGCCCATTTCATCCATGATGTCATTGCGATTATTGTCACGCCTTTGGTCCATAAAATTCATACCTCCGGTATGACATTCTCGGGCCATAATACCCATATCGTTACCCAGTCCAAGCCAGCCTTCCCCCACACTCACAACACCATCATCAGCTCCAGGAATAATCCATGATCCAGCGTTACACTTCCAACGCCAAAACTGCAGTGACTCCCACCAGTTGCTTGGCATACCGTGAGTGGTGCGGTAATAAAAGGTTCGTTGCTGGCTGTTGAAGGGAAGCATAATCGCCCAAGGAATGCTGCTGGCTGTGGTTAACGACCATTGCGCCTGACAGTCATCAATATTAAAGATATCGTTAATCATGCCTGCTCCACTACCCACGTACAGATCCATCAATAACGAACCTTGATATGGCGTACCGACAGTTTGGATGGGCCTAGGAGCGGGCGAGTTATCCAAGCCAGTGAAGTAATAGCTTTGCATATGTACTGCAGCCTGACCGCCTTGGGAGTGGGCGACCACAGAGAACCAATCACGAAATGCTGCATTAGATTGCAGGGCTAACTCGATGGCAAAATCATTACGCCCCATACTGGTGATAGGGCTGTTGTATTCGACAGTCGGCCCATCATTGAAACGCCACTGCTGCCAAGTACTTGTGTTGCTGCACCACCCGTGCACCAACATAATGCCATTGGCAGCGAGGTTAACACTCTCTTGAGCTCCTTGGGCATTATTAACAGGAACTGTAATGTCATTTTTACCCAGCAGCATTTCATCGTTTATTTCAACTGCTGACGCTTTGATGCTCTCTTGTTCAGGAAACGCTGATACTGGTACAAAAAGGTCAGTTTTGCTGTCCAGTAGCAAGTAAGTATTAGGATCTAGCAAACGGATATTTCTGAACTCGAACCCTTGCTGCCCATGGGTTTCTGCCAGTGCAAACCAGCGGGAATCCAGCGCTACTGTGACACTGTTACCAATACTGGTTTCATGAACTGACGTGATCGTATTGATAGTTGAAACTGGCTTGCCATCACGCCAGATCTCCGCATAAAACACCAACAACGCTTTATCAGCGACCCCTTCAATGCCGATATCCACACTCAATCTATTTTCATCAAGTACTTTGGTACGGCTGGCAGAGGTTAATTGAGCCTCAGAACCCAACACAGGGAAGCCATAGTAGCCGGTACGTTGAATCACATCACCGTTACTCACGGTGGCACTAAATTCCACTTCTAATCGATAATCACCCGCAGCTAACTTAGGAATCGTAGTACTAATCTCACCTTCGGGAGAGATGCTAACCTCGTATTCTTGAAGCTCTTTTGACTTGAGTTTGTTTGGCTTGACCGCGTTAGTATCAACGGCACCTCGAGATGTAAATTCTGCTGGCTCTGTATTACTAAACAAAAATGCCCTTGCATCTAGCGCTTCAATCTCAGCGCGCTTAATCACCGAGTAAGGCGCGGATTTTTGCCCCCCCTCTTGTTCAGAGTTTGGCACTCTCAACTCAAATAAAAACCTGTTCGGCTGGCTCGACAATGAGACTTGATCCGCATCCCATATAGCTAAGTTTACGCCCTGCTCATAGCTAACCAATACGTTGGCGTTAGTAGCCTCAGTACTTAAGCCGTTAAGTTTAATCTGCCATCGCCCCAAAATATTGGCATTGCGATTAATAGAGATAGTGCGCACCGCAGTGGCTTCACTCACCTCAACATGACTGCTGAGTTCAACACAGTCAGGACCTGCACAAGTGATCTCTCCCCCCTGAATTCGATATCGATTTCCTGCGGGGCTAAGCAATTCAACGTTACTGAATACTTGACCCTGCATCGTTTCTAGCAAAGAGAATCCATGTATATCATTGATAAAGAAGTCACCCGTCCAGTCTTCACCAACGGTGTTTTCCAACGGTAACAGGTATAAATTTGATTGACTGGCCGCGGTAGATAAGTTGCTTAATAGATCACGCTTAATGAAAATCTCTTCAGCGCTCCCCATATTTGATTTAACGGGCAAGGTAGTACTCGATATCGCGATTCCAGAGATGGAACACAAGCTAATGCCAAATAGACTGGCTAAGGTTAATTTTTTCAAAACATACCATCCTTAATATAAAAACTGAAAATCCTTTCAAATAACCGACAAGCCTCTCCAACATGAAGGCGGAGAGTTTTAGCATCAAAAAATGAAACTAAAGCGTGCTAAGTATCTAGAAAAATACCAACGGGATGAATTTATACTCTGCTGCAAAATTGATGGATATAGTAAAAATGACCCAACACAGCTCAAGGAAGATAAAAGTTATTACTAAACAATGAGTAATAGAAAGTTAAAGATGAAATAATAGATAATGACAGATAGAGATATAAGAATTATCCGCATTGATGGTTTATGTGTCATAACGCTTTGGCGACAGTTAATACCAATCAGTATAAACATTTGATCGCTCAGCGAGAGTTTAGCGGTCCTGAGGCAAGGTCATTAATTGCTCCTCGGCTCTAGCATCCTCGGTAACTGCTCCTGCGTTACTCTACCTCCTGAATCCATTCAGTCGTGCTTCGCCCTACCTCCTATATCCATATAGTCGTGCATTAATGACATTCACCACATCTGACCTCCACGGATGGAGGAAATGTCTTAAGTATGTCGGGAACATACAAGACCATGTGGTTTGCTACGAGTGAAGAGCATAGTGAAACTAGGGTTAAGCTCACTTTTGTTCATTAAGAATCACAGGATCAGAACCACTAAAACTCGCCTGTAAGGAGTGTTTTTGGTTGCCTATTTCTGCGTTGAATGAACTCATAAGGGAACAACCATTATGTCATCCATTCGCCTTGAATTAGTTTGCCAAAAAACACTCTGAGTCTGACGAATCCCCACAAAAAGAGATGAATAAATAATGAGATAGGTGAAATAGTGAGGAACATTCATGGCATTTGGTGATCAAATTTATCGCCAAACAAAAATTACCACGAGTACACGAGTAAATGCCATGAATGCAAAGCAAGTTTTATCAAAATGCCTCACTCTTGTCACCCCATTAATGCACAAAATTCGTCGACAAAGCTTGTTTTCAGCAATTGAAAGCTCAATGAATGG
>NZ_VKGK01000059.1 GCF_007197645.1 Shewanella hanedai
ATAAATTTGATCACCAAATGCCATGAATGTTCCTCACTATTTCACCTATCTCATTATTTATTCATCTCTTTTTGTGGGGATTCGTCAGACTCAGAGTGTTTTTTGGCAAACTAATTCAAGGTGAATGGATGACATAATGGTTGTTCCCTTATGAGTTCATTCAACGCAGAAGTAGGCAGCCCAAAACACTCCTTATAGGCGAGTTTTAGCGCTTCTGATGCTGTGTTAACGAGCTTAACCGTAGAATAACTATGCTCTTCACTCGCTGCCTTGCCTCAGGACCGCTAAACTCTCGCTGAGCGATCAAGTCTTTATACTGATTGGTATAAAGCCGATACGAGAACATTTTCGTCAATAAAATACCGTGCTATAAATAGATAAACCGCAACGAATTAGGCTCTTCATGAAATTGATGTCAGTGGATAAAATCTGGGACTTAGCTGATCACAATGCATTCACTGATATGGTGCGCTTTAGTGATCAACTCTATTGCGTGTTTAGAGAGGGAAGTACTCCTGTATCCGATGACGGCATGTTGAGAGTGATTTGCTCGCCCGATGAAGGAAATACGTGGGAGTCGGTAGCCCTGATGCAGATGAGTCATGCAGATATGCGCGATGGAAAACTTGTAGTGTATCAGGGAGCGTTATTGCTCTTTGGCGTGGGCAGTTTTATCTCGCGAGTTAAACAAGAGAGGCAATCATATGTTTGGCGAACCACAGATGGAGTATCTTGGTCTGGACCTGATGAGATAGCGAGACCTAATGACTGGCTATGGCGGCTGTGTGTACATAACAACGTGCTGTGGGGGATATCTTATCTGCCTAAGCCAAAAGGCTATGCCAGCTTGTATAAGAGCATTGACGGCCAACATTTTACTCGAGTGTTTAAAAACTTGAACAAGCAAGGCTATGTGAATGAATCAGGGCTGTTTTTTGATGAGCATGATAATGCACATTGCCTGCTTAGACGCGATCCGGTTTGGGGCCCTGAAGAAACCGCTCTTTTAGGGTCGTCTAAGCCTCCCTATCAATATTGGCAGTGGCAAGAATTAGATAAACGGGTTGGCGGACCGGTGAGTTTTTATTATCAAGGCCATCATTATGGTGTTGTGCGTTTGTATGATGATAAAACGCGAACCAGTGTTGTTGAAATAGACGAACAATCTGCGGAGGTCACGGAGCTGTTTAGTCTTCCCTCTGGCGGTGATAACAGTTACGCAGGTGTCGTGCTCGATAAGGGCAGTTTAAAGGTGAGTTATTATTCATCACATGAGGGTAAAGCCGCCATCTACTTTGCTGAGATTGATATTTAATAATGATTATTTAGCCAAAGAAGTGAATATTTCAGAGAGTAAGAAAAGAAGAAGCGTTAAGCTCCTTCTTGAGTCTAAGAGACAAGATTACTGTGCGTTGAGCTGTTGCCCATTAATCTCGACAGAATCATTCCCCATTAGGTAGAGATATGTGGCCATAATCTCTTCAGGGGTTTTAAGCATTTGTTGGTTCTCAGCTGGATAAGCATTGGCACGCATGGCTGTGCGTGTGGCGCCTGGGTTAATGCTGTTTGCACGAAGGTTAGAGCCTTCGTATTCATCAGCAATAGCTTGCATCATGCCTTCGGTGGCAAATTTAGATATTGCATACTCACCCCAGAATGCCTTGGCTTTACGGCCAACACTGCTTGATGTGAACACTAATGATGCCTGTGGTGACTTTTTCATTACGGGTAGCAAGGCTTTCGTTAGCATGATTTCAGCAATGACATTCACCTGCATGACTTCTGTTACTGAATCCATTGAAATATGCTTAAATGGGCCTAAAACGCCTAACATGCTCGCGTTATGCAAGAGTCCATCTAAGTGGCCAAACTGCTGTTCTATGGTTTCAGCCATATCGATATAGTTTTGTTCTGTGGCACCTTTAAGATCCAATGGAACAATAGCGGGTTTAGGGCAACCAGCTTGCTCAATCACATCATAGACTGCTTCTAATTTTTTGACCGTCTTCCCGAGTAGAATCACAGTAGCCCCGTGCTTGGCAAAACAGATCGCAGCTGCACGGCCAATGCCGTCTCCAGCGCCTGTGACTAGGATTGTTTTGTTAATAAGTAGATCTTTTGCAGCTTGATATTCCAACATGAGTCAATATTTCCTATCGGCGGAAAAGCCCGCCACCTCTAGAGTCATTGATGTGATAAACAGTAGTTTAAAACAAATGATTAATTATTGTTCGTATATTCAGTATGTGATTGTGACAAAAATGTAGCTAAGTCAATATATTTGCGTTAACTTGAACTTAGGTAGGGACTTCTAAAAGTCCTATTTGGTCATTCAATTATTGTCTATTGTGACCAAATTTTTTGGGGAAAACAAAAATTATTACAACAAGATTTGGGGAACAAAGATGAAAAGACTCTTTTTGGGTGTTGCGATTGCATCTGCGCTTGGATTAACGGGCTGTGGCGGAGATTCTGTTGATGAATTAAGAGATAAGGCAGAAAATAAAGGAGAAATTCTGATTCCTGAATCTCATATTGCTTTTGATCCCGGTAATGCAGATCCCGCTAAACGAACATTACCAGTGCCGAATGATCTTTTATTCAGTGGTACCAGTGACGGTACAATTAACATGTCTGGCGAAATGGCTGATGGCACAAGTGATTATACTGATCCCTCTATGGCTATTGGTGCACTAGATGGTTGGTCTACCACATCCCCAATCTCAATTACTGTAGAGCTCGCAAGCGATCATGCTGGTAAGGCGCTGACCCTCGATGCAGCTTCTGTTTTTCAAGCCGGTGCGGTAAGAGTGTTTGAAGCGACTGTTGGTGGTCCTCTTTCATCGGATCCAGAGTGCAGTGCAGAACCGTCAGCTTCTGCCTGTAAAGTCGGGGATGAGCTGACATTTGGTGTTGATTTTGTCTCTAAAGCTTCAGGCAGCACGATTGCAATTGTGCCGCTAAAGCCGTTAAAAGCTAATCAGTCTTATATTTACGTCACTACAGACCTGATTCAAGATAGCGCGAGTCAATCGATTGCAGCTTCAGCAACCTATACCAGCGTTAGATTAGATATTGAGACTCATCCGCTTGAAACACCGTCTCAGCTAAGTCTGCAGACGTTGATCAACAGTTATGAAAAAGGCCTAGCTTCAGCGCATGGTGTTGATCCTGAAACCATCAGTTTTTCAGGTTTGTTCACTACACAATCGGTTGCAGATGTCTACGAGACATCTAAATTACTGATTGCTGGACAGCCTGGTTATATGCCTGAATTTGTCGAACCACCTCATTTCTTAGGTTACAACTTAGCCCAAGCATTACAATTACCAGAAGCGCATCCTGCATATGCAGGCGCCAGTAAAGCTGATGTGTGGCAAGCAAAAATTAAAGTCCCAGTTTTTGGTGAGTGTTCATCTGTATCATGTTTAGATGAAAAGAATCAGCCTTTGATTAACAGTTATTGGAGTGCGATGGGTGATAGCCCTGTATCGGTTTTACTTGCATTACAAGCTGGTACCTTGAGTCAAACAAATTTTGGTGCTCAGGCCGTTGCTAATGGTGTCGATCCTAGTGCAGCGCTTGCTAATCCAGCGCTTCTAGCTGGTAAAACTTGGTTATTAGACGATGGCACTGCTGCTGATAAGACAAAGCATCTAACGAAGTTTAATCCTATTCCTCAAATTAAGAATTATGAGGTGCTTACGGTCCAAATTACCGTTCCAAACTTTGCACCTGCGCCAGCTGCTGGTTGGCCTACAACCATAGCAATGCATGGTTTAGGTGGTGGTAAAGAGATGGCTTATTCCTACGCAGGAACCTATGCCGGGTTTGGTGTCGCCACTATGGCCATCGATATGCCATTGCACGGTTCCCGTTCTTATGATGCTAATAAAGATGGTATTTATGAGGTATCTGCAACGGATCCTAGCTTTGGTACCGTAGTAGGGACACCGGATGCTTTTACAAATGGTAATCCTTTAGTCTTTATTAATATTGCTAGTACGTTAACTGTGCGTGATAACTTCCGCCAGGCAACGTTAGATCATCTTGGACTGAGAGCGTCACTAACAGGTTATGCGGGCGCTTTGGCCAAAGCGGGTGCGCCTCAGTTATTTGATATTAATAATATCAGTGCACAAGGATTAAGTTTAGGCGCTATTGTTGGGACTAACTTTTCGACTTACGCTAGCACTGGCTTGACTGACCCAACCTCTGGGGCGGATTTGAGTTATGTTTACAAACTTAATGCAGCTTCTTTAGTGGCACCAAGTGGTGGATTTGCGGGAAGCTTTATAGGCTCGCCAACGTTCGAACCTCAATTGTTTGCAAATATCATTGCTAGCGATAGTTTTAAAGCGCTATTTGATGCGGCCAACACAGCGGGTTATGAACCAGGAACTGAAGAATATAAAACGCTTCAGATGGCGGTTTACCAAGGGTTCCTGCCTTCGTTCGCTTTTGCTGTACAAACAGTGGTGGACAGTGCAGATCCAATCAATCATGCCGCTATGCTTAAGGGAACTGAGTTACCTCTTCACTTAATTGAAGTGGTTGGAGATGGTGCTAAAAGCCTGCCAGATCAAGTATTACCAAATACCGTTGATAACTTCCCAATATCGGGTACTGAGCCACTGATTGCTAACTTAGGCCTTGAATGTGTTGATAGTACTACCCAAGGTTCTGGTGCTGTGCGATTTACCAAGGGACATCATAGTTCAATTATTAGTCCATCTGCTATACCTGATGTGACCGATGGCTACGAAGCTGCTGCTACCGTTGAGATGCAAACACAGGTGGCCTTCTTTGCTCATAGTGCAAGATTACCTGATGCAACAAGTCCAACTATTGCGGTTGGCCTGTCTGAAGGGTCTCCTGTAGGGGAGATAATCGCTCCTTGTAATTAATTTCTTCTATCCCTAGAAATTTGCTTAAAAACCCAGCCTTTGCTGGGTTTTTTTATGCTTTACTCATTTATTGTTACTTTTGTTATTAGGCTAATGACTGTTAGAATAACCTTCATTTTTTAGATTGAAATTAATACCGTTTGGTATCAGATCGATTTGCTGGAGCATATTTTGGAATTTTTGTACGAGTATGGATTATTTTTCGCTAAAGCGATCACCGTGGTGTTATCAATTATTGCGGTTGTGATTGTTGTTTTAGCTTCTGCTATTAAGCAAAAAGGGGGCAAAGGTGAGCTAAGACTGACCAATATCTCTGAAGAACTCGAAGAGTTGCAACACGATCTTAAAGAGGAGCTTTATACTAAGCAGCAATTTAAAGCTTATGAGAAGCAATTAAAGGCTGATGAGAAGGCCAAAGAGAAGGCACTTAAAGAACAAGAAGAATTAGTGATAGAACCGCGTGTTTTCGTGATTGATTTTAAAGGCAGTATCGATGCCAATGAGGTGTCGTCATTACGTGAAGAGATCACTGCGATTATTGCTATTGCTGAGCCGGGTGATGAAGCCATTGTTAATGTCGAAAGTGGCGGCGGTATGGTTCATGCTTATGGATTAGCATCAAGCCAGCTTGATCGTCTACGTCAAGCAAACGTTCATTTGACTATTTGTGTTGATAAAGTGGCTGCCAGTGGCGGTTACATGATGGCGTGTGTGGCCAATAAAGTGTACGCAGCTCCTTTTGCCATTGTTGGCTCTATTGGGGTTGTTGCTCAAGTGCCAAACTTCAATAAGCTGCTTAAAAAGCATGATATTGATTATGAGCAGCACACCGCTGGTGACTTTAAACGTACCTTGACTGTGTTTGGTGAGAATACAGATGAAGGTCGTGAGAAGTTCCAAGAGGAGCTAGAAGAAACTCATGAGTTATTCAAAGGGTTTATCGCCCAATATCGCCCTGATTTAGATTTAGCCAAAGTGGCAACAGGTGAGCATTGGTACGGGCAACAAGCGATTGAGCTTGGCTTAATCGATGCAATCTCTACCAGTGATGATGTCATCATGAACTTGGCAAAAGAGCGCACTGTGATTAAAGTGAGCTATCAGTTAAAGAAGAAATTTGCCGATAAATTAGCTCATGCGGCTTCGTTATCTGTTAATTCAATTTTTAATAAAATGGCTGAGAAAAACCAACCAATGAGTTAACACTCTAGTGTTCATGATTTTGTCACATCATTTAAAGCCTGCATTTTGCAGGCTTTTTTGTTAGTTTATTTACATATTAAAAAATGTTGTCGCATCCTCCTCAAATAATATACAAAATAGATAAGAATTAACAAGAAGCCCCTTGATGATGAAGTACGTGCAAAGCTACAAGCGGAATATGCTGGTTGGTGATCAATCTTATCCGGCTTACCAACTACGAAATTTACTTAACTATCTTCAACAACATTATGGTGATGAAGTCGTTGAGAGCTTGTGCTCAAAAATCGGAATGGGGATGTCAGAGCTCGAACATTTACAGCTTATTTATGTTTGGCAAGCTGACTTTGCCATGGAGTTTTTACAGCAATATACCCAAGACCCTGAGATTGGTGCCAAAGTAGGAGGTCAATACACAGTCAAGGATTTGGATTTCTTACTTACGTTTTTTAATCAGTGTCAGACGATTGGTGAATGCCTACAATTTGTGCTTTCTCATCCTGAGCGAGTAGGCAGCTTTACCGATACTCTAGTCAGTCATGAAGAGGGGAAGTTGCGAATTCGTTGGCTCAACACGGGTAAAATTGATAAGGAACGCTATTCCTGTCAGTTTCAACACAGTGTTTGCGGCTTAATTAAGATAGGCACAGGTCTCGCTGGACAGCCCATTTTATTCGATAAGATCTGTTTGGCCGAGGCTGACAGGGACACCAGCTTTTTGTCTGCCATTACCGGTGCTGATGTGCAGTTTGGTGCAGAGTTTAATGAATGGTCAATCGATCAACAGTATCTTTCTTTACCTGTGACTTATGATTTTGATAAAAACCGGATCAACACCATCGCTAATCAGCAGCCCTCCTATATTGAAGTCTTGTTAGAACAGTTGCGTCAGTCTTTCCCTGACTGCCCTAATATGGAGCAGATGGCCGTAATGCAGAATATCAGCGCCCGAACGCTTAGGCGTAAGATCTCACAAGCGGGAAGCAGCTATCAAAAGTTGGTGGATCAAGTGCGTTCTCAGGCAGCAATTGGCTTGATTTTGTCAGAAGAGCACAGCGTTGAAGATATTGCAGAGGTGATGGGCTTTGGCGATGTCAGTCATTTCCGCCAAAGCTTCAAGCACTGGCTTGGTAAGCCGCCGGGACACTTCTTACGTCTCAATGAGAAGCCAAATGCTAGTTAACCTGAACTCATCGATGAGATCAGATCTTTTCGGTTATCGCACTGTTATCCAGTAACCATACTTCATTTATGAGTTCTCTCTTCGTTAGACAAAAAAGGCCGGGGTTAACCGGCCTTATCGTTTCTAAACACTAAATAATATTAGCTGTTTTACTGTGAACAACTGGCTTGAGGAAGACGCTTAATCCATTCGTGGATAAGTGCTACACCTTCTCCATGGGTTAAGCTACGCCCGATTTCTGGCATACGGTCGCCAGGGGCATTAGTATCCATTCTAAAGTGCAGAATAGAAAGTTCCGGTGAGCCAGGCACTACATCGTATCCCAATGAACCACCACCATAAGCAACCGGTGATTTACAGGTGCCGTGGGCAAATCCATCACCATATTCACGTCCGTACTCTAGAGAAAGACCTGTATTCGAGGCATTGCCTTCGGGACGGTGACAATGGGCACAGTTCACATCTAGGTAGCCCTTAGCTGTATCCATCAACATCTCATCGGAGAGTGATGTCACGCTCGATTCATCTCCATCATCGTAACTCGGCACTGAATCGATCGTTGTAACATCTGGTACACCTTGTAGTATTCCCGCAGCCTGCCATTTCATCAGCTGATTCATGGTGCCGTCAGCGTACGCATAATCTTTATTCAGATGACGCGCTTTCGGCCCGATAGGAACAAAGATAGCTGGCGTATCGGGAGTGGCTTTAAACTGATGACATTGCTTACATTGATTCATGCTCGGAACCACATAATCAAAATCCAAAGTTTCGCCATTATGGATAACTTGCTTGCCTTGAATCGCACCCGCTTTGGCTATTACCGCATCGGATTTATCAGTATTGTAAATGTAAGGCAGTGCAGACCAACCAGTCGCGCGGCGGATCAATAAGCGAGTCTCAATGATGTCCTCTTTATCAATACCACGGTCATTGGTGTTAGCGGGTAAAGCAAAGGTTTTACTGATCACAGTTCCAACAGGGAAATCCATGCTTTCTTGGGCCGTGTAGTTTGCAGTTTTCCCTTCGGGTACAAAGACAAAACGGTATTTACTGGAGTAATCAGTAAAGAGTTGTGTATTCATATCATAAGGTAAACCACCTGAATTTGCGCCAGTACTTGGATTTGAGTTGTCAGCAAAAAGGTTGTAGTCAGATAGGTTTGGACAGTTAGCGCCTAAGAGTGCATCCCAATTGACTTTATCGCCCGTTGTTTCGCACAGGGCTAAATCACCGTCTCCGACGAGTCCGCCTTCTCCTTCACCAATTGAACCACCACCGCCAACTAAATTGCCGCCATCACAGCCTGCAACATCATCATCGACACCACAACCGAAGGTTTGATCGCCAAACGTGACGGTATGAACAGGTAAGCTGACCTGAGCACACTTCATGATCTCATCTTGAGTTGGTTCATAAAGCACATCGGGAATATTGACATCTGTGTTGTCGTTGGCAAACAGTCGACCAAATGAAACATCACCGTTATTGGTAGAACAGACATTGTCGCTACCATCTTCGGCAAACGGCATCTCTTGCAGGCCTAAATACGCGGCGGTGCCGTTATTGGATAACATCTCACCTAAGCCATCATAGAGTACGCCGGGGAACTCGCCGTGAGTGAAGAGGTAGGCCTTGATGATGTCATCGATTAGGTAGCCGTTTGGCTTATTGCCATAATCGGTGATCACGTTGTCATGAAGGTAAATATTTCTTGGTGTCGGTCTCCAACCATCTTCAATGGGTTGGTCAGCTTGGCCATAGTTCGACACAAAGGCATTCATATCAGGCTCTGCGATGAAGAAACTGGTGATTGCAACTCCAGTTGTATCGTGATTGGTGATTTCGTTATCAAAAATCTCAACATCATCGGTCGAGAGGATGATCATACCGGTTCCCGGTGGAACGATATGAACGCCGGCAGGATTAGCCGATGCATTGGCGAAATTCTTGGTATTATTTTCATAAACTTTGTTATTGAAAATACGAACGCTAGAGCCATATCGGTGGTTATTAATGGGTAAATCGAAGACTAGAATACCGCCGGTATTCCCCATGACTTCGTTACCATAAACATCTGCATATTTTGAGTTTTCAATTTCGATACCCGCGACGTTTTCTTTGGCAATATTGCGACGAACCACAATATATTCAGATTGGCCGACATAGATACCGGCATCGGCGCTGCCACGAACATAGGTGTCTTCAATAAGAATATTTTCACATTCAACTGGGTAGAGGCCATAAGCACCATTGTTCTCATCGAGCTCACCTTCCCAGACTGTCGCTAGGCGTCTAAGTATGATGCCGTTGGTATTTTTAAGTTTAATCCCGTTATTTTTGGCTTCATTGACGGACATATCTTGAATGATAACGTTAACGGCATTTTGAACGAAGATACCATCACCCGTCAGGGACTCAGAGAAGTCTAAGACAGTTTCATCCATGCCATATCCCATGATGGTGATATTTTTTGCCATGGAACCATCGCCATCAACATCACCGTCAAAAAGAAGGGTTGATGCTATCTTGAAATTGCCTTTAGGCAGCACGATCACATCGTTACTCTGGGCGTTGATTAAGGCTTCTTGAATGCGGATCGTCAGGTTTCCCCCATCTTCGATCATAATAGCGCCTTCAGGGAAGCTAGGAGTCGGATCGGGAGTTGGGGTCACGACAGGCTCGTCGACGGCAGGGCTGTCATCATCCGATGAACATCCGCTTAAACTGAGTGCGACGGCACTGGCCACGATAGTGGGCAGTAACCATGATGGTTTCTTGTTGAACATAGCGTCTCCTGCTTATTTTTATTATTCCTCTCCTAGATTGCACTGACGTACCATATAAGCAATGTGAGATCCGGCCAACAATTGATTAACAAGTCTTTATCAAGTGTAAGTGGGCAACAAGTAAACGTGGAAGGTTAGTTTTTCCCTTATAAAACAAAATGAAATGAATTTAATTAAACAGGGTTTGAAAGCCGAGGCAAGATAGAGGTTTTTTGAAAAAAGAGTAAGATAAAATCAAGAACAAGGTTAAGGAAGGTTGATCGTTGTATTCAGGCCGCAAGGCGGCCTGATATTGTGAGTAGAACCAGCCTGAAAATTAGATGTCGATACCGAAACCTATGATAAATTGATAATCGTTTTGTCTAGGTATGGTGTCATTGGCATCGGGTTGTGGCGTATTGGTGTGATCCCAGACAAATGACAGGTCAAGATCGAACATATCCGTTAACTCAATTGAAAAACCTGCAACAGCATGGTGTGTGTATCCGCCAGAAATTTCGTTACCATACTGAAGTCGATATAAAGTATTGAAATCAATGTCACTGGTTATTTCAGTATCAAATACGGTCTCAATGACCATGGCTGCACTGCCTTCACTCTCTTTTTGATCGACGGCGACATTGTCAAACTTATTGTAAGTGTATGCTGGACCGCCACTGATGCTCCACTCTATTTTAGAGGTATCAATGATGTCGTAACCCACACCTAAACCGAGTGTTGTTTTATATTGGATGTTTTTAATCGGATCCATATAGATTTCGGCAAACACGGGGCGTAAGTAAAAGTGTTTCGATAAATACCAATCAAAGTGAGTGTTGATACGGTGATTATTGATATTGTTTTCGCCTTCAGTCTTAGAGTAGTTCCCCAAATAATCAAGGTTATATCTAGACTCGGTAGTGCGACGTTGAGCATTAGCAATGGCGCTGTAATCGACCTGAGAGGCGTTTCCTGAGCGAAGATTAGCACCTAAAGATATCTTGCTGGACCAGTAGTTAGCTTCATTTTGCTCACCGGCAATGATGGTCATAATTTTAGTGCGATCAAACTCGTCGCCACCAATAAAGGTTTTGCCATCTTTAACCAATAATTTGCCAGTTTTGGTGCTTAGATCTGTAAAACCGACACTGACGACGCCATTACTTTGAAGTACTTTGATATCTTCCCAGTCGATATAAAGGGTATCAAGTTGATCACTTTCAAATTCAAGCTTGTCATCATAAAGGTTCTTTATTTCACCTTTTAACAGTTCAAATGAGGTCAGTTGAATCCAGTCAAATGAGGCATCAGCCGGCGGATAAAGTTGAGCTGGCACCGTCTGCTGGCTCACTGGTTTCATCGGGGTCATTGCAGATGCCTCAGATGAAAAAAGTAAGGGTGAACAAACGGCTAAAATGCCTGGAATTACGCTGATGTTATTAAATCGACCTTGCAAAAGTCTTCTCCTCAAGTCAAATGACCTATATTTTAAAGGGCGAAGACTCTATATAGATTTGCGTTGTTAAACAAATGAATAGTTATATTTTGCACTGTTTTGTGAGCTATAACGTTTTTTCAATCCAAGGTATGACGAATTCTGCAATGTCATTTTGAGCTGATGCATTGGGATGAATACCATCTCTTTGCATATATTCTGGTTTGGTTGCAATCTCCGTCATAAAGAATGGCATCAGGGTAATTTGATGTTCTGTGGCAAGTTCTTGGTAAACCTGATTAAACATTTTTGCATATCGTGGGCCATAATTTGGTGGCACCATGATCTCTGAAAGGAGAATTTGGCTCCCTTGAGACTTCGCTAAGGTAATTATTTTTGTAAGATTTTCTTTCAATTGTGTCGGTGTAAAACCTCTCAATCCATCATTGCCGCCAAGTTCAACTAAGACGAGCTCAGGTTGTACAGACTCAAGCAGGGCGGGGAGTCTACGTAATCCCCCAGCGGTTGTTTCACCACTCACAGAGCCATTCGTAATCTCATGTTGTGGCATTTTTCCCTGCATTAAATGTACCCAACCTTGCTCTTCGTCGACACCATAGCTTGCACTTAGGCTATCACCTAGGATTAATATAGGTGCAGCATTCAGTTGTGAACACGTTAGAATGGTCGCAAAGCCAATTAGGCTAAGCGAACGTTTAAGTATCAGGCGAGAGAAGGGATTTATGTCAGAAATTAGTGCAATCACAGTAAAGGGTCTCATAAAGTCAGTGGCTACCCAAGAGGGAGAGCTTACTATCCTCAACGGCATTAATATGGAAGTCAAGCAGGGAGAGAGTGTTGCTATCTTGGGGCCATCAGGTTCAGGCAAGTCTACGTTACTTGGATTATTGGCCGCTCTAGACTCGCCAACGTCCGGTGAAATCGTGCTCGACGGTGAAGCACTGCAGCATATGGATGAAGAGGGTAAGGCTGCATTGAGAAAGAGGAAGGTGAGTTTTATTTTCCAGTCATTCATGTTGGTGGACACCTTAAATGCGCTTGAAAACGTTATGTTACCGGCAGAGCTCGCAGGGATCGATAAGGCCAAAGAGAAAGCTGAGGCGATGTTAACCAGAGTGGGATTAAGCCATCGTTTGACTCATTTTCCTAATCAGCTCTCTGGTGGAGAGCAGCAAAGAGTCGCGATTGCTCGCGCGTTTATCTGTGAGCCTAAGGTACTGTTTGCCGATGAACCTACCGGTAATTTAGATGCGGCCAACAGTCAGAAAGTAGCCGATATGTTGTTTGAACTTAATCGTGAGAGTGACACGACCTTAGTCCTCGTGACCCATGATTTAGTGTTAGCTAAACGATGTGAGCGTCAATTACTGATGGATAGTGGCGAGTTGACTGAAAAGAGTGCCACCTCTGCCCAGAATGAAAGCATAGAGAGTCCTGTTGGCCTGCATAGTGTGGAGGCCAGCTAATGGAAGTACAGTTAGCTTGGAGGCTATTTAAGCGAGAGCTTTTACAGGGACAACTATTACTGATTGTGTTGGCGATTACACTGGCGGTGTTATCGGTTACCGGTTTAGCACGTGTGAGTGAGCGTTTACAGATAGCGATTAACGGGCAAGCCTCTAAATTTATTGCCGCTGATAGAATTATTAATTCTCCAGTCAAAATTGATGAGTCAATCTTGGCTAAAGCTTCCGAACTGGGGTTAAACCGTGTATCGAGTGTGCAGTTTAACTCCATGGTATTTGCTGATGACAAGTTTCAGCTGGTTACTGTTCGTGCGGTAGAAGATGGCTATCCTCTTAAAGGCAAAATAGAGCTCAATAATAAAGCGGGAGTAAGTTACTCAGCACTGCCAAAAACCGGTCATTTGTGGTTTGAAACTCGCTTAGGTGGCTTGTTAGCGTATCCCAAGCAACTTGAGCTTGGAAATAAACAGTTCACATTAAGCGCCGAGATCGCCCGTTTACCCGATGCAGGTTTTAATCCCTTTGCATCTTCCCCCGTAGTGTTAATGCGTATGGAGGATGTGGCGAGTACAGGCGTCATTCAGCCAGGTAGCCGTGTGACTTATTTGGCGCAATTTACTGGTGATGAAGCGCAGTTAACGGAATTTGAAACCTATGCAAAGCCACTGCTTAACAGCTCGCAACGCTGGGTCGATGTGCAGTCTGGTGACTCCCCGATAGCTGATGCGGTTAAGCGTGCAGAGCGATTTTTGCTTTTGGCCAGTTTGCTTGGCATTGCATTAGCCTGTGCGGCGATTGGAATTGCTGCTCAGCGTTATTGCCAACGTCATTATGACGTAGTGGCGATGTTAAAAACGTTTGGCGCCTCTGCGAAACAGATCCGCACATTATTTGGTGTCCACCTTCTGTTAGTGACCTTTTTTGGCGTGATATTGGGGTTGATTGGTGGTTTTGCTCTGGACGCGGGCATAACAGCATTTTTACCTGATGAAATAGCAGCTTACTCGCCACCTTTGACTCGCCCCATACTGCTCGGTCTTGCTACGGGTTTTATCAGTGCCTTTATGTTTTCAGCTTATCCGCTGATGAGACTGCTCTCCATTCCTCCTTTGCGAGTGTTACAACGTCAGCTTGAAGGTTTACAGCTAGGTATGTGGTTGCATCTGTTACTTAGCCTTTCTGCAATGGCGCTTTTAGGGTATCTCTATTCAAAAAGCCTACCGTTAACCTTGACTGTGGTGGCGGGTGTTTTGTTATTGGGTCTGCTGTTAAGTGTACTGGGCTTTTTAATGATCCGCGCTGGGCACAGTGTCGGCATGAAAACAACCAACCCATTGCAGTTGGCTTTGGCGGGGTTAAGACGACGAGCTAAGCAGAATGCGATTCAATTAGTGGGCTTCAGCAGTGCTTTAGTGCTGTTACTCACCATTCTTGCTTTGCGACAAGATTTGCTTAGTGAGTGGCAAAATCAATTACCAGAAAATGCCCCTAACTACTTTTTGGTCAATATTGCGCCGGATGAGTCAGAGTCGTTAGCTGAGTTTCTGTCGAAAAATACCGTTAAAACCACGGATATCTATCCCGTTATTCGAGGGCGTTTAACAGAGATTAATGGTGAAGAGTTGATCTCTGGCGAGCAAGCTGATGAAGGTGTTGAGGGACGACGTGGGATCTCCCGTGAGTTAAACCTTACTTGGCGTGATGCTTTGCCTGAAAACAATGAGTTGATAGAAGGTGAATTTAACGTCAACGATGATGATGTTTCCGTTGAATCGGGTGTTGCCGAACGCTTGGGCATTGAGATCGGGGACTCGCTGACTTATGTCATCGATAACCAAACTCTGAGGGTTAACGTTGGCAGCATAAGAATGGTGCATTGGGAGACGTTACAGCCTAATTTCTTTATGGTTTTCACTAAACATTCGCTCTCATCGTTTGCACATACCTCAATGGCCAGTTTTTATCTGGATGAAGACAAGCCTGAAGTGATTTTGCAAATCATTAAGCAGTTTCCGACAGTATCGATTATCGATGTGGGCAATATGATTAAGCAGCTACGTCAAATCATCGATCAAGTGTCACTGTCGTTGACTTTAGTGCTGGTGCTGGTGGTATTAGCGAGCAGTTTAGTGATGATAGCTCAGACAGAAGCTGGGATGGCGACAAGGCAAAGAGAACTGGCGGTACTAAGAACGTTTGGTGCATCTGGTTGGCTACTCAGAATGGCGACTGGTCTTGAGTTTGCCATACTGGGTGCAATAGCAGGGCTTTTAGCCGTGATTGTGGCAGAGTTTACCCTCTACTTGTTAAAAACGCAGGTGTTTGAGCTCAATGTGTATATGCATTGGGAGTGGTGGGGAATAGCACCTGTGTGCGGGGCACTTATTGTCGCGTTGTTAGGCGTGTGGCGTTGTCGACAGTTGTTGAGTAAATCCTGTGGAGAGCTGCTTAAAACCCCAGTTTAAGAGAAAAAGTTAAGCCCTTTAAGTGAAAGAAAAGGGTAAATATACGAAAGGGCGATATCGCCCTTTTTTGTTAAAGCTTGCTAACGTTCTAGAATGTCAGCAAGCGCATAACTGAGTTGAGGGTGTTTAAAGCTAAAGCCTGCATCGAGAAGTCGTGTTGGCATAACATATTGACCTTCAGTCAACAGTTGCGCCATTTCACCTAACAAGGTGTTGAGGATGAATCCCGGCATTGGCAGGATAGCTGGCCTTGATAAAGTCGCGCCCAAGGCTTTGGAGAACTCGAGGTTGCTAACCGGATGAGGCGCTGTAGCATTAAAAATTCCCGAACAGGTATCATGGTTGATCAGAAAAGTGATCAAATCGACTAAATCTTGTTGGTGTATCCAGCTCATGCCTTGCTTACCTGAGGCAATAGGACCGCCAAGTCCTAACTTAAATGCTGGTAACATCTTAGGCAATGCGCCACCGGATAAACCCAGTACCAGACCGATACGAATAACGCACACTCTTGTTTGTTCAGAAGAGGCACTGAGTGCGACGTCTTCCCATTTTTGGCACACGGTTTGTGGAAATGGCAGGGAATCACTCATCTGCTTTTGTGGTAAAGAGAGACTTTCATCGACAGCTTGTTCTGTATCTCCGTAAATACCAATAGCCGATGCGCTAATGAAGACCGAGGGAGGCGTTTGGCTTAGCTGTGTCAGTTCTGACAAACGGGCGGTTAGTTCCCAACGGCTATTGCAGATTCTTTCTTTCTGAACATCACTCCAGCGCTTGTTTGCGATGGGCTCACCAGCCAAATTGACCACAGCATCAAAGTCATCAAGATTGGTCATATCGTCTAAATTTGCTCGGTACTGATGTTGAGTGCCCAGTCTTTCTCTGGTCTTAGCGGGATGACGTGACAGTATGCAGAGCTCATGATGATTTTCTAAGGCCCTGACAACTTGATGTCCAACAAAACCGCTGGCTCCTGTGATTAATATTTTCATAGCATCTCATCAAGTTAAAGATAGATATACTCTCAGGATAGCAAAAAGGATCACATTGAGCCTAATGGGATTTGTTTTATGTGGGGTTTAGATTATGGCTGCTGATAATTCACAGCAGCCATCTAACTAGAACACTAAATTAGTCGTTGTTTTTATGGTAGCTGAGCTGCATTGAGACAGAGTCTGCAAATCTAAGGGCGTGAGGTTTATCAATTTCGACTTGCGCGAAGTCAACCCAGTCATGTTCGCTGGCGATATCTAACACTTGCCCTGTAAGATGTTCAAGTAAGAAAAATCGATTATGCTCAACTAATGCAATGATTTTATTGGTTCATGGCTGCTGATAATTCACAGCAGCCATTTTTACTATGCAGTGAAGTTAATCGTTATTTTTGTGGTAACTGAGCTGCATTGAGACTGAGTCTGCAAATCTGAGGGCATGAGGTTTATCAATTTCGACTTGCGCGAAGTCAACCCAGTCATGTTCACTGGCGATATCTAACACTTGACCTGTAAGGTGTTCAAGTAAGAAAAATCGATTATGCTCAACTAATGCAATGATTTTTTTGGTTATCGTGCGATAATTCAATGCGTCATCCATATTGTCACTATTGCGTGCTTTCATCGCACAATAGTGAATTTCAGCATTGATCAAGACATCTTGTTTGTTTTGAGTTTCGTCATCCTTAATGCCTATGAATGTACGCAGACGTAGATTTTTAATTCGAATTACCGCAATTTCTGGTTTCATAATTATTACTAGCTCTATGTTGAAGTTGCTACTAAGCCTATCAATGTATTAGTTAATCAAGAAGGATTTTTTTAAATGCCTAGAATTGATACTCAATCAGTCGCCTATAAAGGCTTCGCCATTATGGCCTTTATTGTGATTATTTTGGCCGGTATTAAGGCGGCGAGCCCTATCGTGGTTCCTTTCGTATTATCTGCTTTTATTGCTGTGATCTGTAATCCCGTCATTGTTGGACTCACCAAGTTACGGGTTCCAAGGGCGTTAGCCATCCTATTTATGATGGTATTTATCGTGATGATGGGGCTTTGGTTGGCTCAAGTGGTCGGCAGTTCAATCAATGAGTTTTCCAGTCAACTTCCCCTGTACCGTGATCAGCTGGTCGAGCAGTTTGGCTGGATTATCGGTAAATTGCGTACGTTCAATATCATCATTACCAAAGAGCAGATGTTGGCCTATTTTGATCCCGGTGTGGCATTGTCGATGACAACCAATATGTTGTCAGGCGTGGGCAGTGTGATGGCGAACCTATTTCTGATCATTTTGACCGTTGTCTTCATGTTATTTGAGTCTCAAACCATGCCGAAGAAATTGCATTTTGCTCTGGATGATCCAGACATGAGAATGCAGCAGATTGATAAGTTTTTACAGTCAGTTAATCAGTATATGGTGATTAAGACCTTAGTTAGCTTAGCGACGGGTGTGATTGTAGGAATAGGACTTGCGATAATAGGCGTCGATTATGCGCTGTTATGGGGCGTGGTGGCATTCCTATTCAACTACATTCCTAATATCGGGTCGATCATTGCTGCTATTCCTTCTGTGTTACTGGCGCTTATTCAACTCGGCCCTGCAGCCGCTGGTGCCACTGGTTTACTGTATTTAGGCACCAATATGGTGATGGGTAATGTGATTGAGCCTAGGTACATGGGCAGAGGCCTAGGGCTTTCTACGCTCGTGGTCTTTTTATCTTTGATCTTTTGGGGCTGGTTATTAGGCTCTGTGGGGATGTTGCTATCAGTGCCGTTGACCATGATCGTTAAAATAGCACTGGAATCGAGTAAAGGTGGCAACTGGTTAGCTATTTTGTTAGCCGATGATGTGGATGAGCTAAAACCAGAGTCAACACCCACGCTCGTGGCTCCTGCAGAAGTTGCACAGATAGAAGATGATAAGTCTCCTGAAATTACCAAGTAAGTCAGTTTTTAGTCATAGTTGTAGTACAAGTTAAAAGTGAATTTAATGCAGTTATTTTTTGATGAATTAAACAAAGTCACCTTAGGTGAAGAGGTTAATCGGCTTTTTCATGGTCGTGGTGGCGTGTATCCCGGCATGGAACATCTGTGTGTCGATTGGTTTCCTCCTGTGCTGTTATTGACCAGCTTTAAGCCGTTAAGGGAAGATGAACTTGCGTCGGCAACACAAAGATTATCTCAGTTGTGGAGTGAGCAACGCGGTGCGAATGAAACGATGAACCTCGTTTATCAGTATCGCAGTGGTGGTCAAACCCATACCGAACTGGTGTCTGGGGAGGTTCCTGAGCAGCACACGGTTCTTGAGCAAGCTGCAGAATTTCATATCCATCTGTTAAGAGGCCAAAACCATGGTCTGTTTTTAGATATGAAGAACGGCAGGCAGTGGGTGAGGGAACACGCGGAAAATAAGAAGGTCTTGAACCTTTTTGCTTATACTTGTGCCTTTTCTGTTGCTGCATTGCAGGGCGGAGCTGACAGTGTCGTGAATATCGATATGAGCAAAGGAGCCTTATCTATTGGTAAGCAGAATCATCTACTCAATGGCTTTGGTGCTGGCGCCCGTTTTTTTGGCCATGATATTTTTAAATCTTGGGGTAAGCTGACGAAACTTGGTCCTTACGAGATGATTATTGCCGATCCGCCAAGTAATCAAAAAGGCAGTTTTGTTGCTACTAAGGATTATTCTCGTTTGTTAAAGCGTTTACCTGAGCTCTTAGCGCCTGGTGGAGAAGTTCTTTTGTGTCTGAATGCCCCTGAGTTGGGGATTGAGTTTTTGATGAACCAAGTTGAGGAGTACAGTGCTAATTTGGCATTTGTCGATCAATTAGATAATCCCCCTGCGTTTGCTGATATTGATCCCAATAAGGCGCTAAAAGTCTTGCGTTATAGGCGAGTGTAATCATAAACGCCTACGTCCTGTATGGGGTATAGGCGTTGAAACGACTTGCTCGTTTTGTATAAGTCACAGGGCGTCTTTAATGCCCTAATTTCCCCGCTTCAAATTCAACTAGCGTATTCATTATCTTTTAGTTTTTAACACCAAGCTCTACTTATTGATAGCTGTTGATAAATCACGCCTAGTTTTTGGTCTTTAAAACTGGGCTACTTATCACTTAAACTATTAAAAACTGAAAGTCTTTCATTTCAAGTAACGGTTTTGGATGTTTTTAGGCTGATATACCAAGTTTTAAAGAGAATTTGCAAACTAAACTGAAACTATTCTGTAACTCTCCGATTATGCCTGATATAATTGATCTCAAGATGTAGATTGAACATTACTTCTTCCTCTATTGGCAAAATGTCATCAAAGTAATGGCATGCCGCAGACCCTACAAACAGTAATTCGGAGTTGTTATGGAAGTTCAAGAATACGAAAGCGCATACTACCAAGTACAAGATGAAGTAATTGACTCTTTACCAGTAGAGATGGATGAAGAAGCGTTTTTGGGTTAAGGAACGACTCGATAATAAATGAGTTAGTCTAGCGACAACCTGCAAAAAAATAGCAACCTCTAGGTTTAATGCCGATCATTTAGTGATAAATCGATCGGTTGACTGATCTTCTAAATGCTTCAGAATCCGAGTCCTACCTCATAGGTCTCGGATTTTTTTATGCAAGTATCTCAAGCTTTTGACATTATCAACCAACTCAAGCCTCATCAAGTTGAAACCCTCGCAGACTTACTCCCTCTTAAGTTGATAGAAGAAGCGTATTCTTTGACTGAAACTGTAACGCTTAGAAAACGTAAATTAACATTAGAGTCAATGGCTTGGCTTCTCATTGGAATGGCTATCTATAACGATAAGTCCATGGCTCATATCATTAATA
>NZ_VKGK01000005.1 GCF_007197645.1 Shewanella hanedai
AGGCCGGGATCCAGCTCTTTAGAACGTACTCTGGTTGATCTTGCCTTTCTCCGTGGTCTCCGTGTTCTCTGTGGTGAGTAGCTTTTATCTTAGAGCGTACAGACTGCGGATTAGGGATCAAGGACGGGAAAAGCTGGATCCTGAAACGAGTTCAGGATGACGGGGGTTATTCAGGATGACGGATAACGGAACGCTTCGCTCACGGATAACGGATGGCGGATGGCGGGGGTTATTCGCTCGTCATCCCGGCGAAGGCCGGTATCTGACCTCCATATATGGAGGAAATGTCGGATCATGTCTGGAACATTACCGACCAGCTCTTTGGAACGTACTTTTGTTGATTTTGCCTTTCTCCGTGTCTGCATTTTATTAGGGTTGCTACCATTTATGAAAAAAAAGTTCTTTGCTGCACTTTTATTACTGCTTTGTGTTTATGGCATGGGAAGTGCGTTTTATCGTGGTAGCGCGAGTGCTTGGTATTATAAGGCGGAGTTTGCACTTAATCACTGGGCAAAAGTCGGAACGATACCTAATGAAGATGATTACATTGAGGCATTAGATGCGATCACAACTGCCAGCCGATTAGATCCATCTCATCCGCATTATATTCATATGCTTGGCCGAATACACCACTGGGGCGTATCTGAAGGTTTTGAGTCTGTTGAAAGCTTACCTCAAATAGAGCAGTGGTATTTGGCATCAACTAAGTTAAGGCCTATGTGGCCTGATCCTTGGGTAGATTTGGCACGGCTAAATAATTTTGTTGAAGGCTATACAGCAAAAACCAAACACTATATTGATCAGGCGATTAATACCGGTCCCTATATTGATGATGTGAACACTGGTGTGCTTAAAGTATTACTGCAACACTGGGATATTCTTGACGGTAATGAACGTGAGTTACTGTTTTCGCAGTTTCAGATAACTACATTACAGCCGAAAGTACTAAGACTGGCGCTAGTTGATGCCAAATCACTTGGCCGTCAAGATTTGCTGTGTACACAATTGAGATTTAATCCCGAACACAGTAAATACAGAAATTCTGGCCTTTATCGGCAGTTTTGCAGTAATGCATTTTCTGGTTAAGGCTGCTGCAGCTCCATAAATTTGTCACTCATCGAGTCATTACAAGTTTATGGAGCGTGTTCGATATAGAGGGGAGTATTATTTTCCAAAGGCTTGATGGTAGGCAACCATAAAGTCTTCGCGGATCAACTGCTCCAAATGAGATGCGCGTTCAGTGGGACAAAAAATCATAATATGCACATTTTGCTCTCCTGTTGCCCCACTATTGATATGGATGTGTGGCTCCGCACCGGGTAAGTCGACGCCAGCATGCCTTTCTATGACGCTATTGTAGCGTTTTGCCACCTCAAAGAAGTCTTCACAATGTTGTTCAATTTTAACCAACAGATCTGGAAACAGTGGGTATAGGTTTACAAACTCAATCACTGTTATTTTAAAGTCATGATAAACATAGCGTTTCATGAAATTAAGGTTTTTTACTGGATAGGTAAAAAACGTGCTGTTTGGAAAAGTCGCGGTTTTACCCGTGAAGTGATATTGACCGTGGTGTAGGTCAATTTCTTGAATAACCGTCGCCATTAAGTTGTGTTCAATGACCTCCCCGCATAACGACCCCATCTCAATCCAATCTCCTATGACAAAAGATCGTGAACTCGCTCTTTGAATCGATCCTGTAAAACACAGAATAATTTCCTTAGACGCAACAACTATCGCAATGGCGATAGCTGTGACGGATAGCGCAAATTTATTGATTTCCGTTTGCCAAAGCATAAACAGAATAACGATGAGTAAAATGAAAGAGCCATTCTTGGTTCTGGACATCCATTTACGCTGAGTTTCGCTTAAAAATGCAACGTCACCACGAATGTTATGGATAACAAGGCGCTTAATTGCTGAAATTAAGATGATGATGAGTACGGTGAGTAAAAGCTTATGGGTTAATAAGAAGTCGATAAGGAGTGTTAGTTTTTCCACAAAAGCCTCTTTAAAGGTTTTATACACCTAAAGTGCAGTCAGACAGTGTTTTATATTAGCTTTACTCTAAGGATATCCCTCTGAAAATACAAGCCAGTGTTGTTGATTAGAACGGCTTGGGAAAAAGCCTTTCGTTGAGCCGTTACTTTTTAACCTAACTAGCTTAAGTCGCATCAGTTTTCTTTCATAACGAGACTTATTAACTATGCTTTTAGATAGCACTCAAAGTAATCGTATCTGTTTAACGTTAACTCAGGGGATATGGTCGTGCATATGTCGCTAAGTCGAGGTTATGTGATGATTGTGATGTAGATGGATATCACCATGCCTGAAATGGTTGGATATGAGTCAATCACACTGAAAAAATTTGAGTCTACAGTCTTTTTGCACCTCTGATGTAACCGTGCGATTTTGAAAAATAGTTGTCCGTTATGCGAATTTGGCTGTTTAAGCATGAATTCGGGAGTGAGAATATGTTGACCGAGCTTAAGTTTAGAACCCAACTGCTGATGAGTTATGCCGTTATCTTGTCGTTTATGCTGGTTATTGCGTTAGTGGTGTTTGTTAGCGTTAAATCTTTAGAAGATGATCTGTACTGGGTAGAGCATACACATGCTGTACTGGAAAAAGCGGCAAAGATTGAAACGACAGCTGTTGATATGGAAACAGGTATGAGGGGATACCTGTTGGCGGGTAAAGGAGCATTTTTAGCCCCATACGAAAAAGGGAATAAGAATTTCAATGAGCTGATTAATTCGCTTACATCTGATGTTAAAGATAACCCTGAGCAGGTGGCACTTCTGTTAGATATCTCCACTAATATTGATGAATGGCGCAAAGAGGTGAGTGTACCCGTTATTGCATTAAGGTCTGAGATTGGTGATGCGAAAACAATGAATGATATGGCTGTTGTCATAAAAAAAGCACGTGGTAAGGAGTTCTTCGATCAATTTAGATCTCAAATGAATACTTTTATAGAGCGTGAGCAAGTTATCGTTAATAACATTCATAAAAAGATTGAGTCGAACACCAGCGCAGATGTTCTGAAGCGGCTTGAAGCATTAGAGAGCGAAGCTTATAGATCTATCATCATGGCGCAGAGTATTTTTGCTGCTGCGGTAGATATGGAAACAGGTATGCGTGGTTTCCTACTGGCGGGTCAAGAGCGCTTTCTTGACCCTTATACTGAGGGCAATGGCCGTTTCCATAAGTTAATTGCTCTTTTATCAATGTTAGTCGCCAATGAGCCAGAGCAGGTATCACTGTTAGTTGATAGTGAAATGATTATTGATCGTTGGATTAACGAAGTAGTAGAAGCACAAATATTACTGCGTAGAGAGATCGGTGATGCAAAAACGATGGACGATATGGCTAAATTGGTGGGAGAAGCGAAAGGAAAGACGTATTTCGATAAATTCCGCAGTCAGATCGAAATCTTTAAAAAGCGGGAGTTAGCATTGCTGGATGTGCGTCAGAACTCCTTAGAGAGCACAGAGTCTTTACTCATAAATATCACTATTTTTGGCACGCTATTAGCGATTATTATCGGTTTCGGTATTGCGTTTAGATTAACAAAAAACATCGTGGATCAGCTAGGTGGAGAACCTGCGTATATCGCTGAGATAGCGAGAAAAGTGTCTACTGGCGATCTCAGTGTTGAGTTAAAAGCTGATGGGGTGGCAAAAGGCATATTTGCTGAAATGAAGCGGATGATGGTGACGCTGAAAGATAAAACTGATCTGGCGCAGAAAATAGCCGTTGGTGAGTTAGATCAGATTGTGAAACTGGCTTCTGAAAAAGATGCCTTAGGCATTGCACTAAAGGAGATGTTGGAAAACTTAAATCGTGTTGCAGATCAAGCTAATGCGATAGCAAAAGAGGATTTTAGCAAAGAGATAGTGTTTAAGAGTGATAAAGATAGATTAGGTATTGCCTTATATGAAATGAAGGACCAGATAAAGCAGCGAAATGCCTCTTTATCAAGTAGCTTGAACCTCAACCAAGGCATCGTTGATACCTGCCTAGATGCGATCTTATCAATCACTACCGAAGGCGTCATCATTGCCTGTAATCATGCGGCGGAATCCCTGTTTCAATATAACAGTGAAGAGTTGATGGGAAAACGGATTAATGCCTTGATGCCAAAATCCTTTTCTGATGAACATGACAGTTACCTAAATAATTACTTAACCACAGGCATTAAGAAAATAATGGGTAAAGGCAGGGAGGTTATTGGTTTAAAGAAAGATGGCAGTACCTTCCCCATTTTTCTGACTATTGGTGAAGTTGAGCAAGAGGGAGAGGTTATATTTACCGGTTTTGTACGAGACATCACTAAAGAAAAACAATATGAGAGTGATCTGCAAAAAACCAATGAAGACTTGTTAAAACAAAATGAACTTAAGAGTCAAGTATCTAAAATTAATGAGCTAACCCAAGGAGCATCCGACCTCATGGACATGGCGGACAATATCATCTCTGCATTAGCTGAGATGATGAAAGCCGGCCACGGGGTTATCTATACGTATGAGCAAGAAGATGATGGTTTACGTTTATCTGGAAGCTATGCATTTAAGAAAAGAAAAGCGGTTTTATCCTTTATTGCTATTGGTGAGGGGTTGGTGGGGCAATGCGCAAAAGAGCAGAAAACCATACTCCTGACACAAGTGCCTGGGGATTATATCCAAATACACTCAGGGTTAGGTCAAAGCACTCCTCTTAATGTGATGGTGGTTCCTGTGTTGTTTGAAGATGAGTTGATAGGGGTGATTGAACTGGCTTCATTTAAGGAGTTCAGTGATGGGCAAGTTGACGTTATCGAGCTTATCTCAAGTAATCTGGGCATTGTGATCAATAACCTGAGAAATCAGCAGAAAACACAGACTTTGCTACTAGAAACACAGAATCAATCGGAGAAACTGCAGACTCAGCAGGAGGAACTCAGGAGTTCAAATGAGAGTTTGTTAGAGCAAACTCAGTTGCTGAAAACTTCAGAAGAGGAGTTAAAGCAGCAGACTGAGGAACTTAGAGTGTCGAATGAGGAGTTGGAGGAGAAACAGGTATTCCTTAAACGACAGAAAAATGAAATCGAAGCCGCAAAAGCCGATCTTACCGTTAAAGCCGATGAACTGGCGTTGGCCAGTAAATATAAATCTGAATTTCTAGCCAATATGAGTCATGAACTTAGAACCCCGCTTAACAGTTTACTCTTATTAGCCAAAGGGCTAGCGGATAATAAGAGTCAGCATTTAGACGAAGTTGAAGTTGAAGATGCACAAATTATCTTCGATGGTGGCAACAATCTCCTCTGTTTGATTAACGATATTATGGACCTTTCAAAAGTCGAAGCAGGTAAGTTGTCAATTCACATCGAAGAGGTGAATATTGCCGTATTGTGCCGGAATTTGAAGCAAGTTTTTGACCCTATCGCTAAGAGCCGAGATTTAGCATTTTACATAGAAATTGATGAGCAACTACCAGCTTCGGTCAGTAGTGACGGCCAACGGATCGAACAAATTTTGAGAAACTTACTCTCAAATGCACTCAAGTTTACCGAAACTGGCTCTGTGACGTTAAAAATTGGCTATCCTGTGGCAAACCACACTTTTTCCCATAGCAGTTTAGATGCAAATAGTGCGTTGTCATTTGCGGTTGTTGACACCGGAATAGGCATTCCCAACAACAAACTGCAGGCTATCTTTGAAGCCTTTCAACAACAAGATGGATCAACGAGTCGAAAGTACGGTGGCACAGGGCTCGGATTGACAATTGCCAGAGAGCTGACTCGTTTATTGGGCGGAGAAATTCAACTTAAGAGTATCCCCAATGAAGGCAGTACTTTTTCCTTGTTCCTGCCGAACGCGTTTGATGCCGATGGAGTAGAGGGAAAAGGTGAGGGTGGCGCGATTGTCTCCGATGTAAAATTTGCGGCAGATCAAGTCGAGGCAATTGAGTCTGAGCCAAACCCATTGTCGGAAGATATTCACCATTCAGATTCTGTTATGCAGCCTTATCCAGAATTTATTCCTGATGATCGAAATAATTTGCAAGATGGTGAACCTCGATTACTCGTTATTGATGATGACCCCGCTTTTGCCAGAATCTTACGTGATCATGCACGAGAACATGGTTACCAATGCCTGGTTGCCGGAGATGGCCGTATGGGGATCTTTTTAGCGCAAGAGTACCAACCTAATGGCATCATTCTCGACATTATGCTGCCCGATATTGATGGTCATCAAGTGCTTGAACAACTCAAATTCAGTCTTAAGACTCGTCACATTCCGGTGGAGATGATCTCGGCTCATGATGAGGATAAGAATGCGGCATTAGTTCAAGGCGCAATAGGGTTACAAACTAAGCCAGTCAGTCAAGAAGCCTTGTTGTCTGTGTTTGATGAAATAAAAGGGTTTTCTGCGGTTGATTTACGTCATTTGCTGGTTATAGAAGATGACGCTGGTAATCAGGCTTCGATTGTTAGATTGCTCGAAGGCAGCGATATCGACATCAAGTGTGTCGATAATGGGGCTGAGGGAGTTGATGAGATCCTGTCTGGTCAATATGACTGCATTATTTTGGATTTAGGTTTACCGGATATCAGTGGTTTTGAGGTGTTAAAGCAGATTGAGAGCAGTGAGTTGGAACGCGTTCCGCCTGTCATCATCTATACAGGCAAAGAGATCACTGATGAGGAGCAAGATGCGCTAAATAAGTTCTCATCAACCATCGTACTCAAAGGTGTAGGGTCTGGTGAGCGATTACTGGATGATATTTCCCTGTTTTTACATGACATAGAATCACGATTCGATACCGATAGCCAAAAAACAATCCACATGCTCCATGATGAAGATGCAATGTTTCGGGGACGTAAGGTGTTAATTGTTGATGATGATATGCGAAATACTTATGCATTATCTAAAAAACTAATCGAAGTCGGGTTTGAGGTAGACATGGCACACAATGGTCAGGAAGCTGTGGAGCAGTTAGCTGAAGAAAAACATTTTGAGTTGGTATTGATGGATACCATGATGCCTGAGATGGATGGTGATGAAGCGATTAAATTGATAAGAGAGATGAGCCATTATAAAAAACTTCCAATTATCGCCTTAACCGCTAAAACCATGCCGGAAGACAGAGGAAAATCACTGCAATCTGGTGCTTCTGAGTATCTGACTAAGCCAATAGATTTTGAAAAATTGTTGTCTATTATGCGAATTTGGTTATTTAAGCATTAACATTGGAGGTTAAGCATGCTTGCTATGAAGCCTGAGGATATGCAGGAGTTTGAAATACATCAGCTGCTTGAGGCAATATACTTTCGTTATGGGTATGATTTTAGAGATTATTCAAAAGCTTCATTAGAGCGAAGGATATTACACCGAGTTCAGCAATCCGATTTGAACTCAATTTCTGAAATGGTACCGAGAGTGATGCATGAAACAGCGTTTTTTGAACTGTTTCTCCGGGATATGTCGGTTACGGTGACTGAGATGTTTCGCGATCCTAAAGTGTTTAAAAAACTTAGGCAGGAAGTCTTTATTCAATTGAAAACGTATTCACGAGTCAATATCTGGCATGCCGGATGTGCGACTGGTGAGGAGGTTTATTCGATGGCGATTATGCTTAAGGAGGAGGGCTTACTTGAACGAACTCGCATCTATGCCACTGACTATAATAATCATTCACTCGATATTGCCAAAAAGGGGATCTATCCGGCTGAGAAGATGCAAAGTTATACCGAGAGTTATCTTGCTGCAGGTGGTAAAGCGTCATTTGCAGATTACTATCAAGCTAAATTTGGCTCAGCCAAAATGGCTGAATCCCTGAAAGAACACATCACTTTCGCCAATCATAATCTAATGAAAGATCAAGCTTTTGCAGAGATGCATCTCATTGTTTGTCGAAATGTGCTCATCTATTTTAACCCTAAATTACAAGACAAGGTGCTGGCACTCTTTAAAGAGAGTTTAATTGCTCGGGGGTTCCTATTACTCGGAGACAAAGAGACGATTGATTTTAGTGAGGTTAAAACATCATTTGAGACATTCAGTAAAAAAGAGCGAATTTTTAGGAGGAAGATGTATGTTTGAAGCCATGGTGGTCGGGGTTTCAGCTGGTGGCTTACATGCGTTGTCGGGTATTTTGTCCTGTCTACCGTTAAATTATCCTATCGCAATTCTTATCGTGCAGCATCGTCATCGAGATTCGGATCATTTTTTGGATGAATATTTAAATAAGTTGTCAGCCGTGAGAGTAAAGGAGGCAGAACCTGGTGAAGCCATTTTGCCAGCTCATGTTTATATTGCTCCCGCTGGTTATCATTTGCTCGTTGAAAGGGATAAAACCTTGAGTTTAAGTATCGATCCGCCAGTGAACTTTTCAATTCCCTCCATTGATGTCTTATTTCAATCTGCTGCATCTTGCTACAAAAATCATCTGATTGGACTTATACTTACAGGAGCCAGTTCAGATGGAAGCCAAGGATTGAAAACGATTAAGGAGTATGGAGGATATGCCATTGTTCAAGCTCCTCAAACTGCCGAGGTTGATGTGATGCCAAAAGCTGCCATAGAATTGGTTGACGTAGATAAAATCATTCCTTTAGAAGCGTTGGGGCAATTCTTGATTCAAGATCTTTTAAACTCTACTGTGGTTAATGGAGGCGAGACTGATGAGTGAGCTTCGTCCTAAGATACTTGTGGTTGATGACGAACCCAATAACCTGAGAGTGTATGAACGGATATTAGCGCCGTTGAACTTAGATATAGTCAAAGCAAGTTCAGGGCTTAAAGCGCTGGCTATCGTACATAAGCAAGACTTTTTCCTTATTTTAATGGATGTTCAAATGCCGGGTATGGACGGGTTTGAAACAGCCTCACTTATTCTAGACCATCCTAAAACATCTCATATTCCCGTGATTTTTATCACTGCCTTTGCTCGCGATGAAGCCTTTGAGTTTAAAGGTTACATGAACGGGGCGGTAGATTATCTAGTTAAACCTATCAATGATGAGATACTAAAAAGTAAGGTTTGCGTGTTCTTAGAGCTTTATAAAGAGCGACTCAGGTTAGATAACGCGTATAAAACCAAGAAAAAAGCAGAAGAGGAACTAAAAGTACATAAGGAGAATTTGGAAGAGACGGTTAAAGAGAGAACCAAAGAATTACAAGAGTCGATTGAGCACTTGTTAACGACTCAAGATAAGCTGGTTAAAGTTGAAAAGATGGCGTCTTTAGGGCGTTTGGTTGCTGGAGTGGCTCATGAACTCAATACTCCTATAGGAGTGTGTGTGACAGCGGCATCGTTTATTGAAGAGGAAACACGTCGAATAAGCCAAAGCTTTAATGATGAGTCATTGGATGCTGACGATTTATCTGCTTTTATTGACTGTTCGATTCAAGGGGCTGAGATGCTACTTTCTAATCTCGATAGAGCATCTAATTTGATTAAGAAGTTTAAATTAGTTGCGGTGGATGTGTCGACAGAGGAACTGTCAGTACTCAATGTCATGGCGCACATTGATGAAATTATTGTGCAAATTTTACCTGCGTTAGATATGACTCACCATCAGATAACCATTGAGGGAGATAAAGAACTCACCCTTGAAACCTACCCGGAGACATTAAAGCAAGTGTTGAAAGAGCTGATGCTTAACTCTATGACTCATGCTTTCGAAAAAGGTGTTGATGGCCACATATCGATTGGTGTTAATAAAGTTGAAAATAAAATGAGTATCAGTTTTCACGATAATGGTTGTGGTATGGAAGCTGAAACATTAGCGATGGTGTTTGAACCTTTTTTTACCACCCGCCGAGGTTCTGGTGCAAGTGGCTTAGGTCTCTATATTGTGTTTAATTTAGCTACGCATGTACTTAAAGGTGAAGTAGCTTGTAGCAGTGAAGTGGGTAAAGGGACTGAAATTACCATTACTTTTCCCCTTGAACATAGCTACCAATCTTAAAGTGAGTGGTTCACGGTTTCCACGAATATGCCTTGGAAATATTGGAGCTGTATTCATTGCAAGTGTAAGCCGCGCGACATCCCCCCCGTTTTAACCTTGTAAACTCCATTAAGTGAATCGTGATAAACAGCACAAAAACAAATTGTTAATGACGGATCTCGTCCTGCATCACATACCTAACTTTACCATACATGCTAGCCTCTGCGCTCAAAGCATTACGAATCACATGCGTCGTAAATGCTTTGTAATATCATCTAGATAATCGATATATTGATGGAATGAGAATAGGATCTATCGTAATGAAAAAAATACTACTAGTCGGTCTAGTTAACTGTTTATTTCTGGCTTCAGCACCCGCATCCGCCCAAAACCTTGATACAGAGGTCGCGCTTGGCATGGCAAGTTTGATGATCTGCACAACCATTTACAGCCAAAATGATATGCAGATTGAAGGTTCTATTGTGAGTCAGTCAATGAAAGCACATCAAGATGCTGGCATTGAGGCAATGATTATGTCAAAAGACACCAGCAAGCTTTTAGATGAGCATATTGCTAAATTTCAATCTGCCAGTACAGATAAGCAAATTAAGCTATGTGACCAAGCGCTTCAATTTGCTCGAGAAAGTGATTTCGTCAAAGTGAACGCGTCATAAATTAAACGTCCCCAAGTTTATAATGTACCCATACCTCTTGCTGTATCTTAATGATATTAAGCAGGAGGTTATGATACTCGTCATATTATTCACATACTGGGTCGAGTGATATTAACTAAGTGCCTGTATATGAGCTAAGTCCATGTGCTCGTATTTATTTTCGTATTGCAATGATAAAAAGATCGTTAATACTAAGGTCTTGTTGAATGTATTGACGCTGACAGTATTTTTATCCAAGTGGCTTCTCATTATTTACGTCTAGTTGTTTAACAAATTTATTAAATAAAGCTGCACTCTTTTTTGGGACTTCTACCATGGGAAGGTGCCCAATATTCTTCAGTAATACGACCTGAACATTACTGAGTAAAGGACAGATTTTATCGAGTGCACTTTTATCTAAAATTCTGTCTTCCTCCCCCCATACAATCAATACTGGAACCTGAATTTTATCTAAGTAAGGAAGGAGATCATTGTTGTGAAAATCAGCAAATATCTTGTGATGTAATTGTTTTTTATGCGCCTGAAGTGCTAAATGTGTTTGTTTTAAAGATTTGGGAATAAGGCCAGATTTATAGAAAGTGTAATTAAAGTATTCAATTGGATTGGTACAATCAATCAAAGGGTTGGGGCGGTTAGAGGCCAAGTCTTGAAACATATCACTCTTAATTGGGCTGTCGATTCCAGCATTATCAAATAACGTGACCGATAAAATCTCTTCTGGAAATAGAGCAGCATAGGTTGCTGCGATCTGCCCTCCCATAGAGCTACCGAGTATATGAAAAGGAGCTAATTTTTGCTCGGAAACAAACAAATGCACACGCTTAACCTGAGCTTCAATGCAGTAGTCTGCATCAAGTGGTGCATCACTCTCACCATGTCCAAGTAAATCTAATGCAATGATTCGATATTTTTTCTTTAAAAATAACGACATTTGAAGCCAGTTATCTTTATTGGCGGTAAAGCCATGGGGCATAAGGAGTATTGGCTTACTGTTTATTTGATAGTGTTCATTTGCGTTATCTAGATATACATAACGCTTTTCAAGGAGAGTGATCTCTTTTCGGCTGAGCCCTGAGAGATAACGAGTGGTGTGGGTTAAGAGTTGATAGAGATACAATGGAGTAAAATAGATAAGAATTAAGCTAATTAGCAGTACTAAAATGAATGCGGATATAAAAAATGAAACCATGAAACTCTCCAAATGAAAATAGATTTTGTCTAATAATATACGGCCCCAAAAGAACACTTGATACAGTAGCACGATAGTTATTAAAGTGTTGCGTAAAAGTGTGCTGATTTGCTTAGCCTAAATTAGGGGTAATGATTATTAAGATGTCAGCAAACATAATTTGAAATTAAAGATTTAAGTGGCACTTGGTTTTGAACATATTTAACGGTTGGATCTTCATTCATTTGCACTACCGCGCCAATCATAAATAGAAAGCCAATACCCAGTAGTATTAATCCCATAGCGCATTTCTCTGGTGAGTTGGGTTCTTTAGCACCTCAACGGATCCAGATAGATGCCGTTAAGCGGGGCATTTTGTTTAGCAAGTTTCGCTGCAGGTATAGTATCAATATCTCCCAATAATCTTTTAGCAAAAACAAATTGCACCCTATCTTGTGATTGCAACAAATAACGCTTGATATGAAATAGCGTTGGCTAATGAGTAAAATCGTATTATGTCATTACAATCAAACTCAATGGCAATAACTGCGCAAAATCATTAACAATTGGGTGTGTAATTTTTTTAATTATTGAACACTGTGATATTAATAAACTCTTAAATTATTTAATGAATTTTGTGTTTATGCGTATGGGGGCGGTTATAATTATAGTGTTTTTTTAGTGTGATCTATTAAGTAAGATTATACAGGATTGTGATGAATAGTATGAAGTATTACAAAGGGAATGGATTCATGACCCCTGTTAGGATAGATTTTGAGATACTTTGACTGCGATTATTTGTACCAAGTTTAGTTTGTAAATTGGTTATATGAAAAGATACTGTTCTTTCAGAGCAATCTAGTATTTTAGATATTTCCCAGGTTGTTTTTCCCTCACTTATCCAAGCTAGGCATTCTTTCTCTCTTGGTGTTAACTGTGTGCAAGTATTGCCAATATTTTTATTAATTCTTTGATGGCTGTCTAAAAGTTCAGGAAGAACGAGTAAAACATAAGAGTAAGAGTTTGAATGTAAAGATATTAATGTTTTTTCATTATTTGAATTGGCAAAACTAATTACTCCAAAGCTATTATTTTTTGTATGAACAGGAAAGCTAAATCCTGATTTAAGATTTGAATTTTTTGCTTCTTCAATTACATTTGTTTTGTTTTTATCCCATTTACTTTGTTCCAACATACTCCAAATTATTGGAGCGTAATTAGAAGCGCTATAATCAATAATAGGATCGTAATCAATTAGTTTCTCATCGTTGTAATATTTTTTCCAACATGAAGGGTAATTATCTAAAATATATAAGTCTGATTTAAATATTGATACTGGATTCAGTATAGCAAATAGATAGTATTCACAGTCAAGGAGAAGGGCTAATTTTGTGAGGCAAGCGTTGAGGTCATTATCATTTTCAGATAAACGAAGGTTATCATTGATTTCATATACGGCATCCATTTTGAAAAAATCCATTTATTTCCCTTACTTTTTATAATGATATAGTATTTGGTAACTATAGCATGTCTAGTTTACTAATCTGTATCTGTATCTTAATTTTAAAACTAAAGTAGTAGGTGGTGTGAAGTAAGTAATCGTTTTATAAGAGTTGTAACCCTGTAATATCGTACAGGCTTAAAAGATATACTCGCTTGTTATAGTGGTTTTGAAAGGAGTATATATGCAAATTATCATAAAGAAATCAAACTTTATCACTATTCCAAAGAATGAATACCTTGGGTTGTTAAAGCTGCGCTATCAAGTATTTGTGCTAAGGTTGCAATGGGGGCTGGCTTCTGTAAATGGTCTGGAGTCAGATAACTATGACAATGTGGATGCTGCATATATATATGCTTGCGATGATACTGAAAAAATTTATGGTTGTTGGCGGTTACTGCCAACAACAGGAGATTATATGTTAAGAACAGTATTTTTAAAGTTGCTTGGTGACCAAGATATACCTAATGATCCTACTATTATTGAATTAAGTCGGTTTGCAGTTGAAAAGCAGAGTTCAACAATGAATGGAGTAAGCAGTGAGATAACAATGAAACTTTTTGAAGCAATATACATTCATGCAGTAAACCATGGAATAAAAGAATACGTTTCGGTGACATCTACAGCGATTGAGCGATTTCTAAAACGAATTAAAATCCCTTGTAATCGTATTGGTGATCAACAAGTTCATTTGTTGGGATGTACTAAGTCAGTTGTATTGTCAATGCCTATTAATGACGATTTTAAACATGCTGTCATGTGTTAATATTAGGTCAAACTATGACAGTTAACATTACATTAATACGTATTTAAAAACACCATTTAATAATGGAAGTAAAAAGTCACAACGTAAATTTATCAAGGGCTAGTAATATTAACAATATAGAACTATCAATTATACTGAGGTATGTTAATGATTAAGTATGTTCCAATGATAATCGGAGGCGTCATTCAAGATGATCCCGATAATGAAATTAGAGAGTTAACGTTAAATAATGAACGTAAAGTTCATCTACCTATTATTGATAGTAGTCATGTGGATAAAATAATAGAAATAAAAGTACAGAACAATTTGAATTTAAATCAAGTCGTTAACTTTTTGTATACGGTTGGACAACGTTGGAAAAGTGAAGAGTATTCACGTCGTCGAACTTATATTAGAGATCTGAAAAACTTCCTTGGATATTCAAATGAAATGGCGAAACTAGAAGCTAATTGGATTGCGATGTTATTGTGTTCAAAAAGTGCATTATATGACATTGTAAAAAATGATTTAGGGTCATTGCATATTATTGATGAGTGGATACCTCAAGGAGATTGTTACGTCAAAGCATTGCCAAAAGGTAAATCAGTACATTTACTTGCAGGTAATGTGCCCTTATCTGGAGTGACATCGATTCTTAGGGCTATTTTAACTAAAAATGAATGTATTATTAAAACATCTGCGGCAGATCCATTCACGGCAACCGCTTTGATATCTAGTTTTATCGATGTCAATGCGAGTCATATTATTACGCGATCAATGTCGGTGATGTATTGGGCACATAGTGAAGATATTTCGTTACCGAAAATCATCATGAGTCAGGCTGATGTCGTAGTCGCTTGGGGCGGAGATGAGGCCATTAAATGGGCTGTTAAACATACACCGTACAATATCGATATTCTAAAGTTTGGTCCAAAGCAGAGTCTGAGCATTGTTGATAATCCAGAAGATATGGTCCTTGCGGCAACTGGAGTTGCTCATGATATTTGTTTTTATGATCAACAGGCCTGTTTTTCAACTCAAAATATTTATTACATCGGTAATAAATTAGCTTTGTTCATTGATGAGCTTGAGAGACAATTAACACTTTATGCAAAAATTTTGCCTAAAGGTTTTCAAAATTTTGATGAAAAAGCGGCTTTTAGTCTTACTGAAAAAGAATGCTTATTTGCAGGTTATGACATTAGAAGGGGAGATAATCAAAGCTGGCTAATTATTACATCCCCTTTAGATTCATTTGGAAATCAACCTTTATCACGATCTGTTTATGTTCATCATGTTTCAACACTCTCTGAGATACTACCTTTTATTAATAAAAATGTTACTCAGACTGTCTCGGTAACTCCATGGGGATCCTCATTTAAGTTCAGAGACCAACTGGCAGAATATGGTGCTGAGCGTATTGTCGAGTCAGGTATGAATAATGTATTTCGTGTTGGTGGTGCCCATGATGGTATGCGTCCTCTACAACATTTAGTTAATTATGTGTCTCAAGAGAGACCATCCAGTCATACAACAAAAGATGTTGCTGTGGAAATAGAACAAACACGTTATTTACAAGAAGATAAATTTTTAGTTTTTGTCCCATAATATAAAAGGAAATCATATGGAATGTTCAAATTCTTGCTTAACTATAGATCATGTTATTCAGCTTGATGATGATAAAGAAATTAGAGTATGGGAAACGTTACCAAAGGATAATACAGCGGTAAGGAATAACACTATTCTTATTGCTTCTGGTTTTGCTCGGAGAATGGATCATTTTGCAGGCTTAGCTGAATACCTATCCAGTAATGGTTTTCATGTTATCCGTTATGATTCTCTTCATCATGTTGGATTGAGCAGTGGTGATATTAATGAGTTTACAATGTCGATTGGAAAAGACAGTTTGCTTATCGTAATAGAATGGCTCAAAGGACGTGGCGTTAATAAATTAGGTTTGATTGCAGCAAGTTTATCCGCTCGTATTGCTTATGAAATATCAAATGATGTTGATTTATCATTTTTAGTGACTGCTGTGGGAGTTGTAAATTTGAGGGATACGTTAGAGAGGTCATTAAAATATGACTACTTACAATTAGAAATTGAAGACTTGCCTGAAGATTTAGATTTTGAGGGGCACAATTTGGGATCTAAAGTTTTTGTGAGAGATTGTTTTAAACATAACTGGGTTACGTTAGATTCGACAAAAAACAAAATGAAAAACCTAGACATTCCATTTATTGCATTTACGGCTAATGATGATGATTGGGTTAAGAAAGCTGAAGTATTGGAGATGATGAATAGTATCAGTTCTACAAAGTGTAAACTGTATTCTTTAATCGGTAGCTCTCATGATTTAGGTGAAAACCTTGTCGTGTTAAGAAATTTTTATCAGTCAGTTACTAAGGCCGCAATATCTTTAGATAATGATTCTGTTGATCTAAATGTTGAAATATTTGAACCAAAATTTGAAGAATTAACGAGTGTAACAGTACAAGAGCGAAGATTAAAAAATAAAATCGAAAGTGAAATTCTAGAGTTAATGAATTAATAGTCATACCCGGTTATATAAAATAAAGGAAATAATTATGAAGTTCGGAAATATTTGTTTTTCATATCAACCGCCTGGTGAGACTCATAAACAGGTAATGGATCGTTTTATTCGACTTGGCGTTGCTTCGGAAGAACTTGGCTTTGATACATACTGGACTCTGGAGCACCATTTTACTGAGTTCGGTCTTACTGGTAACCTTTTTGTTGCTGCAGCAAATCTACTTGGCCGAACTAAAACACTGCAAGTTGGGACGATGGGGGTTGTACTCCCTACAGCTCATCCAGTTCGACAACTAGAAGATGTATTGTTATTGGATCAAATGTCTAAAGGTCGTTTTAATTTTGGCGTTGTTCGAGGTTTATACCATAAAGATTTCAGGGTATTTGGCGTCAATATGGAAGACTCACGCGGGATAACTCAAAGCTTCCATACCATGATCATTGATGGCGTAAAAACGGGACGTATAAGCTCAGATGGGGAACATATAGAGTTCCCAGAAGTTGAGGTATATCCAACAGCTTATTCAAAGGAGCTCCCAACGTGTATGACAGCGGAGTCAGCTAGCACAACGGAGTGGTTAGCTGAGCGGGGATTGCCAATGGTGCTTAGCTGGATAATTGGAACCAACGAGAAAAAAGCGCAAATGGAACTTTATAATGAAATTGCGATAGAGCATGGTCATGATATTACTAAGATTGATCATTGTATGACATTTATATGCTCAGTGGATAATGATAGTAATAAGGCACGTGATGTATGCCGTGCTTTTCTTGCTAATTGGTATGACTCTTATGTTAATGCTACCAACATATTCAATGATAGCAACCAAACTCGTGGCTATGACTATCACAAAGGTCAGTGGAGAGATTTTGTACTAAAAGGTCATACAAATAGCAACAGACGTGTTGATTACAGTAATGAAATTAACCCTGTAGGCACACCTGAAGAATGTATTTCAATTATTCAACGTGATATTGATGCGACCGGTATTACTAATATCACCTGTGGGTTTGAAGCAAATGGTAGTGAAGAGGAAATAGTGGCTTCTATGGGACGGTTTATGACACAAGTGGCTCCTTTTTTGAAAGACCCTAGCTAGTCATTAATACATTTAATTAAATATAGTAAGGAAATATTATGAAATTTGGATTGTTTTTCCTCAACTTTCAGCTAGATGGTATGACTTCAGAAAACACTTTAGATAATATGGTGAGCATGGTGTCTCTTGTTGATGCTGATGAATATCATTTTGATACAGTACTCATATACGAACATCATTTTTCTAAAAGTGGCATTATAGCTTCACCTATTACAGCGGCTGGTTTTTTACTTGGATTGACTAATAGGCTGCATATTGGCTCTTTAAATCAAGTTATTACAACTCACCATCCAGTACGTGTTGCCGAGGAATCAAGTTTATTAGACCAGATGTCTGAAGGTCGTTTCATTCTGGGATTCAGCAATAGTGAAAACGACTTTGAAATGGATTTCTTTAAACGTAATTTAGCATCTCGGCAACAGCAATTTGAAGCTTGTTATGACATCATTAATGAGGCGTTGACGACTGGATATTGCCACCCTCAAAATGATTTTTACGATTTCCCTAAAGTGTCAATAAACCCACATTGTTTTAGTAAAAATGGGCCTAAGCAGTATGTAGTAGCAACAAGTAAAAGTGTCGTTGAATGGGCCGCTAAAAATGCATTGTCTCTGACGTTTAAATGGGATGATAGTCTTGCAGATAAAGAAAGTTATGCAATGCTTTATAATGAAATTGCGATGCGTTATGGTATTGACATTTCAAATGTAGAGCACCAACTTACAGTCATTGTCAATTTGAATGCTGATGGTGATTTAGCTCGCGATGAAGCTAAGGGGTACTTGAAAAACTATATTGTTGAAACATATCCAGACATCGATCATGTGGCTAAAATAAATTCAATCATTGCAGAGAACGCGATTGGTACTGATGCCGAGTATTATGACCAAATTAAACTAGCAGTTGAAAAAACAGGAGTTAAAAAAATTCTGTTATCATTTGAATCCATGAAGGATTCAAATGATGTTAAAAATATTATTAATATGGCAAATGACAAAATATCTAAAAATATTAAGGCATAGTGTTCGTTGGTTTTAAATGGTGGTAGAAATAATTTACCACTATTTAAAATAATGTTAATAACCCCTGCTATTTAGGTTGTATATGAATACTCAATGTATAGTTGAAGAGTACCAAGTTATAGCAAGCTCAGAGATAGATGATCTTATTTTTATGAGTAACCCACAAGAGTGGACATTTGAAGAGCAAAAAGAAATTCAAAATAAACTTATCCTTGAAGCGTTTAACTATCATTATAATAGAAATGAAAGTTATAGGAAATATTGTATTACACAACATGTTAATGAGAATATCACTTCAATTGATGATATTCCTGTGTTTCCAACATCTGTTTTTAAATATATGAAACTACATACTGCTAGTGAAGATGATATTGAGAATTGGTATACAAGTAGCGGTACTAGTGGTATGAAAAGTAATATTGCTCGTGATCGACTAAGTATTGAAAGGTTACTTGGTTCAGTTAATTTTGGCATGAAATATGTCGGTAATTGGTTTGAACACGAAATGGAATTGGTTAATCTTGGTCCAGACCGTTTTAACACTAATAATATATGGTTTAAGTATGTAATGAGTTTGGTTGAATTACTTTACCCAACCGAATTCACTGTCAATAACGATGAAATTGATTTAGAAAAAACAATGCATCATTTATTTCGTATTTATAACACTAAAAAAGATATTTGCTTGATTGGTCCTCCTTATTTTATTTATCTATTATGTCAGTACATTAATGCCAATGATATTGAATTTATTGCGGGGAATAGATTGCACATCATCACTGGTGGTGGTTGGAAGTTAAATCAAAGTGAGTCCTTAAGTCGTGATGATTTTAATGCTATGTTAATGGAAGTATTTCATTTGAATAACATCAATCAAATTAGAGACACTTTTAATCAAGTAGAGTTAAATACGTGTTTTTTTGAAGATGAATATCAAAGGAAGCATGTTCCTCCTTGGGTTTATGCTCGCGCTCTTGATCCTGAAACACTACAGCCAGTTATTGACGGTGAACAAGGATTATTAAGCTATATGGATGCATCATCAACAGGATACCCAGCATTTATTGTTACAGATGATATAGGTATTATCCATCATGTTAAAAGCCCTGATCCCTATCCTGGTACAAAAGTTGAGATAATACGAAGATTAAATACACGCGCACAGAAAGGGTGTGCTATTTCAATGATTAATACAATGAAAGTAAATAATTAATACTGCGTGGTGGATATAATATATGAAAGTAAAATGCAGCGTATCAAAAATAGAGTTAATAAATAAAAATATATATAAAGTTTATATTAAACCTTATGTTCCTATTGATTTCAAAGCTGGGCAGTATATATATATAAATTTAAGTGGTAATAAAAGGCAACCATTTTCTATTGCTAGTTGTCCAACAGATAATAGTGTGATTGAACTGCATGTTGGCAGTTCAAATGAAAACAGTTCTTTAGATGTAATGGAATATTTTGGTGATGCTCTAATAAAAAATAGTACCATCGTGATAGATGCTCCACATGGAGAGGCGTGGTTACGTGAAGGCAGTAATAAACCAATATTGTTGATTGCCGGTGGTACAGGTTTATCCTATATTAGCAGTATTCTTCGAAACTGTTTAAACCGAGGTTTCACTCAACCTATTTATGTTTATTGGGGAGTGAAAAATATAGATTTTTTGTATGCAGATGAAGAACTACAGTTATTATGCAGTCACCACAGTAATTTACATTACATTCCAGTGGTATTAGAAGACAGTAAATATACGTGGTTAGGAAAAAAAGGCACGGTTATTGATGCTGTCATGGATGATTTTACTGTTCTTACGCTTTTTGATATTTATGTCTGTGGGCCTAATTTGATGACTAAGGCAGCAAAAGATAAATTAGTTGCAAAAAAGAGTGCTAAATCAGAACAAATGTTTTCCGATGCTTTTGCATATATGTGATCTTTTAAATGTAGTGTAGATATAATAAACATCAGTCTAAGAAGCAATCTATTTGGTTCGTTGTATTTTAAGTGGTGATTTCTGACATGACAGTCATATAAAGTCATGTCAGTTCTCTATGAACCTCACCCATTAAACATTAACCAAATACAAACTCTTCTTCACTGTCGAGCCAGGTTGGGTATTTTATCATTATGTCGATGAAAGTAGAGCTGGCTAAATGTTTAGCTAACCAGGCCTGAACATTGGGGGTAGGGGATGTTTCGAACCACATTTTATCTACATGGGCAAATTGGCGTACAAAGGGATAGATTGCATAATCAGCGATACTGGCTGTATGACAGAGCAGATTATCATGCTTGGCTAAGAGGCTTTCCAGGTGGGAGATGAATATCATGCCCTGATCGCGATAATGTGCTTTAGTGAATTCAGGGTATCTGTCGGCGTACTTGTATTTGTCTAGCCAAGGTTTAAAGTTATCATCATTAGTCTTGATTAATGCCATGGCTATCTCTTGTAACTCAGGCTTATCGGTCAGCAATAAATTCAGAGGATCCTTCTGCATTAGTGCCCAACACATGATATCGATACTCTCATCGATCACTTGATTATCTGAAGTGATGAGTACGGGTACCGTTCCTTTTGGGGATGAATATAACATTTGCTGAGGTTTATTTTTTAGGATTATCTCTCTTAACATGACTTGAGTGCCAGAGAGGGAAATGCCAAGTCGAGCGCGCATGGCATAGGGGCAGCGTCTAAATGAGTAGAGAGTGGCTAAAGACATGATTTTCTCTGGTAAGTTGCTTGAATTCTTTATTATGTTGTGGCTTTTCTTATCAAAAAACAATCAAGATTTAACTTCAAATTGAACTTGGGAGACTAAAGTCATCATATTTTCTTAATACCCCTACTTTTTGTCTCTGTTTGTGTTTATGTTACTCATGTATGATTCTCGCCGTTTTTGCTAACTAGCTCACTCACAATTGTGAGCCAGTCTATCATTGAGTCAATATGCACTGGAGATTAAGCTCCAGCAAGCAGTAGAGGTTAGTATGTCCCACGTTGTTGTTTGTGCCCTTTATAAGTTTGTTTCCCTTCCTGATTTTGAACTGATCCAGAAACCCCTATTAGCCGAGATGGAAAAATCAGGCATAAAAGGCACTTTGTTGCTGGCCAACGAAGGGATTAACGGTACTGTCGCGGGCTCACAAGAAGCGATAGATAACCTACTTATCTGGCTGGCTGGACAGCCGGGCCTTGATAACATAGTGCATAAGTTTTCGTTCGATGAAACCATGCCTTTTTATCGTACCAAGGTGAAATTAAAAAAAGAGATCGTGACGATGGGGATCGAGGGTATTGATCCACTCAAAGTCGTTGGCACTTATGTTAAGCCTAAAGATTGGAATGCGCTTATTTCAGATCCTGAGGTGTTACTGGTCGACACCCGCAATGAATACGAAGTCAAAATAGGAACCTTTAAAAATGCTGTCGATCCTAAGACCGACACATTTCGTGAATTCCCTGCTTATGTAAAAGAACACCTCGATCCTGCGAAGCATAAAAAAGTGGCCATGTTTTGTACGGGTGGGATCCGCTGTGAAAAATCCACCGCTTACCTCAAAGAGCAAGGCTTTGATGAGGTTTATCATCTTGAAGGCGGCGTGCTTAAGTATCTTGAAGAGGTTAAGCAGGAAGAGAGCTTGTGGGAAGGTGAGTGTTTTGTGTTTGATAATCGCGTTGCGGTTAACCATGACTTGGAAAAAGGTCAATACGATCAATGCAACGCTTGTCGTATGCCAATAACAGAGGCTGAAAAAGCCAGTGAAGCATTTGTTCAGGGAGTCAGTTGTCCTCATTGTATCGACACCATTTCAGATAAGCAGCGTCAGCGCTTTGAAGAACGAGAGCGTCAGATGCAACTCGCAGACAAGCGTGGTGAAGCTCATATCGGTAGTGATGTCGGTGCTGTGATTCAAAACCGCCGTGATCACAAAGAAAACCTTAAGAAAGCGCAGCTTAAGCTTAACAGTAAAAAATAGAAATAAATGAGTTGGAGGCTAGAATGGCGTCTATACTCATTTAGCAATAAGAGAATTATTGATCCTGTATCGGGCGATTAATACCTCCATATTGTTGAAAAAGCCGTCTTTGACGGCTTTTTTTTTGCTTTCTGTCATTGAATGATTTATTTCTCTTGTTTTATCCACTTTGATGTTCATCAATGTATTTTTAGATTAACTCTATTTAGCGATTGATATCGAACTGTTTATATTCTGCCATTGATTTCTTTTTCTAATGGTTACTTGTTTGCATTCTATTTTTAAGAATATTCTAAATAGTATTTCTGAATTTACAAATTTAATTATGAATGTAGTTTTGTTCAAAGAAACAACAAAAATAATTAAATAGGAATAGATAATGAAACAGTGCAAAGAAAAATTAATAGTATCAATATTATTTGGATGTTCTGCTGGTATAGCCAGTTGTGGTGTGCAAGCAATAGAAATACAAGCTGATCCATGGACGTTAAATATTAATGGTAATGTTAATGGCCACCTCTCTTACGTGCAGTGTGATAACAGTACTAATGTCGTCGCGGGTAATCCATTATTATGTATAGGCGATGATGCAACCTCTGTTGCGAATGGATATTTACCAACAGGTATCGATTTCGGTATTTCTAGAACGGTTAATGATTACCATGTTGCCGTGCATTTTGCTTATGAAGGGGGAACCGTTACTAATGGGCCATTTAATGGCGGAGGCACAACGGAGTCATTTAGAGGATATTTAACTGTCGCAAATGACCATTACGGTGAGGTTAAAATTGGACGAGACTACGGTGTATTTGGAATCGATGTCATATTGTCCGATATGTCTTTATTAGGCGTAGGTGCTTCAGCCATTATAAAATCTCCATTAAACACCACATTAGGAAGTTCTGGGTATGGTTATATATTTGTCGATCGCCTCGCGCAAATTAACTATTCGTTTCCTACCAAAAACGGTCTGAGTGCCACTGTTGGGGTATATCAACCGCTAGATCCATCGACCCTAGGGGCTGAAAACACCTTTGTAGGTGACTCAGGCTCTAAAACGCCAGGTTTTCACGGGAAATTAAAGTATGAGTTTGAAAAGGGGTTTATATCTAGCACTTGGTTAACCCAGCAGATTGATAATAATGAGGTGAACGAAACCGCTTTTGCTTGGGATGTCACTGGTAAAATGAATTTTGGGGCGCTTTCTCTTGTGGCTTCTTATCATGATGCGAAAGGTGTCGGTCACTCAGGGTTGTTTTTCGATGGTATCGATGCCCAAGGTAATGCGAGAAACTCGAATGGCTACTTTGTGCAGGCTATGTATAGCTTCACAGACACTCGTGTCGGCATTAATTATGGAATATCAACATTGGACAGAAATGCCAATGATCCGTTAGTGAACCTTAAGCAAAGTGAAAAGCTAACATTTGGCGCCTATCATAGCTTGTTTGAAGGACTCACCTTGGTGGCTGAAGTGTCCATGTATGAATCTGAAAACAATAAAAATCAAAGTATTGATAATCTAGGACTAAACTTAGGCGCTGTGTATTTTTTCTAGCGTAGAAGATTAAACTAAATGTAATATTACGATTCATAACCACTTAGTTTTATGGATGACTAAGTGGTTTTTTTGAGGTGTTTATGGATTCAGTTAGAGATCAAGCAATTTCAAATGTTCAAATTGATAATGACAGAGTGTTGGTTACGCAGTGGTGTTTTTCTGTTGGTGCCGAAACTCGTTGGCATCATCACTGTTTAGATTATATTGTGATCCCAGATATGGATGGATGCTTATTATTAGAAACAAGGAATGGACATGATATTGTCGAATTGAAAGCGGGTAAATCTTATTCTCGTCTGTCAGGCGTTGAACACAATGTGGTTAATATTAACGACTTTGATTTTTCATTTGTAGAAGTTGAGCTTAAATAATATATATATGTAACTTTTTATCTTGCCTGTCCTGAATTATATTCCATTCTACAGAATTCAATAAAAGCTTGAGTTAATTCAGGAAGCTCTTCTTTTGTCATCCACATAAGGCCGACATCCATACTTGGTATGTCATCAACAATACTGCGTGACTCTATTCTTTCACCTTCTAACGACCAAGGACGATACACCATATCTGACAAAATGGTGATGCCTTCACCGGTGGCAACCATACTTCTTACGGCTTCTATCACACTGGTTTCAAATACAATGTTGGGTTTTAAATTAAATGTCTCCCAATAATTCATATGACTCTTAGCGGCTTCATCAATGGTTAACTGCACGTAGGGGTATGTAGCGATATCATTAAGGCTGATTGATTTTTTCTGCAGTAAAGGATGATCGGTTGCTGTCCACACTTTACGCTTCGAGCTGACTAATACTTCTCTGGATAACTGGTCACTCTCTTCAGCATTGGAGACTAATAAAATCGCAATATCAATTTGGTCGTTAGCTATTTTTGATTCTGCAATCTGTCGTTTTAATTCTAAAATTTCGACATTTACATTAGGAAATGCCCGACCAAATCGAGAGAGTAGCGGAGTTAGAAAGTAACCCGAAACTGTCGGACTTACCCCCAACTTAAGCTTCCCTGAGTATTGTTTTCTGTCTTTGAATGTGTGCATCGCGGTAGAGACGGCGGATAAAATATTTTGGCAGTGCTGTAAGAAGTGGTAGCCGTTATAAGTCAGTTTCAATCCTTTATGATGTCGGTCAAATAAAGATACACCTAGCATAGATTCAAGTTCTTGAATTGCACTGGTCACTGCTGAAGCAGAAATACCAATTGAGGCTGCTGCTTCGGTGACTTTTCCACTTTCCGCAGCGGCAACAAAATACCTTATTTGTCTAAGTGTAATGGACATTAATATTTTCCTCTTGTTTTTGTTAATTTTAGTTTTACTTATTAATCAATCTATTAAAAGCTATATTTTCATTTTTATAGTCTTCTGAAAATCAGAATTTAATCAGTTGAAATTCTAAATTCACAAATGTTCGCTTAGGGTTAAAGATAAAACAAGTTTTTAACAAAGCCAGTTTTATTTTGGATTAATTCAATACCACTACAAATCTTAATAACAATAAAGATGGAGATTAAAATGAAATTTACACGTTTAATATTTATTTTCATGGCACTCGTTTTATCGGCAAGCCCAAGTCATGGCTCTGAAAGTAAAGATGGAAATTGGTACCCCTATGAAGTTGATGTACTGAACCCGCCTTTTGATATGGAAAGTGAAAAGACAAGTTTGCAATACGTGCCTCTTAAGAAAGCGAAAAAGAAATGGCAGTTATGTGTGTCATTTCCACACATGAAAGACGCTTATTGGACTGCGGTCAATTACGGGATTATCAATGAAGCTGAGCGGTTAGGCGTCAAGATAAATTTAGTGGAAGCTGGAGGGTACACCAATTTAAGTAAACAGATTTCACAAATTGAAGACTGTATCTCTTCCGGTGCCAATGCCCTCATTGTGGGAGCGATTTCGTATCAAGGTTTGAATAATGTGATTAGTGAGGCGCGTAATAAAAACATTCCCGTGATTGATGTTGTTAACGGTGTTTCATCAACGGATATTGTCGCTAAATCGTTGGTTTCTTTTGGTGAAATGGGCGGGAAAACGGGCGAGTATTTAGTGGCTATGCATCCAAATGGTTCGAAAAAAATGAAAGTGGCTTGGTTTCCTGGCCCTTCAGGTGCTGGCTGGGTAGAAGCGGGTCACAAAGGGTTTTCTGCTGCGGTTGCTAATGGCGCTATTGAGCTGCTTGAAACCAAATATGGTGACACAGGAAAAGAGGTTCAAACTAAATTGGTTGAGGACACTTTGCAGGCTCACCCAGATGTTGACTACATCGTTGGAACCGCTGTTACAGCTGAAGCGGCCGCCAGTATTTTACGAAGCCGAGGGCTGGCGAAGGAAATCAAAGTCATCTCCTACTATTTTACCCCAGGTGTTGAAAATGGCATCAAGTCAGGAAGGATCATGGCAGCTCCAACAGATTCAACTGTGATACAAGGTCGAATAGCGGTAGATCAGGCTGTTCGTGTGCTTGAGGGCATTCCATATCGCATGCATGTGGGGCCACAGCTTTTTATGGTCGATGAAAGCAACATCAATACGTTCAACCGTGACGGTGCATTAGCGCCGATGAACTTCAAACCTACTTTTAATCTCGATTAAAAGGGGAGTCAATCATGAATTCAGAGTTGAACGACGATAATGACATCATTATGTCATTATCGAAAGTAGGCAAGAAGTACGGACAAAACACGGCTCTTCATCCTATCGATTTTGAGCTAGAACGAGGTGAAGTGCATGTATTGTTTGGTGAGAATGGTGCGGGGAAATCAACTCTAATTTCATTAATCGCCGGTGCGAATAAACCGAGTTCAGGTCAGATTAATTACGATGGCAAGAATGTGGCTTTCTCATCAGTAAAAGAGGCGAGGTTATTGGGGATATGTGCAGTATTCCAAGAGTTCTCTTTAGTTCCGCAATTAACGGTTGCAGACAACATGTTTCTTGGTCATGAGTTATCAAGTGGTTATGTGCTAGATAAAGCAGCAATGAATGATAAAGCCAATGCAGTCCTTAATGAGTTGGAGTTCGATTTAACCGCTGATCAAATAGTGGGTGAGTTACCTCGTGCAGGCCAACAGATGGTGGAAATTGCAAAAGCATTTTGTGCCAATGTCTCGGTGCTTATTTTGGACGAACCTACCGCGTCGTTAACAGAGCATGAAACGGAGCAGTTATTTCGATTAGTGAACAAGCTTAAGTCCCAAGGGGTTGGCATTATCTATATTACTCACCGGATGGCTGAGATTCGCCAAATCTCCGATCGAGTGACAGTGCTAAGAGATGGCTTGTTAATTGGGCGTTTAAATACCTGTGATCTTGATGAAGATAGCTTAGTCGAGATGATGACTGGAGGGTCGGCATCAGATGTATTTCCTAATGTTGAGTCTACTGCTGGAAACATCATGTTTGAAGTGAGCAATCTATCTTCGGAGCTTGGGATCGATGACATCAGTTTACATGTCAAGCAGGGGGAAATAGTGGGCTTGGCTGGACTTATTGGTTCAGGTAAGTCTGAGTTTGCTCAAGTCTGTTATGGGTTAGCCCCTAAAACCCAAGGTCAAATCAAGGTTTGTGCTAAAGATATTTCTGTTGCGACTCCGAGTACCTTGATTGAGGCGGGGTTGTATTACTGCTCCCCGGATCGCCATGATTCAGGTTTAGTCATTGATGCCAGTATTGGTCATAACTTGACGTTAAGCGCCTTAAAAACGAATGAGTTTAGTTTTGATTATAGCTATGTACTAAAAGGAGGTAATGAACGACAGCGCATCAATACGTTAATGAAAAGGTTGCGGATTAAAGCAGATGATTCTCATCATCTAGTTAACAGTTTAAGTGGTGGGAACCAGCAGAAAGTCTTGCTAGCTAAGGCTCTTTCTCGACAATTTGAGGTGTTTATTTTCGATGAGCCCACGGTCGGTGTCGACGTGGCAACTCGTAAAGTGATCTACCAATTCATTGCTGAACTTTGCCAACAGGGAGCTGCCATTTTACTTATTTCGTCAGATCTTCCTGAAATAATACATTTAACACATAGAGCCTACGTGTTCTGTGAAGGACAAATCGCGGTGCATTTAGAAAAAGAACAGATTAACGAGCAGAGCGTTCTTAGCCATTTTTTTGCTAAGGGGGAGGCAGCATGATGTCTAACATACAAAACAACATTCGCCATATGAGTTCAGGAGGAATAAATCGGGCGATGAAAGTCATTAGCAATATATTTTATCGGTTAGGTGTTTTGCCATTTTTGTTATTAATAGCAGTCGTGACATTTACCTTACTATCTGGAAATTTCTTAACCACAGATAATTTGCTCAATGTAGCAAGGCAATCAACTTATTTAATCTTGGTTGCAATGGGACAAATGTTTGCTTTGCTCACCGGAGGTTTTGACTTGTCCGTTGGCGTTATTATTGCGCTGACATCGGTTATCGCTGCAATGGTGATGGCTTGGGCTAACTTGCATTGGCCTGGACAAGTCGAACTGGCCATTTTTGTTGGCTCAGTTGCAGGGTTGCTCGCAGGGATGTCTATTGGTGTGATTAATGGACTTGGAGTGGCGTATGGCCGAGTGTCTCCGTTCATGATGACCTTAGGGATGTCCTCGATAGGCCTAGGTTTTGCCTTATATTTGACAGGAGGTACTCCGGTTTATGGTATGCCAGAAAGCTTTAGTGATCTGTTTGGTTTTGGTCAAATACTCGGTGTGCCTACGCCTGTTGTTATCACATTAGCTATCGCTGTCTTCTTATGGTTCTTTCTAAATTATACCGTGGGTGGTCGCTACTTTTACGCTGTCGGTGGCAATGTTAAAGCGGCAAGGCTCTCAGGTATCAATACCAAGTTAGTGTTATTTAGCACCTATGTTCTGTGTGCATTATTAGCAGCCATTAGTGGGTTGTTATTAACAGCGCGTTTAGAAACAGGTGAAGCCAATATTGGTGCCTCCTTGCCGCTTGAATCCATTGCAGCGTGTGTCATTGCAGGAGTGTCACTACGTGGTGGTGTAGGGCGACTTCCCAGTGTGGTGATGGGCGCTTTATTTATCGGTTTGATTCAAAACGGCATGAACTTGGCCAAGGTTGGATCATATTTTCAAACTGTCGTCATTGGCGTGCTGTTAATTATTGCCGTACTTGCAGATCAATTTAGACAAAGAATGGGGAAATGATGATGACTGTTGAAATTAATTGCGACATGGGTGAAGGCTATGGATTGTATAAGCTCGCCAATGATGAAGAGTTAATGGGCTTTATTACTGCTGCTAATGTCGCTTGTGGTTTTCATGCATCAGATCCTGTGATTATGCATAAAACGGTTTTGTTGGCTCAACAATATGGCGTTAAGGTTGGTGCACACCCCTCTTATCCTGATAAGCAAGGTTTTGGGCGTCGTTTCATTGAGTTGAGTTGTGAGGAGTTACGCTCAGATCTCATTTATCAGATAGGGGCGTTAAAAGGGTTTTTAGAAACATTAAACATGCCCTTAAACCACATCAAACCCCACGGTGCCTTATATGGCCGCGCAGCTGTTGATGAAGATACAGCGAATGTGCTGTGTGATGTCGCACTAAAATTTAAGGTACCCGTTTATGGCATGTCAGGCACGGTTTTAGAACGAGCTTGCCGACAGCATGAGGTTGAGTTTGTCGCTGAGTTTTATGCTGATCTTGATTATGGCGATAAAGGTCAATTAATCATTACTCGAGAACACCATCATATCGACCCAGAGCAAGTAAGGGAGAAGATGGAACGGGTGTTACATGATGGAACCGTCAGCTCAATTAATGGCGTTGTCATTCCGGTCACCGTACAGAGTATTTGCATTCATTCTGATACCCCAAATGCGAAAGAGATTGGACTGGCCGTTAGTCAGACAGTTAACAACTATCAACATAATAAGAGCGTCTTATGAAAACTAAAATAAAAAAATTACTTGTGGCTAGCCGCGGTGAAATTGCGTGTCGAGTCATACGCGCGGCCAAGTCCATGGGCATATCGACCGTTGCAATATATTCAGAGGCTGATCTTGGGTCTTTGCATTGTGAACTTGCTGATGAATCTTTCTGTGTTGGACCAGCATCGCCCAAAGAGAGTTACCTGCATCAACAAACGATATTGGATGTGGCATTGTCTGCAAATGTTGATGGGATTCACCCTGGTTATGGCTTTTTAGCCGAAAACAGTGACTTTGCTCGTAGAGTGGTTAGCGAGAACATGTTGTGGATTGGCCCTAGTCCTGATTGTATTGATGAAATGGGTGATAAGGACAGTGCACGTCAGATTGCCAAAGCGGCGAATGTTCCGGTGTTGCCAGGTACCGATAGGTTTACCATTGATGATGAACCGGATTTACTTGGGCTTGCGAGTGAAATTGGCTTTCCGTTACTCGTCAAAGCCACAGCGGGTGGGGGAGGGATTGGCATGAAGTTAGTCACTGATCCTACCAAGTTAACTGCGGTAGTCGAATCAACGGCTAATTTAGCAGAGCAAGCATTCGGCGACGGTACCCTGTACCTTGAACGCTATGTAGCGAATGCAAGGCATATAGAAATTCAGATATTCGGTTTTGGTAATGGCAAAGCAATTCATCTACATGAACGAGAATGCAGTATTCAGAGGCGGTTTCAAAAAATTATCGAAGAGTCACCCGCCCCGAATCTAGCTGCTGATGTTGTCGCTAAAATGGCCATCGCGGCGGTGAGTTTAGCTCAGCATCAAAATTACCAAGGAGCAGGTACCGTTGAATTTGTACTGGATGCGGATACACAGAACTTTTACTTCTTAGAGATGAATACTCGTATTCAAGTCGAACACCCTGTGACTGAGATGGTGACAGGCCGTGATTTGGTCAAAATGCAAATCAGTCAATCTGAGGGAACACAAGCCGTTATCGAACAAGGTGAGATTATGACATCCGGGGCTGCAATTGAATGTCGCTTATATGCCGAGGACCCCAGTTTTCATTTTATTCCCTCACCAGGTGAGCTGACTGAATTTACGATTGGCGCGAATGAAAATGCCCGCATTGATACCGGTTATAGAGTCGGTGATAGCGTTACGATTCATTATGACCCTATGTTAGCGAAATTGGTTGTCTGGGGACAGGATCGTACTCAAGCCATTACGCAAATGATGGATCTGCTTAATCAATCTAAGGTTAAGGGAGTTAAAAACAATATTGCTTTTTTACAAGCGACATTAAAACACCCTCAGTTTATTGATGGCATGATTTCAACTCACTTTGTCGATGAACATTTAAATGATCTTATTTAGGAGATGAAGATGATATACCCAGAAGCAAAATTTTCTCCTGGAGGAGATCGCTACATTCTTGTGGAATTTGGCAATGAAATGAATTTAGAGCTGAATTTCCTCGGCCAAGGTTTAGGCGCTGTGATCAAGCAATCAGCTATAAAAGGGGTCATTGAAACGGCGCCGGCATTCGCTTCAATTCTAGTGCATTACGATCCTGATTTAATTGGCTATCACGATTTGGTCAGAGAGTTGTCAACACTGATTAATGGACTCGGCTCTATTGAAGACATTGAACTGCCCAGTCGACTGTTTTATTTACCATGCTGTTATTTAGACCCTTGGACTCGAGAGTGTGTTGAAGACTACCAAGAAAAGATTCATGACAAGCAGTCAGACCCAGAGTTGGTTGCAGAGTTAAATGGCCTCAGTGGTGTGGATGAACTGGTGAGGGTCCATTCGGGCACTGAATATTGGGTGGCCTCGTTAGGTTTCTGGCCTGGATTGCCCTTTATGATGCCTCTGGATCCAAGATGTCGCTTAACGGCACCGAAGTACAACCCTCCACGAACGTGGACACCCAAAGGAGCGGTAGGAATGGGAGGGGCGTCGACTGCCATTTATCCTGTTTCAACCCCTGGCGGCTATCAAATATTTGGACGAACACCAGTGCCTATTTGGGACACACAAGCTAGTTTCCCTGAGTTTGAACAGAATATCTGTTTATTTAAACCAGGAGACAGAGTCAAATTTGTGCCTATTAGTGAACAAGAGTTTATTGATACAGAGAAAAGAGTGGCTGATAAAAGTTATGTGTACAACGTGGTGGATTATCAAAAATTTTCTGTGAGTCAGTATAAAAATTGGTTGAACTCCATCGATACAGATAAGCGATTCTAGGGGCGAATGATGATTGAAGTTATAAAAGGTGGTTTAGAAACGTCTATTCAAGATTATCCTGGTCGAATTGGTTTTTGGAACCAAGGGTTTCCACAATCGGGTCCGATGGACTCCTGGTCATTTAGGCTAGCCAATTTATTGGTTGGAAATGCCGCTGGCGCGGCTGGATTAGAGTGTCAATTGATAGGACCAAGCTTAAAGTTTACTGATGACAGGGTTATCGCTGTGACGGGAGCCAATATGTCTCCGTCAGTTAATGGTGTGGCGGTGGCGATGTGGCAAAGCATTCAAGTGAAGTCTGGGGATGTACTCACTTTGCCTTTTGCCTCTAGTGGTGCGCGCAGCTATATCGCCATTTCAGGGGGAATAGACAGTAAGCCTTGGTTAGGATCTCAGTCTACGTTCACTAAAGCCGGAGTCGGTGGTGTGACCGGTCATGCAATTAAAGATGGAGAGGTTTTGCCTTTAGCTGACAAAGTAGAGGTGATCTCTCGTCGGGTTAAGCCAGAATGTATGCCTGAGCTATCGAAAAATAAAACATGGGAAATAGAGGTGGTTGCAGGCCCTAATGATGATTGGATTGATCAAGCGGGTCAGCAACGGTTTTTAGACAGTGAATGGGTGCTTTCAGCTAAAAGCGATCGCACTGGTTTTCGGTTAGATGGACCTGATTGGACTTTTACGGACAAGGCACACAACAAAGCCCCTGAGCATGGTAGTGAACCGTCCAATATCATTGATCACGGTTACCCTTTAGGGGCAATCAATCTTGCAGGTCAAACACCGATTATTTTAGTGAGTGATGGTCCAAGTATGGGCGGGTTTATTAATCCTTATACCGTAATTTCTGCGGCATTTTGGAAGCTTGCCCAATCGAGGCCGGGCGATCGATATCAGTTTAAACAGGTGAGTGTCGAAGAAGCACAAGATTTACGTCGAGTATTAGATAAGAAGTGCCAAATGAGCAGTTTAACCCTTATTAAATAAAACGATCAGTATAATTGCAAGTCTATAAATTTGAGGAGATAAGTAATGGCTGAGCAAGTTGAAGTTAAAATCCCTGGCAGTGTGTGGAAAGTGCTGGTGGAAGTGGGGGATAAAGTAGAGGCGGGAGATGTACTCTTTATTCTTGAGGTGATGAAAACCGAAGTCCCTCATGAAGCGCCTATTGCGGGAGAAATCACAAAAATATTCATTGGGGAGGGCAGTATTGTCGATGCTCAAGATCCTGCGATAGAGATCAGTTAGTAACAATGTGGGTCCTATTTTTTGTGAACCGATTTGTCTTCTAAAAGTAAATTGGATTAAAAACGTTAACTGATGAAAGAACAAGCCGTCGCCTAAATGTTGATGACTAACCAATAGGCATTTGTTCTTTTGTTGATTGATTCACCTCTATCTGCCTCTTTTCCTCTATTTTCATTTTATCCTGTCGTCATTTTGTACATCTGAACAGTGAAATTAGCCTGTTTCTCATATAGATTTGTATTACTCTGTTTACTCATTTCAATGTGTGCTATTTTGCACGACTTTTTATTTGGCAATTTCACTTTGAGGCACTTTAATGTTTGTTGGTTTTGATTATGGTAGTGCAAATTGCGCCATTGGCGTTATGGAAGAAAGTGGTGTGAGGTTACTGCCTTTGGCAGCTGGATCTAACTATTTAACGTCAACTCTCTATGCCTTAGACAGGGAGTTGATTGCTGAGGCTGTGTATCAACAGATGCCAACTGCGCTTAAAGCAGATTATGCGAAAGCGCGTGCAGGACAACTCACTCGTGCGCGTAATGCCCGCCGGGAATTAGATTTAGAGCCAAATGAACAGGCTGTTTTTGTGGGTGAACGTGCGGTTAACGCGTATTTAGAGATGCCTGAAGAGGGCTTTTATGTCCGTTCACCTAAATCTTTTTTAGGGGCGACAGGACTTAGAACTGAGCAGATTGCCCTGTTTGAAGACATTGTCACCATGATGATGTTGTATATCAAGCAGCAGGCAGAGTCCCTTGAGGGGTTAAACAGTAAAGGCGCTATCACACATGCTGTGATTGGTCGTCCGGTCAATTTCCAAGGGATAGGCGGTGAAGAGAGTAATCAGCAGGCTGAAACGATATTGCGACTTGCTGCCAAACGTGCAGGCTTTACCGATGTCGATTTTCTATTCGAACCGTTAGCTGCTGGTATGGATTTTGAAGCCAGCTTGACTGAAGACAAGATTGTGCTGGTGGTCGATGTAGGCGGTGGTACAACGGATTGCTCTGTGGTTAAGATGGGGCCATCTCATATGGAATCGAAGGAACGAAGCCAAGATTTTCTCGGTCACAGCGGCCAACGAGTTGGTGGAAACGATCTTGATATTGCCTTATCGATGAAGGCATTTATGTCACATCTAGGTCTAGGTTGTCATATGACCAATGGATTACCTGTTCCGAGTAAACCTTTCTGGAATGCGGTGGCGGTGAATGATATTAGTGCACAACGTGATTTTTCGTCACTGAACTCTCGTAAAACTATCGAAGAATTAATTAAAGAGGCGAAGCGCCCTGAGTTACTCAAACGTCTGTTGAAAGTGCAGAAAGAGCAGTTGGGTTACCGTATTGTCCGCAGTGCTGAACAGGTCAAAATCAGCTTGTCTGATACAGATACTGTAACGACAAACCTGGATTATGTTTGTCCAAATCTTGATGCCGAAGTGACCCAAGCGCTCTTTAAAGAGGCGATTGAACTGCCGAGTGCCAAAATAGAAGCTTTGATGAAACAAGCACTGGAAATGGCGGGAGTCATGCCTGATGTTATCTATGTCACTGGCGGCACAGCAAGAAGCCCAGCCATATATGATAGGATTGCCGCTATGCATCCCGAAACGCCTATTGTCGTTGGCGATCACTTTGGTAGTGTCACGGCAGGATTAACGCGTTGGGCACAAAAGGTGTTTGCTTAACCTTATTTTGAACAGTATGTTAGCTCGATAACTTTCGAGTTAACTCAGCACTTTATTAAGGATGAAGATGAAAGGTCTTAAATCAGTCACAAAGTTGTCGCTAGCCGTTTCAGTGTTATTGGGCCTTAGTGCTTGCGGTGGAGATGATGTCGGCAAAATAAGCCTAGGCATGTTCACCACCAAAGATGTGATTATCGATGCTAAGCATGATCCTAAAATCCCAGGGGTGACCTGTCACATTAGTCGCATTGAAGCTAACTTAAGTTTGGCTGATCCTTCTGATATGAGTATCTCTTGTCGTCAAACAGGGCCTATTACCGCCGCTGAAATAGCGAACATTGATAAAAGTAAAAATGGCGAGATTGTCTTTAAACAGTCACTGAGTGTGCTATTTAAAACGTTAAAAGTGCGCCGTATTTATGATGCTGACAATCAAACTTTACTCTATCTTTCTTACTCGACCAAAGAGACCAACGGTAGCCATAAGCATGCGTTATCGACTGTGCCGCTTTATGGAACCGCAGCTTGGATAAAAGGTGGAGTCCCAAAAAGAGATAACTAAGTCTTTTTTCTTTCTTGTGACTCATCAACATCGAGTTTTATATGAATAACAAGATTAGGTCAGCCGATGAAACGTGTAGTGATTATAGGTTCAAGCTGCAGCGGAAAATCAACCTTTGCGAAGCAGCTAGCTGACAAATTGGCGATGGCACATATAGAGTTGGATCAATTGCATTGGTTGCCTGATTGGGTGGAACGTCCAGATCCAGAGTTTAGAGCGTTAGTGGATAAAGCGAGTGCAGCTGAGCGTTGGGTTATCGATGGCAATTACTCTGTAGCGCGGGATATATTTTGGCCGCGTGCAACCACCATTATTTGGTTGAATCACTCTTTCCCGCTTGTGCTGTACCGTGCAGTGACTCGCTCAATCCATCGCTCATCGACTAAGAAACCCTTGTTTGCAGGAAATATTGAAACATTCAGGCATAGCTTTTTTAGCCGTGAGTCAATTATCTTTTGGGTGTTAAAAACCTTTCATACCAAGCGTGCTCGATACGTTAACTTACTAGCATCTGATGAACTTAGAGGCATCAATATCATCGAATTAAGCGGTCAAAAACAGGTGGACGCATTTTTAGATAATGTTTAACCCAGATGACAGACAATAAAAAGGCCGCTGAATGCGGCCTTTTTATTGTCTGATAGCGAAGTGGATTACTTCACTCGCATACCAGGTTGTGCACCTTCATGTGGCTCTAAGATCCATAGATCTTTATTACCAGGTCCAGCAGCAAGTACCATGCCTTCTGACATACCAAAACGCATCTTACGTGGTGCAAGATTTGCCACCATGACGGTTAGTTTGCCTTCTAGATCTTCAGGAGCATAAGCAGACTTGATGCCAGCAAAAACCTGCTTGGTCTCGCCGCCTAAATCAAGCTGAAGTTTAAGCAGCTTGTTGGCTTCGGGTACATGTTCAGCTTTTGCGATACGCGCAATACGAAGATCGATTTTTGCGAAGTCTTCAAAGCTTATCTCTGCTGAGATAGGATCGCTTTCAAGTGGGCTACGAGTATCAATCGGTGTATCTATTTGGGCTGATACACTGTCAGCTTTCGCCGCTTTCTTACCGTCAACTTGATTGGTATCAGTGGTGGCAAGTAAGTTGTCTTTCGAGGCTTCGATGATCGCTTCGATATTTTTCATATCGACACGTTGCATCAAGGCTTTGAACTTGGCAATTTCGTGACCAGCAAGATCGGCATTCAAGTTGTCCCACGTCAGTGGGAATTGTAAGAAGGCTTCAACATCATCAGCAAGCTTTGGCAGCACTGGCTTCAGGTAAGTCACCAAGATGCGGAACAAGTTAAGGGCATTCGAGCAAACCTGATGCGCTTCCTCTTGCTTAGCTTCATCTTTGATTAATTGCCATGGCGCAGCGTCAGCAACATAGGCGTTAGCGAGATCGGCAAGCGCCATGATTTCACGCATCGCTTTACCAAACTCACGATTTTCATATAACTCGGCGATCAGCGTTTGCTTGCCTAAGAATGTCTGTTCAAGAGTGGTATCGGCAACTTTAGCTAGCTTGCCATTGAAACGCTTGCTGATAAAGCCTGCAGTACGTGACGCTAGGTTAACCAATTTTCCGACGAGATCTGAATTCACGCGTTGAGCAAAATCTTCAAGGTTAAGATCGAGATCGTCAATACGATTACTTAGCTTCGCGGCATAGTAATAACGCAAATATTCAGGATCCAGATTATCAAGGTATGTACGCGCCTTGATAAACGTTCCTTTTGACTTTGACATTTTAGCGCCGTTAACCGTCACATAACCGTGAGCGTAAACACTTGTCGGCTTACGGTAACCAGCACCTTCAAGCATGGCTGGCCAGAATAAACTGTGGAAGTTAACGATATCTTTACCGATGAAGTGATACACCTCAGCGGTTGAGTCTTTAGCCCAGAAATCATCAAAATTAAGATCTTCACGTCTATCACATAGGTTTTTAAATGACCCCATGTAACCGATAGGCGCATCTAGCCACACGTAGAAGTATTTACCTGGCGCGTCAGGGATCTCAAAACCGAAGTAAGGTGCATCACGACTGATGTCCCACTGTTGCAGGCCTTGGTCAAACCATTCGCCAAGTTTATTCGCGATCTCTTCTTGAATGGCACCAGAGCGAGTCCATTCATTGAGCATGGTTTCAAATGCTGGCAGGTCGAAGAAGAAATGCTCTGAGTCCTTCATGACTGGCGTTGCGCCCGATACGGCTGATTTAGGGTTGATCAGATCCGTAGGATTATAGGTTGCACCACAGTTGTCGCAGTTATCGCCGTACTGATCTTCACTCTTACATTTAGGGCAAGTGCCTTTGACGAAGCGATCAGGAAGAAACATCGACTTTTCTGGATCAAATAGCTGCGAGATGGTGCGAGTCTTAATGTAACCAGCATCACGTAACTTGAGGTAAATTTCACTCGAAAGTTCGCGGTTCTCAACACTGTGTGTGCTGTGGAAGTTGTCAAACTGAATATTGAAATCAGCAAAATCCTGCTGATGCTCTTTGTTCACTTGAGCAATCATCTCTTCAGGCTCAATACCCATCTGTTGAGCTTTCAACATGATCGGTGTGCCATGGGCATCATCTGCACAGATATAGTGACATTCATGTCCACGAAGCTTTTGGAATCGTGACCAAATATCAGTTTGAATATATTCCAGCATATGGCCTAAGTGGATAGGTCCGTTTGCGTATGGAAGTGCGCTTGTCACTAAGATTTTACGTTGTGAATTTGCCATCTTGTCTCAAAATCAGTTAGGTGCCCAAAAAGATTGGCGTAGATACTAACCGATCCCCGTAAGAGTTTCATCAAAACATGCGCTAAGTGAGCTAAATGTACGCGAATATTATTGGCTTTTTCTGATACAATCGAGCAAATTATTTGTAGGGGGTTGCACCTTTGTCTTCAGCTTCTCAGAATTATCGTCTTAGTGACGAGCTTCTCGGCCCTGTTTTGGCCATTTTGGACGCGTATCAAGATCCGTATTTAGCACAAGGATTAGTCAGTGCTGGTTGCGTAACTAAATTATCAATCGATGGTAAACGTCTCCAATTAGGACTCTGTTACCCCTATCCCTGTATGACGCAATATCGTGACACTGTGATGGCAATAACCAAAAAACTTGCCGTACTTGATGCGATTGATGAAGTCGAATGTGAAATTGATTTTCAGCCTGCTAGTTTCTCTGCAATTGGCAGTGTTAAGCCTTTGGCCAACGTCAAGCAAGTGATTGCTGTTGCCTCTGGTAAAGGTGGTGTGGGTAAATCAACGACTGCAGTCAACTTAGCGCTTGCGTTAGCAGCTGAAGGGGCTCAAGTGGGCATTTTGGATGCGGACATCTACGGCCCATCTATTCCTATTATGCTAGGCGTGACAGATTTTAAACCTGTATCTGCAGATGGTAAAATGATGTCTGCGGCAACGGCTCACGGTATCTCGGCTCAATCTATTGGTTTTATGTTAGCCGATGATGAAGCCGCTGTATGGCGTGGTCCTATGGCAGCTGGTGCTTTGGCTCAACTGTTAAATGAGACATTGTGGCCTGATCTTGATTATTTAGTCATTGATATGCCACCGGGAACCGGTGATATTCAGTTGACCTTATCTCAAAAAGTGCCAGTGACAGGTGCTATCGTGGTGACTACTCCTCAAGATATCGCCCTTGCCGATGCCAAGAAAGGCATTAGCATGTTCCAAAAGGTCAATATTCCGGTGTTAGGCATCGTTGAAAACATGAGTTTTCATATGTGCAGCGAATGTGGACATAAAGAACATCCATTTGGTAGCCATGGTGGTAGCAAAATGGCTGAGCGTTATCACGTTCCGCTATTAGGCGAATTACCGCTGAAACTCAATATTCGTGAAGATGTCGACAAAGGTATTCCTACCGTTGTTGCTTCACCAGACAGTGAAGTTGCCGCTCTTTATCGTGAAATTGCGAGAAAAGTAGGTGCGCAACTCGCATTAACACAAGTACAATCCAGTGTATCAATTAGTATTTCAGATGAAGAATAAGGTAACATCAGCATGAACTCTCAATGTGTCATTATCGGTATCGCGGGTGCTTCTGCATCAGGTAAAAGTTTAATTGCAAAGACGATATTCGAGGAGTTGTGCCGTGATCTAGGTACTGATCAGATTGGTGTTATCGCCGAAGATGCCTATTACAGAGATCAAGGCCATCTGTCGATGGAAGAGCGAGTGTTGACCAACTATGATCACCCTAAAGCGTTAGATCATGAGTTGTTATGCCAACATCTTCGGGCACTTAAAACAGGTGAGGCTGTAGAGATACCCACTTATAGCTATAACGAACACACGCGTATGACAGACACCATTAAGATGACGCCTAAGAAAGTGATCATCTTAGAGGGTATCTTGTTGTTGACCGATCCAGCTCTTAGGGGGTTGATGGATGCAAGTGTATTTATGGATACACCGTTAGATATCTGCTTTATGCGCAGACTATCGCGTGATGTGGCAGAACGTGGCCGTACTATGGAGTCTGTTATGGCGCAATACACTGAAACGGTACGTCCTATGTTCCTTCAGTTTATTGATCCTTCAAAGCAATATGCAGATATCATCGTCCCTCGCGGTGGTAAAAACCGCATCGCGACTGATATTTTAAAAACACGAATCCAGCATCTGTTAGCTAAGTAATCTAGGTTAAAGTAACTTAGATTTAGTGCTGTCTATTTTCTTAATGATTAAGTAAATAGACAGTCACTTAGTTCGAATAAACTCAGGAGAGTACGGACAATGCGTTTAACCGATACGGAAATTGAAGCGTGTTTAGATGATGGCAAGATTATATTGTGGTAGGTGTAATAAGAGTGCCGATGGATAAGGAACTTGAGAGTTAATGACACAAGTCTGGGTTAATGGTGTTGCCGTCAAAGAGATAGATGCTCTTGATCGGGGTCTTGCATATGGCGATGGTTTGTTTGCCACCATGCGGATCGTAAATGGCGAAGTGCAGTTTTTATCAGCTCATCTTGCTAGATTAGCCCAAGGTGCGCAGCGACTAGGCTTTATTTGGCAAGTGTCAGAATCATTAACGAATCAACTGCAGCAATTAGCATCATCAAAAAGCGATGGGTGCGTTAAGTTATTGCTCAGTCGTGGTGTTGGTGGCCGCGGTTATGCGGCGCCCAATCCTTGTTTAGTCAATGAAGTGGTCTCTCTATCAGATTTACCGCAGCATTATGGCCTGTGGCAGAAAGAGGGCATTTCACTTGCTTTAAGTGACATCTTGTTAGCAAAGCAGCCTAGGCTTGCTGGCATAAAACACCTTAATCGTCTTGAGCAAGTACTGATCAAATCAGTTGAAATACCAACAGGGTTTGATGATTGGCTGGTGCTTGATGCAGAAGGTTGTGTTATTGAGTCATCGATGGCGAACTTGTTTTTTATTAAAGGAAAAACGGTGTTCACACCTGCTATCAGCCACAGCGGGGTTGCAGGGATGATGAGAGAGCAAGTGATCTATGCCCTGATTGATTTAGGTTACAATCTTGATATTAAACCGATAAACCATAATGATTTAGCTCAGTTTGAGCACTGCTTTATAACCAATAGTTTGCTTGGTCTCGTGGATATAAACCACATCGATAGCCTTTCCTATTCCAAATCGTCTTTTTCAGACACATTGAGACAAATTTTACACCTTAGCTTATGAAAAAATTAATTATAACGTTTACCGTCACTCTCTTTACTCTGTTAACGCTCGCTGCAGGTGTCAGTTTATGGACTTACAATGCAGTGACTGAATTCAGCCAGTCGACATTGAAGCTTGAACAAACTCAAGATCTTGAACTGAAAAGAGGAACCTCTTTTTACCAATTAATTAGCTTACTAGAGCAGAGGCAGTTAATTACCGATGGTTGGAAATTAAAGATTCTAGTAAAGATCTATCCGGAGTTGGCTAAGATCCGCACTGGTCTTTATGAAGTCGTTCCAGGTGAAACAGTGGCTGGTTTACTGGAAAAGCTTACTCAAGGTAAAGAGAAGGTTTTTGCGGTGACATTAGTTGAAGGTCAAAGCATTAAAGAGTGGAATGCAACACTTAAAACCCTTCCGCACAGTAAATTCTCTGCCGATGTGTTTAATGCGGTGTTAATTGAGCAAGGTGATGATTCAGGTTTGCCTGAGGGGAAGTTTTATCCGGATACGTATCATTATCAGGCCGGTGATAATATCAAATTACTCGTGACGCAAAGCTACAAGAAAATGCAGCAAGAGCTTGAAGCGGCTTGGGCGAATCGTGCAGATAATCTGCCACTTAAGTCTCCCTATGAATTACTGATCATGGCCTCTATTATCGAAAAAGAGACGGGTAAAGCCAGTGAACGTCCCTGGATCTCGGCAGTGTTTATGAATCGCCTTAATAAAAGAATGCGTTTGCAAACCGATCCCACTGTTATTTACGGGATGGGGGATTCATATAAAGGGGATATTACCTACAAGGCGCTTAGAGAAAAAACGCCATTTAACACTTATAGAATAAATGGGCTCACGCCAACGCCGATTGCTGCTCCCAGTGGTGCTGCTTTATTAGCCGCAGCGCATCCTGCAGATGTGCAATATCTTTATTTTGTTTCGAAAAATGACGGTAGCCACATTTTTTCCAAAACATTAGTCGAGCACAATCGTGCCGTGAACAAATATCAGAGAAATCGATGAACAAGCAAGTTGATAGCAAATTTATAGTCATTGAAGGTTTAGAAGGTGCAGGCAAGTCGAGCGCCATTTCATTAGTTCGAGACTTTATTGAAAAGCATACTGGCGTGGTGCCTATATGCACTCGTGAGCCGGGTGGCACGCCGCTGGCTGAACGTATTCGAGATCTCGTCAAAATAGCCGACGATACCGATCCATTGTGTGATGAAGCTGAATGCCTACTATTTTATGCCGCAAGGGCGCAATTGGTGGCTAATGTAATAAAACCTGCACTGAGTCGAGGTGAATGGGTGCTCGGTGACAGACATAATCTCTCATCTTTGGCATATCAAGGTGGAGGCAGAGGCTTAATGCCTTTAGTTGAATCAGTGAGTCGCGCGACCCTGGGGGATTTTAAACCTGATTTGACGCTTTATCTGGATATTGATCCTACACTCGGGCTTACTCGCGCTGCTAATCGTGGTGCGTTAGACAGAATAGAGGTGGAGGAGATCCAGTTTTTTGAGCGTGCGAGACAAACTTTCTTATCCTATGCTCAGCAAGATGAGTCTATTAAGGTAATCGATGCAGGTCAAAGTATGGCTGAGGTTCACAAGGATATTCTGGCACTTTTACAGGAACAGGATTGGTAATGCAGGATATTCCTTGGCTTAAACCTGTGGTTCATGATTTTTGTACACAACTTAAATCTCAGCACGTAGGGCACGCTTATCTGATTGGCGTGCATGCGGGCTATGGCGGAGAGCCATTGACGTTAGCAATGGCGAAGGCTGCATTGTGCCATACCCTTACGCAAGATGGCGCCTGTGGATTTTGTAAAGGGTGTCAGCTGGTTGAAGCAAATACTCATCCTGATCTTTATCATGTTGTAGCCGATGGCAATCAGATAAAGGTTGATCAGATCAGAGAGCTTTGTCAAAAGCTGACCTCCACGTCACAGCAAGGTGGACGCCGAGTCGCAGTGATTAGTCTGTGTGAAAAACTGAATCTTGCTGCGGCTAATGCGCTGCTTAAAACACTCGAAGAGCCAGGTAAGGATACCTTGTTGCTGCTGCAGTCAAATACCCCATCGAGACTCATGGCTACCATTAACAGTCGTTGCCAACGGGTCCATTTTCAGTCTCCTAGTATTGATGAAATTAAAGCTTGGTTAAGCCAAGGACATGAATCCGGTGCTGATGTGACTTGGTGTTTACCCGTGATGGGGGGCCCATTAGAATTGGCAAGCGCCCTGCAGGATCAACGCTATGAACACTTACTTCAGTTGAGAAAAGACTGGACTCAAAGTTTGTCCTCCGGTCACCTGTGTGCTAATTTAATGAATATAAACGACAATCAAGTTTCTGATGCAATTAAAGTTTTGTATTTAATTTTAAGGCAGAAATTAGTCAAGCAAACTCAGTTAGACGCCCTGTTGAGAGTGAAAGTTTCAGAGCTGGCAGCTAAGGTTATGAACACTTATCACAAGCTCAGTGTTATGCCGAACGTGAACTCTTTGGCGCTTTTTCAAGGGTTTATCTTAGAATATAAACAATTAACTTAAAGATAATCGATTTATGGTAGATCTCGTTGTAAATTTTGACACCTTGCATCATCTATACCGTGCATATATGCCCTTTATACAACCAGCGGGTCTATTTATTGCGACAAGTGAAAGTCATTTTCTCGGTCAAGAGCTGACCATCGCTTATCAATTGCCGGGATCAACCACTAAGTTAGATTTTAAAGGCACGGTCGTATGGATTAATCCTATCGGTGCATCTGGCGGCCGTCCGGCTGGGATTGGGGTTAAGATAATGACGGATGCTCAAACGCACAAACATCATATTGAAAACCTATTATCACGGGAGCTGGCTTCCGGCGATCAAACCTGCACCATGTAGTCATATCCTCATTTGACCTTCACTTGCTAGACTTGTATCCTTCACCTCTTTCTATTTTTCTCATCATTGCTGGATAATCACGTGCTCATCGATTCCCATTGTCATCTCGACCGTTTAAAAGCTGCGCCCGATCAACAAAGTCTTAGAGAGATTATTGCCCAGGCCAAGAGCCGTGGCGTGGATTATTTCCTCTGCGTTAATGTGCGCCAACAAGGCTTCGTTTCCATGCGTGACAAAATGGCAGAGTTTGATCAAGTCTTTTTGTCTGCCGGGGTACATCCGCTTGATGTACAAGACGGACTTAACAGATTTGAGCTTAACGAGTTTGTTAAAGAACCAAAAGTGGTCGCAATAGGTGAGACTGGGTTAGATTATTTTTACGCAAATGAGACTAAAGCTTTGCAACAAAGCTGTTTCGAGCAGCAGATTGAATTAGCGGTTGAAGTCAACAAGCCCTTGATTATTCATACTCGAGATGCACGTGAAGATACGTTAAATTTCTTAAAAAATGGCCACGCAGATAAAGTGGGTGGCGTACTGCACTGCTTTACCGAAAGCTGGGAAATGGCAAAAGCTGCCATTGATTTAGGATTCTATATTTCAGTATCGGGTATCGCTACATTTAAAAATGCGGGCGAACTCAGAACAGTGATGCGTAAAGTACCAAGAGATAGACTGCTGGTAGAAACTGATTCTCCCTATTTAGCGCCAGTGCCCCATCGAGGTAAAGAAAATCAGCCAGCCTATGTGAGAGATGTCGCTGAGTTTATTGCTGAGCTTAGAGGCGAGAGTTATGAGGAGTTGGCTGAATATACCAGCAATAACTTCTTTAACTTGTTTACTGATGCAGCCAAATTGGTCGGACGTTAAACTTCAGATAAAAAAAGACCCAAAACTATTCCAATTGTTTTGGGTCTAGGGGAATGGCTCTGATTAAAGAGCCGTGCGCTACTGGTGAGAATTTACTCTCTGGCTAATAGTGTAGCCGATGTCGTTGACTTTCCGCGTGATTACTGAACTTTTAGTCTTTGACTTTGTAACTAAATATTTTCCCCATTGTTCAATTTCTACATTAACCTTTCGTTTCTGAACTGATGATCCTGTCGCGAACCAGTTCTCTTGGGAGGCTATTTTTCAATTTTTTGCCTAGATGTTTTGCCACACCCAGAGCGCAAGCATGGTAAGTCAAGATCACTTCGCCTTGAGGCTTGCCGCCATCGGGCAGCGGAATATCTCGACCCATTAAATACTCTGTTGCCTGTAATGAGGTAAGTTCATAAGGAGTCAGGGCATTTGCTAGCGCCATAATTGCTTCATGACGTACCTTAAAGCCTTTCTTTAATCCATCCGCTAGTTTTATGCCAATACGCTGGAAGCGCATTTTACCGATTAAATCTGCCATTTTGGCAGGGAATAACCAATATTCAAGATCTCGAACCATGACTAACCCATCATGGGGGAGGGAGATATCGAAAGTGTCTTTAAAATAGCGTTGTAACTCAACTTTTACTTTGGTGCTAGCAGGCTCAAACGGAAAGTTTTTCTGCTGTTTAGGCATGGGTTTTTGGCGTTCAATATCAGCAATTTTACGAATTTTGGCGACAAAGAAGCCTTCACTATCATAAATTTGTGGCCAAACATGCAAGAAACCCTCTGAGGTGCAGGATTTCTCTGCATCAGGAAATAGCTGACTTAAAGATTGAAACTCAACTGCATCGGGAAAGCATGACATTAAGTGCTCACACACTTCCTGATTTTCAGCCCGGCTCAGAGCACAGGTTGAATAAACTAAGCTTCCACCTGTTTTAAGTGCAAGAAATGCTGATTCAATTAACGCTTTTTGAGTGTCGATAATTGAGGCGTTTTCCGCATGGCTCCAATTTTTTAGCGCTTGAGGGTCTTTTCGTATCGTACCTTCACCGCTACAGGGGGCATCGAGTAAGATGGCATCGAATTGATTGAAGAGATACTCGCCAAATACACGCGCATCGAAATGCGTTAAGGCAGTGTTAGAGACGCCCATGCGCAATACGTTTGCATGCAGTACTTTCACTCGGCTTGAAGAGTATTCATTCGCCACGATCAGGCCAGAGTTTTTCATTAACGCGGCTATCTGCGTCGTTTTTGAACCTGGGGCAGAGGCCATATCGAGTATGGTGTATTCGGTTGTGTCATCAAGATCATCAAACAGTGCAGTTGGAGGCAGCATAGAGCTGGCCTCTTGAATATAAAATAGCCCTTGGATATGTTCTATGGTGTTACCCAGCTGTATTTCACTGTCCAGGCTAACCCAAAAGCCGTCACTGCACCAAGGAATAGGATCGAGTGTCCATCCTTTAGGTTTCATCAAGTCGATAAAATCGTTAGATGAGATCTTCAACGTATTAACGCGAATAGAAGGTCGAAGAGGCTGACTGCTGTAGTGGATAAAATCATCCATCGTCAGATGAGCGGGCATATCCTTAGCAATGCTATTGATAAAATCTTGATTTAATTGAACCATAAGACTGAAACAGTTACCGAGCAGCATGTTATTTTGCGCGATTATAACATAGCATGACAGTGTGAGCGTATGAGGAGCTGCAAACAGGAGAGTTCTTGATCTCAAAACATACTCGGCTCTCATCAGTTGCAGTAAATTAACGAGTTATAAAAGGATATGATGTGTTAAATAGGGTGTGGTTATTTTTCTTTGTGACAGCGATGTTTGCTATCACGATCCAACTCTTCAATGGTCATATTGAGGTGTTATCGACATCAGTAAAGGCGTTGTTTGATAGCTCAAAACTTGCAGCTGAAATTGCACTGGGCCTGATTGGTGTGTTGTCATTGTGGATGGGCTTGATGCGAGTCGGTGAAAAAGCCGGTGTCGTAGGCTTCTTTGCAAGAATGTTTGAACCTCTATTGTCTCGGTTAATGCCAGATGTACCTAAGGGGCATCCGGCTTACGGCAGTGTCACTATGAACCTTACCGCCAATATTCTTGGACTCGATAATGCTGCCACGCCTCTTGGGTTAAAAGCGATGCAAGATCTGCAGACCTTAAACCCAGATAAAACAGTAGCTACCAACGCTCAAATTCTCTTTTTAGTGCTTAATACCTCATCTGTCACACTCGTGCCAGTTACGGTGTTTCTTTACCGCGCGCAGCAAGGAGCAGCTGCTCCTGCTGATATCTTCTTACCAATATTGTTAGCAACTACCGCTTCGACTTTGGCTGGGGTGACAATCGTATCGCTATTTCAGCGTATCTCACTGTTTAATGCCGTGGTGCTAGGTTATGGGGCGGTGATTTTTGGCTCGATAATGGCGTTAGTGTTTTACATGGGAACCTTAACCACTACAGCCATTGGCACCTTGTCGACAACGATGGGAAACGGTGTATTACTCCTGTTAGTGTTCAGCTTTATTCTGGTGGCAGGTTTACGCAAAGTGGCTGTGTATGATGAGTTTATCGTGGGTGCGAAAGAGGGGTTTGCTCAATCGATTAAGTTAATTCCGTATTTGCTCGCTATGTTATTGGCTATCGCATTATTACGTGCCTCTGGCGCGTTAGATTATCTTTTGCATATCATCTCTTTGATTGTTTCAGTGCTGGGAGGAGACACGCGTTTTGTTGACGCCTTACCGACGGCAATAATGAAACCGTTTAGTGGTTCAGGGGCGAGAGCCATGATGTTAGAAACCATGGAACATCATGGCGTGGACTCTTTTGCTGGACGCCTAGCAGCTGTTTTTCAAGGAAGTACAGAAACCACCTTTTATGTACTGGCGGTTTATTTCGGTGCGGTAGGGATTAAGAATGGCCGACATGCACTTGTTTGCGGTTTAACGGCTGACTTTGCGGGGATTATCGCGGCTATCTCCGTCTGTTACTATTTCTATGGATAAGAGATAACTGCTTATCCATTTGATTTAAAAATGGTAACTGACAGAAAGCATTGGGCCGATAAAGCTGTAATAAAGATTGTAATTGGCAACGTCTAGATTCGCCTGAGTGGCCTTTTGGGCATAATCGATATCAACTTCATAAAAATTGAATGCTGCGCTCATATGCCAATTTTCGGTTATCTCCGCTTCGACTCCTGCGCGAACATCGATTAATCCACCTTTGAGATCGTCTAGCTTGATATAAAAATATTGCGCATGGGCAGTAAATTTAAAACCGGGATAAAACTCATAATCACCATACAGTCCAACATCAGGCAGCGGGGCGGTGACACTCTCTTCTATCATTCTATTGGTTGGGGTTGCACCACAACCATCAAAAGCTTCACCATCGATACAGGCGCCAATGTTGCCCTCAAAGCCAGTTTCAATAAACATGGCGTGAAGACCAAGTGACAAGCCCAAATTGTAGTTATTCCCCTGCATAAAATTATAGCCGTAACCAATACGTGCAATATCGATATTGAGGGTAGTTTTAATTTTTGCGCCTAGCTGGATATCATAAACTTGATCATCTAGGTTAACCTGAAATGGTTTGGTGATTTGCTGAACTTCAGCGTTGCGATGAAGTTGTTTCCAATCAAAATAGACGATGTGTTTATCATTGAAATGATAAAACGCTTCGAAAAAAGGCAAAAATTGTGACTTTTCAAGTTTAAGATCTTCTTCAAAGTCGATCTGAAAGTCATTGCCTAAGATAGGATTGGTGACATCCATACTTGAATTAGAGTTCGAGTAAAACCCACCGATCCGAATAACAGTCTTACTGTCGTCGTCTTGTGAACTGATGTCTGTATCTTGAGCCCAACAAGGTGACGTCGCTAATAGACTTAATACGGAAATGCCTATTTTTTTTAGCATTAAAGCGACTCCAATCATTATTTTATTATTATAGTTTTTATAAGTTGTTGATTCTATTGGTTTGAATCTTAACTGTCGTACTATAGTATCAGACTGTGTCTGTTTGTGAATGATTTGTATCAAAAAATGTTAACTAAATTGATATTGTTGCGAGTAAGGGTTAAAGCCATACTGAGTGAGCAAATTTTGCTGGTACTCAGTATGGTTTGTCGCTTTGTGGTTTAAACGGGGAAGTAGGGGGTAAATTAAAGGTAACGTGTTCCGAGCACGACAGCCCAAGTTATTGCGCACAGAGCAAGACTCATAAAGACCGCTGCCGATGCGATATCTTTGGCTTGGCCACTTAGCACATGAATTTCATCACCAATTCGGTCGACAACCGCTTCTACCGCTGAGTTTAACAGCTCAACAATCAAAACGATAAACAGAGTTAAGATCAATAGCAGGCGCTCTACTGTGCTTATATCGACAAAAAGAGCGATAGGTAGCATTAAAAAAGCCAGTACCAGCTCTTGTCTGAATGCAGCTTCGTGGGTCCAAGCAGACTTAAGTCCCTGCATCGAAAAGCCAGTCGCTCTAAATACGCGCTTAATACCGTGGTTGTTTTCAGGTTTCATATTGGTCCAAAGTGATTTTGTTAACTGGTTTTTGTTTTTAGCTGTGAATTTTTGCAAGAGTATAACACCGTGAAAATATGAGACCAATTTCAAATAGGTTGGTTCATGTTCTACACTCATCTTTATTCAGTCATTTTCAGGTTAATGGATTTAATCTGATGACATTATACGAAGGAACGTAAAATGAAAAAGTATCTTAATCGGTTATTGGCCGTTCTCTTAGTTCTCCTTTATTCATCTCCCACCTTAGCCACCCTCCAATTAGTTGATACGACAGGCTATCGAAGTATTTCGGGTCCCAGTGTGGTGCCTTTAGAACATCAAAAACAACTTGCGACGAACGCTAAAATAGAGGGAGATATTGCTGACTACCTTGTGAGCGAAAAGTTTGATGGTGTCAGAGGCTATTGGGACGGTAAGCAGCTCTTTACCCGTACAAATAGGCTTATATCTGCTCCTAATTGGTTTACTCAGGACTTTCCTAACTACCCATTAGAAGGTGAGTTATGGATGGGAAGAGGTGCTTTTGAACAGGTGTCAGGTTTAGTGAGGCGCAAGAAGACGGTGGAGAGTGATTGGAAATCAGTTAAGTTCATGGTGTTCGACTTTCCTGAGAGCACATTGCCATTTGGGCGACGTTATCAACATTTTGCTAAAACGTTAGCCAATAAATCTGCTTATTTATCAGTTGTTGAGCAAAAGCAAGTCAGCAGTTTAGATGAACTAAATACTTGGTTTTCGCAAGTCGTCAAAGCCGGTGGGGAGGGGTTGATGCTGCACCATCAAACTTCGCTCTACATTACAGGTCGTAACAAGGACTTAATCAAATTTAAGCCATTTTTTGATGCTGAAGCGACAGTAATTAGCCATATACCGGGTAAAGGACAATTTGAGGGAATACTCGGGTCAATACTGGTTGAAACTCCAGAAGGGATCCGCTTTAAAATAGGTACCGGTTTTACGTTAGAAGAGCGGCGCAATCCACCAGAGGTTGGGGTGATGGTGACTTACAAGTATTCGGGATTAACGCAGAAAGGAACACCTAGATTTGCCAGCTTTTTGCGGGTAAGGTTGAATCAATAATTGTTAAGCTATTTTGATTGATGAGGCGTTAATGACAAAGATAAATTCAGTCTTGTTTGTCTGTATGGGCAACATCTGTCGTTCTCCTACCGCTGAAGCGGTATTTCGAGCTAAAACAGAGCAGAGCGGGCTAGTGATTGAAATCGATTCGGCAGGCACCTTGGCTTATCATCAAGGAGAGTCTCCTGATCCCAGATCGATTGCGGCAGGTGAAAAGCGCGGCTTTAGTTTTCAAGGCATGAAAGCAAGGGCGGTGATTGATGAGGACTTTTCGCACTTTGACCTCATTTTAGCTGCTGATCACAATAATTTAGCGGATCTCAAAGCCCGATGTCCTGAGCAACATCTTCATAAAATACAGCTAATGCTCAGTTTTCTAGACACGGCAGAGCCGCAAGAAGTCCCCGATCCTTACTATGGTCTTGGCAATGGTTTTGAACTTGTGTTGGATTTGATTGAACAGAGCTGTGATAACTTGATTGTTAAGCTAACAGAAAATGATGTTTGAGTGGACGGTGTATTAGAGGTTGTGGACGATTTAGGAGCATAAAAGCCAATACTCGAGTATTGGCTTTTATAATTTTGAAACAGTACTTTACTCAAACTTAGAAACCACTAACCATCTAGCTTAACGCTGAGAATTGAGCCTGTTTTACTTGTATCGTTTACCTGAACGTTTGAGCTTCTCAGCTTCATCTTTAGCTAGTTGAGCAGCCTCTTTTTTCGCTTTTAAGATGGCGACTTCTGCTTTTTCTATCTCAGCCATCTCAGGTGTTTCTAATGAGAGTAACCCCATTTTTCCTGAGCGGAACTCATGTAGCATGAGCTCTGATACTTTGTGTAGATCAATACGTCCGCCTGGTCGCAATGCGCCGCGACTACGGCCAATGGCTTCTAAAAGTTCGATATCAGTATTAGGGAGTTCTTTTAGCTTATAACGCTCTGCAATCGCTTCAGGGTACGCGTGAAGAAAATACTCAGCAGCAAACATGGCGACATCTTCATATTCCATCGCAGTATCTTTGATTGCTCCAGTGATGGCTAGGCGATAACTACTTTTATCATTATCCACTTTTGGCCATAAAATCCCAGGGGTATCAGAAAGTACAATGCCGTTTCTTAGGTTGATGCGTTGCTGAACTTTTGTTACAGCAGGCTCATTACCTGTTTTAGCAATAGTTCTACCTGCGAGCGTGTTGATGATGGTGGATTTTCCTACGTTAGGGATTCCCATGATCATGGTACGGATATCTTTTTCCATCTTGTCGCGGTTTGGCACAAACTTACGACACAATTCCGGAATTTTTTTGACCTGAGCGGCTTGTAAAGTGGTGATCGCCATCGCCTTTACACCTTGCTCACGTTCTAAATATTCAATCCAACGCTGAGTGGTTTCAGGATCGGCAAGATCTGATTTATTCAACAGTTTAATACAGGGCTTATCACCACGTAATGTCGATATGACAGGGTTTTCACTACTATAAGGGATTCTCGCATCTAGCACTTCGATAACCAGATCGACTTGAGGCATTACCTCTTCGATCTCTTTACGTGCCTTATGCATATGTCCCGGGTACCACTGAATTGCCATGTAAACGCCCTGTCTCTCAAAATCTAATGGGGGAGATTTTACCTTGTTAAGGTAAATTTTAACAAATAAAAAGCGCCTTTCAGCGCTTTTATTCGAGGGGAAGGGTTAAATAACGCCCAATTCTCTTAATCGTTCCATTAAGTAGCTATCTGCTGTGTATCTGTCAGATAAAACCACTTCAGGATTTGGGTGTAAAAACAGGGGTAACGATATGCGAGATTTTGTTTTATCAGCGCCCTCAGGGTTAATAACCCTGTGGCTTGTTGATGGATAATATCCGCCAGAAGCTTCTTGCAACATATCACCAATATTGATAATGATATTACCAAAATCACTTGGCACATCGACCCAAGATCCATCTTTAACTTGGACCTGTAATCCAGGTTCATTGGCCGCGGGTAGTACCGTGATTAAGTTGATATCTTCATGGGCAGCCGCGCGAATAGCGCCCATCTCTTCATCGCCAGACATGGGAGGGTAATGAAGTACTCTAAGTAAGGTTTTTTGGCTATTTTCAATCATCTGTGGAAGTGCAATTGAGAATTTAGCTTTCACGTCATCTGGTGCGTACGCTTCGATCCAACCAAGGAGTTCTTGAGCCAATGTATTGGCTTTTTTATAATAGGTGAGGATATTCTCGCGTAGAGAATCTGGAATGCGTCCCCAAGGGTAAACGTGAAAATACTCTTTAATATCTTTAACAGTATGTCCTTTTGCTGTTTCTGAGATCTCTGCAGGAAAGAAACCGTCTTGTGTTTCAGGTTTAAAAAGGTAATTACGCTTCTCTTCTGAGTTGAAAAACGCTTGCCACTCTACATAAATAGCCTCAACTAATGCTTTGTCGATGGGGTGGTTGCTCAACACACCAAAGCCTGTTTCTCTTAGTGATTTTACAAACTTTTCAGCACTGTCTTGTGCTAGGTAATCTATGGTTTCTAGTTTCATCTCAGTTCACTTATCGTTAGTCTTGCACTAGTTTAACGAGGCTAAAGCGGTGGGGCAAATAAGTGTGATTAAAATCACCTCTTGATTGTCCGCTACCTAGACAGATGTTGTGTATAACGATGTATAAGTTAATAATTTCAATTATATACGTGAGAACATCTGACGAAATGTTTTATTTCTATAGACATTGACCAGATGAGTTTATTGCATTGGAAGAGAAGCTGGGCAATAAAAAAGGCGAACTATAAGTTCACCTTTTATTTTTAGATTTGCATTACTAGATTAATCAAGCTTGTCATCTGCAATTTTGTAATGTGGATCTTCTATCAAGTTAACTTCAACTAAATCACCTGCTTTATGCAGTAACTTCTTACAGTCGTTGCTTAGGTATCGAAGATGCAGTTTCTTACCACTCGCGCCATAACGTTCAGCTAAAGTATCGATTGCATCGAGTGCTGAGTGATCGCATACACGAGAGTTTTGGAAATCGACAATCACATCATCAGGATCCGTATTTGAATTAAACAGGTCTAAGAAATCAGCGACTGAACCGAAGAACAGAGGGCCGTTTAATTTGTAAACTTTCCAGCCATTGGCATCTTCGCTAATTTCTACATTGATGTGCTTAGCATGTTCCCAAGCAAACACGAGGGCAGATACAATTACACCGACGAATACAGCAAAGGCTAGATCGGTAAATACAGTTACGATGGTAACGAGTACGATAACGAAAGCATCATGCTTAGGTACTTTACTCATGACCTTGAAGCTAGCCCATTCAAAGGTACCCAGTACAACCATAAACATGACACCAACAAGCGCTGCTAATGGGATCATTTCAATCAGTGCTGAACCGAAAAGAATAAAACCGAGTAGTGCTAGTGCGGCTGTTATTCCTGATAAACGTCCACGTCCACCTGAATTGATGTTGATCATTGACTGACCAATCATGGCACAACCACCCATGGCACCAAAGAAGCCGCTGGTGATGTTACCTACGCCTTGTCCGATACACTCTTTATTACCTTTACCGCGGCTATTTGTCATCTCATCGATCACGGTTAAGGTTAATAGTGATTCGATTAGGCCAACAGCTGCAAGAATAAGCGAGTAGGGAAGAATGATGTATAAAGTTTCTAAGCTGAACGAGACCGCAGGGATTGAGAAGGTCGGTAAGCTACCTGCAATTGTCGCATTCTCATCACCGCTCATTGACTTTAGAAAATCTAACACTGTACGTGTATCGAGATCTAAGAAAACGACTAATAGTGTGACTGTCACAATCGCGGCAAGTGAAGAGGGAATTGCTGTGGTTAGTTTAGGCAAAAACTGGATAATGGCCATCGTGAGTATCACAAGGCCTAGCATTAAAGTTAGTTGCTCCATAGGTAACCAACTTAAAACACCATTTGCATCCGGTGCTTGAAATTGGCCAAGTTGGGCAAGAAAAATCACAATCGCCAAACCGTTAACAAAACCAATCATCACAGGATACGGCACAATACGAATAAACTTACCCAATTTGAGCAGTCCGAATGTCACCTGAATGAGGCCTGCAAGCACAACCGCTGCAAACAAGTATTGAACTCCATGTTCAGCAACAAGCGCGACCATGACAACAGCCATAGCTCCTGTAGCACCAGAGATCATTCCTGGTCGTCCGCCAATAAGCGCAGTGATTAAGCCCATAATAAATGCAGCGTATAAACCCACCATAGGTTCAACACCTGCTACAAAAGCAAATGCCACGGCTTCCGGAACGAGAGCAAGTGCAACCGTTAACCCAGAAAGTATGTCGGCTTTACTACTAGCAGTTTTGTGACGAATAAGATCAAACATTTAGCCCCTGTTACGAGTATGTTATTTACGTTGAATAGCGGTGGCGAATACTAACAAATTATCCGCGTGATACCAATTGGTATTAAATAAAAAAGCCATGCATTTCTGCATGGCTTTTTTTGAATATAGCTAAATTAGACGGTTATGGTTTAACCATTTCAGAATTTGCTGTATTCACATTTTTAGTGACTTTGGCTGGTTGAGCATTTTCTGCAGTGCCATATTGGCGACCCATCGGGGTCGCAATATTCTCTCTGCTCTCAACAACAGGCTTGGTCATTGTAGACGTGACCATAGTGCCAAAACGACTTCCGCCAGCAGGTTTAGCTTTTACCACCTTAGGGGCTGGAGCTACGCTATCTGGCTTAGCTGAAGCGACTGGTGCTTCAGGCTTAGCCGGTGCAGCGGTAGCAGCAGAGACTGACGCTTCTACTTTAGCTGGTGCTTCAGGTTTAGCCGGAGCAGCGGTAGCAGCAGAGACAGATGCTTCAACTTTAGCTGGTGCTTCAGGTTTTGCCGGAGCAGCGGTAGCAGCAGAGACAGATGCTTCAACTTTAGCTGGAACTTCAGGTTTTGCCGGAGCAGCGGTAGCAGCAGAGACAGATGCTTCAACTTTAGCTGGTGCTTCAGGTTTAACCGGAGCAGCGGTAGCAGCAGAGACTGACGCTTCTACTTTCGCAGGTGCTTCAGGTTTAGTTGGAGCTGCAGTAGCAGCAGAGACAGATACTTCAACTTTCGCAGGTGCTTCAGGTTTAGTCGGAGCAGCGGTAGCAGTAGAGACTGACGCTTCTACTTTTACAGGTGCTTCAGCTGGAGCAGCGGCAACAGCAGATACAGATGTTTCTACTTTAGCTGGCGCTTCTGCAGTTTCAACTTGATTCATTGACGCTTTAGACTCATTTGCTTGATTTTCAACTTCAGTTTCATTGGTAATGAAAACTGGAGTTGTGTCAGCAGACGTTTCTGTTGAATCTTCATCACGACGACGGCGTTGACCTGCAGCTCTAAGATGACGTGGGCTACGACGGCTACGACGTTGACCGTCACGCGAGTCTGCGGTTTCTTTGTCTTCAGTAGCTGAACTGTCACTAGTATCTTCAAGCATGTCTTTGTTGTCAGACATGTTCTCAGTAACATCAGTTGGTACGCTGGCCACTTCTGTTGATTTGGCTTCAATAGGCTCAACTGCAACAGATTGTGTTTCAGTTACCACTGGAGAAGAATCAACTTCAGTCTTTACAACTTCAACCTCTGACACATTTTGTGAAGTTGCAATCGTTTCATCTGTGTCTGTTTTTGGCTTCGCTTTTCTAGGCTGACGCTTAGGACGAGCTTGCTTCTCTTCAGTTGCTTTAGGCTGAACTTGCTCTTGTGGAGCAGCTGTTGCTTCAGACGCAGAAGCAAGGCTTGCTTCATTCTCTACACGAACTTTACGACGCATGTTACGACGTTGACGACGCTCTCTTGCTGCCTCTTCTTTTGGCGGCTCAACAGTTTCGGCACTAGTGTTCTTAGCACTACGAGTTGGTTTAGTGTCTTGACGAGGTTGGCGTTTAGCTTGCTCATCTTTCTCTTTGTTAACCGTAGTCTCTTTACTTGAGTCCGTACTCTTGTTGCGAGTGTTACGTGGGTTACGCTCTCTTTTATCGTTAGACTGCTCTTTATCATCACGTGGACGGCGGTCATTACGACGAGTATTGCGTCGAGCATTCTTGTTCTGTGAGTTTTGCTCAGATTTCTGAGGTTTCTTAACTTCAACCTCTTTCTTCTCTTCCGCTTTAAATAGTGCACCAATGGCAGAGAAGAATTTAGCAATTAAGCCAGGTTCTGCATCTTTCTTAGGTGTTGCTTTTGCTGTTACTTCAGGAGAAGCATCTGCAGCGGTTTTTGTTGGAGCAGAGAAGCCTTTAAGTGCTGGCTCTGGCGGAGCTGTGCGCTCAAGTTTACGAGGCTCGTAAAGTTTAGCTTCAGGTTGTTCAAGTAGCTTGTAGCTTGACTCACTGATCTGATCATCTTTACGATGACGTGAAACACGGTAATCAGGAGTTGTCATGTTTGGATCAGGAATCACATAGATTTCAACATTATGACGCTGTTCAGTAATGCGGATTGCTTTACGCTTCTCGTTAAGCAAGAAGGCTGCAACATCAACTGGTACAACGGCTTCTATCTGTGATGTATTCTCTTTAATCGCTTCCTCTTCCATTAGACGCAAAATAGAAAGTGCTAGAGATTCCGTTCCACGAATAGTGCCTTGGCCATGACAGCGTGGACATAGGTGAGCGGCAGATTCTTCAAGAGAAGGACGAAGACGCTGGCGTGACATTTCCATCAAACCAAAACGAGAGATACGGCCTAACTGGACACGTGCTCTGTCGTGATGAACGGCATCACGCATTCTGTTTTCAACTTCACGTTGATGACGTACTGGCGTCATATCGATGAAGTCGATAACCACAAGACCGCCTAAATCACGTAGACGTAATTGACGAGCAATCTCATCTGCGGCTTCAAGGTTGGTATTTAATGCAGTCTCTTCGATATCTCCGCCTTTCGTTGCACGGGCAGAGTTAATATCAATAGAGGTTAAAGCTTCTGTTGGATCGATAACAATTGAACCACCAGACGGAAGGCGAACTTCACGTTGGAAAGCTGATTCAATTTGAGTTTCAATTTGGTAATGAGTGAACAGAGGAACTTCAGCTTCATATTGTTTAATGCGATCAACAAAATCAGGACGTACTAATGATACGTGCTGTTTAGCCTCTTCAAAGATACGAGGGTGATCGATAAGCACTTCGCCGACATCACGACGTAAATAGTCACGAATAGCACGAACAATAACATTGCTTTCTTGGTGAATTAAGAAAGGTGCTGGACGACTGTCAGCAGCTTCTCTAATTGCAGCCCAGTGATGCTCAAGAACCTTCAGATCCCATTTAAGCTCAGCAGAATCTTTACCTACACCAGCAGTACGAACGATTAAGCCCATGCCTTGCGGGACTTCAAGTTCAGATAGTGCAGTTTTTAGCTCTGTACGCTCATCACCTTCGATACGGCGAGAAATACCACCGGCACGTGGGTTGTTCGGCATTAAGACTAAGTAAGAACCAGCAAGGCTGATAAAGGTCGTTAACGCTGCACCTTTGTTACCACGTTCTTCTTTATCTATCTGAATAACAACTTCTTGTCCCTCTTTAACCACCTCTTTAATGTTTGGGCGGCCTTGGAAAGAGTAACCTTTAGGGAAGTATTCTCTAGCGATCTCTTTTAGGGGTAAAAAGCCGTGGCGTTCTGCTCCGTAATCGACAAACGCGGCTTCAAGGGAAGGTTCTACGCGGGTAATTTTACCTTTGTAAATGTTGGCTTTTTTCTGCTCATGACCTGGACTTTCAATATCTAGATCGTACAGTTGTTGCCCATCAACAAGGGCAACACGCAACTCTTCAGATTGAGTTGCATTAATTAACATCCGTTTCATTATGACTTAATTCTTCTAAAATAAGGTCATCAAACGATTTTTTCGTTGCATTACGGGCCTAGCATTCGTAACTCAGCCTCACGGCTAGTGTCTAGGCAAGGTGCGCATTTCTGTAAGACGCATTCGCTGCGTGTCGCATCCATTTATGGCTTATTTTTTAATGTTTACAAAAACAAGGAATTCGTTGTAAAACGTCAACCAACCCCATAAATTATTCAATACTTTCCGGTAATGCCAAAATCGAATCGTGTTCATTTGATGATGAGTTAAAATTAATCTTCGAATTTGGGGCGCGATTCTTGGAGAAACCACTTTGTAATGTGGGCTTATCACTCTGTTTAGTCGTTACAACTCATTATTGGTCATATATATACATAACGACTTGCAAATCAATTATTTGCTACAAAGAAAAAAGCATTTTAGTCTCCGCTTCTTGCGCTAGTGTAGCGGGTTTTGTGAACACTTTAGTCACTGCTTATCCCCAACCACGGATGGAATATAGCAATAATCAATAAATTCAGCAAATGGAAAGGCACAAAATTCTTATAACTTGTTGTACAATACGCTCATTGATGTACATATAGGCGCACCATGAATACCGAACCTCCAAAAGTGAAAGTCCAGCTTGTTACAATTGATGAAGATCATGTTGGTCAACGTATAGACAATTATTTACTGGCTAAACTGAAAGGTGTGCCGAAAAGCATGATTTATCGGATCGTGCGTAAAGGTGAAGTCAGGGTTAATAAGAAGCGAATTAAACCTGAATACAAGTTGCAAGATGGCGATATTGTCAGGGTGCCACCTGTGCGAGTGTCGGAGAATGCTGAGCGTCCTGGACCGTCTGCAAACTTAAGCAAAGTGTCGCAATTAGAAGAGCGTATTCTGTTTGAAGATAAGCATCTTATTGTGTTGAATAAACCTGCTGGTTTAGCGGTTCACGGCGGTAGTGGCATCGATTTTGGTATCATCGAAGCGATGCGTTCATTACGTCCGACTCAGAAGTTCTTAGAGTTGGCACACCGTCTGGATAAAGACACGTCTGGTGTTTTGTTAATAGCTAAAAAACGTAGCGCACTGCGACATCTTCATGATCAACTTAGATTTAAGAAGATGCAGAAAGATTACCAAGCGCTAGTCAAAGGCACTTGGCAAGCCAAAGACAAAGCGATTAAAGCACCGTTGTTGAAGCTCACTTTAAAATCTGGTGAACGTATTGTGCGTGTAAATCAAGAAGGCAAAGAGTGCGAAACTCGCTTTAAAATTTTACAGCGTTACCAGGGGAGCACACTTGTGCAAGCCAGCCCGGTAACCGGTCGAACTCATCAGATCCGCGTACATTGCCAATATACTGGTCATCCCATTGCCTGTGATGAAAAGTACAGTGAGCAAAAATATGATGACAGTCTAAGAGCGGTAGGGCTAAATCGACTGTTCCTACATGCTGCGCAATTAAGGTTTATTCACCCAGGTACTGAAGAGGTGATGATAGTGAAAGCGCCGCTAGATCCGATTTTGATTCAAACTTTAGATAGATTGGTAAAAGTATGAAGCAATACGAGCTGGTAATATTTGATTGGGATGGAACCCTGATGGACTCAGTGGGTAAAATTGTCGCCTGTTTGCAGGAATCGGCAAGAATACTTGAGCTGCCGGTCCCATCGGAAACGGCGGTACGTGATATTATTGGTCTTTCAATGGGTGAAGCCTTAAGCACGTTACTCCCTGCTGGTGATGATAATGTTTATAACCAGATGAAGGATATGTATCGTCAACAATATCTCGAGCTCAATGATACGCCTAGTCCTTTGTTTGAAGGAGTTGAAACACTTGTTCAACAACTCAATGACTCTGGTTATCAGTTAGCGGTTGCGACGGGTAAAGCAAGAGCAGGCTTAAACCGTGTATTGAGCGAAACTGGACTTGGTGTGCATTTTGTTGCGAGTCGTTGCGCGGATGAAGCGATGAGTAAGCCCAACCCTGAGATGATCCTTCAGTTATTAGCTGAGTTGAATATTGCACCCGATAAAGCGGTGATGATTGGTGATTCTATTCATGATCTTAACATGGCTAATAATGCCGGCATTGATGCGATTGGTGTCAGTTATGGCGCTCACGGTGAAGAAAAGCTACGTGGTGCGAATCCAAAAGCTGTGATTCATTCACCATTAGACTTGTTGAGTTATTTACCTTGTTAAAGGGTGAAACGACATTGTCGCTTTGTTTCTGTAACGCCGTAGCTTGAGTGATTAATGGAAACAATAAAAGGCTAGCGCATGCTAGCCTTTTACTTTTCTTATGCCCCAATGTTCGCAAATTATTTTATTGCAAGTTTCATTGTGAAGGGGGTTGATGAATAAAGTCTGTTGATATGGAGAGCAGCCCCAGTTTTTCATTTCGTTTGTTTCTATACATGTCTTTGTCCGCTTTCGAAATAATTGAGGATAACTCCATGCTGGCATCATTGACTAAATAATGACCGATGCTGGCAGATAACGGTAAACTCTGTTCTTCGATATCAACATGAATAAAGAGTTGGCTGCAGAGCCGTTCACATAGATTTTCGAGTTGAAGTTCATAGCTCTCCAGTGACTCGCCATGAGGGAAGCTGGCTAGCAAAATAAACTCATCACCACCAATGCGTGCAACGACCTCATTATCACTGGTCGTATCTCTGATGATAGAAGCCACGTATCTAAGCACTTTATCTCCTTGTTGGTGGCCGTGGCGATCGTTGATCTGTTTAAATCCATCTAAGTCAATGTAGAGCACTGCAAGTTGTAGCTTGTGTTGCTCTTGGGCACGAAGCTTACTTTCCATATCCTCAAACAGAGCACGGCGATTTAACACTTCAGTGAGGGGATCATAGTTTGCTAAACGTTGGATTTTTTCTTTAGCTGCATGTATGTCAGTAATATCGTGGGCTGAGACGATCACACCGACTATGTGTCCTTTCTCATTATAGTAAGGGTTGTGAAGTGTATTCATGTATCGTGGACTGGTATTGTCGGGAGGTTGGATCCAGACTTGTGTCTGTACTGTTTCGCCTTTTAATGTTCGATCAATTAACGGTTTAAGGTGCTGCTCAAATACTTGTTCACCATGTATCTGTTCGATGGTTTTACCGACAATTTCAGCAGCAGGTTTATTGAATAAGCTTTCGTAACCTTTAGAGACAACTTGGTAAGTATAAGTATCATCAACGAACGACATCAAATGTTCCGTCACGGCAACCATTTGTTTATGGAGTGCGAGTTCACGAGAGATAAGCAGACGCTTATATTCGACTCCAATTCGTTGAGCAAGTAATCTGAAAAACTCTTTCGATTTCATGCTTTCTGTTTGTGGCAAGATGTCCATGACTAAAATATGGCCAATTGGCATCCCATCATCATCTAAAATCAACTCTGCTTGGTAGCTGTTCGCGCCCAAGTCTTTGATGAGTTGAAAATTGGGAAAACGAGTTTGTAGATCTTTAGCATAGAGCAGGTGAGTATCCGGATACCTTTGTTGATAGATGGCTTCGCAGGGGGAGCCTTTCAGGTCGAACTCAAATCCAGGTACACTGTGCTTTAGATCGCAAAAAGCCACGACTTCGGCTTTGCCTAAAGTCTCAGACGGCCTAGCAAAGGCAGCCCAGCGACATTGTGTTACTAGTGCAAGGGCTTTTAACGCGCGTTGGAAAAAACGTTCGTCAGTACAGGGGGCAGCAAGTAGTGCCAGAGCTTCTTCAATATCAGTCATCGACCATTCCCAAAATAGTAATGTTCAGACTTCCGTGTCCAAAGAGGTTAGAATTTTTTGATAGGAAATGGGGCGTTATAATGCCAAGCTTTTCGCCCCTTGTAATATATTGTAGTTGTGATTCTGGAAACTGCAGTTTTTTAGGCTGAATTCAGTGTTTTTATTTGCGAATAGTTGCTTTTTAGACTAGCGGGCGTGAAGACAGCACTTCATAGCCTTGCAGTGCAAGCATATCGATGAGTGTAATAAGAGGGAGACCGACCAAGGTGTTTGGATCTTTACCTTCTAATTGCGTAAAAAGAGCAATGCCTAAACCCTCGCATTTGAAGCTGCCTGCACAGAAGTATGGTTGTTCTGTTTGTAGATAATATTCAATCTGCGCCGGTGTTAATTCCCTAAAATGCACCTTAAAAGTCTCAACGCGAGTTTCACTCTTATTGGTATTGATATTGTGTACTGCCAGTCCAGTATAAAAAGTGATGACCTGAGTTGATGCTAGTGTTAATTGCTCTACAGCTTTTTCATGTGTGAGAGGCTTACCGACAATCGCTCCATTGATCACTGCGACTTGATCTGACCCTATCACCAGCCCTTGAGGATATTGTGAGGCACCAACAACGGCTTTTTCGAGTGCTAGACGCATTACCAAGGTTTCAGGTGATTCTCCTATCTGTGCAGATTCATCAATATTAGGCGAGCAAGTATCAAAAGGAATATTCAGTTTTGCGAGTAACTGCTTTCTAAAGGGGGAAGTTGAAGCAAGAATTAGGGGAAGCGACATATGAGATTCCAAGTAATTATCAATAAAAAAAGAGACCCAGAAAAAACAAAAATAACATTTAAGTCAGATCTAGCGCCGAAGTTTAGCCCTGTTTGATGTCAAAAACCTCGCGCTTTTAGTTTATCTCGTAAAAAAAGGTGCGTTAGCTTCTATTTTAAGCGTGAGTGGCTTGAGTAAATCCTCGAGCTTAGGTAAAATTTCTAATCCATTAATTTATGTTTTTAGAGTACAAAAATACGGTAAATCAGCGTTCTTATTACAAGAGAGCTAATTTTCCTTTGACTCTAAGGATTTCAAACTATAATATGCGCGCCTTATGCAAACAGTAAAGATACCGGTTTCAATTGATCCAATACGTGCTGCTGCGAGTCTTCTTTCTTATGAAGGTATGATTCCTGGTAAGCAGTTAAAGCGATTAAATGAATTAAGTGCCGGCGACTGTTCCGATGTGGCAGTGTCGTTTGAATGTGGCGAAGATATACAGGGGATAGTCTACCTTAAAGGGAAGGCTGTGACGGAGCTCACTCTGAATTGTCAACGTTGCATGACACTATATACTACAAAGGTTACGGTCGACTTCAACTTCTCTCCCTGTGGGAATGAAGATGAAATCGATGAGCTCCCGGATGTGTATGACCCTATTGAGTGTGATGAAATAGGCGAGGTTCGTCTGCATCAATTGATTGAAGATGAATTGATAATTGCTATGCCCCTGATACCAATGCATGCTAACGAAAGTTGTGGCAAAGGTGATCAAGACATAGTTGTAGGCGTAATTGAACCTTCTCAAGAGGAGCGTCCAAATCCGTTTGCAGTGTTAGAAAAACTGAAGAGCAAGTAACCTAGGAGACAGGTCAAAATGGCTGTACAAAAGAATAAAAAATCTCGTTCAAAGCGCGGAATGCGCCGTTCACATGATTCATTGAGCACGCCTCAATTGTCAGTGGATTCAACGAGTGGTGAACTACACCGTCGTCACAACGTGACTGCGGATGGTTTTTACCGCGGTGTAAAGGTTATTAACAAGTAATTGTTGATACCTTTATGACAAATCTGACGCTTGCGTTAGATGTGATGGGGGGCGACTTTGGCCCCCGCGTCACAGTGCCTGCAACTTTGCAGGCACTTCATTTATATCCTTCTCTACATGTTGTCCTTGTTGGCAACCAGCCTGAAATAGACTTATTTCTCACCAAGGCTGAACCCAGTATTCGTCAAAGAATTGAGATCATTCATACGACTGAAGTTGTCAGTATGTCGGATCGCCCTGTTCACGCACTCAGAAATCGAAAACAAAGCTCCATGCGCTTAGCTATTGAGCAAGTTCGCGATGGAAAAGCACAGGCTTGCCTAAGTGCTGGTAATACTGGCGCATTGATGGCAATTTCTAAGGTGTTGCTTAAAACATTACCCGGCATAGATAGGCCCGCACTGGTTAGCTGTTTACCCTCAGTAAATAAAGCGCCTGTATACTTACTTGATCTCGGTGCTAATGTGTCTTGTTGTTCTGAAACTCTTTTCCAATTTGCAATCATGGGCTCAGTGTTATGTGAAGCCGTGGATAAGAAACATTCTCCTAAAGTTGCGCTGTTAAATGTCGGTATCGAAGAGATAAAGGGTAACGACCAAGTACAACAAGCAGGACAACTCTTACAACAAAGTCCGCAGATAAACTATGTTGGCTTTATTGAAGGCAATGACATTTATTCAGGAAACGTTGATGTCATTGTGTGTGATGGTTTTGTGGGTAATATTACCTTGAAAACCTCTGAAGGAATCGCAAAATTATTGGTTAATCAGTTGGAACAGGGGCTGACCCAAGGTTGGTTTGTACGATTAATGGCCAAACTCATCGCCCCTCGTATAAATTCTGTCCTTAAACAGATGAACCCCGACCACTACAATGGCGCAAGTTTGATAGGATTACGCGGAATTGTAGTAAAAAGCCATGGCAGCGCCGATCAATCAGCTTACTTGCAAGCGATAATACTCGCAATGACTGAGGCGCAACGTAGACTCCCAAAGATGATTGAAGAACGTCTTGAGTCGATTCTTTTAGATATTAATAACTGATACCTCCTTATATGCATACTAAAATTCTTGGAACTGGTAGCTATTTACCAGCACAAGTGCGTAGCAATCTCGATCTGGAAAAGATGGTAGAAACCAATGACCAGTGGATTGTTGAACGCACAGGGATCTCTGAGCGACGGATTGCCGCCTCCGATGAGTCGGTGTCGACCATGGGATTTGAAGCTGCTAAAAAAGCACTTGAAATGGCTGGGATCGAAGCGAGTGAGCTAGACATGATTGTTTGTGGCACAACGAGTGCAAACAATGCATTTCCTGCTGCAGCGTGTGAAATTCAAGCGATGTTAGGTGTTCATACCATCCCCGCGTTTGATATTGCCGCTGCATGTTCAGGTTTTGTCTATGCGTTATCAATTGCCGATCAGTATGTTAAATCGGGAATGGCCAAAAAAGTACTCGTCATAGGTGCTGATGTATTGTCACGCCTTTGTGAACCTAAAGATCGCAGCACGATCATTCTATTTGGTGATGGTGCAGGTGCCGCAGTTATTGGCGCATCAAGCGAGCCAGGTATTTTGTCGACGCATATTTATGCTGATGGCAGACAGGGCGATCTGCTTAAATGTTCTTTTCCTCCACGAGCTGGAGAATCATCTGCAGCCCTTGGATATATGACAATGAAGGGGAATGACGTCTTTAAAGTGGCCGTTACTCAGCTTTCTCATGTTGTGACTGAAACGTTAAGAATCAATCAAATTGATAAGTCAGAAATTGACTGGTTAGTCCCACATCAAGCCAATTTTCGCATCATCAAAGCGACTGCTAAAAAGCTAAACATGAGTTTAGATAAAGTGGTACTAACACTTGCGAAACACGGTAATACATCAGCAGGCTCTGTTCCTATAGCGCTTGATGAAGCTGTCCGTGATGGCCGTATTCAGCGTGGTCATTTAGTGATGTTAGAGGCATTTGGCGCAGGCTTTGCTTGGGGCAGTGCATTAGTTCGTTTTTAATTACTGTTAATAAACGGTAATTAATTTTTATCTTGAATGTGATAGGTAGAATTCATGGAAAATTCAGCTTTTATCTTCCCTGGTCAAGGCTCTCAAGCTCTTGGGATGTTGGCAGAACTTGCGACTGAGCACGACATCGTTGCTCACACTTTTTCTGAAGCAAGTGAAGTATTAGGTTATGACCTTTGGGAACTTGTGCAACAAGGCCCGGTCGAAACACTCAATGAAACCGATAAAACACAACCTGCATTATTGACTGCCAGTGTGGCAATATGGCGTGTGTTTGAAGCCAGTGGTAAGCCATTACCGAGTGTATTAGCAGGGCACAGTTTAGGTGAATACTCAGCGTTAGTGTGTGCGGGTGTGATCGATTTTTCTGAGGCCGTTAAGTTAGTGCAGCTTCGTGGGCAGTTGATGCAGCAAGCGGTTCCTGCTGGAAGCGGTGCAATGTTTGCGATCATAGGTTTGGACAACGATGCGATTGCCAAGGCATGCGAAGCAGCATCGCAAGGCGATGTCGTCAGTCCTGTTAACTATAACAGTCCAGGACAAGTGGTTATTGCAGGTACTAAAGCTGCTGTTGAACGTGCCGCGGTTTTGTGTAAAGAAGCGGGCGCTAAAATGGCAGTGGCATTACCTGTCAGTGTCCCGTCTCATTGTGAACTGATGCGGCCCGCAGCTGAAAAACTCGCGATAGCATTAGCAGCGATTGAGTTTAAAACGCCTAACATCAGTGTAATTAATAACGTTGATGTTGCGTCGCCAACCGCAAGTGAAGAGATTAAAAGTGCGCTTGTGAGACAGCTTTACTGTCCTGTTCTTTGGTCTGACACGGTTACTGCAATGGCAAAAATGGGTGTGACTAACTTGTTTGAAATAGGACCTGGAAAAGTACTCACAGGACTTGCAAAACGCATTGATCGCTCACTTACTGCAAAAGCAGTTAATGATGTGGCATCACTTGCAACATTGACTGAATAGGATATTTAAATGAGCGTAAGTATAGATTTAGCTGGAAAAGTAGCTTTAGTCACAGGTGCAAGTCGTGGTATTGGTCGTGCAGTTGCTGAAACACTTGTTGCCGCTGGTGCAAGAGTGATTGGAACAGCAACAAGTGAGCGCGGCGCAGCAGCGATTCAAGAGTATTTAGGCGATAACGGCTTAGGTTTGGTTTTGAATGTAACTGATAGCCAGTCTGTTACCGATTTGTTCGCTGCAATAAAAGAGAAAGAGGGCGATGTTAGTATTCTTGTTAACAATGCGGGTATTACTCGAGATAATTTGTTGATGAGAATGAAAGAAGATGAATGGGGTGATATCATAGATACGAACCTTACATCAATATTTCGTACCTCAAAAGCAGTGATGCGTCCTATGATGAAAAAACGTCATGGTCGTATTATCAATATCGGTTCTGTTGTAGGCTCAATGGGTAATCCAGGCCAAACAAACTATTGTGCGGCTAAAGCTGGATTGATAGGATTTACAAAATCTCTTGCAAGAGAGGTTGCATCTCGTCAAATAACAGTGAATGCTATTGCTCCTGGATTTATCCAGACAGACATGACCGATGAGCTGACTAAAGAGCAGCAACAAGGTATCATGTCGCAGGTGCCGATGGAGAGACTTGGGCAAGCACAAGAGATAGCAAATGCTGTGCTCTTTTTAGCTTCAGACTCTGCTGCGTACATCACTGGAGAGACTCTCCATGTGAATGGTGGCATGTATATGGTTTAATGGGTGATATAAAACTGGCAGCACTTTATTTTATTGATGTTCAACATCAATATAGAGCCACTTTCGTGGTTAGACCACGAAAGTTAAGCTTGCATTGTGTGTCAAATTGAATAAACTACTCTCAATCTTACGCAAGTGCGTAATTTGAATAGGAAAGAAAACTAATGAGCAACATCGAAGAACGTGTAAAGAAAATCATTATTGAGCAACTAGGTGTTAAAGAGGAAGACGTTAAGTCTGCTGCATCTTTCGTTGACGACTTGGGTGCAGATTCTCTGGACACGGTTGAGTTGGTTATGGCTCTAGAAGAAGAGTTTGATACCGAGATCCCTGATGAAGAAGCTGAAAAGATCACTACTGTTCAAGCAGCAGTTGATTACGTTTCAAAGAATCAGTAATCCTGAATTCTAGAAAACAGGCAGCATTTATGCTGCCTGTTTTTGTTTCTGGCAATCGGAAATTGCGTGTTCCCTTCACTAGTATTTTAATTTCTAACCGCTCAGAAATGCTATTTATACCGTTTGGTATTATTCAGAAGCATAGTTGATACATTCAACAATAGTTAACTCAGTTCAAAAGGTGAAAACATGTCTAAACGTCGTGTCGTCGTAACTGGCCTTGGCCTGATCACACCTGTCGGAAATACTGTCGATTCAAGCTGGGAAGCGTTACTTGCTGGCAAGAGTGGTATTGCACCGATAACCAAATTTGATGCTAGCGAGTTTGCAACTCGCTTTAGTGGCTCAGTCAAAGATTTTGATGTTGAGCAATACATGTCTCGTAAAGATGCCAGAAAAATGGATCTCTTCATTCAATATGGCATGGCTGCTGGCATACAAGCGATGACTGATTCGGGTCTGGATATGGATTGTATCGATCCATCTAGAGTGGGTGTAGCTGTGGGTGCTGGTATGGGCGGTATGCCATTGATAGAGCATGGTCATAATGCACTCATCAAAGGTGGACCGAGAAAGATATCTCCATTCTTTGTTCCAAGCACGATTATTAATATGATCTCGGGTCATCTCTCCATTAAATATGGTATGACAGGGCCTAACTTTGCAGTAACGACAGCCTGTACTACTGGCGTGCATAATATCGGCTTAGCGGCCCGTACAATCGCTTATGGTGATGCGGACGTGATGGTGGCAGGCGGCGCTGAAGATGTGACTTGTCCACTTGCCGTTGGCGGATTTAGTTCGGCTAAAGCCTTATCGACACGAAATGACGATCCACAAGCGGCGTCTCGCCCTTGGGATAAAGATCGTGATGGTTTTGTTATTGGTGACGGTGCTGGTGTATTGGTACTTGAGGAGTATGAGCACGCTATAGCACGTGGTGCGACCATTTATGGCGAGCTTGTTGGTTTTGGCATGAGTGGAGATGCATTTCACATGACGTCACCACCAGCGGATGGCGCAGGTGCTGCAGCGGCGATGGTTAATGCCATCAACGATGCAAAACTTGCTCGAGAGCAAATTGGTTATATCAATGCACATGGAACGTCCACACCAGCGGGTGATAAAGCTGAAGTGGCGGCAGTTAAATCTGTGTTCGGTGATCATGCCTATGAGCTGCTAGTGAGTTCGACTAAATCGATGACGGGTCACTTATTGGGGGCCGCGGGTTCAGTAGAAGCCATTATTACTTTATTGGCTTTAAGGGATCAGATCATCCCTCCAACGTTGAACTTAGACAATCCAGATGAAGGCTGTGATTTAGATTTTGTCCCTCACACAGCTCGTGAGCATAAATTTGAGTATGCTTTATGTAACTCATTTGGCTTTGGTGGCACTAACGGCTCTCTTTTATTTAAGAAAGTTTGAAGTTAAAACGTGATTAAAAATTAAAGCGCCTATATGGCGCTTTTTTTATGGCTTTGAAAGCTTTATTTTCCGTTTGGATTAACACTATATGTTGATTTGATTAACCTTAGTTCATGTTAGGTTTAATCTCTTGGAAGCCGTATTAGATAAGCAGATACTGTCGATCTTAAATATAGCCTTAGGACAGAGCTAGCATGTTAAATTTCATCGTTGTTCCATTAATGCCATTAGTTGGCGCTTTGACTGCAAACCTTAATGAGTTGATCCGCGGTGAGTCAGCACAACTTCACCCTAAAATGTCGATTGGTATAAAAACCTTTAGCGTAGCTGCAGCAGGATTTGCTGTGGTGTGGTTTGCGCTGTTAATTACGGCTATATATACAAGTGGCAATATTAGCACCCGTGCAGGCGTGGAAGTGTTGATGCTGTTTCTGGCTGGCTTTGGTGTCACAGCGGCGTTAAAAGGTTCTCGTTTTATTAGTGACAGGGCGCAATTATGGATCTACCGTCTAGCACTGCCTTTTATTCTATTATCATCTGCCTTAGTAATTAAATTTGGTTGATACGGGATTGATTACTATTCATATTAATCAGTATAAAGGTGTGATCCGTATTTAGGATTCTCATTTCGCATGAACAGAGACAAGGTCATTAATCGATCTCAACCTTGTTTCTGGCAATACTCTATTCCCAAGTTCTAAACAACTCACTATAAATTTGTTTGCCTAAATTCCCTTGAGAACATCACTTTCTTATACTTATTGGTAGAACTTGTACTGTCTATTCGATTTATGTCGTACAATTAATATTATTCTAAATGAATTTGAGATAGTTATGGCCGGACTAGAGCGCCAAGTTACCCTAAGATTTCTTGCAGAGCCCGCTGATGTCAATTTTGGTGGCAAAGTTCACGGCGGCGCTGTGATGAAATGGATCGATCTTGCGGCTTATGCTTGTGCTGCTGCTTGGAGTGGTAAGTATTGCATCACAGCATATGCAGGCGGAATACGTTTTGTTAAACCTATTCACGTGGGGAATATTGTAGAGACAAGTGCCAAAGTTATTTACACTGGTCGTTCTTCAATGCACCTAGCGATAGACGTGAAAGCGGGCGATCCCAAAAATCCAGAACGTTATTTAACTACTCATTGTATTGTTATCATGGTTGCTGTTGATGATGCAGGTAAACCTACCGATGTTCCTGAGTGGAAACCGCTGTTTGATGAAGATATTGCACTTAGAGATTCGGCAATACGCTTGATGGATATGCGCAAAAAAATCGGCGCCGAGATGGAAGCTCACGTTAAATAGCTATTTTGTTAATCAGTAAATATAGAAAGGCGCGTTTACGCGTCTTTTTTGTGCCCTGAATCCAGACCTGAACCCTATCGACTATTTAAAATTCGACTCAGTAAACACCATATTATTGTCTAGCCTATTTAGGTATGATTAATGGACATAAATGATTTAATCAAAAGTTAAGTCGTTAGAAAATAGTACCCAATTCAATAGGAACAAAAATGGCAAAAGTAGCATTTATTGGCTTAGGCGTGATGGGTTATCCAATGGCTGGGCATTTAGTTAAACATGGCCATGAAGTCACAGTCTATAACCGCACACAAACACGAGCTGATGCTTGGGTGTCAGAGTTCGGCGGCACATCTGAATTGACGCCTTTGGCTGCGGCTAAAGGCAAAGAGTTAGTTTTTGTTTGTGTCGGTAATGATGACGATCTTCGTCAAGTCACCTTAGGCGAGACTGGGGTGTTAAACGGAATGAGTGCAGGTGCTATTTTGGTTGATCACACCACAGCTTCAGCAGATGTGGCAAGAGAGATTGGAGCATTGGCGACAACAAAGGAAATAGGTTTCCTTGATGCGCCAGTGTCTGGTGGCCAAGCTGGTGCTGAAAATGGCGTATTGACAGTGATGACTGGTGGTGATGAAACCGTATTCGCACAAGCTAAACCAGTTATTGAGGCCTTTTCTCGCTGTGTAGAGCTACTGGGTGAGATTGGAGCGGGGCAGTTAACTAAGATGGTCAATCAAATCTGCATTGCAGGTGTGGTTCAGGGCTTAGCTGAGGGACTCCATTTTGCTCGAAGTGCGGGTCTTGACGGTGAAAAAGTGATTGAGGTGATAAGTAAAGGTGCTGCGCAATCTTGGCAGATGGAAAATCGTTATCAAACGATGTGGCAGGGCGAGTATAACTTAGGTTTTGCAGTCGACTGGATGCGCAAAGATCTCAATATTGCATTAAATGAAGCGCGCAAAAATGGTTCTCAGTTACCGCTTACGGCGCTCGTTGATCAGTTTTACTCTGAAGTTCAGGCTATCGGAGGAAACCGCTGGGATACCTCAAGTCTATTAGCCAAACTTGAACAGAATAGAAAGTAACGATGATAAAAAGGACTGCAAATGCAGTCCTTTTTATTTAGGGTTAAATTTGAACTAGGCTGGTTCTAAAACAATATGTTCCAACTCAACCGCAGCGATAGCATGCAACGCATCCATTGTCGCCCCTACCAAAGAGATCTTGCCATTGGCTGATTCAATGAGTACGGCACGGTTCACTTCACTAAACTCTCGATTGTGCCTTGCCATCGTTGAAAGAGCCATCTGCATAGGCAACATCGACGGATTAAAAGCCGCATTTTCAGCATAGCGACCGCAATAAGTGGCGCCATCTTTTGTTTCCAGTACCACGGCAGCATAGTTGCCGGTGTAAGGTGCATAACTTAAGCTTGCGTGATCTAACGCTTCGATAATCATTGGATCAGAACTGTCTAAGCTGAGTTCATGGTGTTGTTTAGATAACAGCGGCTCAGTGACATTAAGATCACTTGGACCAAAGGCATAGGGTAGGTAGTGCGCTAAGGTGTGAGCCTTTTGATCAGGAAGGTGGATAACGACCTGTTGACCCTCAACCAACTCATTCATAAATTGGCGGCAGTGACCACATGGAGAGAAGTTAACAACAACATCTAAGATTTGACGCTCACCGCTGAGCCAAGCATGGCTGATGGCACTTTGTTCTGCATGGACAGAATGGAATAGAGCTTCACCTGAAAGCTCTAGGTTTGCTCCCATGTAGATATCACCACTCTGACCTTTGGCAATCGCGCCAACATGAAACTCACTGATGGGCGGTCTGGCAAGTGCTGCCGCAATAGGTAAAAGCGCCAAAAGAAGTTCACTTTCCTCTAATTGACTTTTACTTGCTAGCATCGTGAGCTGCTGAGCATCAATATGTCCGGCAAAGTCAGCATTAAGTAAAGGAATTAATGCATCTGATAACGATTTTGGTAACTGAGCTATGCACTTTATAAATCTATCTTGCATATTCTAGATCCTATAATTGTTAAGCTAATGAACAACAGTTTAGTAATGGGCTTCTAATCTTAATGAGACCGCTATCTCATTTAGCAAGTAATGTCTTATAAGTTACTAAGATAATGGCATAAAGCTGTCAATAGCTTCTGCTTGTCTTCACTTTGTGATGTTTCATTAACCAGATTTTCTAACTTGAACATATAGTCAGGATCATTAAGCCTGCTTTGACAGAACTCTCGCCATTTCATTGACTCTGATTCATCAAAGAATTCTGGGTAATTACGTCCACGATACCTAAAGAGCATCTCTGCTAGTCGACTATCATCAAACTGTAATTCAAGTGCGGGCAAATTTTGCGGTAGCGTATGACGGATGATCTCCATTTTAGCTTTGTCGGCTGAACTAAAAAATCCACCGCTATAAAGCTGTAGATCAGGATCCGTCGAACTTGACTCGTATTCAACATCGAACACCGACACAAGTTTTTCTCTTAACTCCGGATGCTGCTTAAGCAATTTATATTGCTCTCTGGCAAAGGCTTTGTCGATATCGAGTCGCTGTGCATTCTCATCGGTTAATATTTTAGTTGATGCGATAAAAGGACATTTATTGATGTGTACTTGCTTAACACTGATAGGAAGTTCATCGGGTGCAAGATCGGCACGTCGAGTAAACATACGCTCTCTTATCTGTTCAACATCAAGCTCAATCAAAGGCGAGATATCCATCGCCAAGTTCACGCAAATGATGGCATTTTTATTGGTTGAATGATGCGCGACTGGCGCAATGATGCTGGTGCAGCCATTAAGTGAACTGATTTTTGAACTCACATGAACGAGGGGTTGCATGTTGAGCACGTCAATTAACTTAGAGACCTCTTGTTTTTTTCTGAGTCCAAAGAAGTAATCAAACAACTTAGGTTGCTTTTCTTTGATGAGTTTGGCCATGTCGATAGTGGCGTAAACATCGGACATAGCATCATGAGCTTTCTCGTGACTTAACTCATTGGCCTGCGTTAGGTGCTCGAGTTTAAAGCTCGGTGAGCCATCCTCTTTTTGTGGCCATACAATGCCTTCTGGTCTGAAAGCATAACAGGCTCTGACGAGATCGATGATATCCCAGCGCGAGTTACCTTGTTGCCATTCGCGAGCGTAGGGATCATAAAAATTTCGGTAAAAACTATAACGAGACACTTCATCGTCAAATCGGATTGAGTTATAACCCGCAACACAGGTATTAGCCTGAGAAAACAGGGTATGAATTTTGCTGATAAACTCAGCTTCAGGGATCCCTTTTAAATTAGCTAATTGAGGGGTGATCCCTGTAATTAAAATTGCTTCTGGTGATGGCAGATAATCATTGGCTAATTTGCAGTAAAATGTTTCAGGCTCACCAATAATATTGAGATCATGATCGGTTCTGATCCCCGCAAACTGTGAAGGCCTGTCTTTAGCCGGATTGGCACCGAATGTTTCATAATCGTGCCAGAAGATAGTGGGCGTTGCGCTTGAAGACATAAATGAAAGCTTTTGGAGGTTATTTGAAGGCAATCATAGCATTGTATTTAGTGTTTTGTCCCTAGCGATCAACAGGCAAACAAGGTGAGCTAAAGATGCATCAAGTTACCTTATATTAGCTGGTGCTACGAGTGATATCGATTGGGTATCTATAAAGGACGGCAAACTCCATTGTTGTGATTAGGTGTAGCTACTAACCACTTGAGAATATGAAGAGAAAGCGGTGTGGTGATAAAATAACTAAGTCTTAAGTTTGAATTAGTTAGAAGACTGGAACAGGTATTAGAAGCAAGGTACAATCTCGTCTCAATTAGAGGTGTGCAATGTTTGAACCCTTATTAACCCAACCTGAAATTATCACCATCGATAAAGGATGCAGGCTGAAAGTTAGCTTGCATGAAAGTACCGCGGATTTTTGTCTACTCCAAGTAATGAGTGGTCATGTCGGTGAGTTCATAATTGTGTCTATCACACCGAATGCTTTGTCTATTATGGTGCGGCTACATCCCTTTTTGTCAGTGAGTGTCGAATCCTACTCATCAGATGTTTCTAAAGCACAGCCTGTACTATCCCGTGGGGTAGGGCAAGGATGGCGTCTGTTCTCTGGTCTAGGTGTATCCCCGATCATGTGTGCTCAAGATCTAAAGTCCGGCGTAGATATTATGGTGTCTTTTACTGTGGAGGCGGGTTTTGCGTTTGAAGACACATCTCAATGGCAGATAGTACCGCTAGAGAAAGACAACCGCTTCTTTCATGGACCGAAAGAGTTATTAGTCGCAAGGGCTTTGGTGGCAAAAGAGGTCAACTATGAGCTTACAAGTCAGCATTTGCTGCTCGAAATTTGTGAAGTAGAAAGTGTCAGGAATAAGCTTATTCGGTTTAGTGAAAGTTCACCTGTTTGTCGGCAACCAGAGTTGAGTGATGAGGTGACGAACCTTGAGGCTCAACTTGTTAGAAAAAAACAGTGGTTGTCTAGCCGTTATCATCAGTCTGTTGAACGTTTGAATTGGCAAACATCTGCCAATTACGAACAAAAACATGATCTGCAATCCAGACAGTTAGAGTATTATAGGCTGCTATCAACGACGGCAATTAATGAGATGGTTCAACAGCTCGTTAAAGATGAAGAGTGAACAGCCTAGTTTATCTACAATTCGATGGAAGAGATAATGAAATACCTATGCCCAATATGTAAACAAACCTTATTACTACAAGAGAATACTTGGAGCTGTCCAAGTAACCATAGGTTTGATTGCGCTAAAGAGGGTTATGTAAATTTGTTGCCAGTGCAGAACAAAGGGTCTAAAGATCCTGGTGACAATAAAGAGATGATGTTTGCCCGAAGAGAGTTCCTGAATAAAGGCTATTATCAAGGCTTAAGCGATAGGGTTAACGAACTGGCTTGTTTGCACGGTAAAGAAGTAACCAGAGGGTTAGACATTGGCTGTGGGGAAGGTTATTACACCCACCGCTTATATCAAAGCCTTTCAGAGCAAGTTAAGTGGGATTTACAAGGGCTTGATATCTCAAAGTCAGCGTTAAAGTATGCATCTAAGCGCTATAAAGATATTGATTTCTGTGTCGCCAGTGCCTTTGAGATGCCATTTGCCGATGATAGTTTTGATCTGATGTTACGTATCTACGCACCGTCACTGGATGATGAGCTAAGACGTGTGATTAAGGATGATGGCATTTTGATCACGGTATCGGCTGGGGAGCATCACCATTTCGCTCTAAAACAGCTGATTTACACTGATCCTAAGCTGCATATAAGTGAGAGTAGTCATATTGAAGGTTTTGAGCTTTTACACCGTGAAAACCTAGCATCAACGATGAAATTAGAAGATTCGGTTGATATCACCCATTTCTTAAATATGACCCCATACAGCTGGAAACTGACCGATGAGCAGAAATCGGCACTGGTGACGAATGGCTTAAGTTGTGAATTAGACTTTAAGATTGAAGTCTTTAAGGCAGTTTAGATTGTTATCACAGTTTGTTAACACTTAGGTGTCGAGCTTTTGCTCCATTTGTTCAGTATAAAACGAAGTCATATCAAGCGTCGGATAACTCAGTAAAAAGATGATTCCCCTTGATTTGATTGTTGACATACACCCAGAATGATTTATAGTAAGTGCAGCTCGAAGGTTGCATTTTTTTTATGTTCCAATACGATTAGTTCGTCCTGTTAACATAACTAATATCGGCATTTTCAAGCTCTACTGCCGTTTAGGCTATATTTTATTTAAGTTACAGGATTTATATCATGTCTCAAGTTACTGGCGTTGTTAAGTGGTTCAACTCTGACAAAGGTTTTGGATTTATCGAGCAAGAGTCTGGTCCAGATGTTTTTGTTCACTTCCGTGCAATCAACTCTGACGGTTTCAAAACTCTTGACGAAGGTCAGAAAGTGCAATTCACTGTGACTCAAGGTCAGAAAGGTCCACAAGCTGAGAACGTTACTGTCGTTTAAGCTTATGCCTTTGATTAGCTTCTAGCTAATCCAAAAGAATTCCTAAGAGCTGCGATTTATCGCAGCTCTTTTTTGTCTGAGAAAAATATATAAATCCTCCTAGCGTAAATTTCTCTTACTCATACTATTCATCAGACTCAATTAATACCAGTAAGTATAAAGTGGCGACGGCTCAGTGAGACTCTAGCTTGCTACAAAGCTAATACGGTACATAGAGTGTTTTGAAGGAATTATACCACCTTTAACAACCACAAGATTTAACGGGCTAACTCATTAAACAGCCATTTAGGATTGTTGATGTTTGAGCAGGAGAAATAAAAAGGCACCACATAATGTGATGCCTTTGAAAGCCTCTTAATAACTTACAGGGTTAAGAAAAAAGCTTATCTTCCAAGCTTCTGCCTTTAAGTATTGCTCTATATCGCCAGCTATTTCGTGAAAACAATTGAAATAGTTGTATCTCAAGATCGTTTACATCATCGGCGTTATAGTGAATTAAAAATTCGTCATCCTGTCTTTGAGTGACAGAGTTAACGCCATTCAAAGCTTCAATATCATTGATAAACTGGGCTTTATCACAAGTTTGCATCGACACGGTAATATACTCGTCGGTCAAATTATCCTGTATTGACACCTCGCGACCGAGTTTACCTTTATCTAGATAGATAACTTGGTCACAAAGTTTCTCTAATTCGTCTAGATTATGCGAGCTGATCACAAAAGTGATATTGGCTGAAAGCGACTTAACAAGATCTCGAACCACTTTAGCATTGGCCGGATCTAGTCCTGCTGTGGGTTCATCAAGCAATACCAGTTGAGGTGAACCGATCAATGCCTGGGCGATAGATGCTCGCTTACTCATGCCATGGCTTAATGATTGTGGCTTTTGTTCAATGACATCAGCAAGCCCGACTAAGGTGAGTACTCTCTGTCCTTCGTCTCTAGCGGCTTTTGCTGACAAACCTTGTAAGGTGCCAAACAAGATAAATTGACTGATTAAGTTGAGGTTGGGATCCAAAGTGGCATCCTGTGGAAGGGAAGAAACCTTACCAAGTAACCCTTGACTACCAGGCTTTTCACCCATGATAGTGACAGAGCCTGAACTGGGTAAAAGATAGCCACACAATAAACTAAATAAGGTTGTTTTGCCTGCACCGTTAGGGCCTACTAGCGCAATAGGGGAGCCTGATTTTAGTTCAATCGATACATTATCAAGGGCTTGCTTACTGCCATAGGATTTACTTAATTGTTCACATTTAATCAGGCTCATAGTGAACTCCTCTTCATATAGTTACGACCCAAAAATAGTAGTACAGCGGCTTGAATTAACGGAATGGGTGCGTAGGCCAAACTTCCTAACCCTTGGGTGTTGATCATCATACTCAGCTGAGCTCCGGGAAGAACCCATTGTAAAAGCTCTGCAAGAGAGGGGAGTTGACTATTAATAATGGCAATAATGATTGCACTTATTGCCCAAAATAGAATGGCGTAAATAGTGGCTTGTCTCGCTGTGTTTGCATATAAAGAGAGAATGGCCATCATCGCGGTATAGGGGAGTAAAATGATAAACACGTTAATGAAAACCAAGGCTCCCGAAGTGAGTGCAGGTAGCAGAAGGGACATATCTCTAGATATTGCCAGTATGACGGTGGCAAGTATTGTCAATATAAGCAATAAAGACTGAATCAACATGTGACCGGTGAATCGCCCGAAAAAGATACTGTCTCGGCCCGTTCGTAACGTCAGGAAGCGGAAAGTGCCCCTGTGTTTATCTGAGGAAAACTGATCTGCTGACACGAAAATGCTAAATAGCGGAAACAAGTAGAGTGCCGCTATCCAGAATATGGCCATTTCGGCGACTTCCCATTTAAAGAGCTCGTTAATTGAACTCTCTCCAAAAGCGGCGCTAATGAGTAGTTTGAACTCTTCTGTTAACAGAAAACTGGAGGCACTGCGAACAGGGTAAAGAAGGATCAATAACCATACTAGTGCAAAAGCGAAGAGTGAGATTAAGCCCCTTGGGTTGAAGAGGAGTTTTTTGAGTTCAAATTTTGCCAGTATGAGAGTGTTTTTCACCATACTGGGTGTTGTGTGAGGTTCCAAAGTATTCCCTTATTGTTTTTACGCTGATGTAGACATTATACGAGCGAGTGTTAGCAGTCTAAAATCAGTGGTGTTGTTCATTTATGGACAAGCAGTGGGTAAAACAGTTCCATATCGTAACGTAATATGACGATAGGGTACTACTCCACTTATTTACTTAGTCGGTTGTTATGAGCTTAAACGCTGATTACTCAAGCAGATCTTGCAGTGCGTCGGTTAAGCGTTTCACTTCTTGCTCCAGTACGCTGACTCTTGCTGATAACGCTTCTATCTCGGTGTTATCTTGAGTTGCTACGGTTTTCTCTGCTCTATTTTGAGTGGATAAAGAGACTGACTCTCCTTTGACCTGATCAGATATTAACTCTTCAAAACAGGAGTCACGTCTTCCGGCTTCTTTGGGTAGTTGATGTATCAAAGCTGGGTCTTTTTGCGCAAGAGAGGTTAGTGCATTGTCCACTTCTCCTAGATCACTAAATAGGTGCAGACGGCCACTGCGGCTTTTTAGTTCTCCTGGAGTTTGAGGTCCCCTGAGTAATAACAAGCAGATAATAGCGAACTGTGCAGGATTGAATTGAAGATCGCTAAATTCAGTATTACAAAACCTGTGCTTATATTTAGTCACGCGAGAACCAAAACCTGTTTGATCTGTGACGAGTCGCTTCTTCATCAATGATTCGATAGCGGTTTGAGTGTCTGTCTCTGTCATTGACATCACTGGGTCTCGGCTTGATTTTTGGTTACAAGCTAATGTGAGCGAATTGAGTGACAATGGATATTGATCTGGTGTGGTGATCTCTTTTTCAAGAAGACAACCAATGACTCTAGCTTCATTAAGCGATAAATTCATTTCTTGGAACCCATAAAAAAAGCATGACTTTGTTATAACAGAGTCATGCTTTTAATCAAAGGGGCTAATTGTTAGATATCATTTTACTGCTTGATAACTAGACTAATGCTCCTCTAAAACTTAAATCTAGAGCCAGAACTTAATCGACTAATCTAATTCCATCAACAGATATGGTGATCTGCTTTGTCTTATATAAGCCGCCAATGCTCTTCTTAAAGGCTTTTTTACTCATCGACAGTTTGGCATAAATGGCATCGGCATCGGTTTTATCATTCAACGGCAGGAAACCGCCAGCTTGTTTAAGCTTGAACATGATAGTCGTTGAATGTTTGTCTAACTCTTCTTTGACGCCTTTTTGTAAAATAAGGTCAATTTTGTCATCACTGCGAACTTGTTTAATGAACCCTTTCATTCGCTGACCAAAGCTTAAAGTACGGAACACTTCATTCTTAAAAATCACACCCCAATGGCTATGATTAATGATGGCTTTGTAACCAAGATCCGTCGTGCCACCAATAATGAGGTTCACCTCTTCACCTGCATCATATGGAGGTGGAGTTTTGTCGAGGAATCTGTCGATTTTCGAAGATGCGACAATGCGGTCATCAACATGACTTTGATAGATGTAAACAAGGTAAGAACGACCTTCCTCTATTTCACGGTGCTGTTCACCGAAAGGTAGCAACAAGTCCTTGTCCAAGCCCCAATTTAGAAAAGCACCGAATTGTCCGGTAGAGACGGCTTCTAAATAAGCAAACTGGCCAACTTCAGCTAAAGGTTTACGCGTAGTTGCAATGAGCTTATCTTCTGAATCTAGGTAGACAAACACCTCAATCATGTCGCCTAAATTACACTCTTTTGGCATGACCTTGGTCGGTAGCAGTATTTGACCGAGTTCCTGTCCATCTAAATAAACGCCAAATTCAACGATTTTAACGACTTCAAGTGTGCTGGTTTTGCCTATCTGTATCATGTGATTCTCAATTGCTGACGGTATATCTTCGATTGCGGATTATAGTGGAAATAAAACGAATAATCTTGCGATGATTTAGTGCAATTGTGAGTTTTTGCTTAAAAATGGGCCATTAGCAGCCACTTTTAAAAAATTCCATGTTAATGTTGGCGCTATTATTGGTAAATTTACCCTTGGTTGTGGGGTAAATTAGTCTTGCATAATCATCGTTTGAGGTGTTTAATTGCGCCCCATTTTTATTGGTTTAATGACTGTTGCCTCAATCTGTTACTCAAGTTGTAATTGAGATTGAGAGAGCTAAGAAAGGCTTATTGGCACTGGTCCTTGGTCTACATCGTATGTAAGCTAATCATTAATTAGGTTACATCCTATGGCTATTTATAGGTTTAATGATATGAGTAATTGGTCTATTAATGATGCCCGCACTGGGTACAACGTTAATTATTGGAGTCAAGGACTCTACGGCATCAGTGACGAAGGTGAAGCAACCGTTTCGCCAGATCCAACTCGACCTGAGTGCAGTATTGGACTCAATGAACTGGCAAAGGATATGGTTAATTCAGGCGTTGCATTGCCTGTATTAGTTCGATTCCCGCAAATTTTACATCATAGAGTAAATAGCCTTTGTCAGGCATTCAATCAAGCGATACAAAAGTATCAATATCAAGCCGACTATTTGCTAGTTTATCCGATTAAAGTTAACCAACAGCAAACGGTTGTCGAGGAAATTTTAGCAAGTCAGGTTGAGAAAGAAGTACCTCAACTGGGTTTAGAAGCCGGGAGTAAACCTGAGCTAATGGCCGTATTGGCGATGGCACAGAAAGCAAGCTCTGTGATCATCTGTAATGGCTACAAGGATGTTGAATATATCCGTCTAGCCCTTATTGGTGAAAAGCTCGGGCATAAAGTTTATATCGTGCTCGAAAAGCTGTCTGAGTTGAAGACGATTTTAGAAGAATCGAAAAAGCTAGGTGTTACGCCACGTCTAGGATTACGCGTACGCCTTGCATTTCAAGGTAAAGGAAAATGGCAAGCCAGTGGTGGTGAAAAGTCTAAGTTCGGACTTTCAGCTTCGCAAGTACTGACGGTTATTGAGTCATTAAAGCATGAAGATATGCTGGACTCTCTGCAATTGTTGCATTTCCATTTAGGCTCTCAAATCGCCAATATTCGTGATATTCGCCAAGGCGTGAGTGAAGCTGGCCGCTTCTATTGTGAGCTACAAAAGCTTGGCACGAACGTTAAATGTTTCGATGTCGGCGGTGGACTGGCTGTTGACTACGATGGTACACGTAGCCAAAGCTCTAGCTCGATGAACTATGGCTTAACAGAATACGCCAATAATATCGTCAGCGTGTTGACCGATCTCTGTAATGAATATGAACAACCGATGCCGAGAATTATCTCAGAATCGGGTCGTTATTTGACGGCGCATCATGCGGTATTGATCACCGATGTGATTGGTATTGAAGCTTACAAGCCTGAAGATATTCAACCTCCAGCTGAAGATGCTCCGCAGCTGTTACAGAACATGTGGCATTCGTGGAATGAGATCAGCGGCAGGGCGGATCAACGTGCTTTGATTGAAATTTACCATGATTGTCAGAGCGATTTGACCGAAGTGCACTCATTGTTTGCTTTAGGCCAATTGAGTTTATCCGAACGAGCTTGGGCTGAGCAGGTTAACTTGAGACTGTGTCACGAACTTCAAGGCGTGATGAGCAGTAAATACCGCTTCCATCGTCCTATTATTGATGAATTGACAGAGAAATTAGCCGATAAGTTCTTCGTAAATTTCTCGTTATTCCAATCTCTACCTGATGCTTGGGGTATCGATCAAGTGTTCCCTATCATGCCGCTTTCTGGTCTAGATAAAGCGCCAGAGCGTCGTGCTGTAATATTGGACATTACCTGTGATTCTGATGGCACTATCGATCAATATGTTGATGGTCAAGGTATTGAAACAACGCTGCCAGTACCAGCATGGAGTGCTGAAAGCCCTTATCTAATCGGCTTTTTCCTCGTTGGTGCATACCAAGAAATTCTAGGTGACATGCATAACCTATTTGGTGATACAAACTCTGCAGTTATTCGTTTAGATGATGATGGCCGCACTAATATTGAGTCGGTTTTGGCCGGTGATACTGTCGCTGATGTATTGCGATATGTGAATTTAGATGCCGTGTCATTTATGCGCACTTATGAAGAGTTAGTGAACAAGCATATTCAGGAAGATGAAAGAGCAAATATACTCGAGGAGCTGCAATTGGGCTTGAAAGGGTATACCTATCTTGAAGATTTCTCTTAATCATTAATTACATACTCTATCGTATCTAGATAAATCAGGCCCGTAGATGGCCTGATATAGGGTAAGCCTACGGATGTTTTTTGAAGGGTCAGAAAAAAGAGTAGAAGTACGAGTATCGGCTTCGACAGGCTCATTACGCCTTCTCGATGATAGGTTTTGGGCTGATGTTGTCGTCAGTGCCAAAGCAGAAATACTCTCGAAAATGAGTAATGAGTTCTGTGATGCCTATCTGCTCAGCGAATCTTGTTTATTTGTCTGGGACGATAAGTTATTAATGTTGACCTGCGGTAATACCACATTAGTTGATGCAGTGATCTTATGCGTCGATAAACTGGGGCAGTCGGCCATAGCCTCTGTTAGTTATCAACGTAAAAGTGAATACCTTTCCCATTTGCAAACTAGCAGTTTTAGTGACGACTTGTTACCACTTAGAACTAAGCTGTCAGGCGTTGCATATCGGGTGGGTCATTTAGATACTCACCACCACTATCTCTTTGCCTCAGACACGACTTGTCCTGTACTTGAGCCAAAGACCAATAGTGAGCTGCTCATGTACCATATAAAAGGCGCGGTGGCTGATTATCTAAGGAGTGACAAACAGAGCTGTGAAGGGATCCGTCATATGTTAGGACTGGAGGTATTATTTCCGAATTTCACCTTTGATGATCACCTATTCGCTCCCTTTGGTTACTCGATAAATGGCTTATGGGAGGATAAGTATATGACGATTCATATTACCCCTCAGGAACAGAGTTCTTATGTAAGTATTGAAACTAACTTGCACTCTGAATTAATAGTGTTCAATATATTCTCCATATTGTTGAATAAATTAAACCCTCAAAGCTGGGATGTAATTAGTTTTAATCGCGAGGTAGTGACAGATGGTTTCCCACCTCACTTTTCGGTGGCCAGTTGTATTCTGCCAATTAACGACAATGATACGATCCAGTTCAATCAATATCAGCAGCTAAAAAATGAAGTGTTGCTGCCTGAACTGTTATAACAATATTACGGAGGTTTTATGACCACAATTGCTGACAAGCCCGATTACTCTCTTTATTCCAATGCATTTGGTTATTTAAGACAGCCATTAGATTTCAATCCGATAAAGAGTGATGCTGATGTTGTTGTCTTAGGTTTGCCATTCGATATGGCAACCACTGGACGCTCTGGTGGCCGCATGGGACCTGGCGCAATACGCCAAGCATCGGTTAACCTTGCGTGGGAAGAGACACGTTGGCCATGGAATTTTAAACTAAGTGATCACCTCAAGATCGTCGATGCGGGTGATTTGGTTTATGACTGTGGTGACTCTGCTGATTTTACCCAAAGAGTTGAAGATTTTGCGACAGCGATTTTAGCATCTGGCAAAGCCATGCTCAGTTTTGGTGGTGATCATTATGTGACTCTGCCGTTACTTCGTGCACATTATAAGACACACGGTAAGATGGCTTTATTGCACTTTGATGCGCACACTGATACATACAGTCAAGGCAGTAAGTACGATCACGGCACCATGTTTTTCCACGCGCCTAAAGAAGGCATCATCGATGCTGAACATTCTATTCAGATTGGTATTCGTACTGAATATAATCGCGATACTCATGCCTTTAAGGTGATTGATGCTGCAACAGCCAATGATCTGAGTGCTGATGAGATTGTTGCTCAAATTATTGAGCGCATTGGCGACTTACCGCTATACATTACTTTCGATATCGATTGTCTAGACCCTGCTTTTGCACCAGGTACCGGTACGCCAGTTTGTGGCGGATTAACCAGTGATAAAGCGATGAAGATCATTCGTGGTCTTGCTGGCGTCAATGTCGTTGGGATGGATGTTGTTGAAGTGGCACCTGCTTATGATAGTGCTGAAATAACGGCGTTAGCTGGAGCGACGTTAGGACTTGAAATGTTGCACATTTGGGCTGAAGCAAATAAACGTAACAAATAAACTACCCGCTTGTTCCTATGGATTAAGGATAGAGATAAATGTCAAAACTGAGTGATATCAGGCGAGAATATTCTTTAGGGGATCTTCACCGAGAAGTACTTCCTGATGATCCAATGAGTTTATTCTCTAAGTGGATGGAGGAGGCGAGAGACTCTGAGTTATTGAGTGATCCTACCGCCATGTCTGTTGCGACAGTGGATGAAAACGGTCAACCTTTTCAACGTATTGTCTTGTTAAAAAGATTCAGCGAAGAGGGCTTTGTCTTTTTTACCAATCTGGAAAGCCGAAAGTCTCAACAGATTGCGCATAACTCCAAGGTGAGTTTGCTGTTTCCTTGGCATGCTTTAGAGAGGCAAGTTGCGGTGACGGGGGAAGCGGAAGCATTATCGACAACTGAGGTGCTCAAATACTTTATGACTCGACCTAAAGAGAGTCAGATCGCGGCTTGGGTCTCGAAACAATCGAGTAAAATATCTGCTAGACAAGTCCTGGAGACGAAATATGCAGAAATGAAAGCTAAGTTCAGTCAAGGTGAAGTGCCTCTGCCTAAGTTTTGGGGAGGCTATTTAGTTAGGCCTTCAAGCATTGAGTTTTGGCAGGGCGGGGAACGTCGATTGCACGATCGTTTTATCTATTCAAAAGAGCAAGACAACTGGGATATCTCAAGGCTTGCACCTTAATTCTGATTAACACACTTAGAAAGGGACTGTGAAAACAGTCCCTTTTTTATATCGCTATTATTCTTGTTACGTTGTATTTACCTTTTTTTACTGCTCTTACCTTAAAGCCACTGCAAAGCCAAACTGCACTTTATTTCGATCCATTTCCATTTACATTCCGTTAATTAGATTTATATACTGTCAGCTACATCTCCTCGGTTATTTTTTAAGGAACAGATATGAAACGAATACTCATCACACTTATTCTTGGAACGCTTAGTTTCATGACTTCAGCGGCGCCATGGAAAGTGGACAATGAAGCTTCAGATATTAATTTTATTACAACAAAGAAAGTTAACTTTTCAGAGGTGCATAAATTTACGTCTTTCTCAGGCAGTTTAAGTGATAAAGGCGACTTTGAGCTTGCGATTGATCTGGCGAGTGTATGGACTAATGTTGCCATCCGCGATACTCGAATGAAAGAGATGTTGTTCGAAGTGGCTTCTTTTCCCAAATTAATGCTTAACGCTAACATTTCAATGACCGCATTGGATAAGATTAATGTCGGCTCTAGTGCATCAATGCAAGTTGACGGCAAGGTGTCTTTTCATGGTGAAACGCAAACAGTACCTATGAAGGTGAGTGTCATTAGACTCAATGAAAAAGAGCTTATTGTCGTGAGTGCTCAACCTGTGATAATTAATGCAGAACAGTTCGGCCTTACAAGGGGAGTTGAAAAATTACGTGAGATTGCAGGACTTACCTCTATTGGTCATTCAGTACCAGTATCTTTCATATTGAACTTAAGGCGTTAATTTTTCTGGCTATTCAACGCCATTCTTAGTCATTAAACCTGTAAATAAAATCAAATAAAATGCCAATTAAACTGGCTAATGAGCATGGCATCGACCATGCTTTATTTGAGTATAAAAACAGAGACTAAGATGGTTACAGATAAAGAAGGGTATGTGCACCTCATTCAATACCTCACTGAGAATTTGTCGCTGTTTGAAGGCAAAGGTCATGGGGCGTTGACTGATGATACAGTTCTTGAGTTATTTGAAGAGCAACTAGCCGCTCAAGTCATTATGGTATGCGTTCAAAACCCATTACTAAACTTTGCTCAAAGAAATAAAGTGATAAGAGAAGTTGATGCGGTTGGTAATGATCTCGAAGAGATTTTAGGGAGTGTTGCTTATCAAAAGGTGACACCAGATCAAATCTCTTTTATCACTGAGTTTGCAGGTTTGATAAAAAATCTGTTCGATCATGAAGTAGCCAGCCTTCTCACATAATTCATGTTGGTTTAACGGCACGCTTTACGTTAAATATATGGCGTTAAGAAGATTAAGAAGGTGCCACTTATTTTGATGTTCTGGACTAGTGATTTATTAGAGCAAGGAGCACATTATGCTTGAACTGTTACACGGTTTTGACCATGACACTGTTGCCATTCGAGCATCAGGGGTTGTGACGGGCAAAGATTATGACCAACAGCTAATGCCAATTATTGAAGATAAGTTGAAAGATCATGCCAGTATCAAGCTCTGGTATGAGTTCGATGATAAGTTCGAAGGGGTAACGGTAGGCACACTCTGGGATGACGCTAAAATAGGTTTGTTTCACATGACCGATTTTTATCGGGTGGCCATTATTACCGACAGTAAGTTGGTAACTGGTATGGCTAATGCTTTAGCCTATATGATCCCTTGCCCAGTTAAAGTTTTCGAACGACATGAAGCATCAGACGCCTCTCATTGGATGAAAGAAACCTAAACTCTCATATCGCAACTCTTTGCATAAATAAAATTTAATCAGCCGACTCAGTGTCGGCTTTTTTGTTTGTTTGTTAGTATGGTTAAAATGAATTTATTTATAGATAGGGAACCGAAATGGTTAAAATTATTGGCTTTTGTATTTTACTACTGACCAGTGTTGCGTGGGCTGGAGATAAAGCCATCATAGGGCCAACGGCACATATGTCAGTTAGCGAAACGGGTCTTAATTACCAAGCAAGAATAGATACCGGAGCGGGAAATACTTCACTGCATGCTTACGATCTTGAGATTGAAGGTGGGAGTGCAAAGAAGATGAAAGACAATGTGGGAAAAAACCTCATGTTTACCACTGAAAATGCAGCAGGTGAAAAGAAGCGTTTAAAAAGCAAAATTGTTAAAACGTCTACTGTGAGTAACTCTCAAGGGAAAGAGACGCGTTATATGGTTGAGCTACATGTGGGTGATAAAGGCCATGAACGAAAGGTAAAGGTCAATCTTAGAGATCGCAGCCATATGAACTATAAACTCCTGATTGGCCGTAACTGGCTTAAGGGAAAGTATATTGTTGATGTTTCGGATAAAAAGGTAATAGGGCCAGTTGCGCCAATCAGTATTCTCGAGACGGACATGATGTTCAAAACACGAATTGATACTGGGGCTGTTGAAAATTCACTTCATGCTGTCGATCTTCATGTTGAAAACGGCGTGAAAGATATGGATAAAAATGTAGGCAAGATACTCAGCTTTACCACTGAGAATGAGAAGGGCGAGACTCAGCGCGTTCATGCCATGATTGTAGAGACATCATTGATCCGAAATGCACAGGGCAGTGAGGTTCGTTATATGGTTGAGCTCACTGTTGGTGAGAAAGGGCAAGAATATAAGGTCAAAGTAAACCTCAGAGATAGAAGCAAAATGAGTTATAAATTGTTAATTGGGCGTAACTGGCTCCAAGGTCACTACTTAGTCGATGTGTCTCGTTAATCGTTAGTTGTATTAAAGGTGCTTCGGCACCTTTTTTTGTGAGAAGAATTATTCATCTTTAGGCAGATGACAAATCGTACGGGTAAATTGGTTGATTTCGGATTCTATAACTAACTCGCCATGATGTTCAGCCATTAACCAAACATTGAGAATAGACAGGCTCCTGTCGTTCAAATTGGATAATAGTTGGCTATTTATCAGTTGAAGTTTTTCAGGAGCAAGTCCAACACCATTGTCCTGAACGCTGATAACTATTTCCTCCTCTTCTTGCTCGACGTTAATGGATATGTATCTACCGGTTTGTCGATTAACAAAGGCATGGGTGAGACTGTTATTTATGATGGAGTAAAATAGAAATAGCAGATCCCATGAAGAGACGGTGATACTAATCTCCTCGTCGCACTCAAGGGTCACTTCAATCTGCTCTTGCATCAGTTTAGATGTAAATACTGCCAGAAAGTGCGTTAAGAATTGCGATAGGTTGATCGCTTTCATCGTTGCACTTCTGCTGACTAACAGATGTTGGAAGTGCCTTAAGGTGTCTGTATGGTGGGTAAGAACCGTTAACATCTGCTCATTTTCGATATTGGCTGTCAATCTGTTTTGGCACTCATGGGCGATGAGTTTGTCCAGTTCAAGCATTTGTTGCTTAATCAGATTAGAGAACATATTTGGAAACAGCAGGTATATATTGGAGTCCATATTTCGCTGTTGAGTATGATTGGAACTCTGCTGTTCTAATCGATTAATCAATTCTCGTTGTTCATTGTTCCTCATGTTGGTCAGTGTTATCTCTTCTGCTAGTTTACTAACCTCTGTGGAGAGTTGTTGATTAACCGTCTGTAGCTCTTGGGTGATCACTTTTTGGGAGCTGATATCGAAAGCCATATTTCCAATTGCGGTGAGCTCACCTTCATCATCAAAAATGGGGTATTTGGTCACTTGATAAATAATGTCGCCATGGGGAGAGGGAACCGCTTGTTCAAAACAGTGAGGTTCTTGAGTCGTTAGGATGATCTTATCTTGCTGCACTATACTTTCGGCAATATGAGATGGAAAAATCTGCAGATCTTTTTTGCCAATGATGGTGTGTTTCTCTATACCAACAATTTCACAAAACCGATTATTCACTAACGTATATGAACCATTTATATCTTTGATAAAAATTAGATTGTTGGAGGAGTTTAATAATGAGTTGAGTTGGAGTTTGTTTAATTTGAACTCTTTTTGTGCCAGTTTTTGAACTGCAACTTGCTCCTCTAAAGCGAGATTGTTGGCATCTAAACTAGCAAAAGCCACTTCAAGCTGATGGTTTCTGAATACAAATGCTTGAGCTAGCTGCCCCATTTCATCATGGCGAGTCGATGCTTCCAGTTCAAGTTTAGCAACCTGGTTTCGTTTTAACGCATGCACCATTTTTGAAATAGGTTGGATAAACAGCTTGTGTTGCAATAGGAACAATATGATCAACCCAAACAGTTGCAGCAGAACTAGGTAAAAACCTATTCGCGCGGCAATATGATTGGCTTCCTCATTAATTGAGTCCAGTGGGGTGACAAGCACAACTTTCCAGAATGTTTTAGGCATAATGAAAATAGAGACAAGCACGGGTTGCTGATTGTTACTTTCTAAATCGAGTTCAAAAGAGCTGATTAGTTCTGCTTTTTGTAATGTATGACTTGCACTGAGGTTAATTAAGGCAACAAGTTTATTTACTTGAGTGACATCGCTATTTTCAAATAACCCTGCCAGTTGTTCATCATTGTATATTCGATTTTGGGCTGCTCGACTGATTAGCTCATTATCAATTTTTATCAATTCCCGTTGAATTTTGCTCAGTTCAGGTTTCTCCTGTGAAAGTTGTTCGAAGGGCTGGAATAGAGCCGGACTTTCAATTAAAGCTGGGGTCACACGCCTTTCTGGAAAAGCGATGATTTTATTGAGATGGTCTAGTGCAAAAATATAGGCATTATTTTCAGTTTCTTCATTAATGGCTTCATCGAAAAAGTTGGCTAACCCAGCAAGGGTGATATCGATGGTTGCAACCCCTAAAAATTGATGATCTGACCACATAGGAACAGACGCGGTTAGCATGGCTTCTTTTGTGTAGGTATCGATATAGGATTGAGACCACAATGGCATGTTTCTAGGGTAGAAACGAATGGGTTTATACCAACTTTCTAAATGATAATCTGGGCCTCTGTATGTGTTGTACCCCTCTACTGGTTGCAACTCAAGAGTTTCATTTCTTGCCCAAAATAAACTGTCGCGTTCCTTGTCCTGATTAAAAGCCCCTGGCTCTGGCCAGATCCCACCACCGGTGATCAGTTGATGTTTTCCATCGGCATTCAATATGGTGGGTATCGACTCGCGTAACACTTGGGTATTGCCACGGTAAAGCTCCCCTAATGAGGCTACCGAGGTGGCTAATGTTTCTATTTTCGTTGTGGTTTTTTCTAGTGTGGCGACGAACGCCAACCCTTGATTCTGGCTTAATGCTATTTGAGTCTGCAGGTGATGACTTTTCTCTATGCTGAAAATAAGCCAAACACTGGAAATGATGATTAAAGAAGCGATTAAAAATTGAATAACGGAAAATTTGATTGGTAAACGGTCACGCCAGCGCAAGACCTTTAAAGGGGAGTGGTTTAGGCTGGAATTACCCATAATAAACGTGAATCCTTAAGTCGTTAAATAAGTTCAAATGATGGTTATCTTCTTAACTAAATAGCTAAACTTTAGACATTTTCTTTCATTTAAAGCTTCATTCTTTGCATCTGCAAACGAGTTTACGCTGGACATGAACTTATCGCGAGCAAAAGTTTACATATCAAGTACTGTTTAGCAACAATAACACCTCAACTTTGGGCGTTGAATAATTGAACATCTTGATAAAATAACGGTTTTGTATATAAAACAATGAAAAGCCGCTGGTCAAATGCTTCAGGGTCACGTAAAATTTTAGTCTTTTTCTATTTTCACAAAGAAATAGCAAGTACTGACAGCAATGGCCTGTGGGCCGCGCATTGGAAGAGATGATGTCACAGTTAACAGAGATCGTAGAACAGGCTTTAGCCGCCATCGAAGGGACAGATGATTTAAAAGCCCTTGATGACATTCGTGTCGATTACCTAGGTAAGAAAGGTAAAATCACAGACATGATGAAAATGATGGGGAAACTCAGTCCAGCAGAAAAACCCGTTTTTGGACAAGCAGTTAATCAGGCGAAACAAGCGGTTCAGAAGCTGTTGTCTGAGCGTATAGAGGGACTGAAAGCTATTGAGCTGCAAGCGACTCTTGCAGCAGAAAGCATTGATGTCACGCTACCGGGCCGTCGTATCGACAACGGCGGTTTGCACCCTGTGACGCGTACCATCGAACGTATTGAAACTTTTTTTGGTGAGCTCGGATTTAGTGTAAAGGAAGGTCCTGAAATCGAAGATGATTTCCATAACTTCGATGCATTAAACATTTCAGAGCACCATCCTGCTCGTGCCGATCATGATACCTTTTATTTTAATCCTAAGGTGATGCTTCGTACCCAGACTTCTGGTGTACAGATCCGTACCATGGAAAATGAAAAGCCGCCACTGCGTATTATCTCCCCCGGTCGCGTGTACCGTAATGATTATGATCAGACTCACACACCTATGTTTCATCAGGTCGAAGGTTTACTGGTTGCTGAAAACGTAAATTTTGCAGAGCTTAAAGGTATCTTGCACGACTTCCTACGTAATTTCTTTGAAGAAGATTTACAAGTTCGTTTCCGTCCTTCTTATTTCCCATTCACTGAACCATCAGCGGAAGTGGATGTTATGGGTAAAAATGGGAAGTGGTTAGAAGTATTAGGTTGCGGCATGGTTCACCCTAATGTACTTCGTAGTGTTGGTATTGATCCTGAGAAATACTCTGGATTTGCTTTTGGTATGGGTGTTGAACGTCTTTCTATGTTGCGCTATGGCGTTAACGATCTGCGTTCATTCTTTGAAAACGACCTACGTTTCCTCAAGCAATTTAAATAACGGAGCTGTATTAGCATGAAATTTAGTGAATCTTGGCTTCGTGAGTGGGTAAATCCAAGCATTAGCCGTGACGAATTGTCACATCAAATCACCATGGCTGGTTTAGAAGTTGATGGTGTCGAAGGTGTTGCTGGTGAATTTACTGGTGTCATTATTGGTGAAGTTGTTGAATGCGGTCAGCATCCAGATGCTGATAAGTTACGCGTAACGAAGATCAATGTTGGTGAAGACGAGCTAATTGATATCGTTTGTGGTGCATCTAACTGTCGTCTCGGTATTAAAGTGGCTGTTGCTATGGTAGGTGCTGTCCTTCCTGGCAACTTTAAAATTAAAAAAGCCAAATTACGTGGCGAGCCATCTTGCGGCATGCTTTGCTCTTACACTGAGCTTGGTATCAATATTGAAAGTGACGGTATTTTAGAACTTCCATCAGATGCGCCATTAGGAACAGATCTTCGTGAGTATCTAAGTCTTGATGATGCAGTGATCGAAGTTGATCTTACTGCTAACCGTGCAGATTGCCTCGGTATGGCCGGTCTTGCTCGCGAAGTGGGCGTACTAAACCGCCAAGCTGTAATACAACCTACATGGGAAGCAGTTGTCCCATCTATTGACGATACCGTGAATATTGATCTACAGGCGCCAGCGTCGTGTGGACGTTATTTAGGTCGTGTGGTTAAAAACGTTAACGTCAAAGCTGCGACACCACTTTGGATGCAAGAAAAATTGCGTCGTAGTGGCATTCGCTCTATCGATCCAATTGTTGATATTACTAATTATGTATTGGTTGAGTTCGGTCAACCTATGCATGCCTTTGATCTTGCAAAGCTTGAAGGTGATATTCAGATCCGCATGGGTAATGGTGCTGAGAAGCTCACACTGCTCGATGGTAATGAGATCACCGTTCCAGCTGACAGTTTAGTCATCAGTGATGAAAAGAAGCCTCTAGCGCTCGCAGGGGTATTTGGTGGTGAATTCTCTGGCGTGAGTAATAAAACGCGAGATATTATGCTGGAATGTGCGTATTTCTCCCCGCTTGCTATTTTAGGCAAGACACGTCGTTTAGGATTGCACACTGATTCTTCACATCGCTTCGAGCGTGGTGTCGATCCAGAGCTGCAACACAAGGCGATGGATCGTGCTACTCGCTTGGTGCTCGATATTTGTGGCGGCGAAGCAGGTCCGGTTGCTGAAGCTAAGTCAGATGAGCATTTGCCTAAGCCAGTTGCTATCACGCTGCGTCGTAGCAAACTTGATCGTATTTTAGGTCATCATATTGCCGATGCTGAAGTGACTGAAATTATCGAGCGTTTAGGTTTTACTGTCGTGACGACTGCTGAGACATGGGAAGTGGTGACTGCCACTTACCGTTTCGATATGGCCATCGAAGAAGACCTGATTGAGGAGGTTGCTCGCATCTATGGTTATAACAACATTCCTAATATTGCACCTGTAGGTTCTTTGAGCATGCCTGATCATAAAGAATCAGACATTAGCTTAAAGCGTGTACGTAGCATGTTAGTTGCACGTGGTTTTCAAGAAGCTATCACCTATAGTTTTGTGGATCCTAAGATGCAAGCACTGGTTCATCCTGGTGCTGAAGCCATGATTTTACCAAATCCAATCTCAATTGAGATGTCTGCAATGCGTTTATCGACGCTAACTGGTCTGCTCAGTGCTGTTGGTTACAATCAAAGTCGTCAACAAAATCGTGTTCGACTTTTTGAGTCTGGATTACGTTTTGTTCCTGATGCAACAGCTGACTCTGGCGTGCGTCAGCAGGCGATGTTAGGTGCTGTGATTTCCGGTGTTCAAAACGATGAACATTGGTCAATGGAGACAAAAACTGTCGACTTTTTCGACCTTAAGGGAGATCTTGAGGCAATTATCGGCTTGACAGTGTCCGAGGAAGAATTTACTTTTAGATCAGCAATGCATTCGGCTTTACATCCGGGGCAATGTGCTGAAATATTAAGGAATGATAGAGTAATCGGTTTTATTGGGGCAATTCATCCAAGTTTAGAGAAGCCTTTCGGACTCAATGGTAAAACAATTGTTTTTGAACTGGAACTCGATGCTTTGTTGCATGCGCAACTGCCGTTAGCCCAGACTGTATCTAAGTTTCCAGCTAATCGTCGAGACATCGCCATCGTAGTTGATGATGAAGTTCTTGCTGGAGATGTTGTAAAAATGATAAGAAAAGTTGGCCAAAATCAGTTGGTTGGCATAAACTTATTTGACGTATACCAGGGTAAAGGTGTTGAACCGGGCAAAAAAAGCCTAGCGATAGCACTTACATTACAAGACAACACTCGTACACTTGAAGAGAAGGAGATAGCTGAGATGGTTGATTCAGTTCTTTCGACTCTCAAGTCAGAGTTCAACGCATTGTTGAGGGATTAAAAGTATGGCACTTACCAAAGCCGAAATGGCAGAGCATCTTTTTGAAACACTTGGAATTAACAAGCGTGTGGCTAAGGAGATGGTAGAGGCGTTTTTCGAAGAAATTCGTCAAGCACTCGAAAGTGGTGAGCAGGTCAAGTTATCTGGCTTTGGCAATTTTGACCTTAGAGATAAGAATCAAAGACCGGGAAGGAACCCGAAAACAGGCGAAGATATTCCAATCTCTGCTCGCCGAGTTGTAACTTTCCGACCTGGACAGAAGCTGAAGAGCAGAGTCGAAGAGGCTAACGCAAAGTAAGATTTGCTAGTTAGTAAAATGTTAAGGCCACTCTTGGAGTGGCTTTTTCAGTTTGTTTATATCGTCAGAGGTTAATTTCTTGTCGAGAAAGCCGAAGTATTTTGATAGAAGTTTTCACGCTTCCTTGCTGCACCCTAAATATTGGCTGACATGGGTAGGGATCCTAATTTTAGTGATCTTTGGCCTGATGCCTGCTTGGTTTCGTGATCCTATCGCGAGATTGCTTGCTAAGTTGGTGATGAAAGTCGCTAAAAAACCGCTTTCGGTTGCCAGAGTCAATTTAACGACCTGTTTTCCTGAGAAGTCAGCGGCTGAAATTGACGCGTTGATTATTGATAACGTTGAAAACTTTGTGATGATTTTATTAGCTCAATCAGAACTTATGGTGCGTTCGAAAGCAAACATAAGAGATAGAGTAAGATTGCACGGCTTTGAACACGTTATTCAAGCGCGTGAAGCTGGGCAGCCTGTTATCTTTATCATGCCTCATGTTTGGGGGATTGAGTATGCAGGGCTAAGGCTAAACCTAGATTTGCCAATGGTAAGTATGGCGAAAGCCCACCGTAATGGTTTGTTCAACTGGTTTAACAACCGAATGCGCAGCAGTCAGGGCGGTAATATTTACATGCGTGAGGCTGGGATAAGAGCACTATTATCTGAGCTTAAACATGATAATAGTTTTTTCTACCTTCCCGATGAAGATCTCGGTCCGGATAAAAGTGTGTTTGCACCTTTTCTCGGTACGGTTAAAGCCACAATACCTGTGGTGGGTCGCTTGGCGCAAGCTGGTAATGCGCAGGTGATGCCAGTTAAGATTGGTTACGATCAAAAGAACTATCGCTTTGAATTAACTGTGATGCCTGCTATCTCAGCTGATGAGATGCAAGGTAAAGAGAACGAAGCGATAGCACTCAATAGAGCGGTAGAGCAAGTGATCTTAGCGTATCCAGAACAGTACATGTGGTTCCTTAAGGTGCTAAAAACAAGACCGGAAGGCGAGCCTCTACTTTACTAATATTATTGTAGTGACGAAAGAAGTGAGTCATATCTTTTGGTATTACTCACTTTTTTATATCCGAACATCTGCTTTTACCCAATTTAATCAGTTTTTTTATAATATTTCCCCAAAAAGCTAATACCTTGCGACTAGTGCAATTGTACTAAATGAATCCTTATTAGATCTGTTCGCTGTTTTTTTATAAAGCTGTGACTGTTTCGTGATAAATCCCCTTTATTTTAAGTCGAATATACTTTTCGGAAATGACTATTTTCCGCTAAAGATGGATACAAATAGATAAAATACAAATGGAATGGGGATAATGAACATGAAGTTAAAATTTCTTTTACTATCAGTAATGTTAGGAAGCGGATATCTCGGGGCCGCAAATGCGTCCTATACAGAGGTTGATCAAGGCACTGTCGCGGTTGCTAATCGGGCGTCGGGTTCGGTATCTATTATCGATGTGCAAACTGACAATGTGGTCAATACGCTGATCCTGCCAGCGGCAGCGCAAATTCCTGAGCCTATGTATGTAGTCTACAAAGAAAATCGGCTCTATGTAGGGGATAGGGCGAATAACCGTATTGTTGTATACGATAGCTTCGGTTTTAATTTGCTGAAAATAATCCCGACAGGCAGTGGTGTTTTTCACATGTGGGCAGCAGAAGAGGCGCAGGTGTTACTGGTCAATAATGACATCGACAAAACGGTTACAGTGATCGACACCAACTCTTTGAGTGCCATCAATACTCTTTCTTTACCCAGTGATCTTTTGGCAGAAGGTTTTAAACCCCATGATGTGTTTATCACCAATAAGGGGAAAAATGCATTTGTCAGTTTAGTGGATGGACAAGATGGCAATGACTACATCGTCAAACTCTCGATTAAGCGAAACAAAGAGCTTTCTCGCAAAGAGGTGGGAGGAGATCCACATTTATTTATCTCCCCATTAAAGAGAAATACACTGTACGTACCTTCACAGGATAGTGGCGAGGTATTGGCGTTAAACACTCGAAATCTTGCTACTCGTTATCAATTTGATGTGCCCAACGCACATGGCGTATATGCACTAGGCCGTCGTCTTTATGTGACCAATATTGCAGAAGGCGGTGCACATGGACTGTACACTTTGGATGCCAAAGGAAAACACATTATCGATACCGACAATACGCCTTATGGCGCACCACATAATATTACTGTGACGGCAAATGGGCAGAAGATTTACGTGACGCATTCAGGTGCAACACAAGATAAGGTGAGTGTGTACCAAACGATACCCGGTCGGCAGTTACCGAGTTATTTAGGTGAAATAACGGTGCAAAACAATCCGTTTGGCTTAGCTTATATTCCACACTAAATGAGTTGAAGAGGTTTTTTTTATCGGTGACGATACCAATAACCCGTGTTGTCGCAGATATTGGTATTAATGCTGAACACTCTTTAACGGTTTTAAACTCATACATCTGTCATGGCAGTTCATATATTGTGCTGCCATTCTCAATTTTTATACTCCGCTCAGGTTCTTTAGCAGTGTTTTTGTCTTCTTTTATGGCTACCTTTAGTATGTTGACTAATGATTATGATATTGTCATTCTAAATCATGGATCATAGTCCGAGTTGTGCTTGATAGTCTTTGATACCAAGCATCTATATATCCAGCGTTACCATTTGAATCTTAATTAGGTGTATTGAAGTTAATGATAATTAAGAACACAGAACCAAGCCTAGCGAATGAAACTGAAATTTGTCATGAGTGCGATCTTAACATCGCGATCCCAAGCTTAAAAATTAATCAAAAAGCAGTCTGCCCACGCTGTGGTTACCTGTTATCCGCTAAACGCGCCAATGCATTTGAACGTATTCTTGCTTTTGCTTTTACCGCACTTATTTTCCTGCTGGCATCTGTCTTATTTAATTTTATTTCATTTAAATCTAACGGCTTAGAAAATGATATAAAGATGTTAGACAGTATTACTATCCTTATTGATAGTGGTTACAGCGCGCTGGCGATCATTGAGATTATTACCGTATTCGTTATCCCCGTTTTTGTACTTGTTAGCTTGATATATATCGTCTCTTTTCTCAGTCAGGGACGCTATCCAGCGAAAGGGCATGTGCTGATGAATATCATCTTTAAGCTATTGCCGTGGAATATGGTTGAGATTTTCTTAGTTGGTACCTTGGTTAGCCTTATTAAAATTATCTCAATGGCCGAGATAATTTTAGGCCCTTCTTTTTTTGCCTTTATTCTGTTTTCAGTTTCTATGACAGCGGTGCTGCTGCACATTGATAAACGTTATTTCTACCAAGCATTAGATTCCACAGCTAAAAAGAACAAAAACGCCTTAACAAGCTCAGCATTAAAACCCAAATTTGCAGAAACACATGCAACTGATTTTAATCGCAGCTTATCAATTCAAAAGACTTGGGCATTGATCATCACTTCGATTCTTCTCTATATTCCAGCCAATATGTTGCCGATAATGAATACTTGGTTTTTAGGTCAGGATGAACCGAGTACCATAATTGGCGGCGTTATATTGCTCTGGCATCATGGATCTTATCCAATTGCCATGGTGATATTTATTGCCAGTATCATGGTGCCAATTACCAAAATATTAGTGCTTATCTGGTTAAATTACAGTGTACAGACCCATTCAAGGCAATTAGAGCATCAACGTATGAAGATGTATCGAATTGCTGAGTTCATTGGCCGCTGGTCAATGATTGATATTTTTGTGGTGATTATTCTGGCAAGCCTAGTTCAGCTAGGCAATACCATGAGTATATTCCCCGGCGTGGCTACCTTTGCTTTCTCTGGTGTCGTTATCATGACGATGTTAGCCGCCATGAGTTTTGAACCAAAATTAATTTATAATCAGACAGAGAACTTATGAAAACAGAACAAGGTTTTGATAACGAAGCTAACGCCGAGATTAAAGAGGTGAAAACCGTTTCAGCGATCTGGTTTGTGCCTATCGTCGCCCTGCTGATTGGCGGTTGGATGGTATATTACCATTTAAGTAACCAAGGACCGCTGGTGACTATCTATTTTGAATCTGCCGAGGGGATGGAAGCCGGTAAAACAAAGATAAAGTCACGACACGTCAATATTGGTGAAGTTGAAACCATTAGTCTGAATGAAAAGGGTGATGGTGTGACCGTCACAGCGCGAATGGCCAAGAAAACCCAAAGATTGTTGGTTGAAGACAGTAACTTTTGGATTGTGACACCCAAAATATCCCTCTCAGGCGTCTCCGGTTTAGAGACCTTAATTTCTGGTGTGTATATTGAAGTGTCACCCGGCACATCAGATGAAAGTCAGGACAAGTTTACCGCTTTAAACTCGCCGCCAATTACGCCAAAGGGAACACCAGGTTTACATATTACCCTGAACAGTAATGAGGAGTTCGCCTATTCAAAAGGTGATCCCATTATCTATAAAGGCTTAAGCGTGGGTCAAATTGAAGATGTTTATTTCAATATCGAAGAGCGTGTTGTCTATTACAACGTATTTATTAAGTCCCCTTACCATGAGCTAGTCACGACCAATACCCGTTTTTGGGATGTCAGCGGGCTGACGATTGACCTTAATGCTGAAGGTATCACTGTTAAGACTGGCAATGTTGAAACCATACTCACCAATGGCGTTACATTTGATGTTCCCGATGGCATGCCATTGGGTAATGCAGTAACCGAGCGTGATTACTTTGACATTTATGATGATTATCAGAGTGCAAGTAACGCGCGTTACAAGAAGTCATTACAATACGTGGTATTTGTGAGTGACAGTATTAGAGGATTAAATGTAGGCGCGCCAGTAGAGTATCGAGGGGTGTTGATTGGTGAGGTTTCCTCTGTCAATTTGGCCACTGCAGATCCTGATGTCATCTACAGTGAAGCGGTGCGTATTCCTGTGCTTATCAGCCTACAGCCAGGTCGAGTCGGTCTGCCCGATGATGACAAGGGTATTGCCTTGATGAATAAGCAAAATATGATTTGGGTTAAAAGTGGTTTACGGGCCAGTTTAAAAACTGGGAATCTACTGACGGGGAGCTTATTTGTAGAGCTACAGCATTTTGATCTCCCACCAATTAAAAAGCTTGAAACCTATGAAGGTCATGACGTGATCCCAACTGTGAGAGATGAGTTTTCTCAAATCACTGAAAAAGTGGGCCAGTTTGTCGATAAGCTTAATGATTTACCGTTAGATAAAATCGCAGCTAATGCCAATGGTACATTGGTTAATGCCTCGACATTATTAAAAGACTTACAGGGCACTAACCAGAATTTAGATCAGTTGTTAATGAGTGCTAAGCAGCAGGAGCTCGTTAAGCAACTAAGAGTCGCACTGGAAAGTGTTGCACTACTGAGTCAAGACTTCTCTTCCGAGTCCGAAGGTTATGAGGAGCTGCAGGAAATGATGAAGAGTATCTCAGATGTGATGTACGAGCTTAAGCCTCTGCTAGAGCAGTTAAAGCATCAACCGAACGGGCTTATCTTTGATTCAGGTATCCAAAATTCAGAGCCGAAAAAATATTCAGAGGTTAACCAATGAGACTCAAATTGAAGAATACAGTAGGCACCAGTAATGCGGCCACAATGATCCTTATCTCGACAATCGCAATGGTTTTAAGCTTGTCGGCTTGTAGTTCTGCACCAAATAGTACCAGTTACTACATACTGAATAATCAAGTGTCAGCCAGTGCGATGAATCAAGCAAGGTTAACACCCAACGACAGCATTGAACGTGAGAAGGCCACTGTTTTATTGTCGGTACACTTGGCTGATTACCTTAAATCTCCTTATTTGGTGATGCAGATTAATGAACATAAAATTGAATACGCCACTTTTCATATGTGGGCCGAGCCATTAACTGACAGTAGTTTTAACGCTCTGTTATCGGATCTCAATTCGACAAGTACAAGGTTCAAGTTCAAACCAGAACCTCAACTTAGAGGGAGTAAAGACGGTCTGCAAGCTCAACTATCGGTGCAAATTGACTATTTTCACGTGACAGCACAATCTAAAGTCATTTTATCTGGCCACTATGAGTACATTAATCAGCAAGAAACAGATGTAAAGGTAAGTCAGAACATAATCCGAGCATTCTCTTTTGAAGCTCCTTTACTGCAAGATGGTTATTCGGACTCTGTTGCCCAGATGAGAGGGTTAGTCACAAAGCTCGCGAAGCAGATTGCATCTAGCAATTACTGATTGCCATGTTCTTTACGATGCTTTCGTTATTGTACAATCAATAACTTGAAGTAAAATGGTGCGGCAGAGTAGCGACAATGAGTGATTAATATGACCGTAGGAAAAACAGCAATCGTATTGGGCGCCACTGGCGTAGTTGGGCGTGAGCTAGTTGAGCAGTTAACTGAGTTGGCACAGATAGACAAGGTGATTAGTATCACCCGTAGGCCTATTGAATATACAGACAGTAAAGTGACCAATAGAGTCGTTAACTTCGGCAAGTTAGAGGACTATGTCGATACTTTCAAAGGCGACATCTTGTTCTCTTGTTTAGGCACAACGCTTAAACTCGCAGGCTCTATCAAGCAGCAACGACTTGTTGATGTTGATTATCAATATCGCGCTGCGAAAATAGCCTTAAACAACGGGGTCAGCCACTATTTACTGGTTTCATCTAGCGGGGCAAACGCGAATAGTCGTAATGCTTATTTAAAGATGAAAGGGGAGTTGGAATTAAAAGTGATAGCCCTTAACTTTCCACAGACCAGTATTCTACAACCTTCATTGTTGTTAGGAGAGCGAAAAGACTTTCGACTTGGTGAAAAGCTCGCAAGTGCGCTTCTACCATTGATAAGTAAGATACCAAAGCTTAAAAAGTATCGGCCGATCACGGGCAAGCAAGTCGCCATCAAGATGTGCCGCGTTGCATTATCAAATATCGTGGATAATGAACCTGAAAATCAACAGATGAAAATACAATATTACCGACTTGATGAACTATTCGATTCTTCATTAGTGAGGAATTGACTATGATACGTTGTTTATCGAAGACATTTTATTCTGCAAAGTATAGGGAGAAATTTAAAAGGATGAAAAGCTAGTTGTAAGTCATAGAAATAACAATGAAATCAAGGTTATTTCTATGTGGTAAAAACCATTGTTTTGTGAGTCTTAAATTTGTTATCTGTAGCTTAAATGACTTGATTAACGGTTATCGGAATTGTCGTAACCACAAGGTTCACTGGAGACTAATCTTTTACTGCTTGTTATCTGGCCTGAATTAAAAACCGTACCGGTACATTGATTTATGACCTGTTCACCAACAACCGTTGAGCCTGACATGTAGGTGTACTCTAGAATCCACTGATTTTGCTTACCTGCGCTAGCAGTGAAAGCGGCACTCAAAATGCCTATAGTCGTCAATAAATCTATTTCATTTTAATCATTTATACTAAGCCTTAATGATGATTTTTAGTCTGTAATTGTTATACTTTTCTCGGTAATTGCATCCAATTAGTACGCTAGTCTTTTGCTATTGCACGTGCAGTTGCTACTTTGTTTATTCTTGGCTAATTTATTAGTTTAAGTAACACAGCGCGAGTCTAATGTTGATGGTAGTGAGTCTATCTTAGAATTTTTTATAGGCTTGTACGCTACCTGAATAAAGAGGAAATGATGAGAATACTGACCAATATATGTTCTGATGACTTACAAAAGAGTAAAGATTTTTATGTGGGACTGCTTAGTTTTAAGGTGAAGTATGATAGTGATTGGTACGTTCAGCTTTGCTCACCAAATGACTCAGAGATTGAATATGGTATTATTCAACGTGATCATGCTCTGGTTCCCAAAGAGTATCAAAATACGCCAAATGGCATGTACGTTACTTTTGTTGTTGAAGATGTAGATGTTGTCTACAACAAAGCTCTAGAGATGAACCTCCCTATAATTCAAGAGCCTCGTAATGAGTTTTATGGACAACGCAGATTTCTTGTTAGAGACCCTAATGGTTGCTTAATTGATATTTGCTCCCCCTGGGAAGCTGAGTAAAATTATTTGTTTGGCAAAGAAATACTTAAACTTGAACCTAAATTCATATTTTACGCCCCTCACTATTGTTCGCAGAATAGTCAGAAGGGCGTTTGATTAGGTAAGCTTAATTTTTACCTGAGTACTTTACTCAAAAACTCCTGAGTCCTAAGTTGTTTAGGTGCACTAAAGAGTATTTCTGGTTCGCAGCTCTCTACGATAACGCCACCATCCATAAATATAACTCTGTCAGACACATCTCGTGCAAAGCCCATTTCATGGGTGACGATGACCATGGTCATTCCTTTCTGAGCGAGTGATTTCATGACATCAAGTACATCGCCAACCATCTCAGGATCGAGCGCGGAAGTCGGTTCGTCAAATAGCATGAGTTCTGGCTTCATTGCCAGTGCACGGGCAATGGCGACTCTTTGCTTTTGTCCGCCCGAAAGACTTGAAGGGTAGGCACTGGCTTTATCTTTCAGTCCTACTTGTTCAAGTAGCATATTGGCTTCAGTTTCAGCTTGTTGCGCTGTCATTAAGCCGAGCTTTACAGGCGCAAGCATGATGTTTTGTTTAACCGTTTTATGGGGGAAAAGGTTAAAGTTTTGAAATACCATGCCGACTTTTTGCCTGAGTTTATCGACACAGGCATCGGTAGCTGTGATTGATTGATCATCAATGAGTATATCGCCCAGAGTTGGCTGTTCAAGCAAGTTTATGCAGCGTAAAAAAGTACTTTTCCCACTGCCAGACGGGCCTATTACACTCACGACTTCGCCATGATTGATGTGCGCATCAATCCCTTTTAATACTTGGTTATCGCCAAAGCTCTTATGTAAATCATTAATCTTAATCACTTTGTTTTAGCCTCGTTTCGAATTTGGACAACATAAAGGTGAAGATGTACGTCAGTAGTAAATAGATCAGTGCACAGGTAAGTAGTGGCACACTGTCTTCAAATGTCCGGCTACGAATAATCTCTCCAGCCCGCATCAAATCTACGCCACCAATAAAACCAATGACGGCCGTTTCTTTGAGTAATACGATAAACTCGTTGCCTAAAGAGGGTAAGATCTTCTTAATGGCCTGAGGCAGTATGATCTCCTTCATTGTTGACCAGTGTGATAATCCTAGCGATCGTGCTGCTTCTGTTTGGCCTTTATCGACCGCTTGGATCCCTGCACGAATGATCTCAGAGATGTAAGCGCCACTGTTGAGGCCAAAGGCGATAATTGCCGCTGTGATCTTATCCACATCGAAAGAGGCAAGGACGATAAAGTAAAGGATAACAAGCTGTATCACGACCGGTGTACCACGGATCACACTGACATAAAAATGCGCTGGCCAACTCAAGTACCATTTAGGAGACATCTTCAATAAGGTGGTTGCGACTCCAAGAATCGAGCCGATTATCATGGCAAAGAAGGTCACAATCAGCGTGACTTTCAAACCATTCAAAATGAGGTAAATACCGATTAATCCATCTTCCCCAATGGGGGTAAATAAAGAAGCGTTTATTGCATCAATCATCTGCTGCTCACTTCATGTACTTGTTGATAAGGGCATTAAACTCGCCATTGGTTTTCATTGCATTAAGGGTGGTGTTGATGCTGTTAAGCAGCTCTGTTTTATCTTTGGTAACAGCAAATCCATAAAACTCAGGTTCAAAATCGAGTTCAATGATTTTAAGCTCGGGGTTCATATTTAAAAAGCTTGCAGCGGGTTCGCTGTCAAACAAGACTAAATCGACTTTGGTGTTTTTTAATTCCATGACAGCTTCAAAACCGGTATTGAAAGCGGTCACTTTTTGGCTGTAATTTTTAGCCATAATATCGCCAGTAGCGCCTAACTGCACGGCAATGTGTTTGCCATGGAGATCGTCAATGCTTTTGATACTGTCGTTATCTTTATTAACGAGCACGACCTGAGTTGCTTCATAATAGGGTTCAGAAAAGTTCACACTAGCCAGGCGTTCAGGTGTGATAGTCATCCCTGAGGCCACCATGTCTATTTTACCTGCTTTTAGCGCGACAATGAGTGAGTCAAATTTCATATTTTCAACTTTGAGGGTCTTACCTGCATCTTTAGCAATCTGACGAGCTAAATCGATATCGAAACCTTTAATTTCATCACCACTGACGCCGCCGACATATTCAAACGGGGGAAATGAAGCATTGGTGCCCACAACAAGGACGTCATCACTTTTACTGCAGCCTGTTAACATCAGAACACTGGCTAGCCCCAAACTACCTAAACTCTGTATCGACTTCTTCATTTTCAATTCTCATCATTAAATTACTCAATTGGCAATGACTATAAGCTCATATGAAATTAAATCAATAAATATGCTATAAATATGACTAATAATTCACTTTATTGTGTTTAATTGCTTAAGGTTTAATCGGTAAATAATAATATTAACGGCTACTTAACTCAGTTTTAACTGAGTTTGTATCAGTTTTCTGTAAACTACATACCATTATTTATTTAGCAAAAGTGAATACTTAATTGATTTAGGAGCTGGATAATTGAATTCGTTTAATGGTGAACTTTTCAAATTGAACTCAGTAATGAGTTGCAGCCGGTTATTAGGAAAATAATAATTAATGTTTCACGTGTTAATTCATGTGACTTTGGTCACGTTTTTAAATGCTCATCGGCGTAATTTAGAGACCTAAATTAGCTTATAGAGAATCAATCAATGAGTAAGTCACATAACGATGAGCACGCACAGACTAACCATGGTACTCAGCACACTGCTGAGTTTGAGCATGAAAAAATGGAACATCGTTACGACGATGGTCATGAACATAAACATAATAAAGATCACCATGAATATCGTGAGAATGAGAAGAGCCACCCACACACTCAACATGGTGGTGATCCTGTTGGGCATAAGCATCCACAACAGACTCATGATGATCGTCATGAGCATGATGAACACAAGCATCACAAGGTCAAAATGCATGATCATAAAGAGTCTTCACGTTTGCATCACAAAACAGGACATAAAGAAGATTAAGGCTGATTGAACATAGGTAATTCCCCGGCTATGCTGGGGATACCCTAACAACCATTTACTCTCCCCAAGCTAACCACCTACCATTTATCTTCCTAAATATTGCAAGGTTTCTATATCCAGAAGAAAGTCGGCGTACATCGATTGCAGTACTCCATGTCTATTGCGAGCATTTAGAATGAAAACTGAATAAAGTCCTATCCGTTGTGGACAGTCGTTAGGTAGCACTTATCAAAACTACACGTTTATTGGGTGAACGATGGCGATTGAATTAACGACGATTCTTTACTAATGTTTTATGTCGTCTAAGTCTGCTAGGTGAGTTAATTATGCTGTTAACGGTATTAATTTGAGAAAAAAGTTCTATGTAAATGTAATGCAAACGTAGATATTATGTTTGTCATTGTGTACTTTTATTTATGATAGCGTTGTCATATTAGCAAACATGGACTTTTGAGTACTCAATATGGTTGATAGAAAAATAAAACTAAAGATTATTAATGACTTAGTTTGCCTCTGTTTTGTTTTTTTCATGTTGGTGAGTTTTTATACAGAGGCTTATGTATATGAACGAATGTTTGAAAAACTCGAGGATAGTCCGAATCAAATATTGAATGTAACAGAAACTGAAGATGGTTATATCTGGATAGCATGTAGCGAAGGCGTCATTCGATTTGATGGTTCTGAATCAAAACTCTATAACAATGTATCGAAAACAGAAACTAACTTACCGATTGTTAAAGCTCTCTTACCATCAAAAGATGGAAGGATCTGGATTAGCAGTCAATACGGTTTATCCTTATTTGACCCGAAAACCGAAGAATTCCAATATATTCAATATCCTCATGATGTCACTACAACCAAGTTTTCAATTGAACAAATAAGCTACTTAGATGAAAATACCCTCATTTTACGTTCCAGAAAGAATGGCATTTATTATTATAATGTAAATAGTGACAATATTAATAAGGTCAGTTGGTTTGATAATAACAATTCACGCGAACTATGGCTTCAAGATGTCATCGTTTCAGAAAACAAAATATACCACATAACAAAGTCCACAGGTCTTACTGTCACCACGTTAGATTCAACTGATGACATCAGTTCGGTCGTGAACGTTGAAAACATAACCCTTGATGATGACCGATTTATTAAAACCTATGTCAATAATCAAGGTGTTTGGTTGGCTGGTGAGAAATACTTATATTTGTATTCTCCTAGTTTAGAATTGGTAGGTCGCTTTAAATATCCCAAAAGTAAATTGAATGGCAGTGAACAGTATATAGTAACTGACATACTGGAATTTGAACCAAACGGTTTCATGTTATCGACATTTTACTCTGGTATATTATCATTCAATAACAATAAGTTTGATCAGGATGTATCTGATGAAAATAATGTTACAACGTTATCATCAGATCAAAAGCTCCGTTTATTTAAAGATAGTTATAATTCTATTTGGAGTGCTGGCTTCGATTCATCTTTAGATCGTTATATACCAGAAGAGCAAGTAGTGACTAAGATTGTGCCTACTGGCAGTGGTCTTGATAAAACATCGACAGTCACAAATGCAATAATATTTAAAGACAATAACTTTTTGTTCGGTACACCTAATGGCATTGCTTTTAATATAGAACCTGACACAGTGGATGAGAACCAGCGTGAAGTAAATAACTTTACAGTTACATCATTTTTAAAAATAAAAAGTGAGTATTTTGCTGGTACATTTGATGGCCTTTGGCGTTTAGATGATAAAGGTAGAATAGAACAACAATTGATTTTTTCAGATGAAGATGAAAGCTATGTATACAGTCTATATCTTGATGAAAAAAATCACCTTTGGATTGGCACCGATAATGGGTTGTTTAAGTCAACTCATCCTTACGATACAAAAGGTAATGTAAGTTTTGAACTTATAGAGAAAACATTCAGAACTAAAATTTATAGCATTGTTAATATTAATAATGATGAGGTGATAGTAAACACGAGTTCTTCTGATATATTAATAGTCGACAGTGAAACATCCGAGGTAAGAAAAGTTAAAGGAACCAGTGAATATATTGAAAAATCATTTGTAAGCATATTTGTTGATGAGAGATTGTGGGTTTCTACAGACAAAGGAATTACATCAATTAACCTTGTGTCAGGAGAAGTAAACAACTTCGTACCTCCAGCCAATTTTGGTGGGAAAATCATTTACAGCATGATACAAGCTCCTTTTAATAATGAGCTTTTTTTCTTGGGCACAAATAGAGGGTTGTTATTTTTCGACACGAATACCACTCAATTTAAAAAGGTATTTACAAATAGTGCATTAAATAAAATTGAATTCACTGTAAATTCAGGATATGTACATGAAAATAATATTTATATGGGCACCGAAAGTGGTGTTGTCAGAATTGTCCCGGATCGAGTTACAGTGTTGTCTACGCCCCCTAAAGTCAATATTTTAGAATTAGATACACTTTATGAACAAATGGAAGTCACATTTATAGAGTTAAATGAGCTTGAAAGTATTACTCTCCCTTATGAGCAAAACTCATTTTTACTCAAGTTTTCAGCAATTAACTCTCCTCATGCGCATCTCTTAAAATATTCATATCGATTAAAAGGGATGTCGAATAGCTGGCTATACAGTCAGCACAGCTTTGAAGATGTTAATTTTGCACACCTTCCTTTCGGTACATACAGATTTCAAGTTAGATCAAGCTTTGATGAAATGGTGTGGAGTCCAATTAATGAATTGGAAATCGTCATCACGCCTCCTTGGTGGCGAAGTAATCTAGCCTACTTTATATACGTACTCATTTTCTCCCTGATCATTACCATATTTTTGAGAGAGCGTATTCGCTCGATCCGAGCACTTATAGAGAAAAATAGACATCTTCGACTGAAATCGACCATTTTTGAAAATACATCTGAATCAATATGCGTTGTTGATCATCAATTCCACGTAATAGAAAGCAACTCAGCCTACAATAATACCCTCGAATACGGATCAAATTCTACCAATGGCTCTAGGTTCAACATTTTTGAAATTAACAATAACTCAGCTGAAATAACCAATAAAATAAAATCAGATCTCAATCGATTAGGCTCATGGCGAGGTGAGCTAGTCGTTACAACACAATTAGGAAGGCTATTACCCATCCAGTTGTCTATCGACACGACAAGCAGGAATAGTAATTCAGCCAAAAGAGAGTATGTCTGTACCTTTAGTGATATCACAGACCGGAAAAAGTATGAAGATGAGCTGAAGCAGCTCAGTTATTACGACAGTTTAACTCAACTCCCTAACCGAACTTTGTTTATGGAGCACTTAAATATAGCCCTTAAAAACTATGAGACTAAAGGGTTACTGTTTGCTATTGCTTATCTTGATTTGGATGATTTCAAGAAAGTGAATGATTTCTATGGGCATACCTATGGTGATGAACTGCTAGTCTTGGTGGGGAATCGATTGTCTGATAAATTCCAAAGCAAGATTTTAATATCACGTTTTGGTGGGGATGAGTTTTGCATTTTGTTTAATCAACGGACAAAATCAAAAGATTTTCAGTTAACTCTCGATACATTCCTAAAAAGCCTGCATGAGAGTTTTACTACGTCTTTCTACATTGCCGAAAAAAGCACTAAGGTCAGAATATCTCCCTCTATTGGAGTGTCCATTTACCCTCACCATTCGAACAAGTTAGATTTACTCTTTAAATATGCCGATATTGCAATGTATTCAGTGAAGCAATTAGGGGGAAATAACTACACCATATTCAGTGATGAAATGGTCACCAACATCGTCCCAAGAGTTGAAGTAGAAGTTGAACTCATTGAAGCAATAAAAAATGCTGAAATCGTCCCTTTTCTACAACCTATTGTTGACTCTGTCACTAATGACATCATCGCGTTTGAAGTGCTTGCAAGATGGATCCGCCCTGATGGCGATATCATAAGGCCAGACATATTTATCCCTGTGGCGGAAAAAACCGGTCTGATAGATGACGTATTTATCATTCTCTTTACACAAGTGGTCACAGCTTGGAAGGAGATTGAGGACAGTTTACAATCCACGTTGAGTTACATATCGTTTAATCTCAGTTCAAACCAAATTTACAGCAAAGCATTGGTCGATAAAATAGAGGTTTTGGCCGAAAGTTTTAATATTACTCCTGGTAAAATTCTAATCGAGATCACCGAGTCTACTTTTATTGCTGATCCCATTAAGGCTAAACTTGCGCTCAACAGATTAAAGAAAATAGGTTTTAACATTGCACTGGACGATTTTGGTACGGGTCAGTCATCACTTACTCATTTAAAGGATTTTCCGGTAGATAAAATCAAAATCGATAAGAGCTTTGTTAGTGTCATTCAAGAAGATGAAGACGTCGCTCATATTGTCGAATCCGTTATCCTCCTAGCTAAAAAGCTTCAACTTGGTGTCATTGTCGAAGGTGTGGAAACGGAACTTGAACTGAACAAGATAAATCTACTTGGAGGGCGCTATATTCAAGGCTATTACTATGGTAAACCTGAACCTATACGTCAGCTTATCTGCAAACACAATGGTCATGAATAGTGTAATTAAGATGTGTAGGCTAACAGCCTGCCACTCAATTAAGTTGCTATTGAGTGGCAGTAAGCAAGAACTGTTAATCAATTAACGGACTGTCATTATCTTCATCAACTAAATGTTCTTTCTGTGCTTTTGCATGTTCAGCACGATGAGCCAAAGGCTTTTCTTTTTTCTTAATGAGTAGACGTTCTAGTCGTGAGAATGCTTCATTAACACCTTCCATTAACTCTTTCGATTCTCCGTTTGAATCGGTTTGCCCAAGATTAGATTTAGTTGCTATTTCAACCATAAATTTATGGTCTTCTTCAAACTTCATGAATACATCAATGCTGGTAAAAGATATTTTAAATTTATCAAATTTAGAGAACATATTTTCAATGTGTTCTTCTAGATAGTCTGGTAGTTCAAAATCTCGTGTGCTGATCTTAATTTTCATAATAATCTCATAATGTCACATAGTTTGTGTCTATTAAAATGAACCTAAATCAAAATATATTATGTGACGAATGTCACATTTACAACTCTGTTAACTTGCCAATAACCAATGAATAACGATGAACTGTAAAATGGTATCAAGTCGACCCTTTAATTAAGTTTAAGCAAGAGTTGTTAAGTACAAACACAACTCTTTGTTAATTAAGTTAATTCAAGTTAGTTTGGTTTTACAAGTTAGGGTGTAATATCATTGATTAAACTGGGTAAAGAGTTAATGGCATAGAAAGTCAGAAAAAAACTGATATCTAAATCATCGGGAGTGAAATCAATATAAAAGTGAAATGGATTAATATCGTTGTCTGATCCATTTAAATTGTAAGGGTTGTAACGGTAAAAAGGATTAGATAGGAAAGCCAGTTCCTCTTTTAGTGGTGGGGTTAAATGACGTGCTAATGAGTTATTAAACAATATGGGGTTAAATCTATCATCTGAAAGGTAGAATATGTCGCCGTATTGTAACGTTCCAGATTCTAAGTTGCCGACAACATCTGCATCTTGTTGATTATCTGTATCTGACACAAATTCACCTTCAAGGTTATAATTTGTAATTAGCTTGGCGTTTTCTTTAACTTGTTCCTCGCCTTGAGCATTGCTTAAGTAACGATAAATATTGTTGTTTATACCTGTCGCATCAAACACCGTACTGTCTAATCCTGACTGTAAGGCTGATGCTGTTGCCAGCCCGCCACCTAAACTGTGACCGGTGAGTTTGACATCATATGCGGGATAGCGAGTTTTGATACTACTCGCGAGTGCCATAGCTTGAACATATTGCAGAGGGAATTCGCCAGCGGTCAGTCCGCCGTCGGTCACCCAATCAGATGTGCCCAACTCACTTCCTCTGTAGGCGATGATTATCTGTGAGCCTGTAGTAAAGACAACGGCGTTAAAGCCAGAATCCTTGGCATGTTCCTCGAGTCGTGACCAGCCGGAAGGTGTTTGGTTGCTGGTATAAGCGGCCTCAGCAAACTCCAGCATATGCAGTGCTTCTTGAGCTTGATTGACTGATGGCGGATTGTTACTGGGGTAGATAGTTCCGGTATTACTGCCGGTAAAATTATAATTTGGGTTGCCTATGCTATTAAAGAAACCGATGAAGTTTTCAGTATCATTAGCAAGCACTGGCGAGCTGATATACAAAAGTGAAATCATGGCAGTAACAAAGCCCAATCGTATTTTTTTGTACAGCATATGTTTATTCTCCAGTTTATTTTATTAGTTTAATCGTTAAATATAAGTCTTACACTTAACTTTGTGTGCTTATTATATGTACAGACTTATAGTCTGTCGTTCAAATTAATTAGGTTATACTTTGGTCGAATGAATATGAGGTGGCTTGTTAATGCCCATGAAAAATATAGAAAATAAATGTGAAAACAAAATAAATTAAAATTGTTCTTAAGTATCAACTTTGACTTTAGTCTAATATATTTAGCTCTTATTTTTATTTGGTCAGTGATTGATGTTTAACTAATAAACTTGTATTAGGTGCAGTTTAATTTAAATGTATTACAACTTGTTTAGTTCTATTTACATAGGTATTACGCTAGTTTTTTAATTCCTGCACTCTCTATTGAGAGGCTAGCTAAATCAAGATCACCTATGAAGAAAGTCTTTGACGTTATGTCTATTTGTCCCCTAATAGCCTTCGTTTAATTAGGGGGGGATGTATGCTAGGTTTAGGGGGATGTCTTAGGCATGTGTTTATATTTAGTCTGCAGAGAAAAATAGGAGTTATTGATGAAACCAGTGATCAATCTTAACCAGCTGTCAGATGGTTTCGAAAGTAAACAAGGCAAGTTTGCCGAAACGTATTACTCAGTGAGCGATAAAATTGGGGCAAAGAAACTGGGTTACAGTGTCTCAGTGCTAGCGCCTGGTAACCGAGTTTGTCCCTTTCATAATCATAGAGTTAACGAAGAGATGTTTTTGATATTGGCAGGAAAGGGCACTTTGCGTTTCGGCGACCAAGAGTATGACGTAGTGCCAATGGATATTATTGCCTGTCCACCAGGTGGAAGGGAGGTTGCACATCAGATCATCAACACCGGTGATGAAGATTTACGCTATTTGTGCCTCGGTACCAATGAGCCTGTTGATATTTGTGAGTACCCTGATTCTGATAAAATACTGGCAATGACAAGCCAAGCTGGCCAGAGCAAGTTAAGGCACATTAGTCGGGCAAGTGATGCCAAGGATTACTATGACGGTGAAACGGATGCATTGGCTCCTGATTGAGCGCATCCTTTTCCCAGTAAATAATCTACAGAGAATAGAGAGAAAAGAGTATTAATGCTTGAATTAATACTCTTGGTTAAGCATAAAATTGGCGTTAACTTTTATGGTCAAAATACAGCTGAGCTCGCTCAATTTCAGCTTTAGTGGCGGTATAGGTATGCTCGGATGGCTCACTTAGTGATATAGCTGCAGTTTTATTAACATGCAAAGTCACGTCAGGATCAGTCGATTGAAATGATGTGGAGGCGGTGCAGGCAGACAATAGGGCTAAAATGGGTATCGAGAGTACTTTGAAGCTCATGAATTATTCCTTCATTTCTTGTAAGTGATTATTATTGTTATCTTATTAAAGTTTATAGATTCAAGTGAATTTTGGAAAACGATATAGGCGTTATTTTTCACCTTCATTCCTTTGTATAATCGAACATCAAGCATACTTGCTTTGTTGCTTAAAAGCGTGCCAAATGTAAGGCTAATTGGTTAAAAGTTGCAGAGTGTTTACCGCAACATGGAGATGCTAATCATGCCAAAACCTAGAAATAATCTTGCGCGTTTAAAAAGAAAAAGCAAAACGTCCAATAACACAGAGTTTACTCAGATGAGACTTCGGTTTCCCGACCGGCTTAATATTGTCAGTGAAGGAGACTCTTGGTTTGCCTATCCGCCTAAATGGCTCATTGCAGGTAAGCCGTCAAACTTAATTAGTCACATTAGCGAGTGGACCCGTGGTAAAGCGAACTTTTACTCTATGGCTTCTAATGGCGATGAAGCGGTTGATATGATTTCTGGCAAACAGAAACATCAATTAGTTGATGTGTTTAGATGGCACACAAAAAGAAATAATAGAAAGCCTGTCGATCTATTATTGTTTAGTGGCGGGGGGAACGATGTTGTTGGGCATAATGATTTTGACCGTTTTTTAAATAGTGATGGTGCAAGTTATACCACTGCAGAGCAATGTATAAACACTTCTCGATTAGACCGCAAAATCAAACAAATCGGATTAGCATATCAAGAGCTTTTAGATATTCGAGATCACTACAGTCCTGAGACAATCGTGATCACACATACTTATGATTACCCTTTTCCGTCACTCGTTGGAGGCCACTTCTTAGGTGGATTGATTAAAACCCAAGCCTGGATGAAAAGGTTTATGGATGAGGTCAATATTAAGGAAGATCTACAGGCCGATGTCATTAAAATATTCATGGAGAAGATAGGCGATGAAATACTGAGTATCAGTCATGAAAGAGAGAAGTTTATCGTGGTTGATACCAAGGGAACATTGAATGGTAAAAGTGAATGGCTAAATGAAATTCACCCAACGTCTGATGGTTTTAAGGAGATAGCATTAAAAATATTCGACAAAATGGCTGATGAATTTCCAACCCTTAGATAATGCCACTTGTTGACCAATACTGTCACAGCAAAATTTACTAAATAAAAAACCGCAATCCTTTAAACTGGAACTGCGGTTTTTTTATGGGTAATAGCTCACTAAATCACGAACCATTTACGACAGATTAGCTCAACAACATTCAGATAAATTGAATGTGTTATGCAGTGATTAATTGATATTCATCACGCAGAATATCAATAATATCCTGTTTAGGATCTTCACTAATTATCAGTTTTTTACCGATCACTTTCTCGGCAATACTCACATAGGTGTTAGAGATATCCATCATAACTGATTGTGGAAGCTTATTATCGGCAGCGAGTGCAAAACGCTCTGGCATGCGCTCTTTGTTTAACAAGATATCTGGATCTGGGAAGTGGTTCAGTAGCCACTGTCTGAAGCCTTCTTTCGACTTTTCGATGATCTTGCCATCGCGATGGGCGGGACCATCCCAGATCCGTGAGCTGTCAGGTGTGCCAACTTCATCCATATAGATAAGCTTGTCGGTACCGTTAGCATCTTTAACATAACCAAATTCAAATTTAGTATCGATAAAGATTTGATCTTGTGTGGCAAGTGCATCACTGATCACTGCAAAACCTTCTTTTAGCAGCTTTTCATACAGATCAATATCTGACGGACTATGGAAATTAAACCCTTCGAAATGACGTTCAAGATCGGCGCGAGATATATTGACGTCATCGGCTTCAGGTACGCCTTCAAGTCCCGTTAATACACCTTTTGTTGATGGTGTGATTAATAGTTCAGGTAGCTTCTGATCTTTCTCTAATCCTTCAGGCAGAGTTATACCACAAAACTCACGTTCACCTTTAGTGTAAGCACGCCACATTGAGCCTGTGATGTACTGTCTGGCGATGGCTTCAACCATTACTGGCTTTGCTTTTTGAACAATCCATACGAAAGGATGTGGCACATCGAGAATATGGCTGTCGGCTAACCCTTTCTCTTTAAATAGCTTGAACCAGTGATTCGAGATAGCATTTAGCGCAGCTCCTTTACCAGGAACACCATTGAGGCCATCTTCACCTTGCCAGATACAATCAAATGCTGAAATTCGGTCACTGATGACCATAATGGCAAGTGGCGTGTCGGCTGGAACGTTGTAATTTTTTTCTTTGATCAAGCGCTCGCTATCTTGCTCTGTTAGCCAGTAAACACTGCGAACTTTACCTGAATGAACGGCCTTATCTGTACGAATAGGAAGATCATCATTAACAGCTAGAACTTTATTAGAGAGATTCATAGGGTCTTTTATTCATTGGATGATTTCGGCGGGAATTGTAGCAGATGTTGCTGGTTGCAACAGCTTTTTAGGGGCAGAAACACAGTCGTAAACAGTGTTTTTTGTTTAACAGATAAACATTGGCATATAAGCTTAAAAAGTATTAATTTTTAGGGGGTTGGTGATAGAAGTTTAAATGAAAAGATGCGGGGTTATATTGTTATACCAATTCCATTAATAATGTGATCTTTCAGCGGGAGTTCAAAGCCCTGTAGGCAAGACGGAGGCTTGAAGCTAATAGTTATTCTATATCAAAAGCCTCTAACGTAGCATAAAGGGCTTTGAAACCCGCACTACGTGAGCCTCTCAGGCATTCCACTTCTGCTTTACATTAACTTAAAAGGGAATAACCATTTCTTCATCAATGTGCCTTAAATTAAAAAGCCTGAGCGGCTCTGAATTGATCACTTATTTAATGGAACTGGTATTAATGTTGGTATCGTTCAATTATCGCGTCTATTTCACCACTTTCTTTCAATTCTAAAATTCTACTTTCAATCATCTCAATCAAATCGTCAGGTAGCCCGTTACTGTAGGCCAGGTGAATGGGGTAGGAATGGATAACAGATGAAAAATCAGCAAATTGGTATTTGTGGCTCTCTTTACCTGACATCTTTAAGGTATAAAGTGCTCGATTTTTCATGGTGACAAAGGCTAATCCTCTCCTTGCTTTAAGCGCCATTAAGGCGTTTTTATGGCTGCCGACCTCTATTTTTGCTATCTGTCCACTCGCCAGATAAGCGTCTAAACCTGGGTAGGTAAAGCCTTTTAAGGTGATCACTGTATGGCCAAATAGATCTTCAATTCGAGAAAAATGAAACTGTGCTTTGGTTTCGGTAAGCAGTAAATGCGAGACATCGAATAGTGAATGTATTGATAGGCGGTTATTCTGAACTTCGACACTTGAGGTGTTGAACCAAGCGGGGGATCCATAGCTTAGCCAATGGCCATCTTTCTCTTTCTCCATCATATGCAGCATACGTTTAAATGGGTATGCCTTTGGTATCGCTGAAGCCGTCGAACCTTTAAGTACGCTGGTGACAATGTCACTGATAATACCCAGATGTTGGCCAGTATCGTCGATAATTTGCAAAGGCTCAGCTTGATGTTCGGTGACAAAATAGGTGACAGAGTGTGCATAAAGTAAGCTGGGAGATAAGGTACTGAGAATGAGGATGGTACGAAAAATATGCCAGTATTTCAAATTGATACCTTTGACTTACTTATTAAACATTAAGCTAACAAAGGTTGCAAGTATACTGTTGATTGAACGAGATTTAAATAATAAAGCCTCATTTCAGAGGCCTTGTTGTTTATCGTTTAAAATCACGCCGTTATTTGGATTTTATATGGCGCTTACGCAAATTATCAGTGATATCAGCTAGCTTAAGTTCCTGGTCTTCCAGTAGGACTAATAAGTGGTAGAGCAAGTCAGACGCTTCATCAATGAGTTCTGGTTTATCATGGGTCGCCGCGGCAAGGGCGGTTTCCAATCCCTCTTCACCTACCTTTTGAGCGATACGCTTAGTACCACTCTCGAACAGATGTGCGGTGTAGCTCGATTTTGGATCGTCACCTTTACGCGAAGCGATTAGGTTAGCCAAGTTATCCAAGAAAGGGTGTGCATTGCCATCGGGCCAGCAACTCTCGGTTTGCAGGTGGCAAGTTGGCCCATTTGGCAGCACTTGTACTAACAAACTGTCGTTATCACAATCTTTGTCGATGGCGACTAGCTTAAGCGTGTTACCTGAGGTTTCTCCCTTGGTCCACAAACGCTTTTTACTGCGACTAAAAAAGGTCACAGCGCCGGTTGTCACGGTTTTTTCCAATGCCGCTTTATCCATATAGCCGAGCATGAGTACTTTGCCCGTAAGATGGTTTTGCACCACGGCTGGAATAAGTCCATCTTGCTTGTCCCAGTCTAGGGCATTAGATAGCGTCGCATTGTCGATATTCTTGTCTGTCATGTTCAATCCTTTTACTCAAGCTTTTAGCATAAGCTGTAAAATGGGGGGAAGTTGTCAATGTGTTAGCAGCGGATCGTGATACTGTGCTTGGCTAAGTAGGCTTTTAGCGCATTGATGTCGATGATCCCTTTATGAAATACGCTTGCGGCAAGCGCTGCATCGACTTTAGCAGTCTCAAATACGTCTTTAAAATGAGCCATGGTGCCCGCACCGCCGGAAGCAATAAGTGGCACATCACAAATAGCCCGCACTATTGAGAGCTGTTTTAAGTCGTAACCTTGACGAACGCCGTCTTGATTCATCACGTTAAGCACGATTTCACCGCAGCCCTGTTTTTGCACCTCTTCGACCCAGTCTTGGGTAAACCATTGCGTGTCTTTAGTGGCAGATTCATCACCGGTGAACTGCTTCACTTTATAGCTGTCACTCAACTCATCATAATAGGAGTCGATACCTATCACGATACATTGACGCCCGAACTCATCCTGCAAACGTTTAATTAAACTGGGATCGCTAAGTGCGGGTGAGTTTATCGATATTTTATCAGCGCCAAAGGCGAGTTTTTCACGAGCTTGTGCCAGAGTCTTGATGCCGCCGGCGACGCAGAAGGGGATATCGATGCGTTCGGCAACTCGGCTCACCCAGCTTTTATCAATTACGCGGTCATGGGCACTGGCGGTAATATCGTAAAATACCAACTCATCGGCGCCTTCCTCGGCGTATCTTGCGGCCAAGGGAACGATATCACCGACAATTTCGTGGTTGCGAAACTGCACACCTTTAACCACTTTGCCGTCTTTGACATCAAGGCAAGGCACGATTCTTTTAGCTAGCATAAAAAACCTCCACCGAATTTGAGGTTACAGCTACCGTCATAGAAAGCTCAAGACAAGGAGCTGTTATCGTTTTGGTTAGCATTACTCTGCTCCTGTTGCATTGGGCCAGCACGTGATGGCTTGCTCAACCGTGAAGTTCTCTATCAATAGGGCCTTGCCGATGATGATGCCATTGGCACCGCTGTCTCTGACCGCTGCCACATCGTCAAGGGTGGCGATACCGCCAGAGGCTTGCCATTGTATCTGTGGATAGGCACTGGCAATCTCTTGATAGAGTTGGGTATTGGCTCCTTTTAATGTGCCATCACGGCTAATATCTGTCACTAACGCGTGTTTGAGTCCAAACAGTTTAAACGCTTCAACCAAGGATTCTAAGGTTTTACCGCCGCCGGATTGCCATCCCGACACCGCGACTATTTTCTCTCCCTGCTCATTGATATTGACATCCAGTGCCAAGCAGATGGCATCGGCGCCATATTTTTTAAACCAGCTTTGTACTAAAGCCGTTTCTTTAACGGCGAGGGAGCCGATAACGACGCGTTTAACGCCTATTTCAAGTAATTCGGCCATTTGCGCTTCACAACGAATGCCACCGCCTACCTGAATATTTGCATCCAAACCGTTTACGAGTTCAGCAATCAGTGTTGTTTGACGCGCTTGTGGGTCTTTAGCCCCAGTCAAATCCACAATATGAAGCCAGTTGGCTCCTTGATCTTGATAGGACTTAAGCTGCGAAAGCGGGCTTAAATCGAACGTGGTTTTCTGGTTATAGTCGCCCTGATAGAGACGGACTACTTGGCCTTCAATAAGATCGATTGCTGGAATGATCATCTCATCGTCTCCTGTAAAATAGCGTTTAATGATGCAGTGTCTAAGGCTAAAAAATTACGCAAAATGGCTGCGCCCACAGCTGCACTTTTTTCTGGGTGAAACTGTACGCCCATAAAGTTATCTTTGGCGATAGCTGCGCTAAAGGTTTCCCCGTACTGGCATTTGGCGATGGTGTACTCGCTCACTGGCGCTCGGTAGCTGTGAACAAAATAGAGATAGCTTCCCGCTTCAATGCCATTAAAAAGGGGATGGGCCGAGGGTTCAATTTGATTCCACCCCATATGTGGTAGCGGTTGACCTTGGCTATCAAGTTCAGTGGTGTTTGTCGGAATAAGCCCTAAACATTCACAATCAATAAGTTTGCCGCCTTGCTCTTTCGAGAGTGTTCCCATCATCTGCATGCCTAAACAGACCCCAAGTACAGGTTGTTTCAGCCCTTGGATAAGCTCAACTAGCTGTTTATCTCTTAGTGAGGCCATTGCCGCCCCCGCAGTGCCAACGCCGGGAAGCACGACTCTTTGTGCTGCTTTAATCACCTGATGATCGTCGCTGACGATAACATCATCAGTGAGACGCTCGAATGCATAGCGCACTGAGCTTAAGTTGGCGCAGCCGGTATCGATAATGACAGTGGTCTGGCTCATGGGGTTTCCTTTTGAGTTAAGCTCACTGTTGTTGAGTTCTCAAACATGGTTAAAGTACCCCTTTACTCGATGGTAGACGGTCACCTTCCACTTTGACTGCTTGACGTAACGTACGACCTAATACTTTAAACAGGCTTTCAACTTTATGGTGATCATTGTTGCCATTTGTCGTTAAATGCAGCGTACAGCGTAGACCGTCGGAAAATGAGCGGAAAAAGTGTGGCACCATTTCGGTGGCCATCGCGCCGACAAGCTCGCGTTCAAACTCACCTTCAAACTTAATAAACGGGCGACCAGACAGGTCGAGCAAACATGCTGCACTGGCTTCATCCATCGGAATGGCTTGTTCAAATGCATCACCAAAACGGGCAATACCACGTTTATCACCTAGAGCTTGTCTGAGCGCGTCACCTATTGCCAATGCGGTATCTTCTACACTGTGGTGATCGTCAATTTCAAGATCGCCATCGACAACCACATCCATCTTAAAGTTACCGTGGGTAGAGATCTGCTCTAGCATGTGGTCGAAAAAGCCGATGCCAGTTTCAATACTGCCTTTCTCTTGTGAATCTAAATCGATGGTGACGCGAATATCGGTTTCTTTCGTTGTTCGAACGACTGTGGCGACTCGTTCACGGATTAACAGTTGTTCAGTGATGTCACTCCAGTTTAGAGTTTCACGGTTATATTGCAGACCTTTAACGCCCATGGCGTCGGCAAGACCCATATCGGTGTGGCGATCGCCGATGACTGCTGAGCGGGTAAAATCGACCTTGCCTAAAGTAAGGTAGTCTTTTACTAGGCCCAGTTTAGGTTTGCGGCAACTGCAGTTTTCATCATCGAAATGTGGACAAAGTAACACGGCATCGAAAATCACACCTTGGCTCTCTAAAATCTGCATCATCATATTTTGAGGCGCATCAAAGTCATCTTTTGGAAATGAAGGCGTGCCGAGTCCATCTTGGTTACTGACCATCACAAGTCGGAAGCCTGCATCTTGTAGCTTGAGTAGAGAAGGGATGAGTAGTGGCTCAAATACGAGTTTAGCCAAGCTATCGACCTGTTTGTCTGTTACAGGCTCTTCAATCATAGTGCCGTCGCGGTCGATAAATAAGATGTTCTGCTTCATGTTGTGTTAACCCTTAAATTTGTTCAATGCTGTTGATTATTTTTGAAAGTATCTAGCCAATAACCTATTGGGTTAATACATTTATAAGTGCATCTGTATCGGCTTGGTCGCTGAAACTAAATCGAATACAGTTAGCCAGCCTTGGATCTTTATAGGCTCTGGCGACGATACCGGCGGTTTGCAGCTGCTCGCTGACTTTTGAAGAATCAAATTCTGCCAGTACAAAGTTACCGTTTGCAGGTTGCACCTTAGCGCCAATGTTTTGCAATGCATCACTTAACCGAGCGCCACAGGCTTTCAAACTAGCAACCTGCTCTCTCATTAATGAAATGCCGTCTTCACTTAGGGCTGCTGTGGCCATTTGAGATACCGGCAGTGGCACAGGGTAGGGAGCAATAACACGCATCACCATGTCGCAAATCTGTGGGTTTGCCATCAAAAATCCACAACGAGCCCCAGCCAATGCAAATGCCTTCGATAATGTTCTTAATACGACTAAGTTGTCATATTTTTCAATGAGCGGTGCGACACTATACTCTGGACAAAATTCAATATAAGCCTCATCGACAACGACGATAGTATCGGGTAACTGCTTAATGACCTGTTCGATATCTGCTTTGTCGATAACCGTGCCTGTTGGATTATTGGGGTTACAGATAAAGACAATTTTTGCCCCTTGAGTTTGGCTGACAATATCACTTGGCAATTGGTACTCAGGTGTTAAATTTAACGCCTTAACCTCGACATTAAACGTTTTTGCGCTGATGGCGTACATGCCATAAGTGGGGCCAAAACAGGCGATAGAATCCTTACCTGGATTACAAAAAGTGCGAATAAGCAGTTCTATTGCTTCATCGGCGCCGCGACCAGTAATAATGCTGTCAACGCTGACACCACTGTACAAGCTGTAAGCAGAGATAAGCGCTGGTGGCTGGCACTCTGGGTAACGGTTTATATTTGCTAGATCTGAGTTATTAAAAGGTGACTCGTTGGCATTTATCCAGATATCGCCACGGCCGCCGATGCGTCTGGCAGATTGATACACCTCAAGCTCCAATAACTCTGGTCTTGCAAGACGCTGGGCGAGGGTTTGTGGTTGCTTACTCATGTTTACCCCTTTGCCTCTAATGATGCTAAACGAATGGCGACGGCATTTTTGTGTGCATCGAGCAGTTCTGCTGCAGCGAGGGTCATGACTGTTTGGCCTAATCCCTGTAAACCTTCGGCGTTCAACTCTTGTACCGTAAAACGACGGGAAAAGTCGGCAAGGGACAAGCTAGATACAGCGCGACTGTAGCCATAAGTGGGTAACACGTGGTTGGTGCCGCTGGCATAATCACCCACTGATTCCGGCGTATAAGCGCCTAAAAATACTGAGCCCGCAGCGCGAATTAAACTAAGCAGTTCACGGGGGGCTTGGGTTTGAATGATTAAGTGTTCAGGTCCATAACGGTTAGAGACCGCCGTGGCTTCATCCATTGAGTTGACGAGTAAGGTGCGACTCGCGCTCAATGCGGTTGCGGCAATCTCTTTACGACTTAACTGTGCCAACTGCTGTGTCAGGCAGACATTAACTCGCTCGGCTAATGCCTGTGAATCAGTAACCAGCATGACTTGAGAATCCGGCCCGTGCTCTGCTTGTGACAATAGGTCGGCGGCAATAAAATCTGGGTTGGCATCGCTATCGGCAATGACCAGAACTTCAGAGGGACCAGCGGGCATGTCAATACTGACCACACAGCGACTGTCTTGAGATACTAGACGTTTCGCTTCAGTCACATAACGGTTACCAGGACCAAAAATCTTATCTACGGCTGGAATGCTTTCAGTGCCAAAGGCAAGCGCAGCAATGGCTTGAGCGCCGCCAACTTGGAAAATCTCAGTGATCCCGCTGGCTTTAGCTGCATAGATAATGGCATCATTTATCGGTGGTGGAGACACCAGTACTCTTTGCTTACACCCAGCGATTTGAGCTGGGAGAGCGAGCATCAGTACGGTTGAGATTAACGGTGCACTGCCACCTGGAATATAGAGGCCGACTTTCTCGATAGCCTCCGATCGTAATTCACAACGGATCCCGTTTTGGGTCTCGACACTGACAGGCACAAAAGCTTGCGCCTTATGAAATGTATCGATATTACTGCTGGCTTGCTCAATCGCCTTTTTTATCTCAACATCGACGCGCTCACAAGCCGCATTAATCTCATCAACTGACAGCTGTAGCCTCTCGGTGCTGACACCGTCAAATTCGAGGTTATAGGCTTTTAATGCCTGATCTTTATCTTGCTGCACACGATTGACGATATTGAGCACATTTTGCTCCAGACTGACATCACCCACTAAAGGTGAGCGAGCCAGTGCCGCAGTTTGCTCAGTGTCAGTCAATTGTGACCAATTGAGGATCTCCATGGTGTTACCCCATCATCTTTTCGATTGGCATAACAAGAATCGAACTGGCACCAAGCTCCGTGAGTTCCTCCATGGTGTCCCAGAAAAGATCTTCGGTACTTACAGCGTGGATAGCCACTCGGTTGGTGTCATCATTAAGTGGCAATACGGTTGGGTTTTCTGCGCCAGGAAGTAGGGCGACAATCTGCTCTAATTTGTCGGTTGGCGCGTGTAACAAGATGTACTTGCTCTCTTTAGCGCGCACGACACCGTTAATGCGTGACAGAATTTTTTCGATAAGCGCTTGTTTTGCTGGTGTTTGAGTTTTTGCAGATTGGATGATGCAAGCGTTAGAGCTGTAGATAACCTCAGTTTCATATAAACCGTTAGCTTCTAAGGTTGCACCAGTTGACACTAAATCACAAATAGCATCTGACAGCCCAGCGCGTGGGGCCACTTCAACAGAGCCTTTAAGCATACAGTCATTGTAGGTGATCCCTTTGTTCTGCATATAACGGCGAAGCAGGTTAGGGTAAGAAGTGGCGATGCGTAAGCCTTCAAGTGACGTGGCATCTTCATAGTTAAATTCGTTTGGTACGGCTAGAGAGAGACGACATGCACCGAAATCCAACTCTCGTAATTTAATGCAAGTCGATGGTTTGTCTAAGCGTTCACGATCAATCTGTTCCTCTTCGAGAACATTCTCACCTATGATACCAAGGTCAACGACACCGTCCATAACCAGACCCGGAATATCATCGTCACGAACACGTAATAGATCGATTGGCAGGTTATCTGAGTGTGCAATAAGGCGTTGTTCATTGATGTTGAATTTGACACCACAGCTTCTTAAAAGCTTCATGGACTCTTTAGAGAGACGTCCTGATTTTTGAATGGCGATACGTAATCTGTTTGACTCTGACATGATGGTATTCCTATAAGTTAATTCAAATATCTGTTTAATGTTGTCTCTAACTGATATCAAATCATTATTTATCAGTTAGATAAGCTAAAACGAAAAACCCCCGGAATTCCTTCCAGGGGTTTTTGATATATTTGAATCAACCGCCAGAAGGAAACAGTCCTTCGGCAGTGAGCTTCCGAAGGCTACCGCATATGGTGATGATGATGCATAGTGTTCAGAAGCTTTTTCATAATCTGGTCTCTAGTAATGTTAACGAGCCTGATGGCTCAATAAAAAACGATTAGCTTGTGCGCTAACCCTTGGTAATTAAACTAAACACTTTGAGAAGTGATTGCAATAGCTAATTTATATATATGAATACTCTTCACTTATAACTTAGATGATTAAGTGAATATTGAGTGTGTTCTCTTGGCGGGACAATCAAAATGAAAGGCTTGACTGTTTTCTGAGATTAGAAAAGACTTTTTTGGAAAGCTTTTGGCGTCACTCCCACCAGAGATTTAAAATTGCGGCCCATATGGCTTTGATTTGAAAAACCTGCTTGCAGTGAAATGTCCATGAGACTGCCAGTATTGTTTTTTATGCCGAGTTTCACCTGCTCAATCCGAATATAGGTTAAGTACTCCTGAGGCGTTCTCGCAAAGCTCTCTTTGAACATTCGACAGAAGTGATATTCACTGAGCTGGGCAAGTTCGGCGAGCTCTGAAAGGTAGATTTGTCGATGAAAGTTAGCGTGAATAAATGCTTTTATCATCTTAGCAATACGCGGTGAAAGTCCACCTTTTAAGCCCTTGACTGTCTTGGTCATCCCGCTGTTTTGCAACAAGGACACTAAGATGGTGTTGGTGACTTGCTCCAAGGCTAATGGACTCTCATTCTGCCAATTCATATCAGCCATATTGTGGCGAAACAAAGATTCAAGCCCAGGATTTTCAAAGAAGGTTAACTCTGGCAGAGCGATGGTTCTAGGATCCATGTCGAACACTTTTAGTGCGAGCTGTTTAAGGTAGTTATCATCAAAATAGAGGTGCATAAACTGTTGAGGCGTGCCCAGTTGCCAGCGGCTTTCACTGTCTTTTGGCATTAAACAGAATCGACCCGGTGCACCATAGTTTGATTGAATGTCTGTTCGGTGGGTTTCATAACCCCCACACAGATACATGCTCAGGGTGTGTTGTTGGTCGTTGACGTAGAATAAGCGCTCTTGACTGTTTTGATAATGAGCCCAGTTGAGATTCTCCGTTAACGCATGTCGGCGGAAACAGAGCTTATGTGACTCATTAAAACTGATGTACTTATGTTGACTCTTACTCATGACTAAATACTAACGCTTGGAGTTCGAACTCACAATCCTGTGACAAAACTAACCGCAAGATCGTGTTAAGTTTGCCTGAATAGTGACAGAAACCCATTAAAGATAGAGGCACACTCGTCGAACGAATGTGGTTAGTTGGAATGAAGTATGAACGTGATCTTATATGGGTTAATGATTTTTGTTTGGGGGTTCTCATGGATTGCGATTAAGTGGCAGGAGGGCGATACGCCGACGGAAGTATCGATTTTCTATCGATTTGCCATTGCTGCTGTTTTTATGTTTGTTTTTGGCGTTGTGTTTCAAAAGTTACAAGCAACAACTAAACGACAACACCTCTTTTTTGCACTGCAAGGCTTATGTCTTTTTTGTTGCAATTTTCTAGCGTTTTACAGTTCAACTCACTATATCGCAAGTGGGCTTACGGCGGTGGTGATGGCAACGGCTCCTCTGTTTAATGCTGTTCATGGCAAACTCATTTATGGAACCGCTATCAAAGAGAATTTTTGGCTGGGAGTCACAGTAGGGCTAGCGGGTATTGGTTTGTTGTTCGGGGCTGATTTGATTCAAGCCAATTGGTCGACAGAATTGCTTTACGGTTTATTGTTCTCGCTACTCGGCACTTGGTGTTTTTCGATGGGCAACATGATCAGTGTCCATAATAGCCGCAATCAAATTCAACCCTACACAGCGACCTGTTATGCAATGATGTATGGCTGTGTTGCACTGTTGATTATTATCAACCTGAATGGCCATAGTCTCGATGTTGACATGAGCCCACGATATGCTGCCAGCTTATTGTATCTCGCGATTCCTGCATCGGTGATCGGATTTACAGTATATTTGATGCTGGTGGATAGGTTAGGGGCAAATCAAGCGGCTTACCTTTTGCTTATCACACCCATTGTCGCACTCGCCACCTCTAGCTTTTTTGAAGGGTATAACTGGACCCTGTATTCTACATTGGGTCTTGCCTTAGTTATTGCCGGGAATTTAATGACACAAATCAGAAAATCAGTACCTAGAAACCTATACTATTTGGTGTGTAAACTTATCGGTCGAAAAATAATCAACAAAATCTTGAGTTAATAGGTTTAAATCTGATTGTTTTTTACACTATACTGCCTGAGCAGGATACTGCGATAATTCAATATCATAAATAAAGAGTCGAATATGAGTAAAGGTACAGTTAAGTGGTTCAATGCAGATAAAGGTTTCGGATTTATTACCCCAGAAGATGGCGGTAAAGACCTGTTTGTTCATCATTCTGAGATCCGAAGTGGCGGTGGTTATGCCACGCTAAATGACGGTCAGTCTGTTGAATTTGATGTCGGCGAAGGTCAGAAAGGACCATGCGCAACTAATGTTATTCCAGGTTAGTCTTACTGAGCTGAATACATTGTTAGGCAGATCAAGATAGTAGAAATAAAGCTTAAGCCAGTGTCAGCCTTGCTCCACTGGCTTTGTTTTATCTGTTTATTCACTAAACTAGCGCGTTAATGTATATAACCGACGAACTTCATCGACCAATCGATGTCTTGAACTTTTTAGCCGCTCGTGAGGGGCAAACATAGCACTAGACTTATCCAATAAATTAACGGCTTTGGTTAATTCCGTTAGATCAATTCCTGTTTCATCAAGTGCTAACATCTCATTAATCTGTAATATGGCGACCTCTTTAGCGGCAATATCTTCAGGAAGTCCTGAATGAGTGCATAAGCCATATATACCTTCAAGAAAGCTCTTCCATTCCTGTTTAATATGTAAGTTTAATGCTGAGTTAACTGTATTATCATCGGAGTGATGCCCACTATTTTTCAAATATGTGATTGCTTTGGTGTAGCGTAGTGCAAAAAGATTAAAAACAGTTTGGGGATCTTCAGTTACCTTGAGAATACCAAGCCATGATAAATAGCCCTTGGCGTAATATTCGATTTCACTTTGATCGTTAAACTCTCCAAAAAATGAATGGCTGGTATAATGTAATTTGAGTTTATAGGAACACTTTGGCATCACATTTTGCTGTTGGAAATTAAGCAGCTCTGTTTCTGTGATCTTTGCTAAATCCAGTAATTGTTGTTTTGTAAAATAATTATTATTCAAATAGTTAATAAGATTCATTGTGACTAATTTCCTAATGAAAACTGACTAAGAGAGGGTTGATGAAAATGATGAGTCTTTAATGTTATTTTGGAGCTTGAGATCGATTTTCCATCCCGTAATCACGTAGAATCTCAGCAACACGTATTCTGTAATCATCGAACAAGTCTGTTCGCCCTTTTGCTTAGGCTTGTCGGTGCAACATTTGCTCTCTCCAAGCTTGCACTGCATGTTCATCTTTCCAGAATGATAATGAAACAAAGCGGTGTTGATCATTAAGGCTTTGAAAACGCTCTATTGAAATAAAACCATCTATTTCAGATAGCTGCGTAGCTAATTCAGCTGCAATGTTAAAGTATTCAAGCATGCCATCACTCTTGAGGTTGACTTCAAAAATGACGGCTATCATGGTTGTGCCTGCGCTGGTTGCTGATAAGTTTTTGACACGACTTTTAAAAAAGAACGTTTTTCTTCAATGATAAACTGCTCATTTTGTGCGAACAGAAAGTTGTTTTTCCCATGTTCATCTTCTTTTAATCTTGCTCGGTACTTTTCATAGTCAGCTAAGCTATCGAAGCTAATCAAGCCGAAGGCTCTATCGTTGGTTCCTTCGTGCGGCAGAAAATAGCCAACTAAATCTCCACAACAAGATGGGATAATCTCTGCCCATTTTTCAGCGTACTGATTAAACATATCGAGTTTCGAGGGATTTATTCTGTATTCAATAAAGCAGGTGATTTTCATAGATGTGTCTCCATTATTTTTTCAGACAGTTTAGTCACTGAAAAATGTTATGCTTCGATGGGCATCGAACTATAGAGACGGTATAAAGTGGAACCAAATATATCATTCATTGCAAGTCTGATCGGCGACTCAGCTCGTTCACGTATGCTAATGGCTCTGTTGGGCGGAAAAGCACTGACTGCCACAGAGTTGGCAGTAGAAGCTGACATTACTCCCCAAACTGCCAGCAGTCACCTGAGTAAGCTTGTCGACGGGAAATTATTAGTTGTTAGAAAACAAGGGCGACACAAGTATTTTCAATTGCAAGGCTTAGCAGTCGCCGAACTGTTAGAGAAGTTGTTAAACATCACATCGAGTTTTGAATCACCGATGAAAAAAACCGGTCCAGACGATCAAGGACTTAGAAAAGCAAGAGTCTGTTATGACCATCTCGCTGGCGAATTCGGTGTCGCCCTTTATGACGCATTAGCTAAAGGTGGATACATCATTGATAAGGCTAGTGAAACCATGTTGACGGAAAAAGGACTGATGTTTTTCAACGAGTCCGGTGTGAATGTTGATGACTTTTCGAAACATAAACGTCCAATATGTAAGTCCTGTTTAGATTGGAGTGAACGGCGAAACCATCTCGCCGGTTTGTTAGGGCAATGGATATTAATGGATATTTTTAATCGTGGGTGGGCAACGAAAAACTTAGACTCAAGAGCGATTCTGTTTACCAGAAGCGGTGAAAAGTCATTTTGTAATAAATACGGTATCTCGGGTTTGTCTCAATCAATAAAAAGTACTTAGCACTTCAGTCATTAAGTTGAGTGTGCTATATGTCGTGACAATCAACGTTTGGCTAGCCACCAAGTGAGCAGATGTAAAAAAGCAAACGTGCCATGCCCATAAAAATACACCTCAATGGCCCCTACGCTAGTTTTATGGATTGCCAGTAAATCAGGGGAAATGGACAATCCCAAAGAGATAGCGCTATACCATAAGAGGCCTGTAAATACGGCCAAAAGAAGCGCCAGTAAACCTAACCCTTCGATGGTTGCCGCCAATCCTCCGGGGGCTGCCTCAGGTAACTTCCTTGACAGTAAGGTGCTGATATCGGCCTTTAACCCCGTCAAATTTCCGCTAAGCCAAGGGTATAGATCAGCCACTTTTCGTCTAGATATTACGATTGAGAAGAAAATGATGGTCAGTACGAGTAAGCCCAATCCGCCATAAATGTGTAATTTATCGATGACGGTGATTGCAGCAAGAGGAGTATTTGCATGTACGTGCATGCCAAAAGATAACAAGAGTTGCCATAACACCCAAGAAAGGACGAGCACGTGCAGCCATTTTTCAGTTTTAGGTAAATGAATAAAAAGAAAAGAGACTCCTTTACGGGCCTTTTGAATAATGTGTTGATGATCCTGAGGCATCAGGTTCTCCAATTAATGGTTTGATTCAAATTAATATTATTTCATATAAACTAAATACATTCCTATTTAAAATGATTTTTAATTTAAGACTTGGTTAAATGTTAAATCCTAGCACGTGATTTAACTTATGTTATTTAACAGCATAATATCACTAGGTAATAAAAGATGGTGTAAATGGAGGTGCAATATGTGACAGGGTTGGAGTATATTGTTAATCTGCGGGTTGAAGTATTTTAAACTCTTACATTAAAATAAGTCATAAGTTGTATTAGTTTTTTTGATTTACGGTTTAATATGAACATATGTTAATGTTGGTTAAAATTAAACTCTTTTAAAACAGGTCTTTACAATTATTTTTGTGACTTGTGTCACGGGCGGTGTTAGGCGTTACCTTATACTATGTTTTTAAAATTATCGATGAACATGAGAATTCATTATCATTGTCGAGAAGATAGTGATGATAATAAGTTAATTAACTTAAACTTTTAATTGATTGATATAGTTTGAGTTCTCATCATCTAGATTCAATGTGGCGCAGCTGCATACGATCTTTATAATATTGTATTTATAATAAGGTGTTTATATGATTGAGGCCGACAAAAAAATCTCTGTAGATATTAAAAAACCTTCTAAATTCAAAAAATTAATTACCATAATAACATTAGTTGTTATTTTCGGTACCGCAGTTTACTTCTATATTCGCCATCAAGAACTCTACCCAAGTACTGGTGATGCGTATATTCACGCCAATGTGTTGTATATCGCTCCACAAGTCAGTGGTAGGGTGCTTCAGGTTAATGTTACCGATTATCAGCATGTTGCTGATGGTGATCTCTTAGTGTCGATAGATCCTGCGCTGTTTCAAGTGCAACTAGAGGAAGCGAAAGCGGCCTATGAAGCAGCGACTCTGGAAAACAGAGCGACCGATGATGCTATTTTAGCGGCCAGCGCTAAAGTGCGCGCCGCGGATGCAAACCTTATTGATGTGCAGAAGAATTATCAGCGAGAAATGGAACTCGTTAAACAAAACGTAGTGTCCAAACAAGAGGGGGACGATGAGAAAGCCCAACTCGCTGCAGCGCAAACTTCACTCGAAGCTGCCCGAGCTGAAATGTCACAGCTGATCACAGAGCAAGGCGCTAAAGGCAATGAAGCACCGAAGGTGAAACAAGCTGCTGCTGAACTGACTCAAGCAACATTAAACCTGTCCTACACCAATATCTATGCCCCTCATGATGGCACCTTGGGCACTGTGAGTATTCGACCTGGTAGTTTTGTCTCTCCTGGTCTTGCAATGATGCCGATGGTTGAAGACCACACCGCATGGGTCGAAGCGAATTATAAAGAGAAAGATATCGGCTCCATGAAGCCAGGTATGACGGCAAAGGTGGTTTTGGATATGTATCCAGATGAGACTTTTTCTGCCAGTGTTGAATCTCTTTCACCTGCTAGTGGCTCCTCTTTCTCATTACTGCCTCCAGAAAATGCCACGGGTAATTGGGTAAAAGTACCACAGCGCTTTCCTGTGCGAATTAAGTTAACTGATCTTGATGGTAAACCTATGATGCGTGTCGGAGCCAGTGCGACAGTGACGGTTGATACTTTATCAGAGACTAAGTGATGGCAGAGTCAATCACGCCTGCTAATCGCAGGTTAATTACCTTAGCGGTGATGCTGTCGTCAATCATGGTATTGCTCGACATGACGATCTCTAACGTTGCGCTACCACATATGATGGGGGCGCTTGGGGTCACGTCTGAGCAAATAACCTGGGTTTTAACGTCATATTCAATGGCTGAAGCGATATTCATTCCTTTGGCCAGTTATCTTGCGCTTAAATACGGGATCCGTAGTTTATTATTAGTTTCGATAACTGGGTTTATCCTGTCCTCATCCTTATGTGGACAGGCCGATAGTTTGGCTGAAATGGTCGTGTTTCGGATCATGCAAGGGGCATTCGGTGCCTCGGTGATCCCATTAGCACAATCTATCATGGTGCAGATTTATCCGGAAAATCAGCGTGGTAAGGCCATGGCACTGTTCAGTGTGGGGATCCTATTAGGGCCTATTCTAGGGCCAACCGTTGGCGGAGTCATTACTGAAAATATGGACTGGCGTTGGATTTTCTACGTCAATGTTCCTGTGGGACTAGTGTGTTTAACCTTATTGTATCGGTATGTGAAGCTTGAAGGTAAAGGGCCGACTAAGCTCGATTGGCCACTCGTTATCGGCATGGTCATTGCGATTGGTTTACTGCAAATGGTACTAGATAGAGGAAATCAAGAGGGCTGGTTTGCCTCCAACATGATCCTTTTTTCCACGATCATCAGTGCGATTGCCTGTGTGTACTTTATTCGGCGCTCCATTATTACCAAAGGCGATGTAGCTCCCATGTGGCTGCTCAAAGATCGCAACCTTGCTATCTCATGCCTGATGATGGCCGGCTTTGTGCTTGGGATGTTTGGCATTACCCAGTTGCAGCCGATGATGCTGGAGCAATTGCTACATTATCCTGTTGAAACTACTGGTTTTGTGATGGCACCAAGAGGAATAGCATCTGCCGTTGTATTAATCCTACTCGCAAAATCGATGGATAAACTGGATCCGAGAATGTTGGTTGCAGTTGGCTTGTTACTCAATATTGTTGGTACTTATTTGATGATGCAGTATTCGATGAACATTGATCTATATTGGATCCTCGTGCCATCGATTATTCAGGGAATGGGCATGGGACTTGTGTTCGCACCATTAAGCCAAATGGCTTATCGAACTCTGAGTGCTAAAGACACGATGGGAGGGGCAGTTCTGTTTAACTTGTGTCGAACCATAGGTGGCTCGTTTGGTATTTCGATTGTAAATACCTATTTCAGTCGCACTGAACAACGGGAATGGCATGCTTTAGGTTCTGATATCACGTTGAGCAATCCAGTGCTGCAGCAACAAGCTATGTTACAGCATACCAATATTACTGACCCAAATCTTATGGCGCAAATTGGCGAGCTATTGCATCAACAATCGACGTTATTGGCATTTATCTATTCTTTTGGTTTCATCATGATCACGTATGTTGCCTTGATACCATTGCTGGCTTTGTACCGCTTCAAAAAAGCAAAGTCTTAGAGGACGTTAAATTGGATATTTACAGTGCTGAAATGAGTTAATGACAGCACTGTTTTTTTATAGGGATTAATATGTTGAACAATAAGATACATTTATTAATTATCATGGGATTACTTTTTTCTGGTGTGATTACGGCCAAAGAGCGAGACCTAACCAATATCGACGTTACTGGTGTGGCAGGCTTAGTCCCGCAGGATGACCTTTATCAGTTGAAAATATTTGATAATAATTACGTCTTGCCCTTATACCAAACTCAATCCCCTAATCAAGCCTATTATCGGCCACAGAACCCCAATAAAGACGACATTAGTAAAACCAATTTACAGTTTCAATTCAGTTTAAAATATGGCCTCGCGAACAATTTATTCACTGATAATGATGGTTTGTATGTTGTTTATAGCCAAGTGGCAAACTGGCAAGCTTATGATGATTCTGCCTATTTTCGCGATGTTCAGTATCAACCTCAAATATTTTGGGTATGGCAACATGGGGAGGGTAATCAAGTTTGGCAAAATACCAGCGTAGGCTTTGAGCACCAATCTAATGGCAAAGGCGGGATCTACGAACGAAGTTGGAATCGTGCCTATGTGGAGTTCTTATTTTCCTTTGATGATCTAAAAATTAGCGTTAAGCCTTGGCTAAGATTGGATTTTTCATCTAAGGATTACAATCCCGATATTGAAGACTATTTGGGGAATGGCGTGGTGAGAGCTGACTGGTACCTTGGTAAACATCAATTTAGTTTAACGTTGAGAAATTTAGCTGAAAGCGGTTTTTCAAGAGGTTACGAAGAGCTAAGTTGGCGATTTCCTTTATACAAAGGCTTAAGAGGTTATTTTAAATTGCAAAGTGGTTTTGGTATGACAATCTCTGACTACAACCACTTTGATAATGCCGTTGGGATCGGTTTCGCGTATTAATAGTCATTTTTGCTGGTGATTATCTTCGAAGTAACAAGTTTAAGCCTGTGACAGTCGGAATTCAGTGAGGTTTACTAACATGGATATGAAATTAGACAATGTAAAAAACCTTTATCTTAAAGGAATTCGAGATGGTCACGCCAGAGCTGCAGTGACTGAGTACACTGGAGAGCGCTACACACAACACAGTACTGGCGTGGGTGATGGTGTTGAGGGGTTTGTGGCATTTTTTGAGTCCTTTATTGAGCGCTGCCCAGTACGTGATATTGAAGTATTACGTTCAATTGTCGACGGACAATATGTATTTGTGCATGTACATCAGAACCTCAATCACGGCGCTGCAAAGTGGGTGACCGCGGATCTATTCGATACCGATGAAAATGACAAAATAGTTGAGCATTGGGATGTCATTCAACAAGATGAGGAAAATACAGCGTCGGGACGAAGCATGGTCGATGGCGCTACAGCCATTGAAGATCTAGATAAAACAGTAGCCAATAAGGCGTTAGTAACCCTGTTTTGTCAGGATGTTCTTGTAGATGGAAAACTTGATACACTGTCTCGCTATATTTCTGAGCATCGATATGATCAACACAGCCCTTTTATTGAAGACGGTTTAGCCAGCCTGTATGAATACCTAAAGACAAACGCTGAGCAAAACCATCCTGTGAAATACAATAAAGTGCATCGAATTATTGGGCAGGGCAATTTCGTTGTCGCGTTCAGTCATGTGCTCCACAGTGGTGAGCAGTGGTGTGTATTCGATCTGTTTCGCATCAAAGAGGGGAAAATAGTGGAACATTGGGATGTTCAGGAAAAGATTCTGCCTAAACAGCAATGGGGCAATAGCGGTAAATTTTGATCGTATATTCGCTCAGTAGGTAATGACGTGAGCCTCCAAACATATTTGTCGTAATGGATGCTCACTATTCAACTTGAAGAAGCTGAGTAAATAAGGATAATGCTTCCAACAACATGATTTCCCCTCTGTAGAGAACCCTGTGACGCCTCTGACACATAAATTGATTAACGCGAGTATTGAAGCATTTGGTGTGGATGGTGCACTTGCAAACCATATTCAAGGCTTTAGTGCGCGTGAAGTTCAAATATCCATGGCTACGGCTGTGTGTGAAGCGATTGCTGAAAAAGCGAACTTGGTGGTTGAAGCAGGCACCGGGGTGGGTAAAACTTTCGCCTATTTGATACCGGCACTACTCAGTGGTCAACAAATTATTGTCAGTACTGGCAGTAAGAACCTGCAAGAACAGCTGTTTTATAAAGATCTCCCCGCGTTATTATCGATATTGGGTTTATCCCCAAAAGCCGCGCTGTTAAAAGGGCGCAATAACTATCTGTGCCAAGATCTGTTAGAGAAGCAACTGCAAGGCTGTGATTCATTGGATACTAAGGTGCTTGATGACTTATTGAGGATCAACCAGTGGGCTGGGCAGACAAGTGATGGAGATTTAGGCGGTTTAACCGCGGTGTCTGAAAGCTCTGATGCATTGCCATTGATTGCCAGTCGTCGTGAAGTTTGCTCTGGTAAAAAATGCAGCCATTATGAAGTCTGTTTTACTCGCAAAGCTCGAAGCAAAGCGATGGACGCTAAAATCATCGTGGTGAATCATCATCTTTTTCTAGCCGACCGAATTTTAAAAGAGACGGGATTTGCAGAGTTACTGCCCGACTCTGATGTGGTGATATTTGATGAAGCACACCTTTTACCGGATATTGCGGTGACGTATTTTGGCCAGCAGATCTCGACGCGAAGTTTGACAGACTTGCTTAATGAGATCATCAATATATACCGTAATGAGCTGAGAGATTCATCTCAGATTGAGGTGCTCACTTCCCGCTGTATTACTTTCTTTAATGATTGGCACCAACAGCTGTTTGACCGACATGAGCAAGATTGGCGGCAGTTGATGGGGGATAAACACATTTCCGCCACTGCATGGGGTCTTGTCGCTGAACTTAAGGCATTAGAGAGCTTACTGCATGGGCATGTTGGACGCAGTGAAGATCTGGACTCTGCGGTCGAAAAGCTGGATGGTTTTATCCATAAACTGAGCTTATTTTTCCTCTGCGATAATGCTCAGGCCGCTTACAACATAGATTACGGCCATCGTTACCTGATTTTGAGAATAGCGCCCATTAATGTGACTCGTGAGTGTGAACAGTTATTCGATTCAAATACTGCGTGGATTTTCACCTCCGCTACCCTGCAGATTAATCGTGATTTGAGTTTGTTTACTAAAGGGTTAGGCATCGATTCGGCTAAGAAGATGATCTTAGATAGTCCCTTTGATTACTTTAATAATGCACTGTTATGTGTGCCTAGGCATTTGTCTCGGGTGAGTTATCAAGACTCAGCCGTAAGGGATCTCGTTGGGGTGGCCACACAAGCGATAAATGCCGCTCAAGGTCGTACTTTTATCCTGTTTACCAGCCATCGAATGATGAATGCTGTGGCCGCTGAACTTCGAAGCCGAGTCCAGTATCCATTATTGGTTCAGGGGCAAACGGGTAAGCAAAGTCTGTTAAAGAAATTTCGTCAACTTGGTAATGGGGTGCTGCTGGGCACGGGGGCATTTTGGGAGGGCGTCGATGTGCGAGGCAAATTACTCAGCTGCGTGATTATCGATAAACTGCCTTTTGTGTCACCGGATGACAGCTTGTATCGTGCTCGCGCCGACAGTATTTCCCGTGAGGGTAAAGATCCCTTTTTGACATTGTCTTTGCCCCAAGCGGTAATTTCACTCAACCAGGGGGTAGGCCGGTTAATTCGCGATGAAAAAGACAAAGGCGTACTCATTTTGTGTGATAATCGTATCGTTAATCGCGCCTACGGACAGGCTTTTCTCAATTCTCTTCCGCCGATGAAACGTACCCGAGATATGGATAAAGTGGTGTCCTTTTTGGAACAAATAAAATAACGAAAACAATGAGTCACGAAAATTCTTGGTTAATCTAGTATTTAGATGTGATATCCATTAACTACAAACAATATCTTGCCTAAAGTGCATTAAATTCCCACTGAATTTTGCATTTACAAGTAGCTTGGGTATAAGTGCCCATACTGAGTATGGGGCTATATTAACGAAATACTCCTACGGTCATAATGTCATTACCCTTGAGTACGATACTCAAACAAAGGGAGTACATCCAGATAATGGTAAGATTATCTCTAATTCATACACTTCGTTGGAAGTGCTCGAGATTGATAATGGCAAGGTATCGTTGATACGCCACTACAGTGACTAAATCGCCATTAAAACGAATTCATTGAATGATAAAATTTAATAAGGAGCAGCTTTGAATCCCATTGATAAGGTACTGGCCTTTATTGTTGAAATTGAAAAACTGAAAGATGTTAAGCGCAAGACTCGCCCAGTAGGTTTACAGCGATATGAAAATTCTGCAGAGCATAGCTGGCATGTTTGTCTGGCTGGCTGGGTTGATGTTAAAAGATTATGCCAATGACGATATTGATATCGATCGAGTTATGAAGATGCTTCTAATTCATGACCTCGGAGAGATTGATGCTGGTGATACCATCATCTATGCAGGTGAAACTCAAGAGTTAAAAGCGAAAGAAGCTGAGGGACTTAAACGGTTGTTGGCCATTTTGCCCCAAGGACAAGGCGAAGAGTATCTCTCTCTTTGGTATGAGTTTGAGTCAGGGGAGAGCGCCGATGCAATTTTTGCTAAGGCCATCGATAGAGTGCCCCCTTTACTGCATAATTTACATGGTAATGGTCATAGTTGGCGTGAACACGGCATTACTAAAGCACAGATCTTAGGTGTTAATAGCCGCATAGCGAAAGGCAGTGAAGCGTTGTGGTCTTCATTAGAGCAGCAACTTGAGGCCGCGATAGAAGATGGGATTTTAGAGTCATAGAGCAAGAGCTAAACTATCTTGTCCTCTCTTTTAAAATGAAATGAATCGCTGTTTCACCTGATTGATATTTTATTCGCTTTATCTTAGGTTTCATTTTATTTTCCCAAACTAAAAATATTTTCATCACTATTTATCGATCATTCTGTAGAGTTGATAATGATAAATGGACTTTTACCAAGCTATTCCTCCCTCCATAAACATACTGTTTTTAATCAAGTTAGTTTTCAGATAACCCGTATTAATGATTATGCAAAAAGCCATTATATATTGAATATGTTTTATCTGGCTCTGCATTGAATCAATTTATCTATTTTCCTAAATCACATCCATGGTTGCAATATGCTGTTAGCTTGGGTACTGTAATTTATATTATAAATAAGAGTTATTAATTAAAGAGAGCTATAAGCTTGGTATAAGTGATAGGCATTAGATAGCTAATATTTTATTATTATTTTTAAATTATTGATATTATTGGTTTTATGCATCGTGACAGTTCGAGGGATTGAACTGAAAATGTCGTCAATCATGATATTAGAAAAAGAGAGGAGTTGTAATGATGAAACGCAAAATAATGAATTCACTCATCATTCTATTTCAGGGTGTGCTGTTAATGTCATGTACTGTTCATACTTCCAAAGCTGAAATAATCAATTGGGATGTTGATGCTGCTTACGGGATAACAACAGAAGGCATAAACCAAGCGATCAATGATGCGAGAGATCATTTTGCTCTCTCTCCTAATGACACCATTATTTTAAAAATAGCAGCTGGACGGCACTTACTCGACAGGAATCCAAATAGGATTAGTGCCGCGATTGGCCCCATTGCGAGCATCACTTTTGGTGTGAACGGATTCAATACCGGCCCTGAAGGTCAGTTAATCATTGAAGGCGCAGGTATAGACAAGACCACTTTGGTATTCACTGATTTTCTGCAGCATGCTTTTTTTGGTAGAAACATTCACGGCTTAACCCTGCGTAAAATGCATATAACGCGAAGTCGACACACATCAACCCAAGGTTATGTTGTCGCAACCGATACAGGGTCGATTGATATTGATGTTCAAAAGGGCTTTCCAACCCCTGGGGTATTATGGCGCAACAGAAACCTAGGGCACTATTTAAGAAAAGCGACCGATGATGCGTTAGACCCAAAAATTTTGTTAGAAGATAATAAGCAAATCGCTTACGGATTTCCTAATCAAGTATTAACTCCTCCAGAAAAAATTAACAAACGCGTGTGGCGATTTTTCCTGACGAAGACAAATTTAAACCCTACACATTATGAGCAAGGTGATTTTGTGGCGATTAAAGCTAAAAAGGTTGGATTTCCTTACTCTTTTAGCCGAGGCAGTCGTTTAGTCTTTGACGAAATAAAGTGGACCCAAAGCACACGAGGCATTATCCGTGGTGGATTTAGTGATATTTTGATAGAGGACTGTGAAATAGCAAGACCTGAACCCGTCAATGGTCAAACACCTATCTTATCGTCCAGCGGCGGTGGAATACAGATTAATCAACCCGATGATCCTGTATCAAGAAACATAGTGATCAGAAAATGCACCTTCGATTCTACAGGTGATGACAATATTGCACTTTTCCATGTTGATAAGGTCAGGCTAGCCAATATTCATAGTCGAAACGCTTTTGCTAGAAGCATATTAGTCACCGATAAAGCTACAAATGTGTGTACCAAGAACGTGGTTGTTGAAAATGGCATTTTTGAGGGAATAGAGCGAACAGTATTATGTGTAAATTAGTCAATGCTTAGACTGATTTATATTTAGTATCAGTGTCTTAGTGTGAAAGAGTGATTAACCTAAGTTATTAAACAATAGGGTCATTACCATGGTTTTTTTAAGAGTTGTCATTTCATTGTGTTTGTTAATGAGTGTGTATGCTAATGCCGCTATTGAGCTGGTAGAAGAGCCCGTTACCAAAGGTGACATATCCCTCTTTGGATCATTAACGCTGTATTTCAAGGTAGAGGATTATGGCGCTGTTGCTAATGATGGGGTTGATGATTTTGACGCGATAAACAGAACTATTATTGCTGCACTTGAAAGCTCATCGGCGACTCAAGCAGTGGCTGTAGTATTCATCACGAATGGTAAATACATTATTGATATACCGGCTTCTCACACTCAAGCCCAGGCCTTTTCGTTTACGGGTGAAGACAAGGTTTTGTGGATCAAAGGCAATAATTCGCAGCTAGTGTCACCACAACTCAACAGAGGCTTTTTTCGGTTTGATAAATTCAAGACTATCTATGTGTCAGGTCTGACTTTCGACCTTGAAACAATGCCTCACAGTCTCAGTAAAATAACCGCGATTGATGACGAAGGTATCTCGATCACCACCAAGGGATTTCCTGGGTTAAATACATTGGCGCCAGATGACGGCTTCTTTGCCGAGCCGAGTCTGACTGGCAAGTTTGGTTTTTTCCTTGATAGTGGAGCGAAACATCCCTCCTTGAAAGGTAAAATAGTCAATAACTCAGCTATTACGGTCGCAGTTAAATCGATAAGTAAGCGTGGGGATAACACCTATAAATATACCTTTGGTAATGCAAAATACCTAAGCGGGATTAGCCCCGGGGATCTGTTTATTCGCATGGCGCGCACCAATGGGCGTGGCACATTTAAATTTACCGCCAATGAAACTGTTTATGTGGAAAAGGTGAAAATACACGCATCAGCGGCAGGCAGTTTTAATGCTACAGGCAATAAGTCGGTGACATTTGATCGTGTGACAGTAAAACCACGAACTGGACGCTATTACGCTACCAATGCAGATTCTTTTCATTTGAAAAATAATCGCAGTATCTATATCGATAGTGCCTTTCAAGAATCTGTTGGGGATGACTTTGTCAACATATCGCAGAATACTTCACTTAATATTGAGTCCATTAATGGCAATCAAATAACCTTAAGAAATGGACTCTCTTTAGCCAGTTATATTATTGGTGATACGATCGACTTCTTTGACAGTATTAATGCCGTTACGTTAGGCTCTGCCACTATTCTTGCGATTGCTCGTACAGGCAATAAAATCACATTTACTTTATCTGATTCGATACCTGCTGAGTTTGATGCCAACAAGTCCCATTGGATGCAAAATACCTCGTTCGATGGCGTTGTCATCAAAAATAGTCGTTTTATTAAAAGTCGACGACATGGGATCCTCGTTAGAACACCTCGCGTATTACTCAAAAATAACACGATTAAGTTTAATAGCGGTGCTGGCATTGCTATCAATACTGAAAATGGCACTACAGGCAATTTCAGTGAAGGTTATATTGGTCATACAATAACCATTACTGACAATGTATTGGAGCGAAACTCTTTTAACGCATTACACAACAGCCCTGAGCATGAGGATTTTGCTCAGATCTCAATGTATATACAGGGAGACGGTGTGCTATCTCAGAAAAAGCTACTGCATGATATAGTGATTAAAAATAATACTTTTAAGTTCTGGGTGCGTAAGGGGATATATATTCATAGTGCCCGTGACGTTGATGTAATTAATAATCAATTTATTAACCGAGTTAGATTCCCTTATGTGCCACAAGATAATGTGATAGCTGTATCCGCGGCGAGCAACATTAATATAACGGGTAATAGTTCGACTAAAGATAATATGCCTTCAAAGCCTTTTGTAAATGTGGCAGGAAATACAGAACACGTGAACATAAACAATAACTGTGTCACGAGTGCTCCTAGTTGTGAGTGATCTTCTGATTTATTGTTCCATTGGTTAATGAATCAATCGGTTAATTAAGTAATAAAAATATTTATATTAAGGGAGTGGTTGTGAGTAAAGAAAAGTGGTTGGATTTTTTGCTGATATGTTGTTTCTGGATCGCGAGCACATCTGGGGTTGTATCAATAAATGGTGCCAATGCATCTCAAGCTAAACCCGCTAAGGTCATGGCTGTTGTTGATCATGGCATGATTAAAGATGAACCGGCTGACAGCACAGCTAAGATCATAAAATTATTAATAAAAGCAAAAAAAGAGGGCGTTAAAAAAATAGTGTTCGAGAAAGGCCGTTATGATTTCTATCCCGACCGAGCACAAGAACATTATTTATATGTGAGTAATAATGATGAAGGATTAAAACGCGTTATTTTCCCAATCATCGATCTTGATGGGCTGGTTATTGATGGCCAAGGAGCCAACTTTGTCTTTCACGGTGGAGTGAACCCATTTCTGGTTCAAGACTCCTCTCACATTACCCTTAAAAACCTCTCTATTGATTTTCAGCGTACGTTTCATAGCGAAGCTACCATTTTAGGCGTTGGCTCTGGGTATATGGATCTGCACATTCCACAAGCTTTCCCTTATGACATCAAGTCAGGGACACTTAAATTTTTACCTCAAGCAGATGATGTCGCAGATAGCAGCTCCACTCAAAGATTAAGAGCGCGAAAAGAGATGGATCAACATCGGGAATATATCTATAAGCGTATGCTCGAATTTGATGTGGATAAACGCGAAACAGCTTATATGGTTAAAGATCTGAATATTGGTACCTCCGTCAGGGCTGAAAAAATCAGTGGCACGCGCAACGTTCGAATTTTTCATCCCGTGTTAACTGGTACGGTTGGCAATACGATGGTGTTCCAGCCTAAGTATCGAAACTTCCCGGGTTTTATCGTCACTGAAAGCAGTGATGTCATTTTTGATAATGTCACCATTCACCATGCTGGTGGAATGGGGATCATTGCGGAGAACAGTCATAACATTACCGTAAAAAATAGTCATGTTACTCCTTCACACAATCGTATGGTGAGTACCACAGCTGATGCGACGCATTTTGTTAACTGCACTGGCAAAATTGAGCTTATCAATAATGTGTTTGAAAACCAAAAAGACGATGCAACCAATATCCATGGGATCTATGCCATGGTTGACAATATTATTGATCAAAAGACATTGGAAATTCGTTTGCAGCACCCACAACAGTGGGGTTTTCGTCTCGCAGCCAAAGGTGACGTGTTAGAGCTAGTACAAGGTCCCAGTATGAAGACGTACGGCACGAATCAAGTGACCCAGATTGAAAGAATAAGCAAAGAGATCACTCGGATCACGTTTGACGATATTATCGATAAGCGTTTGAGTATTGGAGACTCTGTTGCACGAGTGCGTGATTACCCTGAGGTACTCATTAAAGGTAATATTATTCGACGAAATAGGGCTCGCGGCATGTTACTTAATTGCCGTGGAAAAACAATTGTCGAAAATAACACCTTTCACGCTCCTGGCGCAGCACTCATGTTTCAGGGGGACGCAAACTACTGGTTTGAACAAGGCGGTGTTACAGATTTAGTCATACGTAATAATGTGTTTGATAACTCGAATTTTGGTGTTTGGGGTAAAGCGATTATCGCTGTTGATGCAGGTATTTCGGCAGAGCATAAAGAATCAGCAAGATATAATAAAAATATACTTATCGAAAATAATACATTTAATGTTTACGACAATGGACTGCTTCTTGATCTATTTTCTGTCGATGGTTTGATTTTTAGGAATAACAAAATAAATAAAACCAATGCTTATCCTGAAAGAAAAGTAAAGCAAGCGTTTTTTCGTATTAAATTCAGTGACGATATTAATATTGAAGATTCTAATGAATTTACAGGTTTTTAATGATTTTATAGATTGTTAATGACGGTGTGTATTTTAATAAAGATATAGATTTTAAAATTGGTAAATTCACTTTTTAACGTATCGTGATATTTAATTAACTTAAGTAGGTTTTCCATGAAAACATTTATGTTCGCGCTTGGTCTTCTTGTCACGGCCTCTTTTTGCGAGGCTGATGTATTACAAAAGCCATTTCACCAAGGGTTGTTTGTACGTGCACCAATCAGTGATGGCGTTGATACAACGCTAGGTTTTACCGTTGGCGCTGATAATCTGTCTCAAACAAAAGTCAGTAATAATCCTGGATTTAGAACGCATTTCTCTCACCCCGTTGAAGGCGTTGATGGCATTATTGCCTTTGTTGAGTGGCAGCATATTCAGCCATCTAGCTTTGGAGAAATTAAAGACAATAATATTATTGATCTCGCGATTCTGTCAGCCGAGAGTTGGAACATTAGTCACCCAGAGTCGCCAATAAAAGTCAGAATACGTGCTCTCCCAGGGGTTCACTCGCCACAATGGGTAAAGAATTTAGCTGGTCAAGTTGATATTGATTGGTGTAAAAGCAACTGTGATAGGAACTTGAGAACGTTTAGTATTCCTAAGTTTTGGACTGATAAATATCGTCTTGCTTGGGAGGATTTCCAATTTAAGCTTGCGGCTAAATATGACCATGAACCCTTGATCTCCGATGTGTCTATATCGGGTCAGGGAACATTACACTCAGAAGTGACATGGCGACATTATTCCTTTCCTCATGCCTTTAAACAGCTCGTTGCTGGTGGATTAACATTTGACCGTGATGTCGCGTTATGGAAAGAAGATATTACTTTTATGATGGAGACATGGAAGCAAACGCCGGTTGAAATGACATTTAACGGGCTGAAAAGTTATCAGGTGAATGCACAACATGAAGCGATAAATTTAGCCCCCAATACTGCAGTTATCAGCGAATTGCTTAATTACATGGATGATGAAAGTGAGCGGTTGAATGGTAAAAAGTACATGGTGGGTAATCATTCCCTTGGCCCAGATAATAATTTTGAAAAAGATCGTCCCAATGATCCAAGTCATGTTCAATATTACTTATCTCAAGCCCAGAAAAGTGGGGCTGCTTTGTATTTTCAAACAGAAGTTCATACGTCAGCACATACGGCAGAATTACTTGAGATTGCAGCGTGTCTAGGCAGCATTGTTGTTGAGACGACGCAAGGAGAAACCACCACGTCAATAATGAAATCTTCAGTACAGTCAGGCCGACAAGCCATTAAAAGTAATAATTTAATTGATACTGAACCCACCAAGGTGAAGGTGTTAGCTCAACCTAATACGAGCTACGGGATCAATAATACGGCGACGCTATATTCCCAAAGTGTTATTGCCGCTGATGGGTTAGCCTCTTTCAAAATAGCCTTTGATGTGGTTCCCACAACGGGAACTCAAATCCGCGCTAACTCCCAGGGCTATTGGGGAGTGGATAATGTCAGCTTCAGCAATAATGAAGCGGTAGGAGAAATTAACAATCTTCGCGTTGTTGAGTTTAACAAGGGCGGGGGCTGCATGAAAAAGTCAGACATCACTGGACTGGCATTCTCAGTGACCTCTCTTTTTGGGGCTGCTGGAAACCAGGATAAAGGCTTTATCACGCAAGGGAGTAATAGGGTAACTTGGCAGGACATCAATGCCAGTGAGACGACAGCAGTCCCTGGATTTTTTGCGATTGAAAACAAAGGCTATATTAATTTATCTCGATTATTTGGTGAGCCTGAGGTGACGGGTTTTACATTAGGGGCTTTAAATGGAAGCCAACCATGGAGAGTTGGTGAGATACGCGTGGCTTACAATAGTGTCCCTAATTAAATGCTATTTTAATAACCAAGTCATTGTTTAACAGTAGGATGAGAAATAGAGGGCGAAAATATTTTCCCCCTCTATTTCTATGGAACTGCTTTAATGCAGTTTCATTCTCGGTCTAACAACGCGCATGACTTTCTCTGCGACCCATAGCCCGAAGGTTTTGATGCTGCCGTGAATAGCCCTTTGGTGCATGCGATACAAAGAGATGTATACCAGTCTGGCTATCTTCCCCTCAACGAACATGCTGCTCTTGGTTAGGTTCCCCATCAAGCTCCCGACGGTGCTGTAACGGGAAAGGTTAACTAATGAGCCGTGATCGACATAAGTGTAAGCTTCACGAGGTTCACCATTGAGTTCGTGAATAAGGTTCTTCTCAACACATTCGGCCATTTGATGTGCAGACTGTGCTCTAGGCGGGACAAAACTGCCATCTGGCTGTTGGCAGGCACAGCAATCGCCGATGACATAGATATCTTCATCAACGGTGCTGAGCAAACTAGGTTTTACCATGATCTGATTGGCACGGTTAAGCTCAAAGAAATCGATGCTTTTAATAAAGTCCGGTGCTTTAACACCCGCGGCCCATAACATCAGATGCGCTTCGATCAACTGACCTTCAGAGGTCACAAAGCCTTCTGAAGTCGCTTCACTAATGCGAGTATTTTCCATAACCTTAACGCCAAGTTTAGTTAGCTCGCGTCTAGCAGATGCTGCAATACGTTCTGGTAGCGCAGGAAGAATACGCGGTCCTGCTTCAATAAGGTGAATATTGAGCTTCTCTGCGGTCATCTTGCTCAAACCGTAGATTTTAAGCATGTCAGTCACGTGATATAGCTCCGCAGACAGCTCTACACCGGTTGCCCCACCGCCCACGATCGCAATATTAAGCTGGCTGATGGTCTCTGATTGATGAATACGAGTGAAACTGTCAAGCAGCGCGTTATGGAAACGATTCGCTTGTTGATGCGAGTCGAGGAAGAAACAGTTTTCCTTAACACCGGGGGTATTGAAATCGTTGCTAACACTGCCGATGGCAATGACCAACTTGTCATATGAAATTTGACGCTCTGGCAGAATGGTATAGCCAGTATCATCAGTAATCGGGGCCATGATGATCTGTTTGGCACTGGCATCTAGGCCGCAAAAAGTGCCTAACTGAAATTGATAATGATGCTTAGCAGCATGGGCTGAATAAACGACGCCATCGAGATCTGAATCCAGTGAACCGGTCGCTACTTCATGAAGTAGAGGTTTCCAGATGTGGGTACGATTCTTATCGACTAGGATTATCTGCGCACGGTTTTTTCTGCCTAGTTTATGGCCTAGCTGAGTCGCCAGCTCTAATCCTCCTGCACCACCACCGATGATAACAATTCTTGGACCTGCTGCGTTCATTTGTTGCTCCATAAAATTCTCATGTTTTTCACTATAAATAAACCACACGAATTAACAGACTTGCACGTCATTAAGGCGCTACCTTGACTTAACCAAAATGACATTTGGTTAACAGGGAATAGGCTGTTAAATCGAGTTTCAGTGGGGAAAGGGCTAAATTACTGAGCACTTATATTGGCCGATATTACCGAGTATGTCACCAGTATATTTATCTGAATTGTGTTCATGTGCTCGTGAATCGAGCGAGTGTAGCGCAGAGGGTTGTAGCCTGTTGAATTCATGTTAATTTAAGTTTGTCGATTAAAAATGCTTCTAAGTTAGTATTTTTCATGTCATGTTTTTGTCTATCAGTATTCCTAATACCGAAGGAAACCCGTGAGAGCATTCGATTTTGATTTAAAAGGTCTGCAGGTGTTTGTCATCGCAGCTCAAACGGGCAGCATGACTGAGACCGCTAAGCGATTAGGATTGACGCAATCTTCAGTGTCTCAGACCCTCTCTATGTTGGAAAAAAACCTCAAGGTCGAACTGCTTGATCGCAGTGTTCGCCCGCTTGGGTTAACGATTGCGGGGCGCTATTTTTTCGATCAATCCAGCCATCTACTTTCACAAGCAGAGCAAACCCAGAAGGTATTTACCCAAGGGACATTTGAACAGCTTCATCTGGTTCGTATCGCCATGGTCGATTCGCTCGTGACCTCTTTAGGTAAGCCGCTCATCGATGTGGTTAAGAGGCGAACCGAGAACTGGACCTTATCAACGGGCCGCTCACACATGCATGCCGATGCTCTGGTGTCACGTCAGGTCGACATTATTATCTCCGATGATGCTTTAGAAGACAGTGATAACCTCTGTCGTTATCCCATATTAAGTGAACCCTTTGTGTTAGTCGTGCCTTTGGACTTTAAGTGGGAAGATGAAAGCTTAAGCTCACTTAGCGATATCAAGCGTTTGCTGCAACAGCTGGATTTTGTGCGTTACACCAGTGATTCATTAATTGGCACCAGCATAGAAAGGTATTTAAGACGATTGGGAGTACAGCCCCCAGTGAGGCTGCAGTTGGATAATACCTTTGCCGTGCTGTCTATGGTGGCTTCAGGCTTAGGTTGGACCATCACTACGCCGCTATGTTTGTACCAGAGCGGTATCGCGTTAGATCAAGTCAGGTGTCAGCCACTTCCTACCAATGACAGCTTCAAACGTCGGTTGACGTTAGTGTGTCGACGCCATGAGTTGAGCGATTTACCGGAGGAGATGGCCAGAGACAGTTGCCAAATCATGACCCAATGTTTCCTGCCTGAGCTTGAAAAAGATCTTCCCTGGTTGTTACCTAGTATCGATATAGGCTAGTTAACTAACAGCCGACTTAAGCCATGAGGTTAATGTCGCAATGATAGATCCTATCTGATGTCGCTTTCTTGTCATCACTCCTACTTATGTCCGAAATTCGCCTTGATATGGACAATTCTGTCAGCATTTAACTGAACGGTTAGAAACATGAATCGGCGGAGGGTAATTAAGGACTTGAATTTAATCAGCATTTATAAGATGTTAGAGATTCGTTGTTTTGCACTCAGGTGAGTTTTCTGCTGGTAAATAGCAGAGGGAAAGGTAGGCAATATTTTAGTAAAAGTGCCTAGTATTAAAATTATTAATACTACAGCGTTAGTACAATTGATTGTTGTTGTCGTTAAGCCAGGAGGCTATTAGGTTTGGTCTGGTAATCATTGATAGTGAATTAACCGGGTCATTTCGAAAACTAAGATAAAGGGAAATGTCATGTCACAAGAACAAACACAAAAAAGTGCACCTAAAACAAAAAATAAAAGCATCGAGTATGAAGCTGTTTCCGATGAATATATGAGTCAACGCCAGCTTAAAAAAGGCGTAGCTGGATGGATACTGTTGGCTAGCCTTGGTATCTCCTATGTTATTTCTGGCGATTTTGCTGGATGGAACTTTGGCCTTGAACTGGGCGGATTTGGTGGAATGCTTATCGCCACACTGGTGATGGGCTTAATGTATATCTGTTTAGTGCTGAGTCTGGCGGAAATGTCATCTTCATTGCCAACGGCGGGGGGGGGGTACAGCTTTGCACGACGCGCCATGGGGCCGTGGGGCGGATTTCTAACAGGCACGGCTATTTTACTCGAATATGCGATTGCGCCTGCCGCTATCGCCATCTTTATCGGTGGCTATGTTAATGAACTCGTTGGTATCGATGGACCGATTGTCTATGCGGCTTTCTATGCTGTGTTTGTTGGCTTGCACCTGTGGGGAGCTGGCGAAGCGCTGCGGATCATGATGGGCATCACCTTGTTGGCCGTCATTGCTATTGGTGTCTTTATGGTGGGCATGGTGCCACATTTTGATTCTGCAAACTTATTTGATATCGCAGCAAATCCTGATGTTGTCGGCTCCAGTCGTTTCCTTCCTGAAGGTTATATGGGGATCTGGGCTGCACTGCCATTTGCGATGTGGTTATTCCTTGCGGTAGAAGGCGTGCCATTGGCTGCAGAGGAAGCGACTGATCCAGCGAAAGATATGCCCAAGGGAATTATCGCCTCTATGTTGGTGTTAATCGTATTTGCCGCAGCCGTGTTGCTGCTTGCTCCCGGAGGCGCTGGCGCCGAAGCGATGAAAAACCATGGTGCGCCGTTAGTTGGGGCATTGCAGTCGGTTTATGGTCTGGACTCTTTCGCGGCTAAGTTTGTCAATATTGTGGGGCTGTTTGGCCTTATTGCTAGCTTCTTCTCCATTATTTACGCTTATTCTCGTCAAGTTTTTGCCTTGTCTCGTGCTGGGTATCTACCACGTTTCCTCTCTTTATCAGGCAAGCGTAAAGTGCCAGTTTGGGCTTTGATTGTGCCGGGAGTATTGGGCTTCTTGTTATCGCTCACTGGGGAAGGTGACTTGATGATCACGATGGCGGTTTTTGGCGCCACGATCTCCTATGCCATGATGAGTTTGTCACACATTTTACTGCGCAGAAAAGAGCCTAACCTTGAACGTCCTTATAGAACGCCTGGTGGCATATTCACTTCATCAATCGCTTTAGTGCTTTCACTTATCGCACTCGCATCAACCTTTGTGGTCAGTCTTCAAGCTGCGATGTGGTCAGCGGTTTTCTATCTGTTAATGGTGACCTATTTTGTTGTTTACAGTCGTCATCGATTGGTGGCTTCGGCGCCAGAGGAGGAGTTCGACATGATCGCCTCTGCGGAGTCTGAACTAAAGTAACACTCTACCTACGGCTGCTAGTCAGTAACTTTCTTAGCAGCCAAAAATAGCGACCATTTGGTTTCAATAAAAATATTAAATCCAAATGCTCAGTACAGTTGTGATAAATAACTGTTGATGTCTGACGATGAATAAGCGTGTTAAGTGACGTTCATCTACTCAAGAAAAATAATAAGGAAGCGCTAATATGGAAGCAAGACAGGTTAAGAGTATTGCCGATGCCATTGCCATTATTGAGGAGCGTGGTTTGGCCCATATTAAGGTCGGATTGTTCGATAACGATGGTGTGATGCGCGGCAAATATATGTCTAAGTCAAAGTTTATCGCCTCTCTAGATAAAGGATTTGCATTTTGTGATGTGATACTTGGCTGGGATGTAAAAGATCAGCTGTACGATAATGCCAAGTATACCGGCTGGCATACGGGGTATCCCGATGCGCCAGTGAGAATTTTGCCTCATACCTGTCGTGATGTGATTGGTGAAGAGGGGATGTTGCTGTTTATCGCCGAGTTTGCTGAAGAAGCCGAAGCAGTGTGTCCGCGAGGCACCTTAAGACGTGTGATTGAGAAAGCCGATAGTATGGGCTTCAATGCGTTTGCAGCGCTGGAGTATGAGTTTTTTCTGTTTAACGAAACCCCAAAATCAATCCGCGAAAAGAACTTCCGCAACTTGGAGACCATTACCCCTGATTGGTTTGGTTACTCTATGATCCGCAACTCTGTTCACGCGGATCTTTATCAAGATATTTTGTCGATGTCTGAAACCATGGATTTCCCTATCGAAGGGATCCACTCAGAAACTGGTCCCGGTGTGATTGAAGCCGCGATTGCGGTCGATAGTGCTGAAGCTGCGGCCGATAAAGGCGCGCTATTTAAAACCTTTATGAAAGTCCTAGCTCAGAAACAGGGATTGATGGCGACCTTTATGGCTAAGTGGTCGGGTGATTACCCTGGGCAGAGTGGTCATATTCATCTGTCACTACAAAACAAAGATGGCTCTTCTGCTTTTTATGATCCAAGCCAGACTCACAGCATGAGTAAGACACAGCGTCATTTCTTGGCAGGGCAACAGGCGTTGATGCCTGAGTTTCTCTGCATGATAGCCCCGACCATTAACAGTTATTCTCGTATGATCCCAGGATTTTGGGCGCCTACGGATGCCACGTGGGGAGTGGAAAACAGAACCACAGCCCTTAGGGTGATTCCCGGTTCAGCGTCATCGCAACGGGTTGAATATCGACTGGGCGCTGCTGATGCAAATCCCTATCTTGCCCTTGCTGCCGCACTGGCCAGCGGCCTTTATGGTATTGAGCATGAGTTAGAGCCGCAACCTCAAGTGAAGGGCAATGCCTATGAGCAAACTCATGATGCTTCATTGGCACTCCCTGCAACCTTATGGGATGCGGCGCAGCGATTTAAACAATCCGTTGCTGCGAAAAGCTGTTTTGGTGAGGCGTTTGTCGAGCATTTTGCCATCAGTAGAGAATGGGAAGAACGAGAGTTTAGAAAGCATGTCACCGACTGGGAAATGGAGCGTTATTTCGAGATTATCTAGGTAGGATTTTATTTCGCTTATAGTGAGCCTAAGTGTGTCAGCCATTAATCAGACATTGTAAGAGTGGAGTGTAGTTAGTTATGGGATCACCTTCGAAAACAGAGATGCAGGACACCCTTTCGCCAATTGATGGCAGTGTGTTTGTCAGTCGTCCGCTGGCTGGCGAGCATCAAATTATAGCCTGTGTCGAGCAAGCATCTGCAGCCTATAACCGTTCAGAGGCAAGCTGGAAAAACACGCCTCTTGCACAGCGAAAAGCGCTGTGTAAAAAGGCTATCGATCAGCTATTGAGTCATAAAGATGAAATAGCGACAGAGTTAAGTTGGATGATGGGACGGCCAATACGTTATGGCGCTGGTGAGCTTGCGGGCGTGGAAGAGCGCAGCGATTACATGATTAACATTTGCGAACAAGCATTAGCGGATATCAAACTTGAGGACAAGCCAGGAGTTACCCGTTATATCAAGCGTGAATCCTTAGGGGTTGTATTGGTGATTGCTCCTTGGAATTATCCTTTTTTAACCGCCATCAATGCCATTATTCCTGCTTTATTGGCAGGAAACTGTGTGATCCTCAAACACTCGGCACAAACCCCATTGTGCGCCGAGCGCTTGTATCAGGCGTTTAGCGATGCAGGACTTCCTGAAGGCGTGTTTCAGTACTTGCACATGAGTCATGATAACACCGCCAAACTTATCGCCAATAAGCAGATTAGTTATGTGGCATTTACCGGCTCAGTCTACGGTGGCCAAATGGTAGAACAAGCCGCGAGTGGTCGCTTTATTGGTGTTGGTCTAGAGCTTGGTGGGAAAGATCCTGCTTATGTTCGTGAGGATGCCGACATTGATAGTGCTGTTGAAACCTTGGTTGATGGTGCTTTTTTCAATTCAGGTCAATCCTGCTGTGGCATTGAGCGTATTTACGTCCACTACACGGTTTATGATGACTTTGTGATTAAAGCCGTGGCCTTAACCAAACAATACCAGTTAGGACGTTCGGATAACCCAGAGGTGACCTTAGGACCGATGGTGCGAACCTCTGCTGCCGATTTTGTGAGAGAGCAGATAGCAGATGCCCTCGATAAAGGAGCCATAGCGCATATCGATGAAGCACTCTTTCCGATGAGTCAGCAAGGAACCCCTTATCTTGCGCCACAGATACTGACCCATGTCGATCATTCTATGAGCGTGATGACACAAGAGTCGTTCGGCCCCGTGGTCGGAATTATGAAAGTGTCGAGTGATGATGAAGCGATCAACTTGATGAACGACAGCGATTTTGGTTTAACGGCCAGTATCTTTACCCAAAACATCGAATTAGGGATTGAGCTTGGGGATCGTCTTGAAACGGGCACTTTTTTCCTTAACCGCTGTGATTATCTTGATCCCGCGCTAGCTTGGACTGGAGTCAAACAGTCGGGACGTGGCTGCACCTTATCTCAGTTAGGGTTTGAGCATCTGACTCGCCCTAAATCATTTCATATTAAGCAGGTATAACTCGTGTCCGCATAGGGTATAGATCCAAAAGGAGTAGATAGATGGATTTACATGCAAGTTGGAATTTTCCCACGGCTATCACGGTGGGTGAAGGCTGTTTAGATCAGCTTGGTGAGCGTTGCAAAGCACTTAATATGACGAAAGTACTCGTGATTACTGATCCTGGTTTAGCTGATCTGCCAATGGTTAAGCAGGCGGTAGATTTTTGCACACAATCAGGGCTTGAAGCACAGGTATTCAGTGAAATCCAAGGCAACCCCACAGGGCAGAATGTGCGCGATGGTGCCGAGGTGTTAAATGCTGGCGGTTTCGATGGCGTGGTGGCTTTTGGTGGGGGCTCGAGTTTGGATGCGGCAAAAGCCATAGCCATGATTGCCAAACAAGGGATCTCTTTATGGAGCACGGAAGATATTGGCAATAACTGGACGCGTATTGAAGACAGTTTGATGCTTCCCGTTGTGGCTGTGCCTACGACAGCAGGGACGGGATCTGAAGTGGGGCGGGCGTCGGTGATCACTGATACCGATGGGCCACATCATGTTAAACGGATTATCTTTCATCCGAATATGTTACCAGCGAGTGTGTTGCTCGATCCGATGTTGACCTTAGGCTTGCCACCTCATATTACGGCGGCAACAGGGTTAGATGCCTTATCACATAATCTCGAAGCTTATTGTGCGCCATTTTATCACCCAATGGCAGAGGGGATTGCGCTTGAGGGGATCCGTTTAATTAAAGATCACCTTCCCAGAGCCGTTGCCGATGGGAATGACATTGAAGCGAGAACCCAGATGCTGGTGGCCTCAAGTATGGGAGCGACCAGTTTTCAACGTGGTTTAGGGGGGATGCATGCCATCGCTCACAGTCTTGGTGCCTTGTATAACAAGCATCACGGGCTATTGAATGCGATTTTAATGCCTTATGTGCTGATACGAAATCGCAGTGTCATAGAAGATAGAATCACTCGATTGTCGCGATATCTTGAGTTGGAGAATGCCACTTTTGATGGCTTCCTGACTTGGGTCTTAGCCTTGAGGGAGCAGCTTAATATTCCGCATACCTTAGCGGAGATAGGGATCAACTTAGATGATGTGGTGTTGGTCGGTAAGATGTCATCTCAAGATGCAGCGTCTGCTGGAAACCCAATTCAATTAACCGATGCTGAGTATTCATTGCTCTTCAAAGATGCGGTTAAAGGAAAATTGACATAAATATTGCGGTTTGAGAGTTAGTACTTTTAACTCTCTGGCTTTCTATCTGGTAAGCAAGCATGTTTTCACAAAGGAGGAGTGAGATGAGAATAGGTATTTTGCAATGCGATGATGTCACCGAAGCGCTGCAAGCTAAGCATGGAAATTATCCTAAGATGTTTACCGGCTTGTTTGAAGGACTCGACACTGAACTGGTATTTTCTGTTTATCGAGTTATTGACGGAGAGTACCCTCACTCTGTGGATGATTGCGACGCCTATATCACCACCGGTAGTCGCTATGGCGTGAATGATGATGAGCCCTGGGTGCACCAGTTTAAGCAATATATTGCAACACTCTATGCCTGTAACAAGAAGTTAATCGGGATCTGTTTTGGCCATCAGATGATGGTTAAAGCGTTAGGCGGCGAGGTGGTTAAGTCACCGAAAGGGTGGGGAGTTGGTGTTGCGACATCGGTGATCACTCAGCACAAACCTTGGATGGATAGCAGTATTGAGGAACTCGCTTTAGTGGTGAGTCATCAAGATCAGGTGACTGAGCTACCAGAAAACACTGAGATTCTTGCGGCCAGTGATTTTTGCCCATTTTATATGATACAGATAGGCGAGCATTTTCTCGGTGTTCAGGGACACCCTGAGTTCAGTAAGTGTTACTCACAAGATTTAATGAACGCGCGGCGAGACAGGATCCCTGCACCTCGTATTGAAACGGGTATCGAGTCTCTTGCTCTTCCCGTTGACGATAAACTGGTTTGTCGTTGGTTACTGGACTTCTTACGCTAATAATATCGAGCATGTTAACATTCAAAAAATTCATTTCTGTTTGTTTTGCGCTCAATTTTTTGATTTTTTCACATTTAATGCGATGACACGTTTTGCGTCAATAACAGTTAGGTTATAATCCACCATTCGCTTTGCTCTATGTTGATAGAGCAAGTAAACATACCGTGTTGCAACTCTATTGAGTTGTGGGATGTGACATTAGCCTTATTGTTTGTGGTATTAGATGACTGATATACAGAAAAACCCTGATGAACTCACCATACTCTCATTGGATACTTGTACCGAATCTTGTTCGGCAGCCTTAAGCGTTAAAGGCCAGATTTTTTCAGAGTTAGCTGTCGTGCCTCGTGAGCATAGCCAGCGCATCTTGCCTATGGTTGACAGCGTGCTGTCTCAAGCCAATATTTCATTGTCAGACGTTGACCTCATTGCCTATGGACGTGGTCCAGGCAGTTTTACGGGCATTCGAATTTGTACCAGCATGACGCAAGGTTTAGCGTTGGGCCAAGATATCCCTGTTATTGGTTTATCAGCTTTGCAAACAATGGCGCAGACGGTGTTTGATCACCAAGGTGCTGTGCAGGTCATTTGTGCTATTGATGCCAGAATGGGTGAGATCTACTGGGGTCAATTTGTCTTCAATAATGGACTTGCTGAGTTAGTGGGCCTGGAGACTGTGACAGCGCCAAACCTAGCGACTTTGGAGTTAGATAAAAGTTTATCTATCATCGCGTGTGGTACCGGTTTTGAAACCTATCCTCAATTACTTGAACTGTGTGAAAACATCACACTAACTCAAGAGATACAATTTCCAGATGCTAAATCTATGTTGAGCTTAGCTAAAGCGGGTTATACTCAGGGTCTGTCAACGTCCGTCGATGACTTGGCGCCTGTTTATGTTCGTGATACGGTTACCTGGAAAAAGCTTCCAGGGCGAGAGTAATTAGCCCTCATTGATTTAAATGCTGGAATGGGTTGGTTAATCTTATGATGAAGGAGGAGAAATAATGCAAGTTCAACAGAATATTTTTGGCACCTCTCAGGCTCACTCATCAAGTGCCCCCAACCCAAATGGTGCGAGTTCAAACATAAAAACAAATTCTAATATCGATGCCACTCAGCAAGTTGAACGAGCAAAGAGAAGCCAAGGTTTAGACACCAGTCAGATTGACTCTGCGAGTGTAAACCGGGACGAAGTTGAAACACAGTTAGAAGTCCAACTTGCAGAACAGACAACACCAGAGCCGTTAGAATCTCGTTTAGGGGCTAAGCTTGAATATGAGCGAGCCCTGCAAGGGAGTGATGGTGCAGTAGCCCACTATTTGGCTAATGAACACGCTGCGGCTCGTGAAGAGATCCAGCAGATGGTCGGTATCGATACCTATGCATAACCCTTCCTCTAGTGCGCTTGATTCAAAACCCCAGAACAGCAGTGGAGCACCGTCTCGAAGTCGTTTCTTCTTCGAGCTCATGTTTGCTTTTCTGATCACTCGGTTGCCTTTTATCAGTGTGCCATTTAAATGGCTTGAAAGTTATTTTCATGAGCTCTCTCATGGATTAGCGACGATATTAACCGGTGGCAGTGTCAGTCACATTCAGCTTTTCCCTAATGGTGCGGGTTTGTGTTTTAGCCAAGGTGGCTGGCCTGTTGTGATCGGTTTTAGTGGCTACTTTGGCGCAGCGCTGTGGGGATATTTAATCTTCATTTTGGCGACCTGGCCAAAGGGAATACGTGTCAGCTTTGCTTTTCTTGGATCAGCAGTTGTATTGACTACATTACTTTGGGGACGAGATATCTTAACCATATCAATACTTGCCTGTCTGGCAGTGTTGTTTCTCTTACCACTTAAACTCAATAAAAATCGATTTATGGGAAGTGGACTAAGAGTGATGGCTTTGATGATCATGCTTAATGCTCTCGCAAGTCCGACCGTTTTATTAGGCTTGAGTGGTAAAGGTGATGCGTCTATGTTGGCTACAGAAACTTGGATCCCAGCGTGGATTTGGGTGTTTATTTGGTTAGCCATCAGTGCTTCAATGATTTTCCTCTGTTGGCGTCGAGTTGATAATGCGGCCGCTAAAGGCTAAATTTTACAGCCGTTGTTAATGTTTTCTTACATAATTTCATTCAATTCTATGCCCTTATCTTACCTTTGGTTTGATCCATACTTGTCGTTTTTCTGTTAGTTTATTGAAACTTATTCAAATATCTTATGGGAAGCGATAATGAAAAATAACACTCTTTTAGCCGGGATCTTATTGAGCGCCACGTGTAGCGTTAGTGCGTTAGCACACGATAATGGCCATGAAGCGAGCACATTGGCGGAAGTGGTTAAGAGCGATTTCAGGCAAGATAGTAATGTTAATCGTGATAAATATCGTCACCCGCTTGAAACCCTAACTTTTTTTGATGTTAAGCCAAGTGATACTGTGATTGAGTTGTGGCCTGGTGGTGGCTGGTATGCTGAGGTATTGGCACCTTATCTTGCAGAAGAGGGGCAATATGTCGCGGGGAATTTTGATACTGAACCTGCCGATGAAAAAAAGCGTACGGGTTATCGTGCGACCTCTGGTAAAAAGTTTGAAGCTTGGCTGAAAGAGCATCGTGCTCAAGTTGGTAAAGCAACAACTGTTACCTTTGATCCACCGACACACTATGCATTGGGCCGCGATGAGAGTGCTGATACCGTGCTGACTTTCCGAAACTTGCATAACTGGGCGATGAAGGGCTATCTAGAACCCGTTTTTGAATCGACGTTTAAGGTGCTTAAACCTGGTGGAACTTTTGGTATTGTTGAGCATAGAGCGAACAAAGGTATGGATGCTAAAACGGGTTACATGGATGAAGCTGAGGTGATTGCGTTAGCCGAAAAGGTTGGATTTACCTTAGTGGCTAAGTCCGATGTTAATGCCAACAGTAAAGATACCAAAGATTATCCGAAAGGGGTTTGGACTTTACCTCCACGTCTGGCTTTAGAGAATGTGGATAAAGCGAAATACCTTGCGATAGGCGAAAGCGATCGCATGACATTAAAGTTTGTAAAAAACACCCAATAACTAACAATAGAGGCTATATGTGGCAATCTTGCGCCCCCGAAAATGAGGTAGAGTTTCAACTCCCTCATATTCGTCTTTCAGGTCGACTTTGGGGGGCGTCAGATAAGCCCTTGCTACTAGCGCTGCATGGCTGGTTGGATAACGCCAATAGTTTCGCTCCTTTGGCGGAGCAGTTAAGCGAGTTTCAAGTGCTAGCAATAGATTGGCCGGGTCACGGTGGTTCAGATCATCGCCCAGGTTTGTACCCGCTTCACTGGATTGATTATCTATACGACCTTGAATTGTTGATGCAACACTTGTCAATTAAGCAACAACCTGTTGCGATTATTGGTCATTCACTTGGTGGCATTGTGGCTTCGGCTTACGTCGCTGCTTTTCCTGAGAGAGTGGATAAACTGGTGTTGATTGAGGCGATAGGCCCTCTTTATGAATCTGCATCAAAGAATAATCAAAGACTACGCAACAGTTTCAAGGATCACGCGCTTTACCTCAAAAAACAGAATACAGCGCCAGCTGTTTATGAGTCTATCGACATCGCCGTTAAAGCAAGAATGAGACTCACAGGTTTAGGTGAGCAGTGGTGTCGTCTTCTTGTTGAGCGAAATATGCAATGCCAAGACACTGCAACCTGCAGAGGTTTTAGCTGGCGCAGCGATCCAAGATTGAAGTTAGATTCCCCCCTAAGGCTGACTTTTGAGCAGGTGGATGCGTTGATGACCAACCATGGTGGTAATGCCTTATTGATCACCGGAACCGAAGGCTTTAAGCAGTTAAAAGAGTCTCTGCCGAAGGCACAAGCTTGGTTTGATCAACTTATCTGCGCAGAACTTGACGGTGATCACCATTTACATATGGAAAATGCCCATGAGGTAGCAAGTCAAATTAAGCAATTTTTGGCATAATACCCAGCTTCTTAAACATCAGAACCTCTCAAGAGAGTATCAAACATAGATTGAGAAAAGAGACTAGGATTTTTACTCTATTTATGTGATGATGTTCAAAATTAAAACGCCTGTATGAATCTGGTGTAAACAAAATAATAAATTTAGTCAGTGTTTTGCTTATTGTTTTAGCAAGCTTTTTACAGAGAGTATGTTTCTGTATCCGCTGAATGTGGGGATTTTTAGGAGAGATTTGTGGAACAACTTTGGATTGATAACTTACCGCATGACGTGCCAAACGAGATTGACGTAACTCAATATGACTCGCTGGTGGATATGTTCGAGACATCAGTATCGAAATATGCCGATCAGCCTGCATTTGTTAATATGGGCGCGACACTTACCTATCGTAAACTTGAAGAGCGTAGTCGCGCCTTTGCTGCTTATCTGCAGAACGATCTTAAACTTGTGAAAGGCGACAGAGTCGCCATCATGATGCCGAACTTATTGCAGTATCCAATCGTTCTTTTTGGGATATTACGAGCTGGCATGGTTGTCGTTAATGTAAACCCTCTTTATACACCTCGTGAATTAAAGCACCAGTTGAATGATTCAGGGGCTAAAGCCATTATTGTGGTCTCTAACTTTGCCCATACACTTGAAAAAGTCGTTGAACAGACCTGCGTAGAAAGCGTGATCTTAACTGGGCTTGGTGATCTGCTCAGTGCGCCTAAACGTACGCTAGTGAACTTTGTCGTTAAATATATTAAGAAGATGGTGCCAAAATACGATCTTCCCCATGCTATATCGATGCGAAAAGCCTTAAGTAAAGGCCGCCGTATGCAGTATGTGAAGCCTAAGCTTGTGGCGGATGACCTAGCTTTCTTACAATATACGGGTGGCACGACAGGGGTATCTAAAGGCGCGATGCTCACTCACGGTAATGTCGTTAGCAATTTACTCCAGGCTGATGCTGCGTACTCACCGATGCTGATCCCAGGCAAAGAGTTCGTTGTGACCGCATTGCCTCTTTACCATATTTTTGCTCTGACAGTGAACTGCTTGCTCTTTATGCATAAAGGTGCAAATAACTTGTTGATCACCAATCCCAGAGATCTTCCTGCGTTTATCGGTGAGTTAAAGAAGCATCCCTATACTGCAGTAACCGGAGTCAATACGCTCTTTAATGCACTCGTAAACTCTGATGAGTTCAAAGAGCTGGATTTTTCTCAGCTTAAGCTATCCATTGGCGGCGGTATGGCTGTCCAAAGAGCGGTAGCGGATAAGTGGCAGAGTATCACTAAGACTAAGTTGCTTGAAGGTTATGGATTAACAGAGGCGGCACCGTTAGTCACTTGTTGCCCATATAACCTTGAAGGCTATAACGGTTCTATCGGTTTCCCTGTTGCGATGACCGATATTCAAGTGCGTGATGATGAAGGTGTTGTTTTGGCTCAAGGTGAGATTGGTGAGTTGTTTGCCAAAGGTCCTCAAGTCATGAAAGGTTACTGGAAAAGACCGGAAGAGACGGCCAGTGTTATTGACAGCCAAGGGTATCTAGCGACTGGTGATATCGGTTACATGGACGAACAGGGTTATTTCTTTATCGTTGATCGTAAGAAAGATATGATCTTGGTGTCTGGTTTCAATGTCTTCCCTAATGAAGTGGAGGAGGTTGTTGCTATGCATCCCAAAGTGATTGAAGTTGCGGCAGTTGGTGTTCCTAACGAGCTATCTGGTGAATTAGTGAAAGTGTTTGTGGTTAAAAATGATAAATCTTTAACCGAACAAGATATCATCACTCATTGTCGACAGCATTTAACGGGATATAAAGTGCCTAAGCTGGTAGAATTTAGGGAAGAGCTACCGAAATCGAACGTAGGGAAAATTCTACGTAGAGAGTTGAGGGATGAAGTTAAGTCAGCTTAACTATTTTGTCCTAGTTGACCCAATAAACTTGGGTGATATCACTCTCAAGCCGGCTTAATGCCGGCTTTTCTATTTCTTTATAGCGTTCTATTGTCAGGGAGAACATTTTGTTAACGTTTCAATATATAGATGATGATGCGAGTTTAGCTAACCTTGTATCGCAATACCGGGAGAGTCAATTATTGGTATTGGACACCGAATTTGTTCGTACCCGTACTTTCTATGCTCGTCTTGGTCTGATCCAAGCTTATGATGGCAAAACATTAGCGTTAATCGATCCAACTGCAGTGAGTGATCTTTCTGATTTTTGGGATTTATTGAAAACGCCTGAAATTACCACCGTTTTGCATTCTTGCAGTGAAGACTTAGAGGTCTTTGCTCGTAATGGTCATTGCCAACCGGTAAAACTGTTTGATAGCCAAATCGCCGCAGCTTTATGTGGATTTGGACATGGACTCGGTTATGCGAAACTGGTTGAGCAAACGTTAAGTATTCCGCTTGATAAAGGTGAGTCTCGTACTGATTGGATGAAGCGTCCTTTAAGCGAAGCACAGCTTAATTATGCGGCTAATGATGTCTACTACCTTTATGAACTTTATCCTCAGCTTGTCGAAAAGTTAGCGGAACTCAACAGACTTGATTGGGTGTTCGAAGAGGGAGAGCGCATGACCCAAGGTCGCTTGGCTTCTCCGGATTTTGAACTGGCGTATTTAAGAGTTAAAAATGCGTTTCAATTAAGCCCTAAACAGTTAGCTTATCTGAAAGTGTTGGCTAAGTGGCGCCTAGAGAAAGCGGTGTCACGTGATTTAGCTGTTGGTTTTGTGGTTAAAGATCACGCTTTGATTGGATTAGCGAAAAGGCAGCCTAAAAACAGCACTGAGCTGTATAAGATGATAGAGCTGACTGAACAGGAAAAGCGTGTTCACGGCAAAGATCTTATCGGTTTATTAGCGACAGCAGATCTGGATAACTTGCCAGAGGCGATTGATGTCTTGGCACTTAAAACAGGTTATAAGAGCGCATTTAAGACCATTAAGCAGTGCCTGACGACGGTGAGTGAAGAGCATGAAGTGCCGATTGAGCTATTAGGCTCTAAACGTCATATTCATGAATACCTAGAGTGGTTGTGGGCCGGTAAAGTAGGGGATAAACCTTTACTGCTAACGGGTTGGCGTGAAACCTTAGTCTCAACGCCACTAACGGCATTGTCTGTATAACCAAATCTGTAATGATGCCCATAAAAATAAACCCCGACTTTTAGCATAAGTCGGGGTTTATTTTCTTCGAAACAGTGGTCTGTGATGCTTACTTTTCCGGTAAGGTCACATTCAGTTCAAGTACCGATAATTTATCATCGTTCTTATCTAATTGAACGGTGACTTGTTCAGGGTCGATGTGCACATACTTTTTTATGACCTCAATGATCTCTTGCTTCATTTGAGGAAAATAATCAGGTGCATCACGCTCGCCACGCTGGTGCGCAACGATGATCTGTAAACGCTCTTTGGCTGTCACTGCTGTAGCCGGTTTTTTGCTGCTTTTAAAATAATCGAGTAATGACATAATTAACTACCAAATATCCGTTTTAAGAAACCTTTCTTTACCTCAGTGACAAATCGCATTGGCAACTCTTCGCCTAACAAACGCGCGACACTGTCACTATAGGCTTTGCCTGCATCACTTTCTTGATCCATGATAACTGGCACACCTGAGTTAGATGCTTTTAGTACTGCTTGAGATTCAGGGATCACACCGATGAGCGGTATGGCTAAGATCTCTTCTACATCTTCAACGCTTAACATTTCACCAGTGGTGACTCGAGCAGGGGAGTAACGGGTCAGTAATAGGTATTCCTTTACTGGCTCTAATCCCTCTTCGGCGCGCTTTGACTTACTTTGGAGCATGCCCAATATGCGGTCAGAATCACGTACTGAACTCACTTCTGGGTTCGTGGTGACGATGGCAGTATCAGCGAAATAGAGAGCCATCATGGCGCCTGTTTCTATGCCTGCAGGAGAATCACAGATGATGAATTCAAAATCTTTCGATAAATCAGACAGTACTTTGCCCACGCCTTCTTTTGTCAACGCATCTTTATCGCGTGTTTGTGAAGCGGGTAAAACAAATAGATTTGGGCAACGCTTATCTTTGATTAAAGCTTGGTTTAAATTAGCTTCACCATTGATCACATTGACAAAATCATAAACAACTCTGCGCTCACACCCCATAATCAGGTCTAAGTTACGCAGTCCGATATCAAAATCTACAACGACAGTTTTATGTCCTTTTAATGCCAAACCTGTAGCAATAGCAGCGCTAGAGGTGGTTTTCCCCACGCCGCCTTTACCTGAGGTGACAACAATTATTTGCGTCATTTCCTATTATTTCCTTGTTTGCTGTCTTTAAAGTGGTAGCGCTTCGATGGTGAGAGATTCACCTTCGAGACGAATACAGCCACTTTTCGTTGTACTGTTGAGCTGAATATTCTCGGCTAGCCAGTATTGACCGGCTACAGATACCAATTCGGCTTCTAAAGAGCGGGCGATAATCACCGCATGCTTATCACCGGAGGCGCCAGCCATGGCCTTACCACGTAAGTTACCATAAATGTGAATACTGCCGTCGGCAATCACTTCGGCGCCATTCCCCACGGTTCCCACAATCACAAGATCGCTATTTTTTGCATAAATCTGCTGACCTGAACGCACATTTTGTTTCACTATCTTAGTGGTTTTAGGTAGCTGAGGCTGAGTTTGTGATTGCTTTCCTGATTTGATGATTGCGAGTCCAAGGGATTTAGCTTGGGCCGAAATGGCATCAATCGCTGCGGTAATACCTACAATCACTAATTGTCTGGACACGAGTAAATCTTTCAACGCTGTCAGATTATACTCAGGATCTTTAATGAGACTTAGGTTGACGACCAATGGAGCACCAATAAAAAATTGCGGTGCGATAGACAATTTACTGTCCAGTTCAATGGTTACCTTTTCCAAATCAACTTGGTTAATATGGAGCACAGAGAGTGTAAATGATGAGCCTTTTAACTCTAGGCTTGGAGTCTGCATTGTGGCCTTGCTCTTTATAAAAATAATCAGACTTGATGCTGATATGCATTATATTAATAGTTGTCCATGTTATAGTGTGACTCAGTCTGAGGCAAGTTGAATAGCAGGAAAGTAGACAGTATATGATCTGTGCGGTGTATAAGAGTCGACGTAAGCTCGATAGTTACCTATTCGTTGAAAAACGTAATGAATTTGAACGTGTTCCAGAGGCATTACTTGAGATGTTTGGTTCACCAGAATTGGTGATGATGCTGCCTTTAATGAAACGAGATCATTTAGGTTTTGCTGACATTGAAAAAGTGAAGACAGAGTTAGCAGCTAAAGGTTATTACTTGCAACTGCCTCCGCCAGTGGTTAACTTACTCGAGGAACATAAGCGCGAAATTGGCTATAGTAGAGATTAGTTAAGATAAAAAATCAGCTTAATTCAGGGATTCGATATGACAGGGATAGATCTCAAGGCCATTAGTGTCACATGCATGCTCATTTTGGGTTTACAGCAAACAGTTTTAGCGCAAGAAAGTAAATTGAAACCGAGTTTCAGCGATTATCTTTCTAGTCTTAAACATGAAGCTAAAGAGAATGGCATAGATGAGAGAACCATTGAGTCTAGTTTCCCTCAGATTAAGCTGTTTAGAACTGCACAAGATAGTAACAAAGCACCCGTTAAGGCTGCGACTTCGTTAGAGAGTTTTATTCCTGAGAAAGTCCCAGAATCTAAAGTTAGCGAAGCCCGAGTTTTGTATCAGCAATACAGAGCAGAGCTTAAGACGATAGGGCGTGAATATGATGTTCAGCCCAGATTTATTTTTGCTCTGTGGGGACTCGAGTCAAATTTTGGTGCTGATGTCAGTCAGTATCCTCTTCTGTCTGTGACCGCTTCGCGTGCATTTGATGATCCTGACTGTATTAAGTGCAAAAATGAATTTTTTGCGACGCTGAAAATTCTTGAACAGGAATCCCTACAAGTCAGTGAGTTGTTAGGTTCATCTAAAGGCAGCTTGGGGCAAACTGATTTTTTACCTAGCCACTATTTGAAGTATGCGCAAGACGGTGATGGTGATGGTAAGAAAGAGTTATGGAGTAATCCTCATGATGTGTTTGCCTCCCTTGCTCATTATCTACAGCAAGTGGGCTGGAAAGGGCAAGAAACCTGGGGACGGCAAGTACTGCTACCTGACAATTTTGATGAAAGTCTTTCTTCGAGTGCGATTAGCAAGCGGTTTTCGCAATGGACAGAGCTTGGGGTAACCCGCTATAACGGCAGTGTTTTGCCTAAACGTGATGATATGTTGGTTTCATTGATCATTCCTGATGGTGCTAAAGGCCGTGCTTACCTGATTTATGATAATTATCGTGCTTTGATAAAGCGAATGGATTCTGATTACCATGCATTATCAGTGGCCTACCTTTCAGAGAAGATAAAATCTTCTGAGATTAATTGATGCTTAATCAGGATAAAGATAACAGTCTTCTTTGTCTCTGTTGACTAGTGTAAAATAGCCTGCTTGAGCAGGCCTTTTTTTGTAAAAAACTGAGTTGTAGAAATTAAATCATGTCATTTTGGAAAGAAAAATCGTTAAGCCAGATGGATGCCCATGAATGGGAATCCTTGTGTGATGGGTGTGGTAAGTGTTGTTTAAATAAGTTAATCGATGATGAAACAGAAGAATTGTATTACACCAATGCGGCCTGTAAATTATTAGATCATCAAGGAGCACACTGTAGTCAATATCAAGATCGTTTCAGCTTTGTTCCTTTGTGCACTAAAGTGACAGCCGATAATGTAGCAGAATTAACTTGGTTGCCTGATAGCTGTGCTTATCGACGTCTTTACGCCGGACGGGACCTACCTTCGTGGCATCCCTTGATCACAGGATCGAAAGAGGCGATGCATCAGGCCGGGATGTCGACTCAAAATAAAGTAAAATGTGAAACGAATATCAAATATATCGAAGATCATATCGTTTTGTGGCCCATGAGAGATCAAGACTAATAGAGCCGAAGCAGTATTAGTCTTTAACCCGAATAAGTGTTATTTCTTTGAACTGCTTTTACTCATTGCGAGTTTTTCTTGTTTGATAACCTTGTGCCAGAATTCTGCACCGAGTCCCGCAATAACACGGGATTCGCCATTGAGTAACATGGCCATACCAATTTTTAAGCGAGGGGAGTAGGCAATCTCTGCCACGTAACCGGCAACCCAGCCTGCATGATAGACCAGCTCTTCACCTTCAAAATCATAAACCCGCCAGCCTTTGCCATAATGGGCATCTTTGAGATAAGAGCGCCATTCTCGACGTTTCAGCTCCTTGCTTGTTCTCACGCCGTGTTCTTTGATGTCATGGAGAAGTTGAGGACTTAATACCTTGGGGTTATTGCCTAAGTTAGCAATCAACCACTTGGAAATATCAGTGATACTGGCATTAACGCCAGCTGCGGGCTCAACCTGATAATAGTTAGACTTCACTCTGACCTTTTTAAAACCTGAGCGGGTTTTAACATGGGGACTTGCACGGTTACTGGTGGCTAAGAAATCCGCCATACCGATAGAAGCTGTATTCATCTTTAAGGGAGTGAAAATGCGTGCCTCAACCAGATTTGAGTATGTCATCCCAGTTTGTTGTTCAATAACGGGTTGGATAAATGAGAAGGCGATATTTTGGTAACTGTAACAAACTCCAGGAGAACACATTGGGGTCAGTTTAGAAAATTGAGGAATGATCTTCTTTAATTTACCATTGGCATTGAGAATATTATCGTAACTGTTTGGCATTAGGCCGGTGCTTTGACCTATAAGGTGACCGAGATTTATTTTGGCTGTTGCGGATTTATCGGCAAGCATAAACTCAGGCATGTATTTAGTGAGTGGATCTTCCCAACTGAATTTATTTTCATGAACCAGCATTGTCGCTAAGGTCCCCGCAAAGGTTTTTGATACCGAGGCTAAACGAAAAACAGTGTCTTTGTTTACGTTTAAACTCCCGCCTTTTTTACGTTTACCGTATGTACTCATCTTAAGGACTTTACTGTCTTCGATGATCACAAACGCGCCGCCGGGTACACCATTCTTTTTGAGCTGTTTATGAAATTGCTGTTTGAAATTATCGCTGATAGCCTGGTAGTCAGACTTTGCTTGTAGACTGGTTGAAAGTAAAAAACAGGCAAGCCCGATAGGAAATAGTTGTCGCGGTCGAGATAACATAAAAGATGTTCCAAAAAATAATCGATAAATAGCAGCTAAAAAAGGCTTATAAATACAAGCGCTGCTTGGATAAAAATCTAAGTGTTAGGCTAACAAAAAAATGTAAAAAAAACAGCATAGCAAAGATAATTAAATCCTTTTTCCATTCTGTTCATTCATAAATACCTTGTCAGATATTGTACTGCTAGTTAATCTGGTTTGATATTATATTCAACAAGTTGTGAAGTATGAAGCTCGCTTTACTTAGTGACCCCTCATCGGTAAATGGACTACAAGCAATCAAGCTGGTGTTAAGTGCCCAACAAAAAGCCGTGGCTAAAGTTGGCTATATTGCCTCAGGGCCAGAACCTGATAGACACTATTTTCGCCAGACTCAAGTGCTTTATAAAAACCTTGGTGCCAGGTTGGTGTGTTATTTAGAACTTGAAACGGGTTTTGATGAAGAGTCTTTGGTTGAACTGTTCAGTTGTGATGTGATCCATTTGGCTGGCGGGGATACCTTCAGATTTTTAAAAGGGTTACATCACAGAAGATTGATTCCTCGTTTGCGGGAGTACGCGAGGGCAGGAGGCGCACTGATTGGCGTGAGTGCTGGGGCAATGATCATGACACCGTCGATAGAGAGTGCCCCTTTGTGTGGCGACAGCAATGATGTGGGCTTAGACAACTTACTCGCCTTGAGTTTAACCCCGTTTCATTTTATGCCTCATCTGCCAGCAGGGTTTACCACTCCTGTCGATTTTATTGCTTATCTACACAAGAGAGGTGTCGCGTTTGATGATTCTCTATTTGAGTATTTATACCTGTGTCAGGATACAGCTGCTATCACGGTAATCGATGGGAAAGTTGATGAGATTGGGGAACCTTTACTCTGGACTCGTTGTATTGAAGTCTGACAGATGAAACCTAGAACAGGTTTCATCTGTTGTTAAGATAATATTTTAAGTGTTACTTAAGCGCTTGATTAAATCGTGCGAAGCCTGCTTCTAAATCGGCAATCAGATCATCAGGGTTTTCTAACCCCACATGCAAACGAATAAGGGGTTTACAGCTATCCCATTGGGTGGCTGTTCTGATCCTGTCGATGCCAAATACACCTAAGATCAGACTTTCAAAACCTCCCCAAGAGAAACCCATTTTAAAGTGCTGCATGTTTTCAACCAGTGCGGTGACAGAAGCCAGATCTCCCTCTTTCAATACAAAAGAGAATAAACCGTTGGCTGCTGTAAAATCACGCTCAAAAAACGCATGACCAGGGCAAGTGTCGAAAGCTGGGTGCCTGATATGATCGACCTCTGGGCGCGACTTCAGCCAGTTTGCAACTTTAAGGGCATTACGCTCATGTTGCTGCATACGCACGCCCAATGTTCTTAGGCCACGGCTGGCCAGATACACATCATCCGGTGAGGTGCATTGACCCATGAGGTAGCTGTTTTCTCTTAGTTGATCCCAATGTGCTTCATTAGCCGTTGCGGTGCCCATCATGACGTCAGAGTGACCCACTATGTACTTAGTGGCAGCCTGAATAGAGATGTCGACGCCCATATCAAATGGACGAGAGTTGATGGGGGATGCCCAAGTGTTGTCTAACATCACCACAAGCTCATGTTGGTGAGCGATGCTGGCAAGTGTCGGCACATCTTGGATCTCCATGGTGATCGATCCTGGAGATTCTAGGAACAATACCTTGGTATTAGGCTTGATAAGCGCACTTATCCCAGCGCCAATCATAGGATCATAATAGGTGGTCTCTATCCCAAAACCTGCCATCAACTTATCACACAGATCCCGTGTCGGTTCATAGGCGGTGTCGACCATGAGCAGATGATCGCCTGACTTGAGAAATGAGAGCAGTGCACCACTGATCGCGGCGGATCCTGATGGGTATAGGGCTGTGCCTACACCGCCTTCAAGTTCTGCAATCGCAGCTTGAAATGCAAAATGGGTGGGGCCACCACGTCGACCATAGAACATCTCGCCTTTGGCTCTGTTCTTGGTTGCGAAGCGCATCTCTTTCATGGTGTCAAACACCATGGTTGATGCTCTGAAGACGGGAGGATTGATCACACCCTTAGTCCATTTTTTGTCACGTCCAACACTGATGATCTGTGTTTCTTTTTTCATAGGGTAATTGTTCCACAACCAAATTGTATTTTTAGCCATCTTAACATCTAAACGGCCAAATGAAAGTGCGTTTTAATGAGCATCGTGAATGCTCGCTTATCGTTCTGTTTATTCATCGTGCTCCCCAGCATTAATCGAGCGGTAGGCTAACCACTATTTCTACACCATGATGCTGTTGGTCACTATCATTTACTTGTAGATTTCTGGCGATGATTTTTCCATGGTGGAAATCAGTTACTAATCGTGCGATATAGAGCCCTAACCCCAGATGAGGCTTGTCTTGTGCCTTTTGCTGCCTCACTGATACCATAGACTCAAATATCTGTTCAGACATGTTGGCTGGCAGCTCTGGGCCTATATTACTAATAGAGAGTTGAGCTTGTTTGTTTTTTGCCGTGAGAGTGACAGAGATTGCTGTGTCTTTGAGGCTAAACTCTAAGGCATTGGCAATCAATTTATCCATCAACTGTGCAATGTACTCTGGCACACCTGTCATCAATAGATCCTCTTCGCAGATATTAGCGATGAACTCTTTATTGGGGTAGGTGAGTTGGTATCCCTGCACACAACCACTAATGACTTTAGAGAGAGGGAAGGTGTCGAGTTCTGCAGTGGACAAGCTCTCTTCCAATCGAGTTGCTTCGCTCATATTGTTCAAAATCATATTTAAACGGCTAACGCCTTCTTGTGCCCGGTCAACATATTTACGGCTATCGGGGTCGAGTGATTGCAGCCCTAGGTGTTCTAGTGACGATCGAACCACGGCAACAGGGGTGCGTAGTTCATGTGAGAGTCTTGAACTCATGTTTTCTAGGTAGTGAGTATATTGCCCTAATCGACTCACAATACTGGCAAAACTTCGGGATAAATCACCTATTTCATCACGGACTTTTGAGCCTTTAATGTGGTTTTTTATTCTACCTTGACTGTCGATAGCCTCTTCGGCTTCATCCCTGAGTTTGCGGATGCGACTGGAGATACTAGAGGCGAAGAAAAACAGCGCTAAGGTTCCCATGCTCATGATGGTAATAATGACATTGAACAGCTTCTCTAATGCCTTATTGCGTAAAGTTCTTATCCCATGAGTCGTTTCTTCTGAGATCACCACTCCCATCACCTTATCATCTATCCAGATTGGGCTTGCAGCGGCCAGAATAACCGCTTTGTTATCGGGTGTGAGTCGCCATGTCGATCCATCTTTACCAGCTAGGGCTTGTTGAATGTGGCTACCACCGAGTACGGTTGAATCCTGTAAAGAGTCGACAAAATCTTTAGCTGGGATCGTCAGTATTTGGTAATAGAGTGGGTGTAGATATTTTTGTTTAAACCGTTCCCAGAAACTGGGATCGGGCTGGTCCGATACTGTGCGAGTCCAAACGCTATTACTGGTACGAATATCCCCTGATTTGGCGAGCACACGGCCATGCTTGTCTACCACCCAAATTCGAGAGCTGTTATGGCTCATCCCTTTAATGATGTTTGCAATTTCTGGAGAGGGCACAAGGACGGTACCGAGCTTATCAACATCATCGATGGCTGAGGTTCCGACGATAGCGTCTACATGACCGCTTTTTGCGTCGTTAACATCGTATATCGCAAAGCCCAGTTTACTGCCTACCATGTCCAGTGGAATACGCAGCTCAATATTATAGCCTTGGGTCGTTTTCCTCCATTTTCCTTGGATTTTGACTTCAGGGGTAACGGGTACAGAAAGACTCGGATCTTCAGGGAGTTCAAAAGCACTGATCCAGCCATCTTTTGTGGTGGCGACAATATAACGCCTGAATTTTCCATCAGGTGCCAGCGTGGCAATAGCAAGGTGATCATTGCGATCGATATTCAGGGTGTTCTTGCCACGATAGATAACGCTGGGATCGGTGACTTCAAAGAAGCCATAAAGGTATCCGTCATATTTACCGACCATATGGGTAAAATTAATGGCTAAGGGCTTATCTGGGTCGGCTTTGGATATCTGGTGGTTTTCACCATAGTTGAGACTTTTATGCTTGTATTGAGCCCAATCACCGAGTTTGCCGTCCAGCTGTATGGGCCCTGAGAGCGGGTGAGCGTAGAGATCTCTGCCTTGCTGTACCTGAGTTAGAAAACTTGCCTGACTGTCAAACAGCTTGGGTCTTTCGTGCAGGGCTGTGGCTAACGCTTGTGTTGTGCCTTCTAAGGTTTTCTCTTGGCCATATCTTAGGTATTTTTCCATCTCCCAGACGTACTGGTAGCCCAGCCAAGGAAGACAAAGCAAGAATAGCGATAATATAGCAACTTTACTCCTTAGCCCTATTGGAAGGTTAAACATCACGCTGTCTCTGCTTTGAAATGGTGGGTAGTAGCCATGTTGTGTGAGATATTAATATCATTAAAGGGCCTGAGGTTCCCAACGGTATCCCATGCCATAAACCGTATCGATGCAATCAAATTCAGGATCTTGTGCGATGAATTTTTTTCTTATCCGCTTCACATGGGAAGTGATAGTGCTATCGTCGACGTATATTTTTGCTTCTTGCATCAATGCTTGGCGATTCTTAACATGCCCTGGGTGTTTAGCTAACGCGTGAACCATCCAAAATTCAGTGACGGTCAGTTCGATAGGGATCATATTCCAGTAAACCTGCATCCGGTTGGCATCAATAGTTAACGCACCTCTTTCGAGTAAATTCTCAACTTCCAATGATTTACCTTGCAGCTCTGAGCGCCTAAACAGTGCAGCTAAGCGAGCAATTAAGTGAGGGAAACTGACATCTTTACTGAGGTAATCATCGGCGCCAAGGCGTAAGCCGCACACGGTATCAAAGTCACTGTCTCTGGCTGTTAAGAAGATGATAGGTAAATTACTGGACATTGCCCTGAGGGATTGGCAAAGCGCAAATCCTCCATCTATTTCATCTTCTAATCCAATATCAATGATGGCCAAATCCGGTAATCGGGTTGTGAATGCTTGCATGGCACTAGGACGATTGGCGTACGCCTGAACGGTATAGCCTTGCTGCTGCAATACCTCTTTATAGTTCTCTCGTATTGCCGCTTCATCTTCCACAATTGCGATACGTTTCATCAATTTTTACCTTATAGGGCTGTAATACCGTCAGCGCATCATTTTCAAGTAAGTAGGAGTGCTGAGCTGATGACAATTAACTTCTGCTGGAGACTATACAGGAAATTTTATGGGATAAAAGGCACTGAAGTGGATTGCCATTTTGTTGCCACAATTCATAAGCGTAATGTCATTTTTCCTCCCTGTGGCAGCCATTTATCTCCTGTTTAATGAATCTATCGAAAGGCAGTCACTATTTACTCTGCCTGTTAATAATCGTCATAGATAGGAAAACCAAAATGAACAAGAAAATAATCGCCCTTTTAGTTATGAGCAGCCTAACCGTTTCAAATGCAAGTTTCGCAACAGAGCAAACTGACGAGAGAGAGCATAACGAGGAACTTGTTGGACTCACCTCTGGGATTGTTCTTGGGGCGGTCGTCGGAGGACCCGTTGGTGCCATCATCGGGGCATTTACTGGGGCACTATTAGGAAAGTCTGTCGGTGATGACTCTGAAATCGACTCTCAACAGGCCAAATTGGTCGAAAAGGATTCACAACTCATTGCGTTAAACGATGACAATCAATCTCTACAAGTGATTGCCAGTCAATATGATGAGGCGCAGCAGCAGTTAGCTCAACTAAAGTTGGCTCAAGAGCAGAAACTGACTGAGTTAGCCATGGGGTTGAACATTCAGTTTAAAACGGGCTCATCTGAGCTAGCGCCTCACATACAACGCCAACTTGATGATTTGGCTTATGCCATGTCGATTTCGCCTGAATTGAATCTGGATATGACCGGATATGCTGATAGAAGAGGGGACTCGACGTATAACCAAGCCTTGTCTGAGCAACGTGTTGCCGAAGTTAAAAGCTATTTAGTGGCTCAAGGTGTTGATGAAAACCGTTTGGCATTTAAGGCATACGGTGCAAGTGCTCCATTGGCTAAAGATCAGAGTTTTGAAAATGATTTTTTTGACAGAAGGGTCAATATCAAGCTTATTCCACGTGAGTCTGCGCTCGCTGCAAATCAATAATCTCATTTTTAATGAAATAAAGGATTATGTTGATGAAAATGGATAAGCAATGTCTCTTTAACGCCGACGGTAAGAATACTCCCATGCAGTCAACGGTTGCCCCCTTATGGGGGGCGGCACTTTGTCAGAGAATCGTTATCGGCTTCTTATGTTGTCTGAGCTTTACAACTTATGCTGAAGAGATTGAACGTACTCAAGCGAGTTTAGTGTACCAGTCAATGGATGGTGAGGAGCAGGTGAGCCTACCACTCAATACACAAGTGCAGATGAAAGTGTCAGGTTGGATTAATCGAGTGAAAGTCAGGCAGGAGTTTCGTAATGACACTGAGCATTGGCTCAATGGTCGCTATCAATTTCCTTTGCCTAATGAAGCGGCAGTGGATCATATGCGGCTTCAGATCGGTACTCAGATTATTGAAGGCCAAATCCAAGAGAAACAGGAGGCTAAAAGGCAGTTTGAGGTGGCAAAAAAAGCGGGGCAGCGTGCGAGTTTAGTGGCGCTATCCACACCGAATATTTTTAGAACCTCAGTGGCCAACTTAGGGCCGAGTGAGACATTAGTGGTTGAGATAAGCTATCAGGAGCTGGTGAGGTATAAACAAGGCGAGTTTAGCCTAAGGTTCCCTATGGTTGTGAATCCTCGTTATCTATCACCAATGTCACAGCCTAGCTTTGAAGAGGTTAATGCTCTGACTATGCGAGATAAAATAGGCTCATACTTTGACAGCAATTTAAGACTCGGTACTCACAATACAAGTCTAGCGCCTAAAGTGAGCATTAATATTGAATTAAATGCGGGTGTCTCACTAGATAAAGTTTCAAGTCCATATCATAAGGTGAGTCAAACTCAGCTCAGTGATTCCCGCTATAACCTTGAACTTGTTGATACTAATGCTAACGGTGATTTTGTGTTGAACTGGAGACCACAACTCGGAACCACGCCCACCGCCACTGTATTTTCACAAACTGGCCAGACATATTCAGCCTCAAATGTGTCCAATAAAGTAAAAAGTAACAGCGCTGAAAACCGTGAAGTATTAGAGAATGACTATGCTCTATTGATGTTGTTACCTCCAGCTGTTCAACAGCAAGATACGAGTATTCCCAGAGAGCTTATTCTCGTGATTGATACGTCAGGTTCTATGTCGGGTGGTTCAATCGAGCAGGCTAAGAAAGCGTTGAGTTTTGCCCTGACAGGGTTAAGAGAACATGACACTTTCAATGTGATTGAGTTTAATTCAGATGTCCAAGCACTATCCCCGCAACCGTTACCAGCAACAGCGAGTAATATTGGTCGTGCTAAGCAGTATGTACGAAGTCTTGTGGCCAATGGTGGAACTGAGATGGGCTTGGCACTTAATGCGGCTCTGGATGTCCAACAAAGCCGTGAAGAGGATAATACAAGTCGTTTACGTCAGGTACTGTTTATGACCGATGGGGCTGTCGGGGATGAATCTGCACTCTTCTATCTTATAAAACAGAAGATAGGAGAGAGTCGCTTATTTACCTTGGGAATTGGTTCAGCGCCAAATTCACACTTTATGCAAAGGGCCGCCGAGTTTGGGCGGGGCACGTTTACCTATATTGGAAAATTAGATGAAGTGCAGAGTAAGATTGAAGCGCTACTTCATCAAATTGAGCGCCCGCAGTTAACTGACATTAGGTTGAGGTATGCTGATAATCGAGTACCTGATTATTGGCCAGCAATTATCCCAGATCTCTACGCTGAAGAGCCTTTGCTGGTGGCCATAAAGATGAATTCATTACTCCATACAGCATCGCCCACAGAGCTTATTGTTTCCGGAACAATAGCAGGACAATATTGGCAAGAGCGTGTATCACTTAAACAAAGAGAACCTGCTTTAGGCCTTGATCTTATCTGGGCGAGAAAACAGATCTCGGCGCTTGAATTGAGTAAAGATGGAGTGAACGAGCAAAGAGTGAAACAGCAGATCACTGCTCTGGCCCTTAATTATCATTTAGTGAGTGCCCATACTAGCCTAGTGGCGATAGAGTTGGCTCCAGCGAGACCGAGTTCCATTACCCCTAAAAATGTCACAGTACTAATGGCGAACCCGTTTGGATGGACACCGCCTGGCAGTTTGCCACAAACCGGCACTTCAAGTCGTTTGTTTATCTTGATTGGATCCGTGTTATTAAGCTTGCTTGGGATCTACCTACTCAGTTATCAAAGAGCCTTTGGCGTTGCCATTTATGGCAGAAAAGGAAAGTTAGATGCCTAAGGGGCTCTATGTTCATCGCATTGGTGTCATTCTGTTTTTTGTTTTAGCAGTTCTTTTTCTAGGTCAGGGAGTGTATATGCAAGCTAAAGCGCATTTTGCGCAGTATCTTATTGAACAGGCTTGGCAGCGTACGATTAAGGATCAACAGCCCCATAAACCTTGGAGTTGGGCGGATACTTATCCTGTTGCAAAATTGTCTTTTGTTGAAGCAGGTAAGGGTAATGAGTCACCAGATGAACATTTTGATGGAGACTCAATGTATGTATTAGAAGGGGCCTCAGGCAGAAATTTGGCTTTTGGTCCCGTTCAAATTCAAGATGGCAGCATAGGGAAGGGGAATCGTAATCGGATCATTGCTGGCCATAATGATACCCACTTTTCAATTTTAGAGGGCGTTAAGCGGGGTAAACTGATTAAACTACTTGATAGGAATGGAATCGAGGTTATATATAAGGTGATGGAGACGCAAATTGTCCATGAGTCCGATACCCGTGTGTTGGCGCCGAGCAGCGATAAACAACTGACGCTGATCACTTGTTATCCATTTCACGCTTTGCGTGCTGGTGGGCCTTTACGTTTTGTTGTGCATGCAGAAGCTGTAGGTTAGTTATCCTAATGGAAAGTTAACGAGCCAGAAAATCGGGTATTATTTAACTGGCGATTGGCATCACTCGGTTTCTACCCAGTCGCTTGGCTTCATAGAGGAGTTTATCTGATTGATCAATGAGTTGAGCAGCGCTGAGAGAGGGAGTCCATTGGGCGACACCAAAAGAGGCGGTGATATTGTTTATCATGGTGTCCTTACGTCTATCTTTTAGTGACACTTTCTCTAATGCTCTGCGCATTGCTTCCGCTAAATGCCTTGCATTTCTAAACTGACTATTGGGGGTTATCACGGCAAATTCTTCGCCACCATAGCGGTAGATTTTGGTTCCATCTCGGCATGACTCGCTAAGACGTTTGGCGACAGCCTTGAGTACGGTATCACCTAATTGGTGACCATAATTGTCGTTAAAGGCTTTGAAATGATCGATGTCGATAAGAATTAAACACAATCCTTCAGGGGATTGGCTCAATAGTCCTGCTAAATCAGAATCAAATGCTCTACGATTCAATATGCCAGTTAACGCATCGAATAATACATCTTTCTCTGATTCCTTCAATTGAGCTTTTAGCGTGTCAATCTCTTGCTGAGCACGCTTTAGGTGGCCGGTAAAATATTCGGTGCTTGAGCGGATATCATCGGATTCTTTGGCTAGATTACGGACTATGCCCAGCACTTTTTCAAGGCTGACTCCCTCCTCTTCTATACGGCTGAGTTGGTCAAAGTTACTGTCGATGCGTTTTTGAAAATGGGTCGCGTCAGTGTTGGTGTCTTTTAAAGATTGAGATAGCTCAGTGGCCATCGCTTCTAGACTTTGACGCATTTCAATGACGTCAACTTCGACAGGATCTGAAACAAACTCACGATAGAGCAGGGTTGAATTTGAGGGAGAGCAAGTGCTGTATTCTTGTATTATTGTATCGAGTTGTTTATTTAAATTAGGCTGTTTTTCATCAACGTAAGCATACCAAAGTGCATAATTGGTCGGTGTAGTGGGGATCTGATGCTTTAGCATCAAGGGAACCGCTTTTTTTAAATTTATCGCGGCCAGTTGCATCAGTTCTTTGGACATAAAAGTACCTAAGTGATAAGAGGTATGAAGCTTTGCTGTAAGTGAAATCATAGTTAAACAGATCAAATCAAGCTAGCAGATATGAAGAATAAAACCAGAATTATCATTCTGGTTTTATTCAACTACCTCTTTTACTGACGGTTATGGCGCCACTTGAATTGGAGCCCAATTTAGCCATTCAGAAGCAAACTGTTTCTGTAGTATAAATTGAGTATCACTTGATAACTGGTTTGAGGTAGTTGTAGGACTTTGGGTGACAACACCGATCCCACCTGCCAATATCGTTTCTAATGTGCCGGTTTCAATTGTCGCGCCCGAAAATAAGCCGATATCAACTTTGACACCGGATAGATCCCAAAACTGACTGGTATTATTGATTAAGTGGCTATATTGGCTGTCTATATGCGAATGTATTAGCACTGAGTTGCCGGTGTCCGATAAGGCATAACTGTCTACTTGCCCAACCTTGAGACCTCTGAAAAATATCGGGGTTCCAGCTTTGATTGAACCAAGTGAACTGTCCGTTAAGGTAAAGAGCAGTTCTCCGGCTTTAATCAGTTTCGATGGTGTGATGTCACCGATAAAATGCGTGCTGTTTTCTGCATCAAAACCGGGAATGACACTGACGTAAGGGCCCATGATTAAGGTTTCAGGTGCGGTGATTCCAGATAAGGATATCTGTGCATCGACAATAAAGTAGCGGGCATCACGTTGTGTAAAGTGCGCTGCATAATTACCATAAATATAGGCTTTTACTGTGACACTGTTGAGGTCGTCATCTAGCTTTACAGACTCAATTTCACCGACTTGATGGCCTTGATAACGAATAGGGGCTTTTGCCGCCAGTTTTACGTCAGCTGGAAAGCTCAGTGTTATCGGTTTGGCTTGAGCTAAGGCTAAAGCTTTCGATGCATAAAGGTATGATTGATTCCCGGCCTCTTCTTCATCGAGTAGTCCTAAAGTAATGCTGCCTTTTAACGCTCCTTGTAGTGGAGCCACCTCTACCTCAATGCCTGTAAGCGCTGCGTTGATAGACATCGCGCCATTTCGCCAAAACACAGAGTTTGATTTAATTAAACTGGAAAATTGCTTTTGGATACTTAGCTTAATGACAAAAGATTCCTCTTTTGTCTGCCATGTGACTTTGTCGACTTGGCCAATTTGCATTTTCTGATAATAGACGGGAGAACCAGATGAAAGATCGGCACCATCAGGACTGTTTAAGACCAGATGAGTCATATTGATATTATTGAAGTGTTTGTCTGCCGCTTGCTCAGATGCAAAAAGTGCCAATTTGGCCCCTTTACTGACGATTGATGTAGATTGTCCTTGGACAAGACTAATCGCACCTTTAGTTAGCGTTGTAAGATCGCGAGTTTTGACAGAGACTCCCTCAAGAGACGCGTCGATAGAGAGGGCACTTTCTGGAATAAAATAGCTGCCTTGGGTAATGAGCTGCGCGAATTCAGGCAAAATTTCAGCCTGATATATTATCCCTGATAAAGTCGCATTGAGTTTGACTGAGTTAACGTGGCCGATTGCAATCTGCTTATATCGGATCTCTGCTCCTTCGTTGATCCCTTGATTGCTGTCGGAAGTTAGCGTTAACCTTAATTTTGTTTTAGCAAATTGGTCTGGTTGTTCAGATAATAATGGATAGTGTGATAGTGGTTTACCTGAACCAGGGGAGAAGTTAATCACACTGCCTGTAAGTAACCGTTCTGCATGCTTAACACCAGAGAGCGATAAGTCAGCTCCTTCTAGCCAAAATTGAGAACTGGCTGAGAGCAGTTTGGCGTGCTCAGTAATGAGCTTTGCAGTAAACTCAACACCAGAGTCAGTGAGTTTAGATTGTGTAATGCGGCCGATATTGATGCCTCTAAATACAATGGCCGTTCCCACAGATGCAGAGTTTGCTTTATCGGCTGTTAGCGTAAACTCAATGCCGCCGAGAGCCAGCTCTTCGTTATCATAGATTTCATAACGTTGACCTTTCTCTGCCGAAGTTGATTCTTCTGAAGAGTTAAAGCTTAAACCGCCGGCTAATATTGACGACAAACTTTCGGTTTTGATTTTGATACCAGACAGAGATGCATCAATTTTTAGCCCGGAGACATTCCAAAACAACGAATCCTTTTTCACCAAATGTGCGTACTGTTTCTGAACAAATGCAGTTAACGCAATTTGTTTGGAACCTTCAAGTTTATAACTGATTATCTGTCCCACTGGAATTTGGCGATAAAACAGTTGTGAACCGACACTCAAAGAACCTAAAGTTTTACTGGTTAATTCGATAAGCAGACCATCTTCATTTGGAATTATTGTGGGCGCATTCTGCTCCGCTGTAAAAAATGATTGCGATTTCCCTTTACCAGGTTGAATAGCGATATAGTTCCCGGAAAATAGCGTATCGAGCCCTTCGACACCTGTAATAGAGGCTTTTGGCGTAACGAGCCAAAATTTAGTGCCCTTATTGAGGTAAGCTGCCGCGCGATGATCCATTTTAAGATCAACATTAACTCCCTTAAGGTCATCATCAATGCTGATATCAACGACTTTTCCAACCGTCAGTCCCTGATAGCGAACTAAGGTTTTACCCACATCAATACCGGTTGCACTGGGGAAATGAATGCGAACTTCAACGCCAGCTTCCTTAATACTCTTGATACCAAGCCAAGAGCCTAAGGCCAAAGCCACTAAGGGCAAAAGCCAGATTGGTGAGAATAGTTTCTTTTTTACGACTTTTGGTGCTTCAATTTGTGTCATCTTTCGATTCCAGTCGATCCCAGAGTAAACGAGTGTCCAGTACTTTTGCAGCCATTTGGGTCAGCAAAATCACTAATGCAAATGCAGTGGCTGCTGGGGCGGCCTTAGCATCTAAAAGTTGCCCCATATTCACCAATGCGACGGTAATGGAGATGACAAATAGGTCTAACATCGACCAACGGCCTATCCATTCAATAATATGGAAACCTACCATAAGCATTTTTTTTGAAATGGGTAAGCGAAAACTAATGGCGCTTAAATAGATGGTTAATCCGACAATCTTAAGTAGAGGAACTAAAATACTGGCGGTAAACAATATAATCGCGATGGGAAACATGTCGGATTGAACTAAGTGAGTTATCCCAGTATATATGGTGTCGTAGCGAATACGGCCGCGATCGGTCAACATCGTTATCGGATAGATATTCGCTGGTATTAATAAGATTGCTGCAGTGATCAGAAGTGCCCAGCTTTTTTGTAGACTACTGGTATCTCTAACTAACAAAAGCGTGTCACAACGCGAGCAGCGAAGGTACTTAATCTCATTTAACTTATTGCATGAAGGGCAAGCAGTGAGTCCCATTGCTTTGCCTTGGGCTTTTTCATTGAGATTATTCATCGAGCATATTCCACATATGTTCTAGATTATATTCACGCTGTAGAAACAGGGTGACAATAAATAGCATTGAGAAACAGAAAGTACCCATGCCTAAGAAAATATCCGCAAAATCAGAAAGGTTGAAGACTGAAACTAGAATGCTGATTAAATATATTTCCAGCATACTGAGCTGGGAGATAATACTTTGATAGGCAAGTAGACGCTTCAGCACATTTCTAAAAAATGCATTATGAAGCTGATATTTTATGATCAGTATTTGGCTCAAAATAGATAAAATAAGCAGTGCCGGTGCGATAACAGCAGTGAGCATCACTGATAGACCTACTATCCAATAACCTTGTTGAGATACGGCCATCGCGCCTTCTGCAATGGTCGTGGTTCTGACACTGCCAAAAAAGTGCAATTCTAAAATAGGAAGAAAATTAGCGGGTGCAAGAAAGATAAGTGCAGTGATGCATAAAGCCAACATCCCATTAATTGAACAGTATGGCGTATCGTATAGGACGGTGTCACACCGGGGGCATAATGCCCGTGCTCCAGAGGGAAGTGCGCGCTTTCTTACCACTAAATCACAAGAGCGGCATAAAATCACACAATCATCGATACAATCTCGTTCCATTTCTGGTTTTAAATTCCTTATTTTGCATCCAGTTACTAATGAATCTATGAGCAGTTAACTGAGGGCATCAGACTAATAGGGGTTATTAGTATAGTGACGAACCTTAAACCATTCTTAAGTATACAGCATAGGTGGTTGCTGATAATCATCTGGATAATATCAGATTTTACAGAATACTTGCATAAGAAGTTATATTTATGAGACTCTGTGACTGTATATAAAAACAGTATAAGGACAGGTATGGCGGTAATTACTAAATTTGTCGTAGTCAGAGAAGGGGTTGAGAAGATGACATTCACATCTAAGAAGGAAGCTGATGCTTACGACAAGATGCTTGATATCGCTGATCAACTGACCCCATTTTTGACACGCTCTGAGCTTGAACTTGATGATAATACTTGTGAAAAGTTAAGCTTCTACTTGGCACAGAATAAAGAACATCTTTTGAGTTTATTAAAAGGTGTGGTGCCTTCGGAACAAAAAGCGGTGAAGAAAACAGCTAAAAAAGCTGAACCTAAAAAATAAAGTGTTAGGAAATTTGTATGGATGTTCAGAGTTATGAATCGTTAAATCGCCAAGCTCAGGCTTTACTTGTTGGCGAAGATGATCTTGTTGCTGCAATGGCGAATTTTTCAGCCTTAATTAATGATTCTCTTGATAAGCTCAATTGGGTTGGCTTTTATCTATTAAAAGATGAGCAACTTATTTTGGGGCCTTTTCAAGGCAAAGTGGCCTGCAGTCGTATTCCTATGGGCAAAGGTGTATGTGGAACCTCGGCTTCTAGAAAGCAGACTTTACGGGTTGGCGATGTACATCAATTTGATGGTCATATTGCATGTGATTCTGCCAGTAATTCAGAGATAGTGATCCCTGTTTTTAACCAGAAGAGTCTCATCGCTGTATTAGATATAGACAGCCCAATTTTGAATCGATTTACTGAAATAGATCAAATTGGCTTGGAAAACTTGGTGAAGAGCTTCGAAAGTGCGTTATTTGGTTAAACTACAACCAATTTTGCATAATTGAGGGTCGCAATCGTGCCAGTCAGGCTTATAATAGGCGATTCGAATGATTGAGGACGTTAGGCGTTTCTGATTCTTAGAATGAATGCTTGGCGTTTGTTAATTGTAATTGCTAAGGTATGTCTGCTGCGTTTGTAGTGTTGTTCGATGTTTAGCCATTGACTGGACTCGGATATTGCAACGCCTGACGAATATAAACGACCCTAAATAGCATATCTTTTGGTATGTTTGGATAGAGTCCCTTTTTTAAACTGTGGAAGTAATGATGGAATCAACAGAGAAGTTGACCGACACCAACGCAATTCTTGCGTATTTATATGAAACATTTCCTTTGTGCTTTATCGCCGAAGGTGAAACTAAGCCATTAAAGATTGGATTGTTTCAGGATTTGGCTGAAAGGTTGGCTGATGATTCTAAAGTCAGTAAAACTCAATTGAGAATTGCCTTAAGACGCTATACTAGTAGCTGGCGTTACCTCAAGGGCGTAAAAGCGGGTGCACAACGCATCGACTTAGACGGCCAAGATTGCGGTGAGTTAGAGCAAGAGCATATCGATCATGCACAATTGACACTTAAAGAGAGTCAAGAAAAAGCGAAAGCTAAGCGTATCGAAAAAGCGACAGCAGCCAAAGCAAGCGAAAAAGCGAGCAAGAAGCCTGTTAAAAAAGTAGCGCCTAAGCGTGCAAAACCAACACCTAAGCCAGTGAAAGAAGCGGCACCAGTTGTTGAGTTAACACCGGCGGTATTAAATGAGTTGAAACAAAACCAGCGTGTTAATGTCAAACTAGGTAAGACGCCTGTTGCAGGTGTTATTGTTGATATTAAGAAATCAGATGTGCAAGTACAGTTAGACTCAGGTTTAACAGTGAAAGTACGCATCGAGCACATAATGCTGTAATAATCTTAAAGTAAAAGGAGTAACTTGTTGATGCGAAAAATACCCCTGGTCGTTTCAATTGCCAGTATTTTTGTAGGATTCTCGGCGTGGGCGTTAACCCCATCAATTCCATTCAGCGAGTTACCCGCTTTAACACAGGAGCCGCAGCATAAAGTTGCCAGCAAACGTGTTACTGGTCTCTTCACTCGTTCTCATTATCATAGATTCGACCTTGATGATACTTTCTCCGAGCAAGTCTTTAACCGTTATCTCAAGCAACTAGATTATCGACGTAATGTGATGTTGCAAAGCGATCTTGACAGCTTTGGCATCTACTCTAAACAGTTTGATGACATGCTTAAAAGTGGTGACTTGACGCCTGCATATAAGATGTTTGATTTAGTGCAAAAACGCCGATATGAACGTTTTGCTTATGCACTGTCGTTACTGGATAAAGAGATTGATTTCACGGTGGCTAACGATAAGTATCAATACGATCGTGAAGATGCTGCATGGGCGAAAGATGAAGCCGAGATTAATGAATTATGGCGTCAGCGTGTTAAATATGATGCGCTGAACCTCAAGCTAACGGGTAAAACTTGGGAAGAGATAGTTCCTGTGCTTGAAAAGCGTTATAACAATGCAATTAAGCGCTTGAGTCAAACAAAAAGTGAAGATGTATTCCAAGGAGTCATGAATGCATTTTCTCGTACAGTAGAGCCTCATACAAGTTACCTTTCACCTCGTAATGCTGAGCGTTTCCAGATGGAAATGAACCTAAGCCTTGAAGGCATAGGTGCAGTGTTACAGATGGACGATGACTATACAGTGATCAAAAGCCTCGTAGCAGGTGGTCCCGCGGCAACCAGTGAGAAATTATCGCCAGAAGATAAAATCGTTGGTGTTGGACAGGACGGTAAAGAGATCGTTGATGTCATCGGTTGGCGTTTAGATGATGTTGTAGAACTCATTAAAGGGCCTAAAGGCAGTAAAGTTGTCCTACAAATTTTACCTAAGAAAGGCGGCTCCTCAGCTAAACCTTTCGAAGTCGTGATTATTCGAGATAAAATTAGATTAGAAGATCGCGCCGCGACATCTGAAGTCATTGAGCCTGAAGACGGGTTGTACGCAAACCGTAAAGTTGGCGTCATTCAGATCCCTGGTTTCTACATGGATCTCTCTAAAGATGTTTCTAAAGAACTCGTCAAACTCAAAGAAGCACAAGTTGAAGGCATTATCATTGACCTTAGAGGCAATGGTGGCGGCGCATTAACCGAAGCCACGCTATTAACGGGTTTGTTTATTGAGCAAGGTCCAGTGGTTCAGATAAGAGATGCAAACGGTAAAGTGTCTCAAAATCGTGATAATGATGGCAAAGTGTCTTATTCAGGGCCATTGACTGTCATGGTAGATCGATACAGTGCATCGGCATCAGAGATTTTTGCTGCAGCGCTTCAGGACTATGATCGCGCGTTAATTGTTGGTGAATCAACTTTTGGTAAAGGTACTGTGCAACAGCATAAGAGCCTTGGTCGAATTTATGACATGTATGATAAACCAATTGGTCATGTTCAATATACGATAGCGAAATTCTACCGTATTAACGGTGGAAGTACTCAGCTTAAAGGCGTTACGCCTGATATCTCATTCCCTAGTGCATTAGAGCCTGGTGAATATGGTGAGGCTGAGGAAGAAAATGCGCTACCTTGGGACAAAGTCCTTGTGGCTCAATACGGCACGCTAGGTGATGTGAATCCAAACTTAATTACGAATTTGGATACTAAGCATAAAGCTCGTATCATTAAGGATGTTGAATTTGGCTATATCTATCAAGATATTGCAGAGTTTAAAGAACATCATGGTGAAAAAACGGTATCACTTGTTGAAAGCGAGCGCATTAGTGAGCGTGAAACTAATGATAAAAAGCAGTTAGATCGTCTTAACGAGCGCCGCGTAAGCCAAGGGTTAGAAGTCGTTAAGAGTTTAGAAAGTGATGACGAGACTGATACAGAGGTCGTTGATGAGGAGGAGGTTGAAACACCTGATGCTTTCCTCGACGAAACTGTTTATATCACCTTAGACTTAGTCGATATCGAAAAAGTGGCAAAGAACGACATTAAATAGAGTTAACTTCTCAGATAAAAACGCGCTTTAAGCGCGTTTTTTTTATACTTAAAACCTGTTTTTACAGGGATAAAAGGTAGACACATGACACAAATTAAAGCGAAATACCTCAAAGATTACTTATCGCCAGCATTCACTATTACCCATCTTGATTTGAGCTTTGACTTAGCAGGCCCAAATACTCAAGTGACTGCCAAAAGTCAGGTAGTTCGTCATGATGACGAACAAACGACGCTAGTGCTTGATGGCGATTCGATGAAGTTGATTTCAGTTAAGATCAATGGGGCTGAAGTTAATTATACCCAAGGGGAAACTACGCTGACGATTGAAGCTGATCTGAATGCGTTTGAATTAGAGATTGTTAATCAACTCGATCCAGAAGCTAACTCAAGCCTTGAAGGTCTTTATATGTCTGATGGTGCTTATTGTACTCAGTGTGAAGCTGAAGGCTTTAGACGTATCACTTACTTCCTTGATAGACCAGATGTTCTTGCTATTTATAGTGTTAGAATTGAAGCCGACAAAGTGGCTTTTCCCTATCTATTAAGTAATGGCAATTTCATGGATCAAGGTGATCTCGAAGGAGGTCGTCATTTTGTGCAGTGGCAAGATCCTTTCCCAAAACCTGCTTACCTGTTTGCCTTGGTGGCCGGTGATTTCGATCTCTTAGAAGATGAGTTTATTACCCGTAGCAAGCGTCCTGTAAAGCTTCAGGTTTTTGTCGATAAAGGTAATCTACACAAATCTCATCATGCGATGGCATCATTGAAAAAGTCCATGGCGTGGGATGAGTCTCGTTTTGATCTCGAATATGATCTCGATATCTACATGATCGTTGCCGTTGATTTCTTTAATATGGGCGCGATGGAAAACAAAGGCTTGAATGTCTTTAACACTAAATATGTATTGGCAGATATCGATTCGGCAACGGATGATGATTATCACGGTATTGAGGCTGTGGTTGGTCATGAGTATTTCCATAACTGGACGGGGAATCGAGTGACGTGTCGCGATTGGTTCCAGTTAAGTCTTAAAGAGGGATTGACCGTCTTTAGGGATCAAGAGTTCAGCTCTGATCTCGGCTCTCGTGCTGTAAATCGTATTCATGCGATTAAAGTGATCAAAAACCAGCAGTTTGCTGAAGATTCTGGGCCAATGGCTCACCCAATTCGACCTGAATCTGTGATTGAAATGAATAATTTCTACACGGTTACAGTCTATAACAAGGGTGCTGAAGTGATCCGCATGATGCACACCTTACTCGGAGAGTCTGGTTTTCAAGCGGGTATGAAGCTCTACTTTGAGCGTCATGATGGCCAAGCGGTGACCTGTGATGACTTTACTGCTGCGATGCAGGACGCCAGTAGTGTCGATCTTAGTCAGTTTATCTTATGGTACAGCCAATCAGGTACGCCGATTGTGAGCGTTAAAGAGCGCTATGATGAGCAGAAGGCACAATATTCTTTGTTAATTGAGCAGTTCACACCTGCAACTGCTGATCAAACAGAGAAAGCGGCACTGCATATTCCGTTTGATTTAGAGCTGATATCACCAAACGGTGATTCTATGTTGACTGAAGTGCTCAATGTTAAGTCTGCTAGTGAAGAGTTTGTCTTTGACAATATCGCTCATAAACCGACGCCTTCTTTGTTACAGAACTTCTCTGCTCCCGTGAAACTTGATTTTGATTATTCCGTTGAGCAGTTGGTTCACTTGATGCGTTTTGCATCAAGTGAAGTGGCTCGCTGGGAAGCCTCAGTTGCGCTATTTAGCCAATCAATCTGGGCGAATGTTGAAAACTTAAATGCAAAACAGGCAATGCATGTTGATCTTAGACTGACCGATGCTTATCGAGGCATATTACTGTCTGAGTCGTTAGATCCTGCGCTTGTGGCAGAGATTTTAACGTTCCCAAGTGTTTCAGCGTTAATTGAACAAGTCAGTTCAGTTGAGCTTGATATTCTGGCCACTGCACGTGACTTCGTTATTGAAGAGCTTGCATCGGCATGTGAAGATGAACTACTGACTCGCTACCGAGAGCTGGTTAACATTGATAGTTCAGCAGCTCGCTCGCTTAAAAATGCGTGCCTGCTCTTATTACAAAGAGTATCAGACCAACATCAAGATCACGCAAAGTTACAGTATGAGCTTGCAGTCAACATGACTGATAGCTTAGGCGCTTTACAGGCGTTAAATGGAGCTGAATCGGCCTTAAGAAGCGAGCTTATGGCGGATTATGAGACTAAATGGCTTGAGACACCGTTGGTGATGGATAAATGGTTAACTCTACAAGCGACATTAGGCGCCGATACGTGTCTAGAGAGGCTAGAGGCGCTAACTGAACATGCATCTTTTAGTTTCTCAAATCCTAATAGGGTTCGTTCGTTAGTCGGTGCGTTTGCTGCCGCTAACTTAGTCCAGTTCCATCGCCATGACGGTAAAGGCTATGATTTCTTAACTGACACTATTATTAAGTTGAATAAATTAAACCCTCAAGTGGCGGCGAGACTTATCACTCCCTTGATTCAATTTAAAAAATTCGACATTCATAGGCAAAATTTGATGAAAGCGTCTTTGGCTCGAATTTTGGCACTACCAGAACTCTCAAGCGATCTTTATGAGAAAGTGTCAAAAGCGCTTGATTGCTAGTCAGAGCTTAGAGTCAGTTCGAACTGTTTGTGCATAAATGAGCTCAGCATGCAGGATTCAGCGTGCTGATAAGTGGAAAAGTTAAGCTTAGTTACTGTCACTACATTCCCTTGATGCCACTACTAATGGCGGTGTTTAGGGAATCATAGTACTCATTAATTTTTTTAACTTTGACGTGTTTAAGCGAGCATGTTGAAGTGTTCTGAACATATATAACGCCTATAACAGCTCTGTTATAGGCATTGTTCTCTCTTATAAGATTTAAAAAGATGATTTTTTACTTTTCTCTTAATGTTAATTTCCAAGAATTTGAACGGTATTACCAAGGCCATGTTACTAAGGTCGAAGTGCATGATCAAAATGGTAAAACACTTTGGATTAATGGCAGACATTTCCGACCTTTTTTAACAAGGTCTGGGATCAAGGGGCAATTCAAAATTGAATTGACCAGTACTGGCGAACTATTGTCGTTGACACAAATTTCGCCAATATAAATTAGAGTATTTACTTCAAACGACCGATTATATTTCTATAGCAAGATTGCTCGATCTTCTTACTCCTATCTCATTGTTATTAAGATTATTTATTGTCGCATTCAAGGCTAATCCTACCTCTTTTAGTTCAATTTTAAATCAAGCGTTTAAATTATTGTTTTATTATTGACGAAACTGCTTAAAACTTCAGAAGATTTTCTTATCTTCTGCCTTGCTCATGAGATGTAAATGCTGTAACAATGGTGTTACCTGTCGGCTAACAAGATGTTGGTTGTCATTCCTATAACAAAGAATCCAGCAGGTTACGGAGAAGAGCTAAAATGAAAAAGGTTACTAACGGCTTTAATAAGTCGACGCTTGCATTAGGGATCGTCGCGGCACTGACAATGGGAGTTACATCCAGTGTTAGTGCAATATCATTCAATTGGGGAGAGGTTGAAGGCACATTCGATACAACCTTATCAGCGGGTGCGAGTTGGCGCGTTGAAGGTCGTGACTGGGACAACCACATCGGCAAGGTCAATCATCCTAACTTCGATTGGTCTAATTATTCAGCATTCAACAATCCAAAATATACCTCAGCTCAGATATGGGCGCAGCCAGGGTCATACTCCAGTAATGGTGATTTGAGTAATCAACTTTATTCGAAAGGTGACACTACCGCTGTTGTATTTAAGGGATTACATGAACTGTCTCTTAAATATAAAAACTTTGGGGTGTTTGCGCGAGGAATGTATTTCTTCGATCAAAAAGCCAATAATGGCAGTTATGGCTACACCGATCCGATAACGGGTAAGGATTATGATCCGTGTAGTGATTCGAAAGCATCGGATGTGCAATGTAAAGATATTCGACTTTTAGATGCATTTGTTTATGGCGACTTCGATTTTAATGATGGTGCCAATCCACTTACCGTTCGTATCGGTAACCAAGTGGTATCTTGGGGAGAGAGCACACTCATACCACACGGAATTGGTGTCATTAACCCTGTTGATCTTAATATCCTTAATGCACCAGGTTCTGAATTAAAAGAGGCCTTTAGACCTCAAGGCATGATCTGGGCATCTTTGGGTCTTACAGATGAAATGTCGGTTGAAGCTTTTTACCAGTACGATTGGGAGCCGGTCTGGGTACCAACTCCTGGTTCATACTTCTCTACCAATGATTTTGCAGGATACGGTGGTTATGGTCAGAATGCTCAGCTAGGTTTCAACGCTAACCCTGATATTAACCTTGAGTTTTTAGAGCAAGAGTATAATAACTTAGTCGCGATGATGGCATCAGGCCAGGTTTCGCCTGAACAGTTAGGTGCACTGGCTTTGGCTTATCCAACCAAAGTGACCTTAGTTGAAGATCAGGCAAGTGCAAGTGATTCGGGTCAATTCGGTCTTAAGATTGGCTATTACGCCCCTGAACTCGGTGAAACTGAGTTTGGCCTGTATTACATGAATTACCACAGTCGTAGACCATTAATTAGCGGTACAGTTGCCAATTTCACACAAGAAGCGATTGCTGGCGATCTTAAGACCCTTGGTGGCATTGCAGCTAGTGGTGGCACGGTTGATCGTGAAACCCTACTAGGCTTAGAAACATTCTCTAAGGCACAAATCGTTTATCCAGAGGATATTCAACTTTACGGTTTAAGTTTCAATACGCTAGTTGCTGATACTTCAGTCGCGGGTGAAATTGCCCACCGTATGGATGAGCCACTGCAGATTGATGATGTTGAATTGTTGTTTGCAGCTATGCCACAGCAGCTAGCAAATGCAGGTCTGCGTCCTGATCTGGATGGTATTTCACAAATGGGTGTGATTGCACCTGGTGAAACCGCACAAGGTTATATTTTACGCGATACGACTCAGGCACAATTTACGTTAACACACCTATTTGGACCTACATGGGGCATGAGTAATTTAGTCATGCTAGCTGAAGTTGGTGGTGTGTGGATCCATGATATGCCTGATCAAGATGTACTGCGCTTAAACGGTCCTGGAACGGCTCGTTCTGGTGGTAACCCTGATATGCCAGGTATTATCCAAGCATTACAAGATGGCGTTGAAACGAATCCATTCCCAACTGATTTCTCTTGGGGATACCGTTTAGTGGCTAAAGCTGACTACAATAACTTGTTTGCTGGCGTCAACATGTCACCTCGCATTATCTTCTCTCATGATGTTGAAGGCATCACTCCGGATCCTATGTTCCTATTTACTGAAGGTAAGAAGTCTGTCTCTGTTGGCGTTAACTTTGATTATCAGAGTCGCTGGGGTGCTGATTTCTCTTACAACAGTTTCTTTGGTGGCGTAGGTACGACAAACCAGATGTCTGACCGTGATTACGTGTCATTTAACATCAAGTATTCAATCTAAATCACAAGGACAATAATAATGAATAATCTTGGGATATTGTCGGCTGCTGTGATGGTTGCACTAAGTGCTCCAAGCGCACTGGCTAAAGTCAGCGAGGCAGAAGCTGCAAAGTTAGGTACTGAGCTAACCCCTATGGGTGCAGTCAGAGCGGCGAATGCCGATGGCTCCATTCCAGCTTGGGATGGTGGTATTAAATCTGCTGTTGCGGGATACGAGAAGGGGATGCATCACCCTGATCCTTTTTCGCAAGATAAGATTGAGTTTACGATCACTAATGCTAACAAAGATAAGTATAAAGCGAATCTTAGTGAAGGTCAGATGAAGCTGTTTGAGCTTTACCCTGACACTTATAAGATGAACGTTTATCAGACTCGTCGTACGGCATCTGTTCCTCAGTTTGTCTATGACGCTACTAAAGCCAATGCGACCCGAGCTGAACTTGTTTCAGAAGGTAACGGCGTTAAAGGTGCATCGATAGGTGTTCCTTTCCCGATGCCGCAAAATGGTTTAGAGGTTATTTGGAACCATGTACTGCGCTTTCGTGGTGTTGATGTCGAAACAGCCCGTAGTCAAGCTGCACCAACCGCTGGCGGCAGTTATACATTGGTTGAAACATCAGAGGAGATTCGATTCCAGTATGCTCGCCCTGAAATGACTCTCGATAAGTTGAATGCAACCAACACCTTGTTTTATTTTAAGCAAGTGGTGACTCAACCTGCGCGTTTGGCAGGCACAGCTCTACTGGTTAAGGAAACAATGGATCAGGAAGCGTTACCCCGTCAAGCTTGGACCTATAACACGGGTCAGAGACGTGTACGTAAAGCGCCTAATGTCGCATTTGACACTCCAGGTTCAGTATCTGATGGCCTGAGAACAACCGATGATTTCGATATGTTTAACGGCTCTCCAGTGCGCTATAACTGGGAGTTGATCGGTAAACAAGAGGTATATATTCCGTATAACGATTACAAACTTCATTCAGATAAGCTGGAGTATGATCAAATTGTTCATCCCGGTCATATCAACCCTGAGTTTGTTCGTTGGGAAAAGCACCGTGTTTGGGTTGTTAAGGCTCAACTGAAAGAGGGAATGCGTCATATCTATAAGACTCGTACTTTCTATATTGATGAGGACTCTTGGCAGGTTTCTCTAGCCGACATGTACGATAATCGTGATGAGTTATATCGTGTTGCTGTTGCACACGGTCTTAACTATTACGAAGTTCCTACGCATTGGAGTACGTTGGAGGTTTTTCATGATCTTCAATCACGTCGATATCTCGCTATGGGCCTAGATAACGAAGGCCGTATGTATAACTTTGATGCTAAGTTGAGTGAAGCTAATTTCACTCCAGCAGCATTAAGACGTGCAGGTATTCGTTAACTCTCCCCGATACATCAGGGGCACAGAGATGTGCCCCTTTATCTCTTAAGGAAGTTTGTATGTTGTCTAGCATGCTTCGATTGATCTTAGTTTTTTTATTGGCTGCGACTTTATTTCCGCTTTCAGCTATGGCTAATGGCTCTTTTAGTTTAAAGAATCAAATTCAACCTTTGGCTATTAAGTCAAACATTCTCGATATCGCCGTTAACGAGCAGACGATGGTCGCTGTTGGTGAGCGAGGACATATTTTTATTTTTGACGATGAGAATACTCCTAAGTGGCGTCAGGTTTTATCACCCACATCGGCACACCTTACGAAAGTATTTTTTATCAGTCCTAAACTCGGTTGGGCAGTGGGTCATGATGCGACCATTGTTCATACTCAAGATGCTGGTTTAACTTGGCAGGTTCAGATGAGCTCGCCTGAGATTGAAAAACCGCTATTTGATGTGCTCTTTTTTGATGAGAACCATGGTGTTGCGATTGGTGCATATGGCCTATTTTATCGTACTAGCAACGGTGGAATTGACTGGACCGCAGAATACCACGAAGAATTACTGCTTGAAGACGATGTGGCTTACCTAGCAGAGTTAAAAGCGGAAGATGAAGCGATATACCTTAGTGAGCGTAGCACACTGCTACCACATTTTAACCGTATTATAGCCACAAAAGACGGTCGTTTTATGATGGTTGGAGAGCTTGGCCTTGTGTCGATATCCGATGATCGTGGACTTCATTGGCAAAAACTTGATTTTATCTATGATGGATCGCTCTTTAATATTATTGAGTCAAAAGAGAGTTTTTATGTCATGGGCTTGCGAGGGCATCTGTTTCAAACGGCAATGGATTTGGCTCAATGGGGTGAAATTACGTTACCGACAGATTCCACGATTAATGGCGCCATGCTGATTGATGGTGGAATACGTGTCGTTGGCAATGCTGGTGTCGTGGTAGACATTACTGACAGTGGAGAAAGTGAGCTGATTGCTCAGCGTCAAGGTGAGAATCTCGTTTCTATCGATCAAGATCCTCAGGGGCATGTGTGGGTTGCAGGTACTAAAGGCCTCTTCGAACTAAAATAATAGGATCCTTAAGATGTTAGATAAAATGGTCAATGGATTTGAATCCTTCCTATTTAGGCACAGGGTTTTTGTCATAATCTTGTTTATGCTGACAACTCTTTTTTTAGGGTTTCAAGCCAGTAATTTAAAGATGGATGCGGCGTTTATTAAAAATATTCCGCTAAATCATAGCTATATGCAAACTTATTTAAAGCATCAAAAACAATTTGGTGGTGCGAATAGTATTATGGTTGCGGTAGAAGATACCAGTGGCGATATCTTTAATGAAACCTTTTTTGATGCGTTGAAAAACGTACATGATCAACTTTTCTTTATTCCTGGTGTGGATAGATCACAGGTTAAATCACTGTTCTCTCCCTCAACACGTTTCACTGAAGTGGTCGAAGATGGCTTTGCCGGTGGTCCTGTTATACCAGCAGATTTTTCAACCACTGAAGCTGGATTAGCCATCGTTAGAGGAAATATTGAGAAAGCGGGCATTGTAGGACGCTTGATCGCAGAAGATTACTCTGCTGCTATGGTCTCTGCTCAGTTGATGGACTTTGATCCTCAAACTGGTGAACCTCTCGATACCTTGGCGTTTGCTGAACAGTTAGAGCAAGAGTTACGGACGCAGTTTGAAAATGAAGACATCAAAATCCACATCATAGGGTTTGCTAAGATGGCGGGGGATGTGGCTGAAGGCGCAAAAGGGGTGATGCTATTTTTCCTTATAGCTATCTTAGTCACTGCGATCATGGTTTACCTGTTTTCTAAATCATTAGTACTGACGTTTTTACCTTTAGCTTGTAGTTTGATAGCTGTTATTTGGCAGTTGGGTCTATTAACTGTGGTGGGATTTGGTTTAGATCCTATGTCCATTTTGATCCCATTTCTGGTGTTCGCGATTGGTGTGAGCCACAGCGTACAGATGATCAACGCTGTTAGGCGGAGAGTGGCTGATGGCGAAACCACTAAAGCTGCTGCGGCTTTGGCTTTTCGAAGTTTATTGATCCCTGGCGGTATTGCCTTACTATCAGATACTGTTGGCTTTTTGACCTTGCTGGCAATCGATATAGGCATTATCCGTGAACTGGCTATCTCTGCATCACTCGGTGTGGGTGTGATCATTCTGACTAACCTTATCTTACTTCCTTTAGTGATTTCATATACTCATGTGTCAGTTCCTAAAAAATTGGCGAATGAATCTCAAAGTAAAATCAATCAACTCTGGAGAAAACTGTCGCTGTTTGCCACGCCAAAATATGCGATTTGGGTTTTGGTTATCACAGCAGTTCTTTATGGGTTTGGAGCGCAGCAGGCGAGTTTGATGAAAGTCGGTGATCTACAAGGTGGGGCACCAGCACTGCATTTAGATTCAAGATATAATCAAGATACCTTCTATATTACGGATAAATTTTCCATCACGACTGATGTGATGACCGTGATTGTTGAGGCGTTTCCTGAAGCATGTACCTATCATTCAGTATTAACTCAAATTGATGAGTTTGAATGGATTATTGGTAATACACCAGGGGTTGAAGCAACGGCAAGCTTAGCTTCGGTAGCAAAACGTGTCAACGCTGGCTTTAACGAAGGCAATCCCAAGTGGCAAGTGTTACCTAGAACAACTGCGAGCCTTGTTCAGGCTGTGGGAAGGGTGCCAACTACTTCAGGTTTATTGAACAGTAATTGCTCAGTTATGCCTGTTTACCTGTTTTTGAAAGATCATAAAGCGGAAACGATTGAACTGGTCATTGAAAAGGTTAAAGCCCTTTCGGCTGAGATGGATAATGACAAGATACAGTTCAAGCTAGCATCTGGCCCTGTTGGTGTTATGGCAGCGACGAATGAAGCTGTAGCGGAAGCACAGTTACCCATGATGCTTTATGTATATGGTGCGGTTTTTGTACTCTGTCTGATTAGTTTTAGATCGTTAAGGGCTACTATCGCGGTCATTTTACCCCTTTATGTTGTTTCGACACTGGCTCAAGCGTTAATGACACAACTCGATATCGGCTTGGCGGTGAGTACATTACCCGTTATCGCATTAGGCGTAGGTATTGGTGTGGACTACGGCATTTATATTTTATCGACGATGGCAGTTAGACTGAGAGATGGCATGAAAGTGCAAGATGCTTATTATGAAGCGTTAGTTGAACGAGGCAGTGCGGTGATATTTACCGGTCTGACTTTGGCTATTGGCGTGAGTACTTGGTTTTTCTCTGCATTAAAGTTCCAAATGGATATGGGGATCTTGCTTACATTTATGTTTTTAGTAAATATGTTGGGCGCCATAATTATTTTACCCGCAATTGCCGCCTTCTTCTGGCGAAAACCTCGATAGCTGGCATAAACAGGGAGCTTCGGCTCCTTTTTTATTGCATTCTGTTTTGAATAGTTACGCTTAAATCGCGGTTGTTTGTTCATATTAATAGATAAAAGCTTGCTGTAACTGGTTTTATAGTGGATCTACCACTAAAATAACACTCGAAAAGTGTCTGTTTTAGTAATAGACTTCGCGCATGACCTAGGTCACATTATTCGAACAGGTCATTTGTACAAGCATCCCAAAAAAATATATATAAAGCGCTGCCATAGACCCTAAGGAAACAGCAACATGGCTTTGAAAGATGCAATGCCTTCAGTACTACTAGAAAATGTAGTCAACTTAATTCACTCTAAAGTTCCTAATGCTCAAGCAAAACAAGTTGAGCAATTTGCAAACTGCCTCTATGCCCACATGTCCAAAGATGATCTTAAAGCCCGTAATGATAGTGATCTTTATGGTGCCGTATTAAGTCTTTGGAACGCCGCAAACCTGACATTACAAGGTCAGTCGCATATTCGGGTATTTAACCCAAGCCAGTCAAAGCATGGTTGGCAATCAACACACTCTATTATCGAAGTAATCCAACCGGATATGCCTTTTCTGGTCGATTCAATCAGCATGGCATTGAATCGTATGGGGATTACTGCCCATATGATTTTACATACCCCTCTTTCCATCAAGAGAACTAAAGGGGGGATCTCTCAGGTTCGGTATTGTGATGAGACTGATGACAAATCTGAGAAAATGGCCATTTTCCTTATTGAGATTGATAGACAAAGTTCTGATAAAGAGATTAAGCGCTTAGAGAAAGAAATTGAGTCTGTATTGAGCGATGTTGCTGCATCAGTTAATGATTGGAAAGCGATGTCTGAAAAGCTCAGTTCAACCATCACTGGACTTGCAACTCGACCTTATCCTGGCCACAAACAGGAGCTTGAAGAGGCAACAAACTTCCTTAATTACCTTAATAACCACCATTTTACGCTTCTGGGATATCGTCGTTATGATCTTCGGAAAGTTGCGGGTGATTTAGAGCTTGTTCCAGATCCTTCAACAAGCTTAGGTTTAATGAATATTCCGGGTAAACCTCAGCCAGAAAGTGGGCTATTACTGTCTAATTTCTCTGAAAGTGCTCGTAAAGAAGCGCTTGATAACAGTTTACTTATCTTAACCAAAAGTAGTGAAAAGAGTCGAGTTCATCGACCAGCCTACGTAGATTATGTTGGTGTTAAACGTTTCGATGAGCAGGGTAATGTAATTGGCGAAGATAGATTCTTGGGCCTTTACGCGTCGAACTTGTATAACAGAAGCCCACGTGAGATCCCTCTGTTAGCCGAGAAAGTTCAACGTGTACTCGATCGCTCGAATTTAACCCCACGTTCACACGATTACAAAGCCTTGATGCATATCCTGGAAACACTTCCACGTGATGAGCTTATCCAAGGTAATGTAAAGCAACTTGCTCATCTTGCTCATGGTGTGCTTGAGATGCAAGACCGCGACAAACTCAAATTGTTTGTTCGTAAAGATGGTTTTGGTCGTTTCCTTTCTTGTCTCGTTTATGTATCTAAAGATAGGTATAACACTAAGCTGCGTGAAGATACCCAACGCATTTTAGCTCAGCATTTCAATTCAGAGGCTGATGTTGAGTTCACGACTTATTTCTCAGAATCAACGCTTGCACGAACCCATTACATAGTTAAAGTCGATAACAATAATATGGATGTAGATGTGGCTGCCATTGAAAATAATTTAGCTGAAGCTGCGCGTTCTTGGGAAGATAAACTCAACGATGCACTAAGCAGTACCCAAGGTGAAGAATCAGGCACTGGGTTAACTAAGCGCTATATCAACGCTTTCCCTCGTAGCTATAAAGAAGATGTGCTACCAAGTTCTGCCGTTGTTGATATTCAGCATCTTGAAGCGTTAGATGATAACCATAAATTGGGAATGCTTTTCTATCAGCCACAAGAAACAGCGCTTAATAACAACAAAGTACGGTTAAAGCTTTTTCACAAAGATGAACCAATCCATCTGTCAGATGTATTGCCTATGCTTGAAAACTTTGGCTTGCGTGTGATCAATGAAAGACCGTACGAGTTAAAGACTTGTAATAACGATACTTACTGGATTTTAGATTTCTTGATGACAGTGCAAGGCACGTCAACTCAAAGTATCGCTGACAGTCAAGTTCGTTTCCAAACGGCACTAGCCGATGTTTGGGATAAGCATCTTGAAGATGATGGTTTTAACCGCTTAGTACTTGGCACTGGGCTCAGTGGGCGTGAAGTTTCAATATTACGTGCTTACGCGAAATATATGCGTCAGATAGATGCTACTTTTAGCCAAGCTTATATTGAAGAGACCTTTACTCGCTATCCTCAAATCGCCGAGCTATTGGTTAAAATGTTTACCCGTAAGTTTAATCCTAAGCTTAAAACGCGCACGCTAACTAAGTTTTTAGGGCAAATAGATTTATGTTTAGAAGAGGTTTCAAGTTTAGATGACGACCGTATTATTCGTCGCTATTTAGACCTCATCAATGCAACGCTAAGAACGAACTTCTATCAGCTTGCTGCTGATGGGAGCGACAAAGAGTATGTATCATTCAAGTTCTCACCTGAACTGATACCTGAAATGCCTCGTCCTTTGCCTAAGTTTGAAATTTTCGTTTATTCCCCAAGAGTTGAAGGTGTTCACCTTCGCGGCGGTAAAGTCGCTCGTGGTGGTTTACGCTGGTCTGATCGTCGTGAAGATTTCCGTACCGAAGTACTTGGCTTAGTTAAAGCACAACAAGTTAAAAATACGGTAATTGTACCAGTTGGTGCTAAAGGTGGTTTTGTCTGTAAGCAGTTGCCGACAGAGGGCGGGCGTGAGGCTTTCTTTACTGAAGGTCAAGAGTGTTACCGTATCTTTATTCGTGCATTGCTCGATATTTCTGACAACATTGTGAACGGCGAAGTCGTACCGCCACTTAATGTCGTTCGTCATGATGAAGATGATCCTTATTTGGTTGTCGCAGCCGATAAAGGCACTGCAACCTTTTCCGATATCGCCAATGCCATCTCTGAAGAGTACAACTTCTGGTTGGGTGATGCATTTGCATCCGGTGGTAGTAATGGTTATGACCATAAGAAGATGGGAATTACCGCACGTGGTGCATGGGAGTCCGTCAAACGTCACTTCCGTGAAATGGGTATTGATTGCCAAACAACAGATTTTACCTGTTTAGCCATTGGTGATATGGCTGGTGATGTGTTTGGTAACGGTATGTTGTTGTCAAAGCACACTCGACTTGTCACTGCATTTAACCACATGCATATCTTTATCGATCCAACACCTGATGCTGAATCAAGCTACAAAGAACGAGCTCGCCTGTTTGACCTACCGCGTTCAAGTTGGGAAGATTACAACAAAGAGTTGATATCTAAAGGCGGCGGCATCTTTATGCGCTCTGCTAAATCGATTACTTTGACGCCTGAAATGAAGAAAATGCTCGACACGAAGAAAGTATCGATGAATCCGACGGAACTGTTAAAAGAGTTGCTGAAGATGAAAGTTGATCTTATTTGGAATGGCGGCATTGGTACTTATTTAAAGGCCACTAAAGAAACCCATGCTGAAGTGGGTGATCGCGCTAATGATACATTGCGAGTTAATGGCAATGAGGTACAAGCGAGGATCATTGGTGAAGGTGGTAACTTAGGTTGTACTCAGCTTGGTCGAATTGAATATGCTGCTAATGGCGGTCGTATGAATACCGACTTTGTTGATAACGTTGGTGGTGTTGATTGTTCTGATAATGAAGTTAACATCAAGATCTTACTGAATGCCATTGTGGCTGATGGTGAAATGACGTTAAAACAACGTAATCGCTTATTGGTTGATATGACAGATGAAGTTAGTCGTATTGTTTTACAAGACTGTAAAGATCAAACTCGTACCATCTCGATTACTCAAGTACGCGGTGCTGAACAATTAAAAGAGCAGATCCGATTTATACATTATCTTGAGAAAGAAGCTAAGTTAGATCGCGCTCTCGAGTTTTTGCCTACAGAGGATGAGTTAGCAGACCGTCTTGCAAATGGTAAGCCGTTGACCAGACCTGAATTATCAGTGTTAGTCGCGTACTCCAAAATGTTGTTAAAAGAGCAGCTGTTAACGCCAGAGATCACTGAAGATCCTTTCTTAAGTATGCTATTGGTTGAGTATTTCCCTCAGCAACTTCAGGAGAAGTATCGTGACCGTATGGTGGCTCATCCTCTTAGAGCTGAAATTATCGCGACTTCACTTGCAAACGAGCTTGTTAACGATTTAGGTCTTAATTTTGTACAACGTATGCAAGATGAGACTGGTGCCTCAGTAGCTGAAGCCGCCATTTGTTACACTATGGCTCGTGAAGTGTTTGGTTTAGCTGGTATAACTAAAAATATTACATCTCTCAATGGCCTTATTCCTGCTGTTGTACAGGGGGAGATGTTACACCAGATCCGCCGAAATATGCGTCGTGCATGCCGTTGGTTCTTACGTCACAGAAATCGCAGTCAGAGTATTCAACAAACCGTTGAGTTTTTTGGTCCTGTATTTGCTGATCTTAAGGCTAATGTTCATAGCTACATGGTTGAAGCTGAAGTTGAAGGTATACGCCTTGAAATTGCTGCATTAATCAAAGAGGGTGTAACAGAAGAGGTCGCAACGAATGTTGTGAATATGAGTACTCTGTTCTCTGCTTTAGATATTGCACAAATTGCAGAATGTGAGACTAAACCTGTTGCTCTTGTTGCTCAGACTTACTTCAAGTTAGGCGCTAATGTCGAATTACATTGGTTCTTAGATCAGATAAGTGCTCAACCTGTTGCGAACCATTGGCAGGCGCTTGCAAGAGCGGCATTTAGAGAAGAGTTAGATTGGCAACAGCGCTCATTGAGTTCGGTGGTACTTCGTACCTGTACTGAAACTTGTGATGCGGATAGTATCATTACGCAATGGATAGATTCTAATCAAGGATTGTTGGAGAGATGGTTCCACATGCTAGCAGATTTCAAGACTTCACAAAGTCATGAATTTGCAAAGTTCTCTGTTGCTTTACGTGAACTGAACCTATTGATTCTTCATTGTGAAGGTCAAAAGTAAATAACTATAATGTAGATACTCAAATAATAGATAGATACTGAAAGCTGCATCTTGACGTATTTTGAGTATTAGCCCTGGCAATTGCCGGGGCTTTTTTCGGTCTAGGAGAAAAGATGTTTTACACACTCGCTCAGAAGGTCATGTTTCAGATGGATCCTGAAAAGGCTCATCATTTTGCTATTAACAGTTTAAAGGCAACGGCGAATACGCCTTTAGATTGTTTCTATGCCCAGAAAATCGACTCGACTCCTGTAGAATTTATGGGAATAACTTTTCCCAACCCAGTAGGTTTAGCTGCTGGAATGGATAAAGATGGAGAGTGTATAGATGGTTTTCATGCGATGGGCTTTGGTCATATTGAAGTCGGTACTGTTACTCCACGACCACAACCAGGCAATGACCTGCCTCGCCTATTTCGATTAAAGCCTGCTAAAGGCATTATCAATAGAATGGGTTTTAACAATAAAGGCGTTGATAACCTGATTGCTAATTTAAAATCGGCAAAATCAGGTGCCCTAATTGGTGTCAATATTGGAAAGAATAAAGATACACCAGTAGAGCAAGGTAAAGATGATTACCTTATCTGTATGGATAAAGTTTATGAATATGCTGCATATATCGCAGTAAATATTTCATCTCCGAACACGCCTGGTTTACGCAGTTTACAATACGGCGATCTCTTAGATGATCTATTAGGATCGTTAAAGTCAAAGCAGAAAAATCTTGCTGAAAAGCACGGTAAGTATGTCCCGATTGCATTAAAAATAGCGCCAGACCTTTCAGATGAAGAAATTCAGAAAATTGCTGATTCGCTTATTAAAAATGAATTTGATGGTGCCATTGCCACTAATACTACGTTAAGTCGTGATGGAGTTAGTGGTCTAATGAATGCAAATGAAGCGGGTGGGCTTAGTGGTAAACCGCTGAATTCATTGTCTACATCAGTCATTAAAAAACTGTCTATTTGTTTAAATGATCAGATCCCTATCATCGGTGTCGGTGGAATTAATTCTGCTGCTGATGCAATGGATAAACTTGATGCGGGTGCAACTCTAGTACAAATATATTCAGGGTTTATTTATCAGGGACCTAAATTAATAAAAGATATTGTTGATGCCTGCAGAGTGCGTAAATAGAGAGTTCTAAATTAAGATCTTATAAGGATCGCGCGATCGTTTTGTAGATCGCGAGATCCTCCGTAACACATTGTAAAATAGATTTAAATATTAAAATTTTGTTTTGATATTGGACAAAATATCTACTATTATCGTTAATGTATTCAATATAAATGGTAGACATTATGTTATTAATGCCAAAAAGGGATTGGCAGTGGAGGTATGATGATTCGCACGGAGTGTTAAGCGTTTCATTGGGAGCCGAAATGGAGTTTTTGACTCCATATAAATCAAAACTTTTAATTCCAGATGCCTTATCGGAATTAGAATTTAGTGTTGAACACGCCAAATTTTATATTGATTTTGTTGAATTGCTCACCAAATCTATCAATATTTCAGATGCTGCTAAAGTGCAATTAGCGTTAAATGGCACTGCCGCGTATTTCTTGTTAAAACCTCAAATGCCTAAATCTTGGTTTTTTGATACAAGTAGTATGTGTGTTTATAGCGAGATTGGAAAAGTCTTTCAGCTTCGATGCCAAGGAAATAGTGTTCAAGTACTTGTTGTAGAGACGAGCATTCAAGCATCTCTGGTAATGCTTCTTTCCAAAGAGTTAGCGCTTAATTCCACTAAGACTTTAATGCAGTTTGAGTGCATTAAAGTGATGCATGACAGATTACACCCATTGAAGATGAATAGAGCCATTGCAGCTGCATAGATAAGCTTGTTGCTGCCAATGTGTGTTTGGCGGTTTTGAATCAATTAATTCATCATTATTTTCCCCATCACTATTCTAAGCCCGTCCATTGTTAAAAAGTCTCATGCTTCTATACATCAAATAGTACTGATTGTGTACCAGTCGAAAGCCATATATCGGATATCAATTTGGTAAAATCACACCATTCACGTTACATAAAGTCGCTGCTTTGCTCGATAATTGAGCTGCGCAGTACCTGCCAGTTGCTTAAAATCTAATCTGGTTGGATATATCACAACCTAAACTAATAACTTTTTATCATTTATGTGTTCTACAAGGTATAATGCTGCATTAATTTTTACTGTGTACCGATTCTATTGATGTTAAATTTTTTTGCTGCGGCTCCTAGGGGCTATGAATATGCGTTATCACTTGAGTTGGCTGAACTCGGTGCGTCTGATATTAAAGAAAGTGTCGCTGGGGTATATTTTACCGCTTCACTTGAGTTGGGCTATCGGATCACGCTTTGGTCGCGAATCGCAAGTCGGATAATTTTCGTTATCCATAAAGGTCCATGTGAATCTCCAGAACAGCTTTATAATGCTGCTTATGGTATTGACTGGCAGATGCAATTCAACCATCGCAGTACATTTAGTATCGACTTCCATGGCATGGGTGGTTTCATTAATAACACCATGTTTGGCGCTCTTAAAATTAAAGATGCCATCGTGGATCGTTTCCGTGATGATGATTGCCCGAGACCTGATGTGGCTCGTGTGGATGCAGATTTTAGAATTGATGCACACTACCGTCGTGGTCAAATCACTATCGGTTTGAACTTCTCCGGCCCTGCGTTACATAAGCGCGGTTACCGAGCAACCACTGGTGAAGCGCCGTTAAAAGAAAATTTAGCGGCTAATATGTTAATGCGCAGTGGATGGCAAAAGAATCCGGTGACGTTACTGGACCCTTTTTGTGGTAGCGGTACTATTTTGATTGAAGCTGCCATGATGGCTTGTGATATCGCACCAGGTTTACATCGCGAGCGTTTTGGTTTTGAACATTGGCTAAGACACAATGATAAGTATTGGCAAGAGTTACTGGATGAAGCTAAAGCGAGAGCATCAATCGGTGTAACTCGCTGTACGACTAAGTTTTATGGCTCTGATATTGATTCACGTATTGTGGCACTTGCGAAAAAGAACGCTGAAAATGCGGGTGTGCTCAGTCTTATCGATTTCAGTGTTACAAATGCTTTGAATATAGAAGTACCAGCAGAGACTGGCTATTTAATTACCAATCCACCTTATGGTGAGCGATTAGGTACAGTGACTGCACTCTTGCAGTTGTATTATCAGTTAGGTGATAAATTTAAAGCCGAATTCGGTGGTTGGAATCTTGCTGTATTGAACAGCGATGTTGAACTGTTGTCGGCTTTAAAGCTAAAAGCTGACAAGCAGATGAAGATGAACAACGGTGCATTAGAGTGTGCGTTTAATCTTTATACTGTCCATGCAACAAATACTCGCCGCGTTGACCCTGCGAATATTAATCGTGATGGTGATGTCAGTGACATTGCTGTTCCGTTTGCGAATCGAGTAAAGAAGAATTTTAAGCAACTTGAAAAGTGGGCGAAGAAAGAGGGCATTGATAGCTATCGTATTTATGATGCCGATCTACCTGATTATAAAGTGGCTATCGATAAGTATTTAGATTACGTCGTTATCCAAGAATACACGGCGCCAGTTGATATTCCTGAATCTGTGACTAAACGCCGTCTTACGGATGTGTTGATCACTTTACCTAGTGCAATCGGTATCAATCCTGAAAATATTATCTTAAAAACCCGTGAGAAACAAAAAGGCACTAATCAGTATGAAAAGATCCAAGCGAGCAAGCTTGAACTTATCACTACTGAGTATGGCGCCAAATTTAAGCTAAACCTTAAAGAGTATCTTGATACTGGTTTGTTCCTGGATCATCGATTGACCCGTAAGCTTGTGAGGGAGATGTCTAAAGGCCGTAAGATGCTTAACCTGTTTGCTTATACGGGCACCGCATCGGTTCATGCTGCGCTTGGTGGTGCAACATCCGTGACGACGATTGATATGTCAAACACCTACATTAACTGGGCTAAAGAGAACTTTGCTCTTAATGGATTGAATGACAATAAATATGAATTTGTTCAAGCCAACTGCCTAACATGGATTAAGCGAACCCATGATAAGTTCGACTTTATCTTTATTGATCCGCCAACCTTCTCTAATTCAAAGCGCATGGAAGACTCCTTTGATGTTGAGAGAGATCATGTGGCCATGTTGACCGATTTAATTAAGATATTAAATCCTGGTGGCGAAATTATTTTCTCCAACAACAAGCGTAAATTCAAGATGGAAATAGAAGCCTTGAATGCCGTAGGTATTGAAGTTAAAAACATCGATGATAAGACGTTGCCGATGGACTTTAAACGTAACCCTCATATTCACAATACCTGGTTACTTACTCATAGTGGTTAAGCACACCAATTATATTTTGTTTCACACAGATGCTTGTCATCTGTGTGAACTTGCTGCTGCACTGCTCACCCAAGCTGGAGTTTTGTTCACCCATCAAGACATTTGTGATGATGAAGACTTGGCTGAGCAATATGGTATCCGCATTCCCGTATTAAAACAGATCGATACCAACAAAGAGCTAAATTGGCCTTTTGATATCGATACATTAAAAGAATTTTTAGGAGCATAACTTGAGTTTAGTTCGTATTAATAATGGTTCGTTAGCTTACGGCTACACACCACTATTGCAAAAAGCGGATTTCACCATTGAAGCTGGTGAACGTGTCTGTATTGTTGGCCGTAATGGTGCTGGCAAATCGAGCTTAATGAAAGTCTTGAGTGGTGATGTCTTACTCGACGAAGGTGAATTTAACATCGCGACAGATGTTAAAGTAAGCCGTTTACAGCAAGATCCCCCTAAAGCAGAGCCTGGTACTGTTTATTCTTATATTTCAGCGGGTCTGCAAGAAGTGGGCGAGAAGCTGGAACGTTACCACCAATTAGCTCATGATGTTGGCAGTGCCGATCCCGTGCAAATGGAACGTATGCTTAAGCAGATGGAACGTCTGCAAGAGGATATCGATCACCTTAATGGCTGGCAGCTTGATAGCCGAATCAACCAGAACTGTGAATTGTTAGGCTTAGATCCTGACAGTGCGTTAACTGAACTTTCTGGTGGATGGCAACGTAAAGTCGCATTGGCCCGAGCACTAGTCAGTGAGCCTGATCTACTGCTGTTGGATGAGCCAACTAACCATCTCGATATCGATACCATTGAGTGGCTTGAACAATTTTTAATGAGTTATAAAGGCGCTATCGTTTTTGTTAGTCATGATAGGGGCTTTATTACAAGAATGGCGACTCGAATCGTGGATCTTGATCGCGGCGTAGTCACTTCGTGGCCAGGTAACTATCAAACATATTTAGAGGGTAAAGCTGAGTGGTTGAGAGTCGAATCTGAGCAGAATGCACTCTTCGATAAGCGATTAGCCGAAGAAGAAGTTTGGATCCGTCAAGGAGTCAAAGCGAGACGAACGCGTAATGAAGGCAGGGTGCGTGCACTTAAAGCCCTAAGAGATGAGCGTATGGCCAGACTTAATCGTCAAGGCGGCGCGAAGATGGCCGTTGCTGATACAGACCGTTCAGGCAAGCTAGTCTTTGATATTGAAGGGCTTAACTATAATTTACCAGATAAGAACTTAGTTAAAGACTTTACGTCTGCGGTAATGCGTGGCGATCGTATTGCACTGATTGGTCCAAATGGTTGTGGTAAATCGACATTGGTGAAATTGTTAATTGGTCAGCTTGAAGCACAATCAGGCACTGTCAAAGTGGGGACTAAACTAGAAGTCGCGTACTTTGATCAGTATCGAGAAGCGCTTGATCCAGAAAAAACAGTTGAAGAGAATGTTGGCGAAGGTAAAAAGACCGTCACGATTAATGGCCAAGACAGGCATATCTTAAGCTACCTACAAGACTTCCTTTTCTCGCCAATGAGAGCGAGAACTCCGGTTAAAGCACTGTCTGGTGGTGAGAAAAACAGATTGTTATTAGCTCGTTTACTATTAAAACCAGCAAACTTAATTATTCTAGATGAGCCAACCAACGATCTCGATATTGAGACTCTTGAGTTGTTAGAGTCTCTGCTGACCGATTATCCAGGAACGCTGTTAATCGTCAGTCATGATAGGGCATTTATTGACAATACCGTGACCAGTAGTTGGTGGTTTACTGGTAATGGTGGTTGGAGTGAGTATGTTGGTGGTTATCAAGATGCGGTATCTCAAGGTGCTCGTTTTTATTCTCAGGAACCTCAGGAGATAAACACTGTCCAACCTGTTAAGGTTGAAGTTCTTGAGGTTAAATCTGAGTCGAAAGTAAAATCGGAAAAGAAACTTTCTTATAAATTACAACGTGAACTTGAATTGCTTCCAGCTAAAATGGAGCAGTTAGAGGAAGAGGTTGCAGCGTTACAAGAACAGATTAGCGCTCCAGAGTTTTATGCTCAGGATCAAGAAAAAATAAATATCCAACTTGAATTGTTTACACAAAAAGAACAAGAGTTGGAAGTGTGCTTTGAGCGATGGGAAGAACTTGAGTCGCTCAAGTAATACGAATAACGATAATTAGAACTCGAATTAGTAAGGGAATAGCGTTAATGAAGTTTACATTGGATAAAGCCCTATCATTAGTAGCAGTAGGCGTAATTGGTGCTCTTCAGGGAGTGCAAGCGGCTCCAGTTTATGAGATAAAAAACTTAAGTGAAGTTTACCAATCTGATTCAGATTCAGCTGAGCTGATTGGTACTCTGCAAAAGACTCGAAATGGTTATGGTATGGCCATTAATGCTGATGGAGAGTCGGTTGCAATTGCTAAAGGTAGAAAGAAGCTAACTGTTTCAGAAGATGACGATGACGGTGTTATCGACATTGAAGACGGTATTGCGCCGGAAGAGAGGATCACTTTTTCCATTGATAAACCCATTATCGCTAACAATTTCTCATTTATCGCCAGTGAGTTTGATAGTGCAAAGCCTTGGTTACCCGTGTTTGATTCGGTTAATAGCACAACCGACCCAAGTTTAACTGATGCTGATGTGCCAGAAACCATCAACTCTGTTGATGTCTATTATTTTGGCATTAACGATACTGGTACCAAAGTGGGTTCAATGACCTCAAAAGAGCTAACTGAACCTTATGACGGAACAAATGCTGATCAGGATTTTTGGTATTATCGTGAATTTGAAGAGCGTGGTTTTAGCAAGGATGAGAGCGGGACTGAGCTTCAATTAACACCTCCTTGTACTTGGTATGAAAAGGACACAGCGTGCAGTAACACCCCAGGTGCGGCCGATGATGAGGATAGAGTCAATATCGGTGGTTATTCTGTTGCGGCGGCTATTAACAATGCTAATCTTGTCGTGGGTTATGCGGGTACTGAGCTCACCAATGATTCAAAAACTCGTATTGATACCTGTATAGCAGGGGATACTTATCCTACTGATATATGCATTCAAAAAGAGCAATATCCAGACTCTAACGGTAATAGCCGAATTAACTATCATGTTCGTGCCTATGTTTGGGAGCTGAACGCTGACGGTAGTGAAGTTGCTGGTACTCAAACGCTGCCACTAGGGTTTGAGACAACTTCTGAGACATCATATACAGCTCAAGGGCTAGGTATTAATGATAGCGGGGTTGTTGTGGGTCGTTCGCATAACAAACGTCCTGGTAATGACGACCGAATTTCTTTTGATGCTTTTTACTGGACGCCAGACGGTGTTGATGGCGCTTATCAAGCACATTGGGTGTCAATGATAGATGATAGGTATCAATCGATAGCTTACGGTATCAACAACAGTGGCATTTTGGTTGGTAGTTACAAACAATATATTGAAGGTTATATTCGTGATAAGTTTTTTTACTTTGATACGAACAACCCTGATAGCAAAATTGTAACTCCGAATGATTTTTACAATTCACTATCAGATCTTGGCAGTAAACCTAAAGATATTAATGATAAAGGACAAGTGGTTGGTTCAATCGAGACGACTCACGAGAAAGATAAGCCTCGTCCTAAATCTGGTTTTCTGTTTGATAAAGAAGCAACAGAGTTCAATGACTTAAATAAACTGCTGACCTGTGAGTCAAAAGGGTTCGAGAAAAACTCAGACAACGAATGGGTTCGTGAAAAAGTTGAAGTCACCAGTGGTGGTGTGTTGTTGGCTTATTCAAAAGACATTAAAGTTGTTGAAGCCAATAGTATTAATGAAGATGGTGTCATAGTGGGGACTGCTTTTGTTCGCAAACCTCAGTACCAACTTGATACAAACGGGAATCTAGTGATAGAAAATGGTGAGCCTGTATTTGCTGTAGATGGCAATGGTGACCCACTTACCTCATATCTTCCTCGTATGGTTGTTCTTCAAACTGATGGCGCTGTTGCAGATGAAGCTTGGCTTGCTGCGAATAACTGTGTTGATGACAATGGTGAAGATGAGAACTATGTACGAAAAGGGGCTGCCAGTTTTGCATGGTTATTTGCTTTGCCTCTACTTTGGTTCCGCCGACGCTTTAAATAGATTCAAGTGATAAAAAAGTCGAGGCATTTGCCTCGATTTTTTTTATTTAAAAAACTCAACAGCTTAAAAAATAACCTCCAAAAGAGGTCGGATTTTGATTGATCTTAGTCTAAAAAAGTTCTATTCATAGTATGTGAAGCTATTGCTTCTTTGTATCTAGATCAGAGGGTTTTTGCATGAAAAGACAAAAAAGAGATCGTTTAGATAGGGCTTTTTCGAAAGGGTTTCAAGCTGGAGTTGGAGGTCGGTCAAAGGAACATTGTCCTTATTCGATGCTAGACTCTAAGTCACAATGGTTAGGAGGCTGGCGAGAAGGGATAGATGGCCGACTGAGTGGCTTATTTAACAAGTAGTTAGCAGCTTGCCCTCGCAACACACTAAATAGAGTCGAGTTATGAGGGCATTTTTATATTTGTAATTGTTGATTTTATTTTTTAAAAAGAAGAGGTATCAGTAAAAATACCTACTTTCAGATCTTTAGCGCTATATATTTCACGTCCATCTACTTCCATGACGGCATCAGCGATTCCCATCACTAACTTGCGGTAAACCTTACGTTTAATAGTAAGCTTATAAGTGACTTTTTTAGCTTCTGGTAGCACTTGGCCAGTAAATTTCACTTCACCAACTCCTAGTGCTCGTCCTTTGCCCTCAGCACCTTCCCAGCCTAAGAAGAAACCAACGAGTTGCCATAATGCATCTAAACCAAGGCATCCTGGCATTACAGGGTCCGTTTCAAAATGACATTTAAAAAACCAAAGATCGGGATTAATGTCGAGTTCAGCTACAATTTCACCTTTTCCAAATTCTCCACCATCAGCATTAATCTTGATGATACGGTCTATCATCAACATATTATCTATGGGAAGACGAGGAGAGTTCTCATTAAATAACTTACCATGGCCACAGGCGATAAGATCTTGTTTATTGAAACTGTCTGCTTTACTCATTTTTTACTTCACTCCAGCAATTCGAGGAGCCAAGATTAGCGAACACGTGTACGCTAAACAACTCCGATCAGCTGAAAAATTTCATTTTTTCGAGCAGTTTGGCAAAAAAACTTGTTTCTTCATCTTGATACCCAGCTAATTTAGCCAATCGGTCTTGGACTATTCCATATAATGAATCATCAGGGAAGTCGTTATCTTCGTCTGGTGTGCCTGCTTTTATGCCCATCAACAGCTCGACAGCCTCATCAATATGCTCAATTGCATAAAGGTGAAATTTACCCGCTTTGACGGATTCGATGAGCTTGAGATTTAAATTGAGTTGTTGGGTATTTGATTTTGGAATGATCACGCCTTGGCTACCTGTTAACCCTCGCCGTTCACAGAGGTTGTAGAAGCCTTCAATTTTCTCATTAACACCGCCAATAGCCTGTACATGACCAAATTGATCTAGTGCACCTGTAACGGCAATACTTTGATTGATTGGCTTTTCAGCGATGGCAGAAATTAAACTGCAATATTCGGCTAATGAAGCGCTGTCTCCATCGATCTCTTGATAAGATTGCTCGAACACAATATTAGCGTCCAGGTGTAAAGGGGCATCCTTACCAAAAATTCGATAAAGACAAGCAGATAGAATCATCATTCCCTTTGCGTGGATATTACCCGCTAGTTCCGATTTTCGTTCTATGTCAGCGACTTCACCATCACCGTAATGGACTGATGCGGTTATTCTTGCTGGCTCGCCATAACAATACTCAACGGTATCGAGTACTGTTAAGCCGTTAATCTGTCCGACCATGTGTCCGTCAGTAGGGAGACTGATGAACTTATCATCAAAGTTTTGTGCTGACAGCATTTCAGACGCACTATGGCGAAACTGTAGCTGTTCTAGTGCGAGTTGGAAGTCCTCAGCTGTTATCATTTCCGAGACGCTATATGCTTTTGCTTGTGCAAGCATCTGTCCGATTTGTCCTGACAATAATGTGAATCTTAGCTGGTGATCAGCAAGGCGTGAGCTATAAAGAAACAGCGAGGTAAGCACTGATTGATCCAGTTTGACATTCACATTCGCTGCAACGGCTGTTAACCAAGTTGCATATTCAATTTCTGAATGCTGAGCCAAGTCGAGTTCGTTGACCATTTCTCCTAAGATTGGAAAGAGTTGAGGAAACTTTGTTTCTTCTACCCAACACACACTAAATTGCATGTTAGATCCAACTAAGATAATTTTACAATTTAGTGGTAGGGCAGGAAGAGACGAATGAACCTTGAACTCTTTTTTCGCCAATATATCCAGAAGCAGATTCCAGAGTCCTTCGCGCTTCCAAAGTGACTCGGCACAGATAAACAGATAGTGACACTGGGTTAATGCACCAGGAATATAGTTTTCAGCCGCGGACTTTTGTTTGTCGTCGATAAACCGGCCTAATAGATCTGCACGCTTAATATCACCAGAAAGATATTGGTAAGTTTGATTTTTAGTCGCGAGCTTTTCGTCATCACAATGGCTAGACCAGCTAAAGTTACGCTGGTTATCGTGTGGAGTTGTACTAAATAAATATTGATCAGCTAAATGCGTTTGGCTAGTCATTAAACTCTTAATGAATTCGACTCTATCTACACCTGCAAAGTCAGCAAGAAACATATGTTGGTTTGGTGTTTTACAAAGGAGTTCGAATGCATTTAGCACTCTTTCTTGTCCGAGCAACAGTGTTTGAGGAGTATGATTTAGTCCAGCAAGTGCGGGGAGCTTGTGACAAGGAGACAACGCAGAAACTGGGATGGCAATAGAATTCATATAGCAGACGCTACTTAATGTTTGATTGTTTAGTAATAGACAGATATTAACACAGCTTGATTGACCCCATATCCAATTTCTTCGCTTAGTAGCCAATAAGCAGACTTTGAAGATGTTATGAGACTATTCTGAATTAAAAACCTTCGAATTGAGGTTTAGTTAAGCAACTAACATCTTTGCTTTGGAAAGTAGTTTACAAGGAAGAGAGATGCTTATATTATTCGTTTCGTTCGGAGGGATGGCAGAGTGGTCGAATGCACCGGTCTTGAAAACCGGCATGGGTTTATAGCCCATCTAGGGTTCAAATCCCTATCCCTCCGCCATATTCAAGAAAAAAGGTTACTCGAAAGAGTAGCCTTTTTTCGTTTTAACACTTTTGAACCCTAGGGTTCCTGTTATCCAAGTCTGCTATCCCTTTTCACATTTAGATGAAGCCTTAGCAGAAATGCTAGCGTTTTGGGTTTAAAACTGTTGAAGCTTAGTGTTCCGAGTATCTAGAATCAGTTATCCATGCATGGTTACATAGGATTGATTATCAAATGAACATTCACGCCTTAATCGAAAGATAGTAGTTTACAGCTTATAGAAGTGCGGCTATTATACCGCTCGTTCGGAGGGATGGCAGAGTGGTCGAATGCACCGGTCTTGAAAACCGGCATGGGTTTATAGCCCATCTAGGGTTCAAATCCCTATCCCTCCGCCACATTTAAGATGAAGCCCTTAGCAGAAATGCTAGGGGCTTTTTCATTTCAAAGCTGTTGTGAACTCTAGGGTTCCTATTGTTTAAGTCAGCTATCCCTCCGCCACATTTAAGATGAAAGGCTACTCGGAAGAGTAGCCTTTTTTCGTTTTAAGCAGTTAACCACTAGGGTTCCTGTTATCCAAGTCTGCTATCACAGAACCACATTCAGCCCGAGCAGAAATGTTGGGGTTTTTACTTTCCTGCTTAATACAAACTAACTTTTAGTGACAAGCCAAAGTCTCACCGCCATTGTAATTCTAGCCCTGTCTTTTTTGATGAATATATTCGGTATTTTTACCTGTTTTTCAAGACAATGATTATTAACAGCAATTAAGTTGATTACTTATAATTCATAAGGTTTGGGAATTAGATTTAGCACTTTCTTATTGTTAGTATATGGGCTAAATTACGTATTAATATGATGCTGGATTGTGTCTGGTTCATCGCTTTACATCGAAGGTAGGTTTGATTTGATTTCTGTATATTTAGTCGATGATCATGAGTTAGTCAGAACTGGGATACGACGTATTCTAGAAGATGAACGGGGAATCAAAGTGGTTGGCGAGGCTGGAGATGGTGAAACAGCCGTACAATGGAGCCGGAATAACGAAGCCGATGTTATTTTAATGGACATGAATATGCCTGGAATTGGAGGTCTTGAAGCGACAAGAAAAATCCTACGCTATCAATCTCATGCGAAAATAATCGTATTAACGATTCATACTGAAGATCCTTTCCCCACAAAAGTTATGCAAGCTGGCGCATCAGGTTATTTGACGAAAGGAGCGACACCTCCTGAAGTGTTACAAGCTATTCGACAAGTTGCTCATGGTCAAAGGTACTTATCACCAGAAATCGCACAGCAAATGGCACTGAGTCAGTTTAATCAAACTGATGACAATCCATTTAAGACGCTTTCTGAACGTGAGTTACAAATTATGATGATGATAACAAACGGTGAAAAAGTAAATGATATCTCTGAACAGCTAAATTTGAGTCCTAAAACTGTTAATAGCTATCGCTATCGTCTTTTTGCCAAACTTGGAATAAGCGGTGATGTAGAGCTTACGCGTTTGGCTATTCGTTATAAAATGTTAGATACAGGCCAGTTTTAACCTCTGTTCATTTGGATATTATGTCTGTTAAGTTTGATTCAAAAGCGTTTCTTCAAAGTGTCTCCACATCACCAGGCGTATACCGAATGTATGATGATGGTGGGAGTGTTATCTATGTTGGCAAAGCCAAAGATCTAAGAAAGCGACTCAGCTCTTATTTTAGGTTGAATATTACCAACGTTAAGACTCTGGCACTGGTATCTCACATTGCCAATATCGATGTCACTTTAACCCACAGTGAAACCGATGCTTTACTGCTCGAAAACGATTATATCAAGCAGTACATGCCCAAATATAATGTATTGCTAAGAGATGATAAATCTTACCCGTATATTTTATTAAGCCAGCATCGACATCCTCGGCTGGCTTATCATCGTGGTCCTAAACGTCATAAGGGGACCTATTTCGGTCCCTATCCCAATGGTGGTGCGGTAAGAGAAAGTCTTCACTTGCTGCAAAAGATTTTTCCTATTAGGCAGTGTGAAGATGTTTATTACAAATCTCGATCACGTCCTTGTCTGCAATTTCAAATCGGCCGCTGCAGTGCACCGTGCGTAGATAAAATCAGTGATGAGGAATATAACGAGCAGGTTAAACTAGCAAGCTTATTTTTAAAGGGACGTGACCAGCTGGTTATGACTGAACTTGTCTCTAAAATGGAGTCATCTGCGCAGGACTTGGAGTTTGAGTTAGCGGCGAGGTACAGAGATCAGATTTCAGCGCTAAGAAAAGTGACCGAGCAACAAGAAGTCTCCCATGCTTCAGGGGATATGGATGTTATTGGGGCTTACTATGCTTCTGGCGTTGCGTGCTTTCATTTACTCTTCATACGCGCAGGGAAAATATTCGGCAGTAGAAGTTATTATCCCGTTGTGCCGGCTAAAACGGAGCTAGATGAGGTGCTAAGTTCATTTATGCTGCAGTTTTATCTCAATTCAGATAGCCAGAGAACGATCCCTAAAGAGATACTGCTGAGTCATAACTTTGCTGATCTTCCAGTGTTAGAAACAGCAATCAGCGCAGCACTGGATAAAAAGGTTGAGATAAAAACACAAGTCAGAAGTGAAAGGGCTAAATACTTAAAACTAGCAGTGACCAATGCAACTAATGCGGTCAACACTCATTTATCTCATAAAAATACGGTTGAACAACGCTTCTTACTATTAGAGGAGGCTATTGAAGTGACGAATCCCATCAATAGAATGGAGTGTTTCGACATCAGCCACACCATGGGGGAGAGCACAGTCGCTTCATGTGTGGTGTTCAATCGTGAAGGGCCTAATAAAGCAGAGTATCGTCGATATAACATCAATGGTGTCACACCTGGGGATGATTATGGTGCGATGAAGCAAGCGATCACTCGGCGTTTTGATAAGATCGAAAAGACCGGAAAAATTCCTGATATTTTGTTTATTGACGGAGGATTAGGGCAGTTGAGGATTGCACAGAAAATTGTCGATGAAAAGTTTGCACGTTTAGATGTGTCTCCATTATTGATAGGTGTGGCAAAAGGTGAGGGCAGAAAGCCAGGTTTAGAAACCTTGATTTACGGTGAAAACGAACAGTCATTCACACTACCGGCAGATTCAGGGGCTTTACACCTGATACAACACATTCGAGACGAATCCCATCGCTTTGCGATTACCGGGCATCGAAATAAGCGACAAAAGACACGTAATACATCAACATTGGAATCGATTGATGGAATTGGACCGAAACGTCGTAAAGCCTTACTGCAATATTTAGGTGGGATACAGGAAGTGAAAGGTGCGAGTGTGTCTGAATTAGCAAAAGTACCTGGTATTAGTGTAGAAATGGCACAAACGATACATGATTCATTTAGAACGTGATTTATCGCGTTCTAATTTGTCCCAAATTTGCTTCAAAAGACTGACATATAAGCGTTTTGTAGAAAGTCTCTGTTTTATTGCGTACCATAGTACTTCACGATTTTTGTACCAAACTGTGTACAGAATTTTAGCTTTTAGATAGAGAAGGTCTTATGGCTATTATCGACTCTTGGTTAAAAACAACAAACGGACAACTCCAATCAAAGGAGTTTGAACGAAGCGATCGTGATGGGCTGAGTGTTAGGGTTAGCAAGAAAGGTAAAATTACTTTTCAAATGCGATACCGTTACCAAGACAAGCCTATTCGTATTTCAATCGGCTCCTATCCAAATGTAACCTTAAAGTCTGCTCGAGAGGTTTGCGTTGCATACCGTGCTGAACTCGAGAAAGGGTTCGATCCTCGTATTGTTATCCGTGATGAAGCTGTTCAGAAGAATGAGCTAACGACAGCAGTGTTTTTTGAAGAGTGGTTTAAATCAAAATTTGAGATAACGAGAAGTAACATTAAAGAAGATACGTTGCTTGAATATAAGAACGTAGTCCGCAGACATATCTTACCTAAACTCGGTAAATACCCCATAGAACATATCACGTTGAGCAAATGGCTCGATCTCTTTGAGTCGCTAGCGAGTACAGTTCCGTCCGCTGCAAGGCTAGGGCTTGGTGTTTGTCGTCGCGCTTTGAAGTGGGGAGTTAGAAGAAAACTCATCACAGTTAACCATCTGGCTAATATTGAAGCCAAAGAGGATCTAAATATTACTCGTAACACCCGTAAGCGAGTGTTTACCGATGAAGAATTAGCAGTGCTGCTTAGAGCTATTGAGTTTTGTGATATGGAGCCTAGCAGACGTATATTCATTTTTATGGAGTTATTTTTTGGTTGTCGTTCCCATGAATTACGTCTAGCTAAAAAGTCTCATTTTGATTTAGATAGCTTGCTTTGGACTGTCCCGCCTGAAAATCACAAAACTGGATCTAAATCAGGTCACTCAATTGTCAGACCAATAATTAAAGAAATCGTGCCAATTATTGAGATGCTTAAAGAGCTATCAAAAACTGATTACTTATTTTACTCTGTGGGTCTGGTTGGTGAAGTGTTCGAAAAATCGCAGGTTTCTCGGTTTGCGTATACCGTTCAGAACTGGATAAAGCGCAATGAGCCAAACATGGAATTTCCGTATTGGAGTATGCATGATTTACGTAGAACCCAGCGAACCCGCATGTCTAAAATTACTCGCACAGAAGTGGCCGAAACCATGTTGGGTCATAAACTCACCGGTATGCAGTCTATCTATGACCACCATGATTATATCGAGGAACAATCTGCAGCTTACACTATTTGGTGGAACCAACTGCAGCGTATCAAAAGTCCTGAGGATCCTTCTAGTAACGTGGTGGAATTGAAAAGATCTCAGTAAGACGGATTGCGGGTGGAGTTTGTGTAGAACATCACCTTTCTAATCGTCCCCCCTTTTATGTGTTAGCTGGCTAGTTTCGTCGATAGTATCTATGCAGCTTACCATCGCTCACCTTTATGTTGACGAAGACGTTTCAACCTAATCAAAACAGCTCTTTCTTGAATGAAACCCAATTCTCGGCACATGTACTAAATTGCATTTAGCCAGGTTTTGGTACAGTTATTTATTCTAAGACTAATCTTGATCTATTTTAGTTTGAAACGTGAAGTTCTGCACTTGCAATACAGATAGTTATCATTTATTATCAATATCTTAACGTGTACTCACTGCCTCGGAAATTGGTTTGAAAACCGCGAGTGCGTACTATACAAATGTTATGCACAGGTGAAAATTCATTGATTTATAAATATTTGGTCGTGCTTTTCTTAATTGTATTTGCTAGTCAATCTTTTGCTTCAGAAGATGGCACAGTATTAATCCAAAATGGCTTCATTAAAGGTAATGAGTTTAGAGTCTTTGATAATGGAAGCAAAAACATTTACTCCATGGGACTAGTGGATGGAATACTTTTATCTCCACTTTATGGTGTTCGGAAGTCTAACATGGGAAGATTTGAAGACTGTACAGCTGGTATGAACGGTTCTCAATTAACGGCAATCTTTGATAAATATCTTGCTGCACACCCAGAACGCTGGCACCAAGGTATGCACATATTGGCTTTTGTTGCATTAAAGGAGTCATGTGGTTCGTAAATGTTTAACAAGTTTATCAATCTCGCCGGTTCCTGACTGGGCAGCATAATGAGCTCTAGGTGTACGTCTGCTTGTTATATAAAGGTGTTACTGCATCTCTGATTGCAATCTTTAACTAATGCTAATGATCTTTTAGAGCCTCAACTTTGACTCGTTTCTGTCCAAAAGCTTGTTAGCTATTATCATATACCCTACGTTTTATAGTAGGTAAATGTATTACAAATGTAATACATTGGTACTGTTTTTTTGTTGGTCTATTTATATACCGTTGTTGAGTTTACCTATGTTTGCCCTGATCGATTCAAATTCCTTTTACTGCAGACACAAAAAAAGCCGCTATTAGCGACCTTTTTTTTAGTAACAGCTTACGTTATTAGCGCTTCATTAAAGAGCGATAACGTTGTTAACGTAGTGTTAACTTGTTGAATTATATTATATTACACTAAAATAAAAGGGAAACGTCTGGCTACAAAACATGGTTTTAGTAGTGGTAGTTTTACTTGTACTTGTTGGTGCATTTAATAACTCTCTGAACAACTGAGCGGTATAATAGCGATAGTTTATTTTTTGTACAGTGTTTTTTTTGCTTTATTTTAATATCTATATTTAACAGTGTTATACATATTTCAAAATGAAAAATGAGTAAACAGCAGCGCGAACGCCAACTGATGCAAGCCTGGGACAGACAAGATCCTGTTTCAGCATGGGAGTGTAAGCGATCTAAACGTGTTGAGAAGAAACAAGGCAACCCTAATCCTGTTGTAGTTAGCCGGTGTAAAACCGCAGGTTTGTAGAATACACCGTCGACTCACGGCTTTAATGTATTACAAATGTAATACATTAATTTTGGGGCGTAACCTAGTTTATAATTAACAAAGGTTAGTACTATGTCGTTGGGTTATTGTGATAGGTCTGGTTTATCACTATAAATATCTTCAATATTAACATTTTCAATAATTTTTTCTTTAGAGTAAGTCAGTAATTCAATTCCAATTGTTTTACTATCCTTTAACCATAACTTAGCATCAGCCACATTTTCAAAGGTTTTAATCACTGAGCTCCTTCTAAAAAACATATAGCATTTCTCGGACACCTCTAAGTTGACAAAGCTTGTTGGTGAGAAAGCACCTCCATCGTACGGTACAATTAGTATATCTGTAGAGGGAGTTAGTTTAATAAGTGAAATATAACGTTTAGTATCAAAATTCCATCCAAGTGTTTGATAAACAATGAAACAGATGAGGAATAAAATATTTAAACTAGCATTTCTCTTTTTTGATAATAGAGCTATACCTATTATAATTATACATAAGCATGCGGTTGAATATATTAAATCATATAACTTATATTTTTCAGAGTAAAACCAAGAGTATTCAAGGTTACTCAAGGATAGTAGGGTACCAATTAATACTGGTAACAACACAAGTAAAAAACCTAAATATTTCTTAATCATATAATCTCAGGTTAAAAAAAACGAGTTGACTGCATTGTAACAGGCAACTCGTTTTTTTACATTTTCTACTTCCGTAGTTTTGGAAAATCAGTAATTGTCACTGAGCCACCTCCACCTCCACCACAATTACCGTAGCAACCTGAAGCACCAATGAAAGAACCACTGCTACCCCAGCCGCCAGAGTAACTACCTTCACCGCCACCGCCACCACCAGAACTATTGTCTGATGAATCATCTGAATCGCAAGAGTCAGAATTAGAGTCGGAATCAGGATCATTTTCATAAACATCTTTAGAATAGCTATGCCCACCTTCAATAGGGGCTGCATCGTCAAGATTATCACCTTCACCTGTACTAATTGCATGTACGATATTTGAGGCTAGCCTACTAACATCACCAGCATCGGGATGGTTTGTATTATCGTAGTTTTGCCATTGTTGCACTATAGCTCCAGCAGTTAAAGCTTCCTGTCTATTAAACCCCATTTGAGCAGCAGCTGCACCATAAAACCAATTACCGAACTCCTGAGAAGACATATAATTAGGATTATTTTTAAGGTCATATTTACGATGAGGAGCAAACATAGATGCCATTACACTTGCTCTCACTGCTAGTCCCCCATTCGGAAGTCTAGATGCTGCCACACCAGCTCTGTCAAACTGCTTTAAATGTTTGTTAGTATCGAAGTTTTCAGGTTTTCCTGCAGGTGATTCTTGTTCGGGTGTACAAGAAGCATGTACTACACCACTTCCAAATAATAGGGGTATTAATATTGCTAATTTAAGGCTCTTCACAATATCGATCCCCCCTTCTACAACGTCTTTCATCTTCCCTAGGAGGAGGAGGCGTGTAAACTACTTCACCATCAGCAAAGTCTATTATTACTTGAGCCGTACTATCGACCATTAGAAAAGTGATCGTTAAGTTCTTATTCGAATTAAGGTAAGAGGTAGGTATTATTTTAACAGCCAATTTCTTATTTGTAGTATTGGACTGAACCGCATTGCCTCCATCTATAGCTGAATTATATTCAGCTATATAGGAAGAGGTTCCACCTTCTATTAAATCAAACAATGTTATTTTGTTTTTTATATTGTCTCCTGAATAAGCTAGCAATTGTACAGGTGTATTTTGTGGGATATTGCCTAGTGAAAAGCAATTGTCATAGCTTTCACTTCTTTTAAGCTCCATTTCTAAGGTTGTATTTTCTTCCAATGAAACACATTCAATAGTATCCGCAAACGAACTAAAACATACTGAACTTAACATCAGTCCTAGTATAATTTTTTTTGACATACTTCTAATCTCCTTTTTATTTTATCCTGCTGGTTTAACCTACCGTAAAAAAGGTTGGTTGGTCAATGTGCGATCTGTTTTTTACTCAAAGTTGGCTTTATGTGCTTCAATTTTCTATTTAAACGGTACTTGTGACTTACACTTGTTGGTGGCGTAAATTAATCAGTGATATTTAATTAAATCGAATATTTCTTTAATCCACTGAGTTTTAAAACCACTGTTCATTTCCCTTGCCCTACAGACGATACAACAGAAATAACCGCTGCAGTCTCTAATGCGGTGAGTCAGCTTTATCGCCCAGGCGTTCGTTACTATCGAATCGGTGTGGGCCTGATTGATTTAGCCAGTACTTATAATGCTCAGTTAGATCTATTTAATGCATCAAAATCTAACCCTGCACTTATGCATGTCTATGATGGTATTAATCAACGTTTCGGAACCGATACACTTTTTTTAGCGGCTCAAGGCACTGAGCAGAAATGGACCATGAGAAGGGATCTACTCACGCCACAGTACACAACTAGATGGGGATGTGTACCGCAGATCAAGTGTTGAAATTTCCCTATCGATTGTACGAGCAACTATGACATGAATGTACTAGATACTTAGTTAGGACTTTTCACTGCTAACCTGTGTGAAAAGAGCGCAAAAAACTGGAGTTGAGTACTCGTAAATCCACCTGTAATACTGTAAGCTTCTGATATTAAGGTGTTTACAGGCTGCTTGTAAAGACGTCTATATCAAGACAATCAATTTTGTTGACTTGATAATAGCGAAACAAGGATAGGCTGCGCGTGTGATTTTCCATGCGTTGACTTTTGTGATTAGGGTGATGTATTGAAGCATTGGTATTGCGTTGAACACCCTTTCACTTGATAGTGCATTAACTGAACAATTGATTAATCATTATATAAAGGAATATAAAAATGGCATTAGTAAGTTGTCCTGAATGTGAAGTTCAGGTAAGTGATTCAGCACTTAAATGTACAGGATGTGGCTTTCAAATTCTCAAACTCGAGAGAGGTTTTTTTGGAAAGCTATTCAAGTGGGTATTTATATTATTTAATGTCCTCATGACATATTTACTATTTTCGTATTTTGGCTCAGTTGGTGAAGTTGTTTCAACTTCTGATAGCGAAGCGGCGCAAACAGGAGCTGCAATTGGTGCGACAATTGGCACTAGTATGATTATGGGATTTTGGGTGTTCGGAGACATAATTTTAGGGTTGCTAGTACTGTTCACGAAACCAAAATCATAGTCGGAAATTAACAAGCAAAGTTAGTGCAAATATTCCTTCGGGCTGCTTTGAGTGTTTGAGTCCTAATTTTTCAATCCAGTTACGTCTTAGAACGATCACTCTAAGACGTTTCTGCCCCATGTTTTGTTAGATCAAATACTCATTCATATCCAGTTCATCGTTTTTTACGATACAAAAGCTACCCGAGTGGTAGCTCGTATACTGATCAGTAAATATGGTCGTGGGTAATGTAAGAAAATAACTATACCGTATTAGCTGTTTTACCAATGTCTGCATATGCCTATGGAAACATTTAAATTAATGTTATCATGTGCTTAATCATAATTATTGACACTTAGGACATAGGGATGCTATCAGATTTACAGCTTAAAAATTATAAAAGCTTTAAAAACTTAGATAATCTTAATATAAAACCGATCACTATTCTTTGTGGAGAAAACAGTTGTGGAAAAAGTTCAATTCTACAAAGTATTTTACTATTAAAGCAAACCAAAGAAAGTAGAACTCCTAATAATTCAATTTTATTAAACGGAAAGTATGTACATTTAGGGGATGTACATAATATTATTCATGGGCATAACTCTGAAGAGGAGTTAGCTATAAAATATGAGTATACGTTTACTCGAGAGGATTTTTTAAAATTAAATGGCGGTACTAGAACGATAAGTAGCCGTCAAATTCTTTTTCATCTGCTGCCTAGGAAATCCAAAGAATTAAAAAGCTCTACTCATACAGTTACATTTTATATAAAAATAAAACCATCAAAAGATGACAAGGGTTATATTAAAACAGCAAATATTTCTGAATATAAAATTGAAATATCCACTTCTGATTTATCGGGTAAGATAACTCATGGGCCAGGCTTAAGAATAGTTAGTCACGAAAATGGCATTACATCTAGACTGAATTGGATTAACCTTCCAAATTTTAATATGCCAAGTGATAAAAATTATAAAATGGGTTCGATTGAAAAAGTCCTTGTGAAATATGAAAATCTATTTCCTATAATTCATGTCGGGAGTAATAATTCCTCTATAAATAATAGTGGTTCTATTAATCAATACAAAACAGCTCCATTTTCTGTATTGAATTTTTTACGATTGATGGATGATTTTCTAGTAAAAATAAATAACAATATAAGTTATATAGGACCATTAAGGGAAGAACCATCAAGAAGATATATATATGAAAATGAAGTTCTTGAGATTGGCACGAAAGGTGAGAACGCTGCTTATATTTATCAAACTGAACAGAATAAATCATTAAACCATTCGTGCTTTAGGTTTAATGAATCAGAAAACGTTTTTCACAATAATTCAGATACAACTTTGCATGAAGAAATAAACTATTGGATGAGTTTCATGGGTATTTCTGGTTTTAGACCTGATTTTCAAAGTGAGATCATTCGTCTAGAGATGGAAGCTAACTCTTGTGCTGGAACTAGTGTTAATATTGCTGATGTAGGTTTCGGCGTAAGTCAAATATTCCCCATTCTCATTGAAGGTCTAAGGATGAATACATCCGGGACTTTATTGTTAGAACAACCAGAAATTCATTTACACCCCGGATTACAAATGAAAATGGCTGATTATTTTATTTCTTTAGCACTTTCAGGAAAAAAACTAATCATTGAAACACATAGTGATCATATTGTTAATCGTCTTATTAGAAGAATAATTGAAAATGAAAATTTTGAAGAGATGATTTCAATTAACTTCGTATCAAATAACTCTTCTGGAGCTTTTGTTGAGGAGGTTAAGATAGATCCACACAAAGGTATAGTAAATTGGCCTAATGGTTTCTTTGATCAAACAGCAAATGAACAAGAACAAATCATACTTGCTGGAATAAAAAGAAGAAAAATTCAAAGGGCTAAAGAACAATGAGTTATGCTTTGATAGATCCGAGTTTGCTATCTGTATGTGAATCTACCTGGCAAGATGAAAAACTTCGCGATGAGTACCTAGAGCATTTCTTCGATATAATATCGTCGATTGATGAAGAAGAAGGTATGACTATAGCTTGGACAGAATTAATGGATGAGCTAATGTGGGAACCACCTCATAGATTACCTTGGAAACAAGATAAAACTTGGTCTCAAAGCCTAATCCCGGTCATATACAAGAAGCTACGTCATAATTTTGAATATATCAGTCCAAGTAATGGTAATTGCACAATTATTCCGAAGCTTGTTGTTGATCGAGCTGATTTCTATGATGAGTTTTGTAATATGATCCCAGAATTATACTCTTCCGGCTACACTCCTGTCATATGTCTCGGTCAGAGCAATATACCTAGTAAAACATGGTTTTTTAACAATGGTAGTACACAGCTTTCCCCATCACCTAATTACATCATTTCAAAGGATTGTTTTCTAAAAAATATTAATATTGAAAATGATATGTGGCCTGCTAGTTCTGGTGACGAACTGTTATTCAGAAAAGCTGTGCTGATGAAAATACAAAGAGACTTAGATAATAAAGCAGTTCTATTTAACTTTAGTTTCTCAAAGGGTTTTGTAAAAAAAATATCTAAAGTAGTTGAAAGCCGAGATAAGATTTTGATATCTGTGGCACGTAGACTAATTCTAAATTCATTTGAAACTAGTAAAGACCCTTGCTTGCAAGATGAAGCACTTGAGGGGAAAAAGAATGAAAGACGCCTTCGTGTAACACCGAGGCCATCATCCAAACGTATACATTACGAGAAAGACAATATCGATATTGTATTTACGATGTTTTTTGATGCTGGGGAGCATGACAAAGGACTATAACTTGAATGCCAGATATTTGATTTTAGAGTTATGCGTTAAATAAATAGGTCTAATACCAGTCAGTTAAGCTGACTGGATGTTTTTATTGAGAGACTTCCTGATTTTATGCTTCACTTCTTCCTCTAAAAATTTCGGTGAGTGAAGCGTTAGCTACTACTATCAACATACTTTCATTTATGCCAATAGTCATTTTCAGAGTTTTAACTCTAAATCGTTTCTGTCCGTGCGACCTGAGGTCGTATGAAGCGCTGTTCACCGCGATAAGAGTGAACCATCTGTATCACTAGATGACCCTAAGACTCTGAATAAAGCAGCGAGTCTGACAATGTAACGAAGTCCATTGGACGGGAGCTGAATCGTGAGAGGACGCTCCTCCTGATA
>NZ_VKGK01000060.1 GCF_007197645.1 Shewanella hanedai
ATGGCATTTACTCGTGGTAATTTTTGTTTGGCGATAAATTTGATCACCAAATGCCATGAATGTTCCTCACTATTTCACCTATCTCATTATTTATTCATCTCTTTTTGTGGGGATTCGTCAGGCCCTGAGGCGCTTTTGTAAATTGATGGTTCCGCTATTTACTTAGCGTACTCAACAGCAATTTCGGCAGCAAGCTTGGCATTGTTAAAGACCAGTTCAATATTGGCCTTAAGACTTGAACCTTTGGTTTTTTCAGCCACTTTAGCTAACAAGAAAGGCGTGGATGCTTTACCCGATACGCCTTGCTGCTCCATTTGGGCTAGCGCATCTAAAATCACCTCATCGATCATAGCACGATCCAGTTGATGCACTTCAGGAATAGGATTCGCTACCACTACCCCGCCCTTCAGTCCCATGGCCCATTTAGCTTTTAGCGCATCTGCGATCTGTTTAGGAGTATCAAGTCTGTAATCAACGCCAAATTCACTCTCGCGAGTATAAAAGGCTGGCAATGTATCAGTTTGATGTCCGATAACCGGCACACCTTGGGTCTCAAGGTATTCAAGTGTCAGACCTATATCCAAAATTGACTTTACGCCGGCACACACCACAGCAACATCGGTTGTAGCCAGCTCCTGTAGATCGGCTGAAATATCAAACGTCTGCTCAGCACCGCGATGCACACCACCAATGCCTCCGGTGGCAAAGACTTTAATGCCAGCCATATTGGCTAAGATCATGGTCGACGCCACGGTTGTTGCACCATCGACTTGTTTAGCGACAATAAAAGGAATATCACGGCGGCTCGTTTTAATGACATCTAAGCCAGCCTTACCTAAATACTCGATCTCTTGTGGGGTCATGCCCACCTTCAAACGCCCTTTTAAAATCGCTATCGTTGCTGGAATTGCGCCATTGTCTCTGATGATCTGCTCAACACGCAGAGCCGTCTCAACATTTTGCGGATAAGGCATACCGTGAGAGATAATGGTCGACTCTAGTGCGACAACAGGTTTACCAGCGGCAAGTGCGGCTGCAACTTCAGGGTTAATATCTAGGTACTGCTCTAACATATAGACTCCTTGATAACGCGATTAACTGACATTTCAGACATGTTCGGATTGATGGTCGCAAGATGTGAAAGCGCCACAACGGCGGCGGCCATAGCAAATGTGGTTGATTGTTCGATATCCCACTCTTGCAGCCAGCCATGAGCTAACCCAGCAAGGAATGCATCGCCAGCGCCATTGGCGTTGACCATAGGGATATCGATTGCTGGGATCAGCGCTTGGTTTACACCATCGCTATAAAAAACACCATCAGCACCTAGGCTTAGAAAGATGCGTTGCACGCCCTGCTGGTGAAACCAATCACTTAAGCTCGGCAGCTCACTATGATTTGTGACAGATATTCCTGAGAGTTGCTCAGCTTCTTTAAGGTTGGGCTTTAGCGTATGAATCGCATTAAGAAAAGGTTTCAATTTCTTCGCTTTGGCGCAGGACACCGTATCGACAAAAATAGGTCTGTCTGCGAAATTACTCAACAGATACTCCAGAGCAGGTGCTGAGAGATTGGCATCTAAAATCAGCAGATCTGCACGCCTTAACATCTCTTCCTGAGCCTGAAGTACTTCGACACTAAGACGATTTAAAATGGCCATATCATTGATGGCCACATGCATATCGCTATCACCATCGAGCACCGATAAATAAGTCGAGGTCGATGCATCATTGAGCTGTAAACAGCCCAACATATCGATCCCCGCTTGCTGGCACTGTTCGATGATGGCTTGGCCATAAGTGTCTTTTCCCACAGCACTGAGCAGACGGGTTTGAGAACCTAAACGCGCTAAGTTTTCAGCAATATTGCGACCGACACCGCCAGGAGAGCAGGTCACGCTGCCAGGGTTGGAGTCCCCTATTTGTAGGGTATCGAAAGGGCGACCAAGAATATCCATGTTCGCACCACCGATCACGACCGCATAGCGAGATTCTGCCAAGATATACCCCTTACCTCGAATAACCCCTTTATGGGTGAGATTCATGATATGACCGGCAACGGCAGAGCGACTTATACCCAGCCGATCGGCTAAATCTTGTTGTGCGATGAGCGGGTCTTTCTTAAGTATTGCCAATATCTGATGTTCACGTTCTGTCATTATTATTATCCAGATTTAACGCCCAAACATTTGTTTGGATACCAAACTTAAGTCTTATCGATGTATTGAAAATATGCTAAATAAAAATAAACTTCAAGAAAAACAATTGAAATACATGTTCAATTCGTGACCACGATCTGATTAAGCCGAGCCTTAATTAGGCTGAAATTAAGAACAATAAACCTAACGGATAGATAAAATAAGGGGAATATATGTGAACAAGAGCAGAAATGACGCTGATAGAATCAAGATTAAACGCTAAAGACAGCGTAAAGCGATAAACGAGGACAAGGCATTAGATGAAATTTACGACTAAGGAATGATGAATCCTTAGCCGAGGAAAATATACTATCCCTAGTGACCTTCCTCTAGAACAAGCATCTCCTGCTCGACAGGGGGAATACCAATCACATTAAATATATTTTATATTCATATAGTTAATCTAGTTGGTATAATCGTTAACTCTACCTATTGATGTGTAGAGTGAGCAAATGAGTATGACTAATTAGGTGGATAAATAATGAATAAGCAAATTGTTGGCTGCATTATCGTGTTGTTGTTATCAGGTTGTCAGTCCATGTCTAGTGGGGATAACTTACGTAGTTTTATCCTCGGAGATTGGCAAGTTGAGTCCGTTATGGGAACGCCTACGGTGGTGAGTCCTGCTAACCTCAGCTTTTTAGCGGGGGGGAAAATTGCTGGAAATAATAGCTGCAATAATTTTTTTGGGAGCTATACCGTGGAAGGTGACAAGGTTAAGTTAATGCCTGCGGGTTCAACAAGAATGATGTGCCCAGAGTCACTTATGCGCCAAGCAGGGTTAATTGATAAAGCAATGCCCCTTGTTGCGACTGCCGAAATGAAGACCGATAATCTTGAGTTTTTAGATAGCGCTGGTAAGTCGATTTTCATACTGAATAAGCTCTAATCAATAAAACCAAATCAAAAGTGAACAAGCCCTGATTAAATCAGGGCTTAATTAACTTTAAAGCAAGAGGAATAGTTTTATTTCCACATCTACCGAACGCATTTCAGTATCCAGCTTTAGCTCGCCAACCTCAACTTATCGCATGGCCTAAACGGGCTTATGGTGTTTAGTCACAAAGCGGTCTAGCTGGTTACCGAATGCTTGCTTCTCGCTGGCACCAATCGCGGCTGGTCCACCAGTATGCACGCCACTGGCACGCATGGTATCCATAAAATCACGCATATTAAGTATCGACTTAATGTTCTGCTCAGTATAAAGCTCGCCGCGTGGATTGAGCGCCACACCGCCTTTGTCGATCACTTCCGATGCCAATGGGATATCGGCAGTGATCACTAAGTCACCGGCTTCCAAACGTTTAACGATCTCATCATCGGCCACATCAAAGCCCGATGGTACTGTCACCATAGTGATAAAACGTGAAGGGGGAATACGTATCGAATGATTGGCCACTAAGGTCACTTCCACTTTTGCTCTATCAGCAACTCGAAATAAGATCTCTTTTATCACACCTGGACAGGCATCGGCATCAACCCAAATTTTCATCAACTTCCCTTCTTTTATAAAACGTTAATTCTACATATAAAAAACCGCCATGATCAATAAGAACACAGCGGTTTAATCTATCTCCATCACTCTGCTAAGAGCAATGGTGAATATGAGTATATTACTCTTCTTCAGCAGGCACTTTCTTAACAAAACAAGTCAGAATAACGATACGAGTGCCGTTAACACGACCTTCGATATGTTCTGGATTACTTGTTAATGAGATACCACGCACTGTCGTGCCACGCTTAGCTGTAAAGGTGGTGCCTTTAACGTTAAGATCTTTAATGATAACCACGTTATCACCGGCTTCGATGATGGCACCATTGCTGTCTCTATGAGGCACGAAGTCTTCATCAACTTCATTAATGCCCGCTTCTGCCCATGCTTGCATATGCTCATCAAGATACAACATATCCAGTAGATCACGCGCCCACGCTTCTGCACTAATCTGTTTAAGCATACGGTAAGCCATCACCTGCACTGCAGGTACTGGGCTCCACATGCTGTCATTCAGACAACGCCAGTGGTTCATATCGATACTGCTTGGATCTTGGATTTGACCAGTACAAGTGTCACAAATCATGATACGTGCATCGCCATAACCTTGTGAGTCTGGAAGCTCAAAAGACGCTAACTTTGACTCGCTACCACACAGTTCACACTTACTATCACAACGCTTTAATAGTTCTCTAGTCATCTTAATCTTATCTATCTGAAATCAAAAAAATTGCACGGCAAAATAATACCGACACAAATAAAATTATGGCGCTTTTAGCAAGTGCCAACAATCAATTGGGACGCATTATAGCATATTTGGCCACCCCAAAAAAGTGAGCTAGGTAGCCTCTTGGCTCATAAATGTGATTTAGAGAGTTAAGGTTTTCAAGCGTAAATATAACCTCAATGGAAACACAGATAAGCGGTCTTAAAGCATTGCAGATGGGACTTACTTAGCAACTAAGTTAGCATTATCGGCTAGCTAGCCAGTCATTTAGCTTATACTCAACTAAAAAAGAGCGAATCATTAATTTTAGTCTCTCATCTTATAAATAGGTTATCCCACACACAAACCTATGCTAATTTATCGTAGGTTTATCTTAAAAGGTACAAGGATCGGTATAATGCCCGAGGCAAAAAAGAAAATATTGGTGTTGTTTGCACACCCTTCCCAAGAACGTTCAGAAGTCAATAAACCACTCTTTGCTGAGTGCCAGCAACATGGTGATGTCACCGCTATCGACCTATATCGTGAATACCCAACATTTCATATCAATATCGACAAAGAACAACAGAGGCTCACCGAACATGATGTGATCATCTTTATGTTCCCGTTTTATTGGTACTCGACTCCTGCAATCTTAAAGCAATGGCAAGATCTCGTGCTCGAATATGGTTTCGCTTATGGCACTAATGGCACAGCACTGAAAGGTAAACAATTCCTTTGCGCTATTACTGCCGGCGGCGGCGAAAATGCTTATAAACAGGAGGGCTTTAACCATTTTACGATTCGAGAACTACTTCGACCGATGGAGCAAACAGCGTTTTTAACAGGAATGGAGTACTTGGCTCCCTTTGTTCTATTTGGTGCTCGTAATGCGGTAGAGGAAAATCGAGTTCACGAACATGTGCATCAGCTGCATACCTTACTCAATGCATTATCGAATAATAAACTCGATATAGAGCAGGCCAAAGCACTACCACAGTTAAATAAAAGTTTGGCGACATTGATCCAAGCATAATAAGAATTAAGGAAGACAAAACGCCATGACAGCTTACTTTATTCAAGCCTTTATCTACCTCTGCGCCGCAGTCATTGCCGTACCACTGGCAAAACGACTCGGACTGGGTTCAGTCTTAGGTTATCTCATTGCCGGTGTTGTTATTGGGCCCATTATTGGACTTGTCGGCAACGAAACCAACACATTACAACACTTTGCCGAATTTGGTGTGGTGATGATGCTCTTTCTCGTTGGCCTAGAACTTGAGCCACGTATGCTTTGGGATATGCGTAACAAACTTATCGGATTAGGGGGACTGCAAATAGGGTTAACCACCTTAGTCATCACCGCTGCAGGGCTCTATTTTGGCTTAGTCTGGAGCGTTGCACTGACCGTCGGTCTTATTTTTGCGCTCTCATCCACCGCCATTGTCCTGCAAACCTTTAGTGAAAAAGACCTCGCTAAAACTGAAGGCGGTAAAAACGCTTTCTCAGTATTGTTGTTTCAAGATATCGCCGTGATCCCGATGTTAGCTTTAATCCCGCTACTGGCGCTGCCTGAGTTAATTGAAAAGGCACAGTCCATTGCAGGCCAAGCCGCCGAGCATCATGAAGAACTGTCTTTAGTGGCAGGCCTTCCAGGCTGGACGTACGGAATTGTCTTACTGCTTGCTATCGCTATTGTCGTCGTTGGCGGTCACTACTTAAGTCGACCTCTATTTCGATATGTGGCAAATTCTGGACTGCGTGAAATATTCACCGCAACCGCACTGATGCTGGTCATTGGCATTGCCGCACTCATGAGCCTTGTGGGTCTATCACCTGCTCTGGGGACCTTTTTAGCGGGTGTAGTACTGGCTAACAGTGAGTTTCGCCATGAGCTTGAGTCCAATATTGAACCCTTTAAAGGACTACTGTTAGGCCTTTTCTTTATCACCGTTGGTGCAGGTATCGATTTTGGTGTACTCGCCAGCAATATCGGCCCAGTGCTGGGCTTGACCGCTGGCGTCATGATAGTTAAAGCATTAGTTTTATTCGGCTTAGCATTTATCTTTAAGATTAAAAACAGTGACCGTTGGTTGTTTGCGTTGAGCTTAGCTCAGGCCGGCGAATTTGGTTTCGTGCTGCTGAGTTTTACGGTACAAAATCATGTTATTCCAAGTGATTTAGCGCAAATGCTATCACTGGTTGTCGCGCTATCTATGTTCCTTACCCCAGGGCTGTTTATCTTCTACGATAAGATTATATTGCCGCGATTTGAACATACGGAAAACGACAGAGAAGCCGATGAGATAACAGAAAAAGGCACGGTGATCATTGCAGGGATCGGTCGTTTTGGTCAAATGGTCAATCGATTTTTACGCGCCAATAAAATTGAAACTGTCGTATTGGATCATCAAATATCACAAGTTGAAAACCTGAAGAAGATCAATGTTAAAAGCTTCTATGGTGATGCCACTAGACCCGATCTACTGCACACCGCAGGTATAGAAGATGCCAGCATGATTGTTATCGCCATTGATAATAATGAGCGCGCAGTAGAGCTGACCAAGTATATAAAACACACCTACCCTAAGGTCAAAATATTTGCTCGCGCCTTTGATAGAGGCCACCATTTCGAACTAAAGCTTGCTGGGGCTGATTTTATTGTCAGTGAAACCTATCACTCAGCCTTAGAGTTGGGCAAAGAAGCGCTGATATCCTTAGGCGTCCACCCTTTTAAAGCCGAACAGAAAAAAGCCACCCTACGAGAACTAGAGCTTTGTTATAAAGACTCCCTCTACGAAATGTGGAAGACAAACAGCGAAGACAGTAAATACAACACCCATTTCAGGGATCTGTTTATCGAACTGGAAACTGCTATTTCTAAAGCAATGAAGAGTGAGCATTTTGATGAGCAGGCGAAAGTCGAAAGAGGCTGGACACCGCCGCCAAAGGGCTATGAGAAAAAAATAAATGAAGATGAGAGTTAACGTAGGACTGTATTCTTGACGGTATTATGGCGGTAAAAAATGACGTTAACTCATTATGGTTTCATCGTACTCGCTAAGGGCTATCAACCTAAAATACAACGCTCAGTAATGGAAAATGAACACTTTAAAACCCAAGTCATAGGGGTATCATCTGTTGAAGATGCAGTGACTGTTGCCAACGACTTAATCAAAGAGGGAGTTCAAGTCATTGAGCTGTGCGGCGGGTTTGGCGAGGACAATGCCAATAAAGTCATTAATAGCTTAGATAGCCAAACACCCATTGGGTTTGTTGGGTTTTCGGTTTCCGAAACCCAAAAATTATCTAAGCTATTAAAGTTAACCTTTAAGCTAAACGACTAAGTCAGCCAAGTCTTGTGCTTTATGATGGAAGGCTTGTAGCGCTGTGGTTATCTCTGCAAAACTCGGACGCATATGAAGCTGTGCTTGCATACAAGCTTGACTCAGGCTCGTTAGCATATCAAACAGTTCACTGTTTTCGAGTTTTGTTTGAGTGAGCATGTCATCCAATAAACAACCAAAAGCACGCACTTCAATGCTCTCCATTGCTTCTCTCTGGATTGTTGGCAATAGCAACAAGTTCGAAGCCGCACCAAAATCACCAAACAATGCCCAGTCCTTACTGCCAGCGTCCTGAGATACTTCGTTATCTTGCCCTTTCTCTAACATCGTATTATGGGCGTAGAGATCGCCATGGCTGACACCATTATGATGCAGATGAACCATCACTTCAGACATCTGTTTGGCCACATTCACAATGGTATCTAAACTAAACTCAGTTTGCCCTGTAAAGGTATCACGAGTACAGCTAACTAAAGAGGGCGGCAATCCTAAGTTACCAAAACTCGACGGAATAAGATCCATGACTAAACCAAGCTGTCCACCATCATCAATTTGAGCAATGACCTTGATAAGGTTTTGATGCTCTCCCGCTTGTAAGCAGTTGGCCAATTCATCGCTAGGGTAACCGTCACTGGTCACATCACCTTTGAAAAGTTTAACTGCGATATCAAGTGGCTGACCCTTTAGCCATTGTGGTTGAGATAACCATTTAGCCCGATAAATCACCCCAGATGCGCCCTCACCTATCTGCTCACCCAACTCAATGTCCATCAATTTTACATGGCCAACACTCTTGCTTTCAGTTAGGTCTTTCGGGCTATATTTGGCAAAAAGCGGGTTACCAGCCACCGCTAACCAAGAGAGCCTTGGTAGTTGAAACAACCAATTTGGCAGCGATGTGAATTGGTTCGCGGATAAGCGAACTAGCTCTAAACGCTTACAATTCGCCATTGATTTAGGCAGCGCTGTCAAATTGTTGCCTGCTAATGCCAACTTCTGCAAACGATAGAGATCGCCCATAGAGTCTGGTAAACGATCCAGCTTATTATCGGTCAGTATGAGCCAGCGAGTATGCTTTGGCAGCGAGTGCTCAGGCACTGAAACTATTTGATTGGCTTTAAAGCCTATCATCTCAAGCTTTGGACAATTGGCTATCACACTCGGAAGTTGAGTAAAGCGGTTGTTTGATAGGAATAAAATTTTAAGATTTTTTAGACATCCAAAATCATCGGGTAAACTATCAAGCTGATTATTAGAAAGATCTAACACCTCTAAGGTGTTTGCTAATTCAAAGATCTCTGTCGGAAACTGCGACAAGTTTTCAGCAAGTTGTAGGCGTGTCACCGCACTTAACTGCCCGGATTTAAGTTGTTCAAGAGTCTGCAAAATCTAAGGTCCACGTAATCAAAATGAAAAGACAGGGGATGAGGCAAGGAACCTCAAAAAGCGGGTATGGTAAAGCATTCAAAGCCTAGACACAAAAAACGCAGCGCTATAGCTGCGTTTTCAGATCTAAGACGTCAGTTAGCTGGTCAAAGCCCTCTTTCCTGAATAATAAAATCTAGGCCACTTGTAATAGCCTCAACTTGAGCAAGAATACAGTTTTCATCATCTGAACGTGGACTGTCAGGGTAAACTTCTGTGGTGGTGTTATAGCTAGCATCACTAAAGCCAGTACAAAGACTCAAGGCCTTAGTTGCATAATTGATGACTCCTCGCTGTGAAAAAGGCACACCGATCAATCTGCCATCCTCATCAGGTGGTGCTATGTGCGTGATCTTTTCAACCGCATGAATAATCGCAGTTTGAAAATCATCCCCAGGGTTTTCACTATCACCCACCAGATAGAACCCATCTGGGATGTTCCAGTTATCATGCACAACGGCATCTCTAGCGGATAAAGCCGGTCTGAACTCTGAGTTATCGGTATCTGTTGTTTCATGCAGATCGATATGCGCCATCAAGCTCTGATTCAAATCAAGCTTAAGTGAGGCCACCATCGCCATCAAACCCGCAGACTCTTCAGCTGGGCTATCAGCATAAAATGAGCGATTAGGGTCTACGGCATTGGGATTCCAACGGTTAATCGTTTCATATCCCCAAGGGCTAACACAGGGGGCGACAACCAGATTAAACTTATCACAATAACGTAATGCTTTAGTCTCTAAAAAACGCAGTGCCCCTTGAACGCCGCTGGTCTCATAACCGTGTACGCCGCCAGAGACGAGTACCGTTGGTTTGCTGTTATCCCAATCACGGCTTTTAACCACAAACAGGGGATATTTCTCAACGTCATAGGAAAGAGCGCCGTATTGCTCAACGTCAAAATTTGCCTTAAGAGGCTCAATCTTGCTCACCACCTCATCACAGTATGAGCGTTTGATACTCTGTAGGTTAAGCCATGCAGACTTCTCTTCAGGCCCCCACTTCTGACCAAGTTTACCTATCGAATACACATCTGACTGAGCCATATTAATTACCCTTAAATCATCATTTTTGTTATTTGGACTAAAACCAATATACTTTATGCTATCAGGATAAACGTCACGCTCTCTTAAGGCAACGAAACCCAATCAAGCTAACAAGTTTTCAATCTGACCATCTCCATCTTGCCAAGCCGCAAAACCGCCGCCCATATTAAGCACTGGCTTTAGCCCCATATCATGAGCTTGTTTAGCCGCGTATAGCGACCTCAGTCCATGAGCGCAATAAAACACATAAGTCTTATCTTGATTAAACACCCCATCATGTGCTGGGCAATTAGGGTCGATCAAAAATTCTAACATACCGCGTGGACAGGTAAATGCCCCAGGAATGATCCCGAGTTTTTCGCGCTCAGATGCTTCTCTCACATCCACAAAAACATAGTCTTTGTTTTGATAAAGCAACTTGGCCTCATCAATACTGATGTCATTAATAACCTGTCTAGCTTCAGCAGCTAACGCTTGAATACCTTTAGTAATATGTTGAGCCATTTGCCGTTCTCCTTGCTAACTCAGCCTAATGCTGCGCTAGCTAATATTGATTGAATAAAAATGATTAAACTGACTTAATTGGTTTCATCTCTTCAGTGCTCGAAACCCCTGCACTCAACTCCCCCTCTTTATTAAACAAGCCTTCAAGCATTAGCGTTAACGCACCATCACCCGTGACATTACAAGCCGTACCAAAACTGTCTTGCAGTGCAAATATCGCAATTAACAAGGCGACGCCTGCAGGATCAAAACCTAAAACACCAACCACAATCCCCATCGAGGCCATGACAGTACCGCCTGGCACACCCGGTGCGCCAATCGCAAATATACCAAACAGCAAGATAAACACTGCCATCGTGGCAAACGACGGAATCGCACCATAAAGCATTAACGAAATCACCATCACGAACAATGTTTCAGTCAATACCGAACCCGCTAAGTGTATGGTGCCACCTAATGGCACCATAAAGTCGGTGCTACCTTTACTTAATGCGTCTGACTTTCTTGCACAGTCCAGTGCCACTGGTAATGTTGCAGCGCTAGACATAGTGCCAACAGCCGTTAAATAAGCCGGACCATAATGCTTTAAAACTCGCCACGGGTTTTTACCTGCAACCAAGCCACCGATGGCGTACAGCACGGCCAGCCAAATAATGTGTCCAACTAAAGCCAGTGCGACGATTTTAACAAACACGGGTAACTGCTGCGTCAGCGTCCCCTCGTAGGCTAAACCAGCAAAAGTTGCTGCCACAAACAGCGGTAATAACGGAATAACCGCTGATTTGATAACCAGCAACATCATGGCCTCAAACTCATGCAAGCCTTTCTCAATGATCTCCGCTTTGGTCTTTAAACTTGTTAAGCCCAAAAGCATCGCAAAAACTAACGCCGTCATGACCGACATAATTGGCGGGATTGATAACTGAAATCCAGCCTCTGGCAGATCTTTTAAGCTATCAATCGCGCTAGGGATCGACAAATAGGGAATAACCAGCATTCCACCAAAATATGCCAAACTTGCAGCACCAACCGCAGACAGATAAGCGATCGTAATTCCCGCGCCTAACATCTTATTCGCATTATGTTTAAGCTTTGTAATGGCGGGGGCAATAAAAGCAATAATGACTAACGGCACAGTGAAAAAGATAAACTGACCTAGCACATACTTAATCGACACAATAAAAGACATCAGCCCTTCACTGGCAAAGCTGCCCACAATGGCACCTAAGCCAATAGCGAGGATTAACTTAATGATCAACGACCATTCTGTTTTGGTTTGTTTTTGATGTTTCATCGATTTAACTTCTTTATCAGTCATGTGCAATTTCAACTCACTCGTCACTTATCCGCTGCTAGCGGTTCAGTTTTTCTATTTCAGTAGCCAGTAACTCAAATGAAGCTTGGATCTGCGTTAGAGGCGCGGCAAAATTCAAGCGATAAAAGTTTTCATCGCTCTCACCAAACCAAGTCCCCGGCGTTAGCGCTATTTTGGCTTTTTCAGTTAATAAGGCTTTAAGTTCAACAGAGGTTAATGTTAATCCTGTAAAATCTAACCAGATTTGGTTGGTGCCTTCAGGTTCAAAAAATGTCACTTTTGGTAATTCATTTTCTAAAAACTGCATGATCCAATTACGGTTATTCTCGGTATATGCTAAAAACTCATCAAACCATTGTGCACCGTGTTGGTACGCTGCAATCGTGGCATAGGTGGTAAAAGCATTACCGTGATCCAGCGCCATAGAACTAACCGTGGCCTTAACTTTATCTTTAATTTCAAGGTTATCACTGTAGATATAGCCATTTGAAATACTGTTTAAGCCAAAGTTTTTAGCTGGCGAGCCGATAATGACAGCGCTATTATCGTAACCAAATTGACTAATACTGTTGAATTTTCTGCCTTCGAACACGATGTCGGCATGGACCTCATCACTGATAATCAATACTTGATACTTTTTCGCTATTGCAACTAATTGTTCAAGCTCGTTCTTGCTCGTGCGACGTGAAGTCGTATGAAGCGCTGTTCACCGCTTTGAGTGAACCATCTGTATCACCAGATGACCCTATGGCTCTGAATAAAGTAGCGAGCCAGACAATGTAACGAAATTTGGTTT
>NZ_VKGK01000061.1 GCF_007197645.1 Shewanella hanedai
CGCACACACCTAGACACACAGTGATAAAATGGCGTGTCTTCGATACTGATTAATGTACTTCTTGGTCTGGCCATTACAATCTCCTCCTAAAGCGATAATGAAAGCTTAGTCAGAGGTTGATTATTCATCCAGAACTATGGGTGGCCATATAATTTATTGCGAACTGTTCTACTACATGCATGGTAATACGGAGTGTCTTCAATACTGATCTGGGTTCTTCTGGGACGAGGCATGGTTAACTCCTACTTTTTACCGATAACTAAAGCTTAGTAGGAGGAGTGGAGTTCACGTAATTAATGATGGGTGGCACCTATTTTTGGGGATCCCTCAGGCTCTGACCCCTTTATCTTTTATCTTTTGTTATCTTTTGTTATCTTTTGTTATCTTTTGTTATCTTTTGTTATCTTGATTATCTTCCTTACAATTTATAAAAACTATTCCCAGCAATCGGTAATATTTTTACACCGTTGTCGGCCATTACTTTTGCACCTTGTGTATATCTATGAGTTCGAATTTTAGCTTCTGCACCATTTATAGGGTTTACTGCAATGGCTCCAGCTTTAGTTATCCTTTTAAGCTTGGAAGAAACATTATTAGCTATTGAAATTTTATCTTTTTCAGATGAAATAAAGGATAAAGCTGATTCCTCTAGGCCTAAATCAGATAAGGGCCCAATATCAATTAGAATGCTTCCAGAGTTTGCATCTAGGAAATTATTAGGTGAAGTAAATTCTATACATGGGGTTGCTGTACTTAGTACTAAACGAAGATCTCCGACTTTTAACTTGTCTAAAAACTCACTTAGCTCCAACTTACCTTCAACTATTGTTAAGTTGAAGGGCTTTAGAGTCATCATAGTTACAACTAATTTTAGTTCAGAGCTCACAGAAATTACAAAATTTAAGAGTTCTTCAGAGGTTGCGTGAAACTGAATAGAAATAGATTTCATTCTAAACCTTAATCATATTGTTGAAATGTTGTTGGTAAGCCAGCACCATTTAAATCATCTAATGCTTGTTGTTCGCGTTTTATCGGTAAACCGTCGGCTTTAGTTCTCCCTACATTTACTCCACAAAGATTTCCATTACAATCCTTGTAGAGGATATCAGGCCGTCGACCTCCTTTATGTCCGCCAGGAGTAGGAATCAACCTTTCTTTCAACCGTCCTCCTCCTGCAATGACTGTTCCGCCCTCGTTGGTCTGGCCATTACAATCTCCTCCTAAAGCGATAATGAAAGCTTAGTCAGAGGTTGATGATTCATCCAGAACTATGGGTGGCCATATAATTTGTCCAGAACTATGGGTGGCCATATAATTTGTCACTGGCGAGCCGCTATAATGGCGCTGAAAGATTTAGTTAGGGATCCACAGGCATGCTATTAAATTTGTGGGGATCCCTCAGGCTCTGACCCCTTTATCTTAATACTTTTTCAAGTTCTTCACTGTCAGGGTAGAAATCTTTAAAATCGCTATCAGAAATAATCAACATTAATGCAGACTTAACTTTCTCAGACTGTTTTATAACAATACTCTTGATTAGATCCAGGTGCTCGTCGATCGCTTGCCCCACCATGACTTCAGCCCACTCAACAACATTCTCATCAACTAATCGTGGCAATTCAGCCATTAGAGCCTCGATATAATCCGTTGGTTTAGCTGAAGCCAATACACTAGACACACTTTCTAAAACACCATCGTCATCACCATTAACAAACAAAGACATTAAGAAGCTGCAAACATCTAAATCACAACTCCCTTCAGCTTGGTCAATTAGATTAACAAACTCAATATTCTGTTCATTAGTGCTTCGATATTTTAGGGCTTGAACGTTTTCAGCCCAGCCGTCCGGTAAACTATTCATAGTCATTTATTCAAGTAACCTTCTTTCTTTGCATAATCCAGCATTTCCTTTGTTGCCTGATTATATTTTCTTCCAAATTGGCTTTTCACGTCTCTAACCTCCATGGCCATAGCTTTTCTCATTTGGCTAGATTTGATCAGCGATTTAACTTCTGCTTTATAAGCTTGAGATTCGGCTGAATTTCCCCAACTACTCGTGTTTTTGTGATCTTCCTTAAGCATTTGTATAGATGGGCCACGCGCTCTTTTGATTCCATTAATACTATCCGCTGGCATATGGTGCCTTTCTATTCCATTACCAGTCTTAAGTTTACCAAATGCTCCTCCATTAAAGGCTTTTTCAGCACCTTTTAACTTACGTTCTGCATAAGCTTCAATACCTGCTTTTGCTGCAACAAGTGCTGCGCCAGTTAGATCTCCTGTTTCTTGATACTTCTCATAACCAGCTTCAAAGGCATCGATACCTGACTTTATGCTGTCTACTGCTTGTCCAGGTCCAGTCATCGAGAGAATACCAGTCATATCCCCTTCAATAGAGCTATAACCCTTCGCAAAGGCCGCATTATTCCCGTAGCTAACCGTTGTGGTTGAACCTGGGATCCCTACTTTGTATGCTGAACGATTATCCTTTTGTCTCGACAACTTAGTTGTAGTGACCTTTTCTTCATTTTGCTCACCATTACCACTTACCTTCTCTTCAGCGGCTTTAACCTCAGCTTCATTCGCAGGCCCACCAATCGCTTCTACGGTGTCCGTCTCCGCAAGATACCCCGTCGGATCCACTCCTGACATCGGATTATTCAAGATATAGGAATAAGGATTGGCACTCTGACTATTCTCAGGGAACTGCAAGAAAGGGTCAACACTTAAGAAGCGGCCGACGTTGTAATCGTATACTCGGCCGTTCATGTGAATAAGCTCTTGATCGGCTAAGTGTTCATGGTCAGTAAAGCCGCGACTCACCCCTTGCCAATCGGTTAATAGCGCGTTACCCGCTGCAATATTGCGTGGGCGACCAAACACATCGTAACCGCGGTGCTGCAATATCTGAGCGCTGCGGGCATCGATTAGGCTATCGACACTGCCTAATCTATCATGCAGTACATGCTGATAGACCGACTGGTTGCCTAGAGTGCCGCTAATCGCTCTGCTCTTAATGGTGTGGTCACCAATATAGGTTTTCTCTATGGTGGCACTGCTTGTCACTTCCTGCTCATAGCTGCCCACATAGTAAGTCGTTGTCGTTTCTCCGCCCTTCTCCTTTACCTGTTTAAAGCGCATGCCATCGGCGCCATAACTGAAGGTGCTCTTAGCGCCATTACGCTCAACCATGACAGGTTTATTGTCATCGTTATAGGTGAGGGTGGCACCATCGCCGGATAAGCGGTTACCGTTGGCATCGTAGGTGAATTGGTGTGTCGCGCCATCACGGACAAACTGGCGTATGGCATTGGGACCCGCGAGTCCTCCTAGGCTTTTTCCGACATTACCGTATTGGTAATCACTGCCGTAATCTGTTTTAACCTTGATATTACCCGCAGCGTCATAGTCGTAATCAATCGGATTGAATGGGTCAAGCCCTAGGCCATCAATGCTAATGCTGGCACTTTGCACCCGCATGAGTTCATCATAGGTGTAGTCCTCTCTAAACTGCTGAATACGATTATGTTGATAGGCGAGGTTGCCCATGGCGTCATAGCCGTAATCTAGGTACTGCTTACCACCGCTTGTGTCGCAATTGCCGCTGGCACTGGCACAGATAAGGGCTGGCGAGCCTGCGCTGTTACGGTAAAATTGCTGTACTAGGCCGTTGCTAAAGGTCTGCTGATTAATGCCGCCTTGGGCACTGTAGTTATCAACACGGCGGAGTAATCGTTCTGAGTTATCATCAAAGCGCTGATAATCTTCAAGCACATACCCGTTATCATCATACTTATAGGCAACATGCTCACCACTGGGGTACTGCATGGCTTTTAAGCGACCGAAGCTGCTGTCATAGGCATATTTTTCGACGAAACTCAGCCCATCAATCTGGGTCAAGGTTTCGGTGGGACGGCCTGAATTGTCATAGCTAAAGGTTTGGGTTTGCCCTGCGAAACCGGTTTGATACAGTCGTCCTTTGGCCGCTGCACCGTCGTAGGTAAATGTGCGTCCGGCGCGATTTCGGAGTCGGCCTAATTGGTCATATTGATAGGTGCTCTTAACCCCTCTGGCATCGGTTTGATTGTCCAGCTCGCCATATTGGTTATAAACAAAGGACCACTTACCCATGTTGGGGTCATCAAACCAACGTTTTCGACCTAAGTCATCATAGGCTGCCGTGATCTGACTGCTCAATACATCTTGAATGAGTACCGGCAGACCAGCTGCATTGTAGGCAAACTCGGACTCATTACCTTTGGCATCAACAGTGCTAAAGAGCTGCTTTAAACTGTTATAGCTGCGGCTCATGGTTAGATTGTAGCCGTTACTGCTGACGGCAATGTCGGTGGTTAATCCATCAACATAGGTGTAAGTAGACACATAGCTAACAAGGCCGTTATCGAAGGTTTTGGTTGCTGCTCGGCCCAATACATCATAGTCACCAAATGTGGTGGTGACTTGAGTGCCGTAGTCTTGCGTTGGCTCGGTTTCACTGAGCAGATTACCACGGGAGTCATAGCTTTTGGCCGTGATGATATTACCTGAAAACCCGGTTGAAACCTGTTTAACGGCCCTTTTTTGGCTATCGAAGTAGCTTACCTGCTCGGGTGTGCCGCTGCTACGGGTGATTGTCTTAAATGCATAAGGTGCGTTTGCCCATTGATGGCTGACATACACAGGCGGGGAGATTGCGTTACCGCCTCTTGTGATACTTGTTTGTGAGACTTGCCCTAAGAAATTAATCACATTGGTAGCGGTTATGCCATTGACATCTGTTGCTGTTAACACTGCACCGGTGAGAGGATCGAACGTACTACTTGATGCAATGGTTGCTCCCCACTGACTATTGCTGGTCTCCTTAGCAAAATAGCCATCGGAGGTCATGGTCGTCGCGGTCCAGCGGTTACCAGTTTGCACTTTTAATGGGTGGCCATACTGGTCGTAATTACTGTAGGTAGCTGTAGCGCCAATACCGGGATAACTGCCTAAACCAAGAGTTTCAGAGGTGCTTAAGGCTAATATGCCATGTTGATTACTCTGATAACTCAGTGTGACTGAGTTATGTGTTTTTAGTGATTCGGTATCAAGATTAGCGCCTGTACCCGTAAGGTATTGCACGTTTGCCACATTCGTCGTGACGTGTGGGAGAGAGAGTAAGCTGTCTCCTTCATGGGTAAAGGATTGCTCAAGTGCTTTAGTGTGCGTGACTTGGCTGTCTGATGTGACAGTGTCATTGGTGATGACTTGGCAACGACTATTCTTTACCTGACTGCTGGTCACAGTTGTGACAGCCGCTAGCAGCTCAGGGACATACCGTTTATTGATACTGTTTGCAGGATAGAAACATTGAGACTCGCCGACTTGATAATCTTCTATTGAAGGGGCATTGCCGAGCACTTGATAATGACTGAGTCGATTGCCTTGGTAGTCTTCACTCTGTTTTTGACGCACCATACCTGACCAGGGGAAGTCTTGATAAAAGTCAGTACGGGTGGTGGTTTGGTGTTTAGCCTCTGCGCTATTATTGGTTTCAGTTATCGCTCCAAATCCTTGGAAGCCACGACCTGCAACATGAAAACGGGCGTTCTCATATTGGTATGCAGTATGATTCAAGCCACCTATACCATTGTCTGTGTCGAAACCGGAAACCACCCGCATGGTATTAGCGAAGTTAATATAGGGATATTGATTGTCGACTCTGTCTAGACTGTAAACCTCTTTTAGCTGTTTGTAGTCAATCTGGACCTTAGTGCCCATTGCTGTGGACACTTGATTAATCACATTGTCTTGAGTATCGACATGACTAAATACGGCAAACTCACGTGGGCCATTTGTTGGGTAGGTCCAGGTGCGCCTGGTGGCATCAGATTCAAAGCCAAGGCCCGAAACAAAGTCCATACGTCCATCACCATTGATATCTAAGGTATTCATGGTCGCTAAAGCCCCATAAACATCAAGTTCAACTTTGTCAAAGCTGATCCCGTTAGGGCGGGTGATCAATACATTCCAGTACCAGATATCATAATCATGGAATCTAGGCGCATCAGCACCATCTACCGCACGACACTCTTCGTTGCTAGACCAGTCAAAACAGTTATAGAAGTACTTACGTCTGCTTCTATCAGGATAGAGAATGTCTTGGCGGCCATCACCGTTGTAATCAATAAACTGTGCATACTGTTCATAGACATAGCCTGATGGTCCACCATAACGTGGGTCTTTAGCTATATGTCCACCATTTAATTGCCATGCAAGCTCTGTTTCATCTAATTGTGTCGGGGCTGTAAATTCGCCAGCACCTTTATTAAAAATCACAGTTCGAGTGTAAAATTTATCGCTACTGTTAACTTTATCGAGAGTCATCACATCACTTAAGCCATCGCCATTGAGATCCGCCCAACGACTTGGTGTGGTTCTTTCGGTAATGTCAATATCAACATTAAAGCTGTTATTCTGCTCAACGAAAGTCATCTTATCTGTCGAACCATTAAACCCGACTTTGTACCACTTTAATGCTGTTCTGAAGGATGACGGTACTAAGTCTAAAATGCCATCGCCATCGAGATCCATAGGCATCAGGGGTTCTTTCGCACTTGCTGTAAACTCACCGTTATAACTGTAACCATCATCTGAATTTTTAAGATAGGATTTATAGGTGATCTGGAAGTTACCGGTTCCAGCTTGTTTATTGGTTGCAACTAGCAAATCTGAGCGGCCGTCACCATTAAAATCTATGGCATGGCTTTCACAGAATTTATCCCCTATATCATGAAAAACAGAGGCATAACATGTCGCATCTATCTCAGTGTTATGGGTGAATTTAATGCTCGCATCATTATTGATCCCGGTGATTAGTAGTTCACCGTGCTCATTAAGATAGGTAAAGTCGGCTCGACCGTCACCGTCATAATCAAGGCTGCCATTGACCACATTGCTGCTTTTCTCATTTATTGAAACTATCCCATCATAGTCAAGATCACCTGCGGGCTGAGTTGGGCTAATACTAGGCAGTTCGGTTCGATCAAGTAGCGCACCTGATCCTGAAAGGTAGACACCTTTTAGCGGAATGTAGAGATCCAATACTCCGTCACCATCATAATCATGATCTTTGCGGACTCTTAAACCCACAGCATAGTTATCATCAATGGCATCGAGTGAGTGACTGCTGGCTTTTTGATGACCGTACGATTTGTTTAACCAATTGAAATTAGTCGTTAAGCATTGGGTTGAATCACCACCATCGCAGTATGACAGTGTTGTTAGTTTTGCTCGTTCTTTGTCTTCAATATCAGTGGTAAGGCTATGTTCTAGTTGCCATAATGCTTTCTCTACATCATCAATTTTCACTGAAATACTATCAAGTCGTTTGTTACTTAAGCTATATCCTCCCCAATGGTAGTGACGCGATTCAGTCTCTGCTACATAGTTAAAATGCACCTTACGATTACCTGCAGTGCCATTAAAACCAGTATAAAAGATATCTTTGATGTATCGATTCCCCAAAACTGACTCGTCGTATAGATAGTCTACTTGATTACCAAACCTGTCCTCGGTCTGGTGTTGTAACCAGCTAGCAGGCTCGTTGCGGTCGACAGCAATAATCTGGCTATTGTTATTCTTACCGAGGTAATGCTTGGTACCATTGGAGTCTGTGATAACAAAATAGCTACTGCTACTATTAATATCTCCTCCGAGTTGTTGGATAAAAACACTGCCATTACGTTCAGTTTTGTAATAGGTTCCACTCGATCCATAAACCCCTTTGTTGCTACCATTAGGATCGCTGACTACAACGAGACGGCTACCGTTGTAACAAAGCTTATCGTCAGCGGCATAATGTGCTGATGTTGAAGCTTGATCGAGATCATATATCTGCCCACAGCGTGAGATGCTTGAGTAGGCGGATAGATTCCAGCCCAGCCCCGCAATCCCCGAGCCTGACTGGCTAGAATAATTGAGTGAAATATTGGGTTGTACTCCATTACGTCCAGGAGCGATTGTAATTGGCACTGAATAGGCAAATGCACCACCGTCAACACTGGCTTGGCCATTAATCTCACCGACTAACTCATTTGTTGCCGCGGTTACCAGACTGTTTGTCGAATCGGGAATGGTATTTATATCAACCAATACAGCAGGTAATACTCTAAAGGTTTTGCTTGGTGTCTCTGCACTTTGATTAGTGGATGTATTTACTTTTGCTCGTATAGAGTGAGTGCCCTCCTGAAGTTCACCAAAGTTGTAACTGTATGACGAGTTAGAAGTCGATAACCAGCTTTCTCCATTTAGAGAGAATTGAATGGAGCTAATATCACTGTCTATATCTGTAGCTGAAGCAGAAACAATCAAAGGCTGCATGCCTTTTAGGTCAGAAATAGCAGACAAGATTATAAATGGAGAATCATCAATCGATGCTACATTGACAGTAAAGGCACGAGTCGTGGTGCTTGTGCCGTCAGACACATCAATGTAAACGACTGCAGAGCCATATTTGTTGGCTACAGGCGTGATAGTGACAGCACGGTTAGCGCCGCTGCCGCTGAGGGCTATTCGGCTGGTTGGCAATAGGGTTGAGTTACTGCTACGACGAGTCACAGATAAAGAAGTTGTTGCCGTTTCAATGTCAGCAATGCTAAAGCCAATGGCCTTACTGCTATCTTCATTGAGGCTTTGCGTGCCAATGCCGCTTATTGTAGGAACATCATTCACTGATGCCACGTTGACTGTGAAGGCGCGAGTCGTGGTGCTTGTGCCGTCAGACACATCAATGTAAACGACTGCAGAGCCATATTTGTTGGCTACAGGCGTGATAGTGACAGCACGGTTAGCGCCGCTGCCGCTGAGGGCTATTCGGC
>NZ_VKGK01000062.1 GCF_007197645.1 Shewanella hanedai
ACTGCTACGACGAGTCACAGATAAAGAAGTTGTTGCCGTTTCAATGTCAGCAATGCTAAAGCCAATGGCCTTACTGCTATCTTCATTGAGGCTTTGCGTGCCAATGCCGCTTATTGTAGGAGCGTCGTTAACAGGGTTTACAGTTACAATAAAACTTCGTGTTGCCGTATTTGCCCCGTCGTTTGCAGATATAGTGACTGTTGCTCTACCATATTTATTTGCTACTGGTCTAAAAGTGACGGTTCGGTTTGCGCCACTTCCACCAAGAGAGATATTGTTTGTTGGCAGTAAGGAACTATTGGATGTTGAACGGCCTAAGTTAATCGAGTAGACCGACGTATCAATGTCGCTGATAGTAAAATTAATGATTTGAGAAGCAGCATCTTCACTTACCGTTTTATTTGCAAGATATGAAAATAGGGGTTTATCATTTACACAGGTGACTGAAACATTGATTGTAACGCGTTCTATAGAAACTCTACCTCCTCCGCGACGGCGGCCATCAGGTTCTGGCAATCCAACATGAGTGATAACAAAGCTATCGCTTCCACAAAAGTTATTGTTTGGATTATAAATGACCTTATTGATTGCTTGATTGACAAAAGTAGCTCCGTGGGAAGCGCTGGATACACTGGTATTATTATCGGAGTATGTAACACCATAATGGGGAGGGAAAATTGATAAAGAGCCATCTTCAATCACTGACAGGTTTGCAGTGGAGCCTAAGACTGAAAAAGAAAATAGAAATAGCGTGATTAAGAAAAGCTTCATCATCCATGAGGCAGGGTGCATAACAATCAAATCCTTGAATTATGTATAGAACAATAGATACACATTTAGTAACATCTTGTCAACAGTGGTTATTCATAAACCCTTGCTGGCATGGTTTGGGTTTATATATCAATAATGAGATTTTTGTTGGTTTAGTTGGCTGCTTTTCGTTTATTTCGTAGTGTTTTGAAAAGTTAGGTGATTAACTTTGAAAGCAAGGGTTTTAAAAAGTCAAACTTATTTTATTTAGTTTTAACCACTATAAAGTTATCTTTCTAAGCGGTCAGATGAATTTAATTTGATCTGTTGCTAGTGAATTACTGTGTCTAGTAAATGAGTGCTAAAACTGTTAACACTCAGGTTTATTACTTGGGGCTCATTAACACTTCTCTTCGATAAGATAGCAGGCTGAATACCCCAAAGACGAAGACATTGAGGTAATCGCTTCGGGTTAAAGATAAACGTGTTTTGCACAAGTGATGCAAGACTAGCGTTTGTAGGCCGTGCATCAGCAGAGTGATAAGCAGTAAAATATTGAGTACGAGCGAGAGATCTCCTTCAAAAGGCATTATCAAGTTGTAGCCCATCATCAACCAAGCTAATAGGGTTATGGCTTTACCTGCGAAAATCATAAAATTCATACATTTCTCTTAAGGCTGATATTGATATAAACGGTAGATTACCTGGCCCGCTTTTTTTTCTTTTAATTGAACCCAGTTTGCAGGAACACTTAGGTGAGTGATTTCACTTTCGGTTTCTACATAGATCTGCGCGTTTTCTTTAAGCCAGTTATGTTGTTCGAGTAGCGCTATGGTCTTTTCGGCTAGTTCCTTTCTGAAGGGAGGGTCGATATAAACGATATCAAAAGCTTCAGTAGGCTGTACTGTCAGTAACGCTAAAGTGTCCCCTTTAATCACTTCTGCTATCTCTGGATCGCACTTTAGTGTTTTTAGGTTCAGTGTTAATTGCTGCGCTGCACTGGCCTGTAACTCAAATACCTTGGCATAGCTTGCGTATCGAGAAAGAGATTCAAGGCAAAGTGCGCCACTGCCACCGAAGCAATCAAGTACACGAGCGCCGGCTAGGTCGCCTGCTAGCCAGTTAAATAGTGTCTCTCTGACGCGATCGGTCGTTGGTCGCAACCCTTCAAGATCATGAATAGGTAAACGTCTTGAGCGCCATTGTCCTGCAATGATCCGCACTTGACCGCTAGAAGGTCGATTATTAGCCATCTCAATCCTGTTAACTAAAATATTGGTTGTTATTGGTACTGTGATTTTGCCTGAAGAAAGAAAGTGGTAGACTGTCTCGCTTGTTTGCCCTCAAGCTTTTTCGTCATGCTGAATCCAGCATCTTAGAAGTGACTTGGGTATATAGGCCACCATTTTAACTCAAAGAAAGCCTAAATGGTGTGTTCCTGCGCTTTAAAGAGAAAAAATCGAAGGTTTTGCTGCATATTTGCATCCATGTTTTGGTTATAATGTGCCCCAAATTAGATGAATGTAGGCTGGCTTAGTCAGCCTACATTTGAAATGCAAGTTAGTTGAGTATCGGTAATACACATGGCAAAGAAAGGTTTTTTTTCCTGGTTCCGCAAAGATAAGTCTGCAGATGAAGTTAACACTCAGGAAGTTGAAAATGTAACGGATTCTCAAGAGCTGGAACGCCTTGAGGCTGAAGCGGCTGAGTTGGCGCGTGTTGATGCGTTAGATCTGGCACATGCTGAAGCCGAAAAAGTAGAGCAAGCCCGTGTAGCAGTTGAAGTAGCTGAACATGCACGAATTGAAGCCGAAGCAGCAGAGCAGGCACGAGTTGAAGCCGAAGCAGCAGAGCTAGCACGCGTTGAAGCCGAAGCAGCAGAGCAGGCACGCATTGAAGCTGAAGCAGCAGAGCAGGCACGCGTTGAAGCTGAAGCAGCAGAGCTGGCACGCATTGAAGCCGAAGCAGCAGAGCAGGCACGAGTTGAAGCCGAAGCAGCAGAGCAGGCACGAGTTGAAGCCGAAGCAGCAGAGCAGGCACGAGTTGAAGCCGAAGCAGCAGAGCAGGCACGAGTTGAAGCCGAAGCAGCAGAGCAGGCACGAGTTGAAGCCGAAGCAGCAGAGCAGGCACGAATTGAAACCGAAGCAGCAGAGCAGGCACGAATTGAAACCGAAGCTACAGAGCTGGCTGATGATGAAGATCGTCAACCTGAGCCTCAGGCTAAGCCTGTAAAAGAGGGCTTCTTTGCGCGTCTTAAACGTGGACTTAAACGTACCAGTGAGAATATCGGTAGCGGTTTCGTTGGTCTGTTTAAAGGCAAGAAGATCGATGATGATCTGTTCGAAGAGTTAGAAGAGCAGTTGTTGATCGCCGATGTGGGCGTTGAAACCACCACGCGCTTGATTAAGAATTTGACAGAACAAGCCAGTCGTAAACAGTTAAAAGATGGCGAAGCCTTATATGAACTGTTGCGCGAAGAGATGCAGAAAACCTTAGAGCCTGTCTCTATCCCGCTTGTACCTGAAAATGCCGATGGTCCATTTGTTATTTTGATGGTGGGTGTTAACGGTGTGGGTAAAACCACAACGATTGGCAAGTTAGCGAAACAGTATCAGGCACAAGGTAAATCGGTTATGTTAGCAGCAGGTGATACTTTCCGTGCTGCGGCGGTCGAACAGTTACAAGTGTGGGGCCAGAGAAACGATATTCCTGTTATCGCTCAACATACTGGCGCAGACAGTGCTTCTGTATTGTTCGATGCTTTACAAGCAGCTCGAGCGCGTAACGTTGATGTTTTGATTGCCGATACAGCAGGTCGATTGCAGAATAAATCTCACTTGATGGACGAGCTTAAAAAAGTGGTTCGAGTGATGAAAAAGCTCGATGAAAATGCGCCTCACGAAGTGATGTTAACCTTAGATGCGTGTACAGGTCAGAATGCAATTAGTCAGGCTGAGTTGTTTAAGCAAGCCGTTGGTGTGACCGGAATTACCATCAGTAAGCTTGATGGCACTGCTAAAGGTGGCGTTATTTTTGCGATAGCGGATAAGTTTGGTATTCCAATTCGGCATATTGGCGTCGGTGAGCAGATTGATGATTTGCGAACCTTTGATGCAAAAGACTTTATTGATGCGCTTTTTACCCAAGAGAATGACGAGAAGAAGTAGTTCAAATACCTAAAAGACCCGAGATGTAATATTGAGCATGTCGGCAAGTGATTTGGGTATCAAATAATAGATCAATGGACAGTGGACCTAGATGATTCAATTTGAGCAAGTGAGTAAGGTTTATCCTGGCGGGCAGAAAGCATTGTCAGATGTGAACTTTCACCTCAAGCGTGGTGAAATGGCCTTTTTAACGGGCCATTCGGGCGCAGGTAAGAGTACCTTGCTCAAGTTAATCACGGTGATTGAACGAGCTAACGCCGGACGAGTGCTGATCAATGGTCACAATATCGCTGATCTTTCCCCTAAAGATGTTCCCTATTTAAGGCGTGATATTGGCATGATCTTCCAAAATCATCATCTATTGATGGAGAAGAGTGTGTTCGATAATGTCGCTTTGCCTTTAGTTATCGAAGGCTTCTCCCATGGGGAGATCAAAAAGCGAGTTCATGCGGCCTTAGACATGGTTGGCCTTTATGGCAAAGAGCGTCATAGCCCTGTCATGTTGTCGGGTGGTGAGCAGCAGCGAGTGGGGATTGCGCGCGCCATTGTGAATAAGCCTCCTTTGTTATTGGCCGATGAGCCCACGGGTAACTTAGATCCTAAGTTGTCGATGGATATTCTGCGGTTGTTTGAGACGTTTAATGACTCAGGCACCACGGTGCTTATTGCGACTCATGATTTAGGGCTGATAGCCAGAATGAAGTACCGTACTTTAACCCTGAAGCAAGGGCATGTGTTGGGGGGCGATGAGTTGCCTTCGAGTTCAACAAACGCATTTAACGTTTAACTTCGCTTCGGAGCATAGGGAATAGCATGAGCAAAAAGCCTCAGTTAGTCAGAAGTAAGCTACCGTTTTCCGGTCGTATAGTGATGTTTTTCATTCGTCATATACAACATGCGATGGCGAGTATGGGTGAGCTATGGCGTAATCCCGTTTCCTCTTTGATGACCATGGCTGTGTTGGGCGTCAGTTTAAGTTTGCCTGCTGCATTGCAAGTGTTGGTTAAAAACGCCGAAGCCATTACCCAATCTTGGAATAGTGCTGCTGAGATCTCACTCTTTATCGATGATGCTCGCAGTGAAAAGACGATTCAGAGTTTGATTAGTCGGGTCAAAGTGTATTCTGAGGTGAGCGAAGTTCACTATATTAATCGCGATCAGGCACTGGAGGAGTTTCAGCGTTTATCTGGGTTTGGTGAGGCTATCTCTTATTTGGAGACTAATCCCCTGCCTGCGGTAGTGACCGTTACGCCTACGCTTAAATATTCCAGTCCAACTGGCGCTCGTGAGCTGCTTAAAAAACTAGAACAAGAACCAGAGGTGAGCTTTGGCCGACTCGATATTGAGTGGTTAGAGCGACTTCAAGCTGTGGTCAGACTATTGGAGCGTACCGTGCTTGCTATCGCAGCCTTACTTGTTTTGGCCGTGGTACTTGTTATTGGTAACACTATCCGCCTCGCGATTATGAATCGTCGCACCGAAATAGAGGTGATGAAGTTGGTCGGTGCCACAGAAGCCTTTATTCAACGGCCCTTCCTTTATACTGGGATCTGGTATGGGGTGATCGGTGGGATACTTGCCTGGATTATTATTAACATACTGGTCTTGTATCTCGACAGTGCGTTGGCAGAGCTTCTAGGCTTGTACGGTAGTCAGCTGCAAATGGAAACCTTAACTCTGGTTGAGTTGGGTCAACTGGTTTGTTTAGCCTCATTCCTTGGTTGGTTAGGATCTTATTTATCAGTACGCCAGCACTTAAGAGCAATTGAACCTTCATAAAGTCTTGGTTTTCATTGGGCTAATATTCGAAGTAGCTTAGATATAACTAATAAGTTCTATCTCTCGGGTGACACCTGCCACTTTATGAACTAAGTTTCATTTGCTTTGTCTACTGCCATAGCGCAAAAATAGCCTCGAATTTACTGATTGATATTATTCCTATCAGTATTAGTCTGAGGTTGACATAAGTTGTCAAATCTAGGATAGTTCGTCATCTTGCCTTTTTAGACTAAAAGGTGAGCTGGTTTAGTTTTTACTTAATCTTATTGTAAGAAATCAGTTGTAAGCTGTGTCCTTATATTTGAATTAAGAAGATATAACCAGAAGTGAATTTTAGTAGTTCACTGTAATAGTTTGAATTTTAAGTAAGAAATGTAGGAGCATGAATGACTAATCAATCAATGGCGCTTACGGTTCCTCACGGAAGCGGTAGTTTAGAGGCTTATGTCCACTCTGCGCACAACATCTCGATGTTGAAGCCTGAGCAAGAGCATGAGTTAGCTAAGCGATTACAAGAAACCGGTGACCTGCAGGCAGCGAAGCAGCTGATTATGTCTCACTTACGTTTTGTGGTACATGTTGCTAAAGGTTACTCAGGCTACGGCCTCCCGCAAGCTGATCTAATCCAAGAAGGCAATATTGGCCTGATGAAGGCTGTAAAGCGTTTCGACCCTGATGTGGGCGTACGTCTTGTTTCATTTGCCGTGCATTGGATTAAAGCTGAAATTCATGAATATGTGCTAAAAAACTGGCGCATAGTTAAAGTTGCTACCACTAAAGCACAACGTAAGTTGTTCTTTAATCTTCGTAAATCTAAAAAGCGTCTTGGCTGGTTTAGTGACGAAGAAGTGGGAATGGTTGCCGATAACCTAGGGGTATCGAAAGCCGATGTGACAGAGATGGAATCACGTATGGCTGCTCAAGATCCTGCTTTTGATCTTGCGAGCGATAACGATGATGACCAAGATTTTTCTCCGGTTCACTATTTAGAAGATCACTCTTCTGATCTCGCGTCTCAAGTTGAGAATGCTAACTTAGAGTCAAATAACCAAGCCCGCCTTCTGGCCGCCATCAAAACGTTAGATGAGCGTAGTCAGCACATATTGCAGGAACGCTGGTTAAGCGAAGATAAAGCAACCTTGCAGGATTTAGCTGCAACTTATCAAGTGTCTGCTGAACGTATTAGACAACTTGAAAAGAATGCAATGAACAAGCTTAAAGGACGAATGGAAGCGTAATTATACACACGCCAAGTTCCGAATAATTAAAACCTGCCTCGGCAGGTTTTTTTGTGTCTGGAACATTTATGCCGATAAGCCATTGATGGATACTCATCAGCTTTGTATATGGCAGGAGATGTTCCTACATCTCTGTGCATTCCTATCATCCCTGATAGTCAGAATAATTATCTCCGCAGGGTGCCAGATGTTCCCTACATGTATTGTACATTTCCACAGTCCCTCGCGGTCAGAGCGAAGGGGGGATGCCTGGAACAGTTATGTCATACCAATCAGTATAAGAAGTTGATCTACTCAGAGTGTTTTTTGGCAAACTAATTCAAGGCGAATGGATGAGATAATGGTTGTTCCCTTATGACTTCATTCAACGCAGAAGTAGGCAGCCAAAAACACTCCTTACAGGCGAGTTTTAGCGGTTCTGATCCTGTGTTAACGAGCTTAACCGTAGAATAACTATGCTCTTCACTCGTTGCCTTGCCTCAGGACCGCTAAACTCTCGCTGAGCGATCAAATCTTTATACTGATTGGTATCACTCTTTATATAGTAAAGAGTCGATGTGTATAAGGAGTTCAATACATAATAAAGGACTAAAGTTATCTCACATGACCAAAAGTGCTAACTCTTATAGATAAGCGTAATGATTAAATACCCTTTGCGATCGGTAAACACCTGGCTAGATATAGTCATGTATCCGCTACCTGTTGAAGTAAAAAGTCAGTTTAAGGTGCACATTTGTGGGTAACTCTGTGTGTAAGTGGTGTGTATGATGTACTTAAGTCATCATTTGATAAAAACATGCATTTTTGAGTAAAAAGCGCTTGTGCTCTGGGCTGATATCCCTATAATGCGCATCCACTGACACGGCACAGCAGGCCACTTACCTAAACGAAAGCTTAGATAATACGGGACTTGCAGCGATGTTAGAGAGTTAAGACTCTTCGGAGATTTGATTCAGGTGACAACCGCTTTACAAGCTTCGAGTTTGACTTCTGTATAAGAAATCACCACTCGAAAAACTTGATAAAATAAGCGCTTGACGCCGACACTGGAGAGTGTAGAATACGCCTCCCTAGCCAAGACGATATGTCTTGGGAAGTTA
>NZ_VKGK01000063.1 GCF_007197645.1 Shewanella hanedai
GTTCTACTACATGCATGGTAATACGGAGTGTCTTCAATACTGATCTGGGTTCTTCTGGGACGAGGCATGGATAACTCCTACTTTTTAACGATAACTAAAGCTTAGTAGGAGGTGTGGAATTTACGCAATTAACTATGCCTGTCCATATTTATTATTTAGTCAGAGGTTGATGATTCATCCAGAACTATGGGTGGCCATATAATTTCAGTCTTGACGGGATTGGAGCGTCCATATATGGCTCTATAAATATTGGAAACTAAGAAATACTATTCAAACTCTCTAAGCTTATCGGGATCTATGATAAATTGGAGCTTGTAAAGTATGATATTGACAATATCCATGTCATAGTTTTTATAGCTATCAACTAACTTAATAAGATTATTAAAACTTATTCTAGGGACTAAAAAATTAAGCCATTCACCAATCTCACTAACAAGTTTCTTTTTACAACCAATATCTAAAATTACCAAAAGGCTAGATTCCTTTTTAAGTGCAATAGATAGAATCTTAACCAAGCTTACCCTTCCTCTCCCTTCCGTTTTATCTAGTAATGGAATAGATAGCTCTAGTAACTCCTTTTCCGTCAGCCCTTTTATTTCCTGTTTAAATAACTTCACACTTTCTTGATGAGGAAAGCCATCAACGAGTTCAATTAATTTCATAATTTTCCAAATTTTTCTGATGGTAATTTAGCCTGCCAAGCTCTCCCTGCTGTTGGTTTATAGTGTCCAGAGTTATTGTTCCAACCTCTAAGTAGGCCACTATTGTTACCATAACCAAATCGAATGTGGCCAGCATAATCAACAGAATTCGCTCCCCTAGCAATATTATAATGACCAGTCCCCGTTCTACTAACCCATATCTGACCATTTTGTGTTACAAACTCATACTCCCCTTTTGGAGTAAATGCGTTACCATTTCCATCAACTGTTTTCCATCGTCCATTTTTATTAACTAATTGATACCTAGGTGACGTATTGAAATGACTCTCAGAAATTGTATTCTCAAATTTCTCTACCTTACGCGAAGGCTGTCGAATTTCTACCTTGTCCTCATCATCTGGTGGTGGAGGTGAAGCAATAGCGCCAGCTATATCCGACATTAACCCACTTAATGCTTTGGCTGCAGCTTTATCATTTGCTATTTGTTCTGGAGATTTTGGGCCAGGCATTGGTAAACCAAATGGTCCAGACATTACGCCAGTGCTTGCAGTCTCCGTCCCATTAAACGAAGAAGGTGCACTAGAAGCCTTTCCATCTGAAGTCCATGCAGGGCCACCCCCTCCCTGAGCAATCTCTTCTTCCTCTCCAACTCTCTGGTGCGCTTCTTCATCCTTACGCTTTTTCTGTCCTGATTTAGCCATGGACTTATTCGCTTGCCCATTACTCAACCCCCATTGCGCCAAAACGTTATCTACAGGCGTTTTAGCACAGGTATTTCCATGATTGGAGTCACACATAGCTACGCGCCAATTAGAAGCATTGCCACTGCGTACAGAACTATACCCTGTCGGATCCACCCCTGACATCGGATTATTCAAGATATACGAATAAGGATTGGCACTCTGACTATTCTCAGGGAACTGCAAGAAGGGGTCAACACTTAAGAAGCGGCCGACGTTGTAATCGTATACTCGGCCGTTCATGTGAATAAGCTCTTGATCGGCTAAATGTTCATGGTCGGTAAAGCCGCGACTCACCCCTTGCCAGTCGGTTAATAGCGCATTACCCGCCGCGATGTCTCGTGGGCGACCAAACACATCGTAACCTCGGTGCTGCAATATCTGAGCACTGCGGGCATCGATTAGGCTATCGACACTGCCTAATCTATCACGCAGTACATGCCAGAACTATGGGTGGCCATATAATTTAATTAATGTACTTCTTGGTCTGGCCATTACAATCTCCTCCTAAAGCGATAATGAAAGCTTAGTCAGAGGTTGATGGTTCATCCAGAACTATGGGTGGCCATATAATTCTAATGGGTGGCCATATAATTTATTCTGAATTATGGGTGGCCATATAATTTTAATCCAACGATGATAAATTAAGCTTAGCCACTGCTTGAAAATACATCCAGAATTATGGGTGGCCATATAATTTAGAGGTTGATTATTCATCCAGAACTATGGGTGGCCATATAATTTTGCCATTAACGATGGGTGGCACATATTTTTTCCATTAATGTACTTCTTGGTCTGGCCATTACAATCTCCTCCTAAAGCGATAATGAAAGCTTAGTCAGAGGTTGATGATTCATCCAGAACTATGGGTGGCCATATAATTTGTCTCACTCGGTACAAAACAGTCTATCTGTTCATACCATGGACATGCTTTGACTTTCTTCTTAAACCCTTCCATAGCACTATCATAAATCTGAAATGATATGTGCTCAATGAGGTTTTGATCATCTCGCTCAATAGACATTTTTACGTTTGTATTGGTGTATACAGCTATGCCTAAATAGCTCTCGAGGAATTTAAGACTGAGAACTTCAACAAGCGACTCCATGATTTTATTAGATAATCGCTCTAATGACTCAAACTCCCACCCATCATCACCAAGCTCTTTATTGGTATTGGCCGGTAAAATAAATGCAGCTCTATATTTCCTTTTCATGTAATTTACTCCCATACCTGAACTGGTATCTTATCCAAGCCAGCCTTCTTCGCTGCTTCTGTTCTGTGATGCCCGTCTTGGACTTCCAATCTCCCAGTATTAGGATTACGCCACGCATCTACAGGTTGGCTTTGGTCATACTGGCATAAGCACTGACGTCTATGGCAAAGATGCTGGCTAAAGCTAATAATCGGCTTTCAACCCACTCACGGCGATGTTCATAGGATTTACCCGTGTCTTTATCAATACCCATTAAGAAGTTTTTACGCACACACCTAGACACACAGTGATAAAATGGCGTGTCTTCGATACTGATTAATGTACTTCTTGGTCTGGCCATTACAATCTCCTCCTAAAGCGATAATGAAAGCTTAGTCAGAGGTTGATGATTCATCCAGAACTATGGGTGGCCATATAATTTCGGAATCAACCTTTCTTTCAACCGTCCTCCTCCTGCAATGACTGTTCCGCCCTCGTTGGTCTGGCCATTACAATCTCCTCCTAAAGCGATAATGAAAGCTTAGTCAGAGGTTGATGATTCATCCAGAACTATGGGTGGCCATATAATTTGGAGGTTGATGATTCATCCAGAATTATGGGTGGCCATATAATTTTTTTCGATACTGATTAATGTACTTCTTGGTCTGGCCATTACAATCTCCTCCTAAAGCGATAATGAAAGCTTAGTCAGAGGTTGATTATTCATCCAGAACTATGGGTGGCCATATAATTTAGAGGTTGATTATTCATCCAGAACTATGGGTGGCCATATAATTTAATGATAATGGCAATGGTTCATAAACGAAGGTTTTCTTTACACGGTGATAATGGGTGATAATGGGTGGGAATTGCTAGTAATGGAATTGTGATGATTGCCGCCCAAAGGTGATGGCGGCAATTTATGCACCTAACCCTTATTCATACACCCTAACTGAAAAATCTGCATACAAATCACTCAATAGCAAAACGGTGTGACGACTGAGATAAAGGTCTATGTCAGAAGTATCTTCATCATCTTCAAGCCAAACGAAGGCGGCAACACCGCAATCAAGCTTATACCCCTCAACTAGCTTTCGGACCTTTTTAGACTGAACTACAATCCCTTCAAGCAGATTTGTGACAGCGTCATCTATCGAGTCACAATCTTGTCGTGCTGATGCAATCGTCCAATATGAATTACTAATAATGTGCCCCTTACCTCTCGTTGAGGCCTCTCCTTTTTGACCTAACTCAGTTGGCTCTAGTTGCAACTCCCCGCCCCATTGCTTGACATCAACATTGGCATCCCCAGCATCCAGAGTAAAGTTAACTTCAATTTTCATATTGGTTATTTCCTGTCTATCGGTGCATAGTCTTTTAGCTCATCAAGACTGTAATCACTTGGTATGATGGTGCCATCTTTAGTTTTTTGGAATACCTGACCTGACTTCTTATCGACCATCAAATCAAACCTAGCATTCCTCTTATTGGTGCCGTTTAGAACTTCTTTTGCTGCATGAGCATCAATACCTAAGTCCTTAAGGTATTTGTCTTTGAGTTTTCTGAGGTTGCCATTCCGAATATCTGTAACTGCTGAGCGCCCCTTTGTAGTGACAGCCTGAGCACCAATAATAACCGCCCCCATGGCAGGGCTTGAATCTACAGCATTAGCCCCAGCCAACTCTTCAGGACCATTAATTGGAATGGCTTCGCTTGGGTCAGATAGTTCATCTGCATTATGTGCAAACTCACCCCAAAAACCCTGAGCATTAGCTTCAAGTAGTTTTTGCCCTACTCTTTTTATGCCGCCCCATAACGAAGAGCCTGAGCCGCCATTCTGGTCTTGATTTACATTGGTACCACCACTCGCACTAACAGTTGTGGTTGAACCTGGGATCCCTACTTTGTGTGCGGAACGATTATCCCTTTGCCTTGATAGCTTTGTTGTCGTTGTGACCTTTTCTTCATTTTGCTCACCATTACCACTAACCTTCTCTTCAGCGGCTTTAACCTCAGCTTCATTCGTGGGTCCACCACTCGCTTCAGCTTTGTCAGTTTCAGCCAAATACCCTGTCGGATCCACTCCTGACATCGGATTATTCAAGATATACGAATAATAAATCAAGCCAGCCATCATTAATCAATAACATAACGGCTCTACTGTAGATGTTCAATGTTATAGATAGAATGAAAGCTTATCGAATCTTCTAAAGTAGGCTTTGAAGCTGATATATGG
>NZ_VKGK01000064.1 GCF_007197645.1 Shewanella hanedai
CTCGTGTACTCGTGGTAATTTTTGTTTGGCGATAAATTTGATCACCAAATGCCATGAATGTTCCTCACTATTTCACCTATCTCATTATTTATTCATCTCTTTTTGTGGGGATTCGTCAGACACTGAGTAGATCACTTTCTTATACTGATTGGTATTAATTCCCCTTTTGCTTACAAACTCAAGTAGAATAAGCCTATGACAGATGAAACTTTATTGGCCGATCTACATAGCCACACAACAGCCTCTGATGGCATGTTGACCCCCTCTGAGTTGATAGACAGAGCGATTGTAAATGGGGTGCAGATGTTCGCCATTACCGATCACGACACGACCGCAGGTTTAGCTGAAGCTCATGCCTATAATAATAGCCATGATACGCCACTTCGATTAATCAACGGTGCGGAGATCTCAACGCGTTGGCACAATCATGATATTCATATTGTGGCCTTGAACGTCGATCTTGATAATAGTGATTTTGATAATTTCTTAATGAATCAACGTAACTTACGTGAGTTAAGGGCGAAAGAGATAGGCGAACGACTCGCGAAGGCGGGAATTGACGGTGCTTATGATGGTGCAAAAGCCATTGCTGGTGATGCGGCATTGAGTCGGGGACATTATGCTCGTTGGTTGGCCGATAAGGGCTATGCAACTAGCATGGGTAATGTGTTTAAAAAGTATCTGGCACGTGGCAAAACCGGTTACGTACCAAACAATTGGTCCGACATGGCGACGGCAATTGAAATGATACATCAAGCGGGCGGTATTGCTGTATTGGCCCACCCGAGTGGTTATAAATTGTCGACCAAATGGGTCAAACGGTTAGTAAGGGAATTTAAAGAGGCGGCAGGTGATGCCATGGAAGTGGTACTCAGCCAGCAGACGGTTGATGCTAGAAACTTCTTGATCTCCTTAAGTTTACAACATGAGTTAGCAGCATCATTGGGAAGTGACTTTCATTTTCCTGGAAGCTGGACTGAGTTGGGTAAAAGTATGTATCAACCACCAGGTGTTAATTGGGTGTGGCAAATGGACTCTTGGCCAACGGCTAATGCCTGATATTTTTATATTGATACTAAATGTTAATTTCCCATCGACTTATATAGTCAGATGGTGATGGATGGAATCGAGATGAGTCAGTTTTTTTATGTACATGAAGAAAACCCACAAAGCCGTTTGATCAATCAGGCGGTGAATGCGATTAAAAATGGCGGGGTGATTGTCTACCCCACCGATTCAGGCTATGCCTTAGGCTGCTTGCTCGGTGAAAAAGACGCCATGAGCCGCATTGCGCGGATCAGGCAGATAGATAACGACCATAATTTCTCCTTAATGTGTCGTGACCAATCTGAATTATCTACTTACGCTAAAGTGGATAATCAGGCATATCGACTGCTTAAACATAATACGCCTGGACCTTACACCTTTATTTTTAAAGCGAGTAAAGAGGTGCCAAAGCGTTTACAAAATCCAAAGAAGAAAACGATTGGAATAAGAGTGCCTGACAATGTGATTGCCTTGGCACTGCTTGAAGCGCTTGATGAGCCGTTAATGTCTACCAGTTTGATCATGCCTGGTGAGGAGTTTGCCGAATCCGATCCTGAACATATTCGTGATATTTTAGAGCACCAAGTGGATGTGATTATTCATGGTGGTTATTTAGGCCAGAAGCAGACCACGGTCATTGATCTCTCTGAAGGAGATATTGAGGTTTTACGTGAAGGGGCCGGTGATATCAGCTCGTTTACCTAAACTCAGGTTAAAGTCTGTGAAATGTTAGTCTAACAAGGTATAATCGCGCGCTTTCTTGGGCTATGGATTGTTAATCTTGGCTGTTTATCCTAAGAACTTTTGATAATTTGGCTGAGGACAGTGGATGCTGGGAACTCAAAAAAGTTTACCTTTGGCCATTGTCAGAGGTGAGCCGTTCAAAAAATTTCCGGCTGATCTGTTTATACCGCCTGAAGCGCTTGAAGTTTTTCTTGAGTCTTTTGAAGGCCCGTTAGATCTGCTCTTATATCTGATCCGTAAACAGAAGTTAGATGTGGTCGAGTTACCCATTTGGCCTGTAACTGAGCAGTATTTAGAGTATATCGAGCTGCTTCAAGGCGCGCGAGTTGAGCTGGCTGCAGACTATTTGGTGATGGCAGCAACATTAGCAGAGATTAAATCTCGCTTACTGTTACCGCGTCCCAAAGATGAAGTTGAAGATGAAGAAGATCCACGTGCTCAATTGATCCGTCAATTGAAAGCCTACGAGGTGATTAAAGAGGCGCAGCAAGAGTTAGATGCATTGCCTCGACTCGAACGAGATTTTTTTCAGGCTAAAGTAACGCCCGCGTCTGATATTAAGCCCGTGTTATTGCCGCCGCAGGTGTCATTAACCGATATGGCGAGGGCATTTGCTGGGGTACTTCAGCGAGTTGAAGCGACGGTGGATCATCAGGTTAAACGTGAAGTATTGTCGACGCGTGAGCGAATGATACAGATACTCGCTTTATTAGATGGCGAGGAGTATTTGCCGTTTGAAGCACTTTTTGATGCTAAAGAGGGACGAACCGGTGTGGTTGTAAGCTTTTTAGCGCTGATGGAGTTGGTGAAAGAGCTCTTAGTTGAGTTGATTCAAGCCGAACCATTTTCAACGATACACGTTAAAGCCTATTGATGATGCGAGTCTTTGATCGTGCTGGTATATTTTTGAACAAGCAGCTGTTAATAGCTTTATAACCTTTACGTGCTAGGACGAATTGATTGTCAACAAGTAAACTATTGCAAATTAATCCTGATCAGCTTAAGCAGCTTATCGAAGCTGGCCTGTTTGTATTAGGGAAAGCGGTAACGATTAAAACCTTAAGAGAGACAGTGCTGGTCAATTTCAATGTCTCAAGAGCAAGAATTAAATTAGCGATTGAAGAGTTACAAGAAGATTACCAAGGACGTGGCATTGAGTTAGTTGCAGTAGCTGGTGGGTATCGATTTCAAACGGTTGAAGCATTAAGTCCGTATTTACAATCTATGTGGCAGGAAAAGTCTCCAAAATATTCCAGAGCCACATTAGAAACCTTGGCGGTGATAGCGTATCGTCAACCTGTCACTCGAGGTGACATAGAATTTATTCGCGGTGTGGCGGTAAGTAGCCACACAATGAAAAGTCTATCCGATAGACATTGGATTAGAGCGGTGGGGCATAAAGAGGTACCGGGAAGACCGGCGCTATATGCAACAACGACAGACTTTTTAGCTTACTTTGGCTTAGATACGATAGCGGATTTACCTCCTTTGTCTGATCCTAAGTCTCTAGCGGCGCTGTTTTCAAATGCTGAAGCTTCAAATATGCCTGTATCAGATGATACGTCGGATATTGAAGTGACAACTGATGAAGCTGAGCCTAAAGATACACAAAATAGAGAAGAGTTTACTAATGAGTGAAAAATTGCAGAAAGTCTTGGCCCGTGCAGGCCATGGCTCCCGTCGTGAGATGGAGGCATGGATTGCTGCAGGCCGAATTAGTATTGATGGTGAGATAGCCAGCCTTGGTGATCGAGTCGAAGATGATGTGAAAATTCGCATCGATGGACGCGCTATTACAGTTAAGTCTGAAGATGATCTTATTTGCCGCGTGATTGCTTATCACAAGCCGGAAGGTGAGATCTGCAGTCGTAAAGATCCTGAAGGCCGTCCAACGGTTTTCGATCGTCTGCCTAAAACCCGTGATTCACGTTGGGTTGCAGTTGGACGTCTGGATATCAATACATCAGGATTACTACTGTTTACATCTGACGGAGAGCTAGCGAATCGCTTGATGCATCCATCAAATGAAGTTGAGCGTGAATATGCAGTGCGTACATTCGGTGAAGTTTCTGAGGCTTGTATTCAAAGACTTCGTACTGGTGTCACGCTGGAAGATGGTCCGGCAAACTTTGATAAAATCAAAGCGGCTGGTGGCGAAGGCATGAATAAATGGTGGCATGTGTCACTGGCTGAAGGCCGTAACCGTGAAGTTAGACGTTTATGGGAGTCTCAGGAAGTGCAAGTGAGTCGCCTTATTCGTATTCGTTACGGTATGGTTGAGTTGCCAAAGTCATTGCCTCGCGGCGGTTGGGTTGAGCTAGAGCTTGAACAGGTTAACTACCTAAGAAAGACGGCTGGACTGGATAATGAAAACCGCACTATGCTAGGCACAGATAAACACAGTGTTGCCCGTGCTAAAGTGAAGAGTGCTAAGATTAAACGTGCTGTGAGTAAGCATAAGACCAATGTGGGCAAAAATACGCGTCAGCGTACTTAACGCAATGATGCGAAAAACAAGTTGCTAAGTAAAGCTTGTTTTATCGTTATTGTGCCAATGGGTATCAAAGGTCGCTAACGCGGCCTTTTTTGTGTCTGTCGTTTAAATAATACCAATCAGTATAAGAAGTTGATCTACTCAGAGTCTGAGGGATCCCCTCGAATTTAATAGCATGCTTGTGGCTCCAGAATTAAGCCTTGTAGTGTTTTAATGGCTGTTCGCCAATGCGA
>NZ_VKGK01000065.1 GCF_007197645.1 Shewanella hanedai
CAGAAAGCCTAATTTTAGAGCCTCGACGAACGAGGTCATTTCCTAGGACGGTTAAACGAAGACCTCAGAGATACGCCAGGAATAAAAAATGCCAGTAAGCTTAACTTACCGGCATTAGAGCTTGGCTCTCTTTTTTATTATCTCTATTTCACCAAGAACTAACTCGCTTTACCGTTAGTTGAAGCTGCAATCGTCCTCTCATCTCTAGTCGCCTCACTATCCTGCTCTTCTGTCAACTGAGCCAGAGCACATGAGGATGACAGCGGACTTGTACTACTTGGACTTAACTCGGTATCAAGTACCTCTTTATCTTCAAAAACATGCTCACTTAAAGGTGATTGCAAAGTTGTTATCCTGACATTTTCAACTAAGCGAAACGCAGTGTAGACACCGAGAACAGCAAAAATAATACTGCCTATCGCTTGTCCCACTAGTACGCCATAGACGCCGCCCCACTGCGCGCCAAAATAGACAAATGGAATTGTCCCTATGGTTGCTTTACCAATATTGAAGAACGTAGAGTACTTGGCTTTACCTAAGTTATTAAATGAAGCATTCGCGACAAACAGTGCCCCAGAGAAAACAAAGAACACAGCGATATAAGTACAGAAAAATCGAATCAGCTCAGCACTGTCTCCCTTCATATCAAATATCGAGATGACCTGCTCTTGAAGCAACATTAAGATTAACGAAACACCGATGACATACAGCGCACAAAACTGCAGCGCTTTAGTCAAACTCTCTTTGACGCGCTCAAATTCATGGGCGCCGAAGTTCTGCCCAACAATCGGACCAACCGCACCAGATAAGGCAAATATCATCCCAAAACACACTGGGATTAATCGGCCTAGCACCGCCCAACCCGCGACATAACCATCACCAAAATCTGCAATGGTTCGTGTAACCACAGCATTGCCTATCGGCGTTGCGACATTGGTTAACATGGCCGGCCCTGCGATGGCAAAAATAGCATTAAGATCGGTTTTAAAACTTTGAAACTCAAACTGGCCAAATAGCTTATGTTTTACAATCACACCACGGGCTGCAATAAATAACACCCCTGCACGGGCTAACACTGAAGCGACAGCAGCCCCTTCAATGCCCATTCCTAGTGCAAAAATAAAAATTGGATCAAATACTAAATTAATTCCGCCCCCAGCTAAAGTGGACATCATGGATAACTTAGCATCCCCCACGGCTCTTAGTGCTGCACCTAACGCCATAGCAAGGCAGATAAGTGGCAAAGAGGGCACTAAAATATAAAGATAACCCGAAGCAAGCTCAGCCGTGTGGCCAGTGGCGCCGACTAAAGCCAACAACTCAGGAATAAAGAAGGTCACTATCGCTGACACTAATACCGATATCAGTAAAGTCACAACGGCACTGTTTAATAACAGTCTCTTGGCCACATCCATCTGTTTAGCACCAATGGCACGTGATACCAGTGCACCAAGTGCGATGGATAAACCGATACCAATTGAGGTGGTAAAAAACGAAATGGTGCCCGCATAACCAACAGCGGCAGCCAGCTCTTGCTCACCGAGCAAACTCAAGAAGAAAATATCAATTAAATCGACCACAAACAGTGCCGAAATACCGACTGCGGCCGTTGAACTCATCACTAAGATGTGACGCATTATCGAACCTTGAACAAATTTTGCTGTCGTCATTACTTCCCTTGTACTTACGTAAACTTATATTTCAGTTTCTAATTCACTGCCACAATGATCACAATATATGGCGTCTTTCTCATGGCCAGTTTTCAAACAGTTACTGCAACGACGTAGATCTTTACTTCGCACCATCTCTTGCGAAATTTCAGCCGTTAATATGCCTGTGGGGATCGCAATAATCGAATAACCTAATAACATGGTAAATGCAGCAATGGCCTGACCTAAGCTGGTCTCAGGCGTAATATCTCCATACCCGACAGTGGTGATTGTCACTATGGTCCAATAGATAGACTTTGGTATCGAAGTGAAACCATTACCAGGCCCTTCCACCACAAACATGATGGAACTTAACACCACCACTATCAGACTGACAGAAAAGAAGAAGATAAAAACTTTGCGTCCTGACTGTAACATAGCTCTGAGTAAGACATTGCCCTCACTAAGATATCGTAACAATTTAAGCACTCGGAAAATTCTAAACAACCTCAAGATCCGGATGACTAAAGTGAAATTTGCGCCAGGGAAAAATAGTGCTAGGTAACTTGGCAAGATAGACAGGAGGTCAACCACACCATAGAAACTTCTAACATATTGAATAGGCTGAGCTGAGCAGTAAAGTCTAAGCAGATACTCGATAGTGAAAATAATCGTAAAACACCACTCAAAAATACCAATGATGTCGCCATACTTACTGTGCACCGCAGCAATAGTATCGAGGAATACTAAGGTAACACTCAGAATAATACAGACGATTAAACTGATATCAAAATAGCGCCCTAAACGTGTATCCGTACCAAATATGACCCGTCTTAGCTTGAGCTTTACGGTGTCATCCTGGTTTACTTGTTTATCTTCTTGCATCAAAAACTCACTTCCCCACTCTTTGAACCAAACATTTTGCCACTATTAACGTACAATACCAATGCAAGACGCCCTCTCCTAGCGTAATATTCGATTTAAAGACCCGACTTAAGGTACTATATCCAAACATGCTTACTCCTTTATCGAAAAATCACATGCATAGATTTTTTATCCTAGTAGCCTTTATCCTTTGCTTAATCGGCTCTCTTCCTAGCATCGCAGCTAGTTCAATGCAAAACTCTCCAGACAGTTCAGCCACATCGAGCTTAGGTAAGATAGATCTCGTGGTCGTCACCAAATCAAAATCAATAATGGCCTTGATGCGCAACGGTAAAGTCTTGCGTCAATACCGCATCGCCCTTGGCGATCGTCCAGAGGGTCACAAGCTGAAAGAGGGCGATCAAAGAACACCTGAGGGACGCTACATCTTAGATTATAAGAAGTCTAACAGTGCCTATTACCGTGCCATTCATATCTCCTATCCCAATGATGAAGACAAGTTCAGAGCCAATGCCTTAGGCATTAGCCCCGGTGGACAGATCATGATCCATGGTCAAAATCCCAACTCATCACTGACACCTCAGGAGGCGCAAAAATTTAATTGGACTGACGGCTGCATTGCAATTACCAATCAACAGATGGACGAGCTTTGGGGCTCTATTGAGCCCGGTACTCCCATCGAGATCTGGCCTTAATAACCTTAAGCGAAAAGTGTAAAACAACTCAAAAACTAACCCTTCAATTTCATCTGCTAGTCTTGTCACAAGTTACTGTGCAGACCCACTTAACATGAAGAACAAAACAATGACCGACATACTCACACTCTCTAGGTTACACAAGACATGGCCCGCCTTTTCGCTCGATATTATCAATTTTTTAGAGGAGCTAGGGTTAGCTCACTTGGGACTGGAATGCGATCATACCGCACTAAGGGTAAACACAGCTTCAGTTGCAGATGCGTTAAGTAAAGAGTTTTGCGTGCAAGGCACCATTATCTCAAATAATGTCATCAATGGCCGACCGATTTTGATCATCGAACTTAACACGCCTTTGCCGTTAGCAGGTTTTAATATCGATTGTATTGAACTCCCTTATCCAGGCAGCAAGCAATATCCCCTCGAAGGTTGGGAGCATATCGAGTTAGTTTTTCCCTGTCAGGCCACCAGCTGCGACGAGTTAGCTCAAGCTCTTATCGAAAAAGTGCCTCATTTAGCTGACGTAATTGAGAATAAAACAGCGATAAAGGTCAAGTTAAGCTCGCCATCAGGTGAACATGAGCGTCTTGCAAACCCAACGATAGCCTTCAAAAAAGACAATATCTGCATCAAGGTTCACCCACACGGGATCAAGAAAGTGATTGAATCTGAGTCCGACAACTAGAAAGACACCTTATACCAATCAGTATAAAGATTTGATCGCTCAACGAGAGTTTAGCGGTCCTGAGGCAAGGCAACGAGTGAAGAGCATAGTTATTCTACGGTCAAGCTCGTTAACACAGGATCAGAACCGCTAAAACTCGCCTGTAAGGAGTGTTTTTGGCTGCCTACTTCTGTGTTGAATGAACTCATAAGGGAACAACCATTATGTCATCCATTCGCCTTGAATTAGTTTGCCAAAAAATACTCTGAGTCTGAGGGATCCCCTCGAATTTAATAGCATGCTTGTGGCTCCAGAATTAAGCCTTGTAGTGTTTTAATGGCTGTTCGCCAATGCGACCTCAGTAGCTTCAATTTCCTATCTTT
>NZ_VKGK01000066.1 GCF_007197645.1 Shewanella hanedai
TTTGCCTTGAGTAACCTTAGCAATCACATCAACAGTAAGTTGGGATTGAGAATCCATAATGATCATCCTTAGTAACCTCTAAAAGCTCACAGTGGCAATCAGAGAACTACTAAAAGTTAGAACCGTCAATTTCCCTTGGTAATTATTAAAAACGACAAAGTCGCTTGGTAGTTAATGTACGACAAAGTCCCTTGGTGATCACACGATTGAGGTTTTGGGCTGTAACTCATTTTTGGACAAAAATGTGTTAGATTATTTGCTCTAATTCGGGCAATTCAGATTAGATAAAGTATCTTAGTTTATTCAAGAGATCTAATTCGCTCCGACCCCTTTATCTATTAGCAATAGTAGCTACCATCTTCCACCAATTTTTCCGTCTCTCAAGTAATACTTCTTGCCATCCAATATACTTTTTAAAGCAGCTTGAATGTGAACAGCTTGAGACTGAATATCAATCTCTTTCACTTTTTCTCTTAAGCTTTCAAGATTTATTACATCTGCAAATGTTTTTTCATCAATTTGAACAAAAGGCCCATTAGTTGAATCACTACCAGATTTTCCAATTATTTCTGCTGTTCTAATAGCTCCACCAGAACTACTAAGAATTTCAGCCATAAGTCCAGTTGCCTTTTCTTTTGACGATCTTTCTAACTCATAAAAAATATGTGACTCAAGGTGGTTAGGCATAAACTCTCTTTTGGTTAAAGCGCCGATTGCGATTATTTGAAAATCTAATTCAAGCTCCTTCAACTGTTCTTCAGAAACCCATAGCCCACGATGTTTATCATCATGAATTTGTTCACGAATTTTGTATAGAACATCGGCCGCTAATGGAGTGCTTTCCCTTCTTCCCATTAGCCCTTTAATCAACTCATATTTATTTTCACTTTCTGATATTATTTTATTCGTCAGCCAAATCATCTGTCTGTACGGGTCTATCGTCATAAAGCCATAATTATTTTCCAAAGAAGATACCAGCTTTGTAGAGTATAGAAATGCATCATATATACTTGAAAGAACATCGAAGCTATCTTCTTTACATTTTGCTGAATAATTTGTCATCATTTCAAAGAACCGTTCATCAGCTTCTTCTTCAAGCACATAACTAAGGAATGTCGTTCGGTCAACATTCCCTGAAATAAAGTCTAAGATCTCCCGATCTGAAAGGTAACCAGTTGGAGTTTTATAGTGAAAAGCCACATGGAGTCGTTGGGGGGCGGAAACTCTACCTGCAGAGTCCGTGTCACTAACTCCATAATGTGAATATCCTCCAGAATCTAACAATGGAAATATATCGCCTAATAGGCCAGATATGAGTTTACGCTCTCTCTCTCTCTCCAAATTTTTCCATGTTATTACTTCGCTCACCTTCAAAAAGGTTTACGATATCTTCAGGCTTATCCATCATAAGACCATCGTTTGAAAATCTTTTACCAATGTATGCTTCAGGTGTTTTCTTAATATGGTCGTATATTAAATTCGCTTTAATGGCAACTATTGATAAAGAAAAAAGATCCGAAAAGCAGACTTGCCCTTCTACCTGTTCAAGGACAAATCTCAAGTGATTAAAAAACCTCTTTAATTCTCTAGGGTTTTTTATGAGATGCTTAAAATAATTATGATAGATCCAACTAAACCTATCTTGATCACTTTCAAAGTTATCTGTTAGATTTTTATCACTCAAGCTATCCAATTCTACATTAGCTAATTCATTCATACCTCGATCAGAAATTACAGGCAGAGGAACTCTGAGCTGTATTACCTTATTTATATATTCAGGAGCATTAACTATGTCATTCTTTTCTAGTACAGAAGTGAGGTAATTAGAATCAAAAGCTAATAAGAAGGATGTGCCAGAGAAGTCTGCTACAGCTTTCACAAGTCTTAAAACTTGGAACGTTTCAGAAGGTGTCAGCCTATCAATATCATCGATTACGACAACTATTGGTATCTTAATTTTTTTAATTGCAGAAACGACTTCCTTTTTTTTACCTAAAAGATCCAATTTTTTAAGCTTGGCAATTTTATTAGTTGAACTACCAAATCTAGAAAATACTTTTTCAACAATAGACGCCCAAGGCTCTGCACCGGGTACTAGTTTGGCGACACCAAATAAGCTTGAATATGCGACAAGTTCTTCCGCAGCTTTTAGTGCCACTTCCGAATTGTTTGTTATGTTAAGTTGTGATGAAAATTGAAGTAAAAAGTCTTGGATTAAAGACTCTGGTTTTCCTGCAAGCCAAGGATTGTATTCGATTATAATCGGGGCTGTTTCTTTTTCATTTAAAGCACCTTTTATAAGATTTATAACAGATGTTTTTCCATATCCCCACTCTCCTTCCAATGAGACAGTTAAGCAATCATCATCATGATCCAATAGAAGAATATTCGCTAAATGGTTTGCAAAATCTAACCTATTTAACAGATCAGGGTCATTGATTCCGCCCTGAATAGGTTGGTCGTTGTGATATTTTCTCATTCGTAAATCCATTGTTGATGAAGATTGCTAACAACTTATTGAATAGCAACTTAAATAACTGCTTTCCAACATTTAACTTACAGCAACTATGCCATTCTAATACATTGAAACAAAGCGGTAAAATTGCCATTAATTCAACAAAAGTTAAAAATCGTCCGCAAAGTTGAAAACCTCGATGTAGATGCCTCTACAACATTTTGTCAAACCACTTTAATTCAAAGACTTATGAGGTCTGAAAAGGTTTATCGAGCTGGAAATGCCAGTTTTAGTTCGCTTTTCTCACGGGTTATCGGTGAGCCATTATAACAGAGTATCTATCCAGTACTTTTATGTCAGATCTGAGTGCCCAAAGATTAGAAAATATAAGGCTTTATTAGCTTTTCTCTGGTGGCCAAATTTCTCTAGCTAACAAACAATGGTCGGATAAGCGGCACTTGTTACCAAGTGCCGCTCTCCTAAGAACCGTACGTGCAACTTTCACTGCATACGGCTCAAGCCTCCACTAAGGCGTACTATGTTACCCGGTAACCACAGGGTTACCTTTGCTGTACTGACTTGAAGCTTTGATACTTTCTGCTCTGTGATTTTCCAATCGATGGATTATCGTTGAGCAAAGCAAGGAGAGGCACTAACTTCAATCGAAGTCATCATTTGCGTTTCTCCATCAACAAAGTTCTTCAAACTTTCTTGCAACGGGAGACCAGCTGGAAGTGGGCTCACTTTCGTGCCAGACACAAGGTCTGTATCTGCATCATTACAAT
>NZ_VKGK01000067.1 GCF_007197645.1 Shewanella hanedai
GCAATATAGGGTGCTGGGTAACAGAATACGCCTTAGTGGAGGCTTGAGCCGTATGCAGTGAAAGTTGCATGTACGGTTCTTAGGAGGGCGGTACTTGGTAACAAGTGCCGCCTATCCGACATTTATGGCTTAGAGTAAGCGCTTTAAGCCTGTGATCACCAAGGGACTTTGTCGTTTAAATCATTAGAAGTTGAGTCGAAGAGATAAACAATCAGGTGTGAATGCGGCTGTGGGCGTTGGTGACAGGGTGAGGTTTCACATAGTGAAACTCTTCGAACGAGAGATAGGGATATCGAACTGGCTGTTTAACATGGAAGTTATTGGAAACCGCAGAGCGGCCAAGGATGGCTTCACCGCGTCCCGCAGAAGTATTCACACATAAGGGTCGTTCATTCACATCCGTGTGATCACGACATTCGTATATCCATATACAACACATTCTGCAAGCAATAGATATCAACGAAGCTATGCTTATCAGGTAATAATCAAATACCAATTCAGCCCAATGAACCCAACTCAAAAGATATTTGAAACTTGCTATCTGGCAAGGTGCAAATTACTCGTTGGCTGACATAACCGTTTCAATCTCATCGACGGTTCTTGGAATGTGAACAGACAGGTTTTCATGGCCATGTTGAGTAACCAGAATGTCGTCTTCGATACGTATCCCCATACCGCGGTATTCTGCTGGTACATCGGTTGCTGAAAGTGGAATGTAGATCCCTGGTTCTATGGTGAACACCATGCCAGGCTCAAACTTACGCCACTCGCCGTTTTCATCATGATATGGGCCCACATCGTGTACATCCATCCCCAACCAATGACCTGTTTTATGCACTGTGAAACGCTTATAACTTTCGGTGTGCATCACTTCTTCAATAGTGCCACTCAATAAACCAAGTTCAAGCAGGCCTTTGGCCATGACTTCCATACAGGTTTCATAAAGTGTGTTCCAAGCAGCGTCGGGAGCGACTTTAGCGATGGCGGCATCAAGTGCACTTAGCACTAATTGATAAATCGCTTTTTGTGCGTTGCTGAACTTACCATTGACCGGATAACTGCGAGTAATGTCAGAAGCATAGTGGGCAAGTTCTCCGCCAGCATCGATAAGCAATATTTGACCATCGACTAAATCACAGCAACTGTCTTCATAATGTAAGCAGCAGGCATTATTACCCGCTGCGACGATATTAGGGTAGGCGACTTCAGTACAACCGTATTTTGAGATAGCAAAGTTAAACGTGGCAGATAAAAGCCCTTCATTAATTCCAGGCTTACAGGCTTGCATGACACTAAGGTGTCCAGCGGTAGAGGCGGCAACCGCTGCTTTTATCTGAGCAATTTCATCTTCGCTTTTAATCACGCGCATGGGGTGTAAGTATTTTGCAAGTGGAGTTAGGGTGCGGTATTGCTTGATAATATCGAAACCGCTGTTGCGTCTTTGGTGATTTAACCAGCCTGTTATTTGAGTGGCGAACCGATTAAGTTCATCGCTGATAAAGAGGTTGGTGTGTTTGTTGAGTTTAGACAGAACAACCTGTTCGAGTTCGGCAATATCGAAAGCATCGTCTGCGCCATACAGGGTAATCGCGCCAGTGATCCCTGCTCGCTCACCAAAGCTGACTTCTTGGGCTTCATCTTTCGGACGACAAAGTAAAGCATAGCGATAACCTCTGTCAGCATTGTTATCCGTATATAAAATAGCGACAGCATCGGGCTCATTAAATCCAGTTAAGTATAAGAAGTCATTATCTTGTCTGAAGTGATACTTTATGTTTTTACTTCTGACTTTTTGCTGATAGCCACTGAGAATGACAAAACTATTATCGGGAAGAGTATTGAGAAGGGCTGTTCGTCTGCTTTCATATAAGGTCATGTTCATAAATATAGGCTCATTGCTTCAGCTACTCTGTAAAAAGTGAGCTCGGTAGATGACAGGTATTAGTTCTGTGATTATCTGTACTATATTTGTATATTTTATTCATTTCAATCCTGCTGTTTAACGTCAATGAGATTAGCGGTGCAATTTATGGCGATGGGTGGGATAATGTCAGCAGATAATTTTTGGGAGTGAAACTCGTGAGTCGAGCAGTTTTTTTAGATAGAGATGGTGTGATTAATATTGATCATGGTTATGTTCATATGGTTGATGATTTTGAATACGTCGAAGGCGTATTTGATGCCTGTCGCTCGATAAAAGAGATGGGATTTAAACTGGCAGTTGTGACTAATCAGTCAGGTATTGCACGCGGCCTCTATACAGAAGATCAATTTCATACCTTAACAGAGTGGATGGATTGGAACTTTGCAGATAAAGGTATCGATTTCGATGGTATCTATTATTGCCCACATCATGCTGAAAAGGGCATTGGTGACTATAAGCAAGATTGCGATTGCCGTAAGCCAAAGCCTGGTATGATGCTATCAGCAGCAGAATTCTTGAAATTAGATCTGAGTCAATCTGTGATGGTTGGAGATAAGCGTGACGATATGCTTGCCGCTAAAGCTGCTGGTATCCCAATTAGAATTTTAGTGCGTACAGGTAAAGAGGTGACTGAAGAAGCGATTGCTGAAGCTAGCATTGTGCTTGACTCGATTGCAGATGTCCCTGAATATTTAAAAAGCCTCTAGTAATGCTGGTTGGTATTCTATTGTCAGTCAATACGGCTTAGTCTGACGATAAATGAGTAAAGACTTAAAGCACCAATAACCTCTTGGTGCTTTTTTGTTGGCTTTATATACGGGTATTATTCAAAAACTAACCATTCTGCTTGTTAACTATTCACTCGGCGTTTAAATAGAAAAAAGCGCTTGTGCTTGGTTATAAATTCCCTATAATCCGCAATCACTGACACGGCAGAGTTGATATCGATATGATATTAATCGCAGTGTTGATGAAGCGTTTCTTAATAAGAAATCTTCGCATTGAGTCTTATTTAGTTTGGTTTGAACGCGCTTGTATAAGAAAGCATCATTCGAAACTAAATATTAAAAAAGGACTTGACGCAGAAAAGGGAATACGTAAAATACGCATCCCAAGCCAACGACCTAGCGTCAACGGCCGCACTACTAAGTGCAACGCTCTTTAACAATTTATCAAGTAATCTGTGTGGGCACTCACAGGTGTTGAGTTATTCGAAATTGTCTCTTTTGAGACAATCAAAAATTATCTCAACGAATCTCTTTTATAAG
>NZ_VKGK01000068.1 GCF_007197645.1 Shewanella hanedai
CCCGTATGGTTACCGGGTAACATAGTACGCCTTAGTGGAGGCTTGAGCCGTATGCAGTGAAAGTTGCACGTACGGTTCTTAGGAGAGCGGCACTTGGTAACAGGTGCCGCTTATCCGACCATTGCGAGTTACAGGCGATAAGCAGCACAGATAAGTAACAAACAAATTGACCTACTTTTACTAATCGATAAATGACAGTTACTGATTACTTTAGACAAGACGTAAATATCAATGCTCACTTTTCAAGTATCCTTGCTCGTTTATTCAGTATCGCTCTGGTAGAGTGCTTATAAATCAATAGCTTTACTTTAGTAATACTTAAATAATAGGTTTATTAAATGTGCATTCGCGTTTTGCCAAAGGTACGCGGATGCAAACTATACAATGTTACTTTTCTTTGCCAGCACTGGCTGGCATCAAGCATAAAGGGAATTATATGAATTCAGTTAACGTTGATCATTTCAAGAGAGCCATAGATGATATAGGGGCTCATGGCGACAATGATATGTTACCATTTGATATTGAAACGGTTTTTTTATCAGCTACAAAAGATAAGTTGGCGCAAATAGCATTTGATTTTTTTGAACGTTTGGAAAAAGATGGGAAAAAAAACGCTAAGAACACTCTCAACTCAATCCAAATATTTAAAGAGAGGCTGTTATCTCCAACAGGTTCAAGTGGTTTTAGGATATCTACAAAAATACATCCTTTCTGGAATGTTTACCTTAATGGCATAGCCATAGCTATTGCAGAAAAAAACGAACAAAACAGAAGCCCAAATGCACATTCATATCGCTTTGATGATATGGGGCCAGGCTTTTTTGATAGAGATAGATCATGGCGAGCTTATAAAGAAGCGACTATCAAAGATCCTGCATTGAAAAGTAAAGGTGCTGTAGTCGTACAAACTGATATTTCTAGTTTCTATGAGCATATCTATCATCATAGGATCGAGAACTGTATTAACGATTTGTTTGGTGATAATTCAACCGTTTCTACACAGGTGGACAGGCTTCTGAGCCAAATATCTTCAGGTCGATCTTTTGGTTTTCCTGTCGGAGGGCAATGTTCAAGAGTACTCGCTGAGCTACTAATGACTTCTATAGACCAATTACTTACGTTATCTAATATTACGTGGCATAGATATGTCGATGATTTTACACTAATAGCTGATAGCCAAGCTGAAGCCTATAAAGCGATATCAATTCTCTCAAACGCATTGGCAGATTACGGGCTTTCACTCAATAGGTCGAAAACAACAATACTTAAAGGCCAACATTATGAAAACTTTGTTCATTCACAGTTATTTACTGATGACGATAATGCGAGCAAGTTAAAGAAAATTGATTTGCACTTCGATCCATATTCTGACAACGCTCATTCTGATTATGATGAACTTGCAGATACTGTAGAGCAGCTCAATGTACAAACATTACTTGATTTAGAAATCCACAAAAGCCAACCTGATACATTTTTAATAAATCAAATAAGTAGAACATTAAAGCTGCATGATCCAGCATTAGCACTCCAACTGTGCAAAACATTACTTTCTCCTGAAAATCTTCATTCTTTTAGAGGGTCTTGGTCAACAATTATTAAAGGTGTTATTTCACTTAGAGCAGATGAAAAATACTCAGGGATATATGTACTTCTTGACAATTTACTGGATAACATAATCTCTCATTCTGAGCATTTGTTATTACCTGAAGCGAATTGTCTGCACTATTTGCGCGCGCTAAGACTTTCAAGAACTAATACACGTGCTACATATGTGCATCAGAAACTACAAGACAGCACTTCTGAAACGATCAAGAGAGCATGCCTAGAGTGCATCAGAAGTTGGAAAGATAGACCTTCATTTATCCATGCTAGAAATAAATGGTCAAATCTAACACCTGAAGTTCAGAGAATGTTATGGCTTACTTCATTTGAATTCGGAGATGAAGGCAAGCACTTTAGGTTACAAGTTAAAAACGTAATTCACCGTTCGTGGGCATTAGGTATCGAATTGAAAGATAAGCCGTCATTTAGCGGTTCGTATGTGTCATGGGTCGAGGATATGGTGAGAAAATGAGATTTTTTAGATTACCAGTTAAAGACCCAAGAACTGTAGCTAGGGACATTCCTGGCATATGTGACCTACTATTTCCTCAGTTGTTACCAGCAATAGTTTCTCATTTAAATAGAGAGGCCCAGCCAATCCCAGGTTGTACCTATTTAGAGGAAAGTCTGATTGCTAAAATGACTACTAATGCAGCTATGCTATTTGAAGTTGCCTACGTTCGAGCAGAGCAGATACTTGAAGATAAGACTGAAGATTGGAACCAATGCTTAAACTTAGCTCTGAATAGACAGTCTAAATATTTTGATGCAGACCTGCCTGAAAAGTTAACCGAATATGATTTGTCTATTGCGAGTAAAACAGCAAGCAATCTAGTGAAATCAATTAGGTTTATTGAAAGTAAAAGCCAAAATATAAAAGCCATTCAATCACCTGTAATACCCGGATACCAATGGATTTCACAAGGGCATGGTGATTTTTCAGTTGGTACTACATTGATAGAAGTTAAATGTACTAGTAGAAACTTCTCATCATCAGATTACAGGCAAATCTTAATATACTGGTTATTAAGTTTTTCATCCTCTATAGAAGGTGGTTTAGAGGAGTGGAAGTCAGGAATATTGCTAAATCCTAGATTGAATAAATATATAGAGATTAATTTCGATGAGCTTATGAAAATTGCTGGTGCAGGAAGATCTAAAATAGAGATACTTGAACTATTTTCATCCCTTGTTGGAGATTATGGCTATAAACTTGGAAATCAGTCTTAAATATTATCGTATTTGTAGACGAAAACTATCAAGCAAATCATGGAGCCGCCTACAGCGTGCTTCATTTAGAGCTCACCGTTTGTCTGATTGCCATACTTTCCCTAATGATAATTATTACTTTCAGAGCTCAAGCTCTAGCTTGTTTCTGTCCGTGCGACCTGAGGTCGTATGAAGCGCTGTTCACCGCGATAAGAGTGAACCATCTGTATCACTAGATGACCCTAAGACTCTGAATAAAGCAGCGAGTCTGACAATGTAACGA
>NZ_VKGK01000069.1 GCF_007197645.1 Shewanella hanedai
TGGGTTGTATGGTTAAGTGACTAAGCGTATACGGTGGATGCCTTGGCAGTCAGAGGCGATGAAGGACGTAGTAACTTGCGATAAGCGTTGGCGAGCTAGTAACAAGCATTTGAGCTAACGATTTCCGAATGGGGAAACCCACATGCATAAGCATGTATCACAACATGAATACATAGTGTTGTGAGGCAAACCCGGGGAACTGAAACATCTAAGTACCCGGAGGAAAAGAAATCAACCGAGATTCCCCTAGTAGCGGCGAGCGAACGGGGATTAGCCCTTAAGCGTAGAGGGTGTTAGTGGAATGTGTTGGAAAGCACAGCGGCACAGGGTGATAGCCCCGTACATGAAAACTAACTTTACGTGAAAACGAGTAGGACGGGACACGTGACATCTTGTCTGAACATGGGGGGACCATCCTCCAAGGCTAAATACTCCTGACTGACCGATAGTGAACCAGTACCGTGAGGGAAAGGCGAAAAGAACCCCTGTGAGGGGAGTGAAATAGAACCTGAAACCGTATACGTACAAGCAGTGGGAGCGGTTCTTGAGACCGTGACTGCGTACCTTTTGTATAATGGGTCAGCGACTTACATTTTGTAGCGAGGTTAAGCGAATAGCGGAGCCGTAGGGAAACCGAGTGTTAACTGCGCGTTTAGTTGCAAGGTGTAGACCCGAAACCCGGTGATCTATCCATGGGCAGGTTGAAGATTGAGTAACATCAATTGGAGGACCGAACCGACTTATGTTGAAAAATGAGCGGATGACTTGTGGATGGGGGTGAAAGGCCAATCAAACCGGGAGATATCTGGTTCTCCTCGAAAGCTATTTAGGTAGCGCCTCGAGCGAATACCATTGGGGGTAGAGCACTGTTAAGGCTAGGGGGTCATCCCGACTTACCAACCCTTTGCAAACTCCGAATACCAATGAGTACTACTCGGGAGACACACGGCGGGTGCTAACGTCCGTCGTGAAAAGGGAAACAACCCAGACCGTCAGCTAAGGTCCCAAAGTTATTGCTAAGTGGGAAACGATGTGGGAAGGCTTAGACAGCTAGGATGTTGGCTTAGAAGCAGCCATCATTTAAAGAAAGCGTAATAGCTCACTAGTCGAGTCGGCCTGCGCGGAAGATTTAACGGGGCTAAGCAATACACCGAAGCTACGGGTGTGCACTTTAGGGTGTACGCGGTAGAGGAGCGTTCTGTAAGCCGTTGAAGGTGAAGGGGTAACCCACGCTGGAGGTATCAGAAGTGCGAATGCTGACATGAGTAACGATAAAGGGAGTGAAAAACTCCCTCGCCGAAAGACCAAGGGTTCCTGTCCAATGTTAATCAGGGCAGGGTGAGTCGACCCCTAAGGCGAGGCCGAAAGGCGTAGTCGATGGGAAATGGGTTAATATTCCCATACTTCTGCTAACTGCGATGGAGAGACGGAGAAGGCTAGGCTAGCGCGGCGTTGGTAGTCCGCGTTTAAGGTGGTAGGCAGTAAACTTAGGCAAATCCGGGTTTACGTATTAAATTACAATGCTGAGAGCTGATGACGAGTCACTAAGGTGATGAAGTAGTTGATGCCATGCTTCCAGGAAAATCTTCTAAGCTTCAGGTTAGTAGGAATCGTACCCCAAACCGACACAGGTGGTTGGGTAGAGAATACCAAGGCGCTTGAGAGAACTCGGCTGAAGGAACTAGGCAAAATGGTACCGTAACTTCGGGAGAAGGTACGCTCCCGACGGTGATGAGACTTGCTCTCTAAGCTGTTGGGAGTCGCAGATACCAGGTGGCTGCAACTGTTTATCAAAAACACAGTACTGTGCAAACTCGCAAGAGGAAGTATACGGTATGACGCCTGCCCGGTGCCGGAAGGTTAATTGATTGGGTTATCTTCGGAGAAGCTCATGATCGAAGCCCCGGTAAACGGCGGCCGTAACTATAACGGTCCTAAGGTAGCGAAATTCCTTGTCGGGTAAGTTCCGACCTGCACGAATGGCGTAATGATGGCCACGCTGTCTCCAGCCGAGACTCAGTGAAGTTGAAATTGCGGTGAAGATGCCGTATACCCGCGGCTAGACGGAAAGACCCCGTGCACCTTTACTATAGCTTGGCACTGAACATTGAACCTACATGTGTAGGATAGGTGGGAGCCTTTGAAGCAGAAACGCTAGTTTTTGTGGAGGCAATCTTGAAATACCACCCTTGTAGCTTTGATGTTCTAACTCTGGCCCCTGAATCGGGGTTGAGGACAGTGTCTGGTGGGTAGTTTGACTGGGGCGGTCTCCTCCCAAAGAGTAACGGAGGAGCACGAAGGTTGGCTAAGTACGGTCGGACATCGTACGGTTAGTGCAATGGCATAAGCCAGCTTAACTGCGAGACATACACGTCGAGCAGGTACGAAAGTAGGTCATAGTGATCCGGTGGTTCTGAATGGAAGGGCCATCGCTCAACGGATAAAAGGTACGCCGGGGATAACAGGCTGATACCGCCCAAGAGTTCATATCGACGGCGGTGTTTGGCACCTCGATGTCGGCTCATCACATCCTGGGGCTGAAGTCGGTCCCAAGGGTATGGCTGTTCGCCATTTAAAGTGGTACGCGAGCTGGGTTCAGAACGTCGTGAGACAGTTCGGTCCCTATCTGCCGTGGGCGTTGGATGATTGAAGGAAGCTGCTCCTAGTACGAGAGGACCGGAGTGGACGAACCGCTGGTGTTCGGGTTGTTATGCCAATAGCATTGCCCGGTAGCTACGTTCGGAATCGATAACCGCTGAAAGCATCTAAGCGGGAAGCGAGTCCTAAGATGAGTCATCCCTAGAGATTTAATCTCTTTAAAGAGCCGTTCGAGACTAGGACGTTGATAGGCAAGGTGTGTAAGCGTTGTGAGGCGTTGAGCTAACTTGTACTAATGACTCGTAAGGCTTAACCATACAACCCAGATGGGTTTT
>NZ_VKGK01000006.1 GCF_007197645.1 Shewanella hanedai
TGGCAGAAAGCCTAATTTTAGAGCCTCGACGAACGAGGTCATTTCCTAGGACGGTTAAACGAAGACCTCAGAGATACGCCAGGAATAAAAAATGCCAGTAAGCTTAACTTACCGGCATTAGACGTTATGTCTGCTTTTCATTGTCACCTGATCAAGCCATTAATTAGCTATTCTTAGCATCCAAATAACGTTCAGAATCAAGTGCTGCCATACAACCTGTACCTGCAGAGGTAATTGCTTGGCGATAATGTTGATCCATTACGTCACCCGCTGCAAATACACCTTCAATACTTGTTTGAGTTGCATTACCATCAAGGCCGCTTTGCACTTTGATGTAGCCATTGTTCATTTCAAGTTGGCCTTCAAACATCTGTGTGTTTGGTTTGTGACCAATGGCCACAAATACACCCATGACTTCAAGATCTTTAACTGCACCATCTTTAGTGCTCTTCATCTTAAGCCCGGTGACGCCCATTTGATCGCCAACCACTTCATCTAACGTATTGTCTAAATGAAGGGTGATGTTGCCATTTGCGACTTTATCCATCAAACGCTTAGTTAAGATTTTTTCACTGCGGAAAGAGTCTCTACGATGAATAAGATGAACTTCAGATGCGATATTACTTAAATAGAGTGCTTCTTCTACAGCTGTGTTACCACCGCCAATGACTGCTACTTTTTGATTGCGGTAGAAAAAACCATCACATGTTGCACAAGCAGAAACGCCTTTGCCTTTAAACTCTTCTTCTGAGTCAAGACCAAGGTACATAGCCGAAGCACCCGTAGAGATAATGAGTGCATCACAAGTAAACTCGCCATTGTCGCCTTGTAATTTAAAAGGGCGTGTCTGTAGGTCGACTTTATTTATGTGGTCAAAAATAATCTCAGTATCGAATTTCTCTGCATGTTTTTGCATGCGTTCCATTAGTGCAGGACCTGTCAGATCTTCAGCATCTCCTGGCCAGTTTTCAACTTCTGTTGTGGTAGTCAGTTGGCCACCTTGTTGAATGCCTGTGATCAAAACAGGTTTTAAGTTAGCGCGAGCAGCATATACGGCTGCTGTATAGCCTGCAGGGCCTGAACCCAAAATTAATAGTTCACAGTGTCTAGCTTGACTCATTATTATCTCCGTACCTTTAGCGAATTGCAGGAATTGTAGGGAATTTACGCCAGCGGGTAAAGATTTCTCTACGTATTCTTTTAGATTGTTCTAATCGAAAAAGGGAGCCTTAGGCTCCCTTTGATTTTGACTTAACTAAAACACGTTAGCCAAGTAGAATTTTAGGGTCAACAAACTCTAAGTCGAGTGCTTCAGCCACTTCACGGCATGTGATTTTACCGTGCATGACGTTTAGACCGTTAAGTAAGTGCTTATCTTTCAACAGCGCAGCTCGGTAGCCAAGATCTGCAAGTTTAATGATATAAGGTAGAGTTGCGTTGTTAAGTGCAAACGTTGAGGTGCGTGCAACAGCGCCAGGCATGTTTGCAACACAATAGTGAACAACGTCATCTACGATATAGGTAGGGTCTTGGTGGGTTGTAGCGTGTGATGTTTCAATACAACCACCTTGATCGATGGCAACATCAACGATAGCTGAACCCGGCTTCATACGTTTAATATGGTCTTTAGTGACTAACTTAGGCGCCGCGGCACCAGGAACCAGTACGCCGCCAATAACAAGGTCAGCTTCAAGCACATGCTTCTCGATGGCATCAGCTGTTGAGTAGATAGCCTTAACCTTGTTGTCGAACTGTGCGTTCAAACGACGAAGCGCATCGATGCTGCGATCTAGAATAACGACATCAGCACCTAGGCCTACAGCCATTTGTGCTGCGTTTGTTCCAACCATGCCACCACCGATGATGACGACTTTAGCTGGTTCAACACCTGGCACGCCACCAAGTAGCATTCCGCGGCCACCCATCGACTTCTCGAGTGCCATTGCACCGGCTTGAATTGACATGCGGCCAGCCACTTCTGACATTGGCGCTAAAAGTGGTAATGTACCACGGTCATCGGTGACTGTTTCGTATGCGATACAAACTGATCCACTTTTGATTAAGTCTTCAGTTTGAGGACGATCTGGCGCAAGGTGAAGATAGGTAAATAACAGTTGATCTTCACGTAACATCGCACGTTCAACTGCTTGTGGTTCTTTTACCTTAACAATCATTTCTGAGGAAGCAAAAACCTCTGCCGCCGTTGCTAAAATTGATGCGCCAACGTCAGTATAATCTTGATCTGTAAAACCTATTCCAGAGCCAGCATTTGTCTCTATAAAGACTTTATGCCCTTTGTTGGTTAATTCACGTACGCTAGATGGGACCATTCCAACGCGATACTCGTGGTTTTTGATTTCTTTAGGTACACCAATTATCATCTTCGAGCCTCAAATTGAATAAAAACCCATTTTATATGGGAAAAGTTGTTATTTTGTAGCCCCTAAACGTGATTAATTCAGGGAAATCTAGTATAGTATCAGTTCGGCAGTTTATGCTGCTGAACTTTCGACATACGTAGTGATAAATATTGTTTTAGTGATAAAGCAAGGTTAATAATATGGTTAATAATAAAAAGAGTCCAATAAAAGACTTAGATCGCATAGATCGAAACATACTTAATGAACTACAGATGGATGGTCGCATTTCCAATGTTGAGCTATCGAAACGCGTAGGGCTAAGTCCAACACCTTGCTTAGAGAGAGTTAAAAGACTCGAAAAGCAGGGGTATATTAACGGTTATACAGCATTAGTGAATCCCCATTTCTTGGGTGCATCATTGCTTGTATTCGTTGAAATTACGCTCAATCGTGATAGCTCGGAAGTGTTCGATAAGTTTAATCGTGCGGTACAGTTGCTAGACGACATTCAAGAGTGTCACCTAGTATCAGGCGATTTTGACTATCTATTGAAGACGCGCGTATCAGACATGTCTGCATACCGTCGTTTATTAAGTGAGACTTTACTTAGATTGCCATCAGTTTCGGACACACGTACCTACGTGGTGATGGAAGAGGTTAAGCAAACTAATAAAGTTGCAATAAATATTACTGCTGAATCTTAGGATTCTAATGTAATCAGATAAAAGGAGCCAACTATGGCTCCTTTTCTTATTCTGCTATATGACGATAAAATCATCGCTCACATTAAATTAGATTCATCTTATTACTTTTAGGTGTGTTTAACCGCTGCAAATTAACCATAATTTTGATATCTTACATATACCTGTCTTCATCTTTTTATGGGTTTTCATTTGTCCAAGGCAAACAGTGTTAAAACGTTAACCGGAGTGCAGCGTCTTCTGGAAGGCGGTCTCATTATATGTTGCATGTTAGCAACTTATGTACTCCTAGCCCTCAGTAGTTTTCATTCTTCAGATCCTGGATGGAGTCAATCTCATTTTGACGGGGAAATTCAAAACCTCACCGGGGCCGTTGGGGCCTGGTGTGCTGATGTTCTATTCTATTTTTTCGGCTATACCGCTTATCTGATCCCAATCATCATGGCATTGACTGGCTGGCTACTGTTTAAGAGAACACATAAGCTGCTTGAAATTGATTATTTTTCGGTTGGGCTAAGACTAATAGGTTTTCTTTTAATGGTCTTTAGCTTAGCAGCACTAGCCAGTATGAATGCGAATGATATCTATGAGTTTTCTGCCGGTGGCGTCTCCGGAGACATCATTCGTGATGCAATGTTACCTTATTTCAATAAGTTAGGAACAACCTTACTCTTGCTTTGTTTTGTAGGTGCAGGCTTTACACTGCTAACAGGTATTAGTTGGTTAACAATAGTCGATTTGACTGGTTTTTACTCGATACACCTCCTTAATATGCTAAAGGGGCTGCCAAGCAGATTTAAATCAAGATCTGATGAAACAGAAGACACCCGCGGCTTCATGTCTGTATTCGATAAATTTAAAGAGAAACGCAGTCAACAGAATCAATATGATGCTGATAATGAAGATAAATTAGACGTGCCAGTGAAACCGACTTCTTCGAGGTTTAGTATCTTAGATACGTCAAATCAAGAGCCTCAAGTCGACAAACGAGTTGAGATCAGAACAGAACCTCAGTTTAACCATGATACTGACAACGACCAGAACTCAGCGTCATCAGATGAGGTCGAGTTCGTTGCACACAATGATGTTGATGCAAATCAGGGTATCGAGATCGATTTTGAAAAGAAAGCATCGACAGGGGCTGTGACGGCTTCGCAACGTAAGGGTAAAGAAGAGGCTAAGATTGTTGATGGGATCGTCATACTGCCAGGCCAAAGTGTGGAAGAGTCTAAGAAACCAATCACACCGCTACCATGCATATCACTTTTAGACGTACCAAATAGACAAGATAATCCCATCAGTAGTGAAGAGCTTGATCAAGTGGCTGCGCTTGTAGAGGTTAAACTCGCCGACTTCAATATCATTGCGAAGGTCATGGGCGTTTTCCCTGGACCAGTTGTGACACGATTTGAGCTTGCATTAGCACCTGGTGTTAAAGCATCAAAAATTACAAGCCTTTCTAAAGATCTAGCACGGTCATTATTGGCTGAAAGTGTTCGAGTGGTTGAAGTTATCCCGGGTAAAGCCTATGTCGGTATTGAGTTGCCTAATAAGTTCCGTGAAACCGTCTTTATGCGTGATGTATTAGATAGTGATGAGTTTACGCAAAGCGAATCTCATTTAAGCATGGTGTTAGGTCAAGATATCGCGGGTAAGCCTGTGGTTGTCGATCTGGGTAAAATGCCACATCTATTGGTTGCAGGTACGACAGGTTCGGGTAAATCAGTGGGCGTAAACGTGATGATCACCAGCCTGTTGTATAAATCGGGCCCCGATGATGTTCGTTTTATCATGATAGATCCAAAGATGTTGGAGCTCTCGGTATACGAGGGTATTCCACATCTCTTGTGTGAAGTGGTTACCGACATGAAGGAAGCGGCAAATTCGCTTCGCTGGTGTGTTGGAGAGATGGAACGTCGTTATAAGTTAATGTCTAAGTTAGGTGTTCGAAACCTTAAAGGCTATAACGCCAAGATAAAAGAGGCAAAAGCTGCCGGTGAGCCCATTTTCGATCCTCTATGGAAGTCTTCTGACAGTATGGAGCCTGAAGCGCCAGAGTTAGAGAAACTACCATCGATCGTCGTTATTGTTGATGAGTTCGCCGATATGATGATGATTGTTGGCAAAAAGGTTGAGGAGCTCATTGCACGTATTGCTCAAAAGGCGCGTGCAGCAGGCATACATTTAATCCTCGCGACTCAACGACCTTCAGTTGATGTGATCACCGGTTTAATTAAGGCGAACATTCCAACACGAATGGCGTTCCAAGTATCAAGCCGAATAGACTCTCGCACCATCTTAGATCAACAAGGTGCTGAGGCGTTACTTGGTATGGGTGACATGTTGTATCTTCCCCCTGGAACGTCAGTGCCAAATCGAGTACATGGTGCCTTTATTGACGATCATGAAGTACACGCAGTCGTTGCCGATTGGCACCGACGCGGCAAGCCACAATACATCAGTGAAATTTTACAAGGTTCTACTGAAGGTGAGCAGATTTTATTACCTGGGGAAGCAAGTGAGTCAGAGGACGATACCGATACACTTTATGATGAAGCCGTTGCATTCGTCACCGAGACACGTCGTGGCTCTATCTCCAGTGTGCAACGTAAGTTTAAAATAGGCTATAACCGTGCAGCTCGCATCATTGAGCAGATGGAATCACAAGGTGTGGTTAGCTCCCAAGGACATAATGGTAATCGAGAAGTGCTCGCGCCACCGCCGCCGAAGATATATTAATTGTTCGCGAGTCCACAAATAATAAGATACCTAGCGTGTGTTGGGATCTGGGTAGAGGAGGGAGTTAACTCCTTCTCTATGATAAGCATTAGATGAAAGGAATTAAGATGAGAAAGACGTTATCAGCACTTGTGCTTACTTTGCCACTTTTAGCTTCGCATTATGCACTAGCGGATGAGTCATCAGCGCTAAAAGCTAAACTAACTGAAGTCGCGACACTTAAAGCCAAGTTTGAACAAACGGTTACCGATATAAATAATAAGCAGATCCAGAAAGGCAGTGGGATTTTCGCTTTAGCGTATCCCAATCAATTTTATTGGCACCTGACGGCTCCTGATGAATCACTTATCGTGGCTGACGGAAAAGACGTATGGATCTATAACCCTTTTGCTGAAGAGGTTTCTGTGATGGATCTGAATCAAGCCATTAATGCTTCTCCGATCGCATTATTAGTTCATAGAGATGAAGAGACCTGGTCTCAATATTCAGTGACGAGCAATAATGGCTGTTTCAGCATCAAACCTAAAAGTATTGACGCGGGGGTTGAGTCGGTTAAAGTTTGCTTCGATGACAAGACATTGATTGAAATGGTGCTGCAGGATCAGCAAGGTAATGTCAGCCAATTCTCACTTTCAGAGCAAACTGATATTGCTGACTCTGAGCTGTCCTTGTTTAAATTCACAGTGCCAGATGATGTTGATATCGATGATCAACGTCTACACCCACTTAATTAAGGGGCATTCGTGTCCAGTTTCAGTTTCGATTTTGCTCCAGACTTCAGACCCTTAGCCGCACGTATGCGGCCACAAGAGCTGTCTCAATATATAGGTCAATCTCACCTTTTAGGTGAAGATAAGCCTTTAAGAAAAGCACTAGAAGCCGGCCGAGCTCATTCAATGATGCTTTGGGGACCACCGGGAACTGGAAAAACCACCTTAGCAGAGCTAATCGCAACTTACGCGAATGCGCATGTTGAACGTATCTCTGCGGTGACATCGGGTGTGAAAGAGATCCGCACAGCCATTGAACATGCCAAGAATGTGGCTGAATCACGGGGACAGCGAACTTTACTGTTTGTCGACGAGGTTCACCGCTTCAATAAGAGTCAACAAGATGCTTTTTTGCCTTTTATTGAAGATGGAACCGTTATCTTTATCGGCGCAACGACTGAAAATCCTTCATTTGAGATCAATAACGCACTGCTTTCCAGAGCACGTGTTTATCTGATTAAAAGGCTGACTAACGACGAAATAGTATTGATCGTTAATCAGGCATTAGCTGACGTTGAACGTGGCTTAGGCAAACGAGAATTGACAATCTCGGAAACTGTGGCATTAAAATTAGCGAATGTGTGCGATGGCGACGCACGTAAAGCACTTAATTTAATTGAATTAATGAGTGACATGATTGCTGACGGTGGGAGTTTTACCGAGCAGATGATCATCGAAGTTGCTGGGCAACAATTAGCGGGTTTCGATAAAAATGGCGATCAATTCTACGATTTGATTTCCGCGGTTCATAAGTCTATCCGTGGCTCAGCCCCGGACGCAGCACTGTATTGGTTTTGTCGCATGCTAGAAGGTGGTTGTGACCCCCTTTATATCGCCCGAAGGTTATTGGCCATTGCATCGGAAGACATAGGCAACGCCGATCCTGTCGCGATGACGGTTGCGCTTAATGCGTGGGAATGTTTTCATCGAGTTGGTCCATCAGAAGGCGAGCGGGCCATCGCACAAGCGATCGTCTATCTTGCTAGCGCACCTAAAAGTAATGCTGTTTATACCGCTTTCAAAGCCGCCCGTAACTTAGCACGCGAAACTGGTCAAGCTGCAGTACCGGAACATTTAAGAAATGCACCCACTCAGTTAATGAAAGACATTGGGTACGGGGAAGGGTATCGATATGCCCATGATGAACCAAACTCCTATGCCAGTGGGGAATGTTATTTCCCTGAGAGCTTGGCGGGAAATCGTTTTTACTACCCAACAGAACATGGTTTTGAGAAACGTATAAAATCTAAATTAGAGCAATTATCGCAACTGGATAACGACAGTGAGGTAAAACGGTATGAATAATATTCTATTCGTGGCGCTTGGGGGATCGATTGGTGCAGTTTTTCGCTATCTGATCTCAATTTTCATGCTTCAGCTATTTGGCTCTGCATTTCCTTTTGGTACACTATTGGTCAATATCATTGGCTCGTTTGCGATGGGGGGGATTTACGCTTTAGGTCAGGTAAGTGAAGTCAGCCCAGAAATAAAGGCCTTAGTGGGTGTTGGTTTATTAGGTGCACTCACAACATTTTCAACTTTTTCCAATGAAACCTTGTTACTGATACAAAGTGGAGCTTGGTTAAAGGCATTTTTAAATATCGCTCTGAACCTATGCCTGTGTATATTCATGGTTTACCTGGGACAGCAGTTGGTTTTTTCTCGCATTTAACTATTAAGAATACAAAACATGTTAGATCCAAAATTTTTGCGTAATGAATTAGAAGCGACGGCAGAAAGCCTAGCTACCCGTGGTTTTATTCTGGACGTAGAACGTCTCAGTAAATTAGAGGAGAAGCGTAAGTCACTGCAGATGACGACCGAAGAGCTACAAGCTACACGTAATGCATTCTCTAAATCCATAGGACAAGCAAAAGCCAAAGGTGAAGATGTTGCACCAATCATGGCTCAAGTCGGTGATCTTGGCTCACAACTTGATGCGAAAAAAATTGAACTTGCACAGTTATTAGAAGAGTTAAACTCAATTGCTTTGAGTGTTCCTAATCTTCCTGATGCATCTGCACCGATCGGTAAAGATGAAAGCGAGAACGTAGAAGTTCGTCGTTGGGGAACAATCAAAGAGTTTACGTTTGAAGCAAAAGATCATGTTGAACTTGGCGAAAACTTGGGCGGATTAGATTTTAAATCTGCGGTAAAGATAACGGGTTCTCGATTCATCATCATGAAAGGTCAAGTTGCGCGCATGCACAGAGCATTAGCACAATTCATGCTTGATCTGCATACCACTGAACATGGTTACACAGAAACCTATGTGCCGCTATTGGTCAACGAAGATAGCTTAATGGGGACTGGTCAGTTACCAAAATTTGGTGAAGATCTTTTCCACACTAAGCCTGCGACAGAAGAGGGACAAGGCCTTAGCTTGATCCCAACAGCTGAAGTGCCACTGACTAACATTGCGCGTGATACCATTATTGATGAAGCTGATTTACCTGTTAAGTTAACGGCTCACACACCTTGTTTCAGAAGTGAAGCAGGTTCGTATGGTCGTGATACTCGCGGCCTTATTCGTCAACACCAGTTTGATAAAGTTGAACTGGTTCAACTTGTTAAGCCTGAAGATTCAATGGCGGCATTAGATCAGTTAACGGGTCATGCTGAGAAAGTGTTAGAAAAACTAGGTCTTCCATACCGCACCGTTATCCTGTGTACTGGTGATATGGGCTTTGGTTCAAGCAAAACATTTGATATCGAAGTGTGGTTACCAGCACAGAATACATACAGAGAAATCTCTTCATGCAGTAACATGCAAGATTTCCAAGCTCGTCGTATGCAAGCTCGATATAAAGCCAGTGATGCAAAGAAGCCCGCTTTACTGCACACACTCAACGGTTCTGGTCTTGCTGTCGGTCGTACTTTGGTAGCAGTGTTGGAAAACTATCAAAATGAAGATGGCACTATCACTGTACCTGAAGTACTTCGCCCTTACATGGGTGGCTTAGAGATAATTGGTTAATATCAATTTCTAGCCAAAAGAGATATGCTTAATTAAATCGACGATTAATAAATTAAATGATTAATAAAATTTAACGTCGTCGATTATTTAGAATAATAAATTTAGGGATTCATAATATGGATGCTGGTAGGCGCTATTTTCAGTGGCTTACCTATGTAGGTGTCATCTGTTTATTTGGCGTGATTATGTTTGCTACATTTGGTGAAGCTGCAATACTTATCTTTACGAATGTAATGAGATAGTAATAATCATTTATACGTCCAAAATATTCACTACATTTGGTGAAGCACAATAATATTGATGAAAGTCATGTGATAGACATAAAGCCTTAGCTACTAAAATAGTTGAGGTTTTTATTGGCTGTTTGTAAGAGGCGGAAAGATTGTCAGGTACTACTTTGTCTCGTCATCGTGGCGCTGCATCAGATTGTCTTATTACTTCACGATTTCTTACCATTGACTGTTTTAGGTCGTCTAATCATTATTCCGTATCGGTTATATTATTGAGCGACATTCTGTATATAAAAAGACCTAGCAGTTGCTAGGTCTTTTTATATATGCATAAGTATTAGCTGATCGAACTATAAGCATTTAGCTGGTTTTGGCAGGCCAGCTATTTTAGTTGCTTGTTTAGCTGGCCCAATAGGGAATAGCGTATAAAGGTATTTAGAGTTACCCTTATCGGCACCAAGCTTGATTCCTATGGCCTTTACTAACACTCTTATCGCTGGACTTGTTTTAAATTCAAGATAGAAGTCGCGCACGAAGTTGATGACCTCCCAGTGAGCAGGGCTCAATGCTATTTGCTCTTTTTGTGCAATAATCTCGGCAATATCAGTGTTCCAATCGGTTACATTCTTTAGGTAACCTTGATGATCTGTCTGGATCTGAATTTGATTATATTCAAAACTGTTTTCTGTGTATGTCACCAGCTGATCACCTTGTCATGATGTAATGTTTCTTGAACAAATTGCTCGTAGTTTATGAAGTTAAATTGACTAAGCCTTTCGGTAAGACCTCTAGCCTTAACGTCTTCCTCTAGTATGAATATTCGCCTTTGCGCTAATTCATGTTGCCATGTGTTCAGCAAAAGGGCATTAACGGCATTGCCTGAAAGTAACACGGTGTCTTGCTTATCGATATAACGAAGGCAAGTGGCTAATGCGTTATCTTGGGCTGGAGATGTTTGTATGTGATGTAAAATCATTAGAATACTAAAACCTCATCAGCATCTGCTAAATGTTGTGTGATCTCTGCTGGACTGACTTGAGTAAGTTTCATGGTCAGCTCTGCTTTATCTAACCCATATTCAAGTAACGATGTTTTACAGGCTAATACCGTATCGACATCATAAAGGGGGAGTGCGCCAAAGGTCGCTATAAAATCTTTTGCCCCAACAAGTTCAGGATGCTGCATTTTGACGAGATTAAGTACTCCTTCATCAACAAAGATTAACGATACCTCTTGCTCAAAACTTGCACTTAATAAGGCAAGATCTAATGCTTCTCTTCCATGGGGAGTACCGTGAGGAGCGCGGCGAAAAATAATGGTTAATTTTTTCATTTATAGCTTCTTCATACTTTACAGAACTAATGTCACTTAACGGATTCTAGGCGTAAATGAGTTAAAAACTCACTAATCTATCTGCTCTTTCAATACCTGTTACCAACTCGCCAAGCCCACCCATTTCAAAAGGCGATTGCATGTTCCAATGTTTTGCTTGGCACTCATCTGCTTCCATTTTAGATATGACGCCGCGCCTTAATGAAGCTGAAACACAATTGACGAGTTTAATCTGATATTGATGATTCAGTTCAATCCAGGCCTTGGTCAAATCAAATTCATCAGATGCAGGACTATTGAATGAACTGGTATTGAGTACTCCATCTTGATAGAAGAACACGAGCGAGATCTGATGTCCTTGCTCTAACGACGCCTTGGTAAATCGATAGGCTGTATAACTGGCTGAGCCAGTATTAGCTGCGCCATTAACTTGGATGATGAAGTTACTCATGAATAGGTACAGTCACTCAGGTTGATAAAAAGGCAAAAAAATAGCCCCGACTAAGGAGCTATTCTAACTGAAAACCACGATTTGAAAAAATTGTTATTTAAACTTTGATCAATCAGTATCGCGGCTAGTCATTTAGGAGCTACGATTAATCGTCACCGCCGCCAATACCCATTAGGTGCAACAGCGCCATAAATAGGTTTAGGAAATCTAAGTATAAAGAGATAGTCGCGCGAATGTAGTTGGTTTCACCACCATTCACAATACGGCTTGTGTCATACAAGATAAAGCCTGTCATTAACAGTGCGATACCCGCATTAAGCGCCATAAACATCATTCCATTACCCAAGAACATGTTTACAAGTAAGCCCACAACCATGATGACTAAACCAGCAATAAGAAAGCCTCTCATGAAAGAGAAATCTTTCTTAGTTGTGACAGCATAACCTGATAAAGCGACAAATATTACTGAGGTTAATCCAAGCGCCTGCATAATCAGCTGGGGACCATTTGCCATACCTGCATAATGGTTAAGAATGTAACCTAAAGACGCACCTTGCATACCGGTAAATGCAAATACCCAGAAAAGACCCGCAGCGCTCTCAGCTTTTCTTAATGTCACAAACAGGACCACTAAGCTACCTAAAGACATACCAATAGAGAGAAAAGGACCAATTTGTAATGCCATTGCTAAACCTGCACAAACGGCAGAGAAAGCTAATGTCATAGAAAGTAGCATGTACGTATTTTTAAGAAGCTTATTCACTTCCAGCGTTGAAGTGCCGGTTGAATACATTGTTTGTTGTGTCATATCGTTCTCCAGTGTCCCTTTATAGCAGATGTTCTAATCATATTACTTCGATTCACTTTACTCCAAAGAGTTCCGCAAATCGTTTTTCAGCTTAACTGCCGTAAACGTATAAGGTTAAGCTATTGAATCATACAGTAGCTTATGAGAGGGCGAAAGTCACAAGCGGGTAATTTATGTCATATTTTATGTCTATTTACCCCCAATATTAACTGAAGCTTAAATTTAGCCCTTGTAGGGTTATAATACTCACTTTATCAAGGAGAGGGTAGCCAGTGGCATTATGATGCACAAAAATTAATGAAACCAGTCATTATGGAGTTTGTCACTGTCGCCAAGGTATTCAAGCACCCATGACATGGCCGGAGACATGTTTGCTCCGTTCCAAGCAAGACAACAGGGGCTTGGGGCTTTTGGTCTTTCTAACTCTTTCGCTATCAAGGCACCAGAACGGATAAAAGATTCAGCGAAATGCATCGGTATATATCCTATGCCAAGCCCTTCTCTGAAACAGTTAATGGCCCTGATCCAATCAGGCACCACTAAACGACGTTGATTTTCCAGTAACCAGGTCATCCGTTTGGGGATCTCTCGGGAGGTATCTTCTAAACAAATAGAGGGGTATTGGCGCATTTCATCATCAGTTAACGGCCTGTTTATCTCTGCAAGTGCATGTTTCTTACTCACCACAAACGCCCACTCTATTTCGCCCATATCTCTGAAGAAATAATCGCCACCAACCGGAATCGCCGTTGTGGCACCAATAGCGATATCACTTCGGCCATTAGCAATGGATTCCCATACGCCATTAAAAACTTCAATTCGTATGATTAATTCCACATTGGTAAATTGGCGATAAAAGTCGGCAATAAGGACGCTTATTTTGTCTGCTCTAACAATATTGTCTAACGCGATGGACAAAGTAGGTTGCCAACCATTAGCAACTCGTTTTGTATCATCTTTCATTAAAGCGATATTGGTTAACAGCACTCTGGCATGTTTAACAAAATGCTCTCCAGCTGGTGTTAAACTCACACTGCGGTGGTGGCGTTCAAATAATGTGGCGCCAAGTTCCTCTTCGATCTGTTTTACAGCATAACTAACAGCCGATGGCACCTTGTGAAGTTTATTAGCAGCAGCAGTGAAACTCCCAACCCGTGCGACCATATCGATAAGTTGTAATGATTGTTCAGAAAGCATACCAGTAGCTCCTTGCTGTGAGATTTTTTGATGACACACATCAAAAATAAACGCTTCACAAGGATATAGCAAGTCTTTAGACTTCGCGACATCAGTTAAATTCCATTTTATTAGATATCGAAGTCATTATGAATTCAGTCAGCAATACTAAATATTTCTTCTTCCTCGGCTACCTCGCGCTGCTGAGTATGTTAGGTTTTATCGCAACGGATATGTACCTTCCCGCTTTTAAAGCGATTGAAGACACAATGCAAGCGACACCAGCACAAGTTGCCAGCTCATTAACCTGTTTTTTAGCAGGCTTAGCGATAGGTCAATTGTTGTACGGCCCGTTAGTTCAACGTATAGGCAAGCGTAACTCGCTGTTAATTGGTCTGATCATTTTTGCTATCGCGAGTTTCTCGTTGGCATCAAGTGATACTGTACTTTCGTTTAACATTGCTCGCTTTTTCCAAGCATTAGGCGCATGTAGTGCAGGCGTGATTTGGCAAGCTATTGTGATTGAAAAGTATGACTCTGAGAAAGCACAAAATGTCTTCTCTAACATTATGCCTTTGGTCGCCTTGTCACCGGCATTAGCCCCATTACTGGGTGCATTTATTCTTGATATCAGTGGTTGGCAGAGTATCTTTTTATTACTCACCGTTTTAGCTGCATTTTTGATGCTATTAACCTTAGCATTTGTGCCTAAAGAGACAGTTCATCATGAAGATGTTGAAGTATCAGCACCTATTTCATATTGGGGAATACTACAAAATACCAAGTATTTAGGTAACGTGATTATATTTGGTGCCTGTTCTGGTGCATTCTTTGCGTACTTAACTGTATGGCCAATCGTGATGGAACAGCACGGATTTGCGGCAAAAGAGATAGGCTTAAGCTTTATTCCACAGACCATCATGTTTATTGTCGGTGGTTATGCAAGTAAGATTTTGATCCGTAAAGTGGGTGGCGAGAAAACCCTAACTATCATGCTTGCGTGCTTTGGTTTGTGTGTTCTGTCGATTGTGTTGAGTTCACTGGTCTTTAAAGCGGAAAGTATTCTGCCTTTATTAGCAGCTTTCTCAATCCTAGCTGCTGCAAATGGAGCTATCTATCCAATAGTGGTGAACTGTGCTTTACAGGAGTTTACAAAAAATGCGGCTAAAGCTGCAGGTTTACAGAACTTCTTACAGATGAGTATCGCTTTTGGCGCATCAAGCTTGGTCGCTTTGTGGGCTGCATCTGGCGAAGTTGCTATCGGTTGGGGCATTTTAGTCTGTGCCATTTTAGTTTTTATTGGGTACAAGTTAAGAGCGAATGATTCTTGGTCTGATGTTAAAGCTAACTTTATCACACCAGATCCTGCACGAATTGCACTTGAGCAAGAGGAATTGAACCAAAAGTAATGATTGAATCATCGCCAGCTTGGCGCTGATTCAATCAGTTAACCGCTTTTTATGGAAAAGCATAGAATTAGTGCTTTACATAGAAAGCGGGTCGCTATATTATTCGCGGCGTTCGGAGGGATGGCAGAGTGGTCGAATGCACCGGTCTTGAAAACCGGCATGGGTTTATAGCCCATCTAGGGTTCAAATCCCTATCCCTCCGCCACATTCAAATGAGGCCCTTAGCAGAAATGCTAGGGGCTTTTTCATTTCAAAGCTGTTGAACCCTAGGGTTCCTATTGTTTAAGTCAGCTATCCCTGTGCCACATTCAAGATGAAAGGCTACTCGAAAGAGTAGCCTTTTTTCGTTTAGAAACTATTGAGCTTCAGGGAGCCTATTATTCTTGTCAGCTATCCCAGAGGCATATTCAGATGATGTACCCTTAATAGATAAGCTACGTATAAAAGTGAGTAACCGAGTTATGCGACTAAACACCATAATGATGCTTTCTGCCAGTTTTTAACTACTCTATATTAAACTGACTACAACTGTGCGCCTTGTTGGTAGTTGTGATCTCTAGGGTTCTTTTTAGCGGGAGGACATGATGAATCTAGATGGAACAAATTTCTCTATACTTATTGTTGATGACAATCGAGTAAATATACAGTTACTTAGTTACATTTTTGAGCAGCAAGATTATAAAGTGTTTACCGCTATGAGTGGTGAGGAAGCGATTAAGTTCCTTGCGGATAAAGGTGATGAACTCGCTATTGATCTGATTTTGCTTGATATCATCATGCCTGGATTAGATGGTTACCAGACGTGTGTTGTGTTAAAAGATGACATTAATACAAGTCATATTCCTGTTATTTTTGTCACAGGGAAAGCCAAGCCAGAGGAATTAAGCAAAGGTTTTTCTGTTGGTGCAGTGGATTATATTACTAAACCTATTCAACAAGATGTTGTGATTGCCCGGGTGAAAAATCAAGTTTCTCAGATTCAGCAAGCTAAACTTGAAAATCAGTTATTGGAAGAGAATGAGAAGATGGCTAAGTTGGGTAGCATGGTGTCTGAGATCACCCATGAAGTTGCTTCCCCACTTGGGAATATGCGTCTATCCGTCGATTTTATGCTTAATGAAGTCGCCAGTCTTCGCAGTGAGTTTACTGAGCAAACACTAGATGAAGAGACATTAATAAAATATCTAGATCAACTTGATGAATCATTACGCCTTTGCGGTAGTAATGCGACTCGTGCGACCAGCCTATTGAATGGGTTTAAACATATTGCAGTTGATCAATGTCGCCAGCAGATAATTGAGTTTAACCTCCTTGAATATGTGAATGATATTCTGTTGACTGTAAAACCCAAACTTAAGAAAACGCCCCATAAAGTCAATCTCAATATCGATAATAATATCAGTATTATTAGCTACCTCGGTGCTTTATCTCAGATCATCATTAATTTAATCAATAACTCTCTGATGCATGCTTTTACTGATAAACAGGAAGGGAAAATCACCATCAGTGCCGCAGTTGATGAAGAGAGTCTTATCTTACATTATCGTGACACTGGCATAGGTATGACAAAGGAGCAGCAAAGCAAAGCGTTTACCAAGTTCTATACAACTAAGGCGGGTAATGGTGGTTCCGGCTTGGGTATGTCTATCTGTAAAACGCTCGTTGAGGATGAACTCGGTGGTGAAATAACGCTGTTAAGCGAGGAGGGGTGTGGTATCCACTTAATAATGAAAATAAGCCGACAATTGGAAGACCGAGCGATATAGTTCGCTGGTGTTGAGCCACCTAAACCAGCAAATTCTACTTACACCACATCTACTTTCTTCTAATGCCAAATCATTTAATCGACCTTATAAGATCATCTCAGGCACATGTGCAGGGACAACCAATTCTCCTGCGGTTAACTTTATTATCTCTTCAACAGACACGCCTGGTGCTCGTTCTAACAAATGAAATTTACCCTGCTTAATTTCCAGAAATGCGAGATCCGTTAATACTTTTTTGATGCAGCCTTTACCGGTTAATGGGAGAGTGCATTTACGCAGTAATTTAGATACGCCATGTTTTTTGAGCCGTTGTGGGAGTTTGAAACCCATAATTGCGACTGCCATGTTGCAAGGGATGAAGTCATTCTTTCCTGAGAAATAATCAAGTACTGTTAAAAGTCAGACTATAAAAAATGCCGCTTCTGTTTACAGAAGCGGCATTATATTTTTAGAATCGTGAAACTAGATTGCTATTTAGGCAGCTCTGTTCGTGTTTATAGATTTTCAACAAGGCGTTCATCAACACTGACACGAGACTTACTCCCTACTAACTTTTTGATGTCTTCGATTGCTAGATACAAGCAAGGTATTAGCATCAAGGTCACAACAGTGGCAAATAAGACGCCGAAGGCGAGGGAGGTGGCCATTGGGATCACCATTTTCGCCTGCATACTGGTTTCGGTCATGATGGGCATCAAACCGATGAACGTTGTGAGTGAAGTCAGCATGATAGCTCTAAAGCGTCGACAGCCCGCTTCGAGTACGGCTATTTTCATTGCTACGCCTGATTCTCTGGACTTATTAATGTAATCCACCATCACCAAAGAGTCATTCACCACCACACCAGCGGCGGCAATAATACCAAATAGTGACAGGGCACTAAGATCGATGCCCATGATCATATGACCCAGTACTGAGCCAATCACACCAAATGGGATCACTGCCATAATCATCACAGGTTGAGAGTACGACTTAAGCGGAATAGCGAGCAGGCTATAGATGATCAATAGTGAGATAACAAAATCTCTAAACTGAGTTTTAGCACTGTCCATCTGCTCTTGAATACTGCCAGACACCTCACTTTTAACCTTTGGATATTTGTTCAACAACTGAGGCATAAAGTTGTCACGAATATCTTCTGCAAGCTTAAATGGCTCAGCTTGATCGGCATCGACAGAAGCCCAAACGTTAATGGTGCGGTTGCCGTTTTCACGGCGAATACCATTGACGCCTTGGGTGACGGTGATGTTCGCAACTTCAGATAACGGCACTTCAGCGCCTTGAGGAGTCACAATCAACACGTCAGAGACTTGTGCAATTGAGTTTCGTTGCGACTCAGGGTACCTGAGCATCACCTTGATCTCTTCACCGTTTCTTAAGATACGTTGAGCCTCAAGACCATAGAAACTATTAGCGACTTGAGATGCGATATCGGCCAAGGTTAATCCTAAGCCATAGGCTTGGGGTTTGAGCTCAAACTGCACCTCTTTGGCACTGGATTGTCGACTGTCGTTGACGTCTCCTACACCTTTAAGGCTGTTAAGCTTTGCTTTTAATTCATTTGATGCGGCAACAAGCTGCTTTTCGTCCTTACCTTCCAATCTGAAACTGATATCACCATCATCACGTCCACCACCAAAGAGGTTGTCTTGGACTTCGAATGATTTCATTCCTGGGATCAGAGGCATAGCTTGGCGCCAAAGCTCTGCTAACTCAAAGGTATCAAGCGGTCTTATCTCTGGGTCCACTAGCTTTGTCATCACTTTAGCCGAGGTGCGGCCTTCGAGATCGACTTGCATGTCAGAGACCATACCTTGACCGTATTGCTGTTCGAGTGCTTTATCGACATCGTATACCGCTTTTTCGATAGCAAGGGCTGCAGCAAGTGTGGCTTTTTCTGAGGCATCAACATTCATTTCGAAAGCGATACGCGGGAAATCATGTGGAATTTTGGGCTGTCCAATAAATCGAACCATCCCACCCACATAAAGACCTGCACAAATAAGCATAAAGCTGATGAATACCATGATGGTGGTATAACGATATTTTACGGCTTTAGTTAGCGCTGGACGATAGACGTTTTGAATAAAAGCCTTCAGTCCACGGTCGACCTTATCCTGAATATAGTTAACTATATTTCTGAGCCAATCTAATGGATTTTTTGAACCGGGTTTAACAATGGTTTTCTGCTTCATTCTTGCCAAGTGAGCGGGCAAAATGAGCTTTGATTCTACGAGTGAGAAAATTAAGCATAAAATCACAATGTAGCCAATCGCTTTACCAAAGGCAGAAGAGGGGCCGTCATCGAGTGTCAGTGGTAAAAACGCTGCAATGGTGGTGAGTACGCCAAAGGTTGCTGGTATGGCGACCCGCTTTACACCTCGTATGACGTTATCCAGACTTTGGCCATTTTTATCGCATTCATCATGGGCACTTTCGCCCATCACAATGGCATCATCGACCACGATCCCCAGCACTAAGATAAAGGCAAATAGGCTGATCACATTCACGGTGACATCGATCATCGACATCGGCATGAATAACAGTGCACCGAGGAAACACACAGGCAAGCCCATCATCACCCAAAACGCTAAACGAACGCGTAAAAAGAGTGCCAACATGAAAAAGACCAAAACAGCACCGGTTTTCATACTATCTAACATGAGGTCGAGACGACCTTCTAGGTAGTAGGTCATGTCAACCCACGTCTCAAGCTTTAGTCCTTGGGGCAATACTTCCTGCTTTTTAGCGACATACTCTTTAACGATATCAGCGACATCGGTCATGCTTTGATCGTTTGCAGCACCAATAAAGAAGGTAACTGAATTTTTACCGTTAAACTTAGAGTATTGAATGCCTTCTTGAAAGCCATCAATGACCGTTGCGATATCACCTAAAAGGACATTGGTACCATCATCAAGTGTGATTAACGGCAGGTTTTCGAACTCGTAACCCACATAAGCCTGATTTTGCACTCGAAGATTAATATAACCGTTCTTAGCGCGGATTTGGCCAGCTGACATGTTACGTGAAAAACCGCGGACGGCTTTTGCGACATCGTTAAAGCTAAGACCAAATTCGCGCAGTCTGTCTTTGCTGACCTCAATGGCAATCTCATAATCTAGGCCGCCGTAGAAATCGGTGATATTAACGAGGGGAAGTTGCATCAACTCATCATGTATCTTCTCACCTAACTCTTTAAGTTGTCGCGGTGTCATATCACCATAAAGACTCATATAGAGTACTTCTTGGCGTAGCTTTATTCGCTCAACCTTGGGGCGTTCCATACCATCGGGGAAGCTAGATATGGAATCTATTTCCGATTTGATCTCATCAAGTACTACTTGTGGATCGTAGGAGTCTTCTATTCGAAAGAAGCCTGATGCTGAATTTCGGTTAGAGTAAGTGATGACACGTTTTAGGCCTTGAACACTTTCCAGTGCTTCTTCGACCTTAATCGTTATCCCTTCCTCGACTTCTTGTGGGGCCGCACCAGGATAAAAAGCATTAAACTCGACCCAATTTATCTCTATTTGAGGGAAAAATTGTTTACGTATGGTATCTGCCGTGAGTAGGCCGCCGAGAATAATAATGATCATCAATAAGTTGGCTGCAACGCTATTACGTGCAAACCAAGCTATGATCCCAGAATTGACATCCACTTCCGATGGTTTCGATGCTTGGCTTGTATTGGTAGGCTCTGACATCGATTACTCCTCTTCCATGGCAAGCTGAGTGTCTGTCTCTTCTGAGCTGTCTTGTTGTAATATCTTATCTTCGGGGAGGGCAAGCTGCATCCCTTCGACAGGGTAATCAAGCGCGGATGTGATGACATTCATTCCAGGAGTTAAGCCTTCAGAAATAACCACTTCTGCGCCAAACTGACGAATAACATTGACGGGTTTGTATCTAAGCTTTTTATCTTCATCTAATGTCGCTATGGTGCCGTTGACGACCAAATGTCTTGGTAAAACCGTCACTTCGCCTGCGTCGTTACCAGTAATATTGGCGGTGACATAGGTACCATATCGTAATTCATTCTTATCCGTTTTTAACCCATAAGGATCAATGACTTCAGCCACTAAATAGGTCATGCGACTACGACTGTCGATCACGCCTTCGCTGCGTACAATTTTACCAAGCCATTGCTGTTTTTCACCACCTAGATCAGCGATGAGTGCGACATTAGCATCTTTGCCTTTATTGGTCAGGTATTGGATCTCTTTATCAGCTAAAGGTAAGCGGATCTCTGCGTGATCTGTGCTTAATAGTTTACCTACAGCAGTACCTTGGCTGACGTAAGAGCCTAATCCAATGTTTCTGCTTTCAATCAAGGCATCAAAAGGGGCTTTAATGATGGTACGTTCTACATTGCGAAGGGCACGCTTTAATCCTGCTTCTGAGGAGTTGAGCTTGGCGATTTCATGGGCCAATTGTGGTTTACGTAGGCTCAACTCCGTCGGTACGCCATCTTTAATGCGCTTCCACTCCTCTTCTGCGACTTTACCAAAGGCTCTCTCTTGCACTAAGGTTGCGCGAGCGGATGCTAAGTTGGCCTCAGCATCAATAAGATCTGCATCATAATCACTGGGATCTATTTTTGCTAAAACATCACCTTTTTTAACGAATCCCCCACGGACAAAGGCGTTTGATAGGAATACGATCTCACCATAGACTTGTGAAACTAACTCAGTTTCATATTTGGCTTTGACGACACCGTAGGATCCAACGGAGAAGGTCATCGGGTTCATCTCAACCTGTTGAATCGCAACTAATGGCGTATTATCAACCTCAGCCTTCTCTTCTGGCGGTTTTTTCATTGCAGACATAGCAGCGAACCCACCAACTCCGACGAGTAACACGGCAATGGGTAAAATTATCTGTTTTTTGGTAGCCACACACACTTCCTCTTGTAGGATCTAGGATTTTTATCGTTATCTAAGTTATTTACATGTCTTAGTTTTATTTGGCGAAAGGGTTGCCTTTTAGCTATGTTAAATGATCTAGGTTAATGTTACTTATCCATTATGTAAATATGTATGTCACATGTTGATATATAAATGTTTTTCATTTAACAGAGGTTGAGTGTTTGTCTATTGGAGTTCGATAAGTTTTCAGACGGATTGATGAATATCTCGTGTTGTTGATCTGTATCAAGATGGAGCTAACTTTGTGTTTTTTATGTGACCAATGACTGGCATTATCAACATAGAAGTTGGATATTTTGTGGAAGCTAACCATTGTCATACCCATCAACTAAGGACTTTAAAATGAGTAATGTAGATCATAGGCCTGGTGTGAAAGAGATTAACCTTGTCAATCGGCGGTTAAGACTGGAGGGTATTACTGAAAAGAACAAAGCGGTTATTGTTTCTGAGATTGACGCTTTACTTGGTATTGAACATGTCTCTTTTGATGAATCAACAGAAACACTGAGTGTGGCTTATGACGCTACTCATTGTGATCTAACTGGTATAGAAGCTCTATTGCAAGCCCATGGTGCTGATACGTCTAATGGCATATGGACGAAAATAAAAGAGGGTTACTACAAGTTCGTCGACCAGAATATTAAAGACAATGATGAGCATGATCCTCACTGCTGTAATGCGATGCCAAAAACATTACCTGGCAGCCGAAAAAAGTAATCTTATTTTGCTTTCGTCTATTAAGGCTTCGTTTCTAACAGCTAATTTTCGGTAGATCGTACCAACACGTGGTGTATTGAGGCGTGAGGAATTGTCGCTTCATGCTCCACTTTTGGGCGCTTCCTTGCGCGGCCATAAACAGAGAGTCATTACCATACTTAAGGTTTAGTGCATCGTAGACTTTCATTAAGGCTGGGTCTCTGGCTGGTTCAAACAGATCTTGCTGTCGATGTGTCTCATTAACTAAGTCGACCAATCCAATGCCTATCTTGTAATAATGTACACCGCTGCGAAACTTCTCTTTAGCAATCTGATTAACGATGTGAGTTATCTCTCCAGTGCTATTAGTGGGGTAAGCCAAACGCTGGGTGTGTTTAAATCCGCTTGGATGGGAATCATAAGGAGAATTCGAGGCGAAAAGAATGATCACAGAACATAAAGACCCTTGTGCTCTTGCTTTGCTGGTGGCAATTCCCACATGTTTGCTTAAGGCTTGTTGTAGCGAATACAGATCCGTTATCCGATTACCCACACTGCGAGTTGAGAAGATCTGTTGTTTATCCGCCCTGACTTGATCCCAACCTTTGCAGATCTCGCCATTGAGCTCTCGAACTGTACGCTCCACTTCAATACTAAACTGTTTTTTGGCAATAGCGGGTGCCATTTTTGACAAGGCATAAGCCGTTTTAACTCCCATTATATCGAGCCTTTTTGCGAGGCGACGTCCTATTCCCCATACTTCTGCTGGCACCATTTTAAGCAATATCTCTTTTCTTTGCTGATGATTATCTATCAGACACACGCCGTGATATTGCTGATGTTTTTTAGCGGCATGATTGGCAACCTTAGCTAACGTGAGTGTTGTTCCTATGCCGACACAGACAGGTAAACGCGTCTCTTTCCACACAGTGCGTCTCAGTGCATGGCCATGTTTGATTAAGCAGGGGATAGCAGGGTAACAGTGCTGAAATGAAAGAAAGGACTCATCGATACTGTAAATATGCTGTTCGGGAGCAAATCTGCCGATGACCTCCATCATTGAGGCTGAAAGAGAGGCATAAAGCTCATAATTGGAACTCAACGCGATAATCCCTAAGCGTTCACATTCAGCTTTTATCTTAAAATAAGGTTCAAATTTAGGAATGCCGGACGCGAGTGCCAACCGGTTAGCCGACACAATACAGCCATCATTATTGGAAAGCACAATAATGGGACGTCCTCTCCATTCAGGGCGAAAGACCTGCTCTGCGCTGCAGTAAAAAGAGTTAGCATCGACGAGTGCAAACATAGTGAATGATCCGCTTAACTGAGCAATAAATAGGAAAAAACGGTAAACATGAGTAAATGAGGTTATTTATTATCAATAATTTTAATGGGAGTTTGCATTGTTTATCTCCTACATTTTGTCAGTAAATGGGGTGGGCGATGACAGCGTATCGAGCTAACAACAACACCTTCGATGGTAAATTGATCATATTCATGAATGATGACCGCTTGATTATCTTCATTGGCAGAAAGTAATAACCTTCTTTTGGTATCAATAATTTTGCAAACAAAGCCCCCGTTATAATTCGCGACAATCACATCTTGATCCACCACGGTGACATGCCTATCCACAATCAGAATATCACCATCGAAGATCCCAATATTCTGCATGGAGCTGCCGCTGGCTTGAGCAATAAAAGTGGCACTTGGATGCGCTATTAGTAATTCATCTAAGCTTAAACCGAGTTGCTTATACTCTGCAGCAGGGCTTTCGAAGCCTGTGATCCCAGCGCTGGCTAAGGTAGATATTAATTTCATAAGTCGTGTTTTTATTGATTGCTGTATAAGTATACAGTGTTAGTTTAGCAGTAATCTTTATACTGGCAATCTTTTTTGATTATCTCGGCTAAATCGAGAGGCAAGTTCCAGTTAATCGTTTTTCAAATCAAATGAATTTGGTAGAATGAGGGGAATAATAGGAGAGTTATCAATGTCAGTTTATGTTGTGGGCCATAAGATCCCAGATTCAGATTCAATTTGTGGTGCAATTGCACTTGCTTACCTGAAAAATCAGATCGGTGAGCCTTCGATTGCTGCTCGTTTAGGTGATTTATCACCTGAAACAGCGTTTATTTTAGAAAAGTTTGGCTTCGAAGCACCAGAGTTTAAAACAAGCTATGCCGGTGAAGAGGTGTTTATTGTCGATCACTCTGAGCTAACTCAAGCCCCTGATGATATTGCTGAAGCAACGATTGTCGGTATTGTCGATCACCATAAATTGGGTGACTTAACGACATCGACACCGCTTGAGTGTTGGATACGTCCGGTTGGCTGTAGTAATACCATTATCAAAATGATGTATGACTTCCACGGTGTCGCGATTCCTAAAGACATCGCCGGCATCATGATGTGTGCGATCTTAAGTGATACCGTGATCTTCAAGTCACCGACTTGTACGACTGCCGATATCAAGTGTGTTGAAGCCTTGGCTGAAATCGCTGGCATTGAAGACTTCAAAGAGCTTGGCATGGACATGTTCAAGGTCAAGTCTGCGGTTGAAGGCACACCAGCTCGTGATCTTGTGATGCGTGACTTTAAAGACTTCAACATGAACGGCAATAAAATTGGTATTGGTCAACTTGAAGTGATCGATTTATCTGTATTTGATGACATTAAAGCTGAGCTTGAAGCCGATATCTCGGCATTGAAAGCTGAAGGCGAGCGTCACAGTGTCATTTTACTGCTGACTGATATCATGAAAGAGGGTTCAGAGCTATTGGTCATCACTGACGATGCGGGCCTCATTGAACGTGCTTATGGTATCGCGTGTGAGAATGACAGAGTGTGGCTTGACGGTGTATTGAGCCGTAAGAAGCAGATAGTGCCTCAGTTACAGGATGCGCTAGCGTAAGAGTAAACGCAAACGAAAGGCCGAAACAGTGATGTTTCGGCCTTTTTTATGCCAGCAACAGAATTTTGTTAATGCTGGCATTCATCCATTTGTGATGGTCTATCTAACCGCAGCAGGTTTAAACGGGATTGTGCTATGCCAAAGATAGAGTCACTTGGGTGTTCTACTTGGGCGATGTTCATCCCACCATTGATATTCGGATTCATATTCGGGCAAAGCCCAGCACTGAACCCAGTTAATATTTCAATGGCTTGAGTGACATGTTCGATAGCCCAGATATTGAACTGGCCTTTCTTTACAGCTTCGACAATGTCACTGCGCAACATGAGGTTTTGTACATTTGACTTAGGAATGATGACGCCTTGAGTTGAGGTACGTCCCTTAATCTTACATACATCAAAGAAGCCTTCGATCTTCTCGTTGACGCCACCAATAGGCTGAGCTTCACCGAATTGGTTCATGGAGCCAGTGATAGCGACATCTTGCCTGATAGGCAACTCTGAGAATGCTGACATTATCGCGCACAGTTCTGCCATCGTGGCACTGTCACCATCAACACCGCCATAGGACTGTTCAAATGTAATATGAGTCGTGAGTGGGATCTTAGCCGTTTTACCCAATATTGATGCTAGGTAAGCGGAGAGAATCATCACGCCTTTAGAGTGCAAACTGCCACCTAAATCGACTTTACGTTCGATATCAAACACTTTACCTTCACCAAACGCAGTGGTTGCCGTAATACGATTCGGCGCGCCAAATTGATGATTGGAAGTGCTAATCACCGAAAGAGCATTGACTTGGCCTACGACATTATCTTGAGTGCTGATCAAGGTGGTGCCATTCACAAAGCTTTGCATCACATTGTCTTTTAGACGACATACGCGCAACTCATGATTATGCAGTGCTTGTTCTACATGACTGACGCGGATCATATTGGCATTCGCTGAACGTGCACAATAGTTAGACTCTCGCAGCAGATTAGCGATATCGGCAGAGTGCAGGGACAGCTTGTTCTTGTCGTCTGCTTGACGAGAACTGAACTCAATTATCCGCTTTATGGCATTTCTATCGCAATGCAGCATCTTGTTGTCATGCACGATACTCGAAATAAATTGTGCATATTGTGCCTCAGACTTATCTGTTCTTGGCATCTCATCTTCAAAGTCAGCAGTGACTCGAAACAGTTCACCGAACTCAGGATCGTAATGCTGCAATAGCTGATAGGTCTGATAATCACCAAACAGAATAATCTTCACATCCAGAGGGACAGCTTCAGGATCTAAAGAGATAGTTCCAGAGAGTGTGACCTCTCTTTCAAGAGAACTTAAACTGAGTTTGCGTGAACGCAGCGCGCGTTTGAGTCCGTCCCATACATAGGGCTGCTCAAGTACTTTAGCGGCATCTATCATTAACACGCCACCATTAGCTTTATGTAGACTGCCTGGACGGATCAATGAGAAATCAGAGAAGATAGTACCCTTGAAGGTCGCATTTTCAATGTAGCCAAAGATGCTGTGATAATTGGGTGTCTCTTCAACCACAATCGGCATTTTGCCAGTTTCTTGATGAATGATCACATTCACTTGGTAACGGCGAGGCATCTTTTTATCTAATGAAGCATAAGAGAGCGCCAGTTGTTCCTCGTTACTCTCAAGAAAGAGATCCAAGTTATCTAAAATATCCTTATGCATATCGCAAAGATAGTTCTTCATCACGGCAAAGTTGCTGTATTTTTCTTTTAGCTTATTGGTTAGGTGTGACAATACATCTTGGGCCACCACTTCATCTTGTTTCTGTTGCTTGTCAGTATATTCCTCTTCCCAAACGGTGAATTTTCTGACAATGACACGAAGCTTAGATTCAAGATCTGTGATGCTGCTTTCGAGCTTATTTTGTTCTTTGCGGGAGAGCTGTTCAAAACTCTCTTCGGTATGAGGCTCCTCTCCATTCATGGCGATGAGCTCATAACTGCCTTGAGGCGTGATGGTCAAACTGATGCTCGACTCTTTAGCTTCATCGGTCAGACCAATAAGGGCAGATTCTTGTTTATCGGCTAATAAGCCCTTTAGTTTTTCGGCGCGTGAGTAGTAGATCTCGTTGTCAAAGGCCAGTGGCAGCGCTTTAACCAAACGAACAATGAGTTTCTCAACGTCTTTTTTAAATTCACTCCCCATTCCGGCAGGCACTTTCAGCACCTTAGGTGTACGAGCTTCGTCAAAATCATTGACGTAACACCAGTCATAAAGCATATGTCCGTTGCCATTTGCTTCGTGACGATTGAGGTAGCGCATTACCATCGTGCGCTTACCGAGGCCATTTCGGCCAATCGCATAGATGTTGTAGCCTTTGTCTTTCATTGACATCGCAAACTCAACAGCTTGTTGGGCTCGCTCTTGTCCAACGATTTCATCGAGAGGTGTTAAGTGCTTCGTTGATTTACACTCTTGCGCAAGGTTAGTGAGCGTAGATTCACGGTAAAGCTGGTCACTGCTTAGAGGGGTTATCATCGGAGTTTTTAGCATAGGAAGAACCTCATATATGACTCTTGGTATATTCAGTGTAGGCATGAAGATTTTAAATTTCAGTAGTTTATTTCAATTGTTAACAACTTTATGACGATTTAGGTGTTAAGTGCTTACTTTATAAACACTGATGACTATTACATGGCTAGATTCGTCATTACAGGTTAGTCGACAGAGGAAAACAAGATATATTATTAACAGTTGGAGCAAGAATGACACCCAATTTTCTGAATTCAGGTGACGAGTGGCATCGTATTTAAAACATTAATTACATTTACTCTCCTTGATGATTACTCATTAAGGCCTGTGAACATTTAGAGGTCAACATGATTGTTATTACCGGAGCGAGTAGTGGCTTAGGCGCTGCGCTTGCTAATTTATATCACCAAGAAGGCGAGTCTTTATTGATCACGGGTCGCGATAAAATCAGGTTATTTGATGTGGCCAATAGTTTGGACACGACTCCTGAAAAATCCAAGGTATTGGCTAAAACGGCTAATTTAACCGATTCTGTGGAAGTTGAAGCCCTGTTTGATATGTGTGAGCTGCAGCCGAGCACTATCATACACTGCGCCGGAAGTGGTTATTTTGGATCCATTGAAGAGCAAGATCCGGAAATGATAAAGAGGTTGATGGATAATAATGTGACTTCGTCCATCATGTTGCTTCGTGAAGCGGTAAAACGTTATCGCGAGCATCCTGTTACTGTCGTGGTGGTAATGTCGACGGCAGCCTTAATGGCCAAAGGAGGGGAATCCACTTATTGTGCGGCTAAGTGGGCGGTTCGAGGCTTAGTTGAATCGGTAAGATTGGAGTTGAAATCCATTAACAGTCCGATGAAAATTATCAGTGTCTACCCAGGTGGAATGGCAACGGCATTTTGGACTACGAGTGGTAAAGCACTTGATACATCCAGTTTTATGACCGCTAAAGAGGCTGCGTTGATGTTAAAGCAAGCCCTTGTGACCACTGAACATGGCTACGTGTCAGACCTCACGATAAACAGAGGCTAAGATGAGAAGGATAGGCCTATTCTTTGTGGTGAAAAATATTGATGCTAATTTGGATTAAGTTAACAAACGACTGTCCATGGTGAATTCGAGTTCGACCATGCTTTCTAACAGTGCAGAGAAGTTAGGGTGCTTGATATTGAGCAGATAATTGCTCTCTCTGGTGACAATGCTCGAAGGTACACACAGGGCTAGACTACTTTGACTTGTGAGCCATTCATCACCCAGATCGGCTGTTTCCGATGGGGCAGGATCTTCTTGCCAGTTTTTAGGTAGGTTCTGCGCTTCTAGCAACATCATGTCTTTTTCATTGATGTCGACAGAGAATAGGGAGTAATGATTGATCTGGTGAGCGCTTTCTAAATGGACTAACACTTCTAAGATAGCCAAAGATTCAGAACCCGCTAGATAGATACACGATTGACCTCGGCTGTTCCAACGACCGCCGTAAAGCCGTGCACCTTCACCATCAAAGGCATTCGTTGCCCATTTTTTCTTGACGATACGATAGCCTGTGATCACGCAAATACACCGTGCTCTAAGCGGCCAATAAGATTCAATACCGCTTCGGTTTCTGCCGAAGTTGATAGCATCTCAATAGGGCGTTTGTCACCGAGTCCACGTACCGGATTTTTTAACCATTTGGAGGCATCACTGTTGTTTCCCTCAAACAGATCGAGTGCAGACTTGTAGACTTCAGCGAATCGATAGAGACGGTCGCTCTCGTCTTTGTTGAACCTTCCGGCTTTAGCCCTGCGCTGCAACGTTGCGCTGGCAATGACAGTAGCATTAGCAAGTTCTGACTTTTCAAGTCCGGAGATCTTGGCTAACTTGGCGTAAACCTCGAAAGGTAAACCATTGTGTAAGGCTGCATATAAGCTTGCCCCACGTGCGGGAACACCAACCAACTGCCAGAAACTCATGACCTTTTTTGCCGAACTTGTCGGGGTAAAGACATTCATTGTTGTCATCGTTACAGCCCTCATCAATAGTGCGCTTACCACAAATAATAAGCGATATTCATCTCGATCACTGAGGATATTGAAAAACAACTTCAATATCATTTGATAGAGTAAGTATATATCATTTGATAGCTAAGTAAAATTTAATCGCTAGCCGAGGATAAGCAAGGATTGTAACGGAGTAGGTGGTTAATGGTTTGGCTGGTCACTGTAATGTGGTGGATTAACGATCAAAAGGCTCGTCTTGATGAAACGAGCCTTAATCTGTATTTGGTGTCTAGGCTTATCTGGGTTGAATAATCAGAGGTGCAAATGTTGCTTTTGCATTGCCTCCAGCACCAGAATGCTGGGTGTAAGTCTCACCCTCTTGCAAGGTGTAATACACATCCAGATGGTCATCATCGTTAGTGAACCACGCATCTGGCATTGCTGCTAGAATACCATTCGTGATGGTGGCGATAATGGAATAACCTTGTACCTCAGGATCGGGAATGGAATTTAAAACTTGTTCTGCAGCAAGTAACAATGCTGAAGCGAGATCCTTATAGTTGGTACCATCATCATGCTCCATGAGAATCATATCGGCGGCAGCCCAGCGGTAACGCTCCCAATGAATGATGATCTGATTAGGATAATACTGAGTATCTGAATAATCCAAATACGGCATCTCTATCAGATCTAACACCGGCTCATCACGACTTGGGTTTACGCCAGTGACAATCGCGTAAACCTCAGCTTTGCCTGAAATCCAAGGCTCCTGATCATCTTCAACACTAATTTGTTTGATCACAGTGGTTGAAATAGGTTGATCTGATGAAGTACTCACAGAACTTAACTGGCGATTTTTACGGTTAACTTTACTGACTGAATTTGTGCTTGATGGAAACGTCTCACGCATGACAGCCAAGCCTTCACTGATTGCTTTTTGTTTATTCAGAGCAATGACCAGTACGGGTCTTTGTGGAAGTTGATATACATCCAGCAGGTGAATATTGCCGTCAAGATCATAGGCCTCAATGTTTACCCATTGCTTGTCATCGCCATCGGGTTCAAATGCAAACAGTGGAGATTGCCCCTGCTGCCAGTCGGCGAGCATGCTGGCATCTGCTAAGCGAAATTGAACAAGATGGGTATCAACTGATGCACGGCGGTAACCCGATAGGGCATCTTTATCTGCAGGGAGATGAGTCTGTAAGCCTTTAGCTTCTCTTATGGTAAGTTCAGCATGACGTAAGGCTTTATCATCGATGCCGCTTAATTGAAATGCCTGTTCTGCATTCATGGTTAAGCGATATTGATTAATCGTCGATTTTAAGATGGGAGAGACTTGAGCGTACTGGCGGCTCAGTTCAAGTGCAATTTCACGTTTAGCGTCAACAACACGACTCGATACTGGGGAAGTCGATAATGCATCATCGACTGATTGAGCATAACTCGAAGATGCAGTGGCAGTCACCAAGGGCACCGTTAACATTAGCAAGCTTAATGAAATACTTTTCATATTATATCCTTCATTGAATACTCTGTAGGCGCTATTTATCAATAGCTTCACGTTTGCTTTTGTCTGGTCCGACTTGCATAAAATCACAGTTACGAAGGTATGTAAATGATAATTATTATCAAATAAAGGTAAAGACATAGGCAACAAGATGTGAATAGGATCACGTAGCGAATAGCTAAGCTAAGGGATGTTAAAGGTAAACCTGCTGGATTCGCTTTAAGAAACGGGATTATATGAGGTTCATACATGCCTTTGACTTGCTCTGTCCTTGAGACTTAGTTAACCTGTTACTTCTTATCTTTTTCGTTAACAAGGTACTCCATGACTACGTGCACAACTTGTATTAGAGCTAATCGCTGCCCACCGCGCGGTTAATTCAGATAGCTTAACTAATCTCGTGTTTGATTGCTGTTGATGAACTCAACTTGCTTGTATTTCAAAGAAACTTGATTAGCTAGCACACCACAAGTTAGCTCTTATATCTAAGCGTCAGTGATGACTTAGCTGCTTAGTGACAAGATTTTGCACACTACTTTTTTGAAGATGCAATGACATCTTCTAATGGAATCGTCATGAATATCGATACAATCATTCTGTTTGCGGGGATCGTTTTCCTCATCGCCATCATACCTGGTCCAAATGCCTTACTCGTCCTGTTTACCGCACTGACTAAGAGTCGATTGCAGGCCTTTAGTAATATTGCTGGTGTAAGCTGTGGCTTTATTGTCCATGCGTTTATCTCAGCGCAAGGATTAAGTCTGTTACTCACCCAATCTGTATTCGCTTTTACCTTACTTAAATGGCTAGGCGTGGCCTATCTAGTCTGGTTAGGCATTACCAATATTCGCGCCGGTTTAAAGACTAAAATGATAAGCATGCCGACGATGCACAATGATAATCAAACTGGTCAGGATACAGAGCAACCAAAAATAGATAGAGCAGAGAACCTTCAAAGAGGGGAAAGTGTCGTCAGTAATTTTATTAAAGGTTTTCTGACAAACATGCTCAACCCTAAAATAGTGCTATTTTACTTGTCAATATTCCCGCAGTTTGTTTCGCCGCAAACCGTGTTTGCCGACAGTATGCTACTGGGAATGACACAAGCGATTGTGGTCTCCTCTTGGTTTTTGGTGGTTATTCTACTGGCTGAGCAGTTTAAAGCTGTGCTGACAAATGCAAAAATAGCCAGATGGATGAATTATGCGGTTGGCAGTCTCTTTCTTGCTTTTGGGGTTAAGTTAGCGACAGCTAAACTTTAAGCTTAATTCATGGTTTCAAATGGAATCAAACAACAGATCCATGTTATTCATGGCTCTGTTCAATTTGGCCTTCAATTATCCAGTAAGTAGCCAAGATTAACTGCAAATGTGGTTTGTATCTTACTGGTAAAGTCACTAAAATATTCGCCATTAGTTTTTGACAAGATATAACCCAATGAGCGCCGACTTTTCAATACCAGAAGATCTACTTACAACACTTGAATCTACAGCTGATGAGCCAGCGTCAGATGAAGTGACCTTAGAGTTGTATTTTATCTACGACTCTCATTGTCCATGGAGTTACGCGGCCACCCCTTTAGTGAATGTAATTAGCGAAGCGTTTCCTGAGATGAAAATAAATCTCATGCATTGTGCCCATTTCAATGGCACAGATTCAGCAGGTCAGGAACAAGTGGATGCAGTGTTAAAGCTGAGTGCTGTTAAATTTAGCAAAGAACACATTCGCTACGTAAACAGCCCTAAAAACGCCATTAAAACCGCCAACCTAATGGCTTGGATGCAGAGCAAGCAACCGAATAAACTTCTTCCAGTGTTAAATGCGCTGCAAAAAGCCCACTTTATTGATGGGAATCCACTTGATTGTAAACACGACTTTAATAACATCGTTGAGCAGTTTAAGTTATCTCCTTCCAACAAGGTGTTTAAAGATGAACTGAGTAGCGATGCCGAGTTTGTGCTTGGCGATATTACTGAGATCCAAGAACTGATAGAAACGACGGCGTTCCCAGTGATGTTAGTCATGGCAAATGACCAAGGGATCTTTATCGATCACTCACAATATTTAGGTCAGCCGTTAGAGGTTGTTGAGTTTCTAAAAAGAGAAATGAAATCACTCTAGGTGTTTTGTGAGCTATATCAATAGTCAATTAACGTCGTAGAAGTGAAGAAGCCAGAGCAAATAGCTCTGGCTTTTTTGCTTCTAAGCATTAGACCCTCAGACTAATCCAAAGGGGTGAAATAGTGACAATGACTGGGTTTTACTCTCCGTTAATTTTACTATTACAGTGGGAATTAACAAATTTATGAAAGCTAAGAAAAGGAACCAATGCATACACTCTTTTATGACATAAAAGGACATTATGATGAATTTAACAATAAAGAGCAGTGGAGATGACGTTAAAACAATTCAAGAGATGTTGGCAGAAATGGGATTTCAACCAGGCTCCGTGGATGGACTGTATGGGGGAAAGACAGAAGTCGCCGTGATTAAGTTTCAGGAGGAGCAAGGTCTGTATGCCGATGGTGTTGTAGGGCCCAATACTTGGAATGCCATCAGAGAGGCGTTAGCGATCCACCGAGATGAGCAAATAAGCCCTGCTGTTGATGATAGTGGACATACATTGATGGATTGGCAGCGTGTTAGCGCAGATCGCTATAAAGGCGGCTATGATCGCTTCTTCTTACGTGAAGATGTGGCCAGCGCCTACATGCGGGTATACGAACAAGTTCAGCAAGCAGGTGGACTGATCACCAGTTCCGGCGCAAGACGTTCCCTCAAAGCAAAAATGAACTCCTCACGCAGCGCGACCTCTTTTCATTACACTGGCAGAGCATTAGACCTATTTGTCGGCAGTGGCATGAAAAAGACGCGTACTGATCCTTTTATTATCTCCCCCGATGGCGACAGGTTATGGCGAGTGTATGCCCGAGCCGAAGGCGGTACACAAATGGACTTAAAAGCGGTCACCTACGACTCTAGAGAAACAGGCAAGATAGTAACAGGTCGATTTATCGATCTAACGTCTCTGTTCAAAGAGGAGGGGTTTGAGCGGATCCGTGCTCGGAGTTCATTCTTTAAAAAAGGGCCCTGGTTAGGCGCTGAGTGGTGGCACTTCCAATATGAACATGGATTGGAAAAGGGCTTGTCGACTTTTGGTGATGAGCTGCTTAAGGTATATAGCGAGTCAGAGCTTCGAGAAACGCCAGTATGGCAATACCGACATCGAGTATTTGGTGTGAATTGGTTTTAAGTTTATATTGGCCTTTATATTATTGAGATAGAAAGGGATGATATGAGACTGTATAAATACAGAGGTTTCGATAACCTGGAGTTTGCACTGGATATATTCGTCAACAAACGCTTGTTTGCTGCGGACTTCAAAACTCTTAATGATCCAATGGAAGGACGCTATATCTACTCAAAAGGGATGCTGACCAAAGAGAGTATCTCCCTCATCCGAGGACGAAAATCCGAATATAAGTTACTTTCGCTCAGTGAGACGCCAGCCAATATGCTGATGTGGTCATATTACAGTGAAGGCCATAAGGGTTTTGCTGTTGGCGTTAAGGTGACAGATAAGCATGTATCGATTGAACCTGTCGATTACGTTGACGATCTCAAACTTGAAATCATTGAAGACGGGGATATTGCAAAAAACATTTTAACTAGAAAACTTAAGTTCTGGTCCCATGAAGAAGAGCACAGAGTCTTTACACACGGCTCGCCTTTTGTTGCTGTCGATGTACAGGAACTGATATTTGGCATAAATACCGAGCCTAGGCACGTAGAATTGCTCACCAGCATCGCCAAGAAGTTTTGCCCTGCAATACAGGTTCGCCAACTTAAGCGTACTGATATTGAAATGGGTGAACTCGGTGAGGATGAGATATAAAACCAACAATGGAATATGGACGAGAAGATGATGAGTAATGGGAAGAAATACAGCAGGCTTTGGGGAGTATTAGGCGTCATTGTTGTCGCTATTGTCGCGTGGAAGGTTAAACCGATCAATTTATCGATAGAAAGTGATGCCATTGACAATGCGGCGTCACTATTAGGGACATTGATACTGTTATCACTGTTTGTGGAGCGCGCAATTGAGGTCTTTCTGTCTGCATGGCGAAGTGCAGGCGCCGATGAGTTAGACAGAGTGATAGAGTTAAGAAAGCTGGCCCTGAATAAATTTATAGAGGCTCAACAAGAACCCATCGCCGAACAAGAGTCTGCACAATGTAAAAGCTTGACCATTCAGTTGGAAGAGGCTGAAAAGAAAAGAGCTGAATACAGGGCGGGTTCCCGGTTTATATCGCAGTGGTTAGGACTTGGGATCGGTATTTTTATCTCATTTATAGGGATTAGAATCATCGGTAATATTGTTGATTCATCGAGCTTAACAGGCTACCAAGCAGGCATGTTTGTGATTGTAGATATTGTCTTTACTGGCGCGGTATTGGCTGGAGGTTCTGACTCCATCAATAAAATCATGAAGGTGTACAATAACGCCATGACGCAAACCATCAAAAAGTCTACGTGATAGGCTTTGATTACAAGGAAAATAGCATTAGTCAGACGTTATTTTCCTAGGGTACTCTTTTCTTTAAAAAGCTATTTCCTTAAGAATATTGGCCTTGAGCTTTAAAGAACCGTCAGTACGTCCGGCATCGCTAAGCGAGACTTAGGCAGCGCGGCATTATAATCTTCTTCGCCGTGATGATAACCAATGGCAAGCGCAACTTCACACATAAATCCGCCTAACTCATCTTTGAAAATCTCACCAATCAACTCACCGTCAACCCCTTCCATTGGAGTTGAATCAATGCCTAGTCGAGCCAGCACATGTAAGGTATTACCTAAAGCTAAATAGGTTTGCGACTTAGTCCATGTTGCAGTATCACCTGACTCGTCGGTATTAAGCTCTGCAAAGGCGAATCCACCAAACGCTTGTTCACGATCTTCAGGCTTAGTTCGGCCATCAGCAATGCCTTTATCAACGACTTTGGCATAATCTTCACGGGTATAATGAGGATTATGCGCAAATAAGATGGTATGAGATGCCGCTTTAATGTGTGGCTGATTGAACTGGAACTTGTTAGCAAAGGTGTCATGCATACGTTGCTTGGCTTCATCACTCTCAATCACGATAAACTTCCACGGTTGAGAATTGATTGAAGAAGCAGATAAACGCATCGCTTCATAAAGGATATCGAGCTCAGCTTGGGGAATACGCTTTGAAGTGTCGTACTTTTTAGCGGTATGACGATTGTTTAAATCTGTAATGATAGGGTGATTCATAGTCTGTGTCATTTCTCTAATGAGCCCTCTTAATAGAGGGAAATATAAATAGGTGTGTGGTTAAGCAAGCTTGGTCATTTCATTCAGGGTAAATTGCTCGACACAATCTTGAGTTTCAGCCAAGTATTCTTGTAAATGCTGGTTACTCATTGTTGTAAGGTTGAGAGTGTAATCCGAATGAGCTTAACTAAAAACAGATTAATCATAGAATCTTTATCAATAAAATATTGATAATCAGTGCGCAAAACTGAGAAACAGTGTTATTGCTCCCAATAGGGAATATCACCGAAATGTTGACTTAAGAAGTCGATCAACATGCGCACCTTCTTTGGCAGATAACGATTTTGGGGATACACCACATAGGCTTTCATTGGCGGGATCTTATAATCAGGCATGATTGTTTCAAGCGAACCATTGGCCAGCTCTTGCCAAACAATAAAACGTGGTAAAAAACTAATACCGTGGCCTGATACCGCCATGGCTTTTAAAAAGTCACCATTGTTGGCTGTACAGTGACTTTCCATTGGCACGCTGATCCGCTGTTGCTGTTTATCGATAAGTTCTATCCCCGCAAGAGGCAGGCGAGAATACTTGAGTAACTTGTGACTTTTTAACTGCTCAGGCGTTTCGGGTTTGCCATGCTGCTCTAAATAACTGGGGCTCGCACAGATAAGATGACTGATAGGAGCAAAAGCTCGCGCCCGCATACTTGAATCCGTCAGATGGCCAATACGGATAGCCAAATCAAATCCCTCCTCAACGAGATCGACATTTCGGTCTGAAAAATCAATGTCCATCTGCAGATTAGGGTGCTGTTGGGCAAAGAGCTCAAAAGCGTTAACTAAGTGCATCACCCCAAATGACAAAGGAACCGTAAGCTTTAATGTCCCCTTTAAACTTTGTTGCACCGACGATAGCTGGCAATTGAGCTCATCGACCTCCTCTAAGAGCAGCTTACACTTTTGATAATAGATATTACCAGCTTCTGTAAGGCTGGATTTTCGCGTTGTGCGGTTAATGAGTTTTACGCTAAGTTGCTGTTCTATCTCACTGAGCCGTTTACTCACAGCTGATTTGGCTAAATTTAACTGCTCGGCAGCCTTAGTTATCCCGCCAGTCTCGACCACCTTGATAAAGATCTGCATGTTTTCTAATTGGCCCATAGATGTCATCAACTCTCGTTTGCTAGATATCACTTGAGACTATCATATTGTTCTCAAACTGCGAACAATCTATGCGCCTGTTTACTGTTTATCCACAAGCCCTACAGGTTTACGATTCTTATCAAGCGAATAAAACAGCAGAACGCTAGGAGATTATGATGGGGTTATTAGTAGAAGGTAAATGGCAAAACACCTGGTATGACACGGCAACGACGGGTGGAAAGTTTGAACGTAAAGCCTCGAGTTTTAGAAATTGGGTAACCAAAGATGGCAGTGCGGGCTCCTCTGGTGTAGGCGGTTTTAAAGCTGAGGCTGACCGTTATCATCTTTATGTGTCATTGGCATGCCCTTGGGCACATAGAACCATCATTTATCGCAAGTTGAAGGGACTGGATAAGCTCATAACCATGTCTGTTGTGAATGCATTTATGGGAGATGAGGGCTGGACCTTTGAACCTGGAGAGGGCGTGATCCCAGATCCTATTCATGGTGCTCAATTTGCTCATCAAATATATACCAAAGCAGACTCACACTATACCGGTAGAGTAACGGTGCCTATTTTGTGGGACAAGAAAACCAACACTATTGTGAGTAATGAGTCTGCTGAAATTATCCGTATGTTTAATTCAGCGTTTGATGATGTGGGGGCAACCTCAGTGAATTTCTTACCTGAGCGTTTACATCGTGAGATTGATCAGATGAACGATTACATCTACCCGACCATTAATAACGGGGTTTATCGTGCTGGGTTTGCCACAACACAAGCTGCCTATGATGTTGCTGTTGAGGAGGTGTTTACTGCCCTCGACAAGCTAGAAGCCCTATTGGCCAAGCGAAGGTATCTGATGGGCTCACAAATTACTGAAGCAGATTGGCGTTTGTTCACCACTTTAGTGCGCTTTGATGCTGTGTATGTTGGTCATTTTAAATGCAATAAAAAACGCATTGTGGATTACACCAATTTGTGGGGCTACTTGAGAGATCTATATCAGCAGCCAGGGATCAGTGACACCGTGGATATTCCTTATATCAAGGCACATTATTACGGCAGTCATGAATCAATTAACCCAACACGAATTATCCCTAAAGGGCCACTATTGGATTTCACTACAGCGCCCCAAAGATACTAATTCAAAGGCTGGTGCATAGCACTTAATCGATAATCAACTTGCTCGGAATGTATTCCAAGAGTCGGTTCAAAAAGGGAAGTGGAATATGGGCAAATTAATTGAAGGTCGATGTCTGACAGACGCGCAAGTTGATGCGTTTGAAAAGCAACAATATCAAGAAAATCAAGGTCATTTTCAACGAGGTACCGCCAAGTTTAGGAATTGGATCACCGCTGATGGTTCGGAGGGTGAGAGCGGTGTTGGCGGATTTAAAGCCGAAACGGGGCGTTATCACTTGTTCGCAGCTCTTAACTGCCCTTGGGCGCATAGAACCTTGATCTATCGCAGTATCAAAGGACTAGAAGATGTCATTAGTTGCTCGTTAGTCAAGCCACTTAGAAATGATCAAGGCTGGGTGTTTGATAAATCAGGACGCTTTAGTGATGACTTGTATCAGTTAGAGAATATGCACAGTTTATATAGCAAGGCGGCACCCGATTATACTGGCAGAGTAACGGTTCCCGTCTTGTGGGACAAGCAGCAAAAGAAGATTGTAAGCACTGAGTCTTCTGAAATTATTCGTATGTTTAATCAAGCTTTTTATCAAATAACCAACAATAAGGAGGATTATTACCCGCAGCAGTTGGCAGTTGAAATTGATGAACTGAACCAGTTTATTTACGACAACCTTAATAATGGGGTTTATCAAGCGGGGTTTGCGCGCAGTCAGCTAGCCTATGACGAAGCTGTGACCAAGGTCTTTATGGCCCTTGAGACAATTGAAGCGCGCTTAAGCACTTCATCATTCTTGCTTGGCGAGCATGTCACAGAAGCAGATTGGCGCTTATTGCCCACCTTAGTGCGATTTGATGTTGGCTACTACAGCGCGTTCAAATGCAATATTAAGGCAATACGGGATTATCCCAACTTGACGCGTTACTTACAACGGCTGGTGGACATTTCCGGCGTGTCACAAACCATTGATTTGGATGTCTATCGCAAGGGATATCACTCAACAAGCTCACTGCGAAACCCCCACGGAATAGTACCTGTTGGGATGTCTTCTACCTTTACATTAACTTAGATAAAAGAGGCAGTTATGAACAATCAACAACACACTTATCATGCATCAGCGACATTAACTGCTCCAGTTAATCAAGAGTTGCACGCAGATGGTCTTTACCACCCAAATTTGGGCGGTATTACACGCAGTGGCATGGCCAATCATTTTCCCATGACCATCATGAGCTTAGCTGCACTCGGTGGTACAGATGAAGATATTCAACGCTTTAAAAATCGTTGGCCTAGAAATCGTACATTGATTCAACAAATGGGATTAACAGATGAGCAAATCGTTAATCTAGATAATTGGCCTGAATACTTAGGTAGACCTGAATTATTAATCGAGTTCAAAAGAGTGTTCCTAACAGGAATCGATAGTTTAGGTGCTGATAAGTTTATCAACCATGCGCTAAATATCATGGCAGATGCGCTACCGATGGGACTGTTTCATCCTGTTATTCGCCTCAGCTTTGCCCGAATGCAGGGAGATGCTGGTTTGATAGCCGATGCACTGGCTTACTTTGCCATTCGCTATCAAGATCTCTATGCCAATATCGACGCAACAGAGGTTCACGCCGAAGAGAATGTGATTGATATTGATGTACTGTCTACCTGGACAAGTATCGCCAAACGAATTGAGACAGGGGAGGTTAAACTCAATATCAGAGGTCCGAGTTTGCGCGTCGGTGAACATTTATGTAGCGATCCCTATGTTCATGAGCTGGCACTTAATCAAGGCTTCACGATAAATCAGACGAATCTGCCGACACGCATGTCTGAGATCTGCAAAGCGGCTGTTGCGCTGTATTTGTCAGAGCCAGCTTTGACGACTTTACACGCGGTCACCGCTGCTCAAGCTCTGGTCGATTTGACCTTGTCATTGACATCGATTAATGCTGTGAAAAAAACAGATGACGATAGAGATAATGCAGACCATGAAAATCAGGTTTATGTAAAACTGTGGAAAAGGTATTGGATCTGGTTAATGGGTCTATATCTAGAAAAAAGGGTACCAAAGCTCACATTCACAGGCTTTGAAGCTGGTAGAAGCCCATTACTGAATTGGTCAAGCCTTGCCAGATTTGCTGTGAAACTAAATGAGGTTCATGACATCAAGATGGTGTTTTCATGTAAATGGTTAGCAGAAAACCTAGAAGATCATGAGATATACCGAGTTGCAGCAAATCAGATAATCGCTGATCATTAACGTCCATTCACTTATTTAATTCAATTCAATAGCCTAACGCGTGAACAAATCTTACTTAGCCTTCAAATGAAAGCTAAGTAAGGTTTTCAGACTTAGCTTCAAATCTTTCAGAGATCCTATTACCTTTCTACCGCTATCTAGGAACTCATTATCATCAGTTAGCGCTTTTTATCGTTATCCTGAACTTGTTTCAGGATCTAGATTGAGAGAAGTATGACGACACTGCTTATTAGATTCTTCAAAAGAGTGTAAATGACAGAGGAAAATATCTATGTCTTTGACGTTCGTGGGCCCTGATAAAATAACCAATTTAGGTAAGGGTATTTGACGGGAACATGTCTGTGTATTATAGGTTTATAAGGCATAAAATTAATGACTTATGGATGGGGCGTTATATTTGAAATGTTCTAAAAGAGAGAGCTGTCCATATCCCTGCAATGGCAAACTTCCGAAGCATTTCGATGCTTGTATTGATGTAGGCTTAGCCAAGGTAATGGAAGTAAACGCTATTCCGCAAGCTATTGGAGAAAAAATAGCGCTAATCCTGGAGGATAATCTCGATGCTGCGAGCTTTTGTGAGCATGGTGGCAGCTATTCTCTGTCTGTTACTCCACCGAGAAAGCGGGTATTAGATCGTGTCATCGTGCATAAGTTCGAACAGTATTATGTTCAGATCACTGAAAAACTTTCCGAGAAAAAGCGTCAAAGCAACCAGTTGGGCGATCTGTTTGAGGTGATCCCTCGGGGTGAATGTTTGGATCTATTCTTGTCTTTAATCAAAGACCATTGCATGGGAAATGAGCAGGTAAAAACATTTACACAACGGATAGAGGTGTTAACCAACCGCTTTTCAGATGAAATGGGAATAAGCTGGCTAGATTTGTACGAGAGTGATGAGTATGAAGCGTGCATGAATGAGTTATTTTCGATTGTTTTCCATTACCTCAAAGATAGAAAGGTGCCGATCCCTGCGCTAAATATTAAACTTGATCACAGGTATCAGCCAGAAAGAATCAATAAGCTACTGCGTTACATGAGTAAGCTATGGCTAAATCAGCACCATGGTGACTCAACAGAGATACCTGAATTAAAGTAATGTTCGATATTTCCTTGCTATTTTATCCTCACTAAAGAAACCCGTATAACCTTGTGAAGTCAGCTCAGCCCAAGATAACGGCAGCGCCATACTTAAACGCCTATTCCTATTTGTACTTATCTGTCTTTCAGTTTTCATGGATAAAACTCATGTTCACTTTCGTGCATACCGACACTTTTTATTGTCATTTATTGACTGATATTAACTGTTTACCCAGAATTTATTAGCGCTTTCTTATTGATAATGTGTCACTCAGATAGTAGGTTAAATACATTGCTAGCCTAGCTTTTTAAACTGGATATGGCGGAAAGGCTTGCTAGATGCTGAAAGGAACACGTTGAAATAGAGGGATATTATGCTTTCGTCAGATTCAAAGATGTTGTCTGCAAGAGCTGAATTGCTTGATTGTTACCTGTCTGTGCGCAACGATACTGACGATATATGCCGTCCCTTGGCAATTGAAGATCACGCTGTACAACCTAATGCTGAAGTTAGCCCGCCCAAATGGCATCTGGGACACACGACTTGGTTTTTTGAAGAGCTGATTTTGGTTCGTTTCATGCCTGACTATCAACGCTGGAATGAACAATATCGGTTACTGTTCAACTCCTACTATAAATCGGCGGGTCAACATTGGATCCAAAGTGAGCGAGGGAATCTATCTCGACCCAGAGTTGATGAGGTATTGGCCTACAGAGCTTATGTGGATCATCACATGACATTGCTGTTACAGAGTGATATTGATGAACCGGAAATGGAGGAGGTGCTTGAGATTGGCATGCATCATGAGCAGCAACATCAAGAGCTCTTGTACATGGACATTAAGTTCATTCTCGGTGTTAATCCAATGCAAGTCACCTATGATGATTCATTCTTACCAGAAGCTAAAGGCCTGTTTGTTAAGGGCGTAATGAGCGAGTTGCCTAAAACAGCACTCAATGAAGCAAATTGGGAAACGTTTGAAGAGGGAATATATCAACTGGGTTATGGCGGTGAACATTTTGCTTATGATAATGAGTCTCCACGGCACAACACCTATCTCTACCCCTTTTCGATAGCAAAACATACCGTCAGTAATGGCGAATATTTAGCGTTCATTAATGACGAAGGCTACAACACAGCACGTTATTGGCTAAGCATGGGCTGGGATTGGTTGGTTGAAAGCCATATTAAGCATCCATTGTATTGGCAACAAGAAGATGGGCAATGGTATGAGTTTACGCTTCACGGTCGACACGTTTTAGATCTTAACGCCCCTGTCACACACATCAGCTATTTTGAAGCTGATGCCTTTGCGAGCTGGAAAGGTTGCCGGTTGCCAACAGAGCAAGAGTTTGAAGTCTACCTGCAACAAAACCCATCAGAGCAAGGTCTTGTAACAGAACTTCATCATCCAAATAACACCAGTGAAGATGTAGGGCAGGTGTGGTGCTGGACTCGTAGTCAATACACTGCCTATCCGGGCTTTAAGCCTTATAAAGGGATGCTCGAAGAGTATAATGGCAAGTTTATGTGCAATCAATTTGTCCTAAAAGGCGGCTGTATTGCGACACCAGTAGGGCACTACCGTCACTCTTACCGAAATTTTTATCAACCTCATCAAAGGTGGATGTTTTCTGGCATCCGATTAAGTAAGGATATCTAGTGGAGATAACTAAATTAATTAACCAAGGTTTGTTTGACGAAGATGCGCTAAAAGAGCAATTTGCCATCGATGTGTTAACAGGATTATGCGCTACCCCAAAAAACCTAGCAGCCAAGTATTTCTATGATGATATTGGGAGTGATATTTTCCAAAAAATTACCCAACATCCCGATTACTACCCAACACGTACAGAGTTTCAAATCCTCGACGCGATAAAAAATGATATTCCCAAAGTGATTGGCGAGGAAGAAATTGATATCATTGAGTTAGGTGCGGGAGATTGCCATAAAAGTAAGTTAATTATCGATGGTTTTTTAGATGCCGGCTGCAAAGTCAATTTCTATCCCATCGATATTTCAGAGCAAGCCATGATCTTACTGCAGGACAATATCGCTTCTCACCCGAACTTAAAGGTACACGGGGTCGTGGCAGAGTATTTTGATGGTTTGCGCCTAGTGAGAAAAAAATCCACCAACAAGCAACTGGTGCTTTTTCTTGGGTCTAATATTGGCAACTTTGATCGTGTGCAAAATCAAGGTTTTTTGCGCCGTTTATGGATGAGCTTAAATGCAGATGATTACGCGCTCTTAGGCTTTGACTTGAAAAAAGATGTTGGTGTACTTACCGCGGCATATAATGACTCAAGCGATCATACTCGAGACTTTAACCTTAATCTGCTCACACGCATAAACACCGAGTTGGGCGGTAATTTCAATATCAATAAGTTCCAGCACTTTGGTGTGTACAGTCCGATTTTGGGCGCGATGGAAAGCTATGTTCTAGCAAGTGAGAGTCAGGATGTATACATTTCGGCTTTAAAGCGGTCTTTTCGCTTTGAAGCTTTTGAGCCTATTCATCTGGAGTATTCGTTTAAGTTTTTGAAAAGTGATATCGATTTCATTTGTCAGAAAAATGGATTCGATGTTGTTGAGCACTTTACTGATCCTAAAGAATATTTTATCGATTCACTGTGGAAAGTAGAGAAATAGCAGCTATTCAGGGCAAGGCCACAATCAACATCGTACAAAACAAGATTGAATTTACATAGGATAGTTATGAAAAGTTATACCAAATCAGCCGAAGCCATTGCAGCCTTAAGTGATGAGCAGTTTCGGGTAACACAGCAAAATGGCACAGAGCGACCAGGGACAGGGGAGTTACTTGGCAACAAAGAGCCCGGTATATATGTGGATCTGGTATCAGGTGAGCCGCTATTTGCCTCATCAGATAAGTATGAATCTGGTTGTGGTTGGCCAAGCTTCACCAAACCAATAGAAGATAAACACGTTAATGAGGTGCGCGATAATACTCATAGCATGACACGTACAGAAGTGCGCTCTAAACATGGTGACAGCCATTTAGGCCACGTATTTCCTGATGGACCTGCAGATCGAGGTGGCTTACGCTACTGCATCAACTCGGCATCTCTGCGATTTGTTCACCGAGATGAGATGACTGCTCAAGGTTATGGCGATTACTTAAATCAAGTGGAAGACATCTAAGCCTCTATGTTTGATGCCGATAATACTGTATCGATTCGAACCTTCTGTACCGAAATACAGCCCGGCAGTTTGCAAATTATCCACCTGTATAACTCTAAGGCTGCTGCGCTCACTGCCGCTGAGCGCAATAGAGTTGTGGATGATTTTGATCATGCATTTGTCTACTTGAACGCATCTAATCGCGCTTGGGTAAAATGGCGTAACAAAGCTGGAGAAATTCAGCTTTGTGGCAGCGGCGCTTATGCATTAGCTTGGATGATGTTAAAGGATAAACAGGGCTTTCAAGTCGAGATCAACAGTGATTATCACACTCTAGTTGCCACATCTGAGCAAAATAAACTCTGTCTAACACTCCCGAATATTCATCCTGTGGAGATCTACTTTCTTGATGACGAGCGAATGTTTGTCGACAAAATGTCTGGGATCTATCTACTCGAATTAACCTCTTCCAATAAGCTTGAGGACACTCAGTGGCTCAACAGTATGATGAACATGAACCGACTCTCTGAGCTGGGGATTCACGGTTTTTGTGCATTCCATTGGGATAAGAAAACGAATACAGGCATGCTCAGGTATTTTGTGCCTTGGCATGGTCGCGATGAAGATTATGTTACTGGGTCAATTCATCAATACCTGACACCGTTAATCTATGATTTGTATGGGGTCGATACACAAGAGTGGCACCAATGTTCATCCTCACACGGAACGCTAACGAGTGTGTATCAGGCTGAATATGTTCAGATCAGCGGAAATTGTCAGTTAGTATCTGCTTAAGACGCTTCAATGTGTCCCACTATTTTATAGACCGCACAGCGGTTAACACTTCACTTTACAGCACTCAGAAAATCCACGGCTAAGCGAATGATCAATCAATAATGGTAATTGATAAATGATGAGGCTCAGAGTAAGTTATTACTCAATGCAGATATTCAATACGGATTAAAATACACCAAATAAAAGGATTTTTATTATGGCCCTTAAACTCATTTTAGGCCCTATATTAGGGCTTGAGTCAGACAGCCTCTACACAGTGTTATTTGTTGCTAACAAATCAATCATTAACCCGAAGGTTAACTACTTAAATACCTCAGTCGATGCGATCAATATTGGTGAGATTGAATCTGGGATTGTGTGGCGAGCTGAATTGACACTATCGCCAGATACCGCACAACATATCACTTACTCCATTCATTCTTCTGATATGCCAGTCAATGATGCAAGAAATGCCTGTCAGTGGCGCTTCTACGTGCCCGCGAAAGATGAGCAGCCTAAACTGGCGTATGCCTCCTGTAACGGCTTTTCAGACTATAAATTAATGACCTCGACCGATAATCCTTATCACTTATGGGAAGAGATGGCCGCACAGCATGAGGATGAGCCTTTCTCATTATTGCTAATGGGCGGAGATCAAGTCTATGCCGATTCTATCTGGACGACGGTGCCAACATTAAAGGCCTGGAATGATGGAGGTCGCAAACAAAAAGTTAAATATGTTCCCAGCAAAAGAATGCAAGATCAGATCAGTCGATTCTACAACGACCTCTATATCGACCGGTGGAATAAGCCTGCAATGGCACAAATGCTTGCTTCTGTACCATCTCTAATGATGTGGGATGATCATGACATCATAGATGGGTGGGGCAGTTTCCCATCACAAATACAAACTTGTCCTGTGTACAACACCATTTTTGAAAGTGCTAAAAAGTTTTTCTCATTGCTGCAAATAAGAGGACACTCGAATCAAACGCTACTGTGTCAACAAGATGAACCCACGCATTTCAGTAGTCATGTTAAGTTTCGGCATTTCAATATTCTGGCACTGGATAACCGCTCGGAGCGTTCAATCAATGAAGTCATGAGCTCTTCTCATTGGAGTGATGTTATCTCGACTTTAGAATCAAACTGTCTTGATGGCGATTTACTGGTACTCAGTGCAGTGCCTGTTGTCTACCGAGATTTTTCTTTCGCTGAAAGTGCGCTTGATGCCACGCCGTGGGAAGAGGAATTGACTGATGATCTTAAAGATCATTGGAGAGCCAAAGAGCATGAAGGTGAGCGCTTAAAACTCATTATGCGTTTATTGGATAATGTAAATACTCGCCAAGGGAAAACGGTCATGTTATCCGGAGACGTACACCTAGGTGGTTTAGGCATTATCATCGATGAACGAGGCGACACCAGAAGCAGCATTCATCAAGTGATTTCATCAGGCATCGTTCACCCAGCACCCACTTACATGCAATGGCTTGGGATATTAGCGGTCACAAACGATAATCTGGAATACCTAGATGAAACGCGCTTGGTCACATCGAACATGATAAAACCACATGGCTCAAACAAATACATCCGCAACCGCAACTTTGTGACCCTGCTCGAAGGCAGTGACAGCAAGTTATGGATCAACTGGATCTGTGAAGGCAAAGATAAACCTTCCTATCCGCTGCAATAACGCGCTGTAAACTTGCAGTCTCAGGAGGCATAGGGTGGTGATGAATAAACTAACGCTTATTTTCAAGCCATCCCCTGGAAATAAGCTCTTAGGCTTCTTTCCACCTATCCTTTTACTCATTAAATCTGTGTTTCAACTTTACTCTTAGTACCGCTAACCATATGGTGCCTATCTACTATTTTTCGTGAGCAAAGCTATGGCTTTGTTAAAGTACTGACTTTTACATTATCTAACGACCTAGTTAAGGTAGTATTGGTTTATGGTGTGTATCTATTTTTACTCAATTATTTAGAGGCTAAGAGTAAAAAGTCTCAGTTAGAAAAGCTCAAGATTCCGTCTCAATACCTCAGTGTTAGCAATGGGAAAAATAATACTCGGATTAAACTGAGTGACATTTCTTATATTCTGGCAATGAGTTACCTAAGTCACTGATGTTCAAATCTACATCTCTACTTCCATCTGGAGAAGTACTGTCTATTGGAGGCTATGATGAACGAATTCAACCATCGAAGGAAATCTGGTTAATTAGGGAGCGTTAATGCTGAGCGATAAGAGAAGGGGGCTTGTTACTTTCTCTAGCTGTGTCTCTAAGTAAATTACACTCTCTAACTAAGTAGAGCTTACAGCTAGAGTGCATTAATAATCTGATTCACTAACTTGCTAGTTACCAGGTGCAAGATAAACTCGGATCAGAAAGAGCACGCAGATCGGTCTGTTAAGGCTATTTCACTTCATTCAAGCCGATAGTGAGAGGTGCAGCCTTAACTTCTCGTAATAAATTTCAAGTTAGAATCGAAGTGTTTTGAGATGTAACCAAATACGGCTCATATACGCACCAGTATAGGAAACAGATTTAGTTTATGTGGAGACGCTCACTAGTATGACAACGACTATGGCAACAGCTATAACAAACTATGATTCGATTAAAGTTAAAGTTAAACTGAAGACAGAGGACAACACAGAAGCTTCAATGTTGATTGACTTACTCATACAAACACTATTTAACATAATATACATTGTGCGCACTTATGTGTATTTCTATATATGGCGAGAGTATGATGTGTTACCTATCTCAATTGATTGATTTCAAAGCTATCACTTAGGTTCTTATATAGTTACTTATATTAGGCACTCATATAAGTACTCATATTCAAAGCACTATAATCAAACTTACTGCTTGAGTTCGTATGTCACTTACTACACAAACAGATAACTGCGTCTCTTTATCTTTATTCATTACAATGAAAGTTCTTCTAGAAAATGACAGCCAGGCAATGCCAATAAAAGCAGATTGTTTTTGGCAAACCTTAGTTAAACGACTTTAGGTTAGCCTTAAGTGAAACTGGCTTGCGACGTTTAAAGTAAACATTGAGCTATACGCTCTAATTGCTACTAATCAACTCAGTAATCTTTGATTATTATCGTGTGCTACGTGAAATCTGAGAGCCAGTACTCCTAGAAGTTTCAAAGCATGCACGTAGCAACGCATTGAATTAAAGTGGATTATTGAAGTGTCTAGGTTTTCTCTTTAAACGCTAGCTGGTTATGGTCAGTCAGTTTACGCCTGGAAACCATTGCTACTGATAAACACTTTTAGTCAATACATTGGTGGATTTACTGCTTGAATGTATTTCGTCCCATCAATGGTTGGCGCTGTTTAAGCATTTACAATGTCTAGGTTTACCCTAAATGTTTGCTCCTACATCATGTAAATGGCGATACAGTCAAAGTTTATAGGCAAGTAAGTCTTCAAGTGACCATGCATAATAGGCTTACAAAGTACTAAAACTAATTAAAAGCCCACTTAATAACGAGCAAAAAAGTGTATAAGCCACTGACTGATGTATAAGATTTATGGCTATCATATTCAAAACATTCTCTTAAAAACAATGCCTAAAAACGATTTTGAACCAGTTTAACGCTACATAAAGGAATAAAAAAGAGAGCGATAAAATCTTACCCCAATTGCCGATAATGATACTTATCGGCATTAAGGTAGATGATTTAAATGGTGTGTTAAATGAATCGCTTAAACACTATTTTTATTCGATACCTTGCAAGTGATCTAATGGTTTGTTCTGGGCGCTGTGATGTCGCTCAATTTGTGAAGTATGTAGGTATTGTGACGTGGTATCGATACTTTCATGACCCGCATCTGCTTGTACGTGTGATAGTGGCCGACCATTAATATTGATATCGTGGGTGATGCCTGTGTGCCTAATATTGTGTGCTGTGAGCTTACGCATTTGATGCGCATCTTCGATTAAACCATCATTTTCGATACAGTTAGCTGCTTTTTCGATGATCTTATCAACTTCTTCTCTGATTTGACGTATGCCTAAGTTCGCATTGATATTGCCAACCTCCCTGCCTCTTCCTGCTGCTCTATGACGAATAAACAAGGGATGATTCTCCCCTGCTACCGGATAGTCTGCCAATTTTAGGAAGCGACGATACTCAACTAAACCTTCCAAAAGACTCTTGGATATAGCAACAGAGCGACGCTTGCCCCCTTTGCTTTGAGGAATATAAAAACTCCAGATCCCGGTTTGACTGTTTTGCCTAAATTGCTCCATCACGGGGGTGTAACCTGCTCTTGCACTGACTTCCGATATTCTTAGGTAACAGAAGTAGACTAGCTTTATGAGAAACAAACTACGTTGATGAAGCTCTGGCTCCTCTTTGGCGAGATTCTCTACTGTGGAGATAACGTATGACCATTGCAGTTCGCTAAATGAGAGCATACTGCCCTCCTCAGCTTTAATCTGGTATTTCTTCTTGGAGGAAAATCGGCTGTGATTCATCCAGGCTTGAGCAGGATTGCGTTCACAGTAGTCTTCGCTCATCAAATAGCTGTAAAAAGAGGAAAGAATGGCAACCTTCGTCTTTAGTGCATTTTCACTTAGTGAGTATACCTGCTCTTTGCCCAGTACTTTTTTGCCAACAAACGGTCGCCAAGCGTGATTAGGGACCCTTATTCCCGTGGGTTTATCGAGCTTAAATTGTGCCACGTTAAAGTAGCCAATTAAGTAAACTGGCGGATTTTGGCAGTAATCTAAATACCGTGACACTTCGCGTCTGGTTAACACTGCAGGCGAAAGCTTCACGATATCGAAACACCAATGGAAGAAAGTGGTTAGTTCACTTCGGTATGCCTTATAGCTATTTTCATTATTTTTTTGTTCATAGAGAAGTTCGGTTGCATGTTCATATAGCATTCCGGCGTCGGTCACTTCGTTGATGCTGATTTGGGTAATATACTGATTAATAAAGCTGTTCCCCTCTTGAATGTGCAAGGCAGATTCAAATAGAGGTAAAACGGGAGGCATTTGCATAAACGCTCGATATCAAGGCTAGAAGCACAAAGTGATGTGTTCTTTATTAAATAAGTTCGGTTAAGGCATTGATCTTAACAGTGTTAACTGATTTATGTCATGGTTTTTAACCCATTTAAATTAAACCGATGAAATTCCCCGTCCACTCGGTGCTAGAACACTGGCTAATTAAATTATGTTAGTGATTTTGTTACCAGAACTTGTTATTTCGTCAACTTGTTCGATACTTGTAGTTGAGTCTGGTTTAGTAAAAAAATTAACGGATTGTGGGCAGGTTTGAGAACATGACTTTACGCACCCAACCCGCTGGCTACAACACAATAAACATAGCTGCCATACGGTATGTTTAGAATCCTGATCCAGACAGCGAAAATCAGCAGCACACAGTTCACCTGATTGAATTAATTTGGCTAGCTTATCTGCTGAAATTGAAAGATTAACTTGGGAATCTCGCATGATTTGACCTTGAAAAGTATCGTTAACTTAATACTACACGCAAATGAGAATCGTTATCAACTAATCGTAGTGAAATACTGTAACTGTAAGATGATTTTTTGTACGACTATTTTCCACCCCCTTTACATTGTTCTACACTCAATGCACTGGGATAAAACTTTATAACACTGTTGAGGTTGTCTAATGCTGATCGATATAGCAAAGAAGAGCCCACTTTTTTCAGGGAAAAAAAAGGCGCCAGAGGCCAATTCAGGGCCTGCATGGAAGATCCTTATCGTCGACGATGAACCAGACGTTCATACTGTCACTAAACTCGCACTGTCTAGATTTAAACTTGATAACCGCTCCTTAGAGTTTATCAACGCTTATAGTGGCGAAGAAGCAAAACAGATCCTGCTTAAAGAGCAAAACATTGCGATGGCGTTTGTTGATGTCGTTATGGAGAGTGACCATGCAGGCCTAGAGCTTGTAAGGTGGATCCGTGAAGATAATATGAACAAGGCGATACGCCTTATTCTACGAACGGGTCAACCAGGTCAAGCACCTGAAGAAGATGTGATCGTTAATTATGACATTAACGATTACAAGGCTAAGGCTGAGCTTGATTCAAGAAAGCTAGTGACTAGCGTCTATTCAGCACTTAGATCTTACCGCGATATAATGCAGATTGAAGAGGCAAAAGAAGCGCAAACAAGACACCGAAGAGGTCTTGAAAGAGTGGTTAATGCCACTTCTGGTTTATTTGAACTTCGAACGCTCCACAATTTTGCTGATGGCTTGCTAACTCAAGTGGCTACTTTGCTTAACTTTGACAGTGAAACCCTCCTGCTATCTTGTAAGTCTATTGATGCGATGAGTGAACAGATCAACTCAAATCAATTGCATATACTGGCAGGAACGGGGCAATACTCGAGCAGTCATGAAAAGGTTGTTCCTGATTATATAAAACAGAAAATACTACAGGCTCTGAAAGATAAGTCCTGCATTTATGAAAAAGATTGTTTTGTTGGTTACTTCCCTGCAAAGAGTGGTTGGATCAACATTATGTTCATGGATGGGATTAACAGTATTGATGATTTAGACAAAAAGTTAATTGATATTTTTGCCATTAATGTCGGTGTCGCTTTTGAAAACTTATTACTCAATAAAGAGTTAGAAGACACACAGTCTGAGTTAATTCTGCGTTTAGGCGATGTAGTTGAGAGTCGTTCGAAAGAAGCGGCTAACCATGTAAAACGTATGTCTGCCTATTGCTACCAATTAGCATTAATCGCAGGACTCGAAAGACAGGAAGCTGAGCTTATTAAGCATGCGTCCCCTATGCATGACATCGGCAAAATAGCCACGCCGGATGCAATTTTGTTGAAACCGGGCAAATTAGATGCTGAAGAATGGAATATTATGCGACAGCATCCTGAAGTGGGTCATCAAATATTGGCGAAATCTGAGCGTCCAATTTTAAGAGCCGCGAGTATTATTGCCCTGCAGCATCATGAGAAATACGATGGTTCTGGTTACCCTTCTGGTTTAAAGGGTGAAGATATTCATGTGTTCGCAAGGATTGTTGCAATTGCCGACGTGTTTGATGCGCTCTCTCATGCCCGCTGTTATAAACCTGCATGGCCAATTGAGGAAGTGTTGAAAGTGATGAGAGAAGGGTCTGGCCTGCACTTTGATCCAGTATTGCTGGAATTATTTATTGAGAATATTGAAGTCTTTAACTTACTAAAAGAGCAACTACACGACTAAATATGTCGAGATTTTGGATTGGAGTGAACAGGTAAAATACAAGCATAGTCTTACGTATTTCACCTCTTCACTCTTTTTATTTTCTAAGGTTCGTCATCAGCTAAAAAATCAAAAATTGCAACTTTTTGTTCACCTTTCACCGTGAAACTAACAAATGCACGCCACACCATATAATCGGTACTACAAGAACCGTATATAAGCGATCCGTTATATAGGTTTTCACCTACTTTACTTAAATTAACAGGGATAACGCCCATAAACATATCCCTGCCCTCAATGCGTACTTTTAGATCTTCTATTTTTTCAGAGCTGGTAAGGCTTACAGTTAATGGTTTTTCGCTTGGAGCGCCGAAAGGAGTGAGTAATAATTCAATGTTAATCCCAGTAACATTTCTTATACATGGCCCTTGGTTAAACCTGCAAAGTGTATCATCCTGTATCTTTTGACTTGTTTTTGCTGATTTTTCTGGCGTGCATGCAGTCGTAAACACAAGCATAAACAGTAGAAAGCAGAGCCGTGATTGAGACATTACATTAACAGGTAGCACAAATAATAACCTTTGATAGTGAAGTGTTTACATTCTAAGGAGTAGTTTGATCTAGATCAACTTTTGAAAGGCTGCAATTCCTATCTTTTTTGACATAGCTCAAGTATCATTAGTTTACCTTGCAAATTTAACAAAATTGCAAGGCAACACATTGACATGACCCGATGTATTTCGTAGGGAATAAAATTTATGTCTTTTTCACGAGTAAAGTTTTGAGTTTACTCACAAGTATAAGTAATAAGCAGTGGAAGCAATAAAATGAACCATTCCCAGCCTCAAGGCGCTGATTACAATTACACCGTTGTTCGCCAGTTTGCCCTCACGACCGTTTTGTGGGGAATTGTTGGTATGTCAGTTGGTGTATTGATCGCGGCTCAGTTAATCTGGCCACAACTAAACTTCGATACTCCATGGTTAACATACAGTCGTCTTAGACCTCTGCATACTAATGCCGTGATTTTCGCGTTTGGTACTTCAGCACTTTTTGCAACATCCTACTATATCGTTCAACGTACCTGTCAAACCAAGTTATTTGCGCCAAAATTGGCCGCATTTACCTTCTGGGGTTGGCAAGCCATCATTCTATCAGCCGTTATTACTCTGCCTCTTGGTATTACAAGTGGTAAAGAATATGCTGAATTAGAATGGCCAATTGATATCGCCATTACCTTAGTTTGGGTTTGTTACGCAATAGTATTCTTCGGTACTATTATTAAGCGAACTACATCCCATATTTATGTAGCGAATTGGTTTTTTGGTGCCTTCATCATCACAGTCGCTGTATTGCACATAGTTAATTCTATGGCTGTTCCTGTTAGCTTATGGAAGTCTTACTCTCTATATGCGGGTGCAGTCGATGCAATGGTACAGTGGTGGTATGGACACAACGCAGTAGGCTTCCTGCTTACCGCTGGTTTCTTAGGCATGATGTACTACTTTGTTCCTAAGCAAGCTGGCCGTCCAGTTTACTCCTATCGTCTTTCTATTGTTCACTTCTGGGCATTGATTGCTTTGTATATTTGGGCTGGTCCTCACCACCTTCATTATACAGCTCTGCCAGATTGGACTCAGTCACTTGGTATGGTGATGTCTCTAATCCTATTCGCTCCTTCTTGGGGTGGTATGATTAACGGTATTATGACGCTATCAGGTGCTTGGCATAAGTTAAGAACAGATCCTGTTTTACGTTTCCTTGTTGTTTCATTGTCTTTCTATGGTATGTCTACCTTCGAAGGCCCAATGATGGCTATCAAGACGGTAAACGCCCTTTCACACTATACTGACTGGACTATTGGCCACGTTCACTCTGGTGCGTTAGGTTGGGTTGCTATGGTTTCTATCGGTTCTCTATATCATTTGATTCCTGTTCTTTATGGACACGGTCGTATGTACAGCACTAACCTCGTTAACGTCCATTTCTGGTTAGCAACGATTGGTACCGTTCTGTATATCGTATCTATGTGGATTTCTGGTGTGATGCAAGGTCTGATGTGGCGTGCAGTTAACTCTGACGGAACGTTGACATACAGCTTCGTTGAAAGTATTGAAGCCTCATACCCATTCTACTTCGTACGATTCCTTGGTGGCTGTTTCTTCGTAACCGGTATGCTAATTATGGCATATAACGTGTTCAAGACAGTAAAGGCACCGAAAGAGTCTTTGCCTGCATTAGCAGAAGCATAAGGGGTAGATTTGATGAAATTTAATCATGAGATAGTCGAGAAAAACATCGGTCTTCTAGGGATCTTTACCGTTATTGCTATTAGTTTTGGCGGTTTGGTACAGATCACTCCTCTGCTTTTTCAAAAAGATACGACTGAACCTGTTGACGGGTTGATTCCTTATACAGCGCTTCAAACTGAAGGTCGTGACATTTACGTTCGTGAAGGTTGTTATAACTGTCACAGCCAGATGATCCGTCCTTTACGTGCAGAGACTGAACGTTACGGTCACTATTCTGTCGCCGGTGAATCAGTTTGGGACCACCCTTTCCAGTGGGGTTCCAAGCGTACTGGTCCAGATTTAGCCCGTGTTGGCGGTCGTTATAGCGATAAATGGCATGAAGTTCATTTGATAGATCCACGTGCAGTGGTTCCACAATCGAATATGCCAGGTTTCCCTTGGTTGGCAGAGAACAAGCTTGACGGCAAGTTAACTGGTCAGAAGATGGAAATCCTACGTAATCTTCATAAAGGTGGAAATAAGGGTCAAGACCTTTACACCGATGAAGAAATTGCGGGTGCACAGAAAGCGGTTGAAGGTAAAACTGAAATGCAAGCACTTATCGCCTATCTGCAGTCCCTAGGACATGCACTGAAATAATTAGGAGGCAATTATATGGATTACGGAACAATACAAGGCATTATAACTATTGTCGTGATGTTTACCTTCATCGGTATATTTGCATGGGCTTACAGCTCTCGTCGTAAAGATCAATTTGATGAAGCGGCTAACCTTGTTTTTTCAGAAGATGAACTTAACAAGGGTTCAGGAGAACATAAGTAATGGCATTGATGACTAACTTTTGGAGTATATGGATAACTGTACTCACACTCGTGGTAATCGTAGGATGTTTCATTCTATTAAGACTCGTCACTAAAAACACCACTGGTGTTGAAGAAGGCGAATCGATGGGTCATAGCTTTGACGGTATCGAAGAACTGAATAACCCACTGCCTAAGTGGTGGAGTTATATGTTCTACGTCACTATCGTTTTCGGTGTGATTTATTTAGCACTTTACCCAGGTTTAGGTAACTACAAAGGTCTTTTAGGCTGGTCGAGTTCTAACCAGAGTATTGGTACTGAAAACGGCATTAAAGCTGACTCTGAAGCGGCGATTGAGCTTGCTAACAAAGAAGGCCGCTGGGTTCAGTATGACCAAGAAGTTAAACGTGCTGATGAACAATTCGGTCCGATCTTCAGGGCTTATGCTGAAACACCGCTTGAAGAGCTAGTGAAGAACGAAGATGCCTTAAAAGTGGGCGGTCGTTTGTTCTTACAAAACTGTTCTCAATGTCATGGTAGTGATGCCCGTGGTAGTAAAGGCTTCCCTAACCTCACTGATAATGATTGGTTATATGGTGGTGAACTTGCCACTATTAAAACAACTCTTATGAATGGTCGTCATGGCATGATGCCGCCAAAAGGTGGTTTGCCAATTGAAGACAGTGAGATTAAAGGTTTAGCTGAGTATGTGACTAAGCTTGCCGGTCGAGACCATGATGAAGCTCTTGCTGCTCAAGGTCAGGCTTCATTCATGAAAGGCTGTTTTGCTTGTCATGGTATGGATGCTACCGGTAACAAGTTTATGGGTGCACCTAACCTGACTAACAATATTTGGTTGTATGGTGGTAGCCGTGGCGCTATTGAGCAATCAATTAAGAATGGTCGTAGTGGTGTCATGCCAGCTTGGAAAGATGTATTAGGTGAAGAGAAAGTTCACGTAATCACTGCTTATGTTTATAGTTTGTCAAACAAGTAGTTACATCTAAGTTATAAGAAGGCCTCGATCATATCGAGGCCTTTTTTTTAGTATGCTAAATCACTTCTTTAGCGGTAAAATAACTCCAATTTTTTCAATAGGTATTCAACATGAAACAACCGCAAGCCTGGTATAAGCAGTTCTGGCCTTGGTTTTTAATTATCTTGCCTCTATGTGCTGTTGTGGCGAGTATTAACCTACTCTATCTTGCTATCGATAACAAAGATGCGCTCGTTTCTGAAGATTATTATAAAGATGGAAAGCGCATCAATATGGACCTGAAGAAGATCAAACATGCCAAGCAACTTGGTATGCAGTTTGAGGTTCAGGTCGATGATAATGAATTAACCATTATCCAACACGGTGGAGAAGCGTATTTAGCCGCTCTGAATGTGGAGTTTTTTCACCCTACAATAGAGAGTAGAGATTTTAAGCAGGTTGTGACAGCAGACGGTGATAAAGCTTACCGTATCTCACTTGAGAAACCGATCACCGGTGCTTGGGAAGTCAGACTCGAAGGTTATGATAACAGCTGGCGTATTCAAAAACGTCTACAGATAACCGATGATACTGAATATTGGTTAAACTAGTTATTTCATTAGAGCGGGCCCTGCCCGCTCTATTCGAGCGTTAAAGCACACAGGTATATCTAGATCTAATATGAAGCATTGTGATTGTTTTCATTGTGGCGAGCCCGTTTCAACTGGGTCTCAATTTACGACACGTATCAATAGTCGCGATGAATTGATGTGTTGCCTCGGCTGCCAAGCAGTTTCTCAAGCAATTATCGATGCTGGATTAAGCAACTATTATAAATTCCGCACAGAAAATGGCAGTAAACAAACTTCACTCGTGCCTGATGAGTTAAACTCATTTTCTGCTTTTGACCTTCCAGAGATCCAACAAGACTTTGTTTATAGTAAAAGTGACATCGCATCAGTGTCTTTATCCATCGATGGGATCACTTGTGCCGCTTGTGCTTGGCTGATTGAACATAAACTAAAACATGTCGCTGGGATCACATCAATACAGGTAAATACGACGACAGAACGTGCACAAGTCAGTTGGGTTACAAGTGAGATTAAGCTGAGTGACATTCTCAATCAGATAAGCCAAATTGGCTATCAAGCAGCACCTTATCAAGTCGATGAACAAGAGAAACAGAGTAAAGACAATAGTCGTAAATTCCTACTCAGGTTAGGCCTTGCAGGTTTTGCGACCATGCAGGTGATGATGTTCGCTCTTGCCCTTTATGCTGATTTCTTTTCCGATCTCGATGTCGAATACCGTGATTACTTTCGATGGGTTAGCATGATTTTTGCCGCCCCAGTTGTGTTCTATTCCGCACAACCATTCTATTTTAGTGCGATTCGCTCCATGTTCAGCGGGCGATTAAACATGGATGTCTCTGTCTCTATCGCCATATTGGGCGCTTATGTCGCCAGTTGTATTGCAACAGTCAATGGCAATGGTGAAGTCTATTTCGAATCCGTTAGTATGTTTACCTTCTTTCTTCTGCTTGGGCGCTATTTCGAGCAAAATGCCAGACAAAAGGCCTCTGTAAGTTCCAGTAACTTGCATAAATTGATCCCGGTTATTGCACAGCTTGTACTGCCAACAGGTAATAAAGAGGTCGCAGCAAAAGGGCTTAAGGTCGGCGACATCATCTTGGTTAAACCCGGTGAAGTGATTGCTGCTGACGGGGTGATCATAGAAGGCTACAGCTGCATTAATGAAGCGATGCTGACTGGTGAGCAGATGCCTGTAATGAAATTGCTTACGCATGAGGTGTTCGCAGGGACAATCAATGTTGACCACCCTATTAAGATTGAGGTGTCGGCAATTGGCCAAGATCAACTCGTTGCCGAAATTATTCGTTTGCAGGAAGCTGCATCAAACAACAAGCCGAAAGTGGCGCTTTATGTCGATACCATCTCGAACTATTTCACTTGGACTATCCTGATTATAGCCCTGCTGACCTACATTGTTTGGCGCATCTATTGGCCTGAAGATGCTTTTTGGGTCACGTTAGCGGTGTTAGTGGCTACCTGCCCTTGTGCATTAGCGTTAGCCACGCCAACAGCGGTAACGTGTGCAACAGGCATTTTTACTCGCATTGGGGTTATTGTTCGTAAGCCAGGTGTGTTTGAAAAACTCACTAAGATTGATCATGTGGTGTTTGATAAAACTGGCACTCTGACTTGTGGCACGCTAACGATTGATGATATTGCGCTGTATAACGATAGTTGTAGGGAAGATGTCTTATCACTCGCCGCAGCGCTGGAGAGTGCATCGTTACATCCTATTGCTAAAGCATTTGAGCCTTATCGTAATCATGCCATTCAAGTGTGTGAGCAACAGAGTGTTGTGGGAGCTGGATTAGTCGGTTCAATCAATGGTGTACAATATCGGATCGGTAGTGCTGAATTTATTGGGATGGAGAACGATCTGACCTTAGCCGTCTATTTAGTTAAAGATACGGAGCTTATGGCTAAATTCACATTGGTGGATGCCATTAGAGAAGATGCCGTCGCAACGATTAAGCTCCTCAAAGACAATGGCTGCATGGTCAGCATTGCCAGTGGTGATAGCTCCTCCCATGTTGATGATATTGCACGAAGAGTGGCAATTAGTAATGTGCATAAAGGGCTCAAGCCGCAAGATAAGCTCAGCCTTGTTCAATCATTACAGTCAACGCATTCGATTGCGATGTTTGGTGACGGTATAAATGATGCGCCTGTACTTGCAGGAGCTAACTTGTCAGTTGCAATGGGCAGCGGTTCTGCTATAACCAAAAACAGTGCCGATCTCATTCTGCTTGGGGATCAATTATCACGCTTTAATGATGCGGTACATGTCGCAAAATTAACCGATAAAATAATTAAGCAAAATTTGTATTGGGCGCTCGGATATAACCTGTTTATAATCCCCTTGGCGGTTACAGGCCATGTATTACCTTACATTGCTGCCTTAGGAATGTCGGTCAGTTCACTCATTGTTGTCGCTAACAGTCTACGACTTCTAAAGGTTCGTTTATGAGTATTATTTATGTATTAATTCCCATCGCGATGTTATTCGTGATCATTGCCATTGGCATCTTCTTTTGGGCTGTAAAATCAGAGCAATTTGACGATCTAGATAGACAAAGTGTCTCAATTCTCTTTGATGAAGATGAATCGAAAGCGAAGCCTCAAAGCCAATCCACCGACACAAAGTCAAAGCATCTTGATTGATTACAGTGTCACTGGCGCATTTCTGGTTGGCTTAATGGGCGCTGGTCATTGCATTGGCATGTGCGGAGGATTGATAGGCGCTTTTTCATCAAAACTCTCCGCTAAACCCGGTCAAAACCAACTGGCGACTAAATTAACTTTCTTGCTTACCTACAATGCTGGTCGAATTCTCAGTTATGGTTTGGCTGGTGCATTAGTTGGTGGCTCTGCTAGCGCATTAGGTATGTTATTTGATGTGGATACATACTTGCTTGCATTACGAACACTTGCTGGTTTGATGATGATTGTAACAGGCCTTTATATCGCGCAGATATGGTCAGGTGTGGTGCAGATTGAACGTTTAGGGAAGTTCATATGGCGATTTATCTCCCCTCTCGCCAATAAGGTTGTCCCCATTAAAACCATGAAAAATGCTTTTCTTGGCGGTATGTTATGGGGCTGGCTTCCCTGTGGTTTGGTGTATAGCACCCTTACATGGGCGGTAGCCGCTAACTCGGCACAGCAAGGCGGATTAATCATGCTGGCATTTGGACTAGGTACTCTGCCTGCACTATTAAGTGCTGGCGTTGCAGCAAATTTATTGAGTCAGTGGGTTCAAACAAAAGCTGTTAGATTACTCAGCGGGTTAGTATTAATCTTGTTTGGTTTACAGACTTTGTACATTGCAATTGCACAGCTTAACTAGCTCAGCATATTAAATTAGTTTAACATAAGGCAATTGAGAAATTTGAGAGAGACTATGACAGACACCAGTAAAAGTCGTCGTTCTGCCGTTCCTGGATGTGCCATTCATTGTCATGATTGCAGCATGGGAACCTTGTGTATTCCGTTTACACTCAATAGTACTGAACTCGACCGTCTTGACGACATTATTGAGAGAAAAAAGCCCATTCAAAAAGGCGAACAGATTTTTAAGTCTGGCGACCCACTTAAGTCTCTATTTGCGATACGCTCAGGTACGATTAAAAGCTTTACCATTACTGAGCAAGGCGATGAGCAGATCACGGGCTTTCATTTAGCTGGTGATGTGATCGGGTTTGATGGTATTCATTCTCAGATGCACCAAAGTTTTGCTCAAGCACTAGAAACCTCAATGATTTGTGAAATTCCTTTCTCAACACTCGATGAACTAAGTGGTTCGATGCCTAAGCTTAGGCAGCAAATAATGCGCCTAATGAGTAATGAGATCCAAAGTGATCAAGAGATGATATTATTATTGAGTAAGAAAAATGCAGAAGAAAGATTAGCTGCATTTATCAGTAATTTAGCGACACGATTCGGCAGTCGAGGCTTCTCACCTAAGGAGTTCAGATTAACAATGACTCGTGGTGATATCGGTAATTATTTAGGCTTGACGGTTGAAACCATTAGCCGGTTACTTGGCCGCTTTCAAAAAGCAGAGTTAATTGAAGTGAAAGGCAAATACATCACAATTATCAATTTCGATGTGCTTAATAAGCTTGCTGGCAACAGTGCTATCGGTCGATAGAAACCATCAATTCGCTCGATTAAAAGCGTCGGTACTGTCAGTACCGACGCTTTTTTTATGCTTTTTGTTTATCTAACCAGACTTTTATCTCATTTTAAATTAATATCAGATAGATAAATAACTTAGCGTATAAAAATGGTATAACGAGTGTTGGTAACGTGCGTTTATTTGATCTAAAACAATGTCTTTTACGCTATGTAGCACATTATTAAAGTACCGAATGAAAAGGGGAAAAATATGAAGGAATATAAAAAGCTATTAGTTGTTGTGGACCCAACCAGTGACTCCCAGCCAGCGCTTGCTAGGGCCGTTGAACTCGCAACCCGAAATCAAGCCAGTATCACAGTATTTCTTTCTATTTTTGATTTTTCCTATGAAATGACCTCAATCTGTCAGGACAAGAGCGCGAAGCGATGAGACAAGGTGTGATTGCCCAACGCCAAGCTTGGATTGATGAATTAGTCGAGCGTTATTCAACTGCTGATATTCAGATTGAAAGTGAAGTCATTTGGCACAACCGCCCTTACGAAAGTATTATTCAACATGTTATTTCCGAAAACTTCGATCTCATCGTTAAAGGCACTCATGAGCATGACAAGCTTAAGTCAGTGATTTTCACGCCAACTGATTGGCATCTGATGCGAAAATCACCTGTTCCTGTTTTGTTAGTAAAAGCCCATGATTGGCCTGTTGCAGGCAAAATTTTATGTGCCGTTAATGTTGGGTCTGAAGACGAGGATCACATTAGCCTTAACAGTAAAATCATTGAATATGGTAAAGACTTGGCAGAGATATTTAATGCCGAAGTCCATCTTGTTAACGGTTATCCTGGTACCCCTGTTAATCTTGCGATTGAACTACCTGACTTTGATGCGCATACATACAGCGAAACAATTCGCATGCAACATGAAGAAAGAGTTAGCGAATTGGCCTTAACCTTAGGGGTTGATGTTGATAACTGTCACGTGAAAGAAGGATTACCTGAAGATGTGATCCCTGATATCGCGAAAAGCTTAGATGCTGAGTTGGTGATCTTAGGTACTGTTGGTCGAACCGGATTTTCAGCTGCTCTGATTGGTAATACCGCTGAGCATGTTATCGACAGTATTAATTGTGATCTACTGGCCATAAAGCCCGACGGTTATAAATCGCCTCTAGACGAGAGTTAGGCATTTTTAACAGCAAGATTTTGATATATACTACGCGCCCACAATTCAAGTGTTATTAGGCGCGTTTTTTATGTCTGTCGATCTATCAACTCAACAAACCTCCCGATTGAAAAAGCTTCATAAAAAGCTTAGAAGCGAAGTCGGTAAAGCTATCTCCGATTACAATATGGTTGAGGAAGGTGATCGGATAATGTGTTGTCTTTCTGGAGGCAAAGATAGTTATGCGATGCTTGATATCTTACTCGACCTACAACAACGTGCGCCGATTAAGTTTGAAATCGTTGCGGTTAACTTAGATCAAAAGCAACCAGGCTTCCCTGAACACATCCTTCCTGCTTATCTAGATACGTTAGGTGTGGCATATCACATCTTAGAGAAAGACACTTACTCTATCGTGAAAGATAAAATACCCGAAGGACAAAAGACCTGCTCTTTATGTTCGCGTTTGCGCCGTGGAACGCTCTATGGCTTCGCGCAGAAGATTGGCGCAACCAAAATAGCCTTAGGTCACCACCGTGATGACATTATCGAGACGCTGTTCTTGAACATGTTTTTCGCTGGTAAACAAAAAGCCATGCCGCCTAAACTGCTCTCTGATGATGGTGCCAATATGGTGATCCGTCCGTTGGCGTACTCTCGTGAAAAAGAGATTGCGGAATATGCGGAGTTAAAATCTTTTCCTATCATTCCATGTAACTTATGCGGCTCTCAGGAAAACTTGAAACGAGCATCAGTCAAAGAGATGCTCAATCAGTGGGATGTTGAACATCCTGGGCGTATCGAGTCTATTTTCACGGCGATGCAGAATACCTCTCCTTCTCAGGGCGTAGACAGAACACAGTTTGATTTTGTGTCATTAACTCGAAATGCTGATGCACCGCTAAAGGGCGAAGTTGCTGAATCTGATCTACCCGCGTTCGATTTTGTCGATGTTTCAAATAATGGTCACATCGACCTTGATGCTGCAAGTCAGACACAACGTATTAAAGCTGAGCACAAAATCGATATCGTCAGTACGTATACTCCGTAACTGATGCACGACTAAAAGCCAGTCATAAAAAAACCAGCAAATGCTGGTTTTTTTGTCTCACTTATAGCGTATTAGCCATTTGTCCATGGGCTCAGAACTTTAGGTTTAACTGATAGCTGCAGTGTCTTCAATTCAGAGATTTGCGCTCGACTCAGTCTAAGCTTACCTGTCACAAACTGTTCAGCGCCATCAATCTTAATGGATACTGTACTGTCAGGTTCAAATTCGAAATTAATGCCTGCGATATCCTCGGTGAAGTAACGCATTGGGAACCCCTGCATTTCACTTAACAGGGCATCCATTTCCGTTTGGATCTGCACAATTTCACTCTGTTGATAATCTTGTTTTGTTTGCTTTGCTCTTACCTGCATTGCAATATTACAATGCTCAATCTCACCTGTAACATCTAAGTTGATTAACGCTCTATCGGATTTCAATCGACCATCATAAGGTAAAAAAATGCGTTGATCTTTGGTTACGGTTAAAGGGAATGACTCTTTTTCTGTTGTTATCGAACCACTATTTATTTGGCATAGTTTTTTGTTCGGTACCGAAAAAGTGAGTTCAACAAGAGGATAATGCCCCTTATTAACCTGTTTTAATCTTTGATAAAACCCCTGATACTCTAATGATATAGGAGTGGCTTGTGCTGATGCACAGACAGCGATTAAACAACTAAACAGAAGGCTTTTCTTCATTATTTCCTACTAAGTACTGCTTGTTATGACGTAACATCTCTAAAAGCTCATCAATATAAGCTTCCTGACGTTCAGAATAGTTCACTAACCCATAGACAAGTTCATCGGCTGTGGGTTCTTTATTTTGTGCTCGCATGTCGGCACGGATAGAGCGTAATAAAGCGTAAGCACCATTTGAATTCAAATTGCGCATATACGAAGCCACCGAGTCTTCAACGGTTTTATACACCGCCACTTCGTGTGACATGCCTGATGTGCGTGACTGAGGGACTAAGCCACAGCCTTTTCTAAAGCACCATTGACCAAAGAAGTTAAGTCCCTCTCTGGCAAATCGTGAACTTCCCCAGCCAGTTTCATTGGCCGCTTGAATAAGCACCATAGATTCTGGAATGATATCCGCCCTTACCAATAACTTTTGCAGTGTTTCAGCGTTAATGGCTCGCGGAGAATACTGGTATTTATTTGAGATCTCTTCGATACGAAAATATTCAGCATCTGTCAGCGTTAAACCGTCATTGATGTGCTGAAGAGATCGCTGTAGAAAAAGGCGTTCATCACTGATGATCCCATTTTGAAGCCTAACCCAAGGACGTAAGTAGTCGAAGAAAGCTTGTTTTTTATCACTCACAAGGGGAATTGATGCAAAATCAGGGATTAAACTTAGGTGTTGTTTATTCTCAATTAACGCGCCTAACTCATGCTCTTTCTTATCTTTCGTTTCTATAAAGTTAAGTTTTACTAAAATAAAAGCGAGTATCACAACACTTAACGATACTGTTAATTTACCAATTCTTCCTGTTTTCATTCGTTTCTCTAGTATGAATTCTCGGTTGAGATTATATGTCAAATGATAGAGATAATAAAACAACAGTTTGGATGGTTATTCTAATGTATAATCACAATTGAAAAATTCTCAGGGTATTCAGGAAGGAAAAACCCGAATGCAATATAATGCGCTAAACAGATTCGATAATGTAGTTGCAATCGGCGGAGGTCATGGATTAGGCAGAGTTTTATCTACACTCTCTTTCCTTGGACCTAAACTCACAGGTATCGTTGCTACAACAGACAATGGTGGTTCTACAGGTAGGCTACGTGAACACCAAGAGTGCATCGCTTGGGGAGATCTTCGTAATTGTTTATCACAGCTAGCCAGTGATCCCTCTATTGGTACTTTATTATTTGAGTATCGCTTTGCGGGTGAAAGTGATTTGTCAGGCCATAATTTAGGAAACTTAATTCTGCTTGCACTGGATCAGCTGTGTGTCAGGCCACTTGAAGCCGTCAATGTGATTCGTCAGTTTCTGAATATTGAAACTCGCGTCATTCCTATGTCAGAAGAACCAACGCACTTAGTGGCCATAGAAGCTTGCGGTAATAAGATATTTGGTGAAACCAATGTCGATGGGATGGTGAGTCACCCTATGGCTTTGTCACTAGAGCCTATGGTGACAGCAACATGTGAGGCCTGTGATGCGGTCCGTGAAGCTGATCTTGTGATCTTAGGCCCAGGTAGTTTCTTAACTAGCATCATGCCTCCCCTTTTGCTACCTAAGTTTGCAGCGGCGTTGGCAGAGTCTCGCGCTGAGGTTATTTTAATCGATAACCTGACTAGAGAGCCCTCCTCTTCTGCTGATTTTTCGCTAGAACAGAGAATAGACTGGTGCCATCAAGTGCTTGGTGTAAAGGTTATTGACAGAGTGTTGAGCCATTCAGATGAAAGTTATCAGACTGGAAACATCGTTTATCGTCCTTTGGTGAGTCAACATCACAAAGGCTTACACGATAAAAGGGCATTAGCTGAGGCGTTGGCCAGTATTGTGTCACCACAAACGAGCTAAGTAATCCCCAAATTTAAAAAAGGACAGCATTGCTGTCCTTTTTGTCATCAATACTTATCACAAGACTGTTAAAGTACGCTAGCTATGGCCTTGCAGATCACTGGCATATTGTTCTTGGTCATACCTGCAACACTAATGCGACCTGAGCCTACAATGTACACACCGTGTTCATCTTTTAGCTTCGCGACCTGTTCTTTAGACAGACCAGAGAAGCTAAACATGCCATTTTGTCTTGAGATAAAGCTGAAATCTTGAGTGACACCTTCTTGCTTTAATGTTTCAACAAACAAGGTGCGCATTTTAGCGATACGTTCACGCATCTCTTTTAGCTCAGCTTCCCATAGGATTTTCAGTTCAGTATCCGCTAAGATTGTGCTGACGATTAATGCACCATGTGCAGGCGGGTTTGAATAATTACCACGAATCGTGCTCTTGACCTGGCTGAATGCCTTTTTCACATCCGCTTCATTCTCTGCAACGATGGTTACTGCGCCAATACGTTCATTGTACAGCCCAAAGTTCTTAGAAAATGAATTGGCGATTAACAGTTCAGGTACCGCATTAGCAAGAATTCTTAAACCGTTTGCATCTTCATCAACTCCATCACCAAAGCCTTGATATGCAAAATCAAAAAGTGGGACTAACTCCTGCTTCAAACAGATATCAGCGACGGTATGCCACTGGGATTCGGTTAAATCGATGCCCGTAGGGTTATGGCAACATCCGTGCAGTAGTACAAGATCGCCAGCTTTTGCTGAACTAAGATCCTCAACCATGGCATCAAAATCTTTATCATGAGTCTCTGCTTTGTAGTAGCGGTACTCTTTGATAGTAAGAGAAGCTGACTGGAATATATTTTTATGGTTAGCCCAAGTTGGATTGCTTACCCAAATTGTTTTAGCCTCGGTATTGCGAACTAAGAACTCAGCGGCAACACGAAGCGAGCCTGTACCACCAGGTGCTTGAGCTGTCAGCGCTCTTTTATTTTTAACCACTTGGTGGTCATCACCAAACAATAGTGCTTGCACTGCACTGTTATAAGCTTGAACACCTTCAATCCCGAGGTAGTTCTTACTTTCTTCGGTTTTAAGAAGTCTCTGTTCAGCTAATTTAACTGACTCTAAGATGGGGGTTAACCCAGCTTCATTTTTATAGATCCCCACGCCGAGGTTTACTTTGTTCGTTCTCGTGTCAGCTTTAAATTCGTCCGTTAGACCTAAAATGGGATCTGCTGGAGCAAGTTCAACCTGGGTAAATATCATGACTGCTTCCTAAAGTATTTGAATGTAGGGGATTTCAGAGCTCTTTATACCATTGCAAGAGGCCCATAGGTAGTGCGTTTTTATACTAGTAGAAAAAATAGTTCTTAACTGGGATTACACTCATTATATTGGGATTTTTTTACATATACAGGATTGGATAAGGGGACTTTTTGAGAATAGTTAAACAGGCATAACGTTAATACCAATTAGTATAAAGATTTGATCGCTCAGCGAGAGTTTAGCGCTCCTGAGTCAAGGTCATTAATTGCTCCTGCATTAATGACATTCACCACATCCATGTGGCTTGCAGCGAGTGAAGAGCATAGTTATTCTATGATCAAGCTCGTTAACACAGCATTAGAACCGCTAAAACTCGCCTGTAAGGAGTGTTTTTGACTGACTACTTCTGTGTTGAATAAACTCATAAGGGAACAACCATTATGTCATTCATTCGCCTTGAATTAGCTTGCCAAAAATCACTCTGAGTAGATCAACTTCTTATACTGATTGGTATAAGAAGTTCTTTCATAAAACTTGAGTGACTTGAAGGATATTTCAACATACAAAAAAGCCCCAACTTTCGTTGAGGCTTTTTTGTCATCTTAATGATGGTACCCGAGGCCGGACTTGAACCGGCACGCTTATTCAGCGAGGGATTTTAAATCCCTTGTGTCTACCGATTCCACCACTCGGGCAAACTCGTTGACTTTGATGATACGTATTATCGGTAGTTAATACTGTATGGTTTAAGTTAAACCAAACTCATCACAATCTAAATCTGGAGGCGCGACCCGGAGTCGAACCGAGATCGGCGGATTTGCAATCCGCAGCATAGCCATTCTGCCATCGCGCCTTGGAGCGACATATCGAGTTCGATACAAATAACCGATATGCTATAACTAGGTATCGCACAATTGATTTAAATAAAGAGTCAACTGAGCTAATGTCGCATACCTTAGTAAAATTGGAGCGACATATCGGGTTCGAACCGATGACCTATACCTTGGCAAGGTATCGCTCTACCAACTGAGCTAATGTCGCGTCTATAAAGTGTATTTAAAGACTTTGCAATCAGTGTTACTTAACAAGCTTTCCCCTGACTGCGGAATGGCATTCTACCGATTTGTACCGTAGAGTCAATCATGAAAAACACTAAAAAAGCAGATTTAATACTGACTGGTGCTAAATTAGCCCGATGAGGGTTTTATTGTACAATCCTGAGCTGATTCAGTGCGTTTGAGCGCTATTTTAATGCAGAAAAGAAAAAGCCTCAGACGTCATTAATAAGTCTGAGGCTTTAAACTGCCTGAAAGCAGATTAACCCAGAGGTAGAGATTGGTAGTTAAGTCCAAGCATTTTCTGCATGACACCTACAACCTGGCAGCTATAACCAAACTCATTGTCATACCAAACATACAAAATAGCACGCTTACCTTCTGCTATCGTTGCTTGAGAGTCCACGACACCAGCATGACGAGAGCCAACTAAATCAGAAGAAACGATCTCAGTAGATTCAGTGAAATCAATTTGATTTCTAAGATCAGAATTAAGTGCCATATTGCGCAAATAATCATTGATATCTTCTTTATTAGTTTCAGCATTCAAATTTAAGTTGATAATAGCCATAGAAACATTGGGAGTTGGAACCCTGATAGCATTACCTGTTAACTTACCTTCTAACACTGGGAGTGCTTTAGCCACAGCTCGCGCAGCGCCGGTTTCAGTGATGACCATATTTAATGGTGCACTTCGACCACGACGATCAGCTTTGTGGTAGTTATCAATCAAATTTTGATCATTGGTGTACGAGTGAATTGTTTCTACGTGTCCATTCTCAATGCCGTACTTATCATTAATTGCTTTAAGTACTGGTGTGATAGCATTTGTAGTACAGCTAGCTGCAGAAATAATCGTGTCAGATTCTAAAATATCTGATTCATTCACTCCATATACAATGTTTTTAATACTGCCTTTTGCAGGAGCTGTTAGCAGTACCTTAGTCACACCCTTAGATTTAAGATGCTGACCAAGACCTTCTTCATCACTCCAAATACCCGTGTTATCAACCACGAGTGCATCACTGATGTCATAGCTTGTGTAATCAATTTCATCAGGTGAATTTGCATAAATAACTTGAATATAAGTGCCGTTTGCAATAATGGCATTATTTTCTTCATCGACTTCAACTGAACCGTTGAATGGGCCGTGAACAGAATCTCTTCTTAGCAAACTTGCACGCTTTTCAAGGTCACCTTTGCGTCCACCACGTAATACAATGGCACGTAGACGCAACTTGTTGCTTACTCCAGTTCTTTCAATTAGCAGGCGAGCAAGAAGACGACCTATTCGACCAAAACCATACAGAACAACGTCTCTTGGCTTTTCGTGGTCATCATGATCAATGGCTGCGGCGAGTTCTTGACTCATATAGGCTTCAATACCGTCAGCGTTGTCATTTTCGCGCCAGTAGTTGATAGCTAACTTACCGATATCTACTTTACATTGTTTAACCGCTAATTTGCTTAGGGCTTCAACAAAAGGAAAGCTTTCACGTAATCTTAGTTTGTAACCAATATGCTTACGTACTAAACGGTGGGATTTAATGATCTCTATGGTAGAAGCATTAAGTAGTGGCTTACCGTATAAAACGACTTCGACACCCTGGTTGCGATATAATTTTCCAAGTAAAGGCTGCATAGCCTCTGCCATTTCGAAACGTTCTTGCCAGCTTTGTAGGTGTTTATCAGCGCTCATTTACAGATCCTTTATCTCTCTTTTCCGGTTTATTTCGCAGAAATGATTGAGTAACAAAAAAAAAAGACCAATACTCTAATTATTAATCGGGTAAATCCCATTATGGTCGGCGCTATTGTAATGAAAAGTGGGCTTTCAAGCCAGTAAGATATCGAATGTAACATTGTAATTTTATTAGCATAAAAACCGTTTTGGAGTCTATTTTGACGCGAAGTGTCGTAATGTTTAAAACATTTTTTACTATTTGGGTATTTTCAGGCCTTTTAGGCTGTGATGGTGCAGTGAATAACAGCACTATTTGTAAAAATAATCCTGAAGTTTGTGCCGATTTACACAAAGATAGTTGGTGTCGATACGAAAAATCCGATCTAATCAAAAATAGATTGCGGTTAAAACATGAACAAACACCCTCAGGTAAGGAACTTTATCTGCATTTAACGTATTTAGAAAAATACAATAAATGCGTTGAACTGGCCTCAGGTGTTAAACACATCCTTCACCCAGAAAGAAGTAATGACAGAGCTCGTGCCTTCGGGTTGAGTGCACAAAGTTTGGCAGAATTACAAGCGAGCACTAAAGACAGTAATGATATCCACCTCGCCTTTTATCACTGGACCCGTTTTAATAATTCAGCTGCACTTGAAAAAGTATTACGTGCGCAAAAGCTAAACCTGATTGATGACATAGATATACTTGCCCGTGTTGCGTCCTATTTCCAAAAGTTTAATCCGTCTAAGGCCAAGACCATCTATTTAGAGGTGTTAAATCGAAGTGAAGCAAGCAATGTTAACCCTGATTGGTTACTCGGCTTAGCGAATACTTATCAAAAAACCAATGAATTTGAATTAACTTACCTCCTTTCAAGGGCAAACATTCTAATGAGCGATCATGATGTTTCGGAAAAGAGTATGTCAGCCCTTGTGAATGGTGATAATGCGGTGCAATCTCGACTTGATGAGCAAGCAGAAGCACTCGTCGATGCTTTAGAATCAGGCAATTACCCATCCAGTAACATCAAGCTTATTTTAGAGAAAAACTAAGCGTTACGCTTAATTCCCCTACCTTATTCGTGTAATAAAGTAGCCTGGCAATAAGTCTGCCAAAAGGGCTAAATTTACTGAATTCTCGCCTCTTTTTGTAAAAAATATGATCTTTGTAAAGAAAATGCCGAATTGTTACCGAAAAACGGCCTAAAAAGCCGATAATACTTGACGGTAGCTGTCAGTTTGGTAATTTTACTACCATAAATTACTTTTACACTTAACTGAGGGATATGAGATGTCTATCCGCGTTGCTATTAACGGTTACGGCCGTATTGGACGAAATGTTTTACGTGCACTTTATGAAAGTGAAAAAGATTACCCGATCCAGATTGTTGCGATTAATGATCTAGGTGATGCCTCTATCAATGCTCATTTAACTAAGTATGATTCTGTTCATGGTCGTTTTAACGCTAAAGTTGAACACGATGAAGAAGCTATCTATGTGAACCAAGATAAAATCCTGACTTTCTCTCAACGTGATCCTTCAAAACTGCCATGGGCTGAGTTGAACGTTGACGTTGTTTTTGAATGTACTGGTATGTTCACGTCTAAAGAATCTGTACAACCGCATTTAGATGCTGGTGCCAAGAAAGTACTTATTTCTGCACCTGGTAAGAATGTTGATGCTACCGTGGTATACGGCGTAAACAACGATGTTATCACCTCTGACATGACTGTTGTTTCAAATGCTTCTTGTACCACTAACTGTTTAGCACCTATTGCTAAGCCGTTAAATGATTCTATTGGTATTGAGTCTGGTCTTATGACTACGATTCACGCATATACCAATGATCAACGTCTTTCAGATGTGTACCATACTGATCTACGTCGTGCTCGTGCTGCTGCAATGTCTATGATCCCGACTCAAACTGGTGCTGCGGCAGCTGTGGGTCTAGTGGTTCCTGAACTTGCTGGTAAATTTGATGGTTTGGCAGTACGTGTTCCTACAGTAAACGTATCACTTGTCGATCTTTCTTTTATCGCTTCACGTGACACCACGGTTGAAGAAGTTAACGCTATCATTCAAAACGCAGCTGCTGTTGCGCCAATGAGCGAAGTGCTTTGTGTTAACGAAGAGCCACTCGTGTCTATCGACTTTAACCACAATCCGTTCTCATCAAACTTTGATGCGACTCAAACGCGTGTTAAAGGTCGTTTAGTGAAAGTAATGTCTTGGTATGATAACGAGTGGGGTTTCAGTAACCGCATGTTAGATAATGCCGTAGCACTAATGACAGCGAAGTAATCTTCAGATTTAGCGTCATTTGTTGCATTAAAAAGCCAACCTTATAGGTTGGCTTTTTATTTTATAATATAAGGTGTTATTAGAATAATTTTTGAAGTTTTACCAGCACTTTAATATCGCTAATCATAATTAGCTTGCTCTATCGATAGAGTATTTAAAAACGCTTTATTCTGACCACTTTCATCACTTCTATTTCAAATCCAGCCACTTTTTCTTGTTCGGCATAATAGGTCATGTTGACTCTATTACCTTTAAGGCATTTGAATTTTTTTGGACGCCTAAACTTAAAAGGCACATCACATCCTTCAATCATCACTGTATGTTGAACCCACTCTTCAACTTCTCTCTGGGTATGAGAAATGATCTTGACCCCTTCTGAATGAACGAGTTTGTTGTGATTAACAAGCATTTTATCGAGATTAGACTTCATTAGTTCCCCCTTTTTAGCAGCTGTTAAGAATAGCAAGGGAATGAAGATTTAGCACGTCCTCTATCACAAAGACAAATTGCGAAGCCATAAGCTAAACTAAATAGGCAGTCTTACTATTTCAATGGTGATATCCCCTCACCTTCAAAAAGAAAATACAGGTATAACAGCCCATGAAAAAATACACGTCTTTACGCTCAATGGCTCTATTTACCTTCCTTGTTATGTTCAATTCGGTGGCGGTATCTGCTGAACATCATGTTGAGCCACTAAGAGTGCTTACTTGGGAGGGATATGTCACTGAGGAAGACATGATTAATGTTGATAAGTTGCTATTAGATCAAGGTTATCACTTTAAGGTCGAAGTGCTTTCTCCCTATGCTGAAGGTGCTGAACAGATGTATAACCTGATCAGAGCTAAAGAGTGTGATATCACATTTTTAACCCTTTTCTTTATCAAGATGAAAAGTGAACAAACTGCTAAGTTATTGCAACCAATTAATGTTAACTCGTCCCGATTAAATAATTACCAATATCTGTATCCTAATCTTACAAAATTGAATATGGGATTAGATCACAATGGCAATCCACTCTATATCCCCTGGGGCGGTGGAATTTATGGGTTTTATGCTGATCACGATAGAATTTATCCTGACACGCTGCCTCACTCTGTTAAGGCTTTATGGCAACCAGAATGGAGAAATAAGTTTTCACTGAATAAAGCACAAGAGTGGTACAACATCGGTCTAACTTTGATGAGTCAAGGTGAGTCTCCTTTCTACCTGTATGAAGAGTTTATGAAAGAGAACCGTACTGGTGTACTAAACAAATCAGCAGCCGACGGTGCTTTTCAAGCTCAATTGACCGCGCTCTATGATGCCGCTGGCAGTTTTTGGGCCGATGCACCTGCTTTTGATGAAGAGCTATTGATAGTAAGCAGTTGGGGACCGGGAATACATGCCGAAAATGCTAAAGGGGGAAATTGGCATTTAATTGATTTCGATGAAGGCCATATGGCTTGGCTTGATACGATAAACTTTGTAAAAAGTCTGTCTGGCAGGAAGTTAGAAGCCGCTGAAATTTTCGCTAATTACTTTATTGGTAAAGAGGTGCAGGCACGTATATCAAATCAGCTTTCCATGGTGCCAGTATCCACACATGTACCTGTCAATGCGATCCTAGGAGACCCAAATAAAATCTTAAATGAAAATATGTTTGTTCCTCCCTACGATAAGAGAAGTTATGGTCTAATGAGAAAGATGCTAGAGCGTGCTAAAAAACACAATCCTTAATCTGAATAATATTAACCGTACTTATCTTTCAACCAGCCATAATGGTAGTAACCCCATTGACCCACACGCCGGAGTCTTGCAAATGGAAATGTTGGTAACGGTTGACGATAAAGCGGTAAATCAGGCGTTTTTTGCCCGACTAATGATTGTGCTAAACGATAACCAGCCTGAGCACTGAATGCGACACCAGAACCACAATATCCCAAACTGTAACCAACCCCATCCTTTTCATATACGTGGGGGATATCATCCATTGCTGCAGCAATCCAACCTGTCCAGTTATATGTGATGGATTTGTTGGATAATGAAGGAAAACACTGGCCTAACGCATACTTGAGCCTATTTGCATAAATGGGATTATGCGCATCCTTGCCGGTTATTGCCCCGCGCCCACCTAACAGAAGTCGATTATCGGGCAACAGTCGATAATAATATTTCAGTACGCGAGTATCCATAGTGACTTGATGTGTTTGCAGCCCAGATTCTGCAAGCTCGGAGGTTGAAAGTGGCTCAGTGACGATAATGTTGCTTAGAATAGGCAGGTATTTTTCATCGGTACGGTAGTTAAAGGTTTTTGGTGTATAGGCATTACCGGCGCAAACGACTTTATTTGCAGTGATCTCTCCGTGGCTTGTTATAAGTCTGTGTTTATCTCCCTCTTCCAGCCACTGGAGAATACAACTGTTCTCGAATATTTTAACCTTCGCATTTTCAAGCATCTGTTTATAACCCAAAACTAGCTTTAATGGATTGATGCCAAAGCCATCATCGAGCCTTAAGGCACCATAGGCCTGCTTATGGTCCATATAGTTAAGCTTAAGTTGTTCTAGAGTCAGGAACTCAGCCCGCCCTCCTAAATGCTGTGTAATAAAACTGGAAGCTGTTTTTAGTTGCTCCATCGCTTGTTTATTATGGGCAATTTTTAAGTAGCCTTTCTCTTGAGGATCACATTGTATATTGTTTGAGCTAATCAGAGCGTCAACGCGTTCAACTGCCTGACTAAACTCATGGTAGATCCCCTTAGCAGTATCGAGATCCCAACGTTTCGCCATTTGACTATAACCTAACCGGCCCGATCCTTTTAATACAAAACCAGCATTGCGCCCACTTGCCCCAAAACCTACGGTATTGGCTTCAATCACACATACATCAACATTGAACTCAGTAGCAAGGTAATACGCTGTGAGTAGCCCGGTGTACCCTCCACCAATAACGACCACATCAGTTTGAATATGGCCTTGCAGTAAGGGATTTGCAGGCGGCTGATTGACTGTACTGGCCCAATAAGATTGTGGCCAATCTTGATTAGCAGGATCTGGTGAGATTAAAGGATCAAACTGTTTTTCGGTCATCTATGAAGGTACTTTTTATTAGCGTTATCATGAAATTTCAGTCTCTTAGGCTATAAATTACTTAAAGATCAATATCATTTCGCAAGCTGTACACTGACAATCTGGGCCACATAGAATGCAAATATAATTAGGGTGCTCTTTGGCATCATTCCATCTGTTGGGATATTCTTTAATTAAGATCCCCCCCGCCTTGGTGAAGTAGTTAACAGCTGAGTTTTTGGGACTTTGTTTCCATAGGTGACTGATCCCCGCTTTAGCACCTTGGTATTTAGTTGCCGCAATTGATGCTTGCAGTAATTTGCCACCAATACCAAATCCTCTGTGCTTCTCTGCAACGGTATTACACTTGAAATAGCAGACCTTGTCGGGCTCAACTCCCCACGCATCAGGTAAACACCATTCATCCGGTTGCCAATTCCCAGGGGCATAAGTTAATCTAAATCCAACCAGCTCACCTTCAATAATCGCCACAAAGTTGGCGTTGATATCATCTTTAATACCTTTAAGGTAAAGGCTTTCAAGCGATTTGATATCGAGATATCCCTCACCATGAACCTTATTACCAAGGGCTACCACATCATCAAAATGTTCCGGTGCTAATCCATGTAGCATCTTTTTTCTCCTTTCTTTTAAGTTAAACATAAACACCAAGGGTGGGTAGGTCAATGCTGCTTTTCATCTGCAGCCTTTATCATTGTCGTTTTTACCTGTAACTTAACCGACGAAAATCATAATAATAACGGGGAACATTATTCATGAAACCAACACTCGTTTCACTGGCTTTAGTGGCTGCATTATCTGCTTGTACACAACCTGCTGATCAAAAAATAGAACAAAAGCAAGTTGAAGTAAAAGCAATAGAAGCCGCTGATAGCCTAGTGACGCAGACCAATCAATACCAAGCTATGCTGGATAAGTTCATGCCGGTTGATATGACCACTGACTTATCAAATTTAAGTGAAATCGATAGAAAAGTGCTGCAGAAGTTAATTGAAGTTGCAGACATCTTAGATGACGTGTATTTACGTCAAACCTACGAAAACAATGCGCTTATTCGCGCTGAGATTGAAAACTCAAGCTTAGAGAATAAAGCCACTATCCTATCACTCTATGATCTTCACTATGGTCCTTGGGATACGTTAGAGGGTGACAAGTTAAACAGTAAAATAGCATCTATTCCAACGGATATTAAGCCAAATTACCCACAAATTTAATCTAAGATAATAGCCAGAGAAAGTTCTCTGGCTATAGCTAATATACGGTTTATCACAGTATATTCAGTTTAATCATGCTCAAAACCATACAATGGGCTAGCGAGCTCGTTGCAAAAAGGTTAACATTAAGTGCTTATTTGGTTACCCTGATTCGTGTGAATGAAAAAACTTGAAAAAGAAGAACTTAGTCAAAAATATACAGAACTAACTCAAGGTAAAGCATCTCCCCTTTTATATTTATACGGTTTGATTATAAAGGGATTTTCCGCGTCAGAAAAAATTCTTACCAAACTTACACTTCCTCAAAAATTATACTTAGTCGCGAGCTTTTTGATTCTGTCCGATAGTAGCCTTGGTTTAGCCGCTATCATCACTGTTATCGCGCTCACGCTAGAATTTTGGCCACTCTTTGATAGAGTATGGAATTCGCTAGCTGGCAAAACTGTTTTATTACTTTTTTATGCGATCATTGCAAACTTTGCTATTGCTGGCGCTGCATCAGTTGTTAATGAAGTCGTTGGCGTTTCCTCATTACATCTCTCCTATACACATAACTTTGCTATCTTGCTCTACCTTCCAGCTTGGGGAATTGCAGTAAGTGCAACTGCCTTATTGATACTGCAAGTGATAGTACCGGTGTATCTGATTTTTCTGTTGTTATTGAAACCTTTTGGTGTCAAAGGTATTCAACTGCTGAACCACACCCACTACAAATTTACGACCATGTTTCTTCGTTTAATACTGGCAATGGTAGTCTTGTATCACCTTGCATTAATCGTGAATGTGGATAAGTTTCTCACTGAAGATTTAGCTATCCCTGAGTCGGCAGACATTAACAAACTTAAAGAAGATCAAAGTGTGATAATGAAAGATCTTGATAGCGAAGATATCAAGATTGCTAACGCGAATATTAATTTCTCATTGGATGATACCCAACAAGATATAGAAGAAGATACATCCTACGATGACGTTCGAGAAAACTATGAGTTTTTTGTGCGAGAGTTGATTGCAGAATTTGCTTATAGTCTAGAATCAGACAGTCGGTCTCGATGTTATATCACTCCTGGCTCAAATGTGATTGAATTAAATGACTATGAGATTTTGGAAATAGCACCCGATGACAATCAAGCTTATGGTTTTAGTTTCATCGTCAAAAAATGCATTTCACCCGCTTTCAAATGATTGTTAAACTATTAATGATTACAATAGCAGATCACCAAGCTACCTCTTTTCCTTGAAAATCAAGGAAACTACCATTCTGTAATGGGGTTAATTGGTCTAAGACTTGTTTCATACCCGATGCAGATTCTTGTACATCGATTAATCCATTTGGCCCCCCCATCTCAGTACGAACCCAACCTGGATGTAGAGCAATAACATTGATTTTATAGGGGATTAAATCTATCGAAAGGCTTTTTATTACGCTGTTTAATGCCGCTTTTGAAGAGCGATAAAGGTAAGAACCACCGCTGTTATTGTCGGACATACTGCCCATTTTTGATGAAATTGCTGCATAAACTGCGTTTTGAGATTGTGCTAAATTCGGTAAAAAAGCTTCAATAATTTTCAAAGGTGCAATGGCGTTAACCTCCAAAACATGACGCCATTCATCGACATTAGTATCACCTAAATCAGTTTCCTTCGGTCCATAATAGCCAGCATTATTGAGCAAAAGGTCAATATTTTTCCCTGCTAATTTGTTGGCAATCTTATTTACCGCTGCATAATCGGTAACATCTAGCGTACAAATAGTGAGAGATGGGTAGACATCAAGTAACGTAATTAATTCTTTCGGTTCTCTGCAGCAGGCCGTGACAGCCCAATTATCATCGAGATACAATTTTACTAACGCTAATCCAATTCCACGATTAGCACCAGTGATCAAAAGATGAGGTTGCATATTAGCATCCTTAAAACAACAATTTATGACGAATCAGAGCTAATCGTTAGAACAAAAAAACAGTTTAACTCTTTTTGTTCGCCAAAAACTCGTTAATAAGAATCGACACTTTATCATGAAAATGTTCTTCAAATTCATCAAGTTCACATTTAAAATAGGCTAAATACTGGGATGCCTTATCACGAGATAGTAATTTACTGTCTACCGAGTATTCCATCTCAGCAAGAGATTTATCATAGCGAGGAAGCGGCAGCCATTGAATAAAGTCGGAATCGACTTTTTTTAATTCTTGATGGGAATAACGGCAGAAAGATTCAATGTGATCAATGCCATCTGGTCCTAAGCAACCTGGCTCTATTCTGCACATTACGGTGAGTTTTTTCTCTCTTGGTAACTCCGTAGACATTATATTATGTTAACTCTATAAACAGGTTTAAACATAATTATAACCTGTTTTGCAAAATAAAGTTTAAAAGCAAAGTTTAGTGTTATAACATTTTCTTTTAAAACAGACGACAAACAGGAAATCATTACATTTGAATACCCAATCAAATACTGAACAATATATACAAGAAGTATTTTCCTGTGAAAAAGTCACTAAAATTGAAACGATACAGAAGCTATGGAGTGACTATGGAGAAATCGCTAGATACCAGATTAAACAAGAAAATTGTTCAAAATATATTATCGCAAAAACCATTATTCCGTCAGCTCAAAAAGTTCATCCTAGAGGTTGGCAGAGTGATGCATCTCACCAGAGAAAAATAATTTCATATGAAATTGAAGCACATTGGTATCGAGAATATGCGCAGTCATGTACAGAATCGCACTATGTTCCACACTGCTATGGTGTACGTACTTTCTCTACCTTACTTCCACAATGTGAATCAATTATTTTGCTAAGTGATCTTGATGAATCTGGTTTCACATCAAGAAAACAACGGTTATCAGTGGAGGAAAGTAAATCGTGTATTAAGTGGCTAGCCTGTTTTCATGCTCATTTTATGCAAGACACTCCTGTAAATTCTTGGCCTCAAGGATTATGGCCTATTGGGTCATACTGGCATTTAGCAACACGTATGGATGAATATCAAGCTATGGCCGATTCGCCTATTAAGCGTGCTGCTCATCAACTGGATAGTATGCTCAACAATTGCCGTTACAAATCCTTGATTCACGGAGATGCAAAAGTCGCAAATTTTTGTTTCAGTTCCAGTGGAGAAAGAGTTGCCGGTGTTGATTTTCAATATGTTGGTGGTGGATGTGGTATGAAAGATCTTGTCTATTTCTTAGGGAGTTGCCTAACTGAATACGATTGTCTGATGAGCTATCAAGAATTAGTCGAATACTACTTTGCAGAGTTGAATACGGCTATGCAAGTTTCAACCGTCTTGATTGACCCAATAGAAGTGGAAAATGAATGGCGTCCTCTCTTCTATGTTGCTTGGGCTGACTTTCAACGCTTTCTACTTGGATGGTCACCGAGCCACCATAAGATAAATAATTTTTCGTCTGAAATAACTGAAAAAGGTATCGCTATAGCTTCTTAGCTTCAAGTCTATGATAGAACAGAACAAGATCTATCATACCTTGCTAGCTAGTAAAGGGCTGTAGAGTATTCATAATTTAAATTTATTCATTCCTGGCTAGAATTTATAACATTCTGAACTAAACTGAAATTAGAAGAGAGTTATTCGATAAACGTAAATAGGCAATGCGCCGCGAGTGTTATCTAACACTGTTTTTACGGGATCATGACTCTCTTTTTTTATGCCTGTAGCAACTAAATTTTATCGCTGTGTTTGTTTTTCCTTAAGTGACAACTTCATCATTTTTGAACTTTGCTTCAGTAATTAAATTATCAATTGCTTGATCGAAGCTCTCAAACTTTTCCTCTTCCATGTATAACTTCAACTTTGAAATAATGTCTTTACTCAATTCTATGTGCGACTTTTTTTGTCGCTTCTTTTTTTGAGAAAGCTCTTTACGCACCATACGCCATCCATAATCACTGAAGTATTGATTTAAGCTTTCATTGAGAATGTGCAGCAAAGGTTTGACCGAAGCCGACTCTTTTCTCAATTGAGTCACTTTTTGGAGTTGAGGGACTAAGTCTATGTACTTTGAATTATGATTCACATCGACTTTGGATAACTCAGCTAAAAACCAATTCGGTCTTTTTATTATTTCATCCGGATGAATTAATCGGAATATAAGTGGTAGTGCGATAATGAGTTCATCAAGTTCTAAAAGAAGTAGTTTCCTGCCCGCCTTCGGTGTTTCGCCTTGATATACCCAAGCTTGTTTATAGTCCATCAGTGCTCACTCATATTTTCTATCTATTAATACAATATCGATAAGCACGGCTTAAGTTAGTGAATCATTCATTACCGATAACAAATGGTAATAATATCGTTATCAATAGTATGGTGCAACCACTTATTAGTGAATTAGAATGACGTGTAATCATGTACTGTTAAATCTAAACTGACACTGTGTTTAAATTGATCAAACTGGCTTGATAATCAACAATATAAGTAATAATTGATTAAATTAAGGCTATGCGGCTAACAATTACGCGTGCTCAAAGACTGCATTTCATTAAATATACGCACAAAGTGTATATCAATTTATGCTGTAAACAATGGAAAGGATACATTAGGCTTAGAGGTATCTGTGTTGATAGATTCGTAAAGAGTAGCAATCTTGGGATTCTCTGTTATTACCGACAATAAAATGGTTAAACATTTTATTGTCGTCTTCAGTGTATTCGATAATATTCCTCCTTATTAAACAACATTATTTTCGTACAGTAAATATAACGATACCCGGTCACAATTAAGTGTGTCCGGGTATCGTTAATGTGTAAACATGCATAAATCCAAGTTTGTTCAAAACAGTCTCTTAATTGTTGTCGAATAGAAAATGTACCGTATTTAGATTCGAGCACCACTCTTTGATTGTTATCTAGACTGAATTCATCCCTACCAGTGATAATGACGATTATCACTGGTAGAGATGATGTCCTTAAGGTTATAATTTGAGGTCTTAGCCTTAGTGATTGAACCTTGTTTAGGGAGAATGTGTATCAAGAATGAATAAAATGAGCCCTTTTAAAGCAAGTGAACAATTAAGTCACTCAGTCAATTCAGGTGAAAAACGATTTTTTGAAGAAACTGAACTGCCCATTTCAATATTGGATGACTATAAAAGTGCAGCCAGTGAAACGGAATACGAGATCTCAGAAAATACTCGTAGAGTATATAGATCGAGTTTTTCTATTTTTACTTATTATTGTAATGAGCATGGACTCAATTCTTTACCTGCAGATCCAAGGTCGGTGATCTCATTTATTGGTCATCAAAAAGAGACAATTCAAGCTCGCACTGGTGTTCAGCTTTCACGACAAACATTGACCACTCGTTTAGCTGCAATTCGTTACTTTCATATTCAAGCAGGTTTTCACTCGCCAACGGAGCACCCGCTTGTTATCCGTGTCATGCGAGGGTTAAGTCGCAACAAATATCGAACAGTATCTGATTATGATCAACAGCCAATAATGTATGATGAATTGGAAATGCTACTTAATGTCATTGATCAGCATCCACAAGAGATCACTCGTGCTCGTGATAAAGCGATAATTCAATTAGGGTTTCAAGGCGGTTTTCGTCGTTCTGAACTGGCAGAGATCCAAGTCAGCCATTTGAGTTTTCTCAGAAATAAGTTAAAAGTTAGACTGCCCTACTCTAAGAGTAATCAACAGGGCCAAAGGGAATGGAAAGATTTACCACAAACAGAACCCTTTTCGGCTTTTGATGCAGTAAAACATTGGTTAGCTATTTCAAAAATTCAGCAAGGACACTTATTTAGATCCCTTAGTCGTGATGGGCGACAAGTGAGAACTTACTCCGTAGCCAAAATGAAAACATCAAGCTCAGCTGATTTTGTAACTACGGAGAGTAGAAATTCAGGTTTTCTTCGCGGTGATGATATTTATCAAATGATCAGAAAGTATTGCAGCAAAGCGGGATTGAGTCATGAATTTTACGGTGCACACAGTTTACGAAGTGGTTGCGTTACTCAGCTTCACGAAAATGATAAAGATCATCTGTATATTATGGCAAGAACTGGGCATACCGATCCTCGCTCACTCAAACACTATTTAAAACCTAAAGATTAGCCATGGTGGATTAGTAAACTTCGCCACCAATAAAATGGTTACACCATACTAATGTAATTAAACTTTCTCCTATTCCTGTATGCTATTGAATTATTATGACAAACAAATCCTGTTCATAAATGATACTAATCAATATAAAAAATCGAAGCGATTCTATCGCTTCGATTTCAGTTAGTCACATCTAATCAGTTTTTAGCTGTTATCGCTTTTGCAAATACTGATCGACACTTATTTTCTCTCTATTTTTAAGTTTGATACAGTTATTAACTTCTTCATTTAACTTGGCTAAAGTACGAGTGAACTCCGGTGAAGCATTAAGCTTCGGTTCAAAGAATAAGTTAGTTGCTTCCAGTGCCTCTATTTCACATCCACTGCCTGTGTAATAAGGCAATTCAGCAACATTAAAAGGGGGTAACTTTGCTTTTACTGCTGAAAAGTTAGTGTATAACCAATGTATAAAGAACGCTTTTCTTGTCTGAGTGTAACTCTGGCCAGACATAATATACTTAAGATCTGGTGAGTTTAACTTGTCAGTCAAGCTGTAATCCAATATGCTTTTTTGTTGCTTCGGATCAGCTACATAACTCAGCGCATACATCAGTTTTGTGCGTTTTTGTGGATTATTAGTGGTTTCAAAAGTGCTGATAAACTGTTGAATTAATTGGTTATCACCATAGAAAACTGCTATTTTTAGTTGAGTGCCAATCAGATAAGCATCAAAAGTCTTATTCCCATTAAGATAATCAACACTGGCTTTTTTTGCCTCTGCAATCACCATTTTATCCTTACCTTCGAACGCCAATATAGAGATCAGATCTGGACGTAGTTTACTGACGGCCACACTTTCTCCTTCTTTTGCGGTTACGCCATATTTATCAATAGCGCTTCTTGCCTTACTCGTCATAAACCTTGCCCAGTCGTCTTCATTTGACTCATCAATGAAGGTCTTTTTTTGAACTTGTAAGTAGCTCAAGGCTGAAGAGACTATCTGTGGATGAGCATCATCAACAAACTCCCCTAAAATTTCAAGTAATTCACCAGCGGTGATAAAACCAGCTTCCAGTAAGGCATCGGCAGAAGATAACAGCGCTTTACGTTCTCTATCCGTTAAATTTAATTTGGCATTTGCTAATAGATTAGCTAACTGATCATTATCCAATAACCAACGATAATAACCCATTGCATCTGCATCTGGATAAATCCAATCAGGCGCAAACTTCAATTTGAACAGTTTGGTTTCCTTATCTAATAACACGGTTTCAGTGACTTGTTTATCTCCCTTTCCGTATTTGATTGATACTGGGACGACCCATTGTTGTGTTGGGGCGTTGCTACCAGCAAAAACAAATCGCGATTGTGACAACTCTAAGGTATTACCGCTCAGATTCACTTCAATGAGTGGGTAGGATGATTGCTCAATAAAAGTGCTGAGCACTTTGCCAACATCTTTCCCTGATGCGACAGATAATGCATTCCAAAGGTCATCGGCAGTCGTGTTTTTATATGCATTTTCTTTTATGTATTGACGGATCCCCTGCTTAAAACTCTCTTCACCGATCCAGTTTTCAATCATAGATAATACTGCAGAGCCTTTGCTGTATGCCAAGCCCAAGCCATCCATAATATCTGCTTCAGTATTAATCGGTTTACGGATCGGTTTGGTTGAAACCCGTGCATCCATACTCATCACACGGTTTTTGGATAAATTCAAATGGGATTCAAATTCTGGGTGTAACTGATGGGTTACTTTAGCTCCCATCCAACTAGCAAATGCTTCATTTAACCATAAATCATTCCACCACTGCATGGTGACTAAATTACCATACCATTGGTGAGCTAATTCATGGGCAACGACCGAAACCGATGACCGCTTGGTGTTTTGGTTTGCTGTCTTCTCATCAAGAAGTAAAATATCTTCTCTATATGTCACCAGGCCAGCATTTTCCATTGCACCAAATGGAAATTCTGGTAAGGCCATAGAATCTAATTTCTGATAAGGATAATCGACACCAAAGTATGCTTCTAAACGATCCAAGATAGCTGGCATCTCTTTAGCTGCATAGTTGGCAAGTTCAATTTTACCCTGAGTGGTGATGATATTACCTGGGATCTTCATTCCTTTTACTGGAATGGATTCAAAATTTCCGACTGCGTAGGCAACTAAATATGAAGGTAATGGTTTGGTTTCTGCAAAAACATGGGTCGTCAGCCCTCCTTCAACTCTGCTGCTAACTAGTGGAGTATTGCTGTATACCAATTCATCTGATGGTGCGGTTATCGTTAACTGAAACGGGATCTTATATTCAGGCTCATCGAAAACAGGAAAACTTCTACGCGCGTCACTCATCTCAAATTGGGTAAACAAATATGCTTGCCCAGCATCTATCGTTTTATACAGACCCACTGATTGACGATTATACGGCGCTGTAAAATCTAAATGTAATTGGTAGCTACCTGGATTAATTTCACTTTCGCAGACTAAGTTTACAATACCAGTTTGAAGCATCTGAACTGTCATGTCGCAAGACTGCTCACCCTTTAACTGTACATTCGTCGCTGAATAATCAACGCCATTAATTTGAATGACCTTTGTTTTTTCCGTGACATTGATATGTATATCCGTACTACCGGAGAAGTTATCTTTTTTAGGATCTAACACTAACTTAATAGCTTGAGACAAAGGTATGGCACTTTTATCAAGTACAAACTCATTGGCATAAACACTTGTGGTACTTAAAAGCGAGACTGCCACTAATCCTGTGGTCATGATGTGATACATATTTTTTCCTTTTAGTATTCTTTTTCATGATGATCTTAAAGGCGTTATCCATCACCAAACTAAAGGCTTGGTTTAATCACAGTGATAAAGGTTTTAGACAGATAACCAAATGTCGAAAAACAGCAGTTAATGTTAACAAATTTAGCTAAATTAAAGCTATAGATGAACTGAGGCATAAGCAGGCTGAAGTACATGAAATTTTCCGCCTGATTATAATTAAATGATTGAAATCAGGTTGATACATAAAGTTATCAGCTAAGTGTAGGTAACTTATCTGTCTGCTTAAAATGGACTGTTACATTTTATTGTTAATCGCTCACCACTAATAGGGTGATTGAAGCAAAGCTCTGAGGCGTGTAGCATTAAACGCGATGTCATAAAGTAGGCTTCATCACTCGCATAAAGGTCACACCCTAAAATCGAGTGACCAAAAAATTGTGAGTGAACTCTTAACTGGTGAGTTCTTCCTGTCACAGGTTCAAACTCGATACGAGTCACATTACGCTCAACTAGCCCTTCTCCTGCTTGGTAAAAACTGTCATTCTCATTTTGAACAAAGCGCTCAAGAACCTTAAATTTCGATTTAGCCGACTTGCCTGTTTGTTCACATTGCTTCATTAAAGGAAAATTATCAGCATCTTTTGCAATCGAGCACTCGATTGCACCCGAATTACTATTGACGGTACCATGAAGTAAAGCGGTATAGCGCTTACTGACGGTTCTGTCACTAAACTGTTTACACAGCAACGCATTCACTTGCTTATTTAACGCCAGTAACAAAATACCAGATGTACCAAAATCTAATCTGTGGATCATAGTACAGGTAGGAAAACCCTTTATTAGACGATAGTGAACGGAATCCTTATTTAGTGGGTGCTTGCCTGAAAGGCTTAACAAGCCACTAGGTTTGTTAATCACCAAGATATGCTCATCCTGATACAGGATTTTAATGGCATCATCGCATTTAGGAACAATAAAGGGATCGGCTTGAGGCTGCATAGTATGGCTAATAAAATAACGAGATTGGCAATATTACATAAAAGTGGCCATAGACAAAAGGCAATTGTATTTGGAACTAAGATAAATTGTCTTTAAGGCTAGATAAATGACCTCTTTTAAACGTAATCACGGTAAACGTTTAACTGAATTGAGGTTAAGGATCTCTTTCGTGAGTAAATCAGCTGCTTACTTACTCCTGTACTATAATTATTTAAATAGGGATATTCGACTAGTTTCATAAGCTTAATCAGAGGATTTTGACTGTGATAAAAATATTACTGGGATTGTTATTGCTGCTAACCACTCACTTTTCATATGCCGTTGTTCAACAGTACATGACCTTTAGTACCGATGAAATTAACCCTGGTGATGTTTTTACTAAGGCTAGATTGATAGAAGAAGAACTCTTAACATTTGATAAAAGTGGGGAGTTATTTACTAAACCAATGATAACTGTTGCCTACAAAGTTGAAAGGGCAAGTTCTAAAGATGTTTTTTTCCTTGCTAAATCATTGAATTTTAGTGCTAAACGACTAAGTTTAAATCACACAAATGAAGTTGTCGGTCGAGAGTTTGCTGTTCATGTATACCGTAATCAGCCTCTTCATGTTTATCGTGTACTAAACGAAGCATTAAAATCAATCCAAGCTGCTCAACGTTCACTTTCTATCCAAGGTTTCAACAGTGAATTGACACCTGTTTCAGCAACGCCTACTCAAGTCTATAATAAAATATTGATGAATAATCGTTTAGTATCAATACTTAACCAAGACAAAGTTGATCCAAGAGATGTGATTAAAATCATCGACCATTGTTACGAGTTAAGCTTACGACTGTTTCATACCCAGCAAGGTGATCGCAATATACGCCCTTTTGTCCCTTCCAAAAATACTCAAACAGATAAAACACCAACTGATGTTTTCTATCATCTAATCAGTACGTTTCAATCTTTAAACCAATATGCAGAGTCAAATTTGAATCTAACAGCTATGCAGATCTCTGCGACAAATACACAGAGAGAGATACTGCCATCAGATGTGATGGATATTGCAATGGCACTCAATGCTGAGCTGACCTACCTTGCTTATCAAGCCAAGGTTAAAATTCCATTTGATACAAGTATAACAAGGCAAGAAGTCACATCGAATATGGTGTTTGATATGGTAAGTAGAATTCAACATGTGTTTAAACAGCCATAATCAACAAGCATATTGTTGAAATACTCAGGTAATTTTATTGATTTCAGCCCTATAAGTTGCAGATATTTTTGGTACATAAAAAGCTTTTAACCTGAAGCCTACTCACCTTCTTCATCTGTCCTATACTCAAATATATCTAATTATCACAAGTATGTGAAAATGAGGGTTCGATTTTGAAAACGTTACTATTTTATTTCACTCTACTGGTATCTCAATTAAGTTATGCCGCTGAGACTGAGCCTACAGATTATACCTTTATTGCGGGCCACCCAAGCCTACAACAATGGCTCCTTCCGACCCCAATACCAACGCCTAAAGATAATCCATTGACGGCTGAAAAAGTTAGCCTTGGCAAGATGTTATTTTTCGATCCAAGACTCAGTGGTGATAATAATATGTCCTGTGCCACTTGCCATAACCCAATGTTAGGTTGGTCAGACAATTTGACAGTTGCTCGTGGATATAAAAGCAAGGCGCTAACGAGGGCGACGCCTTTAATTATTAATCTGGCATACAACAACCTACAGATGTGGGATGGTCGAATAAAAACACTCGAAGAGCAAGCTTTGGCTCCAATGGAAGCAGAATTGGAGATGCATGCAGATCTTAGTCAGAAAATTGCACTGTTGAGTGGTATAGATGGCTATGTCACTGCGTTTGATAATGCATTTCCAGATCAAGGAGTTAATACTAAAACAATGGCGATGGCCATCGCAAGCTTCGAAAGAACGCTGATCAGTAACAACTCAAGATTTGATACTTGGGTTAAGGGTGATAAGTCTGCCTTAACAGCGGATGAAATCAGCGGTTTTAAACTTTTTGTTGATCCTGTTAAGGGAAATTGTGCTGTGTGTCATAGTCCACCAAATTTTACCGATGATGGATTTCATAATATTGGTCTTGCATCGTTTGGTCACGATAATCCCGACTTAGGACGATACAATCAAAGACGATTAAATCTAATGAAAGGCGCTTTTAAAACACCGACCTTAAGAGATATTGCTTTATCAGCTCCCTTCTTTCATGACGGTTCTGCACAAACATTATCTGACGTCGTTGAACACTATAGTGAAGGAGGAAAGGTTAAGACCAATTTATCGCCAAATTTTACGGCTAATACATTAACTCCAGAAGAAATAGCGTCAATAGTCTCTTTTTTAAATGCATTAACCAGTCCGCATAAACCCTTCACGTTACCTACATTGCCTCAATAATCGGAGACTGTAATGAGATTAATTACCCTACCTATCCTTATGTTAAGTATGTTTTCTGTCAGCACCTTTGCTGAGGAACATGTTGTGTCACAGAAAAACAAATCTTTTAGCGAAAATAAGATATCAATCAATGTAGGAGACACAGTTCATTTTCTAAATAAAGATCCCTTCTTCCATAATATCTTTAGCCTATCAGATGAGCAGTATTTCGATCTAGGTTCATATCCAAAAGATGAAAGTCGCTCAGTTGTATTCGACACGCCGGGGGAGATTGAGGTTGAATGTGCTATTCACTCTAAAATGTTTTTACTCATCGAGGTTAAGAAAAGTGAAGATAATTAATCGAATATTTATAACCCTTAGCAGTCTTTGTATCCTTATTCTTCCCTCTGTGTATGCAGAAAACCTCGATAATGGTGCAGAAATATACTCACACAGATGTGTTATTTGCCATGGTAACAAGGGGATGGGAGATGGCTATATACCAATGAAGCTGAAGGGGTACCCGCAAACTAATCTATTTGATGAGCAAAAAGCAAAAGATAAGGCCAGATTAATTAAGGTTATCGCTAAGGGGTTGCTAACCAACGACATTAATAAATTTATGCCTCCCTGGGAAAACGAATTATCGACTCAGGATATATCTGATTTAGCTGATTTTATTCTCTATCTACGAGAGGACACTGTAGGAGCGATTAACCGCCTCTACTCACATACCAGTAAAATTAACAGAACGCTGAAGGATGGAAAAATCATCTTTGATACTCGTTGCGTTTTATGCCATGGCAATGAAGGCAAAGGTGATGGACGTATGGCTAGAATTATAAAGTCACCGCCACCAGCTAACTTAACAAAATCCGTATTGACTGCAGATCAGATGAGCCAAATCATTAATCTTGGTGGTTTAGGGGTCAACCGTTCAGCGCAAATGCCTCCTTGGGGTGATTTTTTGACTGAAAATGAAGTTGATGCCGTCATTCATTTTATCAATACATTAAAAGATTAGTGTATGCCGTTAAATAAAGAGATTGTTCTATCGACACTTAAGAATAAATTTGTCTTTATTTCATCAATAGCACTATTAGCATTTATTATCTTCGGGGTCTTTACCACTTACTCATTAGTGCAGTTAAACATGGAAGTTGAGAAATTATTTAATCTCTCAGAACTGCGGACTAGGGCGATATTCCAAGCACATGACTCAATTTCGAATATGGAGTCTGAATTAATAAAATTAATTATTGCGGATGATAAGGAGAGCATAAGATCATCCTCAGTAGCCTCTATACGGGCAACCGCTTTTCTTGATGAATCACTGCAACAGTTAGAGTTACAGATCCCTGATAATTCAAATGTTGCCGCCTTATCCAAAAACCTAAGCCTAATTAAACCTCATCGTATGAATATTATCGGTTTAGCAAGGTCTAACCAAGATCTAAAAGCGCTCAATATCGTGAATGAAATATCTCCAATCACAGATGTTATTAGCAAAAATCTTGATAAGATTATCTTGAGTGACAGAAGAAATTTGAATGGATTATTTAAAGAGTATAAGCGTTCAGAAATAAAAATCTTAATTCTTTTTGTTAGCATTATAACTTTATCACTTTTACTTTTAGTCTTTGTTAATATCAGTCTGCAAAAAGCTAAAACGGCACTTAGTAAGTTAAATCATGAGCTGGAAAAGAAAGTGAGAAGCCGAACTGAAGCACTTGAAACGTCTTATAATGAGATAGAGTTGACTCTAGATAAACTACAACAAACTCAAGGAAAGTTAATTGAATCTGAAAAAATGGCCTCTCTAGGAGGACTTGTTTCTGGAATGGCACATGAGTTGAACACACCTATTGGAGTGTGCATTACCTCAGGGAGCTATTTATTCGATTCTACAACACTATTTGAAAAAAAATATAGTGAAGGCAACTTAGATGAAACGGACTGTGAAGCGTTAATAAACTCTAATAAAGATAGCATGAAGTTGATTATCTCAAATCTAAACAAATGTTCACACCTCATTCAATACTTTAAGAAAATCTCCGTTCAGCATTCATCAGATAAACCCGAATTGTTGATGATGAAGAAATGTGTTGAAGAGACTGTCATGAACACCAGAACACAGTTTAAAGAGATTAAGAGCCGAGCTAGCATTCATTGTCCAAAGGACCTTCAAGTACTACACGTAAAGAGTGCGTTGCACGAAATCATCATGAATCTAGTGATGAACTCTCTGCAGCATGGTAATGATAAAGGAGCTCATCGAGAGATAGAGATCAACATCGACATCAGTCAATCAGAGGGAATGATTAAGCTCATCTATTGTGATTCAGGAAAAGGAATCGGCACTGAAAATATGGATAAGATATTTGAACCTTTCTTCACCACTAAAAGGTGTGAAGGCCAAAATGGGCTCGGGCTCACCATAGTGTATAACCTCATTATGCATTCACTGAAAGGTCATATTAAGTGTCGAAGTAACCAAGATAGAAAAGCTATTTTTGAATTAGAATTTCCGGATAATTTATAGTCCTGCCCGTATTATCTTAACGATTTTTGATAGTAGACCACATCAGCCTCAACCAAAGGCTCGTCAACGTACTCTTTCTTAAGAAATGTCATCCCTAGCTTCTTCATAATATTAATCGACCCTAAATTATCTTCAAGGGCGATAGCAGAGATACTGATCAATTTAGGATTTTGGGTAACAACAGCCATTACAGCTTGTGCTGCTTCTGTTGCATAGCCTTTGCCCCACGCCAGTTGTTTAAGTCGCCAACCAATTTCTAAGTTATCCCATTGAGGTGTCTCGGTAAAAAAATCCATTGGTCTGACTAAAATCCAACCTAGGAAAAGATCACATTGCTGCTCCATCCTTAAACTCACCTTCCACATACCCCACCCTTTACTTTGGTCAGCATAACTTTCCAACCTTGGGATAGAAACAGCAATGATATCCTCCATACTCGTTATCTTGCCGCCATTAATGTAGCGCATCACTTCACTGTCTTGATCAAGTTCAAAAAACAATTCGGCATCGTTACGGGTCATGAATTGATAAGAGAGCCTGCTAGAGTCCGGTATATTCATTCGCTATCCCTAGTATGAAAAGTGATTAAATAATAGCTGAATCCAAATTACAACACGAGAGGAATGGACACTTTTAAAGGAAGTAGCACGTTTAAGGCATTTATGGATGATAATGGCTCGAGGTAACCGTATATGTCTATATTCATGTTTTATGCGTAATTTATTCAATTATGAAAATATAATCCCGAGTATTTTTTAACTGATATGAATATTATTGAATTATTATTCAAAAAATAACAGTGTATATCTATAAATCCATTATCTTTATTACATAGATGGTCAAATAAAAAGCAGAGCCAACAACGGCTCTGCTTTGTGACAATGACGCTTTAGTAGCTTGCAGTGATCTGCAGTCCACTATAGGCAGAGTAACCTCTTAACATCACGTGATAAGTTCCAGCCTGCGTAACATGTAAAGAGCAGGTTTCGTTATTACCATTTCTATAAGGGCGGCAATCGTAACTACTTGTTGTCGGAGCGCTCCCTGCTTTCACATACAGATCAGCATCACCACTTCCACCACTGGTAGTTATAGTCAGTTGAGAATTAGCAGGCACATCTATTGTATAGAATGTTTCAGAGCTTCTTGAGCCACTCACATTCGTTACAGGTACACCATTCTCTAAACAAGCACCGCTAGTACACCCACCAGAACCGGTAGTGTAGCTGGCTGTGAGTGTTGCATTGCTATAGTTTGAATAGCCACGAACCATGACATACCATTTCCCTGCTGCAGGTGCAGTAAAATCACATGATTCAGTGTTACCACTTTTATATGGTCGACATTGATATTGAGTTTGGGTTGGTTTGGTTCCTTGTTGAACATAAATGTCCGCATCCCCCGAACCACCAGCTAAATTGACTGACAAAGCAGTTGCGCCGGCTGGCACATCAATAAAGAACATGGTTTCTGAGCCAGTCGCACCATTAATCGTTACACCTTGATTATTAGTCAGCTCTGTATCGCCACTTGGTGGACAATCAGTACCACAACCACCGCCATCTCCATTAAGAGAATAAAGTAGTTTATTTGGCGAACCAGATCTCGCGTCTGTCACTTTACCGCTTGATGCGCGGGACGATAGAAACGACTCGATTTGTGTGGGGGAAGAACTTGGCGTTTCATCTAAGTACAGAGCAGCAACACCAGCAACGTGTGGCGCAGCCATTGAAGTACCACTAATGGTGTTCGTTGCTGAATTAGAATTATACCAAGCAGAAGTAATACTAGAACCAGGTGCGTAGATATCTAAACAAGTACCAAAATTTGAAAAACTAGAACGCGAATCACTACTTGTTGTAGAACCAACGGTAATTGCATCAGCAGCGCGAGCGGGTGAGTAATTACACGCATTGCTGTTGTCATTACCAGCGGCAACAACAAAGGTGATCCCCGCAGCAACGGCTGAGTTCACTGCATCATCGGTAGCTTGTGACGCACCGCCACCTAAGCTCATATTGGCCACTGAAGGTCCCTGAGCATTATTCTTAACCCAGTTAATTCCTGCAATGACACCAGAGTTACTACCAGAACCCGTACAACCGAGTACACGAACTCCGACGACATTCACGTTCTTTGCGACACCATAAGTAGAACCACCTATCGTGCCGGCAACGTGAGTGCCATGACCATTACAGTCTGTAGCATCGTTATCATTATCGACAAAATCGTAGCCGCTAGATGCACGGCCACCAAACTCATTGTGGCTATTTAATACGCCAGTATCGACAACATAGGCGGTCACACCACTACCATCAAAATCGTAGTGATAATTACTGTTTAGCGGGAGATCACGTTGATCTACTCGATCAAGACCCCAAGTTGCACTGCCTTGATCACCGGCAGTATTCACCATGGGGTTAATAGACATGATCTGATCTTGCTCTATGTATTTCACGTTAGGGTCTTTTTGCAAAGCTTTTAACTGCTCTTTAGTTGCTTGCACTAAAACACCGTTAAGTGAATTACCAAAGTTTCTTTTTACATTAACATTGTACCGATTAGCCAGTGAATTACCTTGCTGAATAGCGAAACTCTCCACTGCCATATTATCGGATATATTTAAAACACTTGGGGTATTGAATACGACGATATAGTTATCTTTAATAGCTCTTGATTGTTCGACCTCAATCATTTGAGCTTGATAAACATCAGCGTGTACAGCACTAGATGAAATTACTGCAGCAATCGCTACTGCTATCAATTGTTTCTTATGCATGTGTTACTCCATTTATTATAATTTTGCCAAGAGGCTCAATTAACCTAGAGTATTTTTTATCCATTGTGAATAACGATTTTAAAAGTCAACATGGTGATGTTATCAAAGTGTAAAACTACATTTACGGGTAATGCTCAAGCAGTACGATATGATAATTATATTTGAACACTAAATAATTACCTTAACGACATACTAAAAGTCATTAGACTAAGAATTGGAATGCAAGAGATAATTGTTTATTATTGTTTTTTATCATGCAATTAAGTTAGCGCTAAATTTTTGTGATATCGTTTGATATAAAATATGTAATTCCATATTAAAACAAATATTGTATTCGCTTCCGTGTAAGCTAAAAGTATAATGTTTATAAAAACTGATTGGACAGTATCTGACTTAATTGTTTTGTTATATCTATATTCAGTTAAAGAATAAATATCTAGTAATACTATTATCTTCAAATGAGATTTTATCTACTCATAAACAGAATAAGGGGAGTTATAAGTATTTAATGCTGCAATAGTGTACGAATTGTAAAATATAAAACTAAAGCCTGCACTTAAATAAGTCGATACAGGCTTTAATGAGTCGAAAGTCTATAATCAGGGCTCGTTATTTACCCCAAGGGTTATTTGGATCTTGTGAGGGCTTAGCACGATTTTCATTCGTACGTGTTTTATAAGCGCCTTCATGCACTTTTTTACTGTAACCCTTACTGTTATTTGCTTTCATAGCTTCATAATCAGCAGTGGCTTTAGTGCGCATCTGTTCAATCAATTCAATCGTCAACGGCTCTGGCTTACGCGGCACAATACCATTAGCAAAACCACGTTCACGAGGTTTAAGTTCAAATTGTGCAGAGCTTCCCTTAGGCATACGCTTGAAGCGGTAAAGATAAAAGCTTTCTACTCGCTCTCTGGCCCATTCAGTTTTCTTTAAAAACTTAAGGCTACCTTCATGAGAAGGGTTAAGATTAAAGCACTCTAAACGCAATGCAGCATAGAGAATCTTCCAATCATAAAATTTAACCAACTCAGTAAGCATTATTTCGAGTCCAAGGCCATGCAGTGGGTTGTTTTGTTGCTCTTCAATCATGGGGTGTTCCATATGCTAATGTGTTTCTTTGCGCAGTATAATATCAAAAAATTTAAGTAACACACATGCATATTATCGATTGAAACAATGAAAGTGGCATTAAAGTCAGGTTTCTATAGCAATACTTGGCCAATGTGCTCGACATACTGTGGGCATAATCTGTATAATCCGCGACCTAATAAATTTATTACGCTAATACGCACGTCTTATTTTGGCCTCAGTTTCATCATCCGAGCTTAGTCAATAATTAACCTGCTTAACAAAATCTGGGAATACTTCTTTGATCTCTACCGCGAATATCACAATGCAGTTCGGCGCTGAGCCTCTGTTTGAAAACATTTCAGCCAAATTCGGTCATGGCAACCGTTATGGTTTAATCGGCGCAAACGGTTGTGGCAAGTCCACATTCATGAAGATCCTAAGCGGCGCACTCGCACCAAGTTCAGGTAACGTATCTATTACTCCAGGTTTAAAACTTGGTACGCTTAGTCAAGATCAGTTTGCTTTTGAGCAATACAGTGTTGTCGATACTGTGATCATGGGCGACGCTAAGCTGTGGGAAATTAAGCAAGAGCGTGAGCGCATCTACTCTCTACCAGAGATGAGTGATGAAGATGGCATGAGAGTTGGCGATCTTGAAAGTGAATTTGCCGAAATGGATGGATACAGTGCTGAAAGTCGTGCTGGTGAAATCTTACTTGAAGCCGGTATTGAAGAGAATTTTCACTTCGGTTTAATGAGTCAAGTTGCTCCAGGTTGGAAATTGCGTGTGTTACTTGCACAAGCCCTATTTTCAAACCCAGACATCCTGTTACTCGATGAGCCTACCAACAACTTGGACATTCATACCATTAGTTGGTTAGCCGCTGAATTGAACAAACGTAAATGCACCATGATCATCATCTCTCACGATAGACACTTTTTAAACTCAGTGTGTACGCATATGGCTGATATCGATTACGGCGAGCTACGTATCTATCCTGGTAACTATGAGTATTTCCTTGCGCAATCTGGCCTAATTCAGGAACAGTTACTCGCTGGTAATGCGAAGAAAAGCGCAGAGATGGCAGAGTTACAAGACTTCGTCAATCGTTTCGGTGCTAACGCATCTAAAGCGAAACAAGCAAGTTCTCGTGCTAAGAAGCTAGATAAAATCAGTCTTGATGATGTTAAATCATCGAGCCGTATGACTCCATCATTGCGTTTTGATGAAAGTAAAAAAATGCACCGCCAAGCACTTGTGATTGAAGAGCTTGGTCATGGATTTGATGAAGGTTTCCTATTCCAAGGTGGCAACCTAATCCTTGAAGCTGGCGCTAAACTCGCGGTAATCGGTGAGAATGGTGTGGGTAAAACTACCCTACTTCGCTGCTTAGTCAATGAGCTTACAAATGTTGAAGGCGTAGTTAAGTGGTCTGAAAATGCAGCCATTGGTTACTGCCCGCAAGATAGCAGCAAAGATTTTGATAACGACCTGACATTGTTCGATTGGATGTCTCAGTGGCGCACACCTAAGCATAACGACCTAATGGTTCGTGGCATGCTTGGTCGTTTATTGTTTACTGAAGATGATGCCAACAAGAAAGCCCGTAACTGTTCAGGTGGTGAAAAGAACCGTTTGTTATTTGGTAAGTTAATGATGCAAGACATCAACGTGCTCATCATGGATGAGCCGACTAACCACATGGACATGGAAGCAATTGAAGCACTAAACAATGCATTGAAACTGTTTGAAGGTACGTTAATATTTGTCAGTCACGATCGTGAGTTTGTCTCTTCACTTGCTACACACATCATCGATGTGAAAGATAAAAAGCTTGTGAATTTCCACGGCACGTTCGATGAGTACTTAGCGAGCCAAGCTGAAAACGAAGCAAGAAAATAGCCGTTTAATACCGAGCTGATAAGCTAGAAAACTCCTATTTAGGCTGAGATAATTAACTTCTACAACACCGTTAATTATCTCAGCCTTTTTTGTGCCCAACACTCTCTACAAGCCCTTATCCATACAGGCTTATTCTTCTATCGCATTACTTTCTAATCTAAATTTTTACTGTAAAGCCTTGAAACGACTCTGATGAATCACCATTAATATGGTATGAGGGCAGTAAGCTATCCTCCTGTCCATAACCAATACCAATGAGTACAAGGAAGATTTATGACATTGATGAGCATTGAAGAACTAGAAGACAACTTTAACCATTTCGACATTGATAGTGACGGCACCATAGAGCTTTCTGAGTTTAATCACTTGTTGGTTGCCCTTGAAGCGATTGAGCCAGGAGAAAGCGATTCCATTGGTTTTGAAGCTATAGACACTGATAGTAATGGTCGAATCGATTTTAAAGAGTTTTCTGATTGGTTTAACAATCGGTAGCGATTAATATTTCCTCTTACTTTCCGGGCTAACACGTCCGGATACTTTGCATTTTTATTCTCTATAGCTCACCAGCTTTAAGCAACCATGCCTCACTCAAAAGTTACGCCATTTCGTTCAATGTTAAGACTCTGGTGTGTGCTGCGCGACGACAGGAGCTAGGGATCACAGCATTCAAGCAGCGATATCTGCCGCTGCGGGTGGATCTACTTTTGCCTCCTGTTTGATGGAGGCACTTGCTGTAGGTGCAGGTCAACTCAATGGCGGGCAGGAGATCTTCCATGGCGTGATAAAGCGGTTCGTGCACCCGTCAGTGTGGGGATCTCTGTTTACCCATCAGATGGTCAAGATATCAATACCCTCATGAAACAGGCCGATACCGCAATGTACCGTGCTAAATCCCACGGCGGCAGTCAATTCCAGTTCTATGAATACGGAATGGAGGCTGAACTGGTTCGCAGAGTAGAACTTGAGCGTGACCTACGTAAAGCCATAGATAAAGGGGAACTGGTACTGCATTACCAGCCACAAATTAATCTTAAAACGGGCAAGTTGATGGGCGCTGAAGCGCTAGTCAGATGGAATCATCCCGAACGCGGATTTATGTCGCCTGAGGAATTTATTCCACTGGCAGAAGAATCAGGTTTAATCATTCCCTTAGGTGAATGGGTGTTAAACCAGAGTTGCCAGCAAATTAAACTCTGGATAAACAAAGGGCTAGATTTAGACTTCGTTGCCGTCAATTTATCAGGACACCAAATGAAACAAGCTTATTTACTTGAATTGATAAAAAACTATCTCGATAGCCACCAATTAGATGCCAAACACATACAATTGGAGATGACAGAAAGTGTGATGGCGACAGAGTCTGAATCATGTCTAAATTTGCTTAATGACTTAAAAGAGATGGGAATATCTGTAGCCATCGATGACTTTGGCACCGGTTACTCCTCCTCCTTAAGTTATTTGACTAAATTTCCTGTGGACACCCTTAAAATTGATCACTCATTTATCACCAATCTGCCTGATGATAAAGACAGTGCTACCGTGACCTCAGGTATTATTGCTCTAGCCCATAAATTAGGAATGCAAGTCATTGCCGAGGGAGTAGAGTCAGAAGTTCAGCGAGATTTTTTGCTACAAGAACAATGTGATTGGATTCAAGGTTATCTTACCAGTCGACCGCCCCGCCTGAAGAGTTTGAAGCCTGGCTCAATACTTATCATCCAGTGAACACCATTAAACCTTAACACGATACTGATTCAGGCTTCATCGCCTCGTACAACTTGATTAAATATATCAACCCAGAAAGGATCAAACTGAGTACCTGAAAAATTATTCACCTCAATCATGGTACGAACCAAAGGACGTTTTAACAAGGTGTGATGGGCTCGCTCATGTGATCTCGCATCAAATGTATCTGCAATGGCTAATATTTTTGCACCATCACAAATCTTATCCTCGGTTAAATGATTCGGATAGCCAGAGCCATCAACTTGCTCGTGATGCTGTAACACTATCTGAGCCGCATCGCTCCACTTTTCTGATTGATTCAATAACAAGCTACCAGCACCTGGATGTCGCTGTAATGCGATAATTTCGGTTTCATTAAGCGCACCAGTGTTCATCAATAGAGAGCGGGGAAGAAAGGACATACCAAGGTCATGCATTAATACTGCAACAGTGAGTTGTGTTGCATCAACTCGTTGACCTGATTTTTCATTCATTGCCAATGACAGAATTAATAAACGCAGCGTCCGCCCCTTCCAGTAAAAAGAACGACTTTCTAACGGCACGATTAAGCCAATAAAAAATAAAATATCTTCATCAATTTCAACATCATACTCTAAAAGCACATCACTAACATCTTTATGGCTTATTGACTTGTCACTCACTAAATAATTGGTATTAACCTGTAACTCTCTATTGAGTGTTGTGCTCGTTTCGTTATCGCTACTTTTAATGACAGCTTCATCTATTGAAGTCTCTAGCGTATCAAGTGGTGTATTTAAATGCGTGTCAGGGTCTAAGATGAACAGACAGGTTCTTACATATTGAATTCTATCTTTTGGTTCAACATCAACCATACAACTGATGTTGACACATAAAGTGTCGATATCAACCTCAGACAATATGAGAGGGGTTCCACCTACTATTGCCTTAACCATGTTTTCTGTTCTGTCTAAAGTCAGTAAAATGACATCACAGAGAAGGCTGTCATAGGCGATAGAGTTCTTACGAATGGCATCAAGAAGATCTTCTAAGCTCTGTATTAATGGGGTCAGCTCTTTCAAGCCCACAAAAACCAGATTACCTTTGATGGTATGAATGGCTCTGAACAAAGAGTTTAAAAGTTCGCTGTTTTCAGGGTCGTGTTCCAGTTGAATTAATACCGTGTCACACGTTTGGTGTGCACTCAAAAAGTCATCGAAAAATTCTCCCATTGCTTCACTATCGATTTGATGGTCACTACTCCCTACAAAAGAGTTGTTCAGATCGGCCATGACACGTTCCCCAATTTCAGATCACTGGATATCAGATGCTTTAAGTATATACCCTGCTTCAGATATATCCCCAAAGCATCTCAATATGCATAATTTTATTGGATCACAGGCCATGAATAGCAATCCCGACAGCCGGATCTATTACAACATTATGTCAGCGCTTCATCTTTAATAGGTAAATTAGCAGTGTATTTACAACTATTAGCATGATTAACTCGATGCTGATTACAAGCTAGAAAGGCTTTACCACTCTTGCTGTTCGTGCGCTTAATCAATTTACCCGTGATACATTCAGGGCAAACTGGGACTTGATGCAAACATTGACCAGAGGCACAAAAATGGTGAGTCTCGTTACGCAACATAGGCGCACTTTGACAAGATGGGCAGCTCTCCAACTTAGTGTCACAGTAATGCCTGCCTAATGAGCAAGCATAATACACACCGTATGGTCCTTCAGTAGGAATGAGCTTGCCCTCATTGCATTCAGGACAATTGATATCGTCAATATAAAGGGCTGCAAGCTCGCTAAGGTGACAGTTCACATCCTCTTTGAACTGCATAAGCTCTTTGACAAAAATGGACTCTCTACCTAATTCAGCTTGAACAAAAACCCTTTTCTTGGCGCGGGACAAGGCTACATAAAACAGACGGCGCTCTTCGGTATAGGCATAAACATCAAGTTGTGGCAGTAACATTTCTAAAATGGGATCGCTGGCAATCTTGCTCGGAAAGCCATACTTATCATCATTCACATCCAGCACAATAACAAAGTCAGCTTGTTTGCCTTTTGATGCGTGGGCAGAAACGCCCCTGATCTTAAGTTGTGGGTGACGTTTCTGCCAACTGGCCAGATCGTTGAGAGAGCTTTTAAAACGACTAATCACCATCACAGTTACTGCACGAGTAGCCGAGTTAGAGCCTGTGTCAGCAGAAGCATTAGAAGATATATGAGTAAGAATATTCTCAAACGCCAACGCTAAACTTGCCTCTTTCGAGTCAATCAATAAACACACTTCAGGATTATCACTCACCGTATGCGTTGTGAGGCTCTTTTTCAGTTGAGCCTCGTTCGCCATAATAAATCGTGAAGCGACTTTTTCAATTCGATTGTTAAACCTGAAGGTTTTATCGAGTGTTACCGCTTTAGTCGCGCCAAAACGATTGCTAAAGTCCGTCGTTAGTCTTAAATCGCTGCCAGTAAATCGGTATATCGCCTGCCAATCATCACCGACACAAAATAGCGCACAATCTGGACTTGAATCTCGCAGCTGAGTCACCAACTTGGCGCGCTCAGCCGAGATATCCTGGAACTCATCTACCATGATATATTTAAAGCGAAACCGCCCCGCCGTCTTTTGATGAAAATCACGGGCACCAGACATCTTCACCGCTTGGGAGATCATATCTGAGAAGTCTATGGTATTGAGCGAAGTAAGGTGCTGCTCATAACGTGTGATCACCCACCTAAACAGGTGCAGAAAAGCCCGCCACCTAAGCTGATTATAAGCAGAGGCTTTATCATTACTTTGGCTGGCTCGACTCACCTTGAAAGACTCGAGATCACTCAAGGGGAACCTTGATGATTTAAACAGAGACACAAAGCTCGACATTAATCGACTCACATTGCGATAAACACCTAAGGCTTTGACCTGAATAAAGACCTCTTCAGGGGAAATCGGTTTAAACAACTCATTTTCAGCTAATCCTATCTGCTCACATCGCTGACAGAGTAAGCTTTCTAAACACTTTTCCAGTTCACCCCTGTCAGCTTGCCAGCTAAAGGTTTGCAGTAAACAGGTTTGATGATGTTCATGGAGCGCAATTTTCCATTCACGGCTTAGTTTATAGGCGGTTTTATCGATATCGGGACGCGTGTTACCCGCTTTATCAATGCCAAAATGCTCTAAATAAGCATCAAGGGCAGGAATATAAAAATCCGGTTGATAGACACTTTTCCCCGGCTCACTGACACCTCCCCCATTTTTTGCTTTGTAGCGCGGCTCATACTCAAAATCGATGCCGTGAGTATAGAGATAGTTACAGATCATCAGCTCTTGGAAGCTCTTTACCAAATCTCCCGACAGGGCTCTTATCTCATTATCCTTAATGTATGTTCGATACTGGCCTTGGGTATCAAAATCAAGCTCGTTCACTTGCGGATACAAGTAACGACCAAAATAATCGGCCACGGGATCGGCCATCTTAGGATCCGCCACAATTTCATCAATCTGCTGATCGATAAATTGCGTAAAACGCTTATCATCGGTCGCCAAGACGGAAACTTGGGTTGAGCGGCTTTCATAAAACTGAATAATCTCTTTACCTAAACCATGAAAGGTACTCACTTTCACCGCTTTTAGCTCCCCACTTGTGTAGACCCGCTCCTTAAGCTCCTTCATGGCATCGTTACCATAGGCCAACATCAAGATCTCATGAGGCTTAGCTAAACCTTCTTTAACCAAATAGGCCGCTTTCGCCGCCATGGTACTGGTCTTGCCTGTTCCAGCACCGGCAATGACTAAGGTATTATTCTCATCGATGACACAAGCTTCACGCTGCAGTGGCGTTAATGGATTATCCTCCAAAGAATCAAACAGCTGTTGATGCTTAACTAACTGCTTCTCCTGCCACCATTGATTGTATTTCGCTGTATAAGATTTTGGCTCCCCAATAAAGTTAGCCAAACGGCAATCAAGTTGGGTGACATCAAACTTAAATTTTTTGAAATGATCAAGCTGTTTAAATGATGCAAAAGCATTTGAGTAGGACTTTAGAAACTCGACTCGGTCTGAATCTCGCAGATAACGGCGATGCAATCTCCACTCACTATCAAACTTGGCAATATCGACAAGTAAGCCTTCGTATGTTTGCAATAAAGCAGGTCGACAAAACACAAGTCTGTTGTGTTTAGCGAGTTTGAATAATGGTTTTCTCGGCGTAAACCGGAAGAAAGTAAACTTGTTGCGGCCCCAAACTAATGTCTGCGTAAACCAACCTTCCCTCACCTCTACCGTTTCATCAATATTCGGATAGGAGAATAATTTACCGTCAATGGTTAAGCCTTGCTCACATAAACTGGCTTTTTGTGCAAAAAACAATCCCTGCAGAAAACCAAATTCAACCGCATGTCGCCTAAGCTCCATTTACCACCTCAGAGATACAAAATACCTGAGCATATTAACAATTAAATACAGGCGAAAATACAATAAACACCGCAAGACAATGAAAATAAAGGGAGATTAATACGCCATTAAAAAATAGCGATTGTTGTGTTGTTTAGCGCCAATAACAGGACTATTATGCTAAAGTATCTCAAAAAGCTCGCATTATGTGTGCTCCTAGCACGCCGCCGAGCTCCTTTTCTCTGTTCTTCATTTTAGTCTTTAACTTATTTAAAAGGGATCGTTATGGAACACAGTGCAATGCAAGTGATCATGCATGTCATTGATACGTTGAGTGGCATGGTATGGCAAATTTATTGGCCGTTAGCTTTTGGCTTGATGCTCTCATCTTTACTCAGGCATATTCTGCCTGTAGATCAAGTCATTAAGCATCTTGGACACACCAACATCAAAAGCTTAACCCTAGTAACCCTTCTCGGGATGGTATCTTCATCCTGCTCCTATGCCGCCGCGTCACTTTCAAAAACCTTACTAACAAAGAAAGCCAGTTTGCCCAATGCTATGGCCTTTCTGGTCGCCAGCACCAACTTAATTCTTGAGATGTTTATCGTACTGGTGTCGTTACTCGGATGGTATTTTCTTTGGGGTGAAATCATCGGCGGGATCATTCTTATTATTATCGTTGCCGTCGTTTTCCATTTTTACCCAAAAACACAACTCGATGCTTTAGAAGATAAGCTTGGTAATAGCCCTGCCATGTCAGACTGTGGTATGGACATGTCGAGCATGAAGAAACAGAGTACTGATGATTCGATGTCTGGCTCTGAGATGGACATGTCTAGTATGAAAAAAGACAGTGCTGATGATGATTCGATGTCGGATTGCGGTATGGATATGTCCAGTATGAAGAAAGAAAGTCCTGATGATTCAATGTCAGACTGCGGCATGGACATGAGTAAGGGCTCTATGGGTACCATGGATATGGGCAAGATGGACCATAAAGCTCAACCTGCCAACGATGCCTCATTCAATTCAAAGCTCAAGCACAGTGCTGGTTTTTTCCAAATGGACATCAGCATGATTGGTAGAGAGATCCTCATCGGTGTGGTGATTTCATCGCTACTCATTGCGTTAGTTCCGCAGGACTGGTGGAGAGAACTCTTCATTAACAATCAAACCATCTTGCCATCTTGGTTGCATTCATTGCTTGATGTGGTGATAGGTATTCTGGTTGCCGTGATAGCGTATGTCTGTTCAGTGGGTAACTTGCTGTTGGCTGCTGCACTTTGGCACGGCGGGATATCTTTTGGCGGCGTAATGGGCTTTATTCTTGCTGATGTGATCACGATTCCCATGACGCAGGTTTACAAGAACTACTACGGTGTCGCCCCAGCTCGCTGGATTGTTGGCTTACTGTTCCTCAGTATTCTTGCTACCGGGTTAATCTTAGATGTCCTCTTTAGCCAAGTTGATTGGTCAGCCTCCAAAGAGGCACTACGAACCTTACATCAATCAGGCTTTGGGCTTAACTTCACCACAGTAATGAACTTGATCTTTATGCCTTTATCTATCTGGTATTATCGATTAGGTCGCAAGACTAACGCCGCAAACGGAATGTAAAGTACGTGCTTTATCCTGCTAGGACTAAAGCTAAGAAGGACGGGCTTCGCCCTGCTAGGACGGCACTTCGTGCCTGCGAGAGCGTTCGCAAACTCACTTCTAGGGCGCTTCGCTTCGAGGTTAAGAGCTGGGATTAACGTCAAAAGCGACTTGTACTAGGATAGCGGAACGCTTCGCTGACGGTAAGAGCACGAGTAAAACGGGTCATTTGCCACTGCCGTCATCCCGGGCTTGTCCCGGGATCCATTCTTTGTTCTATATTAAGACAAAAGAACGTCTCACCACGGTGAATATGGCATAGCCATGAGCTAATGAACGAGAAACATGGATGTTGAACTGGCACTTAAACAAGGACGTTGTTGCGCTTCGCTGCACAGAGTTTACGGAGAAGAGCTGGAGACAATCATTATTTCTTTTGATTTACTCCGTGACCCTCTGTGTCCTCTGTGGTGAATGGCTTTTGCTTGGTGTTTAAGAATAGTTAAGAACAGAAGCGAGTTTCGGGCTGAGGTTAGTGCTGCGAGCGAATAATCTCCTCATCAACCCATTTCAAAAGCTGTTTAATGGCTTTAGACAGGATCTGATTCTGGCGCACAATGTAACCCAAACTGGTCGTCGGAAATTGCGGTAATGGTGTCACAGTGGTCTTAAGGTTTCGTTTCGTATGAATTGAAAATTCAGGCACTATCGCCACACCAAAGCCAGCTTCGGCCCAATCTATTTGCGCATCCACACTGCCAACCTCCATGATCCTATAGGTTGGTAAATTCAGCGATGGCAAGGCTGAATCAAGCAGGTCGCGAGTTCGGGTATCGTGGCCTAATAAAATCAACGTCGGCTCACTCTCTAATACTCGTTCTGGCTGCAACATAGCCTGCTGCCATTGCGCTAAATTATCCCCTAGTGCACACCAACGTATCTGTTGTAATTCAGTAAAATGCAGTGGCTGACTCTCTTTTTGAGCGATCACAAAACCCAAATCGGCTTGTGCGCTTTTTACCAATTCTGATGCTTGTGATGAGGTGGTATTTAACAGCGAAAAATCGATCCCCGGAAATTGCGCTTTGAACAACTGAAATGGCGAGATCAGCAACAAGCGAGAGATAATGTCACTGGCCGCTATGGTCAGTGTCCCTTGACTGAGATCGTTAATCGCATTTAAATCAGCTTGGCAAACCTGTAATTCCATCAAGGTTTTATGGCTGCTCTGCAACAAACGAACGCCTGCTTCAGTTAAATGAAAAGGATTACGCTCAATCAATTTCACCCGAGTGGTACTTTCTAACTGCTTGATGTGCAAACTAACATTCGGCTGTGTCATGTGCAGCACCGCAGCCGCTTTACCAAAATGTTGCTGCTCCGCTAAGGTGACAAATGTTTTTAACCAATTGAGCTCAAGCATGCCCTTCTACCTCGTTGTTTAACTGAACCGCCACTATGATATATGAAATCCTTATCAATCCGATAATAATTATTAATTTCTCATATCTAGACAGTTCAATTAGCATAGCCTCTTAATTATTTAGGAGTGTGAGTTATGCCGTCTATTGTTGTTGTGGGTGCTAATTGGGGCGATGAAGGCAAAGGCCGTATCGTTGATTTTCTTGCGTCAGACGCTGCCGCAAGCATTCGTTTTCAAGGTGGAAATAATGCGGGCCATACTGTCGTCAATGACTTTGGTACCTTCAAATTACACCAACTTCCTAGTGGCATATTCAACCCTGATTGTACCGCAATCCTCGGTCCTGGCATGGTCATCAGCCCTGCAGCCTTGACTGAAGAGATTGCAGAAGTTAAAGCTGCTGGTGTGAATGTAAAAATGCACATCTCTGATCGCGCAACTTTATGTCTGCCGCTACACGCACTTGAAGATACATTAGAAGAGCAACGTTTAGGCGATGCTGCTTACGGTTCAACAAGGCAAGGTATTGCACCAGCCTATGGCGATCGTGTCATGAAAAAAGGGATTTTAGTCGGTTGGTTAATGCAGCCTGAAGTTCTACTTGAGCGTATTCGATTTATGCTTGATTGGAAAATGCCGCAATTAAAAGCCCTCTACCCAAGCTGTGACTTTAGCCAAAGCGCTGAAGAGATGACTGCATGGTTACTCGATGTGTCTGCTCCTTGGCGTGAGTTTATCTGCAACGTGACTGAGCCATTAAAAGTAATGCAAAGCAACAATGCTAACTTACTGTTTGAAGCTCAATTAGGTGCAGGTCGTGATTTAGTCTACGGCGAATACCCATGGACGACCTCATCAAACGTGACAGCAGCTTATGCCGGTATTGGTAGTGGTCTGCCAGCATTGCGTCCAGAGCGTATCATTGCCGTGGCGAAGTCATTTAGCTCATCTGTCGGTACTGGTACCTTGGTGACAGCAATGGAAGAGCAAGACAACTTCCGTGAATCAGCCAATGAATATGGCGCTACAACCGGTCGTCCACGTGATATGGGTTATTTTGATGCGGTAGCAACCCGAAATGGTGTTGAGCTACAAGCGGCAACTGAAATCGCACTGACTAAGATTGACTGTTTAACGGGCATGAGCGACCTTAAAATCTGTGTCGCATACACTGGCGAGCATACTGAAAACCCAATCTGGCCACAAACCGCTGCACTGACGCCTATCTATGAAGATATGCAGCCTTGGAGCGAAGACATTACCACATGTCGTACGTTTGAAAGCTTACCAGAAGCAGCGCAAGCTTATGTATTGCGTATCGAAGCGTTAATGGGTGTCGCTATCAGCATGGTATCAGTCGGTCCAGAACGTGACCAAATGATCCTGCGCTAAAAGCCTGTAAAAGATATATATAAATGGAACTCAGTTTTACCTGAGTTCCATTTTTTACTTAACCAGCTTCATTCCCTGCCCGCTTGTTGGCCTGATACCAGTTTTTTCTTAAACTTTGATAGAAAGTTAAATCAAGTTTGTCTTCGGTAGAGATTATCAACAAAAAATCACTGTCATCATTTAACTGCACCGTGATAACCGTTTGCGGATCTGAGTCGTCGCCATACTCTACCTTCAGATCTTTAACGTCGACAAAGTCAGCTGCCATGACATTAAGCTCGTCATCTTCTTTCCAGTAGGAAAATACCGATGACTCAGTAAAGCCATTACCATCTTCTTCATAGCTAATGAGTCCGTCACTATAGAACATCACGATGTCTTCATTGTCCTTGAGGATCTCATTGTGATTCATAAAGTCGATGTTACGCTGCCACACCTGCTCCCCTGTCATTATCTTACTTGACGGGAAAATGGTTAAGTCGGTTCCAACAGCAAACAATACCAAAGGAATGAAGAGAATTGACATCACGCTATGGCGCGCTTTCCAGGCTGAGTTATCAATATAGGCTGGGGATGTTTTACCATTAAGCTTAATGATGTAGTTGAGAAGCGGAAACAGCAACATTGGCGTTGCCAACATACCAACAATATACCAATTATCTGAATCATAAGTGTAATTTGCAATAAAAAACAAAATAGCACCAACAACACCAAAGCTCATTGGCATAATGGTGTTCCTCGCAAACCGCTCCTTACTATCTTCAACTAAATGGGCAAATAACGGGTAATACCAAAAGAGACTAAAAAATCCTCGAGCAATAGGCATAATGCCTAACTGCTCAGACTCTTTGACATATTTCCAGTTTCTATACATCCAATAGCTGGTGTAAATCCCCCCAGTAGACAGCGACAAAAATAACAGTTTACGCCGTGATACCGGATAATACTCCTCATCTTCATAAACAGGTCGGCTACTTGAATCTATGCGCCACGTTGCAATCGCGTAAATTAGCGCCAAGAAATAGAGCAGTACTCCCAAAATGATTAATTGATCTTTAATCTCCACATCATCATTTGCAGATGAAATTGCATCACCGATATCATTGACAGCTGCCGTGCTTCCTTCACCATACGTCATCACCGTGTAATAAAGTGACTCTTCAACTTTGTCGACGGCATCAATGTAATCAGCAACTTTATCTGCTTCAATAAACCCGACTTTAGCTTGATAATTAAATGTTAACGTTAATGTTTTCGCTGCATCATCAAAATTCGATGTGAATTCATAGGAAAAATACGCATTATTCTCGACAGTTGTCTCACTAGGAAACTCCCAGTCTCCGTTTGATACCTTTATCTCAATCCTGTGGTCTATCTTATTTGGAAAGCTAATCAAATACGGTGTAGTACGGCTAGCTTTACTCGGTTTATCCAAGGCATTTCTGATGAAATAACTGGCAAAATCAACATCAAAGTTGTCACCATCTGGCTGCCAAGCATTATCAATCACATAATCTTGCTGAGTCGACAGAACACCGGTTTGCTTATCGTCTTCAATGAGTATTTTATCGGTTAATTCGATATCAGAAAAAATCTCACGATAATAATCTTCATAAAGTGTTTGCAGCGCCTTAAAGCCAATATCTTCAACTTGATAACGAAAATTCTGCGCTCGATCCCCAAGATACAAGCTCTTAACAGAAAGTGTCGACTTACCACCTTCACCAGCGCTTAAATCGTAATATTGAGTAACGGTTAGCATTGACTGAGGATCATCAATCACCATCTCAGCTAACTCTTTAACACCGGGCTTTATCACTAAACCATATTGGTAATTAGCTTGATAAATACTCTGCAAAGGCCCTTTTTGATAGTTCATGGTCGGATCTAACCAGTAAGTCATATCCGACATTTCTACTTTGGCAATCACATGGTTGAAGGCATTTATCGAAGCGGGTTGCAAAGGCAAATCTAGGCCGTCAGCAGTATCGACAAGCACTGGGTATGCATCAATGTCCATTCCCTTGAGTAGTGCGATAAACAGCACCACTTTGTCTTTACAGTCTCCGTAGCGTCGAACCAGAGTGTCTTCGGCTAATGACGGTTGATGAGAATTAACGCCCATTTCAAGGCCTAAATAGCGGATCTGATCTTGAACATAGTTCAGTGCTGACATCACCCGCTCATTTGGCTCAGAAATCTTAAGCTTGATCTCGTCAATAACACTTTGAACACTACTATCTTCAACACTCGTCCCCGCTATGCCAGCCTTGTTATACAAAGGCTGCGCCCAATCAACCACCTTGCCCCAACTATCTATTTCTGAAAAATACACAGTCGCAAAAGGGTTGTACCAAGATGGCGTATTGCTTTCAATGAGCAATACAGGGCTATCTGAACGTGAAATGGTGTATTCGACATAAGGAGTGCTATCGATTAAAAATGCAGACTCTTTAACCTTATCTTCTGTATTTCTGATCTTTACATGCAGTGGCTTGTCTTTTCCCCACAACACTCTTACATGCTGAGAGTGCAATGGCACAGACCATTGTAAGCTTCGCCTATAAGCAAAAATATCCTGATAAATCGGGTTAGCACCAGAAACCGAAAAGCTATAATCGATTATGTCGCCGATACGTAAATCGGCCAAAATAATATTAGCCGTTAATCGCCCGTCATAAAGGCCTTGTTCGATACGCCCTTCTTGCTTTAACAAAGAGATGTCGCTACTTGGCAACATATCTATGGTTCGATCATCACGAAGAATAGCAATTGAATGAAACGTCAGAGATTCGTATAAAGGGTCAAAATCCACTTCTATCTGAGAGTTATGCTCCAATCCTCTTTGATTAACCACCAACTGTTGTAAACGCGTAAAACGAACCTGAGGACTGGTTTCATCGACCTTGACTTGGTTATCCACCAATAAATAATAATTACCTGAGTCAATGTCATCAACTGGAATCGTGTCCGGCTTCGATGTCTTTACTGATTGGACCCAAACTGGAGTCGGTTGAATATCAACACTGTGCTCCGCAGCAGCGAATGTCACTTGAGGAATTAGCACAAGTAATAACAGAGCTTGAAGATGGCAAAACACTCGACAAGCTTTAGCCATACTGCTTTTGAAGCAAGTAATATTAATCAATATTGAAATAGACAAGATTTGAACCCTTTACAGTTAAGAACAATACAGCTCGCTTACTGTTATACCCATCAGTATTTGGCTAGTACATTCGGCATTGATTCAACAGTCTACCCGAAAACCACCGTTACATTAAAGAAACCAATAATCAACAAGATTGCATCTTGTTGATTTGAGTATTCACACTGCCTAGGTATATGAGACAGACCAACAATAGGATTCACGGCATGGGATATTCACCCTCGATGATTATCAAGGATTAAGAAGAGGTAAGATTCAAAAGAGTGTATTTGAAACAAAGAAAGCAGGCTTACAGTTACATAATATGCACAAAGCCTGTCTTCCACTGTATGTGTCGTTATCCCATCATTCCGGTAACACCAGAATCCAGCACTGTAGAGCTGGATTCTGGAACAGATTCGGAAAGACTAAACCGTTCAGATAGACCGATTAAACATCTGCCTTGCGTAAACGTACTGCTGTTCTGGTTTTCATCCGACCCAATATCTCCTTGCGTGCGAACGTCACTATCACAAAGCTAACCATGAATGTGCCGACAATCGAGCTGATGATGAGTATAAGCAGATACCAGGTTGGCATTCTTGCGCCATCATGCAGAAAACGTGCAGCGTATTTTAACTGGTACATAAAGCCTTTATCACTGAAGGTTTGAGCCGAATCTAACTTACCGGTTAATAGGTCGATTTTAATGGTGTCAGTTTGCTGTAAACCTAATACATTTTCGCCGTTAAAACCGAGCGAGTAGAGATAACTCCCTACCTCTTCTTTGCGAGGTTTTGAGACTGACACAAGCTCTGACTCAGGCCATATTTTTTGTGCAGCCACAATCTGCGCTTCCCAATCACCTGCTTGCGCTAAAACTGGCTTTTCTCGACTATCGACTAACGTAGAGCTGCCGCGAACTCCGTAAGTAATGTAGGCACCGCTTATCGCCATAATCAAAAGCGGAACAGAGAAAATCAAACCGAGCTGAATATGACTCTTAATCAGCGCAGTGTTTTTGGTATTTTTAGGCAGCGTGTTTTTCCAGCGAAAGCCTTTACGCACTAACCACCATAAATAGAGACCGATAAACATGATCACCGTGGCCAAAATGGCGCTGATGGCATTAACGTGTTTTCCAGGATCGCTTAATTGAAAATTACGGTGGAAAAAGAAGATAAAGCGCCACACTTCATTGTCAGCCCTTGCCACAGAGCTTATCTTTTCAAGTTCTGTACTCAGGTAAGTAGACTCCTCTCTTGAATAGGCTTCAACATAAGGAGCTTGTTCAGTGGGTAACTTCACTCCAGAGGCGTCTGGGTAAAGCGCTAATGCCTGTGCCACAACCTCAGCTTTGTCTTCATGAGTAAGCTCAGCGTAAGTCTGACCTTTATCATCCAAACGTTTTAGTAAATCAACGCCACCTAAATATATTCCTGTTGTTAACACAACCAGCATGATCAAACTGATAATGAAGCCAATCCAGTTGTGCAATGTTTTTAATAGTTTTGTCATTTCGCTTTTTTATTATTAAACCACAATTGCGCTAAGGTTATCAGTACTTAACGCGAATGCAATACACGAAATAGAATTTACAAAGTAAGGTCTGATGTGAGTGGTTTTTTGTATATTTAGCGAGCTAAAACAGACCAACTATTCATCTTCCGGTTTGTAATACAGCGTAATAACTTATCGACCTCACAGCACATATATTCATTCTACAGGTTAGCAAAGTGGCTTGCCGCCACACCTTACAATAGAGGGAACGAATATGTGTACAAACTTTCTTATCGATCTATCAAGCCCGAAAGCTAAAGCGTTATCTATACCAGCACCACTCATCTCGTCGGAGTCATTTAAGAATAAGGTTGCAAAGGAATCACTTGGTGTTATCGAGGGACGCACCCTTGAGTTTGCGCTTCGCCTCAATACAGAATTGATGTTTAGACCTAAAGATTATCAGTTCAATCAAAATACAAAGGATGAAGATAGAGAAACACTGCTTAGCAAGTTACCCAGCATGCATGCAGATGCCTTCGAACACATCAAGTATCAAGATAACCTTAACCTTACTTCTTGGAACGGAAAATATAGCTTTGTTGGCATGGCGCCAATAGGAACAGGGTTAGCATCACATGGCATGAATCAGCATGGGCTCTCAATCGGTGATATGACATTGAATGCAACTGAGTATCAAAGCCATACCGATGAAGATTTAGTAAAATGTAATACTAAAATTATCCTCTACGTTAACTTAGTTAATTACGTGCTCAGTAACTTTAAAAATTGTGAAGAAGTTTGCCACGCATTCACCACTAAAAAAGATGAGTATCGGATCATCAACCCCTTCTATTCCGACGATGAAAAAGAGCATCCATTTCCAACCGCATTTTTGTTTCACTTTCCGGTACATGACAGCTACGGAAACAGCTTAGTTCTCGAATTTATAAAAGGTCAGGTGAATGTTTACGATAATACTCAAGTCGGTGTGTTAACCAACGATCCGCAACTGCCTTGGCAAATAGAAAACTTAACCTGTTATATCGGCGTCACACCGACGAATGCAATGCCATTCAAAGGAAATCAGTTTGTGATAAACAACAAATCTCAAGGAACGGGTTACTCTTCAATGCCTGGAAGCTCAACACCGCCGGACCGCTTTATCCGTGCAGCCTTGATGAACAACCATATTTTCAAACCTAAGGTAAATTGCGCTAAAGCACTGACAACACAAGATGACAGCGATAAAATGTCAGATGAGTTGACCAACATGGCCTATCACCTGTTAAACACCGTCGATATTCCAAATGGAACCAGTAGAGAACATTCAGATACTATCAGTCCAGAACAAGAAAATAGTGATTATACCTTGTGGGGTGTTGCAGCCAATCTAACATCGCGCATATATAACGTTAGGATGTATCACTCACTCCAGGTATTTTCCATTGATCTAAGAAAACTTATCGAGGCGAATACTGAAGCTTTTGAACAGCAGCTGCCTCAAGATATTTATACGCATTCACTCACGGAAGAACATATTGTTAATGTACAAAATGAATCCGCTGACAATATTGAAAAAATAGCATAGGTATACAAACCATGATTTAATAACCTGAATTCTAGGTAAACTGATGATTTTAAAAGAGGCTTCAGAACATCTGGACACTCATTATCTCGAGTTCAGGTTAAATAAAAAAAGAAGAGACCGGAGGAAGGGTCTCTTCAAAAGGGTGTGTGGCATACTGAGAAATTAAATATTCACTATCTAGTGACGCATTCAAATCCATGACACACGGTTTAGACGACAATGAACGTCAAAACCGATAGTGACATTACGACCTGTATTTAAACATGGATCACTTGAAGTTAAATAATATTAAAATAGAGGTGCAAATTTCATATTCACCAGCCCTTCTACCACCCTAGCTTTTGATAATGATTAACCACACATATGCGAAACGCCTCTTTCCCCTGACAAACCCCTTTTATAAAAACACCTCTCGATGTTAACCGTGATTAATAGAGTAAAGTATCATATCTACTGTTATTACTTACACTCAAAAATATTTCGACAAATTTAAATAACCCATGCTATGACACATTGCTTTAACTTAGATGTTAATTGTAAACAACTACATTATTAGTTTGATATTTAACTGATTATCAATATCAAAGTTAGAGAAATCCACTACCATAGTACATTTCGTACTATATTAACCCTGTCCATATAAAAACAAATAAAACCAGTAAGAAGTAAGTTTAAATGACTTAAGCCACAGTCAATTACAGCTAAATATGAAGTCGTGATAGTTTATACCACTCAGATACCCTATAAATAGTGGTTTAAACCTCGTTAAAAACTCCATTAACCTTTAAATATTAAAGCATTAAAAATACCTAGCACTTTAGTGCTAACTGACAAAGTTGGCAAATGATATCCTGTTGATTTATATTTAAATAGGTGTTTTATTTTAGTTAATTATGTTTTATGTTGGCTCGGTAAATAAATTATTAATATTAATTTAAACTCAATACCGAGATAAATAACGGAGAACATAAATGCAAAAAAAACTATTAGTATCTTTAGCAGTTACCGCTGCACTCTCAGCCTCTTCAATACAAGCAACTGAACAAGCAACCTTAGTCGCTGTAGATAAAAGCAGAGTGATTCAAGATAGCTATATTGTTGTATTTAAAACACCGAGCATCTTAGACTTATCTAATCCCATGTCTATTGCAGACTTTGCTAAGTCACAGGCAAATACAATAGCGACAAAATTTGGCATTAATATTAAAAAGGATTTTGGTAGCGTATTAAACGGAGTATTAGTTAATGCAACACCAGAACAATTAAAAGACCTACTTAATGATCCAAGCGTTGATTTTATTGAGCAAGACCAAATCATGTCGGTTTCACCACAAATAGGGGCTTCTGCTGTTCAAGCTGGCGCGACTTGGGGATTAGATCGTCTCGATCAGCGTGCTTTGCCCTTAAGCGGTGATTATAACTACAACTACGATGGTTCGGGTGTCACAGCCTACGTTGTTGATACCGGTGTATCTGCTCACTCTGATTTTGGTGGTCGTCAATCTCACGGTTGGGATTTTGTTGATAATGATGCTGATGCTACAGATTGTCACGGCCATGGTACTCATGTAGCAGGTACCATAGGTGGTGCAGCTTACGGCGTAGCAAAGAATGCCAACATCGTCGGCATCAGAGTACTCGATTGCCAAGGTTCAGGTACAAATTCAGGTGTGATTGCTGGCGTTGACTGGATCACCCAAAATGCCACAGGCCCTTCAGTTGCTAACATGAGCTTAGGCGGCGGTGCTTCGCAAGCCTTAGATAATGCAGTCAGTAACGCAGTTGCTGCCGGCATTACTTTTGTTGTGGCTGCGGGTAATGACAACCAAGATGCGTGTAATTACTCTCCAGCAAGAGAAGCCAGTGCCATTAATGTTGGTTCAACTGACGACAATGATTCGCGCTCAAGCTTTTCTAACTTCGGTACATGTTTAGATATTTTTGCGCCGGGTAGAAATATCACCTCAACCTGGATAAATGGTGGCATCAATACCATCAGCGGGACTTCAATGGCCTCCCCTCATGTTGCCGGTGTTGCAGCGGTATATTTAAGCGAAGACGGCACTCGTACTCCAACTCAAATAGAAACCTTGCTAAGTGACCGTTCAACCAAAGATGTGGTCACAAGTCCAGGTCCTCTGTCGGTGAACAAACTGGCTTATTCATTAACCGACAACGGCGGCCCAGGTGGAGAACCCGTTTGTGGTGATGTTTGTATGGAAAATGGCGTCGCTAAAACGGACCTAAGTGCTGGATTTTTTGGTGCAACCCACAATTATCAAATCGATGTGCCAGCAGGGAAAACACTTACCATTACTGTCAACGGCAGCTCAAGCAGTGCCATCGCATATGCAAATGCAGGCTCTACACCGACAAGTTCGGTATACGATTGTAAAACAAGCAGTAGCGGCAACCCTAAAACATGTACTGTCACTAACACTCAAGCTGCAACTTACCACGTTCAGCTCACCAGCAGCTGGTTCGGTAGCTACAGCGGAGCATCATTAACAGCAAGCTTTTAAACGCTGATTGTTTAAACAGCTATAGATAGCAAAAAGCCCGCATTGCGGGCTTTTTAATTCAATGAGTCCAGTGTGTTAACAATGCTATCACTTCTATATTCGAAGTTCTTGTATGTGAGTTTATGTTCACCATAGAGATAACCCCTTCTTATACTGATTGGTATTATAATTTTGTGCCGCAGCAACTTCATTGAACCTCATTGCTTACATTATATATAGTGGGTATTTTTTTACCCTTAACCTGATAAATTTAGCCATAAAGAGTAAAAGAGTACCCGTTAAGCAAAACCTAGATAGTTGTAATTAATGAGTATATAATTACCCTATAAAGCCATAATTGTCATTAAAGGTTACTTTTATGCCCATTAACAATATTTATGCGATGACCGACGAAGGCATCGCCCAAGAGCTTGGCGCCCGCATTGAACAGATGCGTCTTGAGGCGAACATTAGCCAAGAGCAACTCGCAGAAGAAGTTGGGATCACCCGCAAAACCTATAGGAATCTGATCAATGGCAATGGCAAATTCCAATCGGTGATCGCCGTACTTCGGGCCTTAAAACAACTGCAACTTGTTGATGAGTTCATCCCAGAAAAAACATATAGCCCGATGGCGTTACTTAAGCAACAGGGCAAAAAGCGTAAAAGGGCCTCAACATCAAACCGCAGTTCCACTGCTGACATGAGTCGACACAGTCCTATTAAGGAAGAAGATCAATGGTAAACAAGAGTCCTACCGTTGCGCGAGTCAACATTGCTGATGAACTTGTTGGCGCACTCTCTATCGATAAAGACATATGCTCTTTTCAATACGCTGATGCTTGGCTCAATAAGGGCATCGAAATATCCCCTATTCACTTACCCCTAAGCGATAAGATTTATTCCTTTGCGCGGCTTAACACCGAGACTTTCAAAGGACTTCCTGGAGCATTTGCTGATACCTTACCTGATGATTTTGGTAACGCTGTGATTGATGCTTGGTTGGCGCGACAAGGTCGTACCAAAGAAAACTTTTCGGCGTTGGATCGTCTACTCTACACAGGTAATCGAGGCATGGGGGCCTTAGAATACGCCCCAAGTTATGGTACCGACAAGAGTAAATCTTCAACACCGTTAGCGATCCAATCATTAATGGAGATGGCGCAAACGGTACTGGATCAACGAGCAGGTATTGAACTTGCTTTCGATCAAGACAAGGAAGCCGCATTAACTGAAATGATGCAAGTCGGTACTTCAGCGGGCGGAGCTCGCGCTAAAGCCGTTATCGGCATCAACCAAAACAGAACCGAGATCAGGAGTGGCCAAGTAGCCCTGCCCCAAGGTTTTGAGCATTGGTTGGTAAAATTTGATGGTGTGAGTGAGTCCCAGTCGAGTAAAGAAACATTCGGCGATCCCAAAGGATATGGGAGAATGGAATTCGCTTATTACTTGATGGCAATCGATGCCGGCATTGAGATGCAGCCCTGTGAATTATTGCATGACGGGGATCGCGCTCATTTCATGACCAAACGATTTGACCGTGATCATAATAACAAGTTTCACTATCAATCCCTCTGTGCAATGGCGCATGCAGATTACAAAATACCGGGCGGCTATAGCTACGAACAGCTTTTTTCGCTGATGCGACAGTTGGGTCTTCCTCGGTCTCAGGCTGTGCAGATGTTCAGACGAATGGTGTTTAACATCGTCAGTCGCAATAACGATGATCACACCAAAAACTTCGGCTTTATGCTCAACCACGACAATGATTGGAGCATCGCGCCCGCTTTTGACATCGCTTATTCCTACAGACCAGACTCCTATTGGGTCAGTCAGAGCCAGTTAACGCTTAATGGCAAGCGTGATCACTTTGACATCAATGATCTGATGATCATCGGCAAGTTATTCCCCAAAGAAGCCACTCTGGTGATAGAACAAGTCATCGACTCCGTTTCAAGGTGGAACCACTTCGCCAAAGAGGCTGGATTCTTTACGGATTTTCAAACAATCATTGGCAAACACCACCGCCTTGATATTTAATGCCAATAGGTATAGGGCTAAGAAGGACGGGCTTCGCCCTGCGAGGTCGGTACTTCGTACCTACTAGGACGCTTTGCTGCTAAGTTCTAGGTTAAGAGCCAGAGCCGCTACAAACGGATAATTCCCATTGCCGTCATCCCGGGCATGTTCCGGGATCCATTGTTATTGAACTTTGGTTGTCAGTTACGAGTAGCGAGTAAGCAGTGAACAGAAGTTCTTATTTTGGTATTTTGCTTTTCTCCGTGGCCCTCCGTGTTCTCTGTAGTGGTTGGCTTTATCTTAGTGTAATCCGTCTACCTAAGACTATACCAACGAGCATGCTGAATCCTGCATCTTGAAGTGGTTTGGGTATAAATATGAGTATCAAGATCGAAAGCAGTGCCAAGGTCCCGTTATGCCATAGTGGTGAAAGATTGAATTCAACCAGAGCGATGCTAGGTCCAAATTTAGTCAGTAATATCCAGCCAATTAACCAACCGCACACAGTCAACAACATAGCACCGGTTTTCTCGATATGACACAGACAAAAAATGTGATTGATAAATGCATAATTATCTTGAATACAACAAGAGAAAAAATGATACTAAATAGATGATAATTTTCTTTTTAGTTGATAGTTCAATTCACAATCAGGCCTCAATATATGGGGCCTAATCATACGACTCAGTTCAGTAAATATTTCAGCTATCAAGATTTAATCGAATGTAGTGCAAGCCTTGCACGGCATAAAATCACCAACCTCCCTATTCAAGACGAATCTTGGGAAGCTCTCGAACAGCTTGCTGTTCAACTGCTCGATCCAATAGTCGATCACTTTGGGCCTATCACTCTCACTTATGGTTTCTGCTCGTCTGAGTTAGCAAAAACTATTAGCAAGAATACTAATCCTCATATCGCCCCGAGTCTTGATCAACACGCTTGCCATGAGCTCAATAGCAAAGGTAAATTGATATGCACTCGCTTGGGTGCTGCAGTAGATTTCTATGTCAACGCGATGTCAGATCGTATGGATGAGGTTGTTGTTTGGATTACCGAGAACTTAATGTTTGATCGTATCTACTATTACGGTAAGTCGCGCCCGCTACATATAAGTTATGGGCCCGAGATGAATCAGTTTATTCAGCTAATGAATACCAATGAAGTGACAGGACGAAGAACCCCAGGTAAAAGGGCTTCGGGGATCGAGACATTAAAGCTTGTCAAACAACTAGAGTGAACGGGGAAATGTTGCAGCCAAACATTGTTACGTTTGACTACAGCTGTAACAATCCAAATACTATTGAAAGCAAATGAATCACATGCTAACCACAATGTAGCTATCATGCTCTGCACTTCTGACAGTAAAGTTATTAGATAGGTGCTCTTCCACTTGGGAGTTTTCATCATTGTAGAAGCTGAACCTCTCTCTAGAGTAATAGAACCGCTTACCCCAATAGCCCATCCCTTGATCAAAGGTAACTTTTATCTCCTCACCATTTTTTAAAGTAATAATCAAAAAACGACCATGATTCATGTTAACTGCTTCATCTAGGTCACAATAAATTTCAATACCTAGCTTATGACCTATATTTTCAATAAAAGCTGGTTGTGTACCATTATCTAGAAAGTTATCTGCTATACAGTTAGGCGTCCTCCCTCTGTTATCCTGCTGGGGATACGAAGTTTCTAAGGTTGTTGGAAAACGGCCAAAACGACAATTTAACTCTGCAATAAAGCGAGTAATTAAATGAATAGAAATTGGGCTAACAAGATATTTATCATGATAGGTCACTGTCTCAATATTATTTTTAAGTGATGTAGAAACATCTTCGGCATATTCTTCAATTAGTGATAGCAATTTAGTACCAAAACTAGAAATATTTACATCTAACTTTTTACCTATATCATCAATAAACACAGCACTACCTTTAGTAATACTTGATTCTTTTGCTATTGCCTCAACATCAAACGTTCCCAAATTAAACATTGGTTCTTTGCATTCAGGGGAAATAACTAAGACATCATCAATTTGTGCCCACTTTTCATTTGCTGCAGTGCTTTCTTTAGACAAGGTAGCACAATGAATAGCTTTATCTGCAATATGCATTGTCATAACAGGAGTAGCCTTGCCATCAACAATAAGTTCTTCACCTGCTACCAACCATTTTACTTTATCAGTGAATTTACGTTGAATATCCCATGCTAAATCAGGGTCTATCGACTTAGCAACGTCCTCACTCATAATTACACGAGGTCGCTTATTATCATTAGCTAGTTCATTTATTATCTTAACAAGAGACCAGTCGGCTAAATTCCAATCAGATAAAGTCAAATAAAAATCAACTCCTGAAACATCATTCATTTTATCTAATAACAATTCTTTAGCAGGAAGCATTGATGCTTTAGAACCCAATCCAAAAAACTCTAAATCTTTAGGTAAAGAGGACTTCTCTACAAAATTTGATTGTTCTAAAAATGATAGAAGATTTAACCTATCTAACTCTTTCATATGATGTTGCGTATCGTAATCCAGTAAACACGCATGGCAAGCCGAATTACAATTTTGAGAGCAACTTTCAAGGTATGCTTTTAACTTTTGAATCAAAACTTCAAATAACTCAGGTACTGAAGTTGAAAACCCAGCTCCTTGAGATGCTTGATCATATAAAAACAAGCTTGTTAAGGGTAAACCTGTTTCGCTCACTCGCTCTTTAACCGTAACTCCAACCTCTGAAGTTGTTATACCTTTCGCCTCACACAAAAGCTGTCGTAAGGCGGCACCAAACGTATAAACGAGTTTTTTATCGGTTAACCACGTGCCATCTCTAGGGTCTTTTAACTGTAATTCAAATATCCCTGTACTTTGAGGGTAGCCTAGAATAAATGGAGTACTTACAATGTTGTCAGTACCACTTACTTGTGATTGTTTGATACTCCAAGCTTGATGCTCACTCTCACAAAATAGTGAATCTTTTATTTTGGTACCCTGAATCCTACGGTGCCTCTTGGCAATACTTGCAACCCCTTTAACCTTAATTTTATTATGGTTACCGCATTTTTCCGTATGTAATGCTTCTGCCTTACCACAACACCAACATAGTGCGTAACCTGCTCCCTCTCCATCATTGTAATGAAACAAACTTCCATTGGCTGAAGCTTTGAACCTACCTAACTTTGGATTAGATAAATACTGCCAATCACTATCCATGATAGCTATCTTACCCTCCTTGTATCGCGACACATTGGGTTGGCTATAGTTATTATGTAAAGGTGTGTTGTAATCAACGACAAAACCCGTTGGGACTATATACTCACTCCAAGATAGTTTTTGTGAATTACAATCGGTACAGGTTTGAGTCTTTCTGTCTAACGTATGCTTTGCATAACCAATGTTTGCACAGATATCACATTCCCAAAAGTAAGATAGTAGTTGATCTTCCTTTATGTCATTCTCTCCAAAAGGCATTTTCCAATTTAATTGAAGACCTTGTGATTTATATACTGCTCCATCAACAACAATCTCGGACCCTGGAGCATATTCACGTAAAGCAACATCTAAGCTTCTGCTTGGATAGGACTTTCTCTTATCTTTTGGTTTTTTTCCATTTATAACATTTTCACGTTTTTCATATCTGTTATTAGTTATAAGCGATACAACCCCTGTAGGAAAACCATAGCCTGGTAAGTAAGATGTAGCGGCGAGTTCCGATAATAAATAGTTTTTCTCTAATCGTTGCAATTGCTTTTCTAGCTTACCTTTAGCACCATCTCTATCATTACTCGTGATGTCTAATTGTTGTGACAAGGCATCATATTCATCAAGCCAATGTTTAGCCGAGAATTCCATGGCCTCAACCGTGTTTTCTATTAAAACTATATTTGAATATTCTGCATATGCACTTTTATATTTCAGTGAGTTTATACCTAAGACTATGGTAGGTAGTGATTCAGCTTCTGTTTTACACCACTTTATATATCGATCAGATCTTGCTATATCCTCTTCAGGTTTAAAAAATGCTGCTGCTTGCATTTTTAATACCCCCTTACCACCTAACTTATTTATATTTTTTAGGTAGTTAGCTAATAGAAATGCATTAATATGCCTTTGGACAATGGAGAAACTATCTAATGAAACTTTTGGTACACTAATTGGCGTTTCGAATGGCCATCTAGGATTTTCAAATACACGTTCACCATGAGGAGTAGCTTTACAAAATGTTAAAGCCATCGAAGTAGCTTCTTTACGACGCCCCGCACGACCCGCACGCTGTAAGTAATTGGCTGGGCCTGGTGGTACATTATTCATTGCAACCATGCTAAGAGAGCCGATATCAACCCCCATTTCCATTGTTGTTGAACAACTCAATACGTTTAAATAATCTTTTTTAAATGCTTTCTCAAATGCCTGTAACTTACTAGAATCCTGTTGTGCTGAATGTTCACTTGCTCTTATTAACGGTGTGCCTTTTACAACAGTATCGTTAATGTCCGTCCATGTTCCTTCCTTACGCAAGGTATTAACTTGTTCACTTTGCTCAAGCCAATCAACTAAACTTAACTTGGTCTCATCTTGATATAATTCACTTGGTGGAACAGTCAACTTAACAGGCGTACAAATGCCCTCTTCTGCTGTGGCATTATTAGGTAAATATGGACTTAACCCTTTGAAACTTGTATCTAACCAACGATGTGTAATTGGGCATAACCAAGCATCTTCAATTAATGAAAACTCAACATTATCTGTAAACACAAACTTATAACCAGTCAATTTTTCGCCTGTTACTTTTGCTTCTTTTTCAAAAGGAATTAATAAGTTTAACTTTTTAGTCAATGTGTCCCAAGCTGCTGATAAAATAGTTGTATATAGGGCGCTATTCTCTTTTGCTAAACGCTTTGAGGAAACCTCAAGTAAACGAACTAACCTGCCCTGGCTGCCTTTATTAACGGTTGGCCATTTCCTTATCGCTTTTTTCTCTTCATCAGTATCTAGCTTATAACTCGCCGACTGGACTAACCGTGGCATTATCTTTGCCCCCATCCATTGGCTATAAGAGTCATTTATTTCAATGTAGGTGTTTTCTCTAATAAAAAAATCTATGCTTATTTTTAAATAATCTTGCCAGTCCTGTAATGAAAAGCCTAGTTCGTTCCAATCAGCCGGTAAATCATCAATAGTAAGCGCTTTAATTTTTGGGTAGCTTAATGCTATAAGGCCCATAGACTCCATACTATTTTGCATTTTTGGTCGGCGAGAAAACTCTCTGAATAAAAATAGCTCTGCTAGTTTGATTGGATCAGATAAAACTAGATTTCTATGTTTATATTCACTCGGTAACTTTTCAGCTTCGCGTTCATAAGCATGCTCGCTTAAACCTTCTAATACTTGACCCGATAATAATTGAACATTATAAGTTTTAGCTAAAAGATCACATAAACCAGTCCATGTGATTTTTTTAGGTATCAAACTAGCTAACTCTTTATCAACTAGATCTTGAATTGATTGAATAGCAAATTTATTTAACTCCTCACCACCTTCTTTAAGTATGTTTATTGTGTTTAAATTCGTTTTAACACTTGCTGGGATATCCATTTTATCAGCTTGCTCAAGTACACTTCTATAGACAAAACCACGAACAAAGTTTCGCTCTGAATCAAGTTGTAATTTTGCGGAGAATCTGGCTGTTCCCTGCCGACTATCAGTAAATGTAATTAGCCTCTTGCCTTTCATATCATAAGGGTTATCGCTGGGGATATGACGTAACATTGCAGGAACGATAGAACCCATTAGAAATGGAGAGCCTAGCATTGCTCGCCTAAAAGATGTTCCTGGTACATTTTCTACTTTATTACAACACGCACAACGAGTGCCATCCTGTCTATCATTTTGTATGTAATAGACTTTTAAGGTATTTTCTACTTGATCAAGATGCAACCTATTTTTCTTTTTCTCTATAAAAGCAGGGGTACAGCCATACTCATTATGGTTATTTTCTTTAGATGTTTTTTCACTAAATAATTGGATGTAAGCTTCTATATCAGTTTCTATTGGTGTGTCATCATCTTCTACGTCATTATCAACCTCATCAGCGTAATCATCTAATAAGTCGACATTACGATTAACGATAAACTTTATACCTTTGTCACCTGTAGTTTTCATCGCTGCTAATGTGGGTGTATTACAATCCGAGCAATGGGTTAATTCAAAAACAGGTGCGCCACACTTCTCATCACAGATTGTTTTTTCTTGGTGATAAACTATACCAAATTCCCAACCATTTTCTAGTTGGGTATCTTTTTTATAACAACATTCGGGGTCTATACACGCCCACAAGCCTTTTTGAGCTCGGTGAAAAACATGAGCTCTTACAGGTAAAAATGCTTGTTGATTGTCCTCATCCCCATCTAAATATGCTGTAGTTGCTAGATCAATAAGCTTTAATGCTTGTTCTTGATCTTTTATCGTCAAGTCTGGTTTTTCAGGCCAAACAACTTGGGCAACTTCTTCTAAATTCAAAGGTTTTTTGGTTAACGTCATTCTTAAGGCACGCAGTGTTGGAAATTGAATAAAGTAGTCGAATAGTGCTTTAGAATCCATTTTTCCAGCAAGATTTAAATCAAATATTTGTGACTCCTTGCTATCTGGTAATGGTGGAATGAGACGAGAGCCGTTTACAACAGCAACTTGAGTTGTATCTACACCAGCTAAGTCCGCTAAAAACTTCTGTAATTTTATATTAGTTTCAGCTTGTTTATTTGAATCACCTATTGTCGCTGATGTTGCTATAAAACGAACATTTTTTGGCTCAACGCCAAATGCGTGCATTACCCGGCGAAGTAATAATGATATTTCAGCAGCTTGAGAGCCAACATAAGAATGAGCCTCATCAAGTACAATCCATTTTAGCTTACCTTGGGACTTGTCTAATAAAGGCTGATCTTCTTGTCTCACCAACATATATTCCAACATAGTGGCATTTGTCACTAAAATGGGTGGTGGTGTTTTCCATATTTGCTTTCGGTAATGTAAACATTCAGGCTGATATTTTGCCTTTTCAGCCATTGCTGTTGCACTATCTGACTTTTCAGTTTCTCCATTGTACAAACTAAACTTCACTTTCCCGTTAAAGCCTCGTGTCCAAGCGCTTAAACGCTCTCGTTGAGAGTTAATCAATGCATTTAGCGGGTATAAAAACAGTGCTTGAACACCAATCAGCGGCTCTTTAGCTTTATCAGCTTGTTGTGCTAAATCATTCAATAATGGAACCAAAAAACATTCAGTTTTACCAGATCCGGTACCACTCGTTACAACAACTGACTTAACTTTATCTTCAGTTAAATGCTGCCATGCTTCTAACTGATGCTGATACGGGGGGCGGTCTATAGGCCAAGTGTAATCTTCCTGTATATCATTACACCAACGCGCCTCATCAATCCCCTTAACTAAATACTTTTCTCGCTGCTCTTTGTCTTCCGGCTTTGGCATTGGAGGGTGAGCTAGGTTATTCGCTAAGCTTTGTGTTAAAACGCCTTGCTCAACTAATCCTGCTAAATCATTAGTTTTTTCAGAGGGTAACCATCCAAACGTTGCTTCAAAAACAGGAGGTGCTAAAAAATCATTTCCTTGCCCATATGAAGGTGAAAACTCTTGTTGTAGAAAACCTCGCAAAGACGGATTCTTTAATCTCAAACGGTTTATTACAGCTTGAGATGAGACTGATGATAAATCTCGGTATAATGCTGAGAAATTGATGCTGTTAGACTTTTTCATTAAGACTGAATCCCTTCTTCTTTTGTTAAGTATGCTATTTGAGTGGCATTTGCCATCGCTTGATTTAGCCACTGTCTATCCCAAGACTGCAATCGCGCATAAGTGAAATTAATATTATTATTAATTTCATCCATATCGTATGAAACTGTACTTAACACTTGTTCTAAATTTAAACAATCAAAATTATATAATGCCATTTTAATTGGTAAATCAATTGAAAAAATCTGCCTGTTCTTAACAGCTTCGGGTAGATGGCTTGCTAACATCCCTGATAAATTTGTTGGTACTACCTCATCGGCCAAATACTCATTAATATAACTTTTTAAGTTTTCATCCTTAGCTCTATTCTGAATTTTTAACAATAATTTACCATCCTGTCGCTCAAACAAATCTTTTCGTGAGTTAACATAACGCCCCATTATCGAATTTTCGCCCCAAGCATTGAGTATCATCCACTGTGCTTTAACGTTTAAATTTTTGGCAATAAATATATCAAGTAAAGTGGCGAAATAATCACCTTTAGTGCGTAAGTTTTCGACATCACTTTCAAAGGTAGATTTAAGTAAAGCGGCATAATCTTGTTCAGGTAGAATCTGTGCTACCGGCTCTAATTTAGTTTTTAAACTATCTAATTTATGATTAAAGCTTTTGAACCACATAGCGGCAGGTACGGAAAACCATTCAAAAGGCATATCTTGAGCAATTGACCAAACTAAATCAAAGTCAGCTAAATCATCCTGTTTAGCAAGAAGGTCTACCATTGCTTGTGGTTTTTTGATTAACCTTCTAAATAGATGGAAAGTATCTGCAGCAGCATAATTAAGTGCATCGACTAATCCTTGTAATTTAAACCACTCTGGATTCAAATAATCATTTGATAAATCTATTATTAATTGGTCCATGTATGAAAAGTCAAAACCTTGCTCATCACCACGAGGTAAATAACGGATAGCATTTTCTACAGTTTTGATGTCTGAACATTCATAAACTACTGATGAATCTCCGATGATAACGGCCCTAGGCTGTATTAAGTTTTGTTTATCCGAATATAAAAACCAAGGACCTTGCTCTTCAGTATCAGGAATAGCAAAAATCATGTCATTATATTCATTTTCCACAGTCGGTAATTCTACAGCCTCACGTGCTAAGTCCCACATCGGTTTAGCAAACATTTTAATATTACTGCGATTAGGGTGGGAGCGAGATTTAGTTACCTTGATCCCCTTAAGTTCATTGTCTGCCCAAAAATTTGGCGTAGCGTGCTTAAATACTTCAACACTTGGCACTACAGATTCCATGATATCTTTGCCTAAGAAGAAACGAAACTTAACTTCTGCTCTTAAATCATCTGACTGAGAAAGTAATAGACGTGACATAGTGAGTAAAGTTTTACAGTCTATTGTCACCAAGGCTTCTTTTGGCAAAATGACCGATTCACTTAAATTGGCGACTTGTTGTTTATCATGAAATAAAACCGCCGAAATACTTAAATATGTTTCACTTTGCGCTTCGGGTTTTGCAATCCTTAATTTATGGGTATATAAATCATTTACGGTTAATTTATTTCTTGAATGGATAAAAGGTCGACCTTCTGGCGTTACTAAGCAAACACCAGCTTGCTGAGTTGCTAACTCTAAGGTTACTTCATTATCAAGCCCCCAACTCAAAACAGGGTTCATCACATCCGTTAACCTTCTTGGTAATTGAATTTCACACAAATACATATCATCGTACTTATCAACTTCCCGTAACCACTTTTTTTGCTTTTCAATGAGTGAAATATCTATATCTCTCTCAAAGCCAAGTAATTTAAGTTCAGTCTCACCTTGTTCAAAAGGTATAACATTAAACTGACTTTCAGTAGGCAAAATCGCCAATTTACTTTGCCATTTTAGCTGTTCATCAATAATCCAAGATAAACTGCCATGCCCTTGAATTTGTTCTTTACCCGCAGTAAGCACTGAGTCTAAACAAACCATTAAGTCACTATTTTTTGCTTGCCAAAATAGTTGTGATTTGCAGACTGAAAACTCGTCTAAATCATGCTCTTTGGCAATAATATTAGGCAAACCTCTAAAGACATGTTTAGAAGAAATAGCTTCAATAACCTTATTCCCTTCCATGCGACAGTTAAGCGGTTTAGATTCTTCGCACGCTGTTGCTATTTTAAAGCTACCTTGTAGTGTTTTAGCTAAAACTTCACCTCGAACTCTATATAACTTTATTCCGTCAATACCTAAGCTTCCAACCTCTTCAACGCTTGACGTTACATTGGCAGCAATCACTTCGCCAGAAAAAGCGATTATGGCTTCATCGGCAGCAATGGTTGCGTTACCTTGTGCTAAGTAACGATATTTATCATTTGATGATTGGAAAATCCAAGGTAGGTCATTGTTTAATGCTTCTCCTTGGTAATACGTGGCATTGCCAAGTTCATTTTCATCACTCCATAAAGAATAAGAAATGTCACCTGCAGCATCTAGATTGAAAAACCTATTTTTGTTGGTAACAACTTGCCAACGTTTTGTACTGTTACCTTTTAAATTAAACGCTGCTGAACGATATCGTCCACCACTATCAACATGGCTATATAAATCAAAATAAACTGGCAATGATGATTCGTCTAAACAACGATTTAAATCTTCAGGATGAATGGTCTTATTAATATATGTTTCTGCAACTAGTTGCCAAGATTCAATAGCTGGCTCTAACGTGCGCAACACTCTTACAGGGTTTTGTTCGCGCTTTATTAACTTGGCAGTACTTGATAATAATCGACTGATTAGCTCTTGAGTACCTTGATCGCAGAGTAAAAAAGGCAAATCATCACGCCAAGTAGGCTTTTCCAAATCGAGCTTTAACACTGGCTCCGATGCAGAGAACAAATCAAATTGATCCCTTAGTAACATTAAATGGTTTATCAAACTTACAGCTAATTCCGCAAACGCATTTTGTTGCAGTGTAATAGGTAAATTACCCAATGCTTCATTTGCTATTTCATCAATTGAAGTTGTTAAGTGAAATTGGCGATAATGATCAATAACAGTATTAAGGTACTCAGGAACTTTACCTTTTTGCTCACCTAATAAAGCAAAGTTAGGAAAACCGCCTTGGCAATACAAGGTACTAATAAAGCTATCACCACTTGCTGTGCTATGAACAGAGATCTTCCAAAGTTTCAGGCCCCTCTCAACTGAATTTCTAATTGCGCTGTAGTATGGTCTGTAATCTCTCAGCCCTACACTATCGCAAACCGGTTGCCACTTTGATTTTCCGCCATCGTAATTTCGCTGTAGCCAAGTAGAAACATATAGTGTAAAAATTTTATCGAATGCACTCGACTTGTTGATAACATGCTTAGGGTTTCTAGCAATGAACAAGTTAGTGATTAACTTTTTTAGTGAAATAAACTCTTCATCAGTTACTTTAAATCTCCATAGAGGAGTTACTAAAGGGTGTTCTCTATTTCGAGAAAAATCATTTAACCACTTTTGCATCTGTACTAAGTGGTTAGAGACCAAGACATCTGACATATACATTCCTTATTAAGTGTTCTGATCGTATTTACAAAAAATGAATAACCCGCCAAACATTTAAGTTACATAACTCATACATTTGACAATGATTAACATCATATTATCCATATCTGATGCTTTTTTTGTGTGACTGCTTGAACAATGCACTAGGGCTCTAGTTCAGGAACCATTACGGTTATTATCCTGTAATTAGGAATTTGACTTTAAAGATTTAGCTTTTGTACATAAGATTTAAAGCCTGTATTTGTAATATCTTAAAAGAATCATTTCACACAAGAAGAATGAAACTTTATCACAATAAAGAGCACCCAGCTAGACAGCTGCGTACCAATGTTCATTAATTTGTTTTTAAAAGAACAATGAATGAAATAATAATTTATGGACTGCCTATGTTTTCCTCCCAGTTCTAGAGCATGCTGTTAACATTTTTACCAAGAATTAATATCACCACAACATTCGCAGAATTTTACCCAGTTAAATAGCTGATATATAGTGTTTTAACCTAACTTGTGAATAGGCGTGTATGTGTAAGTATGTAACTTGTGATTGTCACTTAGGTACAGAACTTTTCATTCGGGTATAACATACTAAAACTCTACGCTGACGGTAAGAGCTGAAGACATCAAACATGCTTTTCCGCCGTCATCCCGGGCTTGTTCCGGGATCCATTCTTTGTTCTATATCTTGTCTTTGATTGGATTCTATATAAAAAGAAAGATCATTCTCACCACGGTGAATATGGCGTAGCCATGAGCTAATGAACGAGAAACATGGATGTTGAACTGGCACTTAAACAAGGACGTTGTTGCGCTTCGCTACACAGAGTTCACGGAGAAGAGCTGGAGGTTTGAAAAGCTTGGAGTTCTTGTCTTTCTCCGTGGTGAGCCGCTTTTGTCTTGTACTAGGTTAATTGCTTAATCAGTCTTGGTTTAATGCACTTAATCCACCAGCATAACTGGATTGACCTTTATCCTTTTCGAGCAAAACTTCAAAACGCTTTGCCTGTAACCAAAGTGGTGAACGATTCTGGGCGGCCAGTTGATAGGCCCAGGTTGTTATCGCTTCTGAGCGACCTGATTCACAGACAAAGTAGTTGGCAAGTTCGGTGGTGATCAATATTCCGTTGTTAATGATATTTTGCTCAAACCAGCGGTCTTTATGCTGCTCAGCAGCGAGATGATCACACTTGGCATTATTGCATTTGCTGTGTGCTAGGACGAAGTTATGGCCGAGATCGTTAGGATAACGAGTCCAAGGGATGAAGTGATCTACCACGGCTTTATAATCGCCCTCACCTTTAAACGGTTTATTGCAGTAGAAGCATTGGCCTTTTTGAATATCAAACAATACTGGTCTTGCTTTGATTATCGAATTTCTATCACTGCCGAAGAGGAATTCTGACAAGTTACCCTGCCCACCAATTGCGGTATGGTTTAGTGGAAAGTCGCAGACCTTTTGCGTCCAGTTTGATCTCGCAAGTGACACCACGAGATCGTGAAAGCGACGAAAACAGAACGCGATCCCAGCATTGAGTACAATATGATTTTTTGACTTGTCATGGGGGTAATAGAAACACTCTTCACTGCCTGCTAATAACTGCAAGCGCCACAGTGGGCCATCTTTTAAAGTGGTACGAGTTTTTCTCACCAGTTTATGCCAATCTGGATGCTGCTTTAGTTGACTTAAATTTCTGATCCCTTGACTACGATATTCAGCTAAATTCCTGATTAACGCAGATTGGTTGCCTGAGCTTTGCAGTAGGATAAATGACGAGACTTTTTCATCAGTGCCACTAGCAGAACCTGTATAGGGCAATGAATGTTGCCAATAGAGTTCAATAAACTTCTCCACCAGCTCATCGATGGTGATGACATTATGGTGTTGTTCATGTAGAAGAGCGGTATCGTTATTTAGCGGACGTTCGATACAGATATCGGCGAGTGCATGCAGCAATGCAAACTTATAAGTAGCAACAAAATCCCCCTCTACCAATAATCGTTGCAGGTAAGCGATAAACTCAACCTGTTTAGTGGCATTAACTTGGGAAAATAGATCAGAATTCATTAGGTCTTGTCACTTCTCTTTGGAGCTATCATTTCAGAATAATGTTCATGCAGTGCCTCTTTCACCTTGTATCCCTTTCGCGTTGTAACACTACGGTTTCCCAAAAGATTTGGGTGCGACCGAGTTTGTCGTTTTCTCTGTCGGTCGCATCGACCATGGTTAAATGTGCATCCCCTGCCATGGCTTGCAGTTCTTCAATGCTGACTGGATGCAGCACTCGAATATCGCTATTTGGCCCGTGACGCAGTGAGATGATCAATTTGCCGTGTGGAGCCAGCAGGTGTTCGAGTGTTTGCAGCGCTGTGGCACGTTCATTTTGTGGAATATGCATCCATACAGCACTGAGTAAAATAAGATTGAAACTGTTTTGATAGATGGTCAAGCGATGTAGACACGGCAAGCTGTCATTAATCCAAGTCACGCTCACTCCTTGAGTGTAGTTTTTACCTAATTCCGCCAGAGTATGAGCTGGTTCTACGGCGACTACATCAACTCTTTGTGATGATTTAGATGTTGAAGAGCCAGTCCGCTCTGCTAAGTATTTCGCATCACGCCCAACACCCGCGCCCACGTCTAATATTGATAGAGCTGAGTCGTGACTGTCGAAAATAGTATTAAGGTGAGGCAACCATGAAGCATGCACTTCTTCGAAAGAGGTCGACAGATATTGCCGCGCTAACAGATCTGCATTGTCATTATAAAAATTGTGAGACATCGTTCTCCTGTAGCGAATGCCACTGCTTTTAGTCAATAACACTAATAGTAGTCAATGCTGCTATAAAAGGCTTATAAAACAGCGAGTTTGGATTGCGATAATTTATCATAATGCTTTGTGTCTGAGAAGAGTCTAGGACGGGCTTTGCCCTGCGAGCTGAAGAGCTGAGAAGAACGGGCTTCGCCCTGCTAGGACGGCACTTCGTGCCTGCGAGGGCGTTCGCAAGCTCACTTCTAGGGCGCTTCGCTGCTAGGTTAAAAGATGAGATGAACGTCACAAGTGACTACTGAACACGTCGCTCACAGAATAGCCTGCGGCTACGGGAACGCTGCGCTTACGGTAATGGCAGAACAAGAGTAAAACGGGTCATTTGTCATTGCCGTCATCCCGGACTTGTTCCGGGATCCATTCTTTGCTCTATATTTTGGCTTTTACTGTGGCCTTAATGTCTTCTGTGGTGGATAGCTTTGTTTTGGTTGTATATAAAGGAAAAAGATCAGTCTCACCACGGAGACGCTTCGCTACACGGTGAATATGGTGTAACCATCAGCTAATGAACGAGAAACAGGGTCGTTCTCGGACTCCTGTCCTTCACGACATTGAGACTTTCTGTCTGGCAGAGTTGAGTTGGCACTTAAACAAGGACGTTGTTGAGAACATGGGGGTAGAGAGCATTAGGTCTTTTGCTCTTATCCAAGCCCTGGTGGTAAATAGGTTTTCTTTAGCTAAAGTAGAGAAAGATGGAGGTAACACTTACCCCCTATTCTCAACTTTTTGCTTTCTAGAATGGCTAAAATTGACTAGATGAAAATAAGTTATTTATGAAGTGCGTTGGACATGGCGACTATGTCAGCCATCACAGTCTTTTCGCCTAAGTCTGCAAGGAATGTGAGGTGTTCAATTACTTTCACTTTCTGAAGATTTTCAAGCTTGGGAGCACCACCGATTGCGAGTGCTGGAACAAAACCATACATCTCATCAGCATCAAGAGGACCCAATTTAGCCATCGCACGTTGGAAAAGCGGCTTTTCACCAAGATCTTCTTCTTCCATGTTTGATTTTCTTTTAGAAGAGTAAAATTTTTCAATTAATTTCTCTGATCCAATTATCTCAAGCTTTTCACTTTGATCAGAAGGAAAAAGCATACTAAAATTACAAACTATATCTAATGACGCACCAGAGCTTTCTCCCCATATAAAAAGCTTCCCAAATGCACTACGGCCTATGACATAATACTTATCTACTCCATCTATTTCTCTTTGCTCAAATGAAGTGCCAGACAACCACTGCGCTAAAATATCTTTATAGTCATCAGGATTCACTGTCCAGAAGATACCGTCCCCCCAACCGCAAAAACCATATTCCTGCCAATATTCTAATAGGCGGGCAGGTAATTTATCTTCAAACAACTTAAGCTCTTCAACCGTTGGTTGTACAGATTTTGTCGCGGGGCCAAAACCCTTAAAATTATAGAAATTATCAAAAAATTTATTCATGTTATCTACAGATAGAAATTTACAGGTTTATAGAACTTGAGTCCGGTGATGTTATTATCTTCAAATGCTTTTTTTATTTCATTGTTAACAATAACTAAAGGCAAAAAGCTGGAAAGTCTAAAAATTGGGGGCAGATCCATTTTGCTCGTATCGATGAAGGTTAATGAATCAATTTGCTCAATTTTTCCATTTGGCCATAATTCTACTTCAGAATTGTCATAATCAACGCATTCAAACGTGCCAATGATGTTAGCGATATAATAGTTTAGACAACCACCATTTTTTACATTGATTAAATCGACCTCGTAGTAATCAATATTTTTGACATCTAAGCAATCTAATGTATTTTTAATTTTTTCATTAAAAAACAATGACTTTATCCCATAACACATTAGGTTGTCTGTATATATATTAGTACCTTCACCTAACTGATAATCTATAACAATGTTTTCATTAGTTACAATTTTGCTTTCTCCACAAGCAAAATTAATACTTTCATTTCCAAAGGAACTAGATTGAATCTCTAAAACAGCTTCATTATTTTCTGATCGTTCGGTAGACATAATCCAGTACATAAAACCCTCCTCTTAAATTGTTGTACTTTTGTGAAGAATATATTGCTTCTTCAATATTCTTCTTTCAATTAGTTTTGATTTTTTATCTAAAATATCTATTAGTTCTTTTTGGCTTCTCATATTCCCTGAATCATCTTTCTTACACATATCCATAGATTGTTCTTCAAGATCATCAAATATTAGTTTTAATTTGTCATAGTAGGTATTATTAGGATGATTACCACGATGGCACTGTAAACCATGTTGATTAGTGTCAACAACAAACCCTGGTAAGCACATCCCGTTGTTTTCATTATTAATATCATAACCAATTAGCTTTGCATTTTTACTTAAAGTCTTATATTTTTCAAGCAATGAAACAGGGATTAAATGATGTTTCTCTGTATAATATTCAGGATAAGTCTTACTTAAAGCTGCTTGTATTCTCTTCTCATCTTTTACTTCTTTACGGTAATCAGTTTCTGTGGCTTGGCTATCCACACCAGGCCCGTATAGCACCCAAGGTTCTAATCCTGCCGCAACCCATTTCTTCGCATATTTACTTTTTTCCTTATCTAATTTGCCATTATTAGGATATTTAATCTTTTTCTTATGACCGCCTTTACAATTTTTCCAATCACATTTGTAGGTTTCATCTTTGTCGTCAGAACGCTCTCCTTTACCTGTAGCGAGCGGCAAAGTGTTCTGTTTTTTATAAGGCCTAATGTCATGCTGATTATTAATTGTTTTTAGCGATTTAGAAATATCAGTGACGATGCTAATCGTACTTTCTAGTATTTTACCGCTTTTACGGGTTGTGGTGGCGGTAAAGAGTATTCCCGCAGCCACAGGGCCACCGACGCCGCCGGCTAAAGTACCGATAGCGGTGCCGCCCGCAACAACTGTGGTGTCCATGCCCATTTGTGTGGTTTGATAAGCAAGGATCTCTGCCATTTGGTCATCAGGAAGTGCTGCTAAAATACGTTTTGGCACACTGGCTAACATTTCACGGCTAGTAGGATCACTCAAGAGAAGTATGAGTGTTTCCATGGTTTTACGGGCTTGTGTATAACCCTCTCCACCTCTAGTTTTCCATTGTTGTAACTTTGCTTCTAAGGCGTTGATATTGCCGGTACTGATGGCTTCTATCAGCATGGTTATGTCTATATCTGCGGCATCCATTAATTTACCGAAATCACCTAAGTCAGGGAGATATTCAGTAAACCCGTTTGAAGCGCCCTCTTTTGTTGCCTTAGCGATTCCCCATACCTGTGACAGATAGGAACGATTATCGAACGCTTCACTTTGGACATTTAACTCTGCAATCTTGTTATTAACTGCGGCTTCAAAGGATGCAGTCACTTCAATGCGCTTTGACTGCTTTGCTGTATTTTTGGCGTCAATGGCATGCTGAGCGACTTGTTTAGCTGTGTCATTGAGCGCTTGGTCAAGCTGCTGATATTGCGCTTCTATCGCCAATTCAGCGGCGGCCTTTTGCGCTTCATCACCGAATATAACTTGAGCGGAGTAGTTCGGGCCCCCTTCGACTACGCCCCAGCCTTTATCATTAAGCACACCTTTAATGACCGTTTTTCCAGGATCACTGAAAATGACGCTATAGGGCACATCACTGGCATAAGTCTTTTCGCTATCATCGTAACAAAGCTGAAGCTCAAGTTTAGGCGGTGGTTTACCAAAGTTATCACTGATGAGTGCGGCTTTAGGTTCCTCTTTAGCGACTTTTACTTGAGATGTGTCAGCAATGTAATCAAGCGGCGGCGCTGGAGCGAGATTACCATTATTGTTACTGGCAATGGCCCCACCTGCAGATTCAAAACGGCTGGTTAGCTGTGAGAGGGTTTGAACACTTATCCCACTGGCAAACGTTGAACTGGCGAGAGGCGCGCCTTTTTCCATGGTAAAAGCGGGCGTGCGCGGATTATCTCGTAGAACGACATAAATTCCTTGTTCTAGCTCACTTTTAACTCTTTCCTTGCTTCGGCCTGTTGGTGTAATGGCTTCCCATTCACTGTCACTAAGCTGCGATAAGTCAGACTCAATGAGTATGGCATCCTGAAGCATTAATGAATCAACTGAGGCTAGACGTATCGACATACTGCGTGACTTCCTGTTACGGCATTATTGAGAACGTATTTTTTTTAGAACCTTCGGCACAAAGCAAAAATCGCACCAATGCGGCTTCTTCAGCGTTTATCAGACGTTCAGAGTTGTCAGCGATAATGTTGGGCAATATATGGCCCAGCATTGAGCAATAAGTTGCCCAACGAGCAATAAATGGCCCAGAGAATTTGTGGGACTTTGTCTTTCTAGTACAGATTAGGGATTTGAGGTAAGGCATTAAGCAGATTAATAAACATTCTAAGTCATATCTCTTCGCAACACGGAGATAGCGAAGGTTTACATGGAACGTCTTCACATAGGTATTTAGTTCTACCCGTTACACCTCCCCTAGAATTGCTAGCTATAAATCTGATGAAAACTAAGTGATTTTACTGACTGTCGGTGCTGCAGAAAATATGTATATAATGCTGTGCAGTTTAGATATGTGATATTTTATGGAATGAACTGTTAATTAAAGGAATAGCTTAGTGAAAAGGCTTGTTGTTCTAGGTGGTTATGGAAACTTTGGCAAAAGAATCGTTGAAAACCTAGCAGGAGTTGAAGGGATCACTCTGGTCATTGCTGGCCGAAATATGAAAAAAGCATCGAGATTAGTTGAAAACCTCAAATTAACGGCGTCCGCAACTCTACATCCCTTAGAAATCGATATATACGCTGAAGATTTTAAAGCGCAATTAGCAGACCTTTCACCATTTCTGGTTATTCACACTAGTGGGCCGTTTCAAGGCCAAGATTATCGAGTGCCTAAAGCATGCATTGAATGTGGTGCTCACTATATTGATTTAGCTGATGATCGACGATTTGTTTGTGATATTTCGTTGTTAGATGGCCAAGCAAAAGAGAAAGGTGTGTTCATCGTTAGTGGTGCCAGCTCTGTACCAGGTCTATCTTCAGCCGTTGTCGATCATTATCAGAATCAATTTAGCCTTATTGATTCAATCGACATTTCCATTGCGCCTGGTAACAAAGCTGAGCGAGGGCTAGCAACCGTTCAAGCTATATTGTCTTATACTGGTCATCCGATAAAAGTCTTTAAAGAAGGTCATTGGCAAGATGCATATGGTTGGATGGATTCCAAGCTTGTTGATTTTGGCCAGTTTGTTGGTAAACGTCACTTAGCAAATGTAGATGTACCAGATTTAGAGTTATTCCCTCATCGTTATCATGTATCACAGCAAGTTAGCTTTCAAGCTGGTTTAGAGTTGCCATTATTGCACTTAACGATGGTAGGAATGGCTTATTTATCAAAAACAGGCCTAGTAAGAAACTGGGCACCATTATCAAAAATGATTGTAAACACCAGTGATCTGTTTCTCTCTTTTGGTAGTGATGAAGGGGCTATGCAGGTACTTATTAGCGGTAAGGACAATAATGATGACCACAAAAAAGTAAAATGGATTTTATTCGCGCCTAAAGGAAATGGCCCTTATATTCCAACCCTTTCCACCATCATCTTGGCAAGAAAACTACTGTGCAATGATAGCTTAAACTCCATGCTAGCAACTGGGGCTACTCCGTGCGCAGGGTTATTGAAATTACCTGATTTCACCTCATACTTTGATGCACTTAGTATCTTTTCTGAAGAAACCACATGTTGAATAAAGTGCTCTTAGAGAGCAAATATCGGAGAGAAGAGTGGAATATTATCTAGTCGTTAAATTAATTCATATTCTTGCCGCTGTTGTTGTAACAGGTACGGGCGCAGGTATTGCTTTTTTTATGTTCATGGCTAATCGTTCTAATAACCCACAAGCTATTTATGTTACTGCTAAACACGTTATCTTAGGGGATTGGATTTTTACGACACCTGCAGTTATTACTCAAATAGTATCCGGTGTACTATTAATGAATATGCAAGGGTATTCGTACTCATCAGATTGGTTTTATTGGGTGTTAGGATTATTTGTTTTTATTGGGGTATGTTGGCTACCGGTTCTGAAAATCCAATACAGACTGCGAGAACTGGCCAAGGTATCTGTCGAGTTAAACCAAATCACTCCCGAATTCAGATCGCTTATGAAAATATGGACCCTACTCGGTATTCCTGCATTCACTGCTATTTTGGCTATATTCTGGTTGATGGTTTTCAAACCCTTTTCTGTCGCTTAAAAGGACTTGCTTTGAAAAAGATGAATCAAGACAATTTATTGGTAGCCGCCAAATATTCTATTGCCTTCGTTTGGGTATTCACAGGCTTAACTTCTCTTTTTTTCTCCCCAGAAATTGGCTATGAAATACTCGCTGGGGGTAATATCTCTGGCTCGCTTGCCGACGTTGCAATCTATGCTGGTGGTTTTTTAGATATTGTACTTGGTCTATGGTTACTGACCGGGGTTAAAACCAAGCTATGTTGCATGGTGCAGGTCACAACTGTGGCCACTTATACTTTGCTACTTACGTTTATCGACATTGGCTTTTGGTTACACCCATTTGGGCCAATTACCAAGAATCTTCCAATCATCGTTTTGATTGGTTACATTTACGTAAATGACGTGCACTCAACTTCAGTCTCAAACAAAAATATCCATTAATGGAACTAACGTTGCGATTAATACACATCGAACTCTTCATCTAAGCGAGTTTGCTGTCCAGCTTATCTAAAATCTGCATTAGCATTTGGTACTCTTCTTCACTTAACACTTCTAACAGCTTTGCTTCCCACTCAAGTGCTTTGGGTGCGATGGTGTGGTAAAGCTGTTTGCCGGTTTCGGTGAGTGTTAACAAGGAGGCGCGTTTATCGAGTTCATCAAGATGTTTAGCCAAATAGCCTTTATCTAGCATGAGCTTTACAGCGCGTGAGACTGTGGACTTGTCCATGGATGCCAACACGGTTAACTCTTTAGCGCTTATCCCCATTACGCTTGTAGCACTTTCCTCTGGGACAACATGCTCAGCAAGGTTAACTAAAATGCGCCACTCTGGGATGGTGAGTTCAAACTCAGTTTGATAGACCTCTGCAAAATTGATGCTGACACTTTGCGCCAAGTTCACCAATCGATAAGGAAGGAACTGCTGTAACGAGAGTCTGGATTGCGTATTGTTCGATGTTTGATAAATGTCGGCCATCTTTTCTTCTCTGATCTCTGTTGTATTTTTTTGATTTTACGCTTCAGCCTCTACTCACATAGTGACTCTGATGAGTATTGGCATTCTCACATGAGAGTAGATTATTGCAAGCAGAGTTTCTGCCCGCTGTTGAGTCGTCTGTGCCTAGGTTTGTATCAAATGATTTACAGCTTTGCATGAAAATCGACTTAATTTAACGCCCAAACTGGCCTCTGAAAATGGCGAAACCTTGAAACTAGTCTCAGTTGAGAGTAGTTTTGTTAGTAGCGATATTTATTGAACAGATAAGATAGTCAGATTAAGGACAAGAGAATATGACCGTAGAACTGCAATATATGAACGGCTTTGGTAACGAGTTTGAGACTGAAGCACTCGTGGGAGCATTACCTATTGGCCAATTTAGCCCACAAAAAGTTAATTACGGCCTGTATGCCGAGCAGTTCAATGTCACCGCTTTTACCGCGCCTCGTAGCGATAATCGTCGAAACTGGTTCTATCGTATCCGTCCGTCAGTGGTTCAAGGTGATTATGAAGCCATAGATAATGGCCTTATTCGTACAGCCCCAATCACTGAAGCCATTACCCCGCCAAATATGTTCCGCTGGGATCCTGTGGATTTACCCTCAGAGAAAACAGATTTTGTTGATGGCTTAGTGACGATGGCTGCAAATGGTAGCGCAAGCAGTCAAACGGGTGTTGGTGTACATATTTATGCGATCAACAGCTCAATGAAAGATCGTTATTTTTACAATGCCGATGGCGAGATGTTGTTCGTACCAGAGCTAGGTGAAATTCTGTTAAATACAGAATGTGGCAAGTTAGCGATTAAGCCCGGTGAAATTGCTGTTATTCCGCGTGGTATTAAGTTTTCGGTAGAGTTGATCACAGCTGAAGCTCGCGGTTATATCTGTGAAAATTACGGCCACCCCTATGTATTGGCAGAGCGCGGACCTGTTGGTGCGAATGGTTTTGCTAACGATCGTGATTTTCAGTATCCCGTTGCGAGTTATGAAGACATTGAGGGTGATTTTGAATTGATCGCCAAGTTCAATGGCAACATGTTCCGTTGCGACATTGGGCACTCGCCATTAGATGTGGTCGCCTGGACAGGTAACAGTGCACCGTATAAATATGATTTAGCACGTTTTAATGTGATCAATACTGTCAGTTTCGATCATCCCGATCCTTCAATCTTTACCGTACTTACCTCTCCCTCAGGCACACCTGGTGTGGCTAACTTGGATTTTGCTATCTTCCCACCTCGTTGGATGGTGGCAGAGAACACCTTCAGACCCCCTTACTACCATCGCAACATGATGAGTGAATTTATGGGGCTCATTGAAGGAGTCTATGATGCTAAAGAGAAAGGATTTGTCCCCGGCGGCTCTAGCCTGCACAACTGCATGTCGCCACATGGTCCAGAAGCTGATGTGTTTGAGAAGGCATCCAATGCCGAGCTTACTCCCCAGCGTTATGAAAACACCCTCGCCTTTATGTTCGAGTCACGCTACATTTTCGCACCCACTAAATATGCATTAGAGGGTAAAGAGAGGCAGGCAAACTATACAGACTGCTGGCGAACGATTAAGAAGAATTTTAAAGGCTGAGAAGATTAAGAGCTGAGAAGAGCGGGCTTCGCCCTGCGAGGACGGCACTTCGTGCCTGCGAGAGCGTTCGCAGGCTCACTTCTAGGTTCTAGCTTAAGAGCTAAAGCAAAACTAAAAACTGAGATCAAACATGATTTTCTTCCGTCATCCCGGGTTTGTTCCGGGATCCATTCTTTTTGTTTAAATGATTAAAGCAATTAAGACCAGGCTAATCAAAACGAGGGAAAAGCAAATATTAGAGCTGAGGAGCATCTTCACGGCTTGGAAAATATCAAGAGCTGGATCCTGAAACGAGTTCAGGAAGACGCAAAAAAGAGTCATACCCTAATTAGATAAAAACTGAAGGATGACGAGAATATTGTCATCCTGCTAATAACGAGCAAGATACAACTGAAACCTTTTAGACAATATTTGAAACTATTCCGTCATTCCGGCGAATGCCGGAATCCAGCTTTACTTCTATACTTTTACTTTTTGAATAGCTTCATGGACGAACGTTATGCAGCCTTGTATTTATATCCTAGCAAATAAGAGAAATGGAACCTTATACATTGGGGTTACCAGTGAACTTGTTAAACGCGTATGGGAACACAAAGAACATTTGGTTGAAGGATTTACAAAGAAGTACTCTGTGAACTTGCTAGTATATTTTGAAGCGACAGACACAATGTACAGCGCAATAACTCGCGAGAAACAACTCAAGAACTGGTGTCGTCAGTGGAAAATAAACCTCATTGAAGAAACTAACCCTGAATGGAACGATCTATTTGATCAGATTCGATAGCATTTATATACAACAAGATTTCGAAATTAACATCAAAAGCTGGATCCCGGAACAAGCCCAGGATGACGAGAAAGGAGCTGGCTTCGCCTTCTTAGTGTCTGCGAGAGCGTTCGCGGGCTCACTTCTAGGACGCTTCGCTGCTAGGAAGAGCTAAGACGAACGTCACAAGTGACTACTTCACAGAATAGCCTGTGGCTACGGGAACGCTGCGCTTACAGCAAGAGCGAGAACAATTTCAAGACGGGTCATCGTCATTGCCGTCATCCCGGACTTGTTCCGGGATCCATTCATTGAGTCAATCCGACTACTGATAAACTTACGCTTATTTCAATATATGCATAAATTTGTTACATTTTGTTGATGCATTACTGCCTGTTTATTTAGTCATTCCTACTGTAATTTAACACGATGGATATCAGACTCTTGGTTATCAACCGTTTTAGTCTGTTCTTGAGTACGACAATGAGTCGTTTTAACTTGATTAAGTGCTTCTCATTTAGCTCAGAGTGGCTGATATTGATTAGACCATGAGAAAAATGTTACTCGTCATTCTGACTAAAAGTTGAATTTAGAGTCAAAATATTTGATAGCAAATAATTAATAACATATAGCCAATTTCGACGACGTTAGTAGCATTTGCAAATACAGATTAAGTAACACATTTAGAATTGTAAAATTTAAAGCTAAATTTTTCACAGGAAAATAATAATGAACTTATTAAAAATAAGTCGTAAATATCATCGGTACCTGATGTTGTTTTTAGGTATTCAGTTTGTCATCTGGACAGTGTCTGGCGCGTATATGGTGATTTTCGATATCGACTATATTCATGGCGACAGCTTGATCCAAAATCATCAGAGCAAAATCAATCCAGATAAGATTCACTACCCCCTGACCTCTTTAGCTCAAGACTCATTAATACAAGACTACCCAAACGCGCAGCACCTCACTTTGGGCATGTTCATTGACCGTGAAGTCTACCGCTTTAAACAAGATGACATTCAATTCATGGTCGATGCTAATACAGGCCAGCAACTGTCACCGTTAGATGAAGCCGCTGCAACGGCGATGGCAAAACATGAATACACTGGTCGTGGTCAAGTGCTTACCGCTGAGCTTATCACTGACAACCCGCCATTTGAACTAAGCTCACGATACCTACCCGCTTGGCGAGTGAACTTTGATGATTTCGGCAGTCCCTCACTCTATATTTCCGCACAAACAGGCCTGCTAGTGACCAAGCGACATGAGTTTTGGCGTACGTTCGATTTAATGTTCAGTCTGCATGTGATGGATTATGAAGATGAAGATCCCAGTAACTGGCTATTGTTTTGGGTTGTCCTTTTCGCTCTTATCGCCGCAATTTTGGGCTTAGTCCTAACCTATTACCGCATCTTTAAAAAAGAGCCACTCCAAGTAGATACCTCTCTGATTAAGGAGAGCAACTGATGTCCTTAATTAAGACGATACATAAGTGGTTGTCACTCTTGGTGGGTTTACAGCTGTTAATTTGGTTAGGAACGGGCTTGTACTTCAATTTGATGGATCCAGTTGAAGCCTCTGGAAATGAATATCGCGTAAGAGTGGTTGAACCGAATGCAAACCTAAGCCAACTTATTGAACCTAAAAAGGTATTACAAGACTTCAACCCTGCGGTGACCTTGTCTCAAATCTCATTGCTGTCAAAGCCATACTACTTGCTAACTCATGATAAGGCCCTGTATCCCTATTTTAAGAATCAATACACGTTAGTCGATGCCCTTAAGGGGCAACAAGTTTTTATTAATGAAGCCATGGCAAAGCAACTAGCCATTGCTTCCTATAATGGAACAGGAAAAATCGTTAGTGCCATCAAGCAATCACCACCTTTTGATGACAGATTAAAAGAGAAAAACCCCCTTTGGCGAGTGGATTTTGATGATGATATTAATACTAGCGTTTATGTCGATGCCGGCTCTGGGCGATTAGCAGCCCATAGCAATGATGATAAGCGCTTTGTTGATATCGCGTTTATGCTTCACTTTATGGATTACACTCAGGAAGGCAGCTTCAATAACGTTCAAATTATTGTATTTGCCATCTTTACCCTCTTCTTCGCCTTAAGTGGTTTTATCTGGACTATAGAACTTGGTTTTAATGGCCAGTACTCGTTGTCACACCTATTACCCAAACGATTCATAAAAAGCAAAGCTAAGATAGTACAAGTGTTGGATTTGAATGGTGAGCCATTGCACAACATCTCCCTATCTGATCATGAAAATTTGTTAGATGGTTTGATACACCATGATATTGCCCTGCCTTCAAGCTGTGGTGGCGGTGGCACTTGTGGACGATGCAGACTCAAGCTGACTCCTAGTACTAGCACGAGCGTTAAGATCACTGCCGCTGATCATCAGCAATTCACTCCAGAAGAGTTGGCTCTAGGCTATCGATTGGCCTGTCAGCATAACAGTGATGAAATCGACAGTTTACGTTTGCTTGATGTAATTCAGGCGGAAAAACATCAGCTCGTGTTAACCAGTAGTGAGTTTATTAGTCCTTTTATAAAAGAGCTTAAATTCAAAACAGCTTCAGGTGAGCCAATAGCGTTCAAAGCTGGCGCCTTTATGCGTTTCTTTATCCCTGCAGCCAGTGGCAACACAATGCCAACGGCGCTTCCGCTGGCACTGAGTCAACATTGGGAGAACGTAGATCAAACTCAATACCAGCATGATTCCTGCAGCCGTAACTATTCATTGGCAAATAGTGATTTACCACTTGATGGCAATCACAGTGAGCTGCATTTCACCATTAAGTTACATCAAGCACCTAAGACAACGACTGACGATATTATTAATCCAGGTGTAGGTTCCCATTTTATCTGTAACTTACAACCTGGTGATAGTATCGATGCGGTTGGTCCGTTTGAGGAGTTTTATGCAAAACCTTTAAGCGATAAGTCCATGGTGATGATAGGTGCAGGCTCAGGTATGGCACCATTGAAATCGTTAATCGAGGAGCAATTATTTAAGTTTGAAACGACTCGCCCAATTCATTTTTTCTTTGGTGCGCGCAGCGAAGCCGATCTGATCTACCAAGATCACTTCACTTCGTTGGCAGCGAAACATGACAATTTTTTCTACCATCCAGTGCTTTCAAGGCCGACAGGTGAACTGGCAAGTCGGTTAGCAAGTAGCGATGCACTGCAATTAATCCCCTCTACAATGACCCAAGGATATGTTCAGGACAGGTTAGCGGCAGAGTTCGGTGGCATAACTGATAACGCAGCAGGGTTAACAAACATCGAGTTTTATCTTTGTGGCCCAGCAGCCATGATGACATCAACCATCGAACAGCTTAATGCTTATGGTGTCGCGAATGATGCCATCGCGTTTGATTCATTTGTTTAAGGGCTGAGAAGGACGGGCTTCGCCCTGCGAGGTCGGCACTTCGTGCCTGCGAGGGCGTTCGCAGGCTCACTGCTAGGGCGCTTCGCTGCTAGGAAAAGCTGAGACGAACGTCGCTGGCGACTACAGAAGGCTACGCTGACGGAATAGCCTGTGGCTACGGGTATACGGGTAATAGCTGAGAAGGACGGTCTTCGCCCTGCTAGGACGGCACTTCGTGCCTGCGAGAGCGTTCGCAGGCTCACTGCTAGGTTCTAGGTTAAGAGCTAGAGCCACAACAGTAAAAACTGAGATCAAACATGCTTTTCTGCCGTCATCCTGGGCTTGTTCCGGGATCCATTCTTTGCTCTATATTTTAGCTTTCTCCATATTTGCGGTGATAAATGGCTTTGTTTAGATTTGCAAAGAGACGATGTTAGAAAGCAAAAAATCCGCCTGATACTCATTGGGATCAGGCGGATTTTGTTAGTCACTGTATTCTAAACCCATGTAAAAGCTGGGATAGTAAGCCGTGTATTAATTAGTAATTAAATAGAGAAGTCGTAGCGCACACCTAAGCTGATGATGGTGTCATCAAAGTCGTTGTACTGCTTCACATCAAATTGACCTAATTCAGTGTGTACTAGCGTTGATTTTGATAAGCGATACTCAGCTCCGACAGCCCAAGTGGTGACTTCAGGCACTGCGAGTGCACTCTCACCCATTGCATTGTAGACTTTGCTGGCGATGCGGCCAGTACCTGAATCGTCTTGGCCATATTGCGCTTTAAGCATCAAGTTATCGATTTTGTACTTAGCACTGGCGATAAAACCAGAACCATCGCGTTGCTCCCAGTGAGCCTTAGATGGATTGACCATCTCAGAGCTTTGGAACATGGTGCCTAACATCAAGTTATCAATTTTTAACTGCGCCACAGCGCGGAAGGCTTTTACATCTTCGATACCGTCAGAATAAGCACCTGCAAGGTACACATTGCCGCTCTTAAAGAATTTATCACCGTAAGTTAATGCAACTTGATAATTGCCATTATCACGGCGTGGGTCTTCTTCTGCGTAATGGTTGTCTTCCATGATGTAACTGGCACCCAGTTGCAACTTATTCCATTTAGCCGTTTTATATTCTAACGAGTCGCCCCAGCGCTTATCACCAGTAAACAAACGGTCATGCTTGAGCGAATACATGTCCATGGCATCAGCGCCGCCTTTCGCCATTTTAAACACAGGATCGATACGTCCCGCGGCTAACTGGCCTAATGTCGTGTGCTTAAGGCCAATGTAGGTAGGTCTTGCAGAAAAAGGATTGTTACTTTTACCTTCAGACGCCCCATTAACCCCAACTTCTATTCGATAAAACAGCTGCAGGTCAGTCGCCAATTCACTGCTGCCTTTAACGCCGATGTTGCTCCAGTTGTTTTCTAAAATAGTGCCACTCTTACCATCGTGAGTAGCTGTGCCGCTGTCAGAATTAGTCACTGAATAATCGATTCGACCGTAAACCTGATATTCATCGGCCATCAATTGTGGTGACAGTATTATTGCACTGGCGAGTAGCGTTAATTTGTAGCTTTTCATCATCATTTCTCTTAACTGTATTTTTTATCAATGCTTAGATTGGTTTTTTATGTTCGCTAATCACGCCATCAAGACGCATCTGTTTGTACAGAATCTCCGCTTGATTGAGGTAGGTATCCCACGAGTTTGAGCGCTTAGTGAAACCTGTCGCTGCGTAACTGCCCGTGTCACCTGTTGCAGGCAGGTCATTGATATCGAACAGTGAGCCACCAGCTTGTAGATGTGTCTCAAGCGCATCGATCATGACATTAAAACCAATACGGGCAGGTTCCACATAATTAATAGACGCGTACTTAGATTGGCGATAAAACTTCTTCAGTGAAGCATCTTTGATTTGAACCGCTTCGTCAGCGAAGATCTCATCGTAATAAGCTTTCGTGATCGCCTTAGTATTGGTATCAACAACCAGTCTTAATACCGCGGTGATCCCTGTCCACTTCCCTTTGCTGTCGAGTAGTTTTTCAGCATGTTGGTAAAATAGCTCTTGAGTGCCTTCGCCATTAATTTTGGCGTGGATCTTTGCTGTTAATGGGATCATTGATTGCTGAATACTGTTAGATGCACCGGCAACCACATCGATACCGAGGTATTTGAGACGATTAGGCTCTTTTAACTTGTTGGTTAGTTTTGGATCGAAGTCGGGGTTAACATCAAACGTGATCTTATCCTGCTCAACCATCAATTTTTCCATGGTCAGTGGTGACTGAACCCAGGCCGTGCCCTTTTTCTTACCCATTGAGAAGTTGTATTCAGACATACGCTTAGGCACATCTTGATAAAGACGAGTGTAGTAATTAGGACGTCCACTTTCATTAAACTCAGCAAAAATCACATCTTTGGCGTTATTGCTATCGGTGACAATGATCATGCTGCCTTTATGGCCTTGACGGAATCTTGCTTCTTCGAAGTAAAAATCACCGCTGATCATGCCAAGCTGTGGCTGTATAGACCATTTGAGTTTGAAGTCATCACTGCTTGAATCATCTTTTGAACCAACGGCCACGAATTCAGGTTGGATCCCATTCGCTCTTGGAAGTGAATTTATTGCTTTTAAAATGCCATTAGATGAATAAGTTGCGCCAGATACCGCATCGATACCCTCATGGCCATTGCTAGCCAGTATTTTTGCAAGCAGGCGTTCAGCGTTCAGAAAAAGAGATTCGGTTTCATTATGAGATTTGGTGGTGATCTCTTTAATGCTGCCGTTCGCAACTTCGACAGTAAGCACGATCTGGCTTTTCTTGCCTTTGCCGCTGACTTCATGATCGCCGTCAACATACTTGCCATCTGGCGTTGAGGTGGCACAACCTGCTAGCGCTAATGTAGCCAGCGTAATTGCACTGCAAATAAGACTTTTTTTATATCGTTTACATTGTGTCATCTGGCTCTGCCTTTGGACTTAATTCAAGTTTTATGCAGCATAACGAACCGTAATATTTTAACTATTGCGGAAAACCGCAGGTTAGCGATATTTCGTTCGATTGTTTGAGCCAGTTAACAATTATTAGTACCTGATTATATTCACAGCCAAGCTTGTGCTAATTATTTAAATAGTCATTCCTATGTCCATATTATTGAACCCGGTGCCATCGATGAAATCATTTATCTCTAAGTTGTCTATTGTTAGTGTCGCCTTGTTAGGTTTATCAACTTCTTTTGCGATACAAGCGGCAGCTGATGTCGTAGACCCCTATCAATGTGAAGGCAATGGGCTTATCACCCATCAAGAGGGTGTGACGAGTTTACATACCCTTAAATATTTTGGCACTTCGGTGACGATTGACCTTTATGGCGTGGATGAAACAAAAGCGAACACGGCACTTTGTCGTGCGCTTAATGTCATTCAGGAATACCACTATCAGGCATCCAACTACAGCACTTATCCACATGTCACCAACATCAAAACCATCAATAGCGCACCAGAGAAAGTCCATCACATAGATGAAAAACTCACTGAAATTATTGCCTCAAGTCTGAATTGGCACACCTTGAGTAACGGCTATTTTAATATTGCACTTTCACCAGTGATTGACCTTTGGCGTCAGCATAGAGGGCAATGTAAAGGTGATACTAAAACCTTGGGATTATGTACGATCCCAAGTAACGCAGCGCTAGCACACGCTGCAAAACTGACTGATATTAACGATATTAAGTTAGACAGAACCCTTAATACCATTCAGATGAAACCAGGCATGAGTATCGATTTAGGCGGAATTGCAAAAGGCTGGATGGCTGAAAAAGTGTATGACTCGCTCAAAATCGATGGCATTAACGCATTTATGATCAATGCCGGTGGCAATATTCGTCATTACGGACTGCATCCAGAGCAGCGTACCTTTGCCACAGCCATTGAAGATCCTTTATGTAAAAAGTCAGAGTATCAATTGCCTCAGTGCCAGACATTCGAAGGGCAGTTTCATGAAGTGGTGCAAGGGCAAGATTTAACCATCGTATCCAGCGGTAACTATCTGAACTACTTTATTGCTGGTGGCGTTGAATATCACCACTTAATTGATCCTAAAACTCTGCACCCTAAACCCACAGGGATCTCAACCACTGTCGTCATGAATGGCCAGCAGATCTTCGCTGATGTGATTTCCACCTCTTTGTTCCTCATGCCGATTGAAGAAGCGATGACATTTGCAGAAGAACACGATGAACTTGAAGCAGTTTGGTATTTAGATGAGAAAGGCAGTAAACGTAAATCATCTGGCTTCGATAAATATCACCTAACAAAAGGTAACATCAGCCAACAATAACGACTAAACGAGTGTTTAGCCCAATGAGTAACACTAATTGGGCTGATTTAAGCATCAATCCTCAACCCAGCTTATTTGTGACCGAGATCCCCTTCCATTAGGATAAATCATTACCTATCCCTAAAAGACGGCATAATAGCGTTCCGTTTTTTATCGCTCATCTCAAATATCATCAGTATGAATCGACTGCTATTGGCGTTAACTTTATTCTTCATTGCCTCGCCCTCACACGCCAAAGACCCAATTCGAGTGGGCATTCTTTCTTTCGCGACGCCAGAGGTGGTATTTCAACGGTGGAAACCCACCTTCGATCGGGTTGGATCTGAAATAGATCAACGCTTCACCTTACTCGCGTTGACGCCTGTTGAGTTACAGGAGCAAGTTGCACAACAAAAATTAGATTTTATCATCAGCAATGCGCTCACATCTGTGACCCTAAAGAAGGATTATGGTGCGAGTAGCCTACTCACTTTATTACCGCTGCACAGTGTTGAGCCTGATGGAGCCGTTGGATCAGCTATCATCACCCGAGCAGATATCGCAATTGATCAGCTCGACGATCTCACTCAATTTGCCGTGGTCTCATCGGATCCTAAAGCCTTTGGGGGGTTTCAGATCATGGCTGGTGAATTAGCCTTGGCGGGGATTAATCCATTTAGTGATCTAAAAGATCTTAGTTTCGTGGGATTCCCACAGAATAAACTGCTCGACCTGGTGGTTTCAGGTGAAGCCGATGTCGCTATTCTCCCCAGCTGTGTACTCGAATCAGCGATTAATTCAGGCCACATTGCTGCGGGCAAGCTTAAGGTTGTACTGCAACATGATCATCAAAATTATGACTGTTTGGCATCAAGTGAACTGTATCCTTCATACGCCTTTTCAAAATTAGGCTATACAGATCATAAACTCGCCACTCAAATTGTTCGCGCGCTTCTTTCTATTGATAAAAATGATAAAGAAGCTCAGTTAGGACGCTATCAATATTGGTCAGCCCCCGTTAATGACAGTCATGTTTTCGGATTGCTCAAAACCCTTAATAAATGGCCGTTTGTCACTAACTGGGCATTTTTGCTCAAAGGCGCAATACCTTGGGTGATTGGCAGTTTTATCTTTTTGCTATTGGGCTACTTGCATCACTTAAGGGTAAAACGCCTTGTGGTGTTACGGACTCACGCCCTATCGGCTGAAATAGAGTTGCATCAGCTCACCCAAAAAAGCCTTTATGAACAACAAAAGCAGTTTTATAAAGCGCAGCGCATACTGCTGACTGGAGAGATGGCATCCGGCATTGCACATGAGCTCAATCAACCTCTGGCTGGGATCCGCTATTTGACTCAAGGTTGCTTATATCGATTAACCCCAGAACAAGGTGAGCTTGATACTGCTCTGAATAAAGTGATTCAACAGGTTGATCGCGCCCAAAGCACCATAAAACGATTTAGGCAGTTTTGCCAACAACCCAGTGTTTATGAAACTTGCGATCTGGTCATGCTAATCAACGAGACACTCAACTTGATGTCACCAGAGCTTAAGCGGGTGCAGATAACAGCATTACTGACCTTAACAGAGGTGAGCACAGTAGCCGATATCAGTTTGCTGCAACAAGTGCTGGTAAACCTTATTCGCAATTCACTCGATGCCATGGAAAACAGACCAACCCCAGCATTATCGATCACACTGTCTGAGCACAACCAACAAGCGATTATCTCTATTCAAGACAATGGCATTGGTTTGTCAGAAGTTGCGTTAAGCCGATTATTCTTCCCCTTTGAAACCTCAAAACAAAATGGTTTGGGGCTCGGGATGGTGATCTGTAAACGTATTATTGAAGAGCATCGCGGCAACATTTTTGCGACCTTCCTTAATGATGACAACACACAAGGATTGAACATCACATTCTCACTGCCCATAAACATCCACAATGCCACCATTGAAACAAGCAGGAAGTCAGCTCATGTGTAACATCTATTTAGTGGACGACGATCAAGATGTGCTCGATTCCCTTAGTTGGATGTTAGGCGGTTTGGGCTTGTCTACCCTGAGCTATTTAGATGCCAACCAATTTTTAAGTGCTGTCGATCTGAATAAACCAGGGATTGCTATTTTGGACATTCAAATGCCGAACATGGATGGTCTAGCACTACTTAATCATATAAAACAATACAATAGCCCCTTGAGTGTGATTATGCTAACCGGCCATGGAACCATCTCTATGGCTGTGCAGGCGATACAAAACGGGGCGATGGATTTTATCGAAAAGCCTGTCGATGGCGGCAAGCTCTGTCAACTGCTGCAAGTAGCCAAACAGCAAACCCTAGCGTCGTTCAATCGACAGGATCATGACAAAGAAGTGAAAATACGTATTGCGAGTCTCACCCCTAGAGAGCATGAAGTGATGCTGCAAGTGTTAGAGGGGAAGCTGAATAAAGTGATTGCCGCAGAACTTAACATCGCTCAGCGAACCATAGAGTTACACAGACAAAAAGTATTGTTGAAGATGAAGGTCAGTAACGCAACTGAGCTGGCAAATTTAATGGCAATGTCACGCCATTCGACTCTTGGAGTATGACCAGCCGGTGCAAAACTCCCAGCCACGTTCCCGGCAGACAAACCCTGCCTGATAACGATTGAAACTCACTTCATGAATAGACTCAGTAGTTGAACGCTCGTCGTTTAGAAGGCCCGACAGGGAAACACAAAACAACCAAGCACTCGTCACGAATAATAGTGCCGTCATGGCTAGTTTTAGGTTAGCACTAGCATATTCAGTCATAGGCCGTTCCTCTGAGTTAAGCTAGCGGGTATTGACGAGCGATATTGAATAAATAGCCCCGCTATCTATTCAATATAGGGAAAACGCCTCCATTAAGCAAAAGCTTAATCTAGGCCGTAGTCCCTATTTTATCGGTTTAAATGGTGGCCTGTCGTGGAAAATCAGCTTTTAGCTAACTGCTGAATGAATATCTCCATATTCAGAGGTTTCTGCATGAAGAACACATCAGGGTATTCTTCATGAAATGAGATCTCCTCTTTATCATTCGCTGACAAAATAAAGAATTGCGTTCTTTTTATTTTATCGCTTTTAGTAGAGCGAGCTTGAATCTCCATAAGATCATCGATAAGGGCTAAACCGTTAGACGCTTCAAGCTGATAATCCATTAATACAATTTCAGGTAATGCGTCAGCAAAGTATTGCTTACTCGTTTCTGCATCACTTCGAGTGGTGACATCAAAGCCCTCTTTCTCCAGCATCGCCTTACACACCTCAAGATTAAAGACGTTATCATCGACCAATAATATCCGCTTGAGTTGATGTGGATGACACTCATCCATTTTGACAGAAACAAGCTCAGTTTGGTTATTGGGCTTTAGGCTCGCCTGAGCTGGTCCAGCATTAAGCGAATTATTCAGTATTGTATTTAACGGCATACTGAACTTGTTACTTTCTGTAGTCTGTTCTAGATACTCAATAGGAAAACGTATGATAACTAAGGTGCCCTGACCTGCCCGACTGCGGATCGAAATTTTACCTCCGACTTTCTCAATCACCTGTTTGCACGTATAGAGACCGATCCCTATTCCAGATTTTAGTGTCGAACTGTTGTGCAATTCGGTTGTAAAAGGCTGTGTTATCGCTTTCATAGAGGCCGCTGACATCCCTTTACCAAAATCTCTAATTGCCACTCTCAAGAAAGGACGACTGCGATAATGTTTAAGATCTAGATGGCAATTAACCTGTTTGCCAGTACTGTATTTAAAGGCGTTGTTGATGATATTGGTCACCAATTGATACAGTTTAGTGCTGTCTATATTCACCTTAATCGGTAAAGGCTGATTGATGATGATACTCAAGGTTTTGTCATGGATCTCACTAAACGTAATGTAGTATTCTTCAATGTTTTCAATTAGCTGACGAAGATCGGCTTCTTTATTATCTAAGGTTAAATTATCTGTACTCGCTTTACTAAAGTTCAAGGTATTTTCAGCAACACTATGAAGCAGATTCGCGGACCATATAATTTTATTAATGGTCATCTCACCCTGAGGAACACAGCAGCCAGAGTCTTTAAGCATGCGGCTATAACCCAGAACAGCATTAATAGGAGTCCGTATTTCATGGTTAATGGCCGACAACACGGCTACTTTTGAGTCGGTTTCAATTCGCATCTTGTAGAGCATGTTTCTCTGTTCAACTTTTAGGTACATAAGAACAGAAAAGCCAATCCCGCTTATTGAGAAAAGGAACATGGTTAAGAGCACTTCATTTATCTCTTCCGCAGGAGGTGAATACCAGGTTCTAAGGGTATAACCTTCAGCATTAAACTTAGATCCGTAATAATGTTCTTGGCTATCAAAATAGAACAACGCACGTTGAAGATAGGGTAATTTGGTTTGGCAGTACTGATTGCTGAGCACTTTTCCAGCCACTGTGAATTCGAGGCAGATATCCTGTTCATTATTCAATCTCTCCAACACTTGCGCATGGGAAATCACATACACCATATAACGTAGGTCAGGTTGATCAACAGGGATGATGAAAGAGGAGTAGTTAGGGAGTTTAAAGGTTAACGAGCCAGCGCCGTTAACGATAAACTTACCCTTTTTAATGTCATTTTCAAAAGCGGGATTGGATATAAACGCTAGTTTATTATCAACACCAATCGTGAAAGCGGTTGCCGACGTTATCTTAAGTAACTCTTGTGTAAACTCAGTAAACTCATCATTTGTCACGAGCTTGGACGCATTAAAGAAAGAGTGAATCGATCGAATGATTATTTGGTGCTGTAACAGCATATCGTGGGCTGAGATCTCGGCAGCAGCTGATTTTTTCTCATGAAGCTCACTTAACTCTCTTTGGGAGTGACTCCAGAACAACCAATTAACACAAAAGGTTACCGTCAGACCAACAATGAGATAACACACTGAATAAGGTTTAAACTTCATCAAATATAACCAAAATTTTATTTTTCAAAACCCAAGCCGTTAACATTAACTTATGTTTTATATCAGAATAGCTGGGTGCGAGGCGCTTTGTGACACAATGTAACAGCATATTTCATTATGTCTATATCTAAAAAGGGAGTAAGTGATTTTCATCAACGCACCTTGAATTGAAAAGACAGAGCGTCTCTGAACTGATCTCATAGTTAATGAGATCAGTATCATACCCATTAAAGATTCTTTAGCGGGTTAATTTACGTTTCATAACTTTTCCAAGAAAAAGATCGAGAAGTATGTCAAACAGGAAGGAGCTGATAACACAGCTAGATGCGTTAGCATTATATAATCGCAATAGCGGTACACAGAGACCACGGATTATAAGCCGTAATGCCTGTGTTTTATCGATACAAGCAGAGGTTATTCGTTTCCGTCTTTAGCCAATGTTGATAAGAACTTTTTCTTTAATAACGCTAACGGTGTTAAATCATGGGTACTTTTGCGACTACGGCTGAAAATTGAAGATTCGATAAACAATTCAAACCAAGTATTAAGAGACGCAGCATTATCAGGCTCACCAGATGCGCCTAATGCCAGTGCGGCAACTTCAGCTGTTCCCAGTTGAAAGTCACGACTGCCCTTTCGTAGTCCATATTTAGCCACAGTATCAGGCGTAAACGATAATAGAGGAAGGTGATGCAGATAAGGGCTCTTACGAAACATCCTTATCGCCTCACGCCAACTACCATCGAGTAAAATAAACAGCGGTGTTTTTCCTTCAGGTAACTCAGAGGGTTCAACTTTTGCTAAAACCTCCTGACCATCGCAGGCGTATTCACTGGGAAAAATAACAAAAGGTTGGTATTTAGGATCTTCAATCACTGCCATCATTTTGCGGTTAGCATGAGTTCGTGACCAAATATAGGCGTGTGTGTCAGGGATTAAATCTGCAATTAAACGGCCACTGTTGCTTGGCTTTAATACTTCATCATCATACATCATCAATAAAAAAGCATTATTTGAAGTTAGCTGTCGACGAAATTCACAGGTGCAATATTGCTCAGCTAATAGACAAAGCTCACATCTAATCAATTTTTTCCCCCGCGCACCATAGGGTCTGGTAGAAATGGCTTTACGGTATTGGTAAAGCTTGTGGATCGCATGCTGTTTAACACTCATATATTTACTTTGCGCTTTAAAAAAATTGATGGCAGAACATAGCTCAATTTTAACAGGCGTGGTGAGTTTGGGTAAAGCAGAAGCTTGGAAAAATGAAACCTCAGTAAAAAGACCGAAAAAAGTTATTAATTAAGCAAAGTCGAATTTTAATCAATTTAGCTTAATTTTTGAGATCTCGGTCATAAAAACATGTTACGAGTTGGAGAAAGCAGCAACATGATAAATACAAGACGTAAAAATAGCTTTACGCACTTTACACTAAAGGAAAACTCATGAATAAACTGACTATAAAACCATTACTTTAAAATAGTTACGATTTGTAATTGTATATTAAATGAGTATGATGCGCGCTGCCTACATTAACCCATATTCTTACATTTTCGGAGACACCATGAGCGGCCCTCAGCAGAAGCCAAACCTTAACAGTCAAAACCAAGGTTTCTCTTCACTCATTTTATTAATTGTCATCATGGTAGCCTGTGGACAGATGGCGCAGACTATCTTTGTGCCAGCATTACCGGATATTGCCAACAGTTTCAGTGTTAACCCTGGTCAGCTTCAAGCCATTATGGCTTGTTACCTTCTCTCTTATGGTTTACTTCAGTTTGTCTACGGACCTGCATCAGATAGACTTGGACGTAAACCCGTACTGATTTTTGGTTTATCTCTGTTCGTTGTAGGTGCTGTCATTGCCAGTGTTGCAACCAGTTATCATGCACTTATTGCTGCCACTTTGTTGCAAGGGGCTGGTACAGCCAGCGCTGGCGCACTGTGCCGTAGTATTCCAAGGGATCATTATTTTGGCGAACCCTTGGTTAAATTCAACAGCTTCGTGTCTATGGCTGTGGTGTTCTCTCCACTGATTGCTCCGTTTGCCGGAAGTTTAATGACCCATTATTTCGGCTGGCAATCCGTGTATGAACTCTTAGCAGTATTCGGTTTATGTGTCGTGCTGCTGATCATCTTTAAGTTTAATGAGTCTCTGCCAGCTATTAAGCGTAAACCTGAACCCGTTCTACAGTCTTATCGCTTTGTATTAGCCAATAAAAAATTCAAAAGCTATCTTATCTGCTTAGTCGCGACTTTTGCCGGTATCGCAGCTTTTGAGGCTGTTGCTGGAGTTTTCTATGGCCACGTCCTTAAACTGTCTCCGTTTTGGGTGAGCTGCTATTTTGTAGCCCCAATACCGGGTTATTTAGCGGGAGCTTATTATGCGGGCAGACTCAAGGATAACACTAAGGGTATGTATCACAGTGTCGCTCTACTTGGCGCTGGTGCACTCTTTCTATTGATCCCTGGTTTTTCAAGCTTAGTCATAGGCTGGAGTTTATTGGTGGGATCGGTACTCTTCTTTACTGGTGCAGGCATATTGTTCCCTGTATTAACCTCAGCAGCCCTTGAGCCCTTCCCTACTCATGCTGGAGTTGCGGGCGCTTTGTTAGGTGGATTGCAGAATTTTGGTGCGGGCCTGGCAGCACTCTCTATGTCGCTCGTGCCCATGCATGGTCAGCTAAGCGTTGGCGTTTTGTGTGCCATGATGGTGATTTTGGTAATTCTGGCCTTGAACGCGGCAAAATCTGGTGTCGATCTTGATAAGACAGATGTCGCAGCAATCTAATTTATAAGTGACTTATTCAGACATAAAAAAACCTGCTTACGCAGGTTTTTTTATGTCTGTACTGTTTCTACAGAATTCGTCTAAGCAGGAAGTCTGCTTTGAGGCGACGAATTCGTGTCATAATCTTACGTACAGGCGCTGGATAGCTATGTAAAGTATCGATTTGGCTATAGTGATACAAGCGTTCAGTGTGCTGCAGAATATGTGTCTGTTCAGTTTCGAACTGCTCTTGCCAACACCCCGTTTCATCCTGAAGCAATAAACCATTTTCAAGATCTAACGACCAGGCTCTTGGGTTTAAGTTGCTGCCGGTGATCAAATGTCGCCTGCCATCAGCACTAATGCCTTTGAGGTGGTAGCTATTGATCCCATCTTTCCACAGATGAATGTTCAACTGACCGTTTTCAATGGCCCACTGTTGGCGCTTGGCAAACTTACGTAATGATTGCTCATACATGTAGGGCAAAGCGCCGATGGTTGAAAACTCTTCTTCTGGCGGAATATAGAAATCGTTTGCGGTTTTGTCACCAACGACGATATCAATACGCTTGCCATCACGAAGATGCTTAGCCAGTGAACGCGCTAAGATATAAGGCGGATTGAAGTACGGAGTGCAGATAAACAGTGACTCTTTTGATTGTGCAACCAAGTCGACAACCACTTTATTCAGTTTGTTCTTCTTGCGACCGAGACCCATAACCGGCGTGATTCGATTACCGATACGCGTCTCTTCAAACTGGTAGCTGGCTTTACCCAGCCGAGTTTTCAAGCTGCGTACGTCAGCTTTTTCAGGTAACTGTTCGGATTCTTTGTCTTGAGTCAGTGAGCAAACTGCCACGTCATCGACGAGATACGTTTGGATCATCTGTCGCATCGAGCGCGCAAGTTCAGCAGACTCAATGACATGATAACGATCGAATCGATACTTTTCGTGCTCATGCAGATAGATATTATTGAGACTGGCACCGCTATATATCACAGTGTCATCAATCACAAACCCTTTAAGGTGTAACACTCCCATAAACTCACGGGACTTAACTGGCACACCTAAAATCTCGATTGGGTGTTTAGCCTCTGCGTTAACCTTACGATACATAAGGTAGTTACCACTGTCGCCCTTATGGCCGATTAAACCTCGACGAGCACGATGAAAATCGACGAGGACTTTAACATCCAATGCCGGATTTTGATCTTTAGCGAGCATCAATGCAGCCAGTATTTCACGGCCAGCATCGTCGTCTTCTAAATACAGGGCTGAAATATAGATAGCATGCTTTGCACCTGCGATAGATGTCAGCAATTCAGCCTTAAGGCATTTTGGGGTCAGCAACCAACGAATAGCTTCTGGCTGTAACGGTATTCCACCAAGCTTATCCAGCAAGGATATCTCCTTAAAAATGCGCACCATTGCGGAAGTAAGTACTGGGATCTAATTCGATAAACATTACCGATAGACTTTTAAGTTCCGGATATGCCAAAGTCACAGCCTCACGGATAGTACATTCAACCAATTGGTGCGTATGGGGATCTTTTGGAAACCAAAGCATCTCAACTTGTGTGATACTCAGGTCTGGCATGCCGTCACGATAACTGACACTCGGTACCCAGTCTAATGTAAACCCTTGTTGGTCCACATTACAGATCTGAGCTAGGTCACGGAGTAAGCTGCGACTAAGGTCAATAACAGCTGCTTCTGGCAGCCCACGAAGACGTAGATGAGGCATGTCGATCCCTTTAATGAATCATAAGAGAAAGAAATTACCGATTTACGGCCGTTTCAGCAAGGCTTTTCTGTAAAAATCCAAGCTAACACCTTAAGTTTCGTACTATTTCCGTACAATAACTATTCATAATTATAAAAGTGTATTGATTTGCGGATTATCACGGCTTTTGATCACCGATTTCGTTAAACTAGCCACTATTGAGCTATAAAGGCCTAACTTATAGAGTTGCATCATCAACTATGAACCTGAAAATTTTAATCACTTTGGTATTGACTCTCCTTATCGCTTGGGGAATATTTCATTTTAAAGCTGAGTTGGGCCTGTTCATTTTACCACTATTTATTGGACTGGTTAGCTTTGTGACATTACGTCTGTATCGCCTAATGGAAAAAGATGAATAGAGGCACGACCACATTGAGTAGGGCTTTATCTTTCGCTGTTTAGCGGGTTACTCTTCCCACGTAGCCCCTCGCCCCACGTTATTTCTTGTGCCAATATGCACTACGACATCAACCATCATTTAGAGTCTAACTACTATGTGCGTCATTCGAAGTCTGCCCACCGTCGCCCTGCTTTCATACTTGTTTACATCAGCAGTACTCGCGAATGATTATTTCAGCAATATTCTTGGCAAAATTAAACCACCTCATTCCCATACTGCGCTCTATGCAAAGAACTTAATCACCGGTGAGGTGATCTATGAAGAGAATGCCGACACCTTACTCTTACCCGCGAGTACACAGAAGCTGTTAACTGCAGTGGCCACAACTGCATACCTTGGACCGGACTTTAGGTTTCATACCAGACTCTATTCTCATTTTCCCATTCGCGGCGGTAAAATCCCTGGTGATGTTTACCTCAAGTTCAGTGGCGATCCGACCCTGACCAGTCAGCACATTAGTCTTTTGCTAAAACAGTTGTCAGATCAGGGCTTGAGCCGAATTGAAGGTAACTTCTATTTGGTCGGTAACGGCAACGAGCAACAACAAGCACCGGGTTGGGTATGGGATGACTTGGGGATCTGTTTCGCTGCACCAGTCTCAAGTTTTGTTATCAATCAAAATTGCGTTCACGGTAAGCTCAAAACAAAGCTTGCTAGCGAGACAAGCCAACTTCAATTCTCACCTTATCTACCGATTAAAATCCATAACACTGCCGTTTTCGATAAAAGTAAAACAGTAACGTTTTGCGACTTAGATCTGAAACGTTTGGCCAATAATGAGTTTACGCTCAGTGGTTGCTACCCAGGAAACAAGGGCATTAAGCTCGCCATTGCTATCACAGATCCGGCATTATTTGCCAAAGATACTGTCGAACGGCTAATTAAGAACAGCCAAATTAAAATTTCGGGTGGCATTTTTGTCACTCATTCGCTTGCTCAACATACCAGCTTGATTGGCCTGCACAGTTCTAAAGCCCTCCCAGAACTCTTAGATATCATGTTATTGAAATCTGATAACTTGATTGCTGACAGTTTATTAAAACAGCTTGGCCAAGCCTATTTCAAACAAGCCGGCAGCTTTACCAATGGCAGTAGAGCAATGCGAGAAGTGCTCACTCAAGCGGGTGTTGACTTAGCTCATGCACAAATTGTCGATGGCTCAGGTTTGTCACGCTATAACTTAATCAGTGCAAAACAGCTCAGTCAGGTACTGAACCTCATTTATACTGATCAACGTTTTAAGGGACTGATTGATTCTTTACCGATATCTGGGGTTCGCGGAACGTTAGAATACAAGTCGTATTTCAATAAAAAACCTTTGGTAAACTATATCTATGCTAAAACAGGCTCTATGCAAGGTGTGGACAATTTGGCTGGTTTTATTAAAAAGCCATATTTTGACGATACCTTATTTGTGATCTTAGAAAACGGTCAAAGCCCGCTTGAGAAAAAGCAGCAAATAGCCCCTTTCAGTGCTTTGTTCCTGCAAACAATTCTTGACTATAAACCTGCGCCATTGGCTTCATCGAAAGTCGCAGACAAAACTAAAATACAATAATCTCGTTATCGTTTCGATGAAAAAGGCGAACCTTTCGGTTCGCCTTTTTATGTCTGGAACATTTATGACTATCGCCCATGGATGGGTAACGATAGGCGTTATTTTAAAATAGGTTTTCAGGCATGCTCATTACAGTGCTGTCGCCTTCACGGACCTGTGCTAAATGATATTTGGCTTTAGGTAGCATTTTAGCAATATAGAAATCACTTAAATAGCGCTTCTGGCTAGCAAATTCAGCATCAGGTTCGTTCGATGCTGCATCTGACATTAATAACCAGAAATATCCGTAAAGTATGTGGCCAAATGCATCAAGGAAATCAACGGCACTGGCATTAACAATCGCAGGTTGAGTTGATTTGTTGTCATTGACCATCTTGGCTGCTGCCAACAGTTCATCAAAAAGCACAATGACTTTAGCTTTATGGCTTTCATCTACCTGAGTTAATGAAGTCAGTTTGTCAGTGCATTCAGTCACAAACTCGGTTAACGCAACAAGGTTATCGCCAGTGACTTTGCGGCCAAGGAAGTCAATCGCTTGAATACCGTTGGTACCTTCATAGATCTGAGCGATTCGTGTATCGCGCACTAACTGCTCTATTCCAGTTTCACGTATATAACCATGTCCACCAAACACTTGTTGTGCCGTTATTGCAGCATCAAGGCCTCGGTCACTTAAGAACGCCTTTGAAACCGGCGTTAATAGACCAACATATCGACTTGCTTTAGCTTGTGCGTCACCTTCACCAAATTTAGCAATATCGAGTTGTTGCCCTGTTAATACTGATAAGGCACGACCCGCTTCGGTTAACACTCGAATATTGAGCAACATACGGCGCACATCGCCGTGAACTAAGATAGGATCGCTTGTTGCTCCCGTTGGCGAGCCGCCAGCGGCAACACCTTGCACACGCTCTTTGGCATAATCAGCCGCCATTTGATATGCCGCTTGAGATGTTCCTAAGCCTTGAATACCAATGGCTAAACGCTCATAGTTCATCATAGTGAACATGCACACTAGGCCGCGATTAGGACTGCCTATCAAATAACCTTGTGCGTCATCATAATTCATCACACACGTCGCAGAAGCTTTTAGTCCCATCTTATGCTCAATAGAGCCGACAGTGACTCCGTTGGATTCACCTAAGTTACCTTGGTCATCAACCTTTATCTTCGGTACTAGAAATAGCGATATGCCATTTGAATCTGGCAGTTTAGCCAGTACCAGGTGGATAACATTTTCCGTAAGATCATGATCACCACCAGTGATGAAAATTTTGCTACCACTAATGTTATAACTACCATCATCATTCGGCGTTGCTTTGGTGCGAATGTTACGTAGATCCGATCCCGCTTGAGGCTCAGTCATGTCCATGGCACCAGCCCATTCACCGCAGTACATCATAGGGAGATACTTTTCTTTCAACTCTTCGCTGCCATGGGCGTTGATACACAATGCAGCACCCGCGGTAAGTGAGCCATAGAGCGTAAATGAGTTACAGGCGCTATACGCCATCTCATCGACTAACACACCAAGCATTTTTGGCATTCCCATGCCACCAAACTCTGGATCACCACAGAAACCTACCCAACCACCTTCGGCATACTGGTTATAAACCTCTTTAAACCCATCAGGTGTGATCACCTTAGCATCTTGGTGTACAACACCTTGCTCGTCACCGCTTCGGTTAATAGGATGGATAAGTTCACGACTAATTTTGTCTGCTTCGTCCATGATAGCAATAGCGGTATCGAGATCGACAGTTTCGGCTATTTCAGGTAACGACGCCCATGTTTGAGGTGCGTCAAACACCTTGTCTAATAGGAATTTCATTTCAGCTAACGGAGCTTGGTAAGGATTCATTATTAATTCTCAAACGTAGGATTAAAACAGTTGTTTAAATCTACACCAAATAATAGAGTAAATGAAGGTTTTATTTACCTATTTGGTGACAAAACTGACTTAGAGGCTGTATATACACAGCAATAGCTTATGTTTGTCGTAACTCTCGGCGTAAAATTTTACCCACGGTGGTTTTTGGTAGCGACTCCATAAAGACAATTCGTTTGGGAATTTTATAGGCTGTTAACATTTCACGGCAGTAATCGAGCAAGGTATTAATCTTGATATCTCTATCTAAAACGGTGACATAGGCACACACTCGCTCTCCCGATTTTCCATCCGGTTCACCGACTACCGCGGCTTCATGAACACTCGGATGACTCACTAGTACCTCTTCCACCTCATTGGGATAAACATTAAAGCCCGATACAATGATCATATCCGTCAGGCGATCAACGATTTTAATACAACCATTAGGTCGTATTTCTCCCACATCACCGGATCGGTAGTAGCCATCCTTAGTCATTGCTTTCTCAGTCTCTTCTGGCAACAACCAATATCCTTTCATTATTTGTGGCCCTTTGATCACAATTTGCCCCTGCTCACCAATCGCCACCTCGTTATCTTCACTGTCCCAGATCTCAACCTTAGTCTCCATCAGTGGCCTACCAACGGAGGCTAATTGCTCATTCCCTGGCTCGTTCATGCAGACAACGGGTGAAGCTTCAGTAAGACCATATCCTTCACTCACAGTACAGCCAGTTAACGTTTCCCACGTTTGAGCCGCATGCATTGACAAGGCTGAGCCTCCGGAGAAGGTCATCTTTAGCGAGGTGAAATCTAACTCTTTAAATCCTGGGTGCTGACATAGGCCAACGAAAAGCGTATTGATGCCACTAAAGCCGGTGATCTTATGTTCACCAATGCTTTTTACGAGAGCATCAAGATCCCTCGGGTTGGGAATTAGCAGATTCAAATTGCCTTTGCTAAACAACATGATCATATTCACCACAAAAGCATAGATATGATAAAGCGGTAAAGGGCAAACAAAGATCTCATTTTGCTCGACTAATTTGGCATCGATACGCTCAAGAAACTGACCGACATTACTTAGAATACTTCGATGAGTTAAACAAGCCCCCTTCGAGACTCCGGTTGTACCACCTGTATATTGAATCACACAGGTATCATCTAAATTTTTATGAAATCTAGGCTTAAGTTGGTAAGTTTCTCCAACAGAAATGGCGTCCATCAAGCTCACTCCCCATTCTGGGGTGACATGCTTTTTAGAGATAAGATCCAGAGAGTGAGTCACTACCACAGTTTCAATGTCACTCTCCTCAATCACTTCAGAAAGCTTACCCAGCAGCTCCTGTAAAATAACGATACCTTTTGCGCCTGAATTTGAAAACTGATGCTGCATTTCACGTGGGGTATAAAGCGGATTGGTATTAACAACAACGAGCCCTGCACGTAATGCTGCAAATACAGCGATAGGAAACTGGTTAATATTTGGCAGTTGTATAATGATTCTGTCGCCGACGACAAGGCCTGATTTATGCTGAAACCAAGAAGCCAATGCCCTAGATAAGCGTTCTAATTCGTCAAAAGAGAGTGTTTGTCCAAAGCATTCAAAAGCGGGTGCTTTACCGTACTTCTTCATACTCGACTCTATTAGGTCAGCTAAATCTTCAATCTTACTGTCGAATAACTCGCTCATTCTGTTTCCTTTGTTCAAGACAATTATTGAAATATCTCGTTTACTAATTAAAAATTTATTCGTTATTAATGTTTTTGAATAAACAAGATTAGAGATTCATTAGAAATACCAGTTTGCAAAACAAACGGTGTAATTGATACGCTAAACGCGCCAAATGCTTGTCACCTATTGGTGAGTATGAGAGGGAATAAAAAGATTGAATAGTGGAGTGTAAAATTAACGAATTTTAAGTAGATAGAGACTACCCAGATCATTTCTTTGAAATATATTGCCTACGATACTCACCAGGGGTTGAGTTAGTCCAACGTTTAAAAGCTCGGTTAAAATTACCTACACTCGAGAAGCCAACTAAATAACCGATTTCACTCAAACTTAAATGAGCTTGCTTAATATAATCTAAGGTAAGAGATTTACGGGTGTCTTCTAAAATAGTTTTATAGCAAGTGTCCTGCTCCTGTAGCTTTCTCTGTAAATTACGTAGACTCATTCCCAGCTTTTCGGCTATTTCTTGCTGTGAAGGAGCTCCCAAAGGCAGTATTTCATAGATTTTATTCTTAATCACATACGTTAAGTCGTGCCTGTCTATACGGCTTAAAAAGTCAGTTAGCATTTTTTCGTGTATGCCGTTTATCATGGGATTGGCTACAGTCAGATACTTCTCAGCATGCACTTTTTCAAAAAACAGGTAAGAGTCACCATCTGAGAATTCGACATCACAATTAAAAAAGGTGCTTAAATACTCGCTATAATCTGCTGGCTTGTCATAGCCAATGATCAACTTTTGCGGATGAAAGTTTATGCCTAAAAGTTCTCTGGTAAATTTGACTACGATAGCCATGAATGTCTCAGTCGCCGCACGGCTAAGCACTTTTCGACCTGTGGTATCAAAAGTACTGACCATCATTTTCAACACTAAGCTTTCGTTTGTTTCACTCAGTTCAAGAGTGCAAGCATTTGATACAACACGCTTATAGGTAACGATTCGAGCCAAAGCATCCTTTAAGGTACTCGATGTCATCATGGCGTAACCTAATGCATGAAACATTCCCGGATGAAAACACTCTCCGACCTGAATAGAAAAATCCCCGGTACCTCTTAACTTGTTACAGTAATCTAAAAGTTCAACAAACCTTTGTGTGCCGATTCTGGCCTCAGGATCTTTCACGGAATTAGGATCGATTCCACACTGTATGAATGCTTCATCAGTCTCGATTCCACAGACATCCATCGCTCTGGTAAAAGGAATTATCCATCCGCTTAGTGTTGAGTAGTACTCTGCCAAAATCAGCCTTCTTTAATTATTTTTAATGGGCTTAGATACTTATTTGTACCGATTGGTATGACTCAAAAAGATAACAATAAGAGACACTTTACATCTCTGGTGCATTGACCTCTCTTAGATTATAGACACTAGCCACACTACCGAGTGCTCTTGATTGAAATCAGTTCCTCATCCTGTACTACTATCCCCCATGGATGACGTCATCGAACCAAGATGCCACACACCACAAATAACTACAACTCGATAACATTTGAGCTGAAAAAGTGACAAATCAACTTGAAAGTAGATAGATACAATGACTTATCGACGAATATTAAAAATATTCCCTCGCTGTCTCTTTGATAAAATCAAACAGCTGTATGAATTGATAACAGTTTGGCGCGGATTGATATTTTATTTAAATTTTAAACTCGTATGTTGTTACAGGTGATAATAATAACAAGGTAATTAACATGAAATTTAAAAAATCTGTATTTTTCATATTGACCAGTATGTTATGCAGTTCGGCTAATTCTGCTGATTTCTATTTTGGTGAAAACAATGACACTGCGCTGCAAATTAACTCTCAGCTTTCATTAGGTGCTAGTTGGCGAATGTCTGAAGCTGACCCCGCTTTTATTGGCAAACAAAACGGGGGAACCGGTGCGACAATGACCACCGATGATGGCAATTTAAACTTTGATCAATATGATGCGTTTTCACAAATAATTAAAGGGTCAAACGAGTTTCTACTCACCCATAATAATTTTGGTGCATTTGTCAGGGTAAAATATTGGTTTGATAATGAATTAAAAAACGGTGATAGGCCTCATGGTAATTCTCCGAACGGTTATATTCCCAATACTCCCCTTAATGATGATAATGCTGCTGATTACGCAAAATTTTCTGGTATAGCGCTGCTTGATGCATATGCATTCCTGCAAACTGATATAGGTGAAATGCCACTTGATCTTCGACTTGGTCGCCAAGTGATCAGTTGGGGAGAAAGTACGTTTATTCAAGGCGGAATTAGTTCAGTAAACCCCTTTGATGTGAGCGCTTTTCGTCGTCCAGGTGCGCTACTTAAAGAAGCATATCTCCCCGTTGGAATGTTTTACGCTGCACTAGGTGTGACAGAATCAGTCTCGTTAGAGGCTTTTTATCAATTTGAATGGGAAAAAACTCAGATTGATGGTTGCGGTACCCTCTTCTCAAGCGCTGACTTTGTTGCTGATGGATGTAATGCCGTCACCATCAGTGTGAATGATAAAGCCGCACTTGATGGTGGTTTCTTTGCAAAACGACGAGATGATGTTGAACCTGATGATGGCGGCCAGTATGGTTTATCGCTTAAATACTACTCAGAAGCCCTGAATGATACAGAATTCGGGCTCTATTATCTCAATATCCATTCACGCGTACCTATGATCAATGCTGTACGCAGCGCAACATCCAACATTCCCGGCGTAACAAGTGTCTTTGTACCGAGTTCGCTCGATCCAACAGGGGGAGCGATTTCTGCTTTAAACCCTGCTTATCAAATAGAATATCCTGAAGATCTACAGTTCTATGGAGTGAGTTTTGCGACCAATGTTAAGGGTGTCGCTTTATCAGGGGAGATCTCTTACAAACCTGACACTCCTGTGCAGATAAATGGTGCAGAGATCCTTAATGGCGTGCTGAGTGAATCACCTATTTTCCGCTACACACCAAGAGTGTTAGCAGCTGAAAAAGGTGGAGTGGTAAAAGGCTATGATGAATACGACGTGACTCAAGTGCAGTTAACAGCGATACAGTTCATCGAGCAATTCATGGGCGCCTCAAGATTAAGTTTAATTGGTGAGATCGGGTATGTTCACACTGATGGCGTTGAAGACTCAAACCAAAGATATGGCAGAAATACGGTATTTGGTCTCGCTAATTTCGATTTAGGTGGTGGCGTTAACTGTACCAATTTAGTCGCTGCTGGCGCCATTGGTTCTGACTGTCAAGATTCAGGCTTCACAACAGAGAATGCGTGGGGATATCGTCTTAATGCAGTGTGGGAGTATCCTGATTTAGTTGCTGGTATCTCTTTCAAGCCCACGATTTCTTGGTCACATGATGTTGAAGGTAACTCACCGAGCCCTGGAAGCCAATTTAATGAAGGAAGCCGTGCTATTGGCGTTGCAATAGAGGGCTCCTATCTTCAAAAGTACGCCACCACATTGAGTTACAAATCCTTTTTTGGTGGCGGTCATAACATCTTACAAGATAAAGACTTCTTAGCGCTTAGCGTTGACATTTCATATTAATTTTGCGTAAAGGAGTAAGACGATGAAATACCACAATTTAATGTTAGTCTCATTAGCCATAATGAGTCTTAATGCGACGGCTAAAGTGTCACCTGAAGAGGCCAGTAAAATAGGCGATCAACTCACCCCTTTAGGGGCTGAGAAGGCAGGTAATGAGTCCGGCACTATTCCAGCATGGACGGGTGGCCTCAACAGTAACAACACAGCCAAGAGCGGTGACACAGGCCGACCCAATAACCCTTTTGCTGATGAAAAGCCGTTATTTACCATCACAGCAAAGAATTTAGCGGATTATAAAGATAATCTCACGCCTGGTCAGTTAGCCATGTTCACTAAATTCCCTGACTATACGATGCCTGTTTATAAAACACATCGCAGTGTTGCCTATCCGGAGTCTGTCTATCCTCTGATCAAAAATAATGCAGTAAACACAACACTGGTAGAGAGTGGCTATGGCTTGTCTGACTTTGACACAACCATTCCCTTCCCTATCCCTAACAGTGGTTTAGAAGTTGTTTGGAACCACATCACACGCTTTAGAGGTGGTTCAGCCGTCCGTGTTGCAACCGCTATCCCAGTTCAAGCTGGCGGTGCTTTTGTCCCAGTTAAAATTACTGACAGACTCGTGTGGCCAGAATACTTAGAGGGCGGTCGAGATGCAGATAAAGACGATAATGTGTTGTTCTACTATCTACAAAGCATCACGGCTCCAGCGAGACTCACGGGCACAGCGTTGCTGATCCATGAAACCATAGACCAATATAAGGAAGCGAGACGTGCTTGGGTGTATAACTCTGGTCAACGTAGAGTAAGACGTGCCCCTAATGTGGCGTATGACGGACCCGGAGCTGGAACTGATGGCCTAAGAACCACTGATAATTACGACATGTATAACGGCTCACCTGATAGATACGAATGGACGCTAAAAGGCAAAAAAGAGATCTATATTCCTTATAATGCGTATCCGTTACTCAATCCCGATCTAGAGTATGATGAAATCATCGGCGCAGGGCATCTTAACCCAGAGCATTTGCGTTATGAATTGCACCGTGTATGGGAGGTGGAAGCGAATGTGAAATCTGATTCACGCCATATCTACTCTAAACGAACCCTATTTATCGATGAAGATTCTTGGGGTGCTTCGGTGATTGACCATTACGATAATCGTGGTCAGTTATGGAAAATGTCAGAAGCGCATAACATTCAATTTTACGATGTAGATACACCTTGGATGGTGGCTGAGACATTACATGATTTAGATTCTGGTCGTTACCTGGTGACAGGACTGAGTAACGAAGAGCCTAAATTTATGGAATGGGGTGGAAAAGCCACTCGTCAAGACTTTACCTCTGCTGCATTAAGACGTGCTGGCCGCTAGGAACAGCCATTCCTTCAAGTCTAGACACGCATAAAAAAAGGGATATTCAATCAATGAATATCCCTTTTTCATTCGCACTAATTTACCACATCAGATCATCTGGTATCACATAATCAGCGTATGGATCATCCTCTTCGACAACTTGAGCTTTATCATCTTTAATCCACAAGTAGCCACACCACTCAGGTACAAGCAAATTGACCCGTTCAGCCAATTTATGAGGAACAAGGTAACTCGTCTCATCATGACGTACGATACCCAGTTGCCCATTTAATAGCTGGCTCTGTAACTTATCATCGACATACAAAGAGAAGATTTTATTATCAAAGGTAAAGTTGAATTTTACTTCAGCATGTTGAGGCAACTTAATCGCAAGACGTTTAAATTCCGTCACAAGGCCACGGACTTGCCCTTTCTCAGATGCTTCCTCAAAACGTTGCTCGTTAAGCGCCTTATCTTTAGCCGCTTGCACAATTTTTTGTTCTGCTATCTGTTGCTTTAATTCGGACGAGCCATCATCAACTTTAGCTTTACGATCGCGCCGCTTCTGTGTTGTTGCTTTCTGTACTTTCTGTTTGCTGACCAAACCCGCTTTGAGTAGCTGATCTTGAAATGCATTTGCCATCATAAACTCGCTTAAATCGATTGATGAATAGCCGTCAGTGCCGCTAACGGATCTGAAGCTTTGGTAATAGGTCGTCCAATGACTAAATAATCAGAGCCTGCAGCAATTGCTTGTGGCGGCGTCATGATCCTGTGTTGATCACCTTTGTCAGCACCCACTGGGCGTATGCCAGGAGTAATGAGTTTAAACGACTCACCTAAAGACGCTTTTAACACTTCAGCCTCATGAGCCGAGCATACCACACCATCAAGTCCTGCTCTCTGAGTAAGTTTAGCCAAACGTTGAACATGCTCAAACGCTGGCACATCAATGCCGATAAGTTTAAGATCTGCATCGCTCATTGATGTCAGTACCGTCACAGCGATCAGCATAGGGGCGTCATCTCCATAAGGTACTAGCGCTTTTTTCGCCGCTTCCATCATCGCAAGCCCACCACTGGCATGAACATTGGTCATCCACACACCTAGCTCAGCAGCTGAAGCCACGGCCTTCGCGACAGTATTTGGAATATCGTGAAATTTAAGATCTAAAAAAAGATCGAAACCACGGCTGTGGATGTCTTTGACTAGTTGTGGCCCAAAAAGAGTAAACATCTCCTTGCCCACTTTTAAGCGACACATTTCAGGGTCAAGCTTATCGACTAATTGCAAAGCAGCATTTTTATTATCAAAATCTAAGGCAACTAAAATCGGTTTATTACTCATTATCTCTCCATTAACTTTGCGCTATATTGTTCATTGTTCTTTTACTTCATGAATAGACTTTTAACATCGCTTAATCGTAAGGATTAAAGAGTCTTACTCGCCATCTAAGCCCCGAATGCGCTTAATGCTCCCCCAGTTTTTACATGAAGGACAGTGCCAGTAAAGACTGTGAGCGGGAAACCCACATTCACTGCATCGATAGCCTGGTCGGTATTTGATCTGCTGCTCAACAAGCTTCTCTAACATGGTTAAACTTTCTTTTGCTTGTCCCTCTTCCGCTTGTTGCACGTGCATCTGCATTAAATGTTGGAAGCTCTTCATGGTCGGGTGGCGGTATAGTCCATCCAAAATCAATTTTTCAGCTTCTTTGTTATCCCCCTGCTCTATCAACTTGTGAGCCAAGTTAATAGCAACACTTGCCCCCGCACCTAGTGCTAGGGCTTGGCGAAGGTACTCACAATATCCGGTGAGATCCTGTCTTTGCTTAAACGCTTGGTTCGCGATAGAGAGTGCATCCGGCACTAACTCAATATCGGCTGACAAGAGCTTGGTCAACATCTCGTTGCACTTAGATAATTCCCCTTGGTCAAGGAATAATCCTGCAAGAGTAAGTATCGCTCTGCCACAATCAGGGTCTTGTTTAATAGCCAATAACAGGGTTTTCACTTTAGCGCTGTTATCAGTCTCTTCACCCGCAAGTTCACAATAAAAATGGGCAGTATTTTGTCGTAAAGTTTGCTGACGCTTGCGTTTGAGGGTTTTAATGATATTGATCGCTTTCTGCCAATCCTTAGTGATTTGGTAGATATCGATAAGGTGATCTTCAGCCTCTTCACTATGATCATCTTGTTTAACAAGGTTTAGGAATATCTCTTCAGCGCGATCGTAAAAACCTGCGGCCTGGTAATCTTTACCTAGTTCCATCATCGCGATATCTCGTTGCTCAGTACTTAAGCTGGGTCTGGCAATGAGGTTTTGGTGAATGCGAATAGAACGGTCAACTTCACCGCGCTTCCTAAAAAGGGAGCCCAGAGATAAATGAGTGTCGATAGTGTCGTCGTCGACATCCAGCATAGTGATAAAGAGATCGACTGCTTTATCTGATTCATTAGAAAGCAGGAAGTTCAAACCAGTAAAGTAATCTCGGCTTAGCTTTTTTCGGTCACTACTCTGCTTTTGTCTGACACTTCGACGGCCCATATACCAACCGTAACCGGCGGCAATAGGAAGTAACAGAAACAGTATCTCTAGCATATTAAGCGTCTACTTCCCGGACTGTTGTGACTTCGGTAGTCTGTGGCTCAATAAGTTGGTTTTTTTTATTCGCAGTGCGAAGTGCGAGCTTAAGTTTGGCGATGTGATACATCGCAAAAATCCAGCTGATAAGGAACCCTGCGAGGAATACGACGGCTAACACGATAGGTAGCCTGAACTCACCCTGAGCGACGAAATAGCTGATCGTCACAATTTGTTCGTTACGAGCACCAAATATGAGAGCCAGAAAGAAAAACAGCGCGACTAACACAGTTATGATGAAAGACTTCACGTTACGCTCCATGCATCGATTGATTTCTCTTGATTATCCAAGAATTTGACTCAATATACTACTGATACCAATATCTTTAGGCATAAAAAAGCCTCCTTGCGGAGGCTTTTGAAAAAAATGCTAATTAAACGTTTATCGCATCGACACGTTCGCGCAGTTCTTTGCCTGGCTTAAAGTGCGGTACATATTTGCCATCCAATTCAACTGAGGTTCCAGTTTTTGGATTACGGCCAGTACGCGGCGCACGGAAATGGAGAGAAAAGCTACCAAAGCCACGGATCTCTATACGATCACCGCCTTCTAATGTTTCGGCCATTTGCTCCAACATCTCTTTGATTGCACTTTCCACTTCTTTAGCCGACAGCTGCGACTGCCTCATGGCGAGTTTTTCGATTAGTTCGGATTTGGTCATCCTATACCCTCTATTATCAAGCCCAACACAGTCACCTAACAGGGGTGCAAGCACCCCAGAACTTCAGGCGAATATTACTTACGAGCCGCTTTGAATGCTTCAGCCATAGCTGAGCTCATTACGTCGTCTTCTTGCTTGGTATTCAAGCTAGCCATAGCTTCTTTTTCGTCAGCTTCATCTTTCGCTTTGATAGATAGGCTAATTGTACGGTTCTTACGGTCAACACCCATGAACTTAGATTCAACAGCGTCGCCTACAGAGTAAACTGTAGATGCATCTTCGATACGCTCGCGAGAGATATCAGATACACGTAGGTAACCTTCAACAGTTTCAGCTAGTTCAATAGTAACGCCTTTAGCGTCTACTGCAGTCACTGTACCATTTACAATAGCACCTTTCTTCTTATCTGCAAGATAAGCATTGAACGGATCGTCTTCAGTTTGCTTAACGCCTAAGCTGATACGCTCACGTTCTGGGTCAACAGAAAGAACAACTGCGTTGATCTCGTCGCCCTTCTTGTATTCAGCAACAGCTTCTTCGCCAGTACCATTCCAAGAGATATCAGAAAGGTGAACTAGACCGTCGATGCCGCCGTCTAGACCGATGAAGATACCGAAGTCAGTGATTGACTTGATCTTACCAGTAACCTTGTCGCCTTTAGCGAAACGATCTGCGAAGTCATCCCATGGGTTAACTTTACACTGCTTAAGACCTAGAGAAATACGACGACGCTCTTCATCGATGTCAAGAACTAGAACTTCAACTTCATCACCTAGGTTAACAACCTTTGATGGGTGGATGTTCTTGTTAGTCCAATCCATTTCAGAAACGTGAACAAGACCTTCAACGCCTTCTTCGATTTCAACGAAACAACCGTAGTCAGTTAGGTTAGTTACGCGACCAGTCAAACGTGTGTTTTCTGGGTAGCGCTTGCTGATTTCTAACCATGGATCTTCGCCAAGTTGCTTAAGACCTAGTGATACGCGTGTACGCTCACGGTCATACTTAAGAACTTTAACGTTGATTTCGTCACCAACATTAACGATTTCTGATGGGTGCTTAACGCGCTTCCAAGCCATATCAGTGATATGTAGAAGACCATCAACGCCACCAAGATCAACGAATGCACCGTAGTCAGTAAGGTTCTTAACGATACCTTTAACCGCTTGACCTTCTTGAAGGTTCTCAAGAAGAGCATCACGCTCTGCGCTGCTTTCAGATTCGATAACTGCACGACGAGAAACAACAACGTTGTTACGCTTCTGGTCAAGCTTGATAACTTTGAATTCTAATTCTTTGTTTTCTAGGTGAGCGGTATCGCGAACAGGGCGAACGTCAACTAGAGAACCAGGTAGGAATGCACGGATACCGTTTAATTCAACAGTGAAACCGCCTTTAACCTTACCATTGATGATACCGATTACAGTTTCAGCATCTTCGTACGCTTTTTCTAGAACGATCCAAGCTTCGTGACGCTTAGCTTTTTCGCGAGACAATTGAGTCTCACCGAAGCCATCTTCAACAGAGTCAAGCGCTACGTGCACAGTGTCACCAACAGAGATTTCAAGTTCGCCAGCAGCGTTCTTGAATTGTTCAGCTGGGATTGGGCTTTCTGACTTAAGACCCGCGTCAACTAGTACCATACCGTTTTTAATCGATACAACGACACCAGTTACGATAGAACCAGGGCGGAACTCAAGTTCATTTAGGGATTGTTCAAATAGATCAGCAAAAGATTCAGTCATGTTTAAGTTACTTTCTTTAATAAACCACTGTCCATCCTAGACGTGGAGTCAGTAAAATTATTCGCATCATCCATGTTACGAATAGTAAAGCGAAAGCCGGAATTAGCTCTCGCTAGATAATTTAGTTTCAATATGTCTCAATGCAAGATTGAGCACTTCTTCAATTCCGATCCCAGAGGTATCGATGATTAACGCATCCTCAGCAGGCACCAATGGGGCAACACTGCGATTCATATCGCGATCATCACGCTCTTTTATCTCATTTAAAAGCTGATCGATATTAACATCGAAGCCCTTGTCCTGCAACTGATTATAGCGTCTTTGAGCCCTTTCTTCAGCTGAGGCAGTTAAATAAAGTTTCACTGGCGCATTCGGGAATACAATCGTCCCCATATCGCGGCCATCAGCGATTAAACCTGGGGTTTCTTTAAAAGCCCTTTGACGTCGCAGTAAGGCTTCTCTTACTCTCGGAAATGCCGCCACTTTAGAGGCTGCATTAGAACACTCTGGACTGCGGATATCCCCAGATACATCCTCACCTTCAAGTACAACTTTAATGCCTTTGTTAACTTGGCTCGTAATAAACTGCACGTCCAGGTGCGCGGCGAGTAAAGTTAAAGAATTCTCATTGTCAAGCTCCACATGATGGTGAATTGCAGCTAAAGCTAAGACACGGTATATCGCACCACTGTCTAATAATTTCCAACCTAAACGTTGAGCGAGTAATTGGCTGATTGTACCTTTCCCAGCACCGCTAGGGCCGTCAATCGTGACTACAGGAGCCCGTTCTGACATAAATTTCTCCACAGTAAAATCCGTCTTCCCTAAGATTTTTTAAATGAAATTTTTTAAAAATGAGTTAGCTCTCAAAGTCCGGTAAAATTTCTCATAACGAAAATTGAGCGCGCGCATTATAAACTATTTGATAACAGAAAGCGGCAAGTATTTGCATTCATGTTCAGCAAGAGAATAGGAAATTTGCAAGGAAAAGTGTTTCAGGCTAAATAATTTCAGCCTGAAACTTAACGAGGATAGCTTTTATACAGCCGTGACTAATTTTGAGTGGATAACGCTACAAACTGCTTAAAATAATCAGGAAATGTTTTTGAGGTACAATCAGGATCATTAATCGTGATACCACATTCGGCAAAGGCAAGCATGGAAAAGCACATGGCCATACGATGATCGTTATAGGTATCGATATCCGCCGTGTTAGGTGCATTAGGTGGCGTGACACTGATGTAGTCATGGCCTTCATCTACAATCGCCCCAACTTTACGTAATTCAGTGGCCATGGCCGCAAGTCGATCCGTCTCTTTAATGCGCCAATTGTAGATATTACGAATATGGGTGGTGCCTGTGGCAAACAGAGCAGTGGTTGCGATGGTCATTGCGGCATCAGGAATGTGATTCATATCCAAATCAACGGCATGTAACTTTGACACTCGAGAGATAATGTAATCGTCCCCCCACTCAATTTCTGCGCCCATTTTTTCTAACACATCGGCAAATTTAACATCACCTTGAATGCTTAAACGCCCCACTCCCGTGACTTTCACTTCACCACCTTTAATGGCGCCAGCTGCTAAAAAATAGGACGCAGATGATGCGTCACCTTCTACCAGCACTTTCCCCGGCGACACATAGGTTTGACCCGATTTTATTTCAAAACGACCATAGGCATGATTTATCACCTCAACGCCAAATTGAGCCATCAACGCAATAGTAATGTCGATATAAGGTTTAGAGACCAACTCACCTTTAATCTTGATATTGACATCACCTTTAGCCAGCGGTGCCACCATGAGTAGCGCAGTGAGAAACTGACTCGACAGATCCCCCGCGATTTCAACATCACCTGCGTTTAATCCCGTTGCCTTAATGGTCAATGGCGGGAAGCCGTCATTCTTCAGATAATTAACTTCAGCGCCTAATTGCCTTAATGCATCAACTAAGTCACCAATTGGGCGTTCCTCCATACGAGGCTCCCCCGTTAACGTGAACTCGCCTTCACCTAAGGTCAAAGCTGCACATAAAGGTCGCATTGCTGTACCAGCATTACCTAAAAATAGGGTTTGTGCCATTTCTGAATTAAGTGGAGCACCCAGACCATCGAGCTCACAGACCGTTTTATCATCTGACAGTCGATAATTCACACCAAGCTGTTTTAATGACGCTAACATATAGCGAATATCATCTGAATCTAATAGGTTAGTGAGAGTCGTGGTCCCCTTCGCTAATGTGGCAAGTAAGAGTGCGCGATTGGAGATACTCTTAGATCCTGGGATATTGATCGTTCCCTGTACTTTACTGATGGTCTCGAGACGTAGTTGCTTCATTAAATAACTTCTTTATTATTGCGGGACAAACAACCCACAGGTTAGCAATAGATGTTCATGGCAAACAGACTGGACTAGCACCATCACGACAAAATGGTGTTCCGTTTAACCGATGTTTGAACTTCGTAGTTCTAAATTTACTGATCCAGCGTCACTATTCAACACTTTTTTGTGATTTTATGGACTTCAATGCCAATTTCTATTCAAAGAGGCATATTTCGATGAAAAATAGCCATATTTATGCCTTTAAATTGAGGTATGTCTAATTAACAATTAAATGCGTTTTGTAGAGTGGAATGAAAACATGCCAGATAAATTGTTTTATCATTTCGCTCCATACACTATTGCTCAGCAAGGGAATTAAGTTACTCTAAAGTGATGGAGTAATACCAGCCAGTGGCTAATCAAGTCATAAAAACTAAAATAAGGGTAATGAAGCTATGTTCGACACACTCACCGCTATGCCTTCCGATCCAATCCTTGGATTAATGACCAAGTACCGTGAAGATCCCCGTGCTAATAAGGTAGATTTAGGCGTTGGCGTTTATAAAGATGAATTAGGCCATACCCCAATTTTAGCCTGTGTGAAAAAAGCGGAACAATATCGTATAGATACCGAGGAAACCAAAGTTTACATCGGCCCGACAGGATCTGCCGACTTTAACGCCCTCTTGAGCGAGCTCGCTTTTGGCAAAAGTAACCCAGCTTTATTGGCCAATCGTATTCGCACTGTATCCACTCCTGGCGGTACCGGTGCCCTTCGTGTTGCGGCGGACTTCATTAAACGCGCAAGTCGAAGCACTAAAAGCGGTGAAGCGGTTATTTGGGTCAGCGATCCAACTTGGGCAAATCACACTGGACTATTTGAAGCGGCCGGTATTACGGTTAAAACCTACCCTTATTACGATTACGACAGCAAAAGTCTCAAGTTTGATGAGATGAAGGCAACACTGGCTAATGTCGGTCCCGACGATGTCGTGCTACTGCACGCATGCTGCCATAACCCAAGCGGGATGGATCTAAGCACTCAACAGTGGGATCAGATCATTGAGCTTACCAAAGAACAAGGTTTCACCCCGCTTATCGATATGGCTTACCAAGGTTTTGGTGATGGTGTAGATGAAGATGCCTATGGCGTCCGTAAAATGGCTGCTGCAGTCGACAATATGATTCTGTGTAGCTCGTGCTCAAAAAACTTCGGCTTGTACAGAGAACGTATCGGTGCCTGCTCTATCATAGGAAAAGATGCCGCTTCTGTGAATGTGGCCTTCTCAGTATTACTTTATGTTGTTCGTTGCATCTACTCTATGCCACCTGCTCACGGTGCAGCTATTGTGGAAACCATTTTAGGTTCACAAGAACTAAAACAAGAGTGGTTAGACGAACTCAAAGTGATGAGAGACAGGATTAATGGCAATCGAGCCATGTTAGTGAACAAATTGAAAGAAAAAGGCGTAACACGTAACTTTGACTTTATCGCTCAGCAAAAAGGAATGTTTTCTTTCCTAGGCGTTAATGCTCAGCAGGTGGATTTACTGCAGCAAGACTACGGGATCTATATGGTTGATTCTAGCCGTATCAGTATCGCGGGTATTGGTTTAGCCAATGTCGATTACTTGGCAGAGTCTATAGCTAAAGTGCTTTAAGCATTATATAAGGCTCCTAGGTTTGAATTTCTAGGAGCCTTTTTCATCTAACGTTCAGAACTCGCAAACTTATCCATAAAGCTTACTAGTGAAACAACCCCTTCAAGGGGCATGGCATTGTATATGCTCGCACGCATACCACCCACACTCCGGTGCCCTTTTAACGCAACCAACCCAGCTTCTGCAGCCTCAGCGAGAAACTCTGCGTTGAGGGTCTCATCCTTCAAGTAGAAAGTTACATTCATTACTGAACGATTTTTCACTGCAACGGTATTGTGATAAAAATCACTGCTGTCGATAAAGTCATATAATAACTTAGCCTTATCCAAATTAACCTGCGCTAATGCATTCACGCCACCAATGGATTTCAGCCAAGTAAACACTTCTGCGGCAAGATACCATGCAAATGTGGGAGGCGTGTTATACATCGACCCATGCTTAACGCCCAATCGGTAATCCATAATAGAAGATTGTGGCAGCGCTGGTAGCCTTAACATGTCATCACGCACTATGACGATACTCAAACCTGAAGGCCCAATGTTTTTCTGAGCACCGGCATAGATCAACCCGTACTTACTCACATCGATTTCTCTAGACATGATATTGGATGACATATCGGCGATGATTGGCCAAGGGCAATCAATATCTTCAAAAATTTCGATGCCATCCACAGTTTCATTTGGACAGTAATGCAAATAACGATACTCATCGTTATTACCTGACAATTGAGGCATAACAACGGTATTGATGCAATTATTATTTTCAACAATATTCAGTCTTTCAATTTGTTCATCACTGGTCAACTTAACCGCTTCTTCAGCCGCCGCTTTCGACCAACTTCCAGAGATGAGATAGAGCGCTTTTCCTTTATCACCAAGAAAATTATTTACAACAGCAGAAAACTGCCCTCTTCCACCGCCATGCATGAATAACAGATGGTAGTTGGAAGGTATCGACATCAATTCACGCAAATCAACTTCTGCTTGATCAGTTAAGGCAATAAACTCTTTACTTCGGTGACTTATCTCCATCACTGAGGTACCTAGACCATTCCAATCAAGTAGCTCACTCTGAGCTTTTTGCATTACAGCTTGGGGGATCATTGCAGGGCCCGCACAAAAATTGTATGTCGTGCTCACTTCTTTCTCCTTAAGGGTTAACGAATACTGATTGGTATGATAATTCACAATGGAAACATATTGTCATAGGATGTGATGAGCTGCCTAGATTATTTTCAAATAACTCAATACTTTTTATAGAACAGAAACAAAACGGGCGTCCAAATGGACGCCCGTTAATCATATCACTAAAAACTTAGCCATTATTCAGCTGGTTCAGCTTCTGGCGCATCGTCAGCAGTAGGAGTTTCATCAGTTGATGTCGTTTCTACTGAATCATCAACAACAGCAGGGATAATTGGATTGCCCTCTTCGTCAAGTTCAGGAGCTGGCTCTTGAATCTCATCAATACGTTGAAGACCAACCACTTTCTCATCATCTGCCGTACGTATTATCGTGACACCTTGAGTGTTACGACCAATACTTGAAACACCCGTTGCAGGGGTACGAACCAATGTGCCTTTGTTACTGATCAGCATGATTTCATCGTTTTCGCCAACTTGTACAGCACCAACTACCGCGCCATTACGTTCGCTCACTTTAATTGAAACCACACCTTTAGTACCACGGCTCTTAGCTGGATATTCAGCTAAATCAGTACGCTTACCATAACCGTTTTCAGTCACGGTTAAGATATCGCCTTCGCCTTTAGGCACAATCAGAGAAACAACGCGTTGTCCGTCTTCAAGCTTAATACCACGAACACCGGTTGCAGTACGACCCATTGCACGTAGCGCAATGATCTCTTCACCTGTTTCAGGATCTATTTTAACTTCGCCAGTTTCTGAGCTACGAGCTTTCTCGTTAAATCTAACAACCTTACCTTCGTTAGAGAACAACATGATGTCGTCACTGCCGTGGGTAATGTCAACACCAATCAACTGATCACCGTCTTTCAGATTCACTGCGATAATCCCGTTTGCACGTGGATTACTGTACGCCGTTAATGCTGTTTTCTTCACGGTACCGTGCGAGGTAGCCATGATGATGTACTTATCTTCAGCGTATTCACGAACAGGCAAGATAGCCGTAATGCGTTCGCCTTCAGACAGTGGCAAGATATTAACGATTGGACGTCCACGAGCTGTACGACTGGCAAGCGGCAACTGGTACACTTTCAACCAGTACATTTTACCGAAATCAGAGAAACAAAGAATCGTGTCATGAGTATTAGCTACAAGTAGCTTCTCAACGAAATCTTCATCTTTCACTTTAGTCGCTGCTTTACCTTTACCACCACGTCGCTGCGCTTGGTAATCCGATAGGACTTGGTACTTGGCATAACCTAAGTGTGACAGCGTAACGACTACATCTTCTTCGTTGATTAAGTCTTCAAGACTCATGTCAACTTCGTTGGCATTAATCACTGTACGACGCTCATCACCGAAGTTTTCTAGCACTTCATTAAGCTCTTCAGTGATCACTTCCATCAAACGCTCTGAACTGCGAAGAATGTAAAGCAGTGCTGCAATGATTTCGAGTAGCTCTTCGTACTCTTTTAAGATCTTCTCGTGCTCTAAGCCTGTTAACTTGTGCAGACGTAGATCAAGAATGGCTTGTGCTTGTTGTTCTGTTAAGAAGTAACGACCATCACGAATACCGTATTCAGGCTCTAACCACTCAGGGCGCGCTGCGTCATCACCGGCTTTTTCAAGCATGCCTTGAACATGGCCTAACTCCCATCCTTCAGCAACAAGCTTAATTTTTGCATCAGCTGGGGTTGGAGAGGCTTTAATCAAGGCAATGATTGGGTCAATATTCGCCAAAGCAATCGCTAATGATTCAAGGATATGAGCACGGTCGCGTGCCTTACGCAGTTCGAACACAGTACGACGTGTAACCACTTCGCGACGGTGCAGAATAAAGCACTCTAGCATCTCTTTAAGGTTAAACAGTTTAGGCTGACCGTTGGTCAATGCCACCATGTTGATACCGAAAGAGCACTGCATCTGTGTTTGAGCGTATAAGTTGTTAAGTACAACTTCGCCTACTTCACCACGCTTAATTTCAACGACAATACGCATACCATCTTTATCAGACTCGTCACGTAGGCCGCTAATACCTTCAATTTTTTTATCTTTAACAAGCTCGGCGATTTTTTCAATCAAACGAGCCTTGTTAACCTGATACGGGATCTCGTGAACAATGATGCGCTCACGCCCATTGTCGTCGGTTTCCACATCAGCTTTAGAACGCATTATCGCACGGCCACGACCAGTGTGATAAGCATCAATAATGCCTTTACGACCATTGATCATCGCAGCTGTTGGGAAGTCAGGACCAGGGATATATTCCATTAACTCGTTAATGGTTAGATCTGGATTTTCAATGAGTGCTAAACAACCCGACACCACTTCATTTAAGTTATGTGGTGGGATATTCGTTGCCATACCAACCGCAATACCTGACGAACCGTTAACCAGTAAAGTTGGAATTCGCGTTGGTAATACTGCAGGAATAAACTCAGTGCCATCATAGTTAGGCACAAAATCAACCGTCTCTTTATCAAGATCGGCTAATAGCTGATGAGCGACCTTGTCCATACGGATTTCGGTATAACGCATCGCAGCTGCGGCATCACCATCGACGGAACCGAAGTTACCTTGACCGTCAATTAATGTGTAACGCATAGAGAAAGGTTGCGCCAAGCGTACAATCGTATCGTAAACGGCTGTGTCACCGTGTGGGTGATACTTACCGATAACGTCACCGACAACACGTGCCGATTTCTTGTAAGGCTTATTCCAATCGTTTTTAAGCTCACTCATCGCGAATAATACGCGGCGGTGGACAGGCTTTAAGCCATCGCGAACATCAGGTAATGCTCGGCCTACGATCACGCTCATCGCGTAATCTAGATATGAATTTTTTAATTCGTCTTCAATATTAATTGGAGTTATAGATGAAGCCAGATCAGTCATAAACTGCTCGATCCCTTGAAATTTAGCCGACGTCCCAATATCCGAAATGGAAAATTGAAATCATCGAGCTTGAAAACGTGATTTGGCATTCTAACACAGTTATTTTTTGTCGCTAGACCCTATTTATCATTCAGTTTAAATAAGTATTAATCAAAGAATTTGTTGACCAAAATCAAACTATGTTCGCTATTCAATCAATTGTTTAAAATATCGTTCATTTCTCTCCTGTTTGGCCTTTGCTTATTAATGCCTATAGGTATAATGCCAATATAACCCATGCCTTTTCAGGTGATATAGTGCAGCAAGATATGCAGAACAACGTGAATGTCGATCCAAGTGAGATAGCCAAATTTGAAAAGATGGCGGCGACGTGGTGGGATCCTGAAGGTGAGTTCAAGCCACTGCATAAATTAAACCCACTGCGATTAAACTATATTGATCAAACTTGCGGAGGCGTATTTGGTAAGCGCATTCTCGATGTGGGCTGTGGCGGTGGGATCTTATCTGAAAGCATGGCCCGTATTGGCGCTAACGTCGACGGACTCGATATGGGAACCGAACCGTTAGATGTTGCTAGATTACATGCATTAGAGATGAATGTAGATGTTAACTACATCCAGAATACCGCAGAATCTCACAGTGAAACCCACTCTCAGACCTATGATGTCATCACTTGCATGGAGATGTTAGAGCATGTGCCAAGCCCTGGTTCAGTGATACAAGCCTGTGCCAATATGGTCAAACCCGGCGGTTATGTGTTCTTCTCAACCATAAACCGTAATCTGCGTGCTTATGTCGAAACCATTTTAGGGGCTGAGTACATACTCAAGCTTTTACCTATTGGCACCCACGATCATAATAAATTTATTAAACCATCAGAATTAATCTCCTTGGCTGAACACGCTGAACTTTTCTGTGAAGATGCCACCGGAGTTACCTTTAACCCATTGACCGATACTTTTAGCTACACAAAAAATGTCGATGTAAACTACATGATCGCGACAAGAAAGAGTGCTGATTAATGCCCCATGCCTCTCACGATTGTGAACCACCGTTAATTAAAGCCGTCTTGTTTGATCTGGACGGCACCTTAGTTGACACAGCGCCCGATCTTGTTGCCGCGCTCAATCTGAGTTTAGCCGAACACCATTATCCTCAAGTCACTGTCAATAAGATGCGTCAAGCTGCCTCTGATGGCAGTTTAGCGCTTGTTAAAGCGGCGCAACCCAACATCGATGAAACTAAACAAGTTGAGATACAACAGGGCTTACTGCGCCACTATGCTCAGGTAAATGGCACACACAGTCAGATGTTTGATAGGCTCCCTGCACTGCTCGATTACCTCGACGCTCATTCTATTCCCTACGGCATTGTGACCAATAAACCTGCCCGTTTCACCCGGCCGCTTATTGAAGCCTTAAAGCTCACAAGCAGAATGAAAACAGTGATCAGTGGCGATAGCACGTTAATGTCTAAGCCCAAGGCTGCACCTATGTTACTGGCGGCGCAGCAAATCGGCTGTGCACCTGAAAATATCCTTTATTTGGGCGATGCTGAACGAGATTTAGTCGCCGCGGCAAACACCCATATGTTCGGTGGCATTGCGATGTGGGGCTACATTGGTTCCGATGCTCGTCCACAAGATTGGCCAAGTAATTTTTCTTTCCAATCGGCTCAAGATGTGATGGAGTTTTTGATGCTCGAAAGAGAAAAGTAGCAGATCGACTCAGGTGATTTTTTGAGTGTTTGATCCAAAAGATCGCCAATCAAACTCACCAAGTTTAGTGGAGCCACTTTTTGAACGAAAATGATCTGATCGCTCTCTAGCCCAATAGAAACGGTCATTAAAAGTCAGCTTTGTCTGCCCCTTTTTTTTATCCTCAACTTATCCACAAGATGCCCCCAAAAACTAAGCCAAATTGATACTTGCAAAATCTCACTAACCTCACTATCTTGTACCTTATAAATTTAAAAACACCATATATAGTGTGTAAGATACAATCAGAGGCACAAGGAACTGTTCATTTCTTATGATGAAAATCACCAGTTTCTTCGAACGTTTTGATTGTTTACATGGAATTTAAGAGCCGACTTATCTCAGTCAGCGACACACATATAAATACCAGGACCTTTCTTTAATGAATAGCAATCTTAAAGTCACAAAACGTAGTGGCGAACGCGAAACCATCGATCTCGATAAAATACACCGAGTGATCACATGGGCAGCCAGAGATCTAAAAAATGTATCCGTATCCGAGGTTGAACTTCGCTCTCACTTACAGTTTTTTGATGGGATCCCAACAGAAGCTATCCATGAAACAATCATTAAAGCCGCTGCCGATCTGATCTCCCCTGAGTCGCCTGATTATCAGTTTTTATCAGCTCGTTTAGCTATTTTCCATCTTCGTAAAAAAGCCTTTGGTCAATTCGAGCCACCAAAACTCTATGATCACGTGGTTAACCTTGTTGAAATGGGAAAATATGACGCCCATATCCTGCACGATTACAGCCGTGAAGAGTTAGATATCTTAGATGGCTATATCGATCACTGGCGTGACATGGATTTCTCTTATGCAGCGGTAAAGCAGCTAGAAGGGAAATACCTCGTTCAGAACCGTGTTACTCACGAGATCTATGAGAGCGCGCAGTTCCTCTATATTTTAGTGGCAGCGTGTCTATTCGCTAACTACCCACGTGAGACGCGTTTAAGTTATATCAAGCGTTTTTATGATGCTGTATCAACATTTAAAATATCTCTGCCAACGCCTATTATGGCAGGTGTGCGTACGCCTACACGTCAGTTCAGCTCATGTGTATTGATTGAGTGTGGAGATAGCTTAGATTCTATTAACGCAACGTCATCATCTATCGTTAAGTATGTCAGTCAACGTGCTGGTATCGGCATTAACGCGGGTCGAATTCGCGCATTAGGTAGTCCTATACGTGGTGGTGAAGCCTTCCATACTGGTTGTCTGCCATTCTTCAAGTATTTCCAAACAGCGGTTAAATCTTGTTCGCAAGGCGGAGTTCGTGGCGGCGCTGCGACCCTGTTCTACCCTATTTGGCATCTTGAAGTTGAATCTCTGTTAGTGCTTAAAAATAACCGAGGCGTTGAAGATAACCGCATTCGTCACTTAGATTACGGTGTGCAGCTCAACAAACTCATGTATCAACGTCTTATTAAAGGCGGCGTGATCAGCTTATTTAGTCCATCTGATGTACCTGGACTGTACGATGCCTTCTTTGAAGATCAAGATGAGTTTGACCGTCTTTATCTGCAATATGAAGCAGACCCGAGTATCCGTAAGAAACAAATTAAAGCATCTGAACTGTTTGGTTTGATGATGCAAGAACGTGCATCTACTGGCCGTATCTACATTCAAAACGTGGATCACTGTAATACTCACAGTCCATTTGATAGTAAAGTCGCACCAATCAGACAGTCAAACCTTTGTCTTGAGATTGCATTGCCGACGAAGCCTTTGAACAATGTGAATGATCCAGATGGTGAAATCGCACTTTGTACTCTATCGGCGCTCAACTTAGGGGCAATCAAAGATCTATCAGAACTTGAACCTCTGGCTGATCTTGCTGTGCGTGCACTGGACAATCTGCTTGATTATCAAGATTACCCGTTAATTGCTGCTGAAAAATCATCAATGAACCGTCGTACCTTAGGTATCGGCGTGATCAACTTTGCTAATTACTTAGCCAAAGAAGGTGTACGTTACTCTGACGGCTCGGCAAATAACATTACCCACAAGACATTCGAAGCCATTCAATACTACCTATTGAAAGCATCAATGAACTTGGCAAAAGAGCAAGGCGCATGCCCTGCTTTCCACGAGACGACTTATTCTCAAGGTGTGCTGCCTATTGACACATATAAGCGTGCTCTGGATGGGATCTGTAATGAACCGCTTCATATGGACTGGGAAACATTACGTCAAGATATCGTGACTCACGGTTTACGTAACTCGACACTTTCAGCGCTGATGCCATCAGAAACGTCATCACAAATATCTAATGCCACCAACGGCATTGAGCCACCACGTGGTCTTATTAGTGTTAAGTCGAGTAAAGATGGTCAGCTGAAGCAAGTTGTACCCGATTTTGAAAAGTATCAATATAGCTATGAGCTGCTTTGGCAGATGCCAAACAACGATGGTTACATACAACTTGTCGGTATCATGCAAAAGTTTGTTGATCAGGCTATTTCGGCAAACACAAACTATGATCCATCGCGTTTTCCTAATCAGAAAGTACCGATGCAAGTCCTGCTTAAAGATCTCTTAAATGCCTATAAACTGGGCGTTAAGACACTTTACTATCACAACACACGTGATGGTGCCTCTGATAATCATGATGATATGGTCAGCGTCGAGAAAGAAGACGATGATTGTGCCGGCGGCGCGTGCAAGATCTAACAAGATCAATCAAGGCTCATTGCTAGTATTGAGCTTGTTATCAATTTAAATAGGGGCATTAAGCCCCTATATTCTGGAAGAAACCATGGCCTATTCTACTTTTTGTCAAACACCTAATGATGCCCGTCTTGAACCTATGTTTTTAGGACAGTCCGTCAACGTCGCTCGTTATGACGTACAAAAATATGAAGTGTTTGAAAAATTGATTGAAAAACAACTTTCATTTTTTTGGCGTCCTGAAGAAGTTGACGTCAGTAAAGACAAGATTGATTATGCAGCCCTTCCTGATCATGAAAAGCACATCTTCATCTCAAACTTGAAATACCAGACCTTGCTTGACTCAATTCAGGGACGTTCACCTAACGTGGCTTTCTTGCCATTGGTATCGTTACCAGAGCTTGAGACTTGGATTGAAACTTGGTCATTTTCTGAAACTATTCACTCACGTTCTTACACACACATTATTCGTAACATCGTCAATGACCCATCAATTGTCTTTGATGATATTGTTGAAAATGATGAGATTCTAAAGCGTGCCAGTGACATTGCTGCGTATTACGATGTATTAATTAAATTGACTCAGGCCTTTCACCTATTAGGTGAAGGTACCCATCTTATCGATGGCAAAGAGCTTGTTGTCACTAAACGTGAAATCAAAAAAGCCCTCTATTTGTGCATGATGTCAGTTAACGTACTTGAAGCCATTCGCTTCTATGTTAGCTTCGCCTGCTCTTTTGCATTTGCAGAACGTAAAGTGATGGAAGGCAACGCCAAAATCATTCGCTTAATTGCACGTGATGAAGCGTTGCACTTAAACAGTACTCAGCACATTCTTAAAATCATGCAAGCGGGTAAAGATGATCCAGAGATGGGTGAGATAGCGAAAGAGTGTGAGCAACAAGCTATTGATATTTTCGTTAAAGCAGCAGAGCAGGAAAAAGAGTGGGCAAAATATCTATTTAAAGACGGTTCAATGATCGGTCTAAACGAGCAGATCTTATGCCAGTATGTTGAGTTCATCACTAACGAGCGCATGAAGTCAGTTAACTTAGCACTGCCATACCCAGTAATAACCAATCCACTTCCTTGGATGAAAACATGGTTAGAGAGTGATTCGGTTCAAGTTGCTCCACAAGAAGTAGAAGTCTCTTCTTATCTTGTTGGCCAAATTGACTCATCAATCGATGAAAGCGAGTTCGAAGACTTTGACCTTTAATCCTCTTTTTCTAAAAGCGCCAATCGTTAGCCTACAAGGCCAACCTGTGTTGCTATTTACTCAGCAGCACACTAATTTGTTGATGGCGTTGGAACAAAAGAAAGTGAAGATGTTTTCCGAGTGCCGCAATGGATATTGCGGTGCTTGTAAAACCAAGGTGATCAGTGGTTCGGTGACCTATCATACCGAGCCTTTGGTGCATCTCGAAAAAGATGAATGTTTGCCCTGCTGTTGTACTCCCAGCTCAGATCTTAATCTCGACCTCTCTGCTCAAGGCATCAAGCTCGTTCAACGAAGCCAATCAACACATGCGGCTTCTGAGAATCAAAACCAAAATCCAGATAGCCCGATATCCGATCCTGAGACGATATAAATACACCTCAGTATTTGTGAAACAACCATAAAAAAAGGGTCAACACATGTTGACCCTTTTTTATATTCATAAATCCAAGCTAAAGCTTAATCGCTAACTCAGCCCCTTGACGAATAGCGCGCTTGGCATCAAGTTCTGCAGCAACATCAGCACCACCGATAAGATGGACCGGTAAGCCAGTGGCTTTCATCTCTTCAAGCAATGTAAGGTTCGAGACTTGTCCGGCACATAACACCACATTATCGACGGCCAACACCTCATCCTTTTCAGCTATCGTGATATGCAGACCTTGCTCATCGAACTTACGATAGTTAACGCCCGTTTTCATCTTTACCTGATGCTTTTTAAGCACCAATCGATGTATCCAACCTGTTGTCTTACCCAAGCCTTTACCCATCTTGGTCGTTTTACGCTGTAACAGATAGATGTCGCGATGCTCACTGGCTTCAACCGGCTCAATTAACCCGCCACGTTCAGAATAGTCCTTGTCGATCCCCCACTGCTTTAACCATTTATCGGGTTGCAATGTGGTTGATTCAGGCTCACAGAGATAATGCGCCATATCAAAACCGATACCGCCAGCGCCAATCAAAGCAACACTTTCACCAAGGGTGACCTCACCATTGAGTACTTGCTGGTAGTTCACCACTTTAGGATCATCGAAACCGGGCAGTTTTATCTCCCTTGGAACAACACCTGAAGACATCACTATCTCGTCAAACTGTTCATCCCTAATCACAGAGGCATCGAGCCTAGTGTTAAGACGCAGCTCGACATTATGCAGCTTCATCTGATTAATGAAGTAACGTATGGTTTCATTAAACTCTTCTTTACCTGGAATTTTACGTGCTAGATTGAACTGACCGCCGACTTCTGACTTCGCTTCAAACAGCACAACCTCATGCCCACGAGTCGCAGCATAAACTGAAAATGCCATACCAGCAGGTCCCGCTCCCATCACTGCAATACGCTTCTTTTTGGCTGTGGGGGTGAAATTGATTTCAGTCTCATAACACGCTCGAGGGTTAACCAAACACGTTGCACGTTTAAGCGCAAACGTATGATCAAGACAGGCCTGATTACACCCTATACAGGTATTAATAAGCTCAGAGGTGTTGGCAGCCGCTTTATTGACGAAATCAGGATCCGCTAAGAAAGGTCTCGCCATGGAGACCATATCTGCTTGACCAGATTCTATAATGTGTTCTGCAATTTCAGGCGTGTTAATGCGGTTGGTTGCTACCAGTGGAATATTCATCTCTTTCTTGAGACGTTCAGTCACCCAAGCAAAGCCACCTCTTGGCACGCTAGTCGCAATCGTAGGCACTCTGGCCTCATGCCAACCTATTCCCGTATTGATGATGGTCACGCCCGCTTTCTCTAACAATTTAGCAAGTTCAACCACTTCATCCCAGCTAGAACCGTTATCCACAAGATCGAGCATTGAAAGTCTAAAAATGATGATGAAGTTGTCACCAACACGCTTTCTGATACTGCGAACGATTTCAAGAGGAAACTTGATGCGGTTCTCGAAGCTACCGCCCCATTCATCGTCACGCACATTGGTGCGAGATGAGACAAACTGGTTAATCAAGTAGCCTTCAGACCCCATCACTTCAACGCCATCGTAACCCGCCTTTTGAGACAACGCAGCGGATGAAGCATAATCCTTAATCGTGCCGCGGATCTGTCTTGCGGACATAGCAGAAGGTGTAAAAGGGGTTATCGGGGATTTAATTTTACTCGGCGCTTGAGAAAACGGATGATAACCATAGCGGCCGGCATGAAGAAGCTGCATACAGATTTTACCACCGGCCTCATGGACAGCTTTTGTTACAACTTGATGTTTGCCTACTTGCCATGGGAAACTCAGTTGGCAAGCATTTGGCGCTAATCGACCACGTAAATTTGGGGAGATCCCACCGGTCACAATCAGCCCTACGCCACCAATCGCTCGTTCTTTATAAAATTGTGCCAGTTTCTCAAAACCGCCCTTTTCTTCCTCTAATCCTGTATGCATGGATCCCATAAGCACACGGTTTTTTAACTGAGTAAAGCCTAGGTCTAAGGGTTCTAGTAAATGCGGAAATGACATTCAAACATCCTTTTAAAACAACTGATTTAAACCAGCATACCTCTTGTCATAACTAAGCTCAACTAGTAGTTACCAGCAATATGGTTAGATTCCATTACAATTGATTTTTCCCTATCGGAGAAATTTCAGTTAGCATAGTGTTATTGAAGTAATAAAGGATTGGATAATGTCGGCAAAACCCTCATTAATAAAAAGATTATTTGTGCTTTTATGGAAAGCCATAAACGGAACGCGAAAGTTAATTCTCAATATTATATTTTTTGGTTTTCTTATCGCAATTATTGTTGCGATGAATATCGAGGAAACAGCCAATATTGAGACTGGCTCTGCATTGGTGCTCAACTTATCGGGTTCTATTGTTGAACAACAGAAACAAGTTGACCCATTCAAAGCGGCGATGCAGAACAGCGATGCTAATGCCAGAGATGGCGAGATTTTGCTGGCAGATGTCCTTAACGTCATTGATAACGCCGCTCACGACACTCGCATCTCATCAATAGTCTTGAAAACTGGACACCTGAAATGGACTGGGATCAGCAAATTGCAATCTATTGGCGATGCATTGTCTCGTTTCAAAGAATCTGGTAAGCCTGTTATTGCCACATCAAATTGGTATGGTCAAAATCAGTACTTTCTAGCAAGCTTTGCCGACACCATCTACCTCAACCCCCAAGGCGGCGTTGAAATGGAAGGCCTAAGCCGCTATCGACAGTATTATAAGTCGGCATTAGATAAGCTGAAGATCAACGCGCACATCTTCCGTGTTGGCACGTTCAAATCGGCAGTAGAACCTTATATCCGCAACGATATGTCCCCTGCGGCGAAAGAGGCGAATCTGGCCTTGATGACTGATCTCTGGGGAAGTTATGAGGATGTCGTTTCCGTCAACCGTGACATCGCTGATGAAAATCTAGTACTCAGTGCAAAGCGGTACATGGTCGAGCTGGATAAAGCTGATGGACAATCGGCGCAGATGGCACTGAACATGAACTGGGTCGATGAATTAGCTACTGCTGAATCATTCAGACTCAACATGCTTGATTTGGTCGGCAAAGCTGATGACGGTAACAGTTTTAAGCAGATTGGTTTCTACGATTATCTCAGTCTTACTGAACTTCACCCCCAACTGCTCACTAGCGATACTGTTGGTATTATCGTAGCCAAAGGTACCATTCTCAATGGTAACCAACCTGCTGGTGCAATTGGTGGAAAAAGCACCTCTGACTTACTGAGAAAAGCACGTTTTGATGACGACATAAAAGCGGTTGTATTGCGCGTTGATAGCCCTGGTGGCAGTGCTTTTGCTTCAGAGCAAATACGTCAAGAAGTGTTAGCACTTAAAACTGCGGGTAAGCCTGTTGTTGTCAGTATGGGCAGTTACGCCGCATCAGGTGGCTACTGGATCTCAGCCAGTGCTGATTACATTTATGCGACACCCACCACGCTCACTGGCTCAATTGGTATCTTCGGTATGATAACCACCTTTGAAGACTCATTAGCCAGCATAGGCGTGCACACAGATGGTGTGGCGACATCGGAATGGGCTGGTGTTTCAGTCACGAAAGGCTTAACACCAGAAATAGAAAATGTCATTCAACGTCATATTGAGCGTGGATATAGCGACTTTATATCACTGGTCTCAACCGAACGAGACATGAGTCTAGAATATGTAGACAGCATAGCCCAAGGTCGTGTTTGGTCTGGTAAAAAAGCTGTCTCGCTAGGTCTAGTTGATGAGTTAGGCGATCTAAAACAAGCGGTCGCGAAGGCCGCTGAGATGGCCGAACTGGATGACTTTGACAGCGAAATAATTGAGCAGGAGCTAACGCCTCAAGAACAGTTTGTGCAAGAGATGTTCGCCTCAGTCGCAATGCACCTTCCACAATCGTCAGGCAATAACTCGGTACTTGAGCAACTATTCTCACAATGGTCTAGTGCGATAGATGAGTTCAGATCCTTCGATGATCCTAAAGGCATGTACCTGTACTGCGACAATTGTGACTTCTAAGTCCCGCGATTAAAAATCGTTAAGCCCGATAAACGTGAGTTTATCGGGCTTTTTTTATGCACTCCTGAACAATAACAGCCTTTAATTCATTAATGCCATTGGGCTCAACGCTCCAAGCAAGTATACTTCAGCCCATCAGTGACCATCAGAAGTTCATTATGACAAAACGTTCCATCTACGTTGCCTACACCGGCGGCACCATAGGCATGCAAAAAACCGCACAGGGATTTGCTCCCGTAGCAGGCTTTCTCACCAATTGTGTGAATTCTATGCCTGAATTCTTCCATGAAGATATGCCCGATTTTGTTATTCATGAGTATTGTCCTCTAATGGACTCTTCTGACATGGCCCCCACTGATTGGCAGAGGCTTGCTAACGACATTAAAGCCAATTACGACCTCTATGACGGCTTTGTTATCCTACACGGCACTGACACCATGGCTTTTACCGCTTCAGCCCTCTCCTTCATGTTACAAGGGCTCTCGAAGCCTGTGATCGTCACAGGCTCTCAAATCCCATTGGCTCAATTAAGATCTGACGGACAAACCAACTTATTAAATTCGCTTTACATCGCAGCAAACTATCCCATTGCTGAGGTTTGTCTGTTCTTCAATAATAAGTTGTTCAGAGGCAACAGAACTACCAAAGCCCATGCCGATGGATTTGGCGCTTTTGCATCACCCAACTTTCCATTGTTACTTGAAGCCGGTATAAAAATCCGCGTAAAGGCAGGAAAGATTGCACAAACTGGCAGTAAAAAGCTGCAAGTGGCCACCATCAGTCCACAACCGATCGGTGTTGTCACCCTCTACCCTGGGATAACGACCTCTGTCATTGCAAATATTTTACAGCAACCCGTCAAAGCACTCATTATTCTGACCTACGGTGTCGGTAATGCACCGCAAAATCCCGCCCTGCTACAAGTATTAACAGAGGCCTCATCGCGTGGGATTATTCTGGTGAATCTAACTCAGTGCTTACAGGGAAAGGTTAATATGAAAGGCTATGCAACCGGTCACGCGTTAGAAGCGGCTGGTGTGATCAGTGGCTTTGACATGACTACAGAAGCAGCATTGGCTAAATTGCATTACTTGCTATCAAAATCTTTGACGCCAGATGAAGTTCGAGCCGCTATGCAGCAAGATTTAGTGGGTGAATTGACTGAAGACTAGTCAGAAAAGGCACTAAAGAAAGAACAAAAAAGGACTGAAGATCACTCTTCAGCCTTTTTTTGTTGCGATATAAAATCAGTATAAGAAAGTGATCTACTCAGCGAGAGTTTAGCGATAACACCTTTACACTGATTGGTATCAGAGATCTTTCTCTTTAAACTCTGCGATGGCTTCGCCTTTAAACTGCTTTTTAAGTTCAGCTTTAGAAAGCTCGTTTACGCTACCTTCACGATTAATCGTAAAGTGATCGGTCTGATCAAGCCTTCTCGCTTGATACAGCATCACAAGTTGCATCGTCGACTCACGCTGTTCTGCTGTCAGTAAGGTGCCATCTTCCCACTTACCTAGCTCTACGCCACTACGAAGGCGTTCATAAACCAGCTCTGGCATCTCGTCAATAATTTGATTTATTTCTGCACTCATACTTTTTTCCGTTTATGCATCACTATTTGCAAGCGAGTAATAAGGTAACCAACAAAGCCCAACACAAAGCAGATAACGGCAATATAAGCGCGCACACCTTCGGCTGTATTACCTCCCCAAAACCACGTCACGACTCCAGCAATGAATATCGTCATGGACAGGAGCCCTTGATTAACAAGTTGGTTCGAGCGTTTAATGTGACTAATGGTGCTCAACACCTGAGTATCACCCGATAGTTGACTACCGCAATATTGGCACACACTCGCTTTACTTGAGATCCTTTTACTACAGCTAGGACATTCTATCAATGCCATCTCACTACCTCAAAAGCAGAGCTACTAGCACAAACTCTTTACTACTAGTAGCGGTGAACATTGGTTATCGTAAGTAATCAACAACCGCTAGCATTGCCGTCAACGACGCTTCACCTAAATAGATAGAACGCTCAGGTGACCATCCAGCCATAGGATCTGGCATGTTGTCATTGTCTTTAAATGGCATCTCTAAGGTGTTTGAAAGACACGTGAACGTCTCGGCTACCCAGTTTGATGCTACGGTAAGGTTTGCTTTACCTGGCTCATCTTTATCATAACCAAATTCAGTTTGGAAATCGGCACTGATCAATAACAGTGCGTCAACGAATTGCTGTTGCAATTTAGCCATACGTGCGTCATAGGATGGTACGCCTTCACAACCAGCAAGAAAAACAAAAGGAAGCCCTTCATCACCGTGCACATCGTAAAACAGATCAACACCCGTCTCTTTCATCTTATTAGTGACGTAGTAAACCTCTGGGCTCTTCTCCAACGATGGGCTCTGCCATTCACGGTTCAAGTTCACTCCAACCGCATTGGTTCTTAAATGACCACGTGCACTTCCGTCTGGGTTCATATTCGGCACAATATAGAAGTTTGCTTTGTCCAGTAGTGCTTTAGCATTAACGTTATCACAATCTAGCAAGCTATTGAAAAAGCCTTCAACTAACCATTCAGCCATGGTTTCACCAGGGTGCTGGCGAGCAGTGATCCAGATGTTGGCTTTAGATTCATCGCCATCACCGACTTTAACTAAGGTCATATCACGACCATCTAAGGTTAACCCTAAATGCTCGAGGCTGACTAATGGGTGGACTTGGACTGAAGCGAGTAGATCTTGATGACGTTCATAACTGTAAGGTGCAAAGTAGGCAATCTGGATCGCATCGCAATCAAGATCCACTGTGATAGTGAGTTTGCCATCTTTGTACTCTGTAGGGAGACGGAACCATTGCTGTCTATCATAGGTCGCAACAGCTTGATAATCTTCCCAGCCTTTAGGATAAGAAGCTGAGCCTGCATTGACAATGTTGAGCACATATTGACTGCCAACTTGCCCTTCTAAACGGAAGTTAAACCACTGATAAAACTCATCACCAACGTCGGGGCGAATGGCCAGTTGTACGTCTTTAATGTCATCTTGATTGATGACTTCAATATTACCACCATCGAAATTAGCGCTGATCCGCATAACGTTTCCTTTATGTTATCAATGAAGATAAGCCGTGAACGGCTTATCTGATACACATAGGATAAACGAAAATGGCGCATAGAACAGCTCGAAAAATGAAAAATAAACACTATTTTATCTCGTATTTAGTATCACTTTATTGCCATTAAGTTGCAAAGCTGTATCCCTGTCCTCTAACGGTATTGATTAAGGTTTTAGGTAATTTAATATCCGCCAGTTTTTTGCGCGTATTACTGACATGCATATCTAAATTTCGATCAAATCGACCAAGCTCTTTTTGCAAAACACTACGCTGGAGCTCTTGCTTGGTGATCACCTCTCCTTTTCGCTCAAATAGATATTTGAGTAATTTAAATTCTGTTTGCGTCAATAACACCCGTTTAGATGCAATAGAGACACAATGCTGCAGTTCATCAAACTCAACTTCATCGCTAATTAACTCAATGGAGCATGTTCGTTCTGAACGAACCAGATCCACTCGTCGCAGCAGTGCAGACATGCGAACCAATAACTCTTTGACACTAAATGGTTTACTGAGAAAATCATCAGCACCTAATTCGTAACCTTTAATCCGATCATCTTCACCGTCAATCGCTGAGATGATGATCACAGGGATCTGCTCTTTTCGTGCTTCCATTAAACCAAAACCGTCTAAGTTTGGCATCATGATGTCCAGCAAAATCAGATCTGGGCTCTCGTTTTCCAATACTGATAAAGCTGCAATACCATCTTCTGCGCCGATAACATGATAACCTTCTTCCATGAGTACCTGCTCTAATAGCTCCCTAAAAACAAGATCATCATCAACTAACAGAACTTTTCTCATTACAACCCTAATGCAAATACGAATGATTATCATCACAGTACTATAGACAAATGTGAATCGCTAGTTATTTTTATTATCAATCGTGAATTTGCTAGCGAGTTAACGTTAACAAGCCTTAAAACAGGCATAAAAAAAGCCAGATCATCTCTGGCTTTAGTGAAATCAACTTATATACGCCTTAGTTATTTAACATTAACTCACGTACATACTTAACTGGTGCACTGCCATAGCTTAAAAACTGCTCGTGAAAGTCCTTTAAATCGAACCCATCGCCTTCAGTGGTTTTTAGCTCCTCCCGAAAATCGTAAATCTCACGGTAGCCTGAGTAATAGCTGGTCAACTGCACCTGACTTAGTGTTGCACGTCTCCATTTACCTTCAGCTTCTGCCGTTTGCTGGAAGGCTTCTTCAGTCATTAAGACTATCGCCTCCTCCTCAGTCATGCCTTTCACCTGAATACTGTAATCAAGCAAGGTATTTGCGATAACTCTGAGATTCCATTTGTAATACATCAACCACAACTCAGGCTCAAAGTTACCATAGCCCTCTTCAAGCATCATACGTTCAGTGTATACCGCCCAGCCTTCGACCATTGCCCCATTACCGAACAAGCTTTTTATCAAACTCGGTGACTCGTTTGAATATACCAGCTGAGTGTAATGACCAGGAATAGCTTCATGGATATTCAGCACCTGCAATATCCAGTGGTTGTATTCACGTAGATAGCTTTCAGCAGACTCATCATCCATGGCATCAAGCGGTGTGACGTTGTAATAGGTATTGCTCGATTTCTCATAAGGACCTGGCGCACTGATAGATGCACCAGCAAAACCGCGCATGTACTCAGGCGTTTCGCGCACAACCAGTGGTTTCTCTGGGTTAAGTGTCACCAAGTTGTTGTCATTAACAAACTTTACCAGCTCAGGGATCTGAGCCCTGACTTCATCGACAAACGCGTCACGTTTAACATGTTTAGAGGAGAGTTTATCAATCAATTGCCGTGTGGCTTTGTTCTTATCCACTGGCTGAGGTGTAGTGAAATAAGTAGACCAAAGTTGGGTAGTGATCTTAGCCATCTCTTCCTGAACTCGAGACTTATCAGCCAATGCCTTTTCATAGAGGGCTTTAGCGCTCATGCCCGCCTGAATATCAAAAGAGAACTTCTGTTCGTAAAGCTCTTCACCAATTCTGAAACTGCGCGCCCCCTCTTTTTCTAATTGAGTTTCTAACGCTGACAGCCATTCAATATGTTCATTAATGGCCTTCGTTGACGCGTTAAACCGTTTGGTGAACAATGTCTTCTCTTCTGTTGTCAATCCTGAGTTTTTTGCTTTATCCAGTAAGTCCTCTGAGAAAACCGAAAACGCACCTTGGTTCTGCATCTTAGCTAATTGCGTATGTTCCAGCGTAGGGTTAGCAATGTTACTGCGCGCAGCTTCATAATAAGCAGGCACATTTTCCATTCGAGAAAGCACAGAGCGAAGTCTAGAATCAAGTGGAGCAAAATCTTCATTAATCAGCTGGGCAAATCCTCCAGCGACATTGTAAATACTTGGGTTCCATTGCCAGGACTTAAAGGTATTGATGTCCCATAAATCCCGCTGTAATAGGTTTTCAATTAAACGGTAATCAATCAATTCATTAGCTGTGAGCATTGCGATATCAAATTTGGCCAATTTCGCCAGTTGTTGCTCATTGAATTTTATTGATAATTGACGATTTTCATCATTGGGTACTTTTAACACACCGTCATATTTATGATAGCCGCTGTATAGCGCCCAAGTCGGTGATTCCTGCCAAAACTGATTAACAAACTGCGATGAGAACTGACTGAAACTGACTCGCTCTTGTGACGCCGTAACTTGCGGAGCTTGCGTATTATCCGCTGACTGACACGCCGTCAATCCCGCCAGTGTTAATCCGATGATCAATGACAATTTTACTTTTTTCATACCTATTCCCAATTCATTATTATTTTAGTTTTACGTTTAAAAAGAGGGCTATACCAATCAGTATAAGAAGTTGATCTACTCAAAGTGTCTTTTGGCAAACTAATTCAAGGCGAATGGAAGACATAATGGTTGTTCCCTTATGAGTTCATTCAACGTAGAAGTAGGCAGCCAAAAACACTCCTTACAGGCGAGTTTTAGCGGTTCTGATCCTGTGTTAACGAGCTTAACCGTAGAATAACTATGCTCTTCACTCGTTGCAAGCCACATGGATGTGGTGAATGTCATTAATGCAGGAGCAATTAATTACCTTGCCTCAGCACCGCTAAACTCTCGCTGAGCGATCAAATCTTTATACTGATTGGTATTATCTTTTGCGACACAGTAAACCATGTATCACAACATTTTTCAGCATCTGTCTCGATGTTGAAACATAGCGTTACAACATCGCCATTCCCGGTAAATTTGTAGTGGCCCATGACTTTACATCAGCAAATCGGTATTTCTCAAATTGTGCAAAACCGGGACAGGATCTCATCTTGAGTTTAGTGAACATTGGCGTGGTCAAACCACACAGAAAACGCGTGAGCAACACAGGCGTACAGGCTGTACCGAGTTTTACCACGGCAGCAGAACAGACTTGATGAAAGTCATATTCATTAAGCGGCTTAACATAAAGAGCTGGCGGGAAAATAGCGGGCTCACCTCGACACGCGGAGCACACGCCGCAATCTTGTATCATTTGCTCGTCAGCAAAATAATGAGCCAGTTGTCGGCTCAAACATTGAGTAGAGGTAAACAATGCCACGAGCTCATTGATTCTGGCAACTTCACTCACTTCCTTATCGGAAAAACGTGAAGACAAGGTCACTGTCAGCGCTTGCTCATCAAACTGGCTATCTAAAACTTGATAAACTTGCGTCATCTGTTTACTTTGCAGTTCAATCATTCCCTTTTCATCGAGGTAATTGATCGCTTTTAACACTCGTTGCCTATCACTTGCATAATGCTGATTTAATGCGTCAAAATTGACACTGGACCAGATTTTAGCTCTGTCAGCGGTTGAGAACAAAGCACGTATAAAGTCACGCCTCTCCTCTTTGAAATACTCAACAACCTCCGCTTCTGGAATAAGAAATTTAAACTTGTACTCAGCAAAGTAGCTATACGTTGGCTTAATGATGTTTAGTAGTTCTAAATACACCAATAAAGTCTTCAAAGATAAAGGCCGTATATTGGATTGGTTAGAGAGACTATTGAGCACAATTTCCCATTGAGGATTGGCACTACCCGTGCTGTTACTTGCCGCTTTCTTGATCTCCTTTAGTACCACTGCAATACCACTAGGCTCGGGTGTATCGCCGTATACAAAGTTTTCTAATGTGCTTAAGTTATCCCCATTAGCCAGCACCAGACAATCAGATTCACCACCGTCACGCCCTGCTCGTCCGATCTCTTGCGCATAGTTTTCGATTGATTTAGGCAGATCATAATGAACGACAAACCGTATATCACTCTTATCAATGCCCATACCAAACGCAATTGTGGCGACAATAATCCCCTGACCACCAGACATAAATTCATGCTGAATTGATTGGCGAACATCGGATGACATGCCAGCATGATAAGCTTTAGCCGCTATCCCTCGAGCACTAAGTTGTGCGGCAACCTGCTCGGCAGTCTGCTGAAGAGTCACATAAATAATTCCAGAGCTGTTGAGTCGACTTTGTAGCCAGTGAGAAAGCACATCGATTTTCTCATTACTCCTCACGCCCTTGACCGCTAAATGCAGGTTAGGTCGATAAAAACCTGTCAGGATCACATTCTCAGGCAAGATCCCAAACTTACTGCCCATGTCTTGGATCACTTTAGGTGTCGCCGTCGCGGTTAACAGTAAGGTCTGAGAAATATTTAACTCCTGTTGATACCTTGGCAGTTTAAGGTAATCAGGACGAAAATTATGACCCCATTCAGAAATACAGTGAGCTTCGTCGACCACTAAGAGCGAAATTGCTACTTCAGCGATAAACTGCCTAAAGCGCTCATTATTCAACCTCTCTACTGAGATCATTAAAATCTTTATCTCGCCGGTGCGAACGCCTCTCATGACGTCATTCGCTTCTTCCCGACTTTGAGCTGAATCTATGCTCGCTGCTGCGATGCCCTTACTCTTAAGAAAATTAATTTGATCTTGAATCAATGCAAGTAGTGGAGATACGACTAAGGTCAAATGGGGTAAACAAAGCGCAGGCAGCTGATAACAGAGCGATTTCCCCGAGCCAGTAGGGAATATTGCCGCGGCGCTTTGTCCATTAAGAATGGCTGTCACAACTTGCTCTTGGCCAGGGCGAAATTCACTGAAACCGAAATGGGATTGCAATAATTGCTGCACGAAAGAGTACCTACTATTGATGGTGAGAAGTCATTACATGATAGGAACACAGATCCATATCATTAATTCTTCTGTATAAGAGAGAAACTGGCTTGTATCGGATTATGATCAGATGCCTTAGTGGGTGTCACGTGCGCCTCGTCTAACACTAGTCCGCTGTAATAGAGATGATCTAACGCTAATCCAAATACTCGATTGCGTTTATCAACAGCATATTTCGCTTCTGTCATGCCCAGTTGGAGCATAAACTCACCAATCATATCGACCCGCCCCTGTCGCCAAGTGTTAAAATCACCAGCCATGATAACAGGGCCATTATGTGCCTTGATCTGCTCCGCTAATAAACTAATTTGTTTCCTGTACTCCTTTAAGCGCCAAGCAAAATTGATCCCATGCAAATTAACCACTAATAGGTTTTCGCCATTAGATAAAGGGTATGTAGACACCAGCGCAGACTTAGCAAAACGGATCCACGGTTCAATGGCCTGATAAGCGCAGGCTGATTCTGCTGACACCTTGGCAAGATTCATCACACCTATCGGCGTTTTAAAGACTTTAAATGCTTTAGCCATCAACACCTGATGACTGTCTTCTTGTAAGAAGCTTTTAAGCCCCGTTGATAACTTAGCCTCTTGAAGCAAAACAAGCTCACTGCTATCAAGCAACTCTGTTAATACAGAGCTCCAGCTCGATCTTTGTTGCTTATAGATATTCCAGACACTGACACTCAGCTTGCCATCGGTATCTAACGGCAATATTGCAGTATTTTCCACACATTGAGATAAGAAAAGTGGCGATTTAGCACTGCTCATGATCAGATTCTCTCCATTCGCTTCATTAACCGAGTAAACATAGGCTGCGGATCCAAATAAGAGCAACATCACTAGGCAGACTGTAATTTTGAATTTAAGTTTCAATTTTATTATCCAATTCCTTAACTTTAGACTGAGGTCAGGACTCTATCAATGCACACTCTCGCAATGCACAGCCCAACAAACAAACTAAATATCTATCTGTATTAATTTTTAAAAACAATGCACACTAGACTTGCATTTCAATCGTTACTCACATCAATCAATACCAGCCCAAGCAGAGAATATGGAACAGTTTTATCAAATTTTAACCTTCGTGGGTCTATTTGCATACTGGTTAATTGCAGCCGGTGTCGCTATTCGAGTGATCATTAAGCGTCGCAGTATAGGTGTGTCTTTAGCGTGGATGATGGTGATCTATTTTGTGCCATTTTTTGGTGTCATCGGCTACCTTCTCATCGGAGAGCAAAACTGGGGCAAAGCCAGAGAAAATCGAGCAAAATTAATGTATGCCCCCTATCGAGAATGGTTTGCCGATCTGTTTAAGTTTCGCCAATATCAGCCCAAAGAACTGAGTCAATACGGCCACTCAATCAGTGCCCTTTGCGAAAACAGATTAGGCATACCTTCGTTAGGGAACAACCAACTCGAATTGCAAACAACGCCACAAGAGATCTTAAACTCGATGATCTCCGACATAAACAATGCGCAAAGCTCAATTAACCTTGAGTTTTATATTTGGCACCCTGGCGGCTTAGCCGATAATGTCGCTCAAGCATTGATTGACGCCGCTAACCGAGGCGTGGATGTTAAACTACTGCTTGATGCCGCCGGAAGTCGTCAATTTTTTAAAAGTCACTGGCCAAAACAACTCAGGAAAAATGGCATTGAGGTCACCAATGCCCTACTGGTGAGTCCATTGAGAATGTTCTTCAGACGGCTTGACCTGAGAATGCACCGTAAGATCGTCATTATCGATAACTGTATCGGCTACACAGGTTCAATGAACATGGTGGATCCAGCATTTTTTAAGCAAAATGCCCATGTGGGACAATGGATCGATGTCATGGTCAGACTCACTGGCTCAAACGTACCAGTACTCAATACGATTAACAGTTGGGACTGGGAGGTTGAAACGAATCATAGACACCTACCAGAAGCGCCTAAGTGCATAAGTCTGGATGCAGATAATCCAGTCGACATACTGCAAGTTATCCCTTCAGGGCCCGGGATGCCAACTGAAATTATCCATCAGGTTTTGCTGCTAAGTATCTACCAAGCGAAATCTGAAATTGTGATCACCACGCCCTACTTCGTTCCTAGTGAAGGCTTGATGTTTGCGTTGGTGTCGGCGGCGCACCGTGGTGTCAACGTCGAATTGATCATTCCCTACCGAAATGACTCGACCATGGTGAAATGGGCCAGCCGTTCTTTCTTCAGTGAACTTCTTAGCGCTGGCGTTAAGATCTACCGTTTTAAAGGCGGACTGCTGCACACAAAATCCGTGGTGATAGACCAAAATCACTGCTTAATTGGCACCGTTAATCTTGATATGCGCAGTTTATGGCTAAACAGTGAAGTCACGCTTGCGGTAGACGATGTCGCCTTTACACAGAAACTCGGTAAGCTGCAGCAAAGTTATATTGATGATTCAGTTCAGGTAGATCACCAAGTTTGGCGAAAGCGTCCGGTATACAAACGAGTGATAGAGCAGTTCTTTTACATGTTCAGCCCACTCTTGTAGAAACCGTTGTTGAAGAGATTGTGGGCACGATTCTAGAAACACGGTTCAATAGCAGAGAGACATAGTAAACCCACCTCTCTGCGCTAAATCATGTAGAGTGACACAAAAATACGCGATTTGATTACCTAATATGCAAACGATTGAAATATCAGTTTTATCGCTTGACCATCTTCAGGCTTTTGCGTAAAGTACGGCTCCGTTAACAGAGAAAGCCCGTCAGCTCGGCTTAGTGATTTGTTAACGATTTCCAAGTTTAAAACTTTGTTTACAAGGTAATTAAACAATAAAATTTGGTGAGTTGGCTGAGTGGCTGAAGGCGCACGCCTGGAAAGTGTGTATGGGTTTATAGCCCATCTAGGGTTCGAATCCCTAACTCACCGCCATATTTAGAAAATGCCTAGCAGAGATGTTAGGCATTTTTCGTTTCAATCATAGCTAACAATTACTAGGTTTATAGCACCTTATTGTAGGGTTCCTTCTTTACCGAAAAGAGCCTAACTCACCGCCATATATACTAAGGGTTAGCATCTGTTATAACAAAGAGCTCAAGGTCTTTTCAACCATTTGATTTTAAAAATAATCACACTCTAATACTAATTAATATATAGATATGGCCGATTGTGAACACGTAATATGAGTATGCCCACCAACTGGCTCAGTTAGTGGGCTTTCAATATGGTAATTTCGTCTAAAAATCTTCACAAATCAGTCTGACACCATTGAGTGCTGTATCATCACCGTCTCCTTGACTATCTTCTACACGTGTAATAATACCTGTTACTGCCTGTCCACTCGGGCAGTTTTGTCTTGGTGTCCAATTACCCCATTGACCGTTATTGGTTGGGGCGTTAATCATTGGACCATCTTTACAATATAAATCGATGTCGTTTGCAGCCGTATCGTCGTCATCACCTTGCTTAGGTTCAATCTTTATATCAAAGCCAACTACAGGTTGGGAGTAGTATGGACAAAGGCTAGATAATCCCCCCCAATCTCCGTATGGACCAGTCGCACTTTGAATTGGAAAGTTGACACCAACATCTGAATTACCACACCATAATTCAATGCCATTTAAAGCAGTATCATCCCCTCCTTCCGACTCTGACTTAAGTTTATATCCATAGACATATTGACCACTTGAACATTTGACAATACTCCCCCAAGTTCCCCAAAAACCATCAGTTATCGCGGAGCCCAAATTACCAGATGGAATAATATTAGTATTAGAGCTAGAGCTCCTGTCATTGTTATTAATAATGTCACTAATAAGGTTTGCTGTGCGGTTTGGATAATCCATTAAAATAATAGACCCAATATTTTCAGTCGATCCAACACCACTATAAAAATACTCTTTTACTTTAGGGTTAACATAGTCAGCTGTATTACTGATATAAAAACCATTATATTGTGCACTTGCAAAATTAATCCAAATTTTAGAACTGTTAAAATCTAAATGAGCTTCATCTAAATGCTCTTTCACCTGAAGTGCTTTTTTAGGGTAATCCAAACCCACTTGGGGACCACATATTCTTTGGGTTACAGCATCTGAAAAAGGTGTAGCAGGGATAATGACTTGCTCGTAGCATTCAGTATCAAGCTCATACTCATCTTGAATTTTTAACAGATCATTTTTCCAACCAATTCCAACGCTGTCATTGTTTGGAGTATAGCGATTGAACAGAACAATATGACTACGTACAGTATCTAACTCCGTGCTACCGGTAATCGAATGTTGATAAAACTTAGTTCCCGGTGCATTAATATAATCTTGATTTAATCTGCTAATATCAAGTCCATCATCAGCAAGAAAGTTTGGTTTTTCGTGTTTTATGGACATGAAAATAACTTCACCATCATGTGCATCTAAAAAGCTTTCAACCTCATCCATCACCAGATCATTAAAGCTCCCTAGAAATATATCTCCATGTCGAAGTTCAAAGTCATTAACACTGCCTATTCGATTACTTATACGAATATCAAAAAAGCGAATGCCATTTTCAAGCTGCTCTCTAATACTCCAATCCTGAGTTTCGGCAAGCGATGTCGTCCTAAAGGCCGCAGAGTCATGGGTGCCAGGAATGGTTAAGTGAGTTAGTTTGGTTGAACCATTTATATCCCTCATCCAGTTTCTTTCATCTAACGCATAAGAATTAATGGAGAAAAAAAATATAACAACAATACATATAACATTCTTCATAAAACTTCCTTTTATTTCTTTCGATGTAAAAGTCATACTTAGCCATCATAGATAGCAAGTGTTGACTACTAAATATATATTTCGTGTACTGAATTAAATCCTATTCAAGATATTATCCGTTATCGAAAACATAACTTTATGCTGTCGATATGCGGACAATTGATAAAATACTGTAGAAAAGTTGACAGTTATTGTTGTTAACCGGACATCCCCTTATCTTCTGATAATCAATCATACAAAAGGGTATTAATTTTAGACGATTAGTTTTCTTAAAGGCCTGCTATTGGTAGATTAACGTGTAGTGAAGTCACTTGGCGCCACCCCATATTTCTGTTTAAAACTTTGGGAAAAACTACTATGAGATGAATAACCCACTAGGAAAGAGACATCTCCTGCAGGCTTACCCTGTCCTAAAAGTAATGCAGCTCTTTCGAGACGAAAGTGACGCAGATAGTCACCAGGTGTCATGGCGATCAAGGCTTTAAATTTTCGTCTTAATTGTCTTTCACTAATTGATAGGGCGTTAGCTAAGCTGTCTACATTAATATTTTCGTGTTGAAAGTTATCGTTAAGATATTCATTAACCTGTTGCATAAAGTAGTGTTCTGCCAACTCAGATGGAGCGAAATCATTATGTACAGTTCCATCTTGAGTTGTGTTATTTTCAATAATCCCTATTTGTTTAGCACTAAGTTTAGGAGAATTAAAGGGTGATTTTTTTAGTTTTAACTCTTCTAGTTGCTTAATAAACTTATGTCGTAACTGTGATTGAATCAAGAGTAAATTACTGACTCGCAACAATAGCTCGTCAGCATTAAATGGTTTGACCAAATAGTCATTGGCTTGCTCTTGTAAACCGACCATCCGGCTTTTATGATCACCTTTTGCAGTAAGAAAAATAATGGGAATGTGACTTGTGGTTTTTTGTGATTTTAATTTACGTACCATATTTATACCATTCATTACCGGCATCATTACATCGCTGATAATAATATCTGGCACTTCAGTCGTCGCGATATTAAATCCTTGCTCTCCATCTCTAGCAATGAAGACTTGGTATTTTTTTCCAATAGTGTCGATCAGAAATTGTCGCATATCAGGATCATCTTCAACCAACAATAAACTCGTTTGAGTATCATCAGATTTAATTGAACGTTTTGTTAGGTTATTGTATTTAGTTAAATCACTCCCATCTTTTGTTTGCTCTCTTAATCCTCTGAGTGACACTTGCTCAGGTAGACCTAAGTTCACAATGTTGTTATGGCTAGAATTATTTGTTAAATCAAATTGTTCTCTAGAAACTTCATTGATAATTGGTAAGTAAACTCTAATGGTCGTGCCTTGATTAACCTTGCTTTCTAAATCAATATATCCTTGATGCATTTCAACTATTTCTTTCACCAACGCCAGGCCAATACCAGAACCTGTCACCTGTTCATTTATACTATCCTGTCCTCGAGTAAAACGTTCAAACACAACGCCCTGCAACTCCTCTGCAATACCGATCCCAGAATCTTTCACTTCAATCATTAATTCATTAGCAATAGTTCTTTCTGAATATACAGTAATAACACCTCCAGATTGTGTATACTTAATGGCATTAGATAATAAATTCAGCATTACTTTATCGAAAGCGTCTTGTGTAAAACTAAAGAAAACGTTTTCAAGATTTATAATTCTTAGTTCTATATTATTATCCTTAGCAAAATCACTAAAAACATCGACGATACTGCTAATTAGAAAGGAAAATGACTGCACACCTTGCTCTGTAACACTTTTGACTCGGAAAGACTCAATATTGAGTAATTGTTCAATTAATCTTAATAGCCTGTTCCCATTTCTTTTTATAAGCTTAAGACTTTTTATTTTCTCATCTTGTTGCTCAATACGTAACAACTCTGTAATTGGGCCAATAATAAGAGTAAGAGGAGTTCTTAACTCATGTGATATATTTGCAAACTCTTGTTCCTTCATTGATAACAAGTTCTCTATTTCTTGGGTTCGTTCGGCAACAGTCAGTTCAAGAATATGTGATTGCCTGGTTAATCTACGAGTACGGAATACGACAAACAAATATATAGTCAATAACATTAATAGCAGATACACTATATATATCACATTCGACTTCCACCATGGTGGACTAATGTGAATACGAATAGAAGTTCCCTCATCATTCCATAAATTGTTATTGTTTGAGGCTTTTACCCGAAAAATATACTCACCACTGTCAAGGTTTGTGTAAGTAGCAATACGATTTTTGCTATTGGTCATTATCCACTCTTTATCGTGACCCTCCATTTTATATGCATACTGGTTTTTATTTGAGTTAAAATAATTTAATGCTGCAAACTCAAATGAGAACATGGACTGTAAATAAGATAGCTTCAATATCTTTGTTTGGGTAATACTATGTAAAAGCATAAAATTATTTTTTGCTTCAACTTTCTCCTTACTGATGCTTGCTGAACTTAATGAAGTATTTTTGCGAATAGGTACCGATTTATTAAATAGTGAAAATCCAGTTATAACAACTGGTGGTAAGAAATCATTCTTATTTATAGCTTCAGGAATAAATCTATTGAAGCCATTACTCCCACCAAAAAATAACTCTCCTTTACTGTTACGAAATGCTGAATTCTTATAAAACTTGTTGCTTTGTAAACCGTCATAAACATCATAGTTATTGTATAATTCACTTTCAGGATTGAATTGTACAAGCCCACTATTAGAACTGAACCAAAGTTGATTTGAGTCATCCTCAAGGATTGCATTAATAGTATTATCTGTTAGGCATAATGTTTTTTGACCATGGGTGAATGCATCAATACTTGGTAGGTATTTATTAAAGCCAACCGTTGTTGCAACCCACAGGGTTCCAAGATAATCCTCAGCAATATCATGTACATCATTACTATTCAAACTACTTTTATTAAAAGCGTCATGAATGTAGCGCTTCAAGGTTTCAGATATTGGATTATATTGATAAAGCCCTTTGTTTGTGCCTATCCACAGCATACCATGACGGTCTTCAAGCAAGGAACTAACTATATAATTATCTAAACTTTGCTGCCCTAATAGATTATGTTTCAAATATGTATATTCAGAGCTAGTTTTATCATATTTTATTATCCCTTTTGAAGTGCCAATCCATATGAAACCAAAACGAGATTCAATAATTTTCGAAATGAAAGTTTGTGAAATGTGTGATGGAAATTGAACAGAGATTAAACTGTCTTTTTCAGAATTATAATGGTACAAACCGTGACCCCATGTTCCCACCCATATGTTGTTGGAACTATCCTCAAAGATTAAGCGCACCGAAACTGGATCATTTATGTTAAATAATTTCTTGAGCTTATTATTTTTACTATCAAATCGGTCAATACCTTTGTCTGAACCAACCCATAAATTTTTACGACTGTCTTCTAAAATAGACATGACGTTATTGCTACTAAGACCATCTAGGTTATCTGGCTGTACTCGAACATGGTTAAAAGTCTGTAAGTTATTGTGATATTTGCTAATTCCACTTTTAGTACCAATCCAAGTTATCGCTTGTATGTCAGTAAATATATAATTGATATGATCACTAATTAAACTATTTTGATCACTTATCTGTTGTTTATAATAGTTGAATTGCTGATTTCTAAAATCATATACAATAAGACCATTTTTTGTTCCTATCCACACACGCTCTTCTTGACCAATTGAAAGTGCATAAACTGGGTATATATTATTCTCACTTATATCCTTTGGAATAAATACTTGTTCGAACTCACCTGTCTGGTAGTTATATTTACTTATTCCTGAACCGCCTAGCCAAAGCGAACCAAAACTGTCTTCAACAATAGAGTTAACAGCTCCTTTAAACATACTTTCATTGTCTAGTTTAGAACTATTAAATTTAATAAAATTATTCAATCTAGGAACATACTTTTGAAGCCCTTTATTTGTCCCAACCCATAGATCACCATAACTATCCTTAAATAACTTCCAAACTGTGTTATCAAGTAAGCTTGTTGGCTCATTGTCTAGATTCTGAAAATGTTCAATCTTTTCATTTTTAATATCAATTCGATAAACCCCTTGATCCATTGTACCAATCCAGATGTTGCCTAGACCATCTTCTGATATTGTATTGACACTTACATAATTTAATACATTATTACCTGAAAAATTATAATGCTTAAATGTTTCAGAGTATGGATTGTATTTATTTAAACCTGATGTAGTTCCAACCCAAAGTATATCGTTAGAGTCTTTTAATAGTGAGCGAACTTTATTACTTGATATTGAACTTTCATCGTATGAATCATGCTTAAAATATTTAACTTGAGCACCATCATATCGATTCAATCCATTTTCAGTAGCAATCCATATAAACCCTTGATGGTCTTGAACTATAGCGTTAATGGTACCATCAGATAACCCATCTCTTTTTGACATGTTATCAAGGTGGATTGATGATTCAACCGCTAATAAAATAGTAGGTAGAAGAGTTAAGATACATGATAAAAGCAGCTTTGTTATAAAAAATATAATACTGAATTTATAATGCATTATTAACCCACCTTAAGTTAAACCTATTTTAGGTGTTTTTAACATACCATTCACCATATGTAAAGTCCGCATACTTTACATATGATCTAATATATCTAGAACCTCACAATGTATACTTAAGTTTCAATACGTATCGCAATTTTTTATTACGCCCGCTTAAAAAACTAAATAAACCCAGATCGGTAAAAATATCAGAGCAATCGCATTGAGTTCAGCCGTTGTAATATTAAGTTGAGGCTTATGCTCTTTTAGTTGATAAGCCACCATCACATTAAGCATGGAACCATGCACACTTCGATGTCTTGTATGCTCAATTTTAGAGATATTTTTTAACTGGTCGTTAGTTGTCTCTATGATAAAACGTCTGGAGAGCATAGCTCAATCCCACAATGATAATCGCTATCCCGCTTTCTAATAGGTCACTGGTCAGTGCATTACAGATATCCCCTTTATCTGCATAAAGTTTGTCCACCAGGTTAAATAACAAAAAAGCCCTGCATTACGCAGGGCTTGCTACTAGAAAGCAATACAAACAGCAAAGAGACATTAACTCAGCTTAAACTTACTAACCTCTTGAGCCATGATATTTGCATCGGCCAGTAATGCTTCGTTTAAGGCACTTAACTGATCTGCTATTTCTTGGGTGTTTTGGTATATTTCACTGATCTTAACAGCGTTACGACTCACCTCTTCAGAAACCGCTGATTGCTCATGGGTCGCTGCGGCGATCTGCTCATTCATCGCATCAATCACCCCAACTTCATTGACGATTCTATCAAGATCATGTCCGGCTTTTTCTGATTCTTTAACACTAAGCTCCGCTTGCGCTTTGCCTTTCTCCATGGCGAGAACAGCAACTCCCGCGCCTTTTTTGAGGCGTTCGGTCATATCTCGAATATCTTCAGTTGAGGTTTGAGCACGTTGAGCCAAGCTTCGAACCTCATCGGCTACCACGGCAAAGCCTCTGCCCATTTCACCGGCTCGGGCGGCTTCAATGGCTGCATTCAGTGCCAGCAGGTTTGTCTGTTCAGCGATGCCACTTATCACGCCAAGCACATTGACGATGCCATGAATATCGTTATCAAGTTCATTAATGGCTTTTGAAGCCTCACCAATCTCTTCCGCTAATAGATGAATACTTTGGCCTGTTTTACTGACCTCGACGTTACCCGCTTTGGCTTCGATATTAGCCGCTGCCGATGCCTCAGAGGCTTTAACTGCATTCAATGCTATCTCTTGTACCGTACTACTCATCTCTGTCATGGCAGAGGCCACTTGCTCAGTTTCACTGTGACCAATTGCGACATCTCTTTGCATCGCATTGGCACAAGTTTCCATTTGTTCAGAGGCCTTAAGCAAACTGCCCGTATTGGTTCGCACGCGATTAATGACTTGCTCAAAATCATTCATCATCTCATTAAAGGCATTACCTAATTGACCAAGTTCATCGGTACTGTTGCCTTTAATGCGAATACTGAGGTCAAAATTCGTCTGTGCTTGCGTCACACTGTCATGAAGGTGATGAAGACGGTTATGCATATATTTCGCCACCGTCATGGAGATATACAGAACTAAACTGCCAGAGATTAACATGATCAAAAGAATGCCATACATTAGTGATTTTGCTGCAGATAGCTCCGCCTCAGTTTGGCTGATTAAATCACCTGACAAGGACTTTTCAAATTGTCGCACCAACTCTATTCGAGCTGACGACGTTGAGAACCACTCCTCTGCACTTTGGGCGCTCAGTGCATCACTGTCACCACTGAAGGCTATCTTTCTTAAGGCTTCCACATCTTTAACAGCACGCGAGTTGATTAATTGTCGGTACTTGTCCTGAACAGCAGGTGTGGCTAACGCCATAAAGCGTTCTTCATAGCTTTGCTGTTCAGACACTAACGTCGCAAAGCCTAAGAACATCCCAGGCTTAAACTCACGATTGCCAAAGCTTGAGCTTAATACTGCACGTTCAAGTCCTGCACGCTCTTTCATCTGCAAATAAGCACTAAATGACGCCGCTTGAATAGCAATGGCTTGGCTGTCTCCCTCTTTTGCCGTCTGATCTACAATCGCCAATAATTCCTTGTTGAGTTTGCTATAAAAAGCCACCTCTTCTTTTACCGATACGCTTAAGTTGTTAATACGACTACGCATGGTATTTAAGTTGGAAAACTCATTGGATAATTGGGTAAGTTGATTTGAAAAGGTGTTAGGCAGGGTATTATTAAACACAAAGTCGTTGAAATAACCCATTTGCTCATCAGTTGCAGCTCTTTGGATATTGAGCTTGTTAGCAAAAGATTGACCGTTAGAGCCAATAAACCCGGCACTCATGCCGCGCTCTTTTTGTAATTCATGAACTAGATCGCTGTTGACAGCAGTGAGCTTACTCAGCACTTGTACCTGCTCTAAGCCATTGGACAACTGATACTGGTTATAGACAATGGCACAGCCAAAGAAGATAGAGCCTAAAATCGGGGGTATGGTGACTAAAAGTAGCTTATTCGTGATGGTTAAATTTCCAACCCAACGAAACTTCATAAGAAACATCCTTGTATTCCAACATTTGTTTAATGGATTGCAGTTTATCCTATTATCTACATGTAAAGTAAGTAAAATTATAAAAGCCCTATAAAAATAGGGCTTTTATATTATTGAGCAATCTAAAAGAAAAAGACTAATTTAGCCGTTAATCATTAGGCATTGCCTTTCACTTTCATATTCAACGTCTGCGCAAAATTCAACATACGATCTAAGGGGATTAACGCTTCTTTACGAAGTTCATCATCCACAAAAATCTCATGTACACGGGTATCTTGGGCAAGTAATGCAGCTTCGATAGCCTGCAGGCCATTCATCGCCATCCAAGGACAGTGAGCACAACTACGACACGTGGCACCATTGCCGCCTGTTGGCGCTTCAATTAATGTCTTACCCGGTGCAGCTTGCTGCATTTTATAGAAAATGCCTCTATCTGTGGCGACAATGAAGGTGTCATTATCCATCGTCTGAGCCGCTTTAATCAGCTGACTGGTTGAACCAACGGCATCAGCAAGTTCAACCACACTAGCAGGCGATTCAGGATGGACTAAAATGGCAGCTTCTGGGGTTTGTATTTTAAGTTCACGTAACGCTTTGGCTTTAAACTCATCATGGACAATACACTCACCCTGCCACATCAACATCTCAGCACCGGTTTCTTTGGCAATGTAACTGCCTAAATGACGGTCCGGACCCCAGATAATTTTCTTGCCTTCGCTGTCTAAATGCTCGACGATTTCAAGAGCTATGCTAGAAGTCACCACCCAATCAGCGCGGGCTTTGACCGCGGCAGAAGTATTGGCATAGACAACAACAGTATGATCAGGGTGGGCGTCACAGAATTCACTGAAGGTTTCGATTGGGCAGCCAATGTCCAATGAACAAGTGGCTTCTAACGTTGGCATTAACACCGTTTTTTCAGGGCTTAAAATCTTAGAGGTTTCCCCCATGAACTTAACCCCGGCTACGATCAATGTCTTAGCAGGATGATCTCGACCAAACCTTGCCATCTCAAGTGAATCAGACACACATCCGCCCGTCTCTTCAGCTAACGCTTGGATCTCAGGATCGGTGTAGTAATGGGCAACCAGTACCGCATCACGATCAATCAGTAATTGCTTGATCCTAGCTTTGTGCTCAGATTTCTCATATTCAGACAGAGGGAGAGGCTTTGGAGGAAAAGGATATTGAATTTGTTCAACTTTTGGGACTAACTGACTCATTTTACAACCAAGGCGAAATTCGTATTAGCGGGATTATACGTAAATATGAACCAAAAATTAACCTCTATTGAGAGTCGAATATAAAAAAATATATTTTGTTCATAAAAAAGAGCGCTATAGCGCTAATGCCGGTAAGTTAAGCTTACTGGCATTTTTTATTCCTGGCGTATCTCTGAGGTCTTCGTTTAACCGTCCTAGGAAATGACCTCGTTCGTCGAGGCTCTAAAATTAGGCTTTCTGCCA
>NZ_VKGK01000070.1 GCF_007197645.1 Shewanella hanedai
CATAATCAAAGTTAATAGTACCGTTGAAGTTTGCGGCTGGAACAAAGGTCATGGCACCATTGGCGGCGATAACCACAGTGCCGTTACTTACTGTAATATTTTGAGCTCCGCCGGTTAGCGTCACACCGTTGATGCTCTTAACTGCTAGACCACCATCATTGGCCACATCATTGCCAAGCAAGTTAATCGCAATAGAGCCATCTTCGTTGACCGTGTAGCTGTCATCGTTTGCAACTACAGGATCACTAACACTATCGACTGTGATAGTCAGCGTTGCTGTATCACCAGTGTTTGTTGTGTAGGTAATAACAGGTAGTACACCATTCCAATCAGGTGCTGGTGTAAAGCTGTAGCCACCGTCACTGTTGATAATTAAGGTGCCTCCAGCAACAGTCACATTAGTATTTACCGCGAAGCTCTCCTCAACATTATCGCCATTGGTATCCATGGTGAATCCGGTGACATTGATGTGACCAGAACCATCATTAGCGAGAACATTGCCAGAGGCGACATTATCTTCGTCAACCGTTATTGAATCATCAGTCGCATTGGTGAGTAGCGCGGTATCACTATTTGAACTGGTATTGCCAGCCGGATCCGTGACCGTTGCAGTGACTGTGACATTAGTGCCTGTCGCTGGTGGATTCATGGTAACGGACAGGCCGCTGTCGAGCATGGCTTGGGTCACTGGGCCGCTGAACAGTGTGTTGCCCGCTTGGTCGGTGACCACTAATGTGTCGCCGACGGCGGTGCCGGCGCTTAGTGCGACGGTGATGTCGATTTGACCATCAAGCTCAGCGTCATTGATGAAGCCATCGTTGTTGATGTCTTCATCGATGGTTACAGAGGGACTTCCAATAGTCGTGTCGAGCACGGTGGTGTCAGTGACGTTGCCAGTGTTACCCGCTAAATCTGTCACGTTCATGGTGACGGATAAAGTACCATCGGCGAGACCAGAAAAGTCTTGGCCTGTCACGGTTACAGTGCCGTCTGCGGCGACCGTGATGTCGGCAGCGTTAACGGTGATCGTTGTGGTGCCATCACTGATGGTGATGCTGTTGACGGTACTGCCCACAGCGACTTGGCCAGAGAGTGGGACGCTGGTTGATTCAACATCGCTGACCAATTCATCGCCGCCATCAAGGAAGTTAATGACATTTTCGCCATCGCCAGTGCCTGGTGCAGTCGTGTCGAGCACGGTGGTGTCAGTGACGTTGCCGGTGTTACCGGCTAAATCAGTCACGTTCATGGTGACGGTCAAGGTACCGTCTGCTAGGCCAGACAAGTCTTGACCCGTCACGGTTACAGTGCCGTCTGCAGCAACCGTGATGTCAGCAGCGTTAACGGTGATCGTTGTGGTGCCATCGCTGATGGTGATGCTGTTGACAGTACTGCCCACAGCGACTTGGCCAGAGAGTGGGACGCTGGTTGATTCAGCATCGCTGACCAATTCATCGCCGCCATCAAGGAAGTTAATGGTGTTCTCACCATCACCGGTTCCCGGTGCAGTGGTATCAAGCACGGTGGTGTCAGTGACGTTGCCGGTGTTACCCGCTAAATCCGTCACGTTCATGGTGACGGTTAAAGTGCCATCGGCGAGACCAGACAAGTCTTGGCCTGTCACGGTTACAGTGCCGTCTGCGGCGACCGTGATGTCGGCAGCGTTAACGGTGATCGTTGTGGTGCCATCACTGATGGTGATGCTGTTGACGGTACTGCCCACAGCAACTTGGCCAGAGAGTGGGACGCTGGTTGATTCAGCATCGCTGACCAATTCATCGCCGCCATCAAGGAAGTTAATGGTGTTCTCACCATCGCCAGTGCCTGGTGCAGTCGTGTCGAGCACGGTGGTGTCAGTGACATTACCGGTGTTGCCGGCTAAATCAGTCACGTTCATGGTGACGGTTAAAGTGCCATCAGCGAGACCAGACAAGTCTTGGCCTGTCACGGTTATAGTGCCGTCTGCGGCGACCGTGATGTCGGCAGCGTTAACGGTGATCGTTGTGGTGCCATCACTGATGGTGATGCTGTTGACGGTACTGCCCATAGCAACTTGGCCAGAGAGTGGGACGCTGGTTGATTCAGCATCGCTGACCAATTCATCGCCGCCATCAAGGAAGTTAATGACATTTTCGCCATCGCCAGTGCCTGGTGCAGTCGTGTCGAGCACGGTGGTGTCAGTGACGTTGCCAGTATTACCCGCTAAATCCGTCACGTTCATGGTGACGGTTAAAGTGCCATCAGCGAGACCAGACAAGTCTTGGCCTGTCACGGTTACAGTGCCGTCTGCGGCGACCGTGATGTCGGCAGCGTTAACGGTGATCGTTGTGGTGCCATCACTGATGGTGATGCTGTTGACGGTACTGCCCACAGCGACTTGGCCAGAGAGTGGGACGCTGGTTGATTCAACATCGCTGACCAATTCATCGCCGCCATCAAGGAAGTTAATGACATTTTCGCCATCGCCAGTGCCTGGTGCAGTCGTGTCGAGCACGGTGGTGTCAGTGACGTTGCCGGTGTTACCGGCTAAATCAGTCACGTTCATGGTGACGGTCAAGGTACCGTCTGCTAGGCCAGACAAGTCTTGACCCGTCACGGTTACAG
>NZ_VKGK01000071.1 GCF_007197645.1 Shewanella hanedai
TCGGGCTGTAAATGCTGTTTCAAAATTCCCCACATGTGCTGTCGGAAAATTCCCCAGCACGGATATGGTGATCAGCCATTGAGGTGATCGATAGCTCCATGCTTTGGGGGCCTACCGCGGCGCTTTGGCGCTGCCGGTGGCATCAGATTGGCGTGGGCCCGTGTATGCTCGGGGATCAGATCGGCATGCTGGCGCAGGCGATAGCTGGCACCTTCGATGTGGACGACGACAGCATGGTGAAGTAGCCGGTCGAGCAGCGCGGTGGCGACGACCGGGTCGCCGAAGACCTCGCCCCACTCGGCAAAACCGCGATTGGAGGTCAGGATCATCGCTCCCTTTTCGTAGCGGGCATTGACCAGCTGGAAGAAGAGGTTGGCACCACCTGGCGTGATTGGCAGGTAGCCAATTTCATCGACGATCAGCAGCGAAGCCCGCGTGTAGAAGCGAATTTTCTCGGCCAGACGCCCCTCGCGTTCGGCTCTGGTGAGCGCCTCGAGCAGTTCTGCCAGAGAGCAGCGATAGACGCTGCGTCCGGCCCTGACGGCGGCCACGCCGATGGCTGTGGCCAGATGGGATTTTCCGGTGCCTGGCGGGCCCAGAAAATGCAACACCTCGGCCCGATTGATGAACTCGAGCTGGGCCAGCGCGGTGATGCGATGCCTGTCGAGTGAAGGCTGGAACGAGAAGTCGAAGCTCTCGATAGTTTTGATCGGCATGAGGCGGGCGGTGCGCAGTGCTACGCTGATGCGCCGTCCCTCGCGCAGGTTCAGTTCTTCGGCCAGCAGATCGTCGATGGCCTCGATGGCGCTGATCTCGCCCTTTTCCAGCCTGCCCAGCGTGTGATCAAGCGTTTCGAGGGCGCGTGCCATATGGAGAGCCAGCAGGCTTTGTCGGATGCGTTCGGTGACAGACATCATGCGGTCCCTTTGGCATTGATGTTGGCCAGGCGTTCACCCACCGCGCCGTAGAAAGCCAGAGGACGCTGGAGGATCGGCACCGCCGGTGTCGTCGGCAACATCTCGGCGTGTTGAACCGGTGGGGCCTTGCGGTGGCCTGGCTCGATCCGCTTACGGTTTTTGCCTTCCAGCACGGGATGCCGGGCGATGAGTTTCCCTTCCTCGAAGATCAGGACTTCATGTGTATGGTGCTGGATCTCGACCACGCGACGGCGGGCAGTGTCAGGCACACTGTAATAATTGCCGGCCACCGCCACCATCCCCTCGCGGCTGATCCGCCGCTCGACGCTCAGAACAGCATCGTAGCGCAGGGCAGGCAATGGATGCAGATGGGGCTGCTCCTGTGCAAAATGCTCCTGCACGATCCGCCCGGTGGTGGCATGTGCCCGCGCGTTGGCGATATCCGCGCGCCAGACGTCGAACTGGGCGTTGAGGTCATCGAGATCATGGAAGCTGCGGCCAAGGAAGAAGTCCTGACGGATGTAGCGGAAGGGTCGCTCGACCTGGCCCTTGGTCTTGGCGCGATAGGGCTGGCAGGCTCTGGGGGCGCTGCCATAATGGGCCAGAAGCGCCACCAGCGAGGCATTGTAGGTCACCACGCCCGCATCATCCTCACCGATGACAGCGGTCTTCATGCGATCGTAGAGAATTTCCGTGCAGCAGCCCGCCATCGCCTCGAAGGCGGCGATGTGGCAACGCATCACTGTTTCCAGACCCTGGTTCGGGCAGAAACGTCCCCACAGCCAGCGACTGTGCCCCAGCACCATGCTGAACAACCAGACCTTGCGCACGATGCCTGGCTCGCCGGTGAAGACTGTCTGGAATTCCGCAAAATCGACCTGCGCCTGAACGCCGGCTCCGGTCTCGAAGCGCCGCTCATAAGGCCTGGGCAGCGGGGGGCGGATTTGCCGGAGATATTCCGTCAGCGATGAATAGGCACCGTCATATCCCATGTCGCGAATTTCACGATGCAGCCTGCGCGATGAAAGTCCGGGATAACTTGCCATCCGCTCCAACAGATAGGTTCGATAAGGTTCTGCTGCGCTGGCCACCGGTTTACGCGGTGCATAGGCTGGAGTCTCCAGCCCATTGGCCAGATACTTCTTCACTGTCTTGCGATCGAGCCCTGTCTGGCGCGCGATGGCGCTGATGCTGAGCCCCTGTCTTTTGAGTTCCTGGATCAAAACGACCTCCCTGAGTCCTATCACCTGCTCGCCCTTCCTTTGGCATCAGCAGGGATAAATGTGCCGCGTGATCGTCATGGGGGCATGCCCCCATGACGATCACGCACAGTCCTCAAACTGGGGAATTTTCAACCAGCACATTTGGGGAGATTACAACCAGCACTCACACGGGTCACGGCGCTCGCTGGAAACGCTTTCATGGAGCATGATCCAGATATGACGGATTATCTGGAATATACAGGAAACCCGTATTCCCTGCCAGAAA
>NZ_VKGK01000072.1 GCF_007197645.1 Shewanella hanedai
CTTGTTGAACGAAGCCGCTATGCGGCAAAAAAGATAAAAACACATATCTATGCTCTCATCCTAAATACTTTCTAGAGGCGCCTAATTGAGGTTGCCATCCTAGGAGTATTGTCATGAACACATCCGAACAACAACGTTTTGATTTACTTTATGAACAACATCTTACCAACTTGATTCTGCAAGGCAAGCGGCCTGCCACCATCGATGCATACAGCCGTGCGGTACGGCGTATAGCCGCCTTCTTTGACCGTTGTCCCGACAACCTTACCACCGATGATTTAAAGCGCTACTTCGCTCAGCTGATTGAGTCACACTCATGGAGCACCGTTAAGCTTGACCGTAACGGTTTACAGTTCTTTTACCGCTACGTGTTAGATAAACAGTGGCAGTGGCTCAACATCGTTAAGCCTCCGCAAGTCAATCACTTACCAGATATTCTGAGCCCCGCTGAAGTGGCTATTGTCATTAGCCTCACACATAAGTTGCGATATCAGGTCTTCTTTCTGACCTTGTACTGTATGGGGCTCCGCCTCGGTGAGGGCATTTCATTGCAAGTCGGTGATATCGATTCACAGTTAATGCAGGTGCATATCCGGGATGCTAAAGGCGGCAAGGATAGATTCGTTCCTTTGCCTAAACGTACCTTGTTAGCACTGCGCTATTACTGGCAAACCCATCGCCATCAACGCCTGCTGTTTCCTGGTAAAGACGGTAAACCGGATTCGATGATAGATAAAGGGGGGATTCAGAAGGCGTTAAAAAGAGTCATTGCTGAGTGCAACATTCATAAATCTATCAGCCCACACAACTTACGCCACAGTTATGCCACGCACCTGTTGGAACAAGGCCTTGATTTACGCTCAGTGCAAACCTTACTTGGCCACAACAGCCTCAACACCACCGCCAGATATACACGTCTTACTCAAATTACTCGTAAAAATACGGTTGAGGCTATTAATCAGCTGACTGATGATTTAGCCCTGAAGTGGGAGTGTAATGTATGACGTTCATCGACATTTTACGTGACCACCTTGATGAGTTTAATCAGGTTTTTGATCAACAAATCACAACCTCGATACGGCAAGCTATTTATGCCATGCTCACTTGCCGTACCAACACTGAACGCGCTAGCCACTGGACTTGTCAGGGTTGTGCTCATCACGCCGACTTTCCACTCTCTTGTGGTCATCGCAGTTGCCCTCAATGCCAGCACAACACCACGACAGATTGGCTTGCAAAGCAGCAGGCTAAACTATTTCCCGTCGAATATTACATGGTCACTTTCACCTTGCCTTTTGAGCTTAGAGTCATTGCAAAACATCAACCCGAGTTGATGTACCAAGCCATGTTCTCCGTGGCGGCCAGTGTGCTAAAAGAGTTCGCTAAAAACTCAAAGCAACTCGGCGGTGACATTGGTTTTACTGGCGTACTGCATACCCATAACAGGCGGCGTGATCTGCATCCGCATATTCACTTTATTATTCCAGCAGGGAGCTTCGATAAAGACAAAAAGCAGTGGCACAAGAGCAAAGGCAAGTACTTGTTCAACGCCTTTAACCTCGCCAAGGTATGGCGATCACGTTTGCTGGAACAACTCACCAACAAGCTCGACATAAAACTTCCTGAAGGTATCCCTAAGAAATGGGTTGTCGACTGCCAACACATAGGTAAAGGGCTACCTGCACTCAAGTATCTGTCGAGATATCTTTATCGTGGCGTACTCCCAGACAAAAATATTATTAGTGATATTAACGGACAAGTTTGCTTTGAGTATCAGGATAGCCAAACCCAAACGACTGAAATACGCACCTTACCCGCAGTGAAATTTCTCTATCTGATCTTACAGCATGTTTTACCAAAAGGGTTACGGCGAGTGAGAGATTATGGCTTATTGCAAGGGCGTTGCAGAAAGTTACGGCAACAGATACAGCTCATGCTCGCTGTTGCGGGGGCGGTTTTTCCACTTGTCCATGAAGTGAAACGTGCAGTGGCTATGCGCGCTTGCCCCTGTTGCCATCAACCCATGCGCTTCATGGGAATACACAAGAATAATTACGGTAATGGCCGAACGACAAGCTTAATAACCACCACCTAATGCTGGGATTTAACGTTAGAACATCATAGATAATGATGATAATTAAGAAGGGAATTGATGTAATCGACTGACATAGAAGTATTATTATATTAGCTGAAAACGCTAAGGGATCATCATGATTGAAAAATAAGTGCTTCGAAAATAACATTTCAAATAGACCAAACTCTCGATCTGCTATTTGCTTAATAAAGAGTATTGATAACCCCACCATCGGGCTTGTTCAACACTTGGGATAAGGACGCGGCTTCGCGCGGCCTATCCTTATTTGTTAGC
>NZ_VKGK01000073.1 GCF_007197645.1 Shewanella hanedai
TGTCTTCGATACTGATTAATGTACTTCTTGGTCTGGCCATTACAATCTCCTCCTAAAGCGATAATGAAAGCTTAGTCAGAGGTTGATGATTCATCCAGAACTATGGGTGGCCATATAATTTGATACTGATTAATGTACTTCTTGGTCTGGCCATTACAATCTCCTCCTAAAGCGATAATGAAAGCTTAGTCAGAGGTTGATGATTCATCCAGAATTATGGGTGGCCATATAATTTTTTTCTTCACTTTTGGGTAGAGTTTAGTTGGTGGGAGATGAATACTTTTATCTCGTCAGACGATTTACAGTCAACAGTTTCGCTGGAAATAACATCTTCGGTTTCAAAGTCTACAACTAAAATATCGCATGTATACTCCCCAGTAACCTCGATGGAAACCATCAGCTTATCCGTAGATAGAGCCATGGATAACTTTCCTCTTAAGCTTTCTGATTCTTCCAGCGTGAGATTAGGGAGCTTTGCGCACTCACCTACCACATAGCTATGTATTTCTTGACTCATCATTACTCCTTAGTCATGACGTGCTGTATGTTAGTTGCCAGAATTATGGGTGGCCATATAATTTAGAGGTTGATTATTCATCCAGAACTATGGGTGGCCATATAATTTAATGGGTGGCCATATAATTATTCCTAAAGCGATAATGAAAGCTTAGTCAGAGGTTGATGATTCATCCAGAACTATGGGTGGCCATATAATTTGTTTTCAACCCACTCACGGCGATGTTCATAGGATTTACCCGTGTCTTTATCAATACCCATTAAGAAGTTTTTACGCACACACCTAGACACGCAGTGATAAAATGGCGTGTCTTCGATACTGATTAATGTACTTCTTGGTCTGGCCATTACAATCTCCTCCTAAAGCGATAATGAAAGCTTAGTCAGAGGTTGATGATTCATCCAGAACTATGGGTGGCCATATAATTTTACTATGAAAGCTTAGTCAGAGGTTGATGATTCATCCAGAACTATGGGTGGCCATATAATTTTATCCACTCTCAATACCAAGTGCAAATGATTAGACATCACCGCATAAGCACTGACGTCTATGGCAAAGATGCTGGCTAAAGCTAATAATCGGCTTTCAACCCACTCACGGCGATGTTCATAGGATTTACCCGTGTCTTTATCAATACCCATTAAGAAGTTTTTACGCACACACCTAGACACACAGTGATAAAATGGCGTGTCTTCGATACTGATTAATGTACTTCTTGGTCTGGCCATTACAATCTCCTCCTAAAGCGATAATGAAAGCTTAGTCAGAGGTTGATGATTCATCCAGAACGATGGGTGGCCATATAATTCATTCTTTTCCAGAACTATGGGTGGCCATATAATTAAGACTTTATGATTTCAAGCTATTTGAGTGTGTACTGAAGTAAGTAACGGCAAATTCCTCACTCAACTCCTGCTTTAGCTCAGCGAAAAGCATTTCACCTTCCTCTTCAAACGCAACTAGAGCTTGCTCATTGCAGAATCCAGAAGTTGCAGGGTCTTCACGGTTCATTGTTTTATCATATTCGTCGCCCCAAGCATCAATTCTTGTAGCTAAACTCTCTGATATTGGCAGTGATGATGGCGCTATATTATCCACGCCGTCACTGAACTCTTCCCATAACGGATAGCAATCATAATCCGTCATCAATTTAATCTTTCTCATATTGCTCACCTATCTTGCTGGGTTAGCCCCAACAATAAATCCATTGCTTCCTGTTGTTACTGCCATTCTATGAGTTTGCCCTCCAAAGCCAACTTCATATATAGGTCTACCAGTTCCTTTACCTTGGTAGCCTACAACCTTACCTCTGGTAACCGCAGCCATAACGGCTTGGGGGATTTGTGATTGACTTATCCCTCGGTTGGCAAAGTCGGCTCCATGCCTTTGCACAATGTGCTGCAATCCTGCGCTAGAATTACCAGTTTCAAGAAACATGATTTTTCCGTCCGCATTTTTGCCTATCTGAACTATATTCGCAGGGTTGTGCTTGATGCCTTGCTGACTAAGCTGCGTCGTTAAAGAGGTAGATGCACTGGTTCTTATAATAGCAATAAATCAAGCCAGCCATCATTAATCAATAACATAACGGCTCTACTGTAGATGTTCAATGTTATAGATAGAATGAAAGCTTATCGAATCTTCTAAAGTAGGCTTTGAAGCTGATATATGG
>NZ_VKGK01000074.1 GCF_007197645.1 Shewanella hanedai
ATAAGAGTGAACCATCTGTATCACTAGATGACCCTAAGACTCTGAATAAAGCAGCGAGTCTGACAATGTAACGAAGTCCATTGGACGGGAGCTGAATCGTGAGAGGACGCTCCTCCTGATAACCACAATCGGGTGAGTGCTAGGGAGTCAGTATGATGAACGTAAGTGAATCCATGTAAGGTGCGTTATGCGAGAAACAGCGGAAGTGGTTTATACGCTGTGGCCAAAAGGCACGAGAGTTGGAAAGAGATTGGACAGTGCTCTTTCGTGATCAAATAACTCTCCGCACTATAGTGGGCATCTAACCTGACGTTGCGCGACATACGGAACAGGGTAAGCCTGTATTGCTCCCTCTGGGGAAAGTGGCCTGCGAAGGCTACCGATAGTCATGCAGGTAAAGGAGGCTAGAAAAAGCGAATGCCGCATTGTAATGATGCGGATACTGATTTTATCTGGCGCGAAAGCGAGCTGACTTCTAGCTGGTCTCCCGTTGCAAGATGATTTGAAGAACTTTATTCAAGGAGAAACGCAAATGATGACTTCAATCGAAGTGAGTGCATCTCCTGACAGCGCTCAATGGCAATCCATTAACTGGAAAGTGGTTAAGCAACATGTATTAAAGCTTCAAATGCGCATTGCAAAAGCAACCCGAGAAGGTAGACACGGCAAGGCGAAAGCATTGCAGTGGATATTAACCCACTCTAAATCAGCAAAATTGCTTGCTGTTAAAAGAGTTTCTCAAAATAAAGGCAGCAAAACACCAGGAATTGACGGCATCATTTGGAACAGTGATGCTCGTTGTATGACTGCGGTTAATCAACTGAGTCGAAAAGGCTATCATGCCAAACCGCTCAGGCGTATCTACATCCCCAAGAAAAACGGCAAACTCAGACCTTTAGGCATTCCCTGCATGATAGACAGAGCGCAGCAAGCGCTTCATCTTCTCGCCTTGGAGCCTATTTCGGAAACGGTAGCCGACCTCAATAGCTATGGCTTTCGACCTAACCGAAGCGCAGCAGATGCAATTGCACAGTGCTTCAAATGTTTATGTATGAAGCGCTCTAGCCAATGGGTTCTTGAGGGTGACATCAAAGCTTGTTTCGATAAGATAGGTCATCAATGGCTCATCGACAACATTCAATTAGATAAACGAATGCTGAAACAATGGCTTGGATGTGGTTATGTTGATAAAGGATTGTTCTACAAAACAGCAGAAGGGACACCGCAAGGCGGGATAATCTCGCCAACGCTGATGTTGCTCACGCTGGCTGGATTAGAGCAGTTGGTTAAGTCTATTGCCTGTAAAACAGGGAATAGAGTCAACTTTATCGGATATGCAGACGATTTTGTTATCACAGGTTCTTCGAAGGAAGTGCTCGTTAATGTAATCAAGCCGCAACTAATTGGTTTTCTACAGGAAAGAGGCTTAACACTTTCTGATGAGAAAACGCACATAACTCATATCGATGATGGTTTTGACTTTCTGGGATTCAATCTTAGGAAGTACAAAGGCAAACTGCTCATTAAACCGAGCAAGAGCAATGTTCTATCATTTTTGAGTAATCTACGTGAATTCATCAGAAAACATCCAACAATCCCCGTTAACGATTTAATCAAAATATTGAACCCGAAACTGAGAGGATGGGCGAACTATTATCGCCACAGTGTTGCTAAACAAGTTTTCGGCTATGTAGGGCATCAACTTTTCTGGTTGTTATGGCGTTGGGCCGTTAGGCGTCATCCAACGAAAAGTAAGGACTGGGTGAGGCGTAAATATTATATGAATCGCATAGGTGGATGGCAATTCCACGGCTGGCAGAAAATCGCCAACATGGACTGTCATTTTAATCTGGTTCAAATAGCTCAAACGCCAATAAAGAGACATGTGAAAATCAGGAGTGCAGCGACACCTTATGACCCCGAGTATGAAGATTACTTAGGTAAACGAAAACGGGCAAAGGAAGGTAGAAATTCTTGGTTCGAACCGGTCTTAGCTGCAATATAGGGTGCTGGGTAACAGAATACGCCTTAGTGGAGGCTTGAGCCGTATGCAGTGAAAGTTGCATGTACGGTTCTTAGGAGGGCGGTACTTGGTAACAAGTGCCGCCTATCCGACA
>NZ_VKGK01000075.1 GCF_007197645.1 Shewanella hanedai
TAATCGGGTAGCCGGAGGTATCTAACCTCCAGCCCCCACACCACCCTGCATGCGGCTCCGCACAGGGCGGTTCATTTAGAACACCTAATTCATTTTCTGATTAGGATATTGAACTGCGATCCATCCATCTCTCAGTGAATATAATCCTGCTTTCTTCAGATACTCATTGCTCAGCGCTTGCTGTATTCCTGGTGTTTTAGAGCTACGCCAAGGGCCTTTACTTGTGATACCACAAGCAACGGCTGCTTGGATCCTGACGCCACGTTTAAGTAAATTCTGCACCTTAGTCCGTGGTTTTCGCCACTGACGCCAGTAGCACATACGTACGCGACGACGGATCCAATGGTCTAAATCGACACATCCTTGGTAAGCATTGGCTATGCCAAAGTAGTTGATCCAGCCTTGCATGTACTGCCGCACTTTAAACAGCTGATACTCCATACTAACACCCCAATTTCGGTTCGTCAGCCGTCTCATCTTTTGTTTGAAAATGTGCAATGTTTTAGCATGCCACTGGATCTTTCCTCGGTTAAATGTAAACCCTAGGAACTTGCTTTGACCTACCTTAACCACTTGGCTTTTCTGTTCATTAACAACCAGTTTTAGCTTAGTGGCAAGGTATTGAGTAATGCTCTTGAGTACCCGCTCTCCCGCTCGAATAGACCTTACCAAAATGATGAAGTCGTCCGCGTAGCGGGCGAATTTATGCCCTCGGCTTTCCAGCTCTTTATCCAGACTATCCAACATAATGTTTGATAGTAATGGCGAGAGTGGACCGCCTTGAGGCACGCCTTCGAAACTTGCTTCAAATTGGTCGTTGACCACAACGCCTGCACGTAGGTATTTACCGATAAGTGCCAACAGACGCTTATCCTGCACCTTGCTCCTAAGTTGAGTCATCAAGAGATCATGATTAACTCGGTCAAAGAACTTAGACAGATCAACATCGACGGCAAATTTGCGTTTCTGTTTGATGATATCCCTTACTTGCAGTACCGCTTGTTTGGCATTTCTGTTCGGCCTAAAGCCAAAGCTGTTAGACGAGAAGAATGGGTCAAACAGCGGAGTGAGTATTTGAGCTATCGCTTGCTGTATCACACGGTCAATGACGTTAGGGATCCCCAATTTGCGTTTACCGCCATCGGGTTTGTCGATCTCTACGCGCCTGACTGCTGAGGGTTGGTACTCACCTAGCTCAAGTTGAGTTTTACACTGTTGCCAGCCGCCTTGTTGCATCCAGAGCGGGAAGGCTTCGATGGTCATGCCATCGATGCCTGCCGCGCCTTTATTGGCTTTAACTTGACGCCACGCTCGGTGTAGATTCTCAGGTTCGAGCAATTGTTGGAATAAATCGCTGTTGAAGGCCGGTTGCATATCAATACGCTGCCGATAGTAATCGTCTGGCGACGTAGTGGGTATCGACAAGTTTGACAAGACTCCTCCTTCTTCTAAATGTTCAGGCCTTCACCATGTACCCACTACGCTGACGCGGGGTATGCTATCCCATCCATTACGATGGGCGTTGGGCTACTATGCCGTCTGCTGACTTCTGCTTAATCACATGCCAAGTTACCCCGTCATGCGCTATCGGTTTTCATCTGGTTCGCTCTTTTCAGTCGATGAAGTTGAAAAGCCAAGGCACTTGTAAACCAGAGCCTCACTGGTTAATGACCGATCGCGTGTTAAACAGATCTCCCCAGATAAGAGCATGAACTTTCTTTGCACTGCTGCATCATTTACGGTGGCCATTAGATCACGTGGTTTCGTCGTCTTGTGCCAACTCACCTCTAGCCTACGCCTCATATGATGTTCTTGTTCATCAGCTCGCAAATTTGCTAGCGGCTTCCTCCAGACCAACCCTCACGGATAAGCCCTTGCCATTCGCTAGTAGTTAACGTTTAATAACAGCATGTTATTGAACGGTGACCTTCCTACAGAGGACTTTCACCTCATTAGTTCATGCCCATGCTGGGCGTACACAA
>NZ_VKGK01000076.1 GCF_007197645.1 Shewanella hanedai
GTATGGTTACCGGGTAACATAGTACGCCTTAGTGGAGGCTTGAGCCGTATGCAGTGAAAGTTGCACGTACGGTTCTTAGGAGAGCGGCACTTGGTAACAGGTGCCGCTTATCCGACCAAAGCTGGTTAGCATTCAAATGAAGGCTGGTTACATTTTTTGTTTGGGGTTTAATTGTATTTGGTAGTGAGTCGAAGCTTCAGGTTTCAATGTGATCTATCGCTTGCAGCGTGCTTATGTGCAAGTAATCTCTCGGTACGCTGTAAACCCATCCATGGGCGCTCTACGATTTCATCCCTGAAATCGAAGTCCTCGAGCCCACTTACACCTGTTCATCTGTCTCTTCGATTTTGACTTGTCTGAGTAAATCACTAACACGGAAATGCCCCTTTTATTGGTTTCAAGCGCTAAGCTGCACAAAACAGTAGCAAGTTAGTTGACCTACTTTTGCTAATCGATAAGTGAATGCTACTGACTGCTTAAGATATGACATCAATATTCATGCTCACTTTGCAATTTTCCGTGCTCGTTTATTCAGTGCCTCTCTGATAGAGTGCTTATAAATCAATAGCTTTACTTTAGTAAGGCTTAAATAATAGGTTTGTTAAATGCACATGCGCGTTTTGCCAAATATACGCGCAACGCATAAATACTAAGACGTTAGGCTTCTCAAGGAATTTGTGTATGGAAACTCTTATAGTGTTAATTTCTAAAATTCCAAATGTTATTTGGAGCGCAGTTATAGCCTCCTTTTTGACATTTCTTGGAGTGTTTTGGACGAATAAAGGAAATGAGAAACGACAAGCCGCATTGCTTGAACATGAAAAACAAAAATACCAATCAGAGCAAAAATTGGCTCTTAAAAAAGAAGTGTTTTTGAATGTGGCTGGCTCTTTTGCAGATGTTCTAGGAATCGTACCAAAACTAATTAATTTAGAATTTACGCAAAAAGATATTGAAGTTCAAATGAAAGATCATAGTGGGATTGTAGCCAAATCCTATCTAGCTGCAAAAGAAGAATCCGTAGCCGAAATATTAAATTATTCCGCAGAGACAGCTGAGGTCTTTATCGATCTGATGAAAGATAGAGCAATAGCCTTAGACCACAAAAAAGCTATTGAGATATACGGATCGACCATAGATAAAGCAAACAACGAGAAAGACCGATTAATTTCAATAATGAAAGAGTTAAACCTTCAGGGCCGCAATGATCCTGCAACTTTTGATTATTTAAACAAAAGCTATGAAACCCAAGAGGGAATTGTGCAGCGGAGCACTGCAAGTTTAGAAGAACAAGAAGGGATTTTAGAGCCTTTATATCTGGAGTTTGCCAAAAAATGTATGAGTGAGCATGGTCGTCTTTTATCATTGCTGCCTCCTATGACAATTGCTCTCAGAGGTGAACTTGGTAATGATCAAGATTCACAAGTATTTATCGATGCACTAAATAGTAATATCGAAATAATGAATTCAGCATTTGATAATTTGTTTGTGCGTAAAGAAGCCTAAACTGGTAGCTGGTAGGTGTCTAGCCTCCAGCCCCCACACCAGCCTGCATGCGGCTCCGCACACGACTAAATGGATTTAGGAGGTAGAGCGAAGCAGGATGCCAGAGCCGAGGGCGGTTCATTTAGAACACCTAACTAAACTTTCTGGTTAGCTTCTTGTTTCGAGAGTGAACTGAGATCCATCCATCTCTTAGTGAACATAAACCTGCTTTCTTAAGATAATCATTACTTATGATAATCTTAATTGGAAATTTTAGAGCCTAAGCACTAAGTCGCTTTTGTCCGTGCGACCTGAGGTCGTATGAAGCGCTGTTCACCGCAATAAGAGTGAACCATCTGTATCACTAGATGACCCTAAGACTCTGAATAAAGCAGCGAGTCTGACAATGTAACGAAGTCCATTGGACGGGAGCTGAATCGTGAGAGGACGCTCCTCCTGATA
>NZ_VKGK01000077.1 GCF_007197645.1 Shewanella hanedai
CGGTGACGGTGTCATCGTAATCGAGTGTGGCGCTGTCTGAGCCTGTGGCAGTGTTGCCCGCAGGGTCTGTGATGGTGGCGGTGATAACCAGCTCAGTGCCCGTGGCCGGTGCATCTATCACAAGTGCAATGTCACTGTCGAGCATGGCTTGTGTGACGGGACCAGTGTAGAGCACGTTATTATCTTGGTCAGTGATGGTGACAGTGTCACCCACTTCCGTGCCAGCACCTAAGGTGACGGTGATGTTGATTTGACCGTCAAGCTCTGCATCAGTGATGGTGCCATCATTGTTGGTGTCTTCAGTAATGTCAACGATTGGCGCAGCGGGTGCCCCGGTGCCGGTGCCATAGTCGAGGGTTGCATTATCTGAAGCAGAGGCGGTGTTGCCGGCAGGGTCGGTAACGGTAGCAGTGACGACGACATTGGTGCCCGTCGCGGGAGCATCGAAGCTGACGTTGATGCCGTTATCGAGCATGTCTTGGGTGATTGTTTCGTTGAATAGCTCATTGCCGTCTTGGTCGGTAATAATGACGGTGTCACCGACGGCGGTGCCGGCGGTTAAAGTAATGGTGGCATTGATTTGGCCATCTAGCTCAGCGTCATTAATAAAGCCGTCATCATTAGTATCTTCAGTGATTTCAACGAGCGGTGCGCCAGGAGCATCAGTGCCGTAATCGAGGATGGCACTGTCAGAGCCTTCAGCCGTGTTACCCGCGACATCAGTGACGTTGGCGGTGATAATCACATTGGTGCCGGTGGCAGGCGCATCGATGGCGAGACTCAAGCCACTGTCGATCATGGCTTGGGTAACTGGGCCAGTGAAAATCACGTTATTGTCTTGGTCTGTGACGACTAAGGTGTCGCCGACCACAGTACCAGCGCCGAGGGTGACAGTGATGTTGATTTGACCGTCGAGCTCGGCATCGTTGATGGTGCCATCTTGGTTAGTGTCTTCGGTAATGTCGACGATTGGTGCTGCTGGAGCACCGGTGCCTACACCGTAATCAAGGGTGGCCGCGTCATTGCCCGTGGCCGTGTTGCCTGCAGGGTCGGTGACGGTAGCGGTGACAACAATGTCGGTGCCAGTGGCCGGTGCATCCATGAGCACAGCTTGACCACTGTCTATCATGGTCTGGGTGACGGTGCCAGTGAAGAGCACGTTATTGTCTTGGTCGGTGACGACCAAGGTATCGCCGACGGCAGTGCCTGCACCGAGGGTGACAGTGATGTTGATTTGACCATCGAGCTCAGCGCTGTTGATGTAACCATCATCATTGCCGTCTTCATCGATAAGGACGGTAGGACCTGCAGGTGCGCCAGTACCGACGCCATAATCAAGCGTGGCGTTGTCACTGTCAGAAGCGGTGTTGCCTGCCGGGTCGGTGACGGTGGCGGTGATGACGAGGTTGGTGCCGGTGGCAGGCGGATCGATGGCCAGTTGGAGGTCATTGTCGATCATGGCCTGGGTCACGGGGCCGCTGAATATCACGTTATTGTCTTGGTCGGTGACCACGATGGTGTCGCCGAGCTCAGTGCCCTCGCCGAGTTTAACGGTGATGTTGACTTGACCGTTAAGCTCGGCGTCATTGATGAAGCCATCATCATTTGAATCTTCAGTGATGTCCACGGTGGGCGTCATGGTGGCGCTGCCACCGACATCCAAGGTGGCGCTGTCGTTATCGGTGGCGGTGTTGCCCGCAGGGTCAGTGACGTTAGCAGTGATCACAAGGGTCGTGCCGGTTGCTGGCGCGTCCATGACTAAGCTGAGGTCATCATCAATCATCGCCTGGGTGACGGGGCCGCTGAAGATAACGTTATTGTCTTGGTCGGTGACGACTAAGGTGTCGCCGACAGCCGTGCCTTCGCCAAGGGCGACGGTGATGTTGATTTGGCCATCTAGCTCGGCATCATTGATGA
>NZ_VKGK01000078.1 GCF_007197645.1 Shewanella hanedai
GCCGATGGTAGTGTGGGGTCTCCCCATGTGAGAGTAGGTCATTTCCAGGCGCCTATTTATTCTCGAAAGAGAAGCGATAAATCCCTAGTACTTTGTACTAGGGATTTTTTCGTTTAAGCCTAGGAAAATGACCGAACGAACATGGGGAAAGAAAATAGCGCATGCGAAGCATGCTTCCTTTCATGTGATAGGTAGAGGTTTGCTCCTGCAATCTCGACACTTCCGTCATCCTTGGCGGGCGTAGGGTGAAGCCCTTGCGCTTATCAAGCGGAGCTTGATGCATAGGTTGAGCGCGGAGAGCTTCGATAACTGCTCCTGCGTTATTCTAATTACCGCCATCCATGGCGGCATGCTCGATGCTGGACCATTGGAAGGCGCCTTCGCTGCAGGCTACAAAATCACTACTTCCGAGAACAATTTCCGCTAAGCGGGCTCCCCAGTTCAGCGACTTCGTCACTTCTCGCTACAAAGCAGCTGAATGCTGCGCATCCAATACACTACTTTTTCGCCCCCATGTGTCCCCTTCGGGGATAATAAAGAGTATGGCGAATATTGCGATAGCGATGTGCTTATGAGCGCGAAGCTGGCCATGACAGGCGCCTATTTAGTATTTAAGCAGCGGGCTTTTTTACGTCTGCAACTTGTCATTTCCAGGCGCACTCCTGATTTAACAGTAGAAAATCCATCGTATTAAAGTGGCTCTTTTATTTACAATACGACATATCCCCCTCTAGTTCGTAAGAAGCAGATGTCATGTCGATAAATACTCCCCAGCCCTCTAGGTTCTGCTCCATGTCTTACCTAACTTACTGTAGATGTATAAGTTGTATTTAAAATATCTTGTGATCGTCGGTTATTTTGAGAAAGCAATTTAGTCTTTAAACCTAGGTATTAAGCCTAAAACTGATCCATTATCTCCTATATTCTTCATTCATAGTTGACTAGCTGCATCACTGATCTTGGTTAATCAGAGGATATAAAATATTTTTATATCTTAAGGTGGCTTTCTACTTTGCAAGTAAGTTGAACTGGGACAAATTTAGTGTCTATCCTTTGTCTTACACATCTGCTTTAGGCGTTTATTGCATCTTTCACTGGCCCGAATGAACCGTTTAGTCAACAGCAATTAATTTTTTGCTCTGAAATGACGTCGGTTACTATCAATCAATCTCATGAAATCTGTCATTTTTGATTGCCTCTGTCTACTGAACACTAAACTTAGCGGTCTATATCGAAATTTTATCGGATCTTTTTCTAATTTAGTTTGAGTGATCATGCTGATTTATGGTGTTTTGACACCAATATGTCAGCACTGAACCAGAGACATTAGCCGCATTAACGATTCTAGATAGGTGCAGACCTTTGGATTAGTACTGCTATTTGGTTGCTTTTCATTCTGTTTAAAAGTGCTTGATGACGTGATGTAGACTGCGTTTGTGGGCGTCAAATGAAGCTCTTTCCTATTTCACAATCTGCAGTTGTGGGTAACTCTGTGTGTAACGAGTGGGTAAGGTGTTCCTAAGTACTTATTTGATAAAAATATGCATTTTTGAGTAATTAGCGCTTGTGCTCTTTTAAAAACTCCCTATAATTCGCTCCCACTGACACGGCACAGCAGGCCAACTACTTAGGTAGTACGGGACTTGCAGCGGTGTAAGAGAATCGAAACTCCTCGGAGATTTGATTCAGGTGACAACCACTTTACAAGCTTCGAGTTCGACTTCTGTATAAGAAATCACCACTCGAAAAACTTGATAAAATAAGCGCTTGACGCCGACACTGGAGAGTGTAGAATACGCCTCCTCAAGCCAACGACCTAGCGTCTAACGGCAGCATCTGAAAGATTGAT
>NZ_VKGK01000079.1 GCF_007197645.1 Shewanella hanedai
TCAACGTAATCGAGGGTCGCCGCATCACTGCCTGTGGCGCTGTTACCTGCCACATCAGTGACCGTGGCCGTGACCACGATATCGGTTCCACTGGCTGGGGTATTCATGACCACAGCCAGGCCATCATTTATCATGGCTTGGGTGACCACGCCGCTGAACAGCTCGACATTATTTTGGTCGGTGACGACTAAGGTGTCGCCGACTTGCGTGCCTGCGCCAAGAGTGACGGTGATGTTAATTTGACCATCAAGCTCAGTGTCATTGATGGTGCCGTCATCGTTGATGTCTTCCACGATTTCAACGGTTGGGGTGGCCGGTGCGCCTGTGCCGTAATCCAGAGTGGCGCTGTCGCTACCAGCACTGGTGTTGCCCGCTGGGTCAGTGACCGTGGCGGTGATTACTAAATTCGTGCCCGTTACGGGTGGGTCAATCGTGACCGCAATGCCACTGTCTATCATGGCCTGAGTGACGGGCCCACTGAAGATGACGTTGTTGTCTTGGTCGGTGATAGTGATAGTGTCACCCACCGCCGTGCCTGCGCCTAAGGTGACGGTGGCATCGATTTGACCGTCAAGCTCTGCATCATTAATGTAACCATCGTCATTGGCATCTTCGGTTATTTCAACCAGAGGCGCTGCTGGTGCGCCGGTGCCCGTGCCGTAATCCAGCGTGGCATTATCAGATGCGCTGGCACTGTTACCTGCGGCGTCAGTGACAGTGGCGGTGACCACTAAATTCGTGCCGGTCGCTGGAGCATCAAACGCAATCGCAAGACCATCGTCTATCATGGCTTGTGTGACGGTGCCGCTAAACAGTTCAACCCCATTTTGGTCAGTGACCACTAAGGTGTCGCCAACGGCGGTACCGGCTCCTAAGGTGACCGTGATGTCGATTTGACCATCAAGCTCCACATCATTAATAAAGCCGTCGTCATTACTGTCTTCATCAATCTTAATCAATGGCGCAGCCGGTGCGCCCGTGCCAGTGCCGTAATCAAGGGTCGCTGCATCACTGCCCGTGGCACTGTTGCCTGCGGGGTCGGTGACCGTTGCCGTTATCACGAGGTTAGTGCCGGTGGCTGGTGCATCAAAGGCAATGGCCAGTCCGTCGTTAATCATTGCCTGGGTCACAGGTCCACTGAACAATTCGTTGCCGTCTTGGTCAGTGATGGTGACAGTGTCACCGATTTGGGTGCCTGCACCTAAAGTGACGGTGGCATTGATTTGGCCATCAAGCTCGGCATCGTTGATGTAACCATCGTCGTTGACATCTTCAGTGATTTCAACGGTTGGTGCAGCTGGTGCGCCGGTGCCTGAGCCGTAGTCGAGCAGGGCATTGTCTGAGCCTGCCGCTTCATTGCCCAAGGTGTCGGTAATGGTTGCGGTGACAACCACGTTAGTGCCAGTGGCTGGCGGATCGAGGGTCAGCGCCAGATCGTTGTCGAGCATGTCTTGGGTGACGAGGCCGTTAAACAGCTCGTTGCCCGCTTGGTCAGTGACCACAAGCGTGTCGCCGACGACGGTGTTTGCGCCCAGCTCAACGGTGATGTTGATTTGACCGGCAAGCTCTGCGTCATTGATGAAACCATCGTTGTTGGTGTCTTCAACAATGTCCACCGTTGGCGCCGCAGGGACGGTGACGGTGTCATCGTAATCGAGTGTGGCGCTGTCTGAGCCTGTGGCAGTGTTGCCCGCAGGGTCTGTGATGGTGGCGGTGATAACCAGCTCAGTGCCCGTGGCCGGTGCATCTATCAC
>NZ_VKGK01000007.1 GCF_007197645.1 Shewanella hanedai
CTCTTTAAAGAGCCGTTCGAGACTAGGACGTTGATAGGCAAGGTGTGTAAGCGTTGTGAGGCGTTGAGCTAACTTGTACTAATGACTCGTAAGGCTTAACCATACAACCCAGATGGGTTTTATGAAGCGACAATAGTGATTACTTCATAAGCACAAAAGAATACGAACTTGATTTACGTGTTACCCAATTATTTAGAATTATCTTGCGAATGTGAGATAACAGCTTTCGAAATTATTTACCTTTAGCTTTTTAAAAGCTGAAAGTAATAGCAAATTTGTCTGGAAACCATAGCATTGTGGCCCCACCTGATCCCATCCCGAACTCAGAAGTGAAACGCAATCGCGCCGATGGTAGTGTGGGGTCTCCCCATGTGAGAGTAGGTCATTTCCAGGCGCCTATTTAAGTGACAAAGCCACCTTATTAAGGTGGCTTTTTTGCGTTTGGGATTTTAGAAGTTTGAAATTTCATTTTCCGTATCGAATTTATTGCAGACAGGTGGCTTATCCACTTAAGCACGTACGTGCAATGCCTACCTCGATGTCGACCCGCCGCTAAGCGGGCTCCCCAGTTCAGCGACTTCGTCACTTCTCGCTACAAAGCAGCTGAATGCTGCGCATCCAATACACTACTTTTTCGGCCCCATGTGTCCCTTTCGAGGATAATAAAGAGTAGGGCGAATATTGCGATAGTGATGTGCTTATGAGCGCGAAGCTTTAGCGTAGCTGGCCATGACAGGCGCCTATTTAGTATTTAAGCCCGCTACGATGTAGCGGGCTTTTTTACGTCTGCAATTTGTCATTTCTAACCACCTTCCTTATTAAACGGTTTCTAAACTTCCGCGAATAACGTCATAAAAACTGTGCTGTGAGGGCAAGATATTCATACCTGTAGCGCGTTAATTAGAACCGTCTTTTTAATTGAACATATTGAACCTCAAATAAATTCTATGCTGGTATTGCTATTGAGACTGGGCTTGTTACTTTAGCTGGTATTAACGGATTACTGACTTAGGATTGTCGATGAAGCTCGAGATGATTTGTACTGGTGAAGAGGTGTTAGCGGGGCAGATAGTAGATACGAATGCTGCTTGGTTTGCTAACGCGCTTATGGAAAAGGGAATTGAATGTCAGCGCCGTATAACCGTTGGTGACCGTTTAGAAGATTTGGTTGCAGTATTTAAAGAGCGTAGTACTGAAGCCGATATCATAATGGTCAATGGCGGTTTAGGGCCTACTAGTGATGATCTCTCTACTGAGGCTATGGCTTCCGCTATGGGAGTAAGTCTTGTTGAAAACAAAGAGTGGCGCAATAAGTTAGAGGCTTGGTTTACCAAAAATGGTCGAGTTATGGCTGCAAGTAACCTAAAGCAGGCGTTACTTCCCGAAGGGGCTGTGATGATCGATAACCCTGTCGGTACAGCTTGCGGATTTGCAGTCAAATTCAATCGTGCCTGGCTGTTCTTTACTCCTGGTGTTCCTTTTGAATTCAAGCGCATGGTGACTGATCAATTCATTCCTTTTGTTGAGGATAGATTCCCTTTATCTGAGCCCGTTTCAGTGAAGAAGCTGCTAACACTTGGAAATGGTGAGTCAGCTTTGGCAGACAAACTTGAGGTGATTTCTTTACCTGAAGGGATCACGCTAGGTTACCGCTCTTATATGCCTTATATCGAAATAAAGCTGTTTGCGCGTGGGCAATTGGCGATTGATTCGATCCCAAGAATAACTGAAAGGGTGGAAGAGATACTTGGTAATGGAGTTGTGGCAGAAGACATTACAACGTTAGATCAAGAGATCCATAATCGATTAGTTAATTCTGGTTTAACCCTGAGTGTTGCTGAATCTTGCACTGGAGGCATGATCACAAGCGGTTTAGTGGCATTTGCTGGAAGCTCTGCTTACCTGCATCAAGGTTTGGTCACTTACAGTAATGAGGCTAAAGTAAAAGTATTAGGTGTTAACCCTCATACACTAGATGATCATGGCGCGGTATCAATTGCCACGGTAGAGGAGATGGTTAAAGGAGCTCGTGGAATTTTGGATAGTGACTTCGCTCTTGCTACCAGCGGTATTGCCGGACCTGAAGGTGGAAGTGATGAAAAGCCAGTTGGTACTGTCGCTATCGCTTTAGCGACTAAGTCAGGAGTGTACAGTCAGATGCTGAAACTTCCTAGTCGATCTCGTGCATTGGTGCGTACTTTAAGTACCGCAGTTGCCTATGACATGCTTAGACGCGAGCTATTAGGTGAAGCTGTCATTGTGGATTACGCTTCTTTTTCACGTTTTAGTAAATAGTTTAAAAATACATATAAAAAATGCAATCAAGGGTGTTGATTGCATTTTCTGTATTAGGCTAACAAGGTTATAAACTTATTCGTCAAATATTAGCTTTAGCTTTCCAGGCTCTACTTTTATCTGCTTAGTCATGTCAGCGATTAAAGCTTGATTAGATTCAGAGGTATCAAGTACATAAACTGGCTGCGTTTCTAAAAAGTTAGTCAAGAACCCCATCATTTGTGGCGCCACTTGTTTCACCGCTTTCTCAATATCTTTAGGATCAGATTCGATACTCACGAGTGTTAACTGCTTTAAATAGACGCTATGACTTTGAGCATCATACCAAGGCTCGGCCTCAAAGGTCGTCTTCATATTCGCTTTGAACGGGACTAACGGGTTTTTGATCTTAATCACGCTATCAGCTGTGACTGACATAGTGTCAGCTTTATGTCCCAACTCTACATCGATATTATTGATGCGCATTTCAATGCCAAAGAGTTGGTTACCCTCTTTGACTTCGAAATGGATCTCATCGGATAGATAGCCTTCTAATTCCTCTTCTGTAATGCTGTACTGGCTAACACATCCAGTCAGTAACAGCATTGTGAGAGGAAGCATGCAACTTAAGAGTTTCATCAACCTGTATTTCTCATGCCTGCAGCAACACCTGCAATAGTAAGCATTAATGCTAACTCTACATTGGTTGATGGGGCTTCTTCTTTACGAGTTCGGGCTAACAGTTCAGCCTGCATAAAGTTCAATGGATCGATGTAGGGGTTTCTCAATGTCACCGATTCTCGGCTCCACGGAGTATGCTCCATTAACGCTTCTGATTGAGTCAGTTCTAGCACAGCTTTGATGCCTGTTGCTAAACGAGCTCTCAATGCGTCACCGAGATGATGCAGATTTTCTGGTACTAAACATGTTTCATAGTACTTGGCTAAGTTAGGTTCAGCTTTAGCATAAACCATCTCTAACATAGAGATCCTTGTTTTAAAGAAAGGCCAATCCTGTTCCATTTCTTGCAGTAGTGGCATATCTCCTCTATCACTTGCGGCTTGTAATGCCTCACCTGCGCCAAGCCAAGCTGGGAGCATTAAGCGGTTTTGTGACCAAGCAAAGATCCATGGAATCGCGCGTAGTGATTCTATCCCGCCATCAACTCGGCGTTTTGCTGGACGGCTACCTAGAGGTAGCTTACCCAATTCAACTTCTGGGGTCGCTGCGCGGAAATAGGCGACAAAATCGGGCTCTTCTCGAACAATAGCACGGTATGCGGCAACTGACTCTTCAGCCAGTCTCTCCATACATGTGCGCCATTCAGGTTTAGGCTCAGGAGGTGGCAGCAGTGTGGCTTCCATTACTGCTGAGGTGTACAGCGCTAAGCTCTGCACTGCGAGTTTAGGTAACCCAAATTTAAAGCGGATCATCTCACCTTGCTCAGTGACGCGAATACGGCCGTCTACTGATCCCGGCGGTTGAGAAAGAATAGCTTCATGAGCAGGTCCACCACCACGTCCGATAGTGCCACCTCGTCCATGGAACAAGGTTAGTTTTACATCGGCTTGACGGCTTACTTCAACCAACTGCTCTTGGGCATGGTATTGCGCCCAAGCTGCTGCCATTACACCGGCATCTTTTGCGGAGTCAGAATAACCAATCATCACTTCTTGATGACCTTTGGTATAACCACGGTACCAATCAATGGCAAATAGCGCAGTCATGCAACTAGACGCGTTGTTGAGATCGTCTAAGGTTTCAAAAAGAGGTACAACACGCATCGGGTGCGGACAGCCAGTCTCTTTTAATAATAATAAAACCGTTAATACATCTGATGGCTTGCTGGCCATGGAGATCACATAGGAACCAAGGGCGCGAGCAGGTTGAGTTGCGACAAGACGACAAGTACTGACAACTTCAGCAACTTCAGCGCTTGGTTGCCAGTTCGATGGGATCAGTGGACGCTTACTACTGAGTTCTCTGAGTAGGAATGATTGTTTCTCGCTTTCATCCCATTGGCCAAAATCTCCCATACCTAAGTAACGAGTGAGTTCAGCAATCACATCGCTGTGGCGCTCGGCATCTTGTCGTATATCCAGTCTGAGCATGTGGATGCCAAAACAGGCGATACGGCGTAAGGTATCAAGTAATAAGCCGTTAGCGATTAAGCTCATGCCTGAATCACAGAGGCTTTTGTAAAGCATCATCAGTGGGGTTTTAAGATCGTTTTCATGCCAGATAATCGTGTCTAAATCGATTTCTGGTTGGTGACCTAATAAGCGTTCATTTAAATAATCTATGGTGTTTCTGAGTTTCAGCCTGATATCGCGCAGCACATCTCGGTATGGTTCGTGGCTACCGTTAGTGAGTGCTAACAATTCATCGTTGGCTCCCTCCATAGATAGGTCGTTCACCAGTAAGACGACATCCTTTAAATACATGCGAGCCGCTGTATGGCGGTTTCTATCCAATACTTCTTGAGTCACTTTAGCGGTGACAAAGGGGTTGCCATCGCGATCGCCACCCATCCAGCTTGAAAAGCGTACTGGGGATATGTCGATTGGGAGTTGCTTACCCGTTTTTTCTTCGACTTGTTCATTAAGCTGTCGGAGAAAATCAGGAATGGCTTGCCAGAGTGAGCCCTCTATGGTGCTCAGGCCCCAACGTGCTTCGTCAACTGGTGTCGGACGCTCGTGTCTAATTTCGTTAGTGTGCCAGATCTGTGCGATAAGCTGACGTAAGCGAAGGTGTTGTTGTTTCTTCTCTCGCTCAGTGAGCTGTGGATTTTCTAAGGCAGCAAGACTGTCGATAACAGATGAGTATTTCTGGATTAAGGTTCGACGAGATATCTCTGTTGGGTGCGCCGTCAGTACTAAATCAATGTCTAGGTTTTGTAAGCAATCGAGCATTTTATCTTGGTCGATATTGCTACTTAATACTCTGCTAAGCAGTTGTTCTACAGGATCAGGGACACAAACCAGTTCGTCACAATTGCGGCTGATGGTGTGAAATTGCTCTGCAATGTTCGCTAAGTTTAGAAATTGATTGAATGCTTTAGCAAAAGGAACCAGCTCATTATCAGGAAGTGCAGCGAGTAATTTGAGCATCTCTTCACGAGAGGCTTCGTCGCCTTGTCGTGAGTTTTTAGCGAGTTGACGAATTTGCTCAATTTTATCAAGAAAAGGATCGTCTAAATTGGTGCGAATTGTGTCACCAAGGATCTGTCCTAAGGTACCGACATTGGACCTCAAAGACGCATACATATCAGCCATACTTACTCCATACCAAGATTTATGCTAGTCAGCCACAATACCTAGGCTTGATGGCCAAGGTCAATATTGGCATGCGAGATATTGTGAGCTTATGTGTTTTATATCACTTAAGCTGATGTAAATAGCCTAAGTTATTATAGAAATTAACTATTTAATACATGCGTGATAGATAAGTTGTTTCAATAAACTAACAGTCTGGTTGAGATACTTAGTGTCCAAATACTCATCGGGTTGGTGTGCTTGTTCGATACTTCCTGGTCCAAGTACGAGTGTTTGGCAGCCAAGCTTAGAGATGTAGGGTGCTTCGGTGGCATAGTTAACAACTTCGGGGGCATGGGCTGATAGTTCGGCAACAAGTTTACTCCAACTGTTTTCTGCACTGTCTGCAAAAGGCTCAGATCCTGGATAAAGCGGTGCGACATTGATACAACCAGGATACTTTTCATTGATCGGTGCAAGGTAGTTGATGACCAGTTGCTCTAACACATCCAGTTCCAGTCCCGGCAGTGGTCGTATATCGATGTGGAGATCGCAACAACCACAGATCCTATTGGCAGCATCACCGCCGTGAACGTGGCCAAAATTCATCGTAGGGTAGGGTACGCTAAACGCCTCTTCTCTATAATTATCTGCCAAATGTTGTTTGAGCTTTAATAGCTGCCCCATTACTTGGTGCATGATCTCGATGGCATTGATCCCTTTGGCTGGATCGGAAGAGTGACCACTCTTTCCTACAACTCGGATCCCTTGAGTAAGATGACCTTTATGCATATATACCGGTTTGAGACTGGTGGGCTCACCTATGATGGCATAATCTGGCGCGATAGATTTTTGCTGTGCGAATGCCTTGGCGCCATTCATGGTGGTTTCTTCATCGGCGCTGGCGAGAATGTGAAGCGGACGTTTGAATTGAGTCAGCGGCATATCCTTTAGGGCTTCAAGCACAAGGGCAAAAAAACCTTTCATATCACAGGTGCCTAAGCCATACCAACGATTATCTTTTTCGGTCAAGGTAAATGGGTCTTGGCTCCAGCGTCCTTCGTCGTACGGTACGGTATCAGTGTGACCGGCTAACAGTAATCCTCCTTTACCAGAGCCAAAAGAGGCGACTAAATTATGCTTATTGCGTGAATCTTCAACTGCCTGAACCTTACATTCAAACCCTAATTCTGAAAACCAAGTTTGCAAGAGATCGATGACGCCTTGGTTACTCATATCTTGCTCGACTTCGAGTGCACTTATCGAAGGTGTAGCAATTAATTGGCTAAAATTGCTTTTCAAATCTGCTAATGAACTCATAAGTTATTCCGTAAATATATATATTCAAATATATTGCATAATTAGTTTCTTGTGGTAGTCTATCAAACAGCTAAGACGAGCACCAGATTACAATGGATATTATTGAGAGTACAAATGAATAATCTACACATAAAATTTATTATTAAGGCGATATATAAAGACTTCCTGCGACGATAAACTTGTCAAAATTGGTATTTCTACCAGGGGCTTAAGTTGTGCCCTTTCTTTTTTTACTTTTAAAGCATTAATATTCAAATTAAGAAGTGTCAGATTATGAAAAGCATTGCGATTATTGGCGCGAGTGGTTACACCGGCGCACAAATTACTTCTCTCATCGATGCCGATAATAACTTAGTTATTCAAGGCCTTTATGTCTCAGAAAATAGTCTAGATAAAGGTAAGCCTTTGTCTGAGCTTTACCCTACATACAGTCATATTTCCCAGTCTCTATCACCTTTATCAGCTGAAGCAAAAGCCCTTATCGTTAAACAAGCCGACGGCGTGGTGCTGGCTACCGATCATGCTGTTAGTTTGCATTTGGCTGCTTGGTTTTTTGAACAAGGTTTAGCCGTATTCGATCTCAGTGGCGCTTACAGATTCTCAGATACAACTCAATATCCCAAATGGTACGGCTTTGAGCATGATTATCCTGAAGTTTTATCTCATGCTGTTTATGGACTGGCCGAGTGGAATGCTGCTCAAATTGCGGACAGTAAGATGATTGCTGTGCCGGGATGTTATCCGACTGCATCACTTACAGCGCTTAAGCCATTGAGTTCATTATTGACTGCTGTTTTACCGGTGATCAATGCGGTGAGTGGGGTTACCGGTGCTGGACGTAAGGCGCAACTGAATACTAGTTTTTGTGAGGTGAGCTTAACCCCTTATGGTGTACTCGGTCACAGGCATCAGCCTGAAATCGTAACGCAGTTGGGTCAGGAAGTGATATTCACGCCTCATTTAGGTAATTTCAAACGGGGCATTTTAGCCACGATCACAGTGCAGCTAAAAGCGGGAACAACCGAGGCCGATATTAAAGCTGCTTATGCCGTTTATGATGATGCTCCCTTGATCACAGTAAAACAAAATCAATTCCCTAAAGTGGATGATGTGACGAATACACCTAATTGCCACCTTGGATGGAAGTTTGATCCTCAGACGGGTTATTTGGTGGTAGCGAGCGCGATTGATAACCTGATGAAGGGAGCTGCTAGCCAAGCCCTTCAGTGCATAAAGATTCATTTCAAATACTAATTAGACAGGCGATTACGATGACAAAAAACAGTGACACATTAGTTATCAAAGTTGGTGGTGCCCTGCTTCAGTGTGAGATGGGGATGGCAAGGTTGATGGATACTGCGGCTAAGATGATAGCCAAGGGGCAGAGAATTATTTTAGTCCATGGTGGAGGTTGTTTGGTTGATGAACAACTTACAGCTAATGGCATGAAGACGGAAAAGCTTGATGGCTTAAGAGTCACTCCTGCTGAGCAGATCCCCGTCATTGTTGGTGCGCTGGCGGGTACTTCAAATAAGGTTTTGCAGGCGGCAGCTATCAAAGCTGGTGTGACTTCGGTTGGTATGAGTTTGGCTGATGGCAATATCGTTGTCGCCAAAGTCAAAGATGAGAGTTTAGGGTTTGTGGGCGAGGTTGCTCCCAAAGATGCAATGTATCTCGAGTTCTTGCTATCGCAAGGTTGGTTACCCATCGTGAGTTCTATTGCCATCGATGAAAGTGGTCAACAGCTTAATGTGAATGCGGATCAAGCTGCCACTGTATTGGCCAAGTTGGTTGATGCTCAACTGGTACTGTTATCTGATGTATCAGGTGTTCTCGACGGTAAAGGTCAATTAATTCAAAGTTTGAACAGGGCTCAGGTAGAGGATTTAACCAATAAAGGCGTGATTGAAAAAGGCATGAAGGTCAAAGTCGAGGCGGCCCTTGATGTTGCTGAACTGATGGGGCAGACCGTTCAAGTCGCCTCATGGAGAAGTGCTGATCAGCTAGCTGCGTTGTCTAATGGACAAAGTATTGGTACGCAGATCCAACCTAATTAAATCTTATATAAAATTAAATTTTAGCGGGCTTAAAGCGGCCTGTTATTAAAGTGACAAGTTTGGTGACATCACCAACTAGAGGAGTTTGAATGGACCACTTATTATCGATTAAAGACCTATCCCAAGAGCAGCTCTTAGCGTTACTTTCTCTTGCTAAGAAGATTAAGGCTAATCCTGCAGAATATAGACATGCATTAGATGGTAAAAGTGTGGTGATGTTATTCGAAAAGCCTTCATTGAGAACCCGTGTGAGTTTCGACATAGGTATTAATAAATTGGGTGGTCATTGTCTTTATTTGGATCAACAAAATGGCGCATTAGGTAAGCGTGAGCCTGTGTCGGACTTTGCGGCAAATATCTCCTGTTGGGCCGATGCCATCGTTGCGAGGACTTTTCTGCATTCAACCATCGAAACCTTGGCCGAATACGGTACGGTGCCTGTGATCAATGCACTGTCTGATCTTTATCATCCTTGTCAGGGCTTAGCAGACTTTCTCACATTGTCGGAAAAATTCGATGACTTGAGTCAGGTTAAACTCGCTTATGTGGGTGATGGTAATAATGTGACTCATTCGTTGATGTATGGCGCAGCTATTTTAGGGGCGACGATGACAGTGCTTTGTCCACCGGGTCATTTTCCTGATGGGCAAGTTGTTGTCGAAGCTCAAGCTTTGGCAGCAAAGCATGGTGGTAAGCTAATACTTACATCAGATGTTGAGCAGTTAGCTGAACAGGACGCCATCTACACCGATACGTGGATCTCTATGGGTGATGATACGGACTTGGGTGAGATAAAAGCTAAATTCCAGCCTTATCAAGTTAACGAAGTGATGATGAAAAAAGCGGGTGCTAACTTCTTTATGCACTGCCTACCTGCGTACCGAGGAGTAGAGGTTACCGCTGAGGTGGTCGACGGTGAAGGCTCACTTATATTGCAACAGGCGGAAAACCGCATGCACGCACAAAATGCCGTTTTGGTTACCTTATTAGGTCAGTAATTTAATCTATATTGGTCTTGCAGAGTTGCTCTGTGAGACACGTTAACAGAATTAGGAAATAAACATGTCAGCAGTAATAAAAAAAACCGGTGTTAAGAAAGTCGTTTTGGCATATTCAGGTGGACTCGATACTTCAGCGATTATCCCTTGGCTAAAAGAGACCTACGATGATTGTGAAATCATCGCATTTTGTGCTGACGTGGGTCAGGGCGAAGCTGAGTTAGAAGGGCTATATGAGAAAGCCATCTCTTCGGGAGCATCTGAGTGCCATATTGTCGATCTAAAAGAGGAGTTGGTTGCTGATTATATCTATCCGACCATTGCTACTGGTGCTATCTATGAAGGGACTTACCTACTCGGTACGTCAATGGCGAGACCTATTATTGCCAAGGCACAAGTTGAAGTTGCACGTAAAGTAGGTGCTGATGCGGTTTGTCATGGTTGTACAGGTAAAGGTAATGATCAGGTTCGTTTCGAAGGCTGTTTTGCTGCGCTGGCACCAGATTTAAAAGTGATAGCACCTTGGCGTGAGTGGGAGATGGTGAGTCGTGAAGATCTACTTGACTATCTTGCCGAACGCAATATTGAAACAACGGCTTCTGCGACTAAAATTTACAGCCGTGATGCTAATGCTTGGCACATCTCACACGAAGGTGGTGAGCTCGAAGATCCATGGAACGAGCCGACTAAAGGCGTGTGGACCATGACCGTTGCGCCAGAAGATGCCCCTAGTGAGCCTGAATATGTGACGATTGAAGTTGAGCAAGGCAAGATCACTAAGGTTAATGGCGAGGCTCTTTCTCCTTATGCAGCCCTTATGGTGCTTAACGAAGTGGCTGGTGCACATGGTGTTGGCAGAATCGATATTACTGAGAACAGATTAGTGGGTATGAAGTCACGTGGCTGCTACGAAACCCCTGGTGGAACTGTGATGTTTGCAGCGCTACGTGCTGTTGAAGAGTTAGTACTAGACAAGAGCAGCCGTGAGTGGCGTGAGCAGATTGGTGCTCAGATGGCGCACCTTGTTTATGATGGACGTTGGTTTACCCCATTGTGTGAATCTTTGCTTGGTGCATCTCAGCCGTTAGCCAATTTAGTCAATGGCGAAGTTGTGATTAAGCTTTATAAAGGTCAGGCTCAAGCGGTTAAGAAACGTTCTCCAAATAGCCTTTATTCTGAAGCATTTGCGACTTTCGGTGAAGATGACGTGTATAACCAGAAAGATGCTGAAGGCTTTATCCGCCTTTATTCTCTTGCAAGTCGTATTAGAGCATTAAATCCCAAAATTTAGAAAATTACAGTCTACTAATTTATAGAATTAAACGGGGCGCTAAGCGTCCCTTTTTACAGAAACAAGAGGAAGTCAGCATGGCATTATGGGGCGGAAGGTTTAGTCAAGAAAGTAGCGCGTTGTTTAAATTATTCAATGACTCATTGCCTGTCGATTATCGTTTGATTGAGCAAGATATTGTTGGTTCTATCGCTTGGGCTGCTGCGATTACGCAAGTAGGAATTTTGACTCAAGTTGAGTGTGACAAGTTGCAAAAGGCCTTAAAAGATCTGTTGGCGGAAGTCACCAATAATCCTGAGCTTATTCTAGCGTCTGGAGCCGAAGACATTCACAGTTTTGTTGAGTCGGCTTTGATTGCTAAAGTCGGTGATCTAGGTAAAAAATTACATACGGGTCGTTCACGTAACGATCAGGTGGCGACGGATCTTAAGCTCTGGTGTAAGAAAGAGGGGCAACAACAGTTAGGGCTCTTGGTAAAACTTAGGCAAGCTTTGCTCGAACTCGCTGAGCGTGAACTCGATGCTGTGATGCCTGGCTATACCCACCTTCAGCGTGCTCAGCCTGTTGCTTTTGGTCACTGGTGTTTAGCTTATGTTGAGATGTTTGAACGTGACATTAGTCGTCTTGAAGATGCGCTAAAACGCGCTGATACATGCCCGCTTGGTACTGGCGCATTAGCGGGGACGGCATATCCGATGGATAGATATAAGCTCGCTGAGTCGTTAGGGTTTGCATCACCGACATTGAACAGTTTAGATAGCGTGTCAGACAGGGATCATGTGATTGAGATCTGCAGTGATGCCTCAATTAGCATGATGCATTTGAGTCGTATGGCTGAGGATTTGATCTTTTTTAATAGCGGTGAAGCTGGGTTTATCGATCTCGACGATGAAGTGACTTCGGGCTCATCGTTGATGCCACAGAAAAAGAATCCAGATGCCCTTGAACTTATTCGTGGTAAAACAGGCCGTGTTTATGGCAGCTTAGTTGGTATTCTCACCACGATGAAAGCACTCCCGCTTGCATATAATAAAGATATGCAGGAGGACAAAGAGGGCTTGTTCGATGTGATGGATAGCTGGGCCATTTGTTTAGAGATGGCGGCATTGGTATTAAGTGGCTTAACTGTTAACCGTGAAAATACACTCAAGGCAGCTCAACAAGGTTATGCAAACTCAACAGAGTTGGCCGATTACTTAGTCGCTAAAGGTGTGCCATTTCGTGAGGCGCATCATGTTGTAGGTGAGGTTGTCGTTTGTGCGTTAGCTGCCAAGAAACCACTAGAGGATTTTGCTCTTGAAGAGTTGAAATCATTCGCTGCCGTGATTGAGCAAGATGTCTATGACTGCTTAACGATTGAGTCTTGTTTAGCCAAGCGTGAAGCATTGGGCGGGACGGCATTACCGCAAGTGAAGTCAGCATTAGACGTTAAAAAGTCTAAATTTTAACCACTTGGTATTGAGCTGAAAAATATTTTCGCTGTGTGTCAAAAAATAGTCGTGAAAATATAAGCACCGCATAAAATGAAAAAGCGCGAAAGACTCAATGAGTCCTTCGCGCTTTTTAATAGAGCAATGATGCAACCGTTAAAGATTTACCTTTATTGGAATAGATCTTCAGTAGAGTCCTCGATAAAAATATTATTCGACTCTTCAGCTTCAGTTGCAAATTCTGTTGGCTCAGTGCCAGAAACAAAGTACTCAAATTTACTGGTGTAGTCTGTTTTGCGGCTGAGTTTACCCGTTGCTAAATCGATTCTGACCGATACGATCCCTTCGGGTGGAGAACTTGGTACTTCAGGCTGACCAGCAAGTGCATTCTTCATAAACTCATTCCAAGCAGGGCCTGCTGTTTTTGCGCCAGCTTCTGCTGCTGAGATTTGATCCCTAGCTCCATTGGCATTCCAACTGGTTCTACCAAGTTCTTGGCCGTGATCATCAAATCCTACCCATACCGTTGTTGTTAAGTTAGGGTTGAAACCACTAAACCAAGTGTCGCGTGACTCGTTGGTTGTCCCTGTCTTACCAGCGATATCGTGTCTTTTTACGACTCTTGAAGCGCGCCAAGCTGTGCCATTCCAACCGGTTCTTTTACTCCAGTTACCGCCACCCCAAATAACACTCTTAAGGGCGTCAGTGATAAGAAAAGCGGTTTGCTCTGAGATTATTTGTGGAGCAAAGCGGCTATCTGAATCACCACATATATTATCAGGATCTTCAAGCGAAATTGGCGCAGGAGCAAGTTCTTGTGCCATTGAGGCAAACGGATCGACCTCTATTGCTGGCTCAGGAACTTCAGCTGCTGGTGGGGCGCAAGCTAGCGTTGGGTTTGATTTTTCAATGATGTCACCATAGGCGTCTTCAATACGATCAATGAAAAAAGGTTCGACCTTATAACCGCCGTTTGCAAAAACTGAAAACGCAGTGACTACTTGAAGAGGCGTCACAGAAGGAGAACCTAAAGCGACGGACTCATTTTTAGGAAGGTCGGCGGGATCAAAGCCAAATTTAATTAGGGTTTCAATGGCCGTATCCAAGGTCGCATAACGAATGGCTCTAACTGCCATCACGTTAATGGACTGAGCGAGACCCATCTTAAGACGTGTCGGTCCAGTATATTTATCTGGTGAGTTTTTAGGTCTCCAGGCTGTCCCTTGACGAGTATCGGGCTTATTAATTGGCGCATTATTGATTAAGGTTGCCAATGTATAGCCTTTATCAATTGCTGCTGTATAGATGAAAGGTTTGATGTTCGAGCCTAGCTGACGTTTGGCTTGAGTCACTCTGTTGTACTGACTTGTATGGAAGCTGAAACCTCCAACAAGCGTGCGTATTGCCCCGTTATTTGGGTCTAGAGATACGATGGCACTTGATACTTTAGGTACTTGAGATAGTTGCCAAATATCACCATTATTACGGATCCAAACCTGTTCACCAGGCGTTAAGATTTGATCCGCTTTTTTAGGAGCCTTACTTTGGCGTTTATTGGTAATATATTTTCGAGCCCAATTTAAACCCTGCCACTCTATGGTGAGCTCTTCGCCGTCAGGAGTGAGCACCTGTGCACTTTGTTCATCGATGCTAATCACTGCGACTGGAACCATGCCTTGAAAAGCTCTGGTTTGTTTGAGCTTAGTTATAATAACTGCGTTATCTAAGGGAGTTTCGGTCCATAGAATTTTAGTTGGTCCGCGGTAGCCATGACGTTCATCATATGCGAAAACATTATCCCTGAGTGCTTCTTGAGCGAAGACCTGAAGGCGTGAATCGATAGTTGTATAGATATTATATCCGCCAGTATAGGCTTCATCTTCACCTAATTTGTCAACGAGGTAATCACGAGCCATTTCAGAGATATAGGGAGCATATAAATTGATTTCTGCTCCGTGATATTTAGCAGTTATCGGTGTTTGGCTAGCTTCTGTATATTGCGTCTTGTTTATACTCTGTTTTTCCAACATTCGACTCAGCACCCAATTACGGCGGTTCATCGCTCTACTGGGGTTACGAATTGGATTGGCGGCAGATGGAGCTTGTGGCAAACCTGCAATCATCGCCATTTCGGGAAGAGTGAGCTGATCGAGTTCTTTACCGTAATAAACCTGAGCAGCAGCACCGACACCGTAGGCACGATTTCCAAGAAATGAGCGGTTGAGATAAAGCTCTAATATTTGCTCTTTAGATAATGCTTTTTCGATCTTTATAGCAAGAAATATCTCTTTGATTTTACGTATGTAAGTCTTTTCACGAGATAGGAAAAATCCCCTCGCAACTTGCTGAGTAATGGTACTTGCGCCCTGGCTTTTCTTCCCTGTTGTGATCAGAATAAATGCCGCACGAGTGATGCCGATTGGGTCTATACCATGATGTTCAAAGAACCTTGCATCTTCAGTGTCTAACACTGCATCGATAAGAAGAGGAGGGACATCCTCAAATGCGACTGGGATCCGTCTTTTTTCACCAAATTGTGAAATCAGCTTTCCGTCACTGCTGAAAACACGCAGAGGAGTTTGAAGTTTGACCGTTTTTAAGGTGTTAACATCAGGTAAATCTGGCAACACATAAAAATAAGCTGCAGCGATAGCGCCGACGCCTAATAGAGCGAGGCTAAATAGAGCGATAATTATACGTTTAAACCACTTCACCAGAATATCCCAAAATTTAAGCAAGGCCGACAGTATATAAGGCGTTAAGCAATTGGTGAAGTAAAAATGGTCGTCAAAAAAATGTCAATTGTAAAAGGGCTAAACATTCTGTACAAATAGCTATAACAAGTTGATTCTGTGCTAATCTAATTCTTGTAACAATAACAAAGAGCGACAATCAAATTATGCTTTCGAATTTATGGAAGCGTCAGGCTCCGCAGATGGTTGGAATTGACATCGGTTCCCACGAAATAAAAGCAATCCTGCTGAGTAAGACGGCTGATGGTTATAAAATTATAAGTCATGCAGCAGTTCCTTTAAAAAAGGGGGCTGTCAATGATCATGAGATCAGAGATGTCGATGCCGTCGTTGAATCGTTAAAGCAAGTGAGGCGTGCGCTTCCTAAAGGTACTCGGTCAGCAGCTGTTGCTGTATCAGGTTCAGCTGTGATGACGAAGGTTATCTATATGGATGCGGCATTAAATGAAGAGGAAATGGAGGCACAAATTGAAATTGAAGCCGATAATTTAATTCCTTATTCACTTGATGAAGTCAGTATTGATTTTGAAACATTAAATGTTAACAGTGCCGATCCCACCAAGGTTGATGTGCTACTCAGTGCATGTCGAACCGAGAATATTGATGTACGGGTCGATTCTCTCGATGAAATTAATTTTGAAACAAAAGTGGTAGATGTTGAAGGTTATGCTCTAGGACGTTCCTACGAAATTGTTTCGGCACAATTGCCTGAGGGTGCTGAAAACAAGGTTGTTGCCCTCGTTGATATTGGTGCCAATATCACGACTTTTGCAGTGGTTGAAAATGGTGAAACCAGTTTTGTGCGTGAGCAAGCATTTGGTGGAGAGCAGTTTACTCAGTCGATACTGTCATTCTACGGCATGTCACATGAACAAGCCGAAAAAGCAAAATTAGAAGGGGACTTACCGCGAAACTATATGTTTGAAGTTTTATCTCCTTTTCAAACGCAATTATTACAACAAATAAAAAGAACATTGCAGATTTATTGTACATCGAGTGGGAAAGATAAAGTTGACCATATTATTTTATGTGGCGGGACATCTAAACTTGAAGGAATGGCTAATTTACTCACGAATGAACTTGGTGTTCACACAATTATTGCAGATCCATTCCAAGGTTGTTTACATGCTGATGAGAAAGTTAAAAATAAACTTCAACCGGATATAAGTAAATATATGGTTGCTTGTGGATTAGCGCTAAGGAGTTACGCCCAATGGCGAACATAAATTTATTACCTTGGCGTGAAGAAGCGAGAGAGAAGCAGAAAAAAGACTATATCGGAATTCTGGTATTAGTTTTTATTGCTTCCTCTTTTGTGGTTTATTCCTCTCTAGGTTTTGTCGAGATGATGACTGATAACCAAAAATCTCGGAATGCATATCTAACCACTGAAATTCAGTTATTAGAGAAACAGATTGCTGAAATTAAGAAAATTAGAACGCGAAAGGATGACATTGAGCGTCGAACTGAAATCATACTGAATTTACAACAAGCACGAAATTTGCCGACTCATGTTCTTGATGAACTAGTGAGAATAGTCCCACCCGGCATCTATCTTTCAAGTATAGAGAAAAAAGGAAGTTTGTTGTGGATTCAAGGTAGAAGCGAATCTAACAACAATGTTGCTAATATGATGAGGAAAGTAAAAACATCCCCATGGCTTCAAGATCCTACTATTCAATCTATTGTTGCCCAAAATCAAGAGTTAAGGCAGTTACAGAGCTTTAGTTTGAAAGTCACTATCAAGCCTGCTGCTGATGTGTATAACTTGGCGGATCAAGGGGCGAGTAAATGAATCTCGATCTAGATCAGTTTAATGATATCGATTTTGAAAATGTAGGTGGTTGGCCTCTATTGGTCAAGATTGTATTTGCGGCAATTTTATCAGTCTGTATTTTTGTGGCGAGCTATTTCTTGTTCATTTCAGATGCGATGGCACAACTCGATAGAGAACAGCAAACAGAGCAAAGACTCAGAGAAGACTTTAAATCGAAGTACCAGTTAGCCGCTAATTTAAAGTTGTATCGTGAACAGTTAGGGACAATGGAAGGACAGTTTGCTCAGCTACTTAAGATGTTGCCTTCGAAAAATGAGATGCCTGGTTTACTCGATGATCTCACTTTTGTCGCTACTGACTCTGGCCTTAAAATCGACAGTTTAGATTGGCGAGATGTTGTTCAGCGAGACTTCTATATAGAGTTTCCAATTAGCATGTCTGTTAGCGGTGAGTATCACGAGTTGGGGCAATTGGTGGGTGGTGTTGCTAAGTTGCCGCGTATTGTGAGCTTGCATGACTTTGTCATCAAGAAGACGGATGGCGGTTACTTAGGGATGGAAATCCTAGCAAAAACTTATCGTTTTAAAGAGGGTGCTGATTTACCGGATAAGAAGGGGAAAAAATAATGAAACGACTCTTTCTTATATTATCTGCGTTTGTACTTGTGGGTTGTGTTGGCGATCGAAGTGACTTAGAACTCTTTGTGACGACCACTAAAGCGCAGCATGTCGCTCATATTCCGCCATTAAAAGAAGCTCCAAAATTTGAACATTTTTCTTATCAGGCTGATTTAATGCGAAGCCCTTTTGTTCCTCCGTCTAGAGAGTTGACTGAAGAGATTATTGATACAACGAAGGATTGTTTACAGCCAGATTTAAAAAGACGTAAGGGAAGATTAGAAACCTATGCGTTAGATAATCTAAAAATGCGTGGCACATTGAGTGAAATAGACACTACATGGGCTTTAGTTGAGAGCAATGATGGCAGTGTATACCGTTTAGGCTTAGGTGAATATTTAGGTCTCTATAATGGGAAGATAGCTAAAGTTACGCCACAAAAAGTTGAAATCATTGAATTAATTCCAGATGGTTCTGGTTGCTGGACTGAAAGAGTCAGCAGCATGGAATTGACTGGAGAATAACAAGCGAAGGATGTGGGAATAATGGGATCTTCTGCCGCGAGAAATAGAAGCTTTGGCAAGTCAGCGTTATACAGTTTTATTATTTGTTTAGCCTTGGCTATTACAGGTGTGTCTAATGCCGTTGCCGCAAATCGATTAGTTGACGTTAAATATCATACAATTGTGGATCACCAGTTAGAACTGCAATTGATATTTGAAGATGATATCGCAAAGCCTGAAATAGAGCTCAATGCATCACCTGCTCAAATCATATTATTCTTTAAAGATAGTATTTCAGGGTTAGAAAAGAACCTGCTTCCAATTAAGGCTGTTGGGGTTGAATCTGTGAGTGTTAGTCAGGATGGTGGCAGCACGAGATTAGTTGTCAGTCTTGATAAAGTGAAAGCTTACAAAGGCAACTTAGCTGGTAATACCTACAACCTAACTATTAATGATGAAGTGGCGGAGTCTAAAGACAGTGCTGAGAACCCATTTGTAAATTCAATTAATAATATTGATTTTAGACGTACGGAAGAAGGGGGCGGAGAGTTACTGGTCAAGTTGAACAACAGTAAGGTTGCAGCCAATGTTGAACAAGTTGGGGCTAAGCTTGAGCTTAAACTTTATAACACCGATATTGAGTCAGACTTACTTTACGTGATGGATGTTCAAGACTTTGCTACGCCAGTAAGAAGCTTTGAAACCTATAAAGATGAGCTTACCTCACGCTTCTTAATTGATATTACTGGTGAGTATGATTACAGCTATGTGCAAGAAGGTAACGTGTTCCGGTTGAGCATTACTAAAGCCGAACGTGTCTTTTTAGCCAAAGAGGAAGCGAAATATGATGGTAAATCACTATCATTGAACTTCCAGAGTATCTCCGTAAGAACGGTTTTACAGATTATTGCTGATTATAATAACTTTAACTTGGTGACCAGCGACACTGTCGAAGGCGATATTACGCTTAGGTTGGACGATGTTCCTTGGGATCAGGCGTTAGATTTAATTCTACAAACAAAAGGATTAGATAAGCGAATCGAAGGTAATATCTTGATGGTGGCGCCAAGAGAAGAGCTCGCGATTCGTGAGAGTCAGATGTTAAAGGACATGCAGGAAGTTAAAGAACTGTCTCCACTTTATTCCGAGTTTATCCAGATTAACTATGCGAAAGGTTCTGATATTGCAGTACTATTGAAAAGCGACGATTCGAGTTTATTATCTTCTCGGGGGAGCGTAGCTGTTGATGAAAGAACAAATACACTTCTTGTTAAAGACACTGAAGAGATCATCGAAAATATTAATCGATTAATCGAAGTGTTGGACATCCCCATCCGTCAGGTGCTTATTGAAGCTCGAATGGTAACAGTGAAAGACGATGTGTCAGAAGATCTTGGTATTCAATGGGGAATAAGTGACAAACAGGGCAGTAAAGGTACCTCAGGCAGTATTGGCGGCGCTGAAAGTATTGCTAACGGCAAGATCCCGAGTATCAATGACAGGCTCAATGTGAACTTTCCTGCTCCAGCTGCGGCAGCAAGTGTGGCATTCCATATTGCTAAGTTAGCAGATGGGACAATCCTCGACATGGAATTGAGCGCCCTTGAACAGGAAAATAAAGGTGAAATCATCGCAAGTCCGCGGATCACCACTTCGAATCAAAAAGCGGCATATATTGAGCAAGGTGTAGAGATCCCTTACGTTGAGTCAAGCTCAAGCGGTGCGGCTACGGTCAGCTTTAAAAAGGCCGTATTGTCGCTTCGTGTAACACCACAAATAACACCTGACAATAGAGTTATTTTAGATCTAGAGATCACTCAAGATTCTCAAGGTAAAGTAGTTGCAACACCATTAGGAGAAGCTGTTTCCATTGATACACAGCGTATCGGAACTCAGGTGTTAGTCGACCATGGTGAGACAATCGTGCTTGGCGGTATCTATCAACAAAACTTAATTAGCCGTGTTAGTAAAGTGCCGGTATTAGGTGATATACCGTTTGTCGGTTTTCTCTTTAGAAGCACTTCAGATAAAAATGAGCGACAAGAGCTACTCATATTTGTTACGCCGAAAATTATCTCTGAAGAGATATAAGCACACTAAATTATTAGATAAAACCAGTACCTAAGTTACTGGTTTTTATTTTTTAATCAGACAATATTTGAATTATATAGGGACATGGCTTGCCTTTAATGGTGTTTAACTGAGATAATCAGGGGTCAAGTCTCATTAGAGCAAGGTAACATATAAGGTCGGTTTTATTTTTCGAATCGACGTAGGCAAACTTAATATAAGATTCAGACGTAAAGCAATGGCTGAGAAACGTAATATTTTTCTAGTAGGTCCTATGGGGGCTGGCAAAAGCACTATAGGCCGTCATCTGGCACAGATGCTGCACTTAGAGTTCCACGATTCCGATCAAGAGATTGAAAGCCGAACAGGTGCGGATATAGCGTGGGTTTTTGATGTCGAAGGCGAAGAGGGTTTCCGCGTTCGTGAAACACAGGTAGTCGCTGATTTAACTGAGAAGCAAGGTATTGTCTTAGCGACAGGCGGAGGTTCTATTCAGAGCAAAGAGATTCGTAACAATCTTTCAGCTCGTGGAATCGTCGTTTACCTAGAAACAACAATTGATAAGCAAGTGGCTCGTACGCAACGAGACAAACGCCGTCCATTGTTACAAGTAGATGATCCAAGAGAAGTTTTGGAAAATCTAGCTGCAACTCGTAATCCTTTGTATGAAGAGATTGCAGATGTCATCGTTAAAACCGATGAGCAAAGCGCAAAAGTAGTAGCAAATCAAATTATTGAGCAGTTAGGTTTCTAGGTGGAAAAATGAAGCAAATTCAGGTTGATCTCGGAGTACGTAGTTATTCCATCGTTATCGGTCAGGATTTGATGAGTTGTAGCGAGCATTTTGCTCGCTTCCTCCAAGATAAGAAAATTCTAATTGTTACAAATGAAACTATTGCTCCTCTGTATTTAGAGAAGCTAGTATCACAGCTGTCCTCATTCGACTGTGTTGAACCCGTCATTTTACCCGATGGTGAGCAATACAAGACTTTGGCTCAGATGGATAGCATCTTTACCTCATTACTACAGCAAAACTTAGGCAGAGACACAGTTCTTGTTGCTTTAGGTGGCGGTGTAGTTGGTGACATGACAGGCTTTGCAGCTGCTAGTTACCAAAGAGGTATCGATTTTATCCAGATCCCTACGACATTATTGGCGCAAGTCGATTCATCTGTCGGTGGAAAAACTGCCGTAAATCACCCCTTAGGTAAAAATATGATAGGTGCCTTCTATCAGCCTAAATTAGTGGTGGTTGATACGGACTGTTTATCTACGTTACCCGTTAAAGAGTTTTCGGCCGGAATGGCTGAAGTTATCAAGTACGGGATTATTTGGGATCACGAGTTTTTTAGCTGGTTAGAGAATAATGTTGAACGCCTAAAGTCATTAGATGACGAAGCGTTAGCCTATGCTATCGGACGTTGTTGTGAAATTAAAGCTGATGTTGTTGCTCAAGATGAAACAGAGCAGGGAGTGCGTGCACTTCTGAATCTGGGTCATACATTTGGGCATGCCATTGAAGCTGAGATGGGCTACGGTGTTTGGCTACATGGCGAGGCTGTTGCAGCTGGCACGGTACTTGCTGCATCTACCGCAAGCAAGATGGGGTTAATTGATGAGTCAATTGTTTGTCGTATAGTAAAGCTATTCGAGGCATTTGATTTACCAGTTTCACCTCCCGATTCGATGAATTTTGAACAATTCATTAAGCATATGCGGCGAGATAAGAAGGTACTTAAAGGTCAAGTCAGATTGATTCTTCCTGAGGCTATGGGCCAAGCAGGGATCTATTCTGAAGTGAGCGATGAATTACTGGAAAATGTTATTCGCTGCGCATAGAGTTGTGTGGTGCATGAGTGACTTTTAAAGATTCCATTTTATTACCAAGCCAAGAAAACCTGTTACAGAGACTCCAGCATGTCAGTCTCTATAGTGGACAATTGCTCGCTGTTACGGGGCATAATGGTTCAGGTAAAACAACCTTAATTACCTCCCTAATCAATGAACTCGATGAGTTTAGTTCTGCACTTGTCTTATGCCCAAAGCATTGTGACAACAGTGAGATCCGTCGAAAAATATTAGTCCAATTACTCACTGAACCCGTATTTGACGATGAGACCCCTTTACCTGAAACCTTGTTAAGGTATGCAAGTTCGCTTCCTCAATCTTGTTTTATTGTACTCGACGATGCCGATCATCTTTCTATAGAGCTCATTGCTGAGTGCATTGTGCTTAGTCAGCTCTCAATTCCTGGTAAGTCTGTTTCTATCACGTTAACGACAACTGAAGAATTCTTTTATCATCTTGTTGAACAACTACCTGAGAGCCATCAAGAGAATCTGCTTTCGATTAATATCGAGCCTCTTACAATTGAAGAAAAAGAGGCACTTTACTATACGTTACTGAGTCGAAGTGATCAGGTGCCTTTTACTCCGAGAGAGATCGTCAGAACTCAATTAGAAAAACAATCTGGTACGCCACAGGAAGTGGTCAATTTATTGGAGTTGTCTCTTCTCGGGAAAGAGGAGGAGCCTCCAAAACGATCAAAATATAAGTTAGTTCTTTCAATCTTTTTATTATGTGCTATCGCACTCATTGGCTATTTGTACTTACCTAGTGAAGGAATAGAAGAGCGTAAGCCTAATCCTGAACGTCTAGTCATGGAGACTCCGAGTAAAGCGAACTGGCTGGCAGAGTATGGTGAAAACCTTTTAGTTGGTAGCGACCTAGAGAAGCATGCCTTATTTGCTGGTGGGCAAAACATCATAGATAGTTTGATGACTTCAACGCTCGGACCGCTAATGGAAGGTGTGATTCCTAGACAAAGTGAGTTAGTCCTAAATAAAACTGTAGAAGAAGTCGCTGATTTGCCGTCGACGGAAATGGATAAGGTTGAGGTTTTTGAAGGACTAAATAAGATAACGTCAACTGAGTTGCTCTCAGAAGACAAGGTTGAGCATGAGGTTGAACAGCAAGCTTCCCAATCTTGGCCTAAAGGTTTTACGTTGCAGCTAGCTAGCGTTAAGAAGCTAGAATCTTTAAATAACGTACTAAAACGTTTTGATGATGAGCAAGATCTTGTCGTGGCCCGTAACGGTAACGTGTGGGTTGTTTTGGTTGGCAAGTATGCCAATATGAATCTTGCTCGTATAAAGTCTAAGCAGATGGTTGTGAAATATCAGTTTACTGCCCCTTGGATCCGACAATGGAAAGATTTAACGGGTTATCAGATACAAGATGCTCTTCCAGCTCGTGATATTCCTTGATAAAGAGAGTACAATCGATGACTTCTTTTTTCTTGGTATTCAATCAATTTAGATGAGCAAAAAACAGAGAGCCTTTCTTAAGTGGGCGGGTGGTAAATTTAAACTGATTGAAGCTCTGACCGAGCACTTACCTGAAGGCCAACGTTTGGTTGAGCCTTTTGTTGGGGCAGGTTCAGTCTTTTTGAATACTGATTATCCAAGCTATTTGCTATGTGATATCAATCAAGATCTTATTAACCTTTATAAGATTGTACAGAAAGATCCTGAGCAGTATATTGCAGCGGCGAAAGCTCTGTTTGTTCCAGAGATGAATGAAAAAGAAGCGTATTATAGAATTCGTGCAGAATTTAATTTAAGCACGGATCCCTTCCTTCGCTCAGTCTACTTCCTCTATATGAATCGTCATGGTTTTAACGGTTTATGTCGATATAACCGTAAAGGCGGGTTTAATGTCCCCTTTGGTTCTTACAAGAAGCCTTATTTCCCAGAGAAAGAGATCTATGCTTTTTCTGAAAAAGCCCAAAGAGCAGAATTCAAATGTATTGGGTACGAAGAAGCATTTGAGCTGACTCGCGCTGGGGATGTTGTTTATTGCGATCCGCCATATGCACCACTTTCAACCACCGCCAGTTTTACGACTTATGTTGGCACAGGCTTTAGTCTGGACGATCAAGCTCTGTTGGCGCGCAAGTCTCGTCACACAGCGATAGATAGAGGCTTTCCTGTCTTGATCAGTAATCATGATATTCCACTGACTAGAGAACTTTATCACGGTGCGACATTCTCGACGATACAGGTTCAACGAAACATCAGCCGAAAGGGGAGTTCGCGTAAGAAAGTGGATGAACTGATGGCACTTTATGATGAAAGTTACCACAGTGAGAATGACTGATATCTTAGTTTGATTAGATATTGATTACTGAGAAATTAAGCGTTTAAGCAAGCACTTGCTTAACGATGAACAGAAGAGTGGCGACGAAGATAACGGCTAATACTATGCCCATAACGATAAACGGGACTGGGGAGTTTGTTTTAAAGTCGCGCTGTCTGTTTTTTTCACTTTGTACGCCAAGAAATGCGGCAAGGGTACTTGAAAATAAGCGCCAAACTTGATTTAACATTAAAGCGTATTTTTGTTGCTGTTTTTAAGGTTTACATCATCGAGTGGACTGTCAGTGTGGCCATAAAGTAGTTCTAATAGATCGACGAAGTGTAGTTGGTTAGACCGGCTACTGCCACTAAACCAATTTGCCCAATTTAGTTCTTTAGACTGACGAGCACAGCGGTTACCTGGGTGGCTTGCTGGCAGAGATGAGTTGTAGTTAGCGGTAGATTCTGTTGAGCAAACGCAGGCAGAAGCTGTTTCAGACGTAGATATACTTTGAGCACCCACAGCAGTAAGGGCAACAAGTATCGCCGAAGTCGCTAGAAACGCCGCAGGCTTAGCACCCACTATTCGCTTTTTACCACTTATCATTTTATCTTCCCTTATAAAACAAACCCAACAGAACACCTAATTATAGCAAAATAGATTACATTTTAAACACCATTTTTAACTTATTCATAATATCGTATAAAGGCATGATTTATTTCATCAGATTATGACTAAATGAGGGGTAAGCCCTAGAGGCTTATGTTTTCAGGAGGTAGAATAGTGTACTTCTTAGACATCATTGTGAGTATGTTATGCGTCCATTTCTTATCGCTCCATCTATTTTATCAGCAGACTTTGCCCGTTTAGGTGAAGATGTTGATGCAGTCCTTAAAGCCGGTGCCGATGTGGTTCACTTTGATGTAATGGACAATCATTATGTTCCCAATCTGACTATTGGTCCCATGGTATGCCAAGCATTACGTGATTATGGCGTTACTGCAGATATTGATGTTCATCTTATGGTAAAGCCAGTTGATCGCATTATTCCTGACTTCGCAAAAGCTGGTGCAACTATTATCACCTTCCACCCAGAAGCCAGTGAGCATGTTGATAGAAGCCTACAGTTAATCAAAGAGTCAGGTTGTAAAGCGGGACTAGTATTTAATCCTGGAACGCCTCTGCATTATTTAGATCATGTCATGGACAAGCTTGATGTCATTCTACTGATGTCAGTTAACCCAGGTTTTGGTGGTCAGTCTTTTATTCCTTCTACGCTGGATAAACTACGTCAAGTTCGTAAGTTGATTAATGACAGCGGTTTTGATATCCGTCTAGAGGTTGATGGTGGTGTGAAGGTCGATAATATCGCTGAAATAGCGGCTGCTGGTGCGGATATGTTTGTGGCGGGATCTGCCATCTTTAGCCAACCTGACTATAAGACTGTGATTGATGAGATGCGCAGCGAGCTTGCCAGCACAGAGTCTTAATTCATGAATTCCTGGGACAAGCTTAAAGCGATTGCATTTGATCTCGATGGGACGCTTATCGATAGTGCACCAGATCTTATCGCGGCAACTCAAGGTGCGCTTAAGGAGCTTTCACTACCGAGTTGTAGTGAGCAGCAAGTGAGATCTTGGATAGGCAACGGGGCTAAGGTGTTAATGCAAAGAGCATTAACTCACTCTTTAAGCGAACCTGTGAGCCAAGATGTACTCGACAATGCCATGCCCGTTTTTATGCGGCATTATGAAGCAAACCTGCAGCAACATAGCCAGCTTTACCCTGGTGTGTTAGAGGTACTTGCAAAATTAAGTGAGCTTGGGTATTCCATGGCAGTTGTGACTAATAAACCTCATCGTTTTGCGGTGCCATTATTGGCAGCTTTCAATATAGGCCATCACTTTACAGAGGTGTTGGGCGGCGATTCTCTTGAGAAGATGAAGCCAGATCCCTTACCGTTAACGCACCTTCTTGCTAAGTGGCAACTCGCTCCTGAAGTCCTTTTGATGGTGGGTGACTCTAAAAATGACATTTTAGCCGCAAAAGCAGCGGGTATTAGCTCGATAGGCTTGACCTATGGGTACAACTACGGTGAAGATATCGGACTAAGCAGTCCAGACGCCGTCTGTGAACAGTTTTGTGACATCTTAAAATTCGTGAATAATAGTGTAAGAGTAATGGAGCATGAGAGCGTATGACTAACCCAGTAAAACCCATAGTACTTAGCGGTGCACAACCGTCAGGTGAGCTGACCATAGGCAATTACATGGGCGCATTAAGGCAGTGGGTAGCCATGCAAGATAGCCATGATTGTCTTTACTGCGTCGTTGATCTTCATGCGATCACAGTAAGGCAAGATCCTAAGCTTCTTAGAGAAGCTTGTTTAGACACACTAGCACTGTATTTAGCATGTGGTGTCGACCCGAAAAAAAGCACTGTGTTTATTCAATCACAGGTACCTCAGCACACTCAACTAGGTTGGGCATTAAACTGTTATGCTCAGATGGGTGAGCTAAATCGGATGACCCAGTTTAAAGATAAATCGCAAAAGCATGCGAGTAATATCAACGTTGGCTTGTTTGCTTACCCTGTTCTTATGGCTGCAGATATTTTGTTATATCAAGCCAATGAGATCCCAGTAGGTCAAGATCAGAAGCAACACCTTGAGTTAACGCGTGATATCGCGACTCGCTTTAACAATGCCTATGGTGACACATTCACGATTCCAGAGCCTTTTATCCCAGAACATGGTGCTAAGGTGATGTCGCTGCAAGATCCGTTGAAAAAGATGTCAAAATCTGATGATAACCGTAACAATGTGATCGGATTGCTTGAAGATCCTAAAAAGATCTTAAAGAAGATCAAGAAAGCCGTAACCGATGGTGATGAGCCACCTGTGGTACGTTTTGATACTCAAAACAAGCCTGGTGTTTCTAACTTATTAAGCTTGATGTCGGGCGTGTCTGGCAAGAGCATTGCGGGTCTTGAAGCTGAGTTTGAAGGCAAGATGTATGGTCATCTTAAGGTGGCAACAGGTGAAGCAGTCGTCGCAATGATAGAGCCTTTACAGGCTAGATATCGTGAGTTTAGAGAAGATCAAACTTTCCTAAATCAAGTCATGAAAGATGGTGCAGAAAAAGCCCAAGCACGTGCTGAAGTGACGGTGAAGAAAGTATATGAGAAAATTGGATTGTTAGTATAACGACTTATTAATATCTGTTTTCAGTTCAGAAAAGCCGACGTTTGTCGGCTTTTCTGTGTCAGAACACTTGTTGAAGATTATACCATAGACGATATAAAACCTTCGTTGTGTCTAGGAGCTGGGTGACTCAAATACCTTAATGACTTTTCTCACTCCCGCAGTATTACGGGTGACGTCTACGGCTAGATCGGCTTGATCTCTAGGGACAACCCCGAGTAGGAAAACTTCGCCATTTTCAGTGATCACTTTAATACGTGTTGTATCTAAATTATCCGTGTTCAACATGCGAGTTTTTACCTTGGTTGTTATCCAAGTGTCGTTGCTGCGAGTCGTAAAAGAGGTCGGGTTACCTATGCGGATTTGGTTATGAATTTTGCCACCGAGTTTGAGGGTCTGCACGGTGCGAATGGCCTTATCCCTTAACATTGAATTAGGTGACTGGCCTATCATCAGCACATTACCATTCATGACAACCCCTGTGATATTTGCTTGATTCTTCACATCTTCTAATGCTGCCAGTTCACTGGCTATCTGAAAATCAGCGTTAGTATCATCGAGCTGAGTCGAAAAACTGCGCTCATCATTGACCATCATCGCGCCACCAACTGCACCGACCATAACGGCACCAGCACAGCCTTGTAGCATCAATATGACAGCGATTAGCGAGAGCGTTTTTATCATCATAATTGTCCAAAAGGTGAAGTGATTGCTTGCTGCTAATGGATCAAGCGAGCAAAACTTTGATGAGTAGCACCGGCTTAGTTGGCGGTACTACTCACGTGTTTATAGCGTCAGATCACTGTTCATCTTGAGGGAACAAGGTGCGATCGATATTGTCACACAGGCAGTGAATGGCGAGTAGGTGAACCTCTTGGATACGAGCTGTCACGTTTGAAGGCACACGTACCTCAACGTCATTAACACTTAATAGACCAGCCATAGGGCCGCCATCTTTACCTGTTAATGCGACAATCGTCATATCGCGGCTCAATGCTGCTTCGATAGCCTTAATGATATTACCTGAGTGACCGCTGGTGGATATTGCCAATAAAATATCGCCAGGTTGGCCTAGGGCTAAAATTTGCTTAGAGAAAATTTCATCATAGCTATAATCATTAGCGATGGCCGTAATGGTTGATGTGTCACAGCTTAACGCGATAGCGGGTAAAGGCGGACGCTCAATTTCGTAACGGTTTAACAGTTCAGCCGAGAAATGTTGTGCATCACCGGCGCTGCCACCATTACCACATGCTAGTATTTTGTTACCGCCTAGCAGACAATGCACCATCATCTCTGCCGCTTTAGCAATAGACTCTGGCAATGCCTCTGAGGCGTCAATCTTAGTTTGAATTGATTCGGTAAAGCTGTCTTTAATACGTTCTAACATGGGTCAATCCTTCATTGTAAATCTGGTGTTATCATGCCATAAGTTGTTAAATACTGAAGGCACAAATCATTAAATTTGCTTAAAAAGCGTTGGTTAGCCACTGTACTTGGCCCGCATCAATTGCAATAAGATCGAATCGACAAACTGTATCGATCTTATTTCTCTGTATATAGTGCTCTGCAGCGCGTCTAAGTCGACGAATTTGAGCTGCACTTAACGCATTTATTGCGCCACCATACTGAGATTTTGAGCGATATTTTACTTCAATAAATATCCACTCTTTGCCATCTTTCATGACAAGGTCTATCTCACCAAACTTATATCGAACATTGGCCTCTACAAAACTAAGACCTTGTTCGATCAAATAGTTCATCGCCAGATTTTCACCTGCCTGACCATGTGCTCTTGGGATTTGGTTTTTATTATCCATGTTAACCCATCATTGAGGGCGTAAGCTGCCTCTTTGGTAGCGTCCCCAGCTGAGCTGTCTGTTCACCGTGCCATCGGGCGACACTGATAACATACCGCTTCTTCCTGAGAACTGGTAACCAGGTAATGCGCGCATTTGGGCTAATTTCCCAACTAGCTCAAGTGCGTCATATCCCATGATATAAAGACGTTTCTGGCCATAGCTCCATGTTGGCCATAAAGACTCAACTAACTTGGCTTCAGGGCTATCAGTTAACAACCAAGGGATGTCACTGATGTTAAGGTTATTCAGTTCTAATGCTGTATTTCTTGAGCTGTCTTCTACTCGGCTTCTGCTACTGGCATAAAGAGGGACTGGTTCGGCAAAAACGCTGAAGTTAACATCAATAAAAGGTTTTAATAGAGGCAAGTCGTGATTGCCTGAAATCATATAGATGGCATCGATGTCGCGTCTAGATCTAAAGTCGGCTTCAACTTTATTACCAATAAGCGCTTTTATGCGGGCAATGCGCTCCTTGCTATCGATAACGCCCAATGATTTTTGCACTGTGACTTTCATTTTGTCACCGGGATCATACAAGTGCACTTCAGCAGGCTTTTGAGTCAGCTCGGTCCATTTTGCGTTAAAGCTTTCAGCCATCCGTTTACCAATGGAATTATTGCTGGCCAATATCAGCGGGTTCACTATGCCATCAGCAAAAAGCTTATCTGCAGCATCACTGGCCTCATTGGCTGGTGACAGGGCAAAATAGAAAGTTTCATCATTGGGAGTAAACTCATCCACATGATTTAGATAGAGCTGTGGGACTTGATTTGGAATATAGCCAGGCTCGATACTCACTGGTATCTCAATGCCTTCGGTTACCAGTCCTGCATTGAGTGGCTCTGGTGTTTCAGCGGCTAATGTCGGTTGCTGTAACTGTTCAACTTCAGATTGAAACAAGGGGCCAATGATGAACTCAGCACCGGCAGACATCGCCTGCTCATAAGCTATTTTTGCACCTTTAGCCGTGTCGAAAAAGTTAATCGATACATTGCTGTCAGGGTTACTTAAGTAGCGTGACATGATGCCCTGTTTAACCGTGCTGGCAACAGAGGCTCTTTTGCCACTTAATGGCAGTAACACTGCAATGTTTTTAGGCTGGTAAGGTTTGGTATTCAGCGCTTTTTCAAGATCTGTTGGTAATTTTATCGCACCAGGATGCGTCGGGTTTTCATGCTGCCAATTTCCGAGATGCTGCACGAGCTCACTTGGGTTAATCGCATAGTGCTTGGCAATATAAGCGAGTTGTAACCAACCAGCAAAAATAGGAGTAGAAGTGTCTTGGCTAAAGTTGAGTAGCGTCTGCTCATGCATAGGTTGCAATATACGCCAGATTTTATCGTTAACCTCGCTCGCTTCTGCCATCGGCAGATATGCACTCAACAAACTGAGTTGCCTAGCCTGCTCAATTGGCTGCTTGGTGGCTTGATAAAGACGGGCTTTAAATTGGTAATACGCCACCATCTGCCAATCCGCTAATTTCCACTGAGCCGGGTAATTAAGCTCTCGCAAGGCATCATCATAAGTTGAAGTCAGCTCTAACACTCTTGCTTTGAGGTATTTATGCTCCGCTAGCAACTCAGTGTTCTGACCTAAATCATTCTCAACTGACTTTAATGTCTTAGTTGCAGCGCTGGCATCACCTTCATTAATAAAGGCGTGTGCGGCAAGCAGCAGATAACGAGTACGTTGCTCAGTACTGTCGGCATTTGCTGCCTGAGTCAGGTAATCTGCGGGTTGCAGGCTAGCACTCACCAAGGAAACCTGGGTCTGTTTCGGTTTTTCAGGTGCAGGAGTGGTCCCACAACCGAACAAAACAGTGGTTAAAACCCCAATAGAAATTAATTTAGTTGTATTCAGTCTTTTCAACACAGGTCTTCACTCTGGTAAGATGCTACCACTAGTTTAACCTTCTCTTACGCTTGACGAAAGTCTTGTGGTAGCCAAACCGAGGTAGATATGGATCTGGCGGTCGCACTTTACATTGTACCAACACCAATTGGTAACTTAGGGGACATCAGTTCTCGTGCCATAGATGTACTCAACAATGTCAAATTAATAGCCTGCGAGGATACTCGTCATAGCGGTATTCTTTTGAGCCACTTTGGCATAGAAACACGAAAAACAGCCCTTCATGATCACAATGAAAGGGATAGAGCTGACTGGATCATTCAAAAGTTAAGTAATGGCGAACCCGTTGCGTTGATCTCCGACGCCGGTACACCACTGATTTCTGACCCTGGATACCACTTGGTGTCGCAAGTCAGAGCCGCTGGCTACAAGGTGATCCCACTGCCGGGTGCGTGTGCTGCTATTACAGCGCTGAGTGCATCAGGTCTGCCATCAGATCGCTTCACTTTCGAAGGCTTCTTACCTTCAAAAGAGAAAGGCCGTATCGATAAACTCACCGAGCTTAAAGAAGATCCAAGAACCTTAATCTTCTACGAATCACCGCATCGTATCATCCCGAGTTTAGAATCCATTCTGGTTGCATTGGGTGAAGATCGTGAGATTGTAATGGCCCGTGAAATGACCAAGACTTTTGAAACTTTCCTATGTGGAACGGTTAAAGAGGTATTGGAACAGGTAAAAGCCGATCCTAACCAACAAAAAGGTGAAATCGTGCTGATGTGCCATGGTTACCGCCTCAATGACGAGGAAGGTATCCCAACAGTGGTGATTAGTACATTAAAGCTGCTGTGCGAAGAGCTGCCTTTAAAGAAGGCCTCGGCACTTGCCGGTCAGATCCATGGGTTAAAGAAGAACGCTCTCTACAAATATGGCCTTGAAAACGGCCTATAAAGAACGCTTTTTAATCGGGCGAGTTATAAAGGCCGATTTTTGATGGAGTGTTGACTTCGCTTAGGCTATAATCCGCGCCGAGTTGGCCAGACAGTTGCCGCGTTCGCAAGAACGGGGAGGAAAGTCCGGGCTTCATAGAGCAGGGTACCAGGTAACGCCTGGGCGGTGTGAACCGACGACAAGTGCAGCAGAGAGGAGACCGCCTTCTTGATTTATCAAGGGGGTAAGGGTGAAAGGGTGCGGTAAGAGCGCACCGTGCGGCTAGTAATAGTTCGTAGCAAGGTAAACTCTACCCGAAGCAAGACCAAATAGGGTTCCATACGGCGCGGCTCGCGTTGGAACCGGGTAGGTCGCTTGAGCCTGTGAGCGATTGCAGGCCTAGATGAATAACTGTCCACGACAAGACCCGGCTTATCGGCCAACTCACCTAATAACACGAAAACCGCATCTCGAAAGAGATGCGGTTTTTTTGTATTTATCGAAAGGAAAGCTCAAATATGAATTAATTTTCCAACTACAAGACTTTATCTACGCATTATCCATGAAAAGATGCATAGATTAGTTCTTCACATTCAAACTTCACCATTTCTCCTCTAAAGTCGCTACTTTCAACCATATATCAGCTTCAAAGCCAACTTTAGAAGATTCGATAAGCTTTCGTGCTATCTAGAGCATTGAACATCCACAGTAGAGCCGCTATGTTATTGATTAATAATGGCTGGCTAGATTTACTCTCTCAATAAAAATTGGATAACCAGTCCGTCGGTAAAAAATCTACTTTTAGGTAGCGTTGCAGAGTCAGTAATAGATGAGTTTAACCTGGGTATTTTTGAACCAGAAAATATTGATGTAGGGGATTTACAACTATGCTCCTTATAAAATTGAATGACAAAATAAATAAAGATGCTTGGCTGCTTGATGACAAACAGTGGGTAGCAGAGCGAAAGAAGAGGTGGAGGCGATTAAGTGCATTTCTTCGAAAAGGTGTAATACGGCCGAAAGATGTTAAGTATTATCAAACATTTTTCTTAACGGGATTGCTACATAAGCCAGATGATGAGTTTGAATATCCACACGAACTATGTGCGCTGATATTAATGATACTACATCCCGATCAGTCGGAAGAAAACCTTAGAGGTATCTATAAGTATAATGTAACACTTTTCAATAAAGGTGAATGTGATGATGATAGTGTGGACTTTTTTTATAGAAGTATATTTGGTTCAGCTAGAGATTTAACGAATCTAGAGGGAGGCTATAGAGATATTTTTCATGGGCAAGAAGAGCTCTATGTAAAAATACTTTATGGAGATAATGAAGACGAGTATAAGTTAAGGCGTAAATCTAGGGGGGATCAAAACTTCAGCAGTTTATGCAGTAGTATGATGGAATTTATTCTGGAAGAAAGTGCGTATGAGAACGAGTTTAGGCAATATTTAATCGACTTCTCTTTTTTGGCGGTAGAGAAAACAGACTTTAAAGAGAGAGGTAGGATGCAAGATGATATGCCTCGCTTTCTTCAAACGATTGCTCACTATGAACTATTAGACCCTTTTAAAAATGTAAATGAGCTTCGTTACGACAGAGCGTGGAAAGTAGTTAATCATCTGCGTGATAGGTTTAATGAACCTAACCTTTACCCTCCTCTAAAGGAGTTATGGGAGTTTGCAAAAACAAAAGAGGGCAGGTTGACGGAGTATAAGTTTAGCCATGAATATCCAATACTAGAAAAGCTCCATGAGGGAATGGAAAAGCTATCCCCAGTGAAGAAAAGAAGAAAGCTGCCATCAAAATAAATCAGGCCACCCAAAATAAATCAGGCCAAAATAAATCAGGCCACCCACAATAAATGGTGCATTTTTCATTCTCCTACTAACCTAAAGAAATAAATATGGACAGGCATAGTTAATTGCGTAAATTCGACACCTCCTACTAAGCTTTAGTTATCGTTAAAAAGTAGGAGTTAACCATGCCTCGTCCCAGAAGATCCCAGATCAGTATTGAACTTTCCATATGAATAAGAAGTCCGTATTACCATGCATGGAGTAGAACAGTTCGTCGTCCCTTCCTAACGGGAGTTGATGAACTCTCGTAGTAAAAAGCGTGGGCAATAAATCAGGCCACCCACAATAAATGGTGCATTTTTCATCCTCCTACTAAGCTTTGGTTATCACCATAATAAATCAGGCCACCCACCATAATAAATCAGGCTGCAATAAATCAGGCCACCCACAATAAATGGTGCATTTGTCCTCCTCCCACTAAGCTTTGGTTATTGGTAGAAGTAGGAGGTAAATATGCCCTGTCCTAGACGAACTCAAATAAGTGTTGAAGACACGCCTTTCTATCACGCAGTTTCAAGGTGCGTGCGCAAGGCCTGGCTGACAGGAGTTGATTCGCAGACCGGTAGGTCCTATGAACATCGACGAGAATGGGTAGAATCTCAGTTAGTTAAGTTAGGTGAAGTCTTTGCTATAGATATAGCCGCTTATGCAGTGATGAGTAATCACCTGCATCTGGTATTGAGGATTGATATTGAATTAGCCAATAGTTGGAGCGATAGGGAGGTGGTAGAGCAGTGGCATCAACTGTTTAATGGCACAGAGCAGACACAAAGGTTTGCAAAAGGTGAATTAGTAGAAGAACGAAACCTAGCCCAGCTGAGGCATTCAATTGCTCAATATCGAAGCCGCCTGAGCGATATATCTTGGTTTATGAGGTGCTTAAACGAGCCTATTGCTCGAATGGCGAATAAGGAAGACAAGTGTACAGGTAGATTCTGGGAGGGGAGGTTTAAGTCTCAGGCTTTGCTTGATGAAGCTGCCGTATTGGCTTGTATGGCCTACGTAGACTTGAACCCTATTCGAGCGAAAATGGCGCAGACACTGGAAAGCTCGGAGTATACTAGCATTCAACAACGTATCCGTGCGGCATTTAAAGGTGAGCAACCTCTGCCATTGCTGAGTTTCATTGGCAATGAAAAGCTAAACCAGCCTAAGGGGATTAATTTTGTCCTAAAAGACTATCTACAGCTAGTTGATGAAACGGGACGAATCATCCGTGATGATAAAAGAGGCTCTATATCTTTAAGTTCAGCTAAGGTGCTAACAAGACTGAATATCTCATCGGAAAACTGGATAAAACTCACTACAGAATTTGGTAAAATATTCCACGGCCCTGTGGGTAATACTCAAGAATTAACCACCTTTTGTGAACACCTTCAAAAGCGCAGACGTCACTTTGCCAAGAGTTGCAAGTATCTAGAAGATGGCTGACAACAAACTTAGCTAAACCCCCTTACCTTTCAAACTACTTTTACTCTACTCAATCTTCTTAGATAACATGAGTTCACAAGCTCTGTCCGTCGTTCAGCATTTTCGTGTTAAATTGCCCTACTAATCATTCGTAAGCAGGTTAAGTTACAGTGGTGTCAGCAAGTTGACCGCTTCAATGACAGTCTAAGTTGAAAGCTTGCTAAGGTAGCGATATGTTATTGATTTATTTTGGGTGGCTTTATAAATTGTTTTTAAGTTTTTTGGCCGCCAGCAAAAGTATGGCGCTCAGTTTCACTTAGTTATGGTGTCATATAAACATTTAATGAGTCAGGTAGATTCATCTCAACCTAAAGTGAAAGCGATAGAAGCTTCGAGAAAGATCGCATTTAACAGTGGTACAAGTTATTCCCGCGAGGTGGATATCGTGCTTACCAATGATGCAGAAGAGTGGCTTGAATTGAAGTCCCTGCAAATGCCACTCAATAAAAGTCTCCTAAAGGAATGGACTGGTTACCCTGGCAAGCCAAAGCGAGGGCAGCATATCCATAAAGAGTTCTTTTCTGACTTCTTAGAGCTTGAATCTGAAGATAAACCCAGTTTTCAAAAATTATCTTGGCGTTTTCAGCAGTTTGTCTCCCAAGATAAAAAGCATAAAGGTCCTAAAACGACAGATTTGAAGAAAATAAAATTAGATGAGCGACTTTGTAAGGTTCCTGCAGCAGCCAAAAATGATGTGAAAAAGAAAACAGGTAAGGAGCATGTTGCTCATACTGAAACGTGTGAGTCGTTATTTTACAGTATGGTTAGCGTTCAAAATACTAAGGCGATAATGAAAGACTTTTTAGATAATAACTTGCTGGAAGGTATGGAAGACTTAATTAACGCGGTGGAGTAGTAAAACATGTATTGGAAAGTTGAAGATAAAAAATGGGTGAAGGCTCGTAAGGTACTATGGGCTGAGTTAAAAAAATGCCTTTTAGAGCATCAATACTCTAAAAAAGAGGTTAAATATATGGAGCCCTATTTTCTAAAGGGCGTACGTAAACAAGAAGATATTGCATGGGCAGAACCTGTACCGCTTATCTACTGTTTAGCGTGGCACCCATCAGATGATATTAACGTTTGGTTTGCAGAGTTTCAGCGCATCAAGTCTGAGGCGCGATGTGAAGAATCTATGGTGGGCAGTATCAGCACTAGCTATATTTTAATAAAAGATAACAGTTACTTATATTCTCCATTAAATGCGACTGAAAATGTAAAGTCACTTTTTTTGCAGCGTGAGCAACTACTTTATCAGTTTTTATTCTTAAATCAGCAGTTTCTCGATGACGCTTATGTTAAACAGGCTGAACAATGGCGGCTTGAAGCGCTTCGGCCGTTAAATAGCGGTGCTTTGTATTGTGTTCGTGGATTGGGAAGGTTGATTGAAGAATATCAAAATGATGCTAGAACACAGCCATATTTTTATGCTTTTGATTGCTATCATCTCCAAAATTTAAGTCAATATCTCTCTACAGAAATGTATAAAAGACAAATGCGAAGGGATGATTCTGAAGAAAAGCTCGGGCGGATGCTGGCGACTAGCCTGCAGTTTTACCAGCAACGGCAGCAATATTCTGCGGCGTTTCAAACAATCGCAGAGCTTTGGTTTAAACAACTTGATTCAGACGAGATTGCCCCAGAATGGAAAAACATTTGGGCGAATGCCAGGGCGGGTAAGTATCTAACAGACGATGAATACTTTTCAAAAGATAAAACTGAAGAAGTGGATATTGAAAACAATAAGACTAATGTCGAGGATGAACTTAATCAGCTACTACTTGATGGTACAAATAGAACTGAAATCATAGCGTGTTTAGCTGACCATTTTGAAGCTGAAACGATTGAGTTATTTGATATTAATGATTTAGATAATATTCGCTCACCTTATATAGGTTTTATTGATCCCTTAGAGCAGTTAGTTAAGTTACGTGGCGTGCGTGATAGTGTTAGTTACCAAGATGAGGTCAAAGATGATGTATTAACGATTAGCTTAAATGAAAAAGTGATCGGTGAGATTAATCTGGATGAGGTTTTTAGCAATGAAACTGCAGATTACTTTCAGAAGATTATAGATTTGGCTATGGAGTGGTTTCCGAATCAAGCATTATTATCGGTTGAGGAGGGTTCAACTTCCTTGTTTATCTTACCGAGTAATATATTTAAGCTGCTAAAAGAAAATGGAATTGAGTCAGACTTACTAACTCAGCAATAATAATTAAAAAAGAATAAATCAGAAATAAATGTGGACAGGCATAGTTAATTGCGTAAATTCCACACCTCCTACTAAGCTTTAGTTATCGGTAAAAAGTAGGAGTTAACCATGCCTCGTCCCAGAAGAACCCAGATCAGTATTGAAGATGCATAGGGCTATCTTGTTGTTTTAATTTATATGATTTTTATTTTCCTTATCGTTCAGTTTTCTCTAACTGTTTTCGGTATTCACTCGGCGTTTGTCCAGTTTCTTGCTTAAATGCTTTATAAAAAGAAGATCGGGCGTTAAATCCAACTTCAAGCGCTATATCAAGTACGGTATTTTTATTTGCGATTATTTTCGGTTTTGCTGCTTCAATGCGCCACTGGTTGACGAAATCAAAAAAGTTAGCTGATAGCGTTTCATTGAGAGTTTGCGAGATATAATTGGGTGAAATAGCGACATGATTTGCGAGTTTTTGCAGTGATAAACTTGAGTCTAAGTAGAGTTTATCGTTTTCCATCACGTTATTAATTTTACCTGCGATACGTGTAGCTTGCTCGACACTCAAGGCCGAACGTTGATATTTCTTTGGCGACTCTGGTGTGGTGCCACTTTGATTATCGTTGCTTTCTATATCAAGAACCGTTTCACTCACACTCTCATTGTTAAGTGTTGAGTTTAGGTTATTTTTTTCATTGTATTCAGTCAGTACTGGTTTTTGCTGTAAACCAAAATGAGCCAAGCTCCATATTAGTAATAGCAATAACAGGCTCTCGGTGCGCAGATTAAATAGTAAGTTGTCAAAGAGACTTGAGGAGAACAAGGTCGCTAAAGAAAATAGCCAAGCGCTAATGGCGACGAACATTAACCAGTTTATCCAATTAAGCTCTTTATCATCATTATTAGAAAATACATTTTTCAGTTGTTGTCGGTAAGCAACTAGACGATGAATAATTCGATAAATGGTATATACGCATTGCCCAAGCCAGAGCAATATTATGATTAATATACTAACCATTAACGTGCAAGTTAAAGGATCCGAGAGATCTGCATCATCAATAAAAATTGCAGTATGCATATCTTTGGGCAAGAACATCATCACTACGCTAATTAATATCGCAGGCCATAACAGTACAAAATGACGAGCTTGTGTTGAGTTGAGTTGCCAAGGTTTTTCAGCAGTAATTCCTTCAACGTAAAACCATAAAGATGGCGCCAATACAAAAAGTGCTGGAAATGCTAATGCTGAATATAGTTGGTACCAATTAGGAAAATAAGTGCTAACCACAGGCTCCATTGCTAAGGCGCCATTAGCGAATAAGAAGAGCGCTAAAGGTAAGCATATTACCGATTTTTTTGCTCTGGTTAGCAATACGGGAACACTTAACAAAATTTGTCCTACCATAATCATGGAGAGGGTCATTACTATAGGGTCGGTCAAATCAACTCCTTATATTTACACTTTTAATTTTTACGCTTTAGTATTTATTGAAGCTTGTAAGCCCCTAACTCTACTCTATTGTCTACCCGTGCCATATAGAAAACTGTCCGCGCTTCTAGTCTCGGACGATATAAGCCCTTATTAACTATATTCTTTTAATCAGTTGCTACTCGTGACAGTAAATAGACATCATTTACACGTTACAGAGGGAGAGTATTACAGTCGTTGTTTTATCCTCCTCGCTGCTTAGCAATCAACTTTATTTGTTAAATGGATTTTATAAAGATAGCTGAGGTGCTGATGGTAAAGCCAAGCTTGAAGCTTGTATTTTTACAAGAAGTAACAGGGAAAGTCTAAATCTCTAAAATTAGTTAATTTGTAAAGGAGTAAACCCAATGTCTGATTCAATAACAATGCAGAATGATGCGAGAGTAAAAAGCATCCCCTTTAATTGGTCTGTTGTTGGTTTTCTACTTTTTATGACGGCAATCCCAGGCGTGCCTGCTATTTTTTTACTCGCCTTGGTCGCCATCGGGTCGTCTAATGGCGTGAGTGATTCATCGATGATTAATGCCTTACACTTTGAGGCTCCAGCCGCTATTTTTGTGCATGGCGTAGCAGGCATTCTGTTTTTCCTAACCATGCCGTTTCAATTTTCACCTGCGCTACGAGCTAAAAATATAACATGGCATAAAGTCGGTGGACGTATTGCACTGTTATCAGGCTATGTCATGGGGTTATCTGCTATTTGGATGCACCATGTGTTGTACCTTGTGTCATTTGACGCTCGGTATATATCACTTCTAGTTATGAGTGTTGCTATGTGTATAGCATTTTCATTGGCGTTATGGCACATCATTAATCGCAATATTCAATCTCATCGAAAATGGATGGTTAGAGCTGTCGCAATAACTCTTGGGGCAGTAACACCATTATTTGTTGAGGTTATTCTGCTCTTGTTGTTTGGCCAATTTGAAAGCACGCTGACAATACTAAACCAATTTCAACATGACTATGGTCGACTTGTGGGAGTCGCAATTAACTTGGGTATTGTTGAGTACATGTTTTTTAAAGAACAACCCAAGAAAAAAGCACGATCTCAACTAGCAATGTAGGGAGAAAATAATGACAGAATTACCTGTTGTAGCCCAATTGCATTTAGTTATAGGAACCTTAGCTGTGGTAGGCGGATTTCTTGCCATGTTGCTTCCTAAAGGTAAAACACTACACAAATTCGCAGGTAAAATATTTTTCTATAGTATGTTGGGGCTTTGCTTTAGCGGAGTGTATTTAACGTTTGCACGCTCCCTTCAATTTACCTTTTTTTTGGCAATATTCTCTTTATATTTATTGCTAACAGGTTGGTACGCTGTCGCGCGTAGAAGCAATAAAGTTAATTTCATAGACAAACTTGGCTTTTATGTCATTAGCACTATTGGTATAACCACGTTAATTCTTTCTGTATTGGGATGGAGCTTAAATTGGTATTACCCTATTTCAGAGCCTTCATACCCCAGTTATCTCATCTTTGTTGTTTCTTCCGCTTTTATAGCATATTGGGATTATCAAATGCTTACCGCAAAAGTGCTTATTGGAACGAAGCGATTAGTGCGTCATCTTTGGCGAATGTACTTTGCGCTGTTTATCGCCACTACAATATTTTTTGGTGGTAATAGTCATGTCTTACCAGAAGAACTTCGTACCGAATTGATTTTAACAGCGCCTATAGTGACAGTACTTCTGTTTATGTTTGGATGGTTACTTTATTTTAGGTACTTTAAGAAGACGTGATAAGTCATTGTGAATTTAAACTCAGCTACTGATCTCTCGCAAAGATAAGTGTGGGCAGACTGAGTTGATTAGCCGATCACCTAGGCGGTCGGCATTTTCCTTTCGTAGAACGTAAAGTCCTGCTAGAAAATTATACATCTTAAGAAGCTTAGCGTGAGCTTACAAGGCACTTTCTAATCTACATACAGATCAGTGAAGAACCTGTTTTCACGGGGAATGTAGTGATTGTCGTAATTGAGTGAGAATGCGATTTTAATCGCTTTCCCTTTGAGTTCATTTCTTGGTACAAACCCATAAACTCTTGAGTCAGCGCTGTTGCGGCGATTATCTCCCATGACGAGGTAATGGTTTTCAGGCACTGTTAGCGTGTTAAAGTTGCTTAAACGATTGTCGGCATTTTTCTCAATGCGGACTTTATGGGTTAACCCGCTGATCGTTTCCTCAATAAACAACTCCTGTTCATCGTCGCTGATTACCGAGTAATTCAATTTTGTGCCATTAACAAACAATACTTCGTTACTTAGGCTGATTGTGTCGCCAGGTAATCCGATAACACGTTTTATCAAACGGTTTTGTGCGGCTTCTGATTCAAAAACAATAATCTCCCCACGTTCTGGCTCACCAGTTTCAACTAATGATATTTGCGTGAAAGGGACTCTTAAATCGTATGCCATTTTATTTACTACAATGCGATCCCCCTCTTTAATGGTGGGTTGCATTGAGCCTGTGGGTACCGTGTACCAGTCGGCCACAGCACTTCTAAACACAGACATTAAAATAATAAAAATGAACAACTGTCTGTTATTTTTCCAAAAGATTTTTAATTTACTCATAGAATCATTCCCCTGTTAACTATTTTACTATCCGATGCCGATGTGCAGACCATAGCAAAGTAGGCCATAGAAATAACAGTAAGTTCACATTGGGATTGTTACCAAGTATGTAATTTATCTCCCTTGATTGTTTGAATTATCCACAGAGCCTCAGCACTCAATTCTCTGTACTCAAGAGCAAGAGATCCCATCGTTCAAACCAGATCCGCAATGGTGCTCATTCTGACCTAGAAGAAAGTATTGGGTAATTATTACCCTATTTATTATTTCTGTGGCGCTGTAGTTTGCTCTCTGAAGTTTCAGGAAATGAAGTTAATGCTTTTCTGAAGCGATCAAAGGATGAAACATACTTTTATTAGAAGGAACTTTTAGATGGACAATTTATTCATGAAAACGGCGCTGTGTGCTGCCATGTTATCCGCACTGAATGTCAGCGCTGTTAATGCTCAAGAAGTCGAGAGATCTCAAAAGGAGCCGATGGAACAATTTAACGAAATCGGTGAAGGTTTGATTATTCAACATAAGGCCACTCAACACGAGCGTTCAGTGTTTAAAGCTGGTCAGGCACTATCGTCTTTGAGCAAGCAGTTAGGTGTCGAAGTTTTTCACAAGCGGTTTGATGCCAACCAATCTCAGATTGTCACGTTTGGCAAGCCGCAGCCCGTTGAAGTACTGACCAAACTCGCTAAGCAATTAACAGAGACCGGTAATTATCAATTTGTTGAGGTGAACCGATACTTCCAGCCAACCTTAACGCCTAATGACAGCCGTTTAGGCGACATGTGGGGCTTAATTAATAACAATACTGGCATTCGTGCCGAAGCTGGCTGGGACAGTAACAGCGGCAGCAACGTGACGGTTGCAGTGTTAGATACAGGTTTTCGTCCTCATGCCGATTTAGCCGATAATATTGTCGGTGGTTATGATTTTGTCTCCAGTGCGTTTATGGGCAACGATAACAATGGTCGTGATGCGGATGCTAGGGATCCCGGTGATGCGGTGTCGGCATCTGAGTGTGGTTGGAGTCATAGCGCTAGAAACTCTTCTTGGCATGGTACTCATGTGGCAGGCACCATTGCTGCAGTGGGCAATAATGGCCAAGGTGTGGTTGGCACCGCCTACAACGCTAATATTCTTCCGGTGAGAGTGCTGGGTAAATGTGGCGGTACTACGGCCGATATTGCCGATGCCATCGTCTGGGCATCTGGCGGTAATGTATCAGGCGTGCCCACTAATGCCTTTCCTGCTGATGTGATCAACTTGAGCTTAGGTGGCAACAGTGGTTGCTCTTCGACTTATCAATCAGCCATTAATCAGGCGCGAAATAACGGTGTTACGCTGGTGGTCGCTGCCGGAAATAGTGGTCGTGATGTCGCCAACTTCTCTCCTGCCAGTTGTGACGGTGTCATTGCTGTTGCTGCTCACGATCAAGCTGGACAACGCTCAGTGTGGAGCAGTTGGGCTTCTTCAAATTTCGGTTCGAAAATTGATGTGTCGGCGCCGGGAACAGGCATTTTGTCTACCTTAAACAGCGGCACCAATGGACCGGGTGCTGACAACTATGTCTCTTATAACGGGACATCAATGGCGACTCCCCACGTTGCTGGCGTGGTTGCTCAAATGCTGCATCAAAGCCCCTATTTATCACCAACGGCCGTGGAGATGCGGATCAAGCATTCGGCGCGAACCTTTCTGCCAGGATCTAGCTGTAATACGTCCAACTGTGGTGACGGAATGTTAGATGCGCCCGGTGCAATCGGGCTGGCAAGTTCACCTAGTATTGAGTATCGCGCTCATGTTGCCAATAACGGCTGGTTAGAGTTTGAAATGAATGGTGATACTGCGGGCACCACTGGCGAAAGTCGGAGAATGGAAGCGTTGCAGATGTTTATGTACAACTCCAATATGGGGATCTGCTATAACGCGCATGTCGCTGGCATCGGCTGGCAGCCAGCCGTGTGTGATGGTGATATTGCAGGCACCACCTATCAGAGCCGTAGAGTAGAGGCTGTTCGGATCTGGCTCAACAACCGTGCGCCAGGTTGCAGCGTTGAGTACCGTGCTCATGTTGCGGGACAGGGATGGCTTAACTGGGTACCTCAGGGCGGCGTTGCTGGTACAACTGGGCAAAGTAGGCGGATGGAAGCATTACAGGCTAGGTTAACCGGAAATTGTGATTAAGATTAGCACGTTAAATGCACATGTTTGATGGTGTGAATCGACAGAAGGGGCGCTTATGCACTCCTTCTGTCGATTGGGTCTTTTACGCCGTTATGGCTTGCTTAAACTCAACTTAAAGGCGTTCAAAATTGGGTCGTGGCAGTTTGTCTGATATCCCATATAAATAGATCACCAGTACAGAAAGTGCAGCACAGCTCATAAATAGCCAGAATCCACCAAAATGATCCAGCATAATGCCACCACCAAGCGGGGCGAATGCAAAGCCAAACTCGTAGAACGACGCTGCGCCAAAGTAAGCACCACGCAGATGTTGAGGTGCCAACCTGTCGATATGCACGTTCATGGTGGGGAAGGTAATGGTCTCTGCGAGACTGATGATGATCACCGCTCCTATCCAACCCCAAAACAGATCAATGGGGTTCACCGCTAACCACACCTGCGAGATCATCAGCAACACTAACCCAAACTGAATTCTTGCAGTAATGCTAAAGCCTGACATGAGCTTTAACAGTAAAAACTGAGTGGTGATGATCACCATAGCATTGGTGAATATCATCGCCGAGATAAGCTCCAACAGATGTGGTGCATCAGCGCGAGTTAGGTATTGGATCAGAGAACTGTCCATCTGCGCATAGATAAACATGCAGATAATATTGGCGAATATAAGACACTGAAAAAGCTTGTCCTGCCACAACACTGTGATGATCTGTCTGCGTGTCGCCGGTTGTTGTGTGCTATCAGCTAGCTTGTCTGTTTGCTTGCCTATTGTTTGATTATTTGTGGTCGACTTGAGCGCTGCTTGGCCTCGAAATCCCCAAAACAGCAAGCCTAACAATATGGCAAAGGCACCTGCGGTAATGTAAAAACTGGATTGCTCACCAGTAAGCCCTAACCAAACACCGGCCAGTGGCCCTACGGCGCAACCTACATTCACAATAAAGTAGAGTGATTGCATCGCCAGTTCACGGGTTTGTGGATCGGCAATAATGTCACCAATTGCAGCTGATGTAAGCGGTCGCCAAAGTGAGGTGGCGATTGAACATAAGGTCATCACCACCACATAAGCGGTGATAGTGTCAGCCTCTGCCAGCAGAGAGAATGAGATGATATAGAGCACACCGGTTAAATACATTAATCGGTGACGGCCAATGCGATCAGATAACGCACTGCCAATAAAGCTAGTGAATACCGAGATCATGGCAGCGCCGGATAAGATTAAGCCGACTTCGGTTGCCGATAAGGCAAACTTTTCATACAAAATGACAGCCAAAAAAGGCCACACCATGTAGTAACTGCCACGGGTGATAAAGGAGCCAAACAGGAAAATCCACATCAAGCGGGGAAACTGTTTAAACCGTTTTATTGAAACGTCACTCTGCACAAATCATCCTTAATACATCGCTGTAGCGGGTTGTATGGAACACCCTTGGTTAATCCTTTAAAAATATCTCGTAGCGGTCGACCTCAAAGCCCATCTCCTGATATTGGCTTTGAAAACCCATACCGAGCTTTTTCAATACATTGGCTGACGCAGTGTTTTCATGAACAACATCACCCAATACATGATTTAAGTCCATATTTTTCTTAGCGTATTCGATGCAGGCTTGATTCGCTTCGGTGGCGTAACCTTTGCCCCAATAATCAGGGTGTAATCGATAACCTATGTCAACTCCATCGATGCGGGTTTCCTTTTTAAAGCCACAAAACCCGATGACGGTATTAGTCTCTTTTAACACAATCGCCCAGCGAGCAAACCCATGGGCTTGGTACTCTTTTAGCCAGATATCAGTAATGATATTTTCGGCATCGATCAGGCTTTCGCATAAACCCGCATCGCCCGTAAAGCGGTTCACCTCTTCCGGTGTATTGAAATGGAGCACGGCTTGAACATCACCGAGGTTAAATTCACGAATGATAAGGCGTTCTGTTTCGGTGATAATTTTCATGGTCCATCCTTAGCGGTTATAAGTCCCTGTGTCAGGAGAACGATTACTCTATCTGGAAACTGAAAGGCAAAACAGATACAGTCTATTAAAATAAAAACCAATACAGATGGTGCCGCGTTCTATTCACGGTGTATAAGGGCAAGAGACTATGGCGTTTAAGTACCAGAAAATTGTTGATGGGGTGATCACCGCGATTAACGGAGGTTTACTGACGGGCAAGCTTGATTCTGTCAGGCAATATGCCAAGCATCACCAAGTCGGGGTATCGACCGTGACCCAAGCGTATATGGCGCTGGAGCGACAGGGCTGGATCTACGCTAAACCCAAATGCGGCTATTTTGTGAATCATCAACAAGGGCTGGTGTCAGGCAAGCGCACGCCTAACTACGGGAAAACTATTAATCGGGTTAAAGCTGGGCAATCACTGGCTACGGCGGTGCAGTTTTCATTTAACGACCCCGATATTTTACCGCTCTCGTGCACAGCGCCAAGTTCAGTGATTGACCATGAGGTATTGCTCAATCGTCTGCATCGGCAAGTTGTCGCTAAACGCCCTTATAAACTCTTTATGGATTCGCCGATAGAGGGGTTAGATCAGTTGCGCTATGAGATCTGCCGTCATCTTTCTCGCGCTGGACAAGTGTTAACGCCTGATAACGTATTAATCACTAACGGGAGACAGGATGGGCTATTACAGGCATTGATGGCGGCTAAAGCGATAGGTAAAACTGTCGCGGTAGAATCACCGGTTTCATTCTATTTTCAGGCGATATTGAGCCAATTAAATATTGATGTGGTCGAAATACCTCAGCAGATGGATTATCAAGATGAGCTGGATCTACTGTCGAACGCTTATCAAACCCAGCCTTTTGAAACCTTGTTAGTCAATCCAAGCTTTGCTGATCCGACAGGAAGAGTATTGTCTGACAGGGATAAACTCGCGCTTATCGATTGGGCTGTATCTCATAAGGTGACACTTATCGAATATGATCGCTCAGAGCTCTATTTCGGTCGCCAGCGGCCCAGCTGTTTAGTCGCTTTAGTCCCACCAACATCGCCATGCAGAGTGATCTCTATTGGTGACTTTTATGACACCTTATCGCCAACAATTAGCCTAGGTTACCTTATCTGTTGCAACACCTTTAGTGACTGTCAGTTTACTAAGCAAACTGTCGGTGAAGAAGCCAGCATTGCACTGCAATTGATGGTGCATCAGCTAATGGAAAGCGGCCAATACCATAAGCTCATGACTAAATTAAGAGAGCAGCTGGTGGGCAATTACATCGCCGCGCAGTCGATTTTGGCTCAACACCTCCCACAAGCATTAGCCAACGGCCTTTACATCAGCCAACCCGAAGGCGGCCCCTGCATCTGGTTCAAGTTACCCAATCAACTCTCCAGCGAAGCTCTGTGGCAACTCGTCATCGCCGATAAATTATCGATAGCACCAGGACAGATGTTTACCTTTAGCCATCAAGCTGATGTTCAAAAGGGCGATAACAAAGCGGCAGCATATCAAGATTGTTTCCGCATCACCTTCGGCCTACCTTGGACTGACCAAATGCAAGCCGGCATCAAACGACTCGCCCAAATCATAGAGTCATATGTCGTAGAGTCTTCCGCTCAAGCTTAAATCTTCGCTTAATAGTGATAAACAGTGAGGGAGTTGGGTTTTACTTTTTGAGGAGAGGAGGAAAGATAGAAAGAAAAGAGCTCTCACCACAGAGCGCTACACAGAGTTCACGGAGAAAAGCTGGATCAGTTTCTATTTTTTAAAGTGTTTATTGCCTGTCGCCGACTAATGTGCGGATACTTCGGTGACACGCCGCAGCACAACCCCAGTGGGCTCTGCCGTGACATCTGGTGCACGGTCGAGACTATAGGGAAATATAACAATGAAGGGTCGACCTTCAATGACATACCCAATACCAATTCAGCCAAAAGCCAAACCAAAAAATGTAATCAGCCTTCATTCGAAGGCTAATGCCCAATCGCATTCAAATGCTGGATCAAATAGATCCGATCCTGAACAGAGGTTTGGCTATGCCAAAACCCGCTGACATAAGCCATAAGTGGAATGAGGAACAGGATGAGTAGCAGCATGATGGTTAACCCTCTGGCAGATAACGCCCAACCATTTCGAGTGCTGAATTGCAGCGCTTCACGCTTTGGGCAGGCAGAGACGCAACGCATGCAGGCTTGGCATTCATCGGATCGGATATTCTTCTGAGTGTGAACTGAAATATTCGCCGGACAGGCGCGGGTACACTTGTCGCAGCTCATGCCTTTGCTGTCGATTAGGCAATGTTGAGTGTTACGGCGAATCTTAAAGGGGCTTAAGAAGCTGAGTAAACCTAACAAAGCACCATAAGGGCAGATATATCGGCAGAATCCCTGACGTCGCCATGCTGAAAGCCCCAAGATGAAGCCGAAACAGACTAAGGTAACCATGCCCGGTGTTATGAAAAACAGCGCCATTTTGAGATCGGCGATCTTATGATAATTACCCTCAAGGTAATGTGGGATCGACGCAACTGGCATACCAAGGATGATGAAGAGTAGGGCAGTTAACAGCAGATATTTCAGCATTCTCAATGGCCAATCTATCCAGGCTGGTGGCATAAACTCCGACTTGATAAAGCGCTTTCTCAGTTTATAAAGGTATTCACCAGCGAGCCCGAGTGGGCATGCCCAGCCACAAAACGGCCGTTTGCAGAGCAAACCTGTGAGTAGTACGACTGCCAGCATGACGGCGGCTGCCGGATGAGTTTGATCCCATAACCCCAGAGTGAGTATTGCCTTTATCTCAATGCCGCCTGCGATTGGCAAAAAGGCGTCACCAACGTCGGGTCGCATTAACCAAGGGGTGATTCCCGCGTTGAGCATGAATGCGTTGGCGGCGAACTGTATGCCGACAAGTAACATCGACAGCGCTAATAGATGTTGTACGCCATCTCTCAGTTGGTTGGCTCTCAATTCTCCTTTAGCAGCTTCTGGACGTAGTTTAGTTAACAGTGTCAGTGAGACTGCCGCTATCGCCGTGGCGAGCATTAAGGGCCAAGAGAGTGAGATGACAGCAGCGCTAATCGCGAGGATGATTGTGGTTAACGCACCTGATTTTTGGCCACTCCAGTACAACAGACTCGCGGCATAGGCTAACGCTAACATAAGCGTTAATGATTCAATGAAGCTCATAAGATCTGATTTTATAATGACTTGTTATTGTTAGAGACGAGCGATTAGGCGTAAGTTCTTCGGCCATTTTCGTTTCGTGCAGTAGATCTAAATTATATGCTGTTGTGAGGTTATTAATTTTAAGGCGATCACAAAGGGAGGGATGAGTAGTAGGGAAATTGTATTAAATCAGACATTGAAATGAAGATATTCCTAAGCACTTCGTTTAGGAATATCTTTATATTTGACTGTTACTTAGTGCCTTCGATAGCGGCGATAAACTTGTTCGACTCTGCGATAGACTTGTTCATCTCTTTAATTAAGCTTGAGATATCAGTCTGAAGACTGGTGAACTCTCCCTTAATGGCGCCAATAGCTTGGGCATTAAGGTTATGCTTTAAATAGAGCATGTTGTCTTTCATCGCGGTGAGTACCGGTGCCATCTTGCCTTCTGCACGCTTCATGGTGCGAACCAACTGCTCATAAGAGCGTTTGGTTTCGCGAAGCTTAGACTCACTGTTGCGGCGTAGACTTGCTTTGCTAATCTCACCTATTTCAGTCTGCCACTCTTCGAATAGCGCATCGGCGACATCTTCGACTTTTTCGATACGATTGCTCACATCATCGGCTGCATCTTGTGATGATTCATACTCATCTTTGGCCTTGTTATAGGCTGTTTCCAGATCGCCACCATCGTGGTTTAACAATGCCTGCATCTCTTCGAGAGCTGAGCTGAACTGCTCTTGAGCTTCCTCTTGTGATTCTTTGGCGTCGTTGACTCTGTCGACCATGATGTCGCGTTTGTGATAACCGACTTTTTCCATCGCACCGTAGTAAGCGCTCTGGCAGCCGCTCAGCAAAAGAGTGGTGGCGATAATGGCAATTGAGATATGTTTATTCATCTAGTAGGGTGTCCTTGTTTGTGCCCGTATGAACCGATTGAAGTACCTTTAATAAGTGGTATTAGTCTGCTTTATATCGAGCAGCATCAATGATGCACCATAGGTGTAGAGGCAACGCGACGATTAAAAATAGACCAAAAGTGAAAGTGGCAATACCATATGCAGCATAGGTGGTTAGACAAAAAATAATTGCAGCAAATATGCGGCCTTGGACTAACTGCCCTAGTCCTACAAAGAAAAAGCTAGCGATTGCGGCAATTACGTTGCCTGCAGATCCTTGTTGAGACATCTATTTATTCCTTACACTTGTAAATCTTAGGTTATAAGCTTTATTGTACGAGGATACACATTCAACGCCAATACTCTAATTATTTAATCGAGAGCGCTGTGATAAAAAAGTTCAATTTGACCAAGTTACAAACATTCATGCTTAGTATCTGGCACTTCATGATACATCTAAAGCAACGATTAGCGGAAGACCAGATTAATATTCGTGCAGGCCATTTAGCCTATGTGAGTTTATTATCCCTGGTGCCGATGGTGGCTGTGACCATGTCTATGTTGTCAGCTTTTCCCGTATTCCAAGGGATTAGAGGGCAGATAGAGGGCTTTATTTATAATAACTTCCTGCCCTCGGCTGGTGACAGTGTGCAAGTTTATATCAACGAGTTTGTTGATAATGCGTCTAAAGGCACGGCTGTCGGTATTGCCGCGTTAATGGTGGTCGCGATTATGTTGATCTCCAGCATTGATAAGTCTCTCAACAGCATATGGCGCACCAAAGATAAGCGTTCGATGGTGGTGTCTTTTTCCATGTATTGGATGGTGCTGACATTGGGACCAGTGCTGATGGGGGCGAGCTTAGTGGCGACCTCTTATGTGGTGTCTCTTAAAGTTTTTAATGGCTCGGATCTCTCCGGTATTGTCCCTTTGCTGGTGGAACGCTTGCCGATGCTTTTTTCGGTGGCGACGTTTCTACTGATCTATATGGTTGTGCCTAATACTAAGGTTAAGTTTTTCCATGCTTTATTGGGCGCGATAGCGGCTGCGCTTATGTTTGAGTTCGGCAAGAAAGGCTTCGCACTTTATCTGACAAAATTCCCGACTTACGAAGCTATTTATGGTGCGTTGGCGACAATCCCTATTCTATTTCTTTGGGTATATCTGTCTTGGATGATTGTACTGTTAGGGGCGGTGATCACCGCAGCGCTGCCTGAGTACTTAGACAGTAAAGAGATGGACAGTAAAAGAGAGTCTGCTGAAATCCTTGAAGAAGAAAACCTGCCTCAGATGAGCTTTTCTATCATGGAGCCACCGCAGGAGTTAGAAGGAAGGGCCTCTGATCGATGAGCCAAGTGCTTCCGGCATTTATTCGTAGGGATTGGGTAGATGTTGGTGACGGACAACTACTGCATTTAGCCCAATATGGTAATCCGAATGGGATCCCCGTGTTGTACCTTCATGGTGGCCCAGGTGGCGGTTGTATGAGTGACGAGTTGAAGTTGTTTGATGAGAATAGTTATCGGATTCTGATGCTAGATCAGCGCGGCGGCGGTCGCTCTAGACCTAAAGGGGATATTAGACATAACAATCTGCAAGCACTGCTTGCTGATATTGAAACAGTGCGGGGCCTGCTTAATATCCCTTGCTGGTGTGTGGTTGGTGGCTCATATGGCGCAACCTTAGGATTTATCTACAGTGCTTTATTTCCGCATAGGGTGATGTCACAAGTGCTTTGGGGATTATTCGTGCCTAGCGATGAGGCTGTGGCTTGGTTGTATGGCGCTAATGGTGCAGCCAATCTATTTCCTCAAGAATATTTAGCTTTTACCTCCTTACAAGACTTCACTCCCTGTTTAGAGACCTTTCTTGCGGGTTTCCGAAAGGGACTTCATGCTCCTGATATTAATACTCTTAATGCCCATGTTTATCAGTGGTTAAGTTGGGAGCTAGCTTTGTCATTACCCGGGACTAAGCTGCCGGATACTGAGCTGCCTTTTGGTAAAAGTCTAGCTCAAATAGAGTTACATTTTGCTTATCATCAATATTTTAATTCATATGAAATCATGTGTGAGAATGCCAGTAAAATCACCGCTAAAACGGTTATTTTACAAGGTGAGATGGATTGGGTTTGCCCCGTTATGATAGGGGAGAGATTTATCTCAGAATATGGTAATGAGCAGATCCATTACTCAGTGGTTAAAGGTGGGTATCACGCGTTAGCCAATGGTAAGATGCATGAAGAAGTCGTCTACGCGGTAGGGGAAATGGCACGTAAGATACACGAAAAATAAAGGAATATGGATACAATGAAAAAACTCATTATTGCAGGAATGCTTACCTCGCTTTGTGCTTGTGCTACGACGGAAAAGACTCAACCAGAGGCGACCGCAGGCTTAGCGCCCGACAGTGTCACTCTCGGTGGTGTAACGAATGAAGATGCGACGAAAAAGCTTTATGAAGCGTTAGTTAAGAATAATTACTTAGCAAAAATGTCAGGTGCACATAGCGTTGCAGTGCAGTTCGATGATAATCAATTTTTGCTTCAACCTAGTATTAATCCTGATGGCATCGATCGTATTTTGATGAACCGTTTCTATGCGGTACACCCAAAATTGGTGGGCAGTAAAGATCTGTTAGTACTGATTGGCACCCTTAATCATAAGCTGAATTTTGCTAAGTTTGTTTTACGTGAGAACGGCGCCGTGATCCAAGTACAGGGCGCCGCCACGTTTGTTGATACTATCGAGATTGAAGAGATCCGCAGGTTTATGCTGTGGACCGATGAAGGCTTGCGTCAAGTCAGCCACTCTCTGCCAAAAGGCGCAGAAGAGATGATCAAACCGATACCCATTATGAAGTAAGTACAATGTTTGTAACCGATATCAATTCCTAAGTATTAGGAATTGATATCGGTTTTTATTGGAGAAGTAGAGTCAAGTGATAGCCCTAATTCAACGTGTTACTCAAGCTAAAGTCGATGTAGATGGCATCACCATTGGTGCCATTGATAAAGGGTTGCTGGTATTGCTGGGGGTCGAACGGGATGACGATTTAGCCAAGATGGAAAAGTTGGCGACTAAGGTGATGAGTTACCGTATTTTCAGTGATGAAAATGGCAAGATGAATCTAAATCTTCAGCAAGCTGGTGGCTCACTGCTAGTGGTGTCTCAGTTTACGTTGGCAGCGGATACTGGACGTGGATTAAGACCGAGTTTTTCTGGCGCAGGAACGCCGGATCAAGCCAATACATTATATGAAGCCTTTATCGCATTTTGTCAGTCCAAAGGGGTGACAACTCAGACGGGTGAATTTGGCGCTGACATGCAAGTAAGCCTAGTTAATGATGGGCCTGTGACCTTTAATCTTCAGGTGTAAAGTGAGCTGGCCGGGTACCGATTTAACTCAACTTACTGCAGGTCGACGAATTAAAGTGCGCTTAGACGTGGAGCTTTATTGTGATGATAAGCTTTGCGCGACATTTACAGGGGTATATACCCAAACTACCTGAGAATGCTCGTTTCAGAGGCGTTGCGCGAGTTCAATTTTAGGCGTATTTGGTATTGGAATGGTGCTCCCTTTTAAGCTAATACAACAACGAAGTGGGCTTGCGCAAAGCCTTCGTAGATGGGTTTTAATGCGCTTTATTCTGCGTTATTGATTTTGCTAAGGGAACAACCATTACCTACTATCAATATCTTGCCTAAAGCGCATTAAATTCCCACTGAATCCTGCATTTCCAAGTAGCTTGGGTATATATCAGTAAGCCTGCAAATTAAACTTACGAACCCAATGAGCTCACTTTGATTGAAACTTGGCCAATACGGATAAGTTGGTCTGGTTGGGATCACTGATAAACAATTAGGTTTATAGTGAAATATAGGTCATAAGTGCGTCTTAATAGCATGTTTTCCTGAATACTGTGTTTTGGAAAAAAAGCGTTGTTAAATTACCACTACCTCATATAACAAATACTGAAAATCAAAGTCATTTCAAAACAACAGCTAACCTCATGAGTGTCTAATTTACTTAAAGTTTTTAGCGCATAAAACGCTATTTTTGGAAACAAATCACGCACATAATATACCGTTGTTCCCATTGTTGGTCGCTGATAATATCCGCGCACTTTCAGTTTTGAATTAATTCTTATGCCACATCATGATCAAATTTCGCCGGTCAATAAACAGAATCCAGTTCTAGTTCAAGGTGCGATGGATGTAGAAATAGAAACCCTTGTTGACGCTCTCGATAACGTGATAGAGAAAACGTTTGGGTCATGGACTTTTTGGGAAGGTCAAATCAACGGTTACCCAGTTGTGGTATCTCGTACCGAAATAGGTTTAGCCAATGCTGCTGCAGCAACCACTCTGGGTATTGAGCACTATAAGCCGACGTTTATTATCAATCAAGGCACTGCAGGTGGTCATGATCCAAAGCTGTTTCGTGGTGATATTGTGATTGGCGAAACCAGTTTCAATATGGGTTCATATAAGACTGAACATACTGAAAAGGGTAAGGGTATTCACCCGACGACATGGCAGAATTTTGATATGACCATGTATCTGCGAGATAACGGTGAGGTTATTAAGCATAATCATTTCAAAGCCGATCCCGCTTTAGTGCAGCTTGCCATGTCTTTGTCCGACAGTTACAGCAAGGGCAAAGTAGTGACTGGTGTGATTGGTACCGGTGACGAATGGAACCGTGAGCTAGACCGGATTAACTGGTTCCATAATACCTTTGGCACCGCCATTGAAGAGATGGAAACTTCTGCTGCTGCAATGGTGGCTGAAGCCTATAAAATCCCTTTTGTCAGCATTCGAGTACTGTCAAATACTGATCAACATGGACAGGACTTTGAACCACAAACTGCTATTGATTGTCAGTTCTATGTGTTGAGTGTCATTAACGCCTTAATTAAAAATTTGTAATTATTGGCAATTTTAAATTCCCTCGTAAATGTAGATAAAATCAATGCAAACTTTAATCAGTATCATCGGCATTATTGCCTTACTTGCCGTGGCTTTTCTGGTATCGGAAAACCGTAAAGCAATCAATTATAGAACGGTCGGCCTGGCCTTTTTGCTGCAATTCACCTTGGGTGCGTTTGTTATTTACACCTCTGTTGGACAAGCGGTAATTTTTAGTATGGCGGAGAGTGTTTCAACCGTCATCGGCTACAGCAAAGACGGCATGTCGTTTATGTTTGGTGGTCTAGTCAGCGATAAAATGTATGAGTTATTCGGCCCAGGTGGATTTGTTATTGCATTTCAAGTGCTGCCGATTATCGTGTTTTTCTCTGCCCTTTCTGCTGTGCTTTACTATCTAGGGGTGATGCCGTGGGTGGTTAAATGGGTTGGCGGCGGCCTGCAGAGGTTACTGAAAACCAGTAAAGCCGAATCCATGTCTGCCAGTGCCAACATCTTTTTGGGGGTGAGCGAAGCGCCTTTGTTGATTAAGCCATATATTCCTAAGATGACCCGTGCAGAGCTATTTGCGGTGATGTGTGGTGGTTTAGCCTCCATTGCCGGCACTATGTTGGCTGGCTATGCGCAGTTGGGTATCAAGATGGAATACCTGTTGGCCGCTTCTTTTATGGCTGCTCCTGGCGGTTTGCTGTTTGCCAAGTTACTCATCCCACAAACTGAGCCTGTATGTGACGATAACCTTGCTATCGTCGAAGAGGCGAAGCCAAGCAACATTATCGACGCAGCAACAGAAGGAACAATGAGCGGCCTTTATTTGGCACTGGCTGTCGGTGCTATGCTGTTCTCATTTGTCAGCTTGGTTGCCCTGTTGAATGGCATGATGGGCGGAGTAGGCAGTTGGTTTGGTATTGAGGATCTAAGCCTGCAAATGATTCTGGGGTATCTGTTTGCACCTGTAGCCTGGTTGATGGGAGTTTCTTGGGACGAAGCTATGTTAGCAGGCTCGTTTATCGGCCAGAAGATTGTGATCAATGAATTCTTTGCCTACATCAATCTGGCACCTTATCTGTCCGGTGAGTCTATTGTTGAAGCGACTGGCATGCCAATGTCTGAGCGTACTCAAGTTATTCTCTCTTTTGCTCTGTGTGGTTTTGCCAACTTTGGTACCGTCGCGATTGCCATTGCAAGCATTGGTGGTTTGGTACCGGAGCGTCGCTCTGAAGTCGCTTCTCTTGGTTTTAAAGCTTTGCTTGCTGGTGTGTTATCCAACCTGATGGCCGCTACGATCGCAGGTTTGTTTATGAGTCTTGGATAGCAGGTTTACCACGTAAATAGCCTGAGTTCCGTTAGTCAGAACTGAGGTTAGTGCTTATTTCGCCTATATCGTTAAAGCCTGTTTATTCTAAATAAACAGGCTTTTTTCCTGCCGTGAATCTAAACTCTCGTTGAGCGATTACATCTCTATACTGATTGGTATTATTCAGACCAACGCTTAAAAATCAATGAAGTATTGATGCCACCAAAAGCAAAGTTATTGCTCATGACGTAGTCTGTCTCAATATGGCGGATCTCATCTTTGATGTAATCGAGTTCACCACATTCAGGGTCGATGTCAGTCAAATTCAGACTTGGCGCAAACCAACCCGCATTCATCATCTCAACACTGCACCAAGCTTCTAATGAACCACAGGCTCCTAGGGTGTGTCCGGTATAACTCTTTAGTGATGAGATAGGCATGTTAGGGCCAAAAACGGCGTTAGTGGCTTGAGTTTCGGCGATATCGCCACGATCCGTTGCCGTACCGTGAGCATTGATATAGCCGATGGCATCAGGGAGTAATTTGGCATCTTTAAGGGCGAGTCTGATGGCAATTTCCATGGTGGTAGCATTCGGTTGAGTGACATGCATTCCGTCTGAATTTGTACCAAAGCCGACTATTTCAGCATATATCTTGGCGCCACGGGCTGTGGCGTGTTCAAGCTCTTCAAGCACTAAGGTGCAAGCTCCTTCGCCGATGACCAATCCATCACGGTTTTTATCGAACGGCCTAGGTGTCAGTTCGGGTGTGTCATTCTTGGTGCTGGTGGCAAACAAGGTGTCAAAAACCACGGCTTCGGTAGGGCATAACTCTTCACCACCACCGGCTAGCATGAGGTCTTGTTGACCATATTTTATCGCTTCATAGGCGTAACCAATGCCTTGGCTAGCAGAAGTGCAAGCGCTACTCGTCGTATGGACACGGCCTTTAAGCCCGAAGAAAACACCGACATTGACCGCCGTTGTGTGTGCCATCATGCGAATATAGCTCGTGGCGGTGACGCCAGACATATCGCCATCTTTTAGCATATTGGCAAACGGGATAAGCGGATCAGTACTGCCCGTTGATGAGCCATAAGCGATGCCCATTGCACCGGAGCTGATCACTGGGTCGTTAAGCAGGTTGGCATCGATGAGCGCTAGTTCACTGGCGCGTGTGGCCATTAGGGATACACGTCCCATGGAGCGTACTTTTTTGCGCGAGTAGTGAGCTGGCTTTTCAAAGTCGGTAACAGGGGCGGCTAAACGGGTATTTAAGCCATCAAACTTGTTCCATTCATCCATGGTTACCACAAAGTTTTTCTGTGCTTTAAGACTATTGGCCATTGCGTCCCAATTGTCTCCTAAGCAAGAAATTCCACCGAAGCCGGTGATCACTACACGTCTGCTCATCTGCTTATCTCTTTATTTAACTTGTTGTTTAATGCGCTCTGTTGCATCAGATCATGCCTCCGTTTACGGAGATCACTTGTCGGGTAATATATGCAGCATCTTCAGACATTAAAAACTTAGCCAGTCCGGCTATTTCTGACGGTTTACCCATGCGGCGCATTGGCACGAGATCGTTAACCATCTCTTTGGGAATGTCAGCCACCATGTCGGTTTCGATTAAACCCGGTGCGATACAGTTAACGGTGATTTTACGTTTGGCGAGCTCTAAGGACAAGGCTTTAGTCGCCCCGATAATGCCAGCCTTTGAGGCGCTGTAATTGACCTGACCACGATTACCAGCAATGCCGGATACCGAGGCCATTGTGATGATGCGCCCGCCAATACGGGTTTGAATCATCGGCATGACTGTTGGGTGGATGACGTTATAAAAGCCATCTAAGTTGGTGTGAACAACACTGTCCCACTCGTTTTCAGTCATGGCAGGAAAAGCGGTATCGCAGTTGATGCCTGCATTGAGGATCACGCCATAATACGCACCATGCTCGGCGATATCGTCTTCGATGGCCGCTTTTACTTTCTCGCGATCAGCAATATCAAACTGCAAGCAAGATACCTGTACGCCGTGGCTGATAAGCGCTTCTTTTGTTTCATCTGCAGCAGCTTGGTTGCTGTGAAAGTGCAGGGCGATATCGAAACCAGCTTCAGCAAGTTGTAAGGCGATTGCTTTGCCAATACCACGACTTGAGCCAGTGATCAGTACTCTTTTGTTTTGCTTGTTCATTTTTTATCTTCCTGCTGGCTCTCTAAAATATAGGTCTGGGTATCTTGAGGCTGGAATACATTCACATTGGCCTCGGCGACTAAGGTTTCATGATGGAAAACCTTACAGTCAAAGACGGCAAGTCCGCTCTCCTCTTGGTAGAGGCGAGTGACGTGAGTTTGGTAGCTTTCACCCAGTTGATAATGCGGGATATGCATCTTGAGTTTTCGGCTTCCAAGCAGAAAACCGACACGTATGATGTCACCACGAGACTTTGCTTCAACACCAGCAAGAGCGGCGACACTCTGGGCCATATATTCGATACCCACGTAGTTTGGCACTGCGTTGATGGTGTCATCAAAGTAGGGGCTGCTTGGCGTAATATGGGTTTGAGTGACTAAGGTATCTGGCACATAGGAGATCAGTGTATCGATCAAGATCATGGGATCTTTATGGGGGACGACTTCTGCAACGGGCAGTTGTGACAGAGGCTCCGGCAGAGCAAAGACTGGGTTGATTACTTTTGGATTCATAACGTCTTGAGTCATGATGGCTGCTCCCCACGACAGAATATCAGGCTGGCATTGCTGCCGCCAAAGGCGAAAGAGTTGCTCATCACGTATTGAATATCTGCGGTTTGCCCCTTGGCGACCAAAGGCAGCTTTGGATCGTTAGGATCTTGTTGCTGATCCCAGACCTGAGGCGGCAGAGTGTGTTCGGTATTGAAAGATGACAGCAGCAGACAACAAAATGCAGCTTCTATTGCGCCCGCAGCGCCTAAGGTGTGACCAACAAGCGGCTTAGTTGAGCTGCAAGGGGGAATGCTATCACCGAATACCTGCTGCAGTGCGCGACTTTCCATGGCATCATTTTTACGCGTTGCGGTACCGTGAAGGTTGATATAGTCGATATCTTGCGGGGCAATGTCTGCATCATTAAGTGCAGCGTTAATGGCCAAAATTGCGCCGTGTCCCTCAGGATGTGGCGCCGAAATATGGTGTGCGTCGCTGGACTCACCTATGCCTGCAAGCATGATCTTGCCTTCATCTTGCTCTAGGGTAAATAGAGCCGCGCCTTCGCCGATGTTGATGCCGTCTCGGTTGGCACTAAAAGGCTGACAATGACCCTTAGATACTGACTCTAATGAGCTAAAACCGTTAAGGGTTAATTTACACAAGCTATCGCTGCCCCCCACAATGACCATGTCACACAGGTTTGCCTGTAATAGGCGTCTGGCACTGGAGAACACTTTTGCGCTCGATGAGCAAGCGGTTGAAACCGTATAGCAGGGACCAGAGGTATTGAACAATGCCTTTAAAAAGTCACTCGAATTGCCAAGCTCTTGCTGAGCGTAGCGGTATTCTTCGGGGTATTCGCCTTGCTCGGCCTTATGGACTAAGGCCTGCTCACCACTGGCAATACCAGAGGTGCTGGTGCCTATGACTATGCCAATACGCTGGGAACTGTATTGTGCACAGGCTCGGGCTACCGCATCGGTTATCTGCTTGGCAGCACAAAACAGAAGACGATTATTACGAGACTCAAAATGTGACAGAGAAGCTGGCAGCGGAACAAGTACTTCACTGACTTCGCCGACCAAGGTGGTGGCATCGAGGAGCAGGTCGTCTCTTGATACCATCGCGCTGGTATCGCCTAGATTGAGTCTAGCGAGTACAGCCTCTGGACATTGACCGAGCGGGGTACATAACCCTATGTGTGAGATCGTTATTCTTGTCATTATATCTTCATCAAACTTCGGTGGTTATCGCAGGAATCATCTGCATAACGAATTTAAATTGGGGTTATCTTAAGCTCAAACTTTGCTTTCGGGATCGCAAGCTGTATCACGGCTTTCCATGGATCTTGCTGATCGTAGCTTATCTGCATAATGCCCTCTTTTTCGTTAGCATATAGTGTTCGACATTGAGCTGCATTACAGGATTGGCTAATGAGTGTCGCCCCCTGTAAATGTGGATTTACGTCTTCAATTGGCCAGTAAGCGAGTTGGATGAGGGCCAGAAGGTATTCGGCTTTAAATTCATCACCTAAGAGCATACTTTGTTGGCTGGTAAGGCTATTCCCATCATAGGTTAAGGTAAACAGCGCCTGACCTAAAGGTGCCAAGCCGACCAGCGTGAGGTTATGTTTATCCTGTTCAAGCTGGGTTAAGAGTTCATGATGAGAACCATCGACCTGAATCGATACTTGCTGAGTAAGCTCGCGTATTTGGGCGTCTGCTGGAATAGGGGATAGGCAGTAGTTCACATCACTGGCTAAGGCGACACATGTCTGCCTCTGTAGTGTGTGGCTACACGCGCTAGTCAACATGATTAACAGGAGTGAAACCAGGTACGGCCATTTTCTGGCCAGTAGCGTAGAGTCTCTGAATTTAGTCATTATATGCTTTGGCCTAATGTGCATTACTTGCATAGCTCAACGATTAAATTTAAGCGTTTTTGTGAATCATGGACGAATGGGTTGGTTTCATCCCATGCATAACCCGCCAAGATGGAGCAGATCATCTGCTTGATCTTATTGTCAGGATCTTGATAGAAGATCACATCTTGAAAACGGCCATCATACCAAGCTTCGACATAAGTACGGAACGTATCGACACCACGCATGAGTGGAGCACAATACTCCTTTTCCCAGTCAACCTGGGTGCCATTGAGTTGCCTGACTGCACATTTTACTGCCATAGAGGCTGATTGCATCGCAATGGTGACACCTGATGAGAAAACCGGGTCGAGAAATTCCCCTGCGTTGCCGAGCAAGGCGAACTTATCTGTCGCTAAGGTGCTGACGTTAGCGGAGTAGCCGTTAAACAGCGCACAGTCGCGTAGTACCTCGGCGTCAGACAGCAGGTAGCTCAGGCTTGGTTCTTGCTCGATCATCGTCATTAACAGATCTTGTAAATTGTGTTCAATGTCGCCCAGAAGGTGAGGCTCACCCACCACGCCGACTGAACATTTAGTGTCGCTGAGTGGGATCAACCAATACCAAATGTCTTTATTCTTAGGGTGAACACTGACAAGAATTTTGTTGCGATCAAAAGCCTTATCTTCGACTTTCTTGTCACCAATATTATCCTGTATATGGGTAAAGACCGCACTGCGATTGGCTAAGCTGGAAGGCTTTTCAAGCGCTAACAATCTGGGCAATACGCGTCCAAAGCCGCTGGCATCTAATAGGTATTTAGCTTCAATTGTGTAGCGCTCACCATCCTCATCCCTGACGGTGAGCTTAGGCGACGCGCTGAGGTCGACAGATTCGACGGTCTGGTCATAGCGGATCTCAACTCCCTGCTCGGTGGCGGTATCAGCCAGCAATTTGTCAAAGCTGGCTCGTTCTACCTGAAATGTTGTTCCCGGCCCCGGAGTGAACTTATCGGTAAAGTCGAAGTGTGTATATTGATCTTGATAGCGAAATGCAGCGCCATTTTTAAATTGAAATCCCGCTGCATTGACGGCATCAAGCATATTGGCTTCTTCAAGTAACTTCATACAGCAGGGAAGTAAACTCTCACCAATCGAGAAGCGCGGAAACTGCATTTTTTCGAGCACGACAACCCGTTTACCTTGCTGGTGTAACAAGCTTGCGGCAATGCTTCCCGAAGGCCCAGCACCAATAATGACCACGTCAATATCGGTTTGGCTGCACTGTGTTACTGAAGGCGTGTGGTTCACTTTATCGTCCTTGTAAAAGTTTGAACAAATGGGGAAAGTACAAATGTGAAGACGATCCCTAATAGGAGTGTGAGTCCAAAATTGTGGATAGCCGGAGTGCTGCTGAATGCCAGTAGCCCAAAAGCTAAAATGGTTGAGCAAGCGGACATAAATACCGCCATCATCACGCCTCGGCTTTGCTGTTTTGATTCTGCAAAAAAGAGGCTGTAGTCAACACCAATTCCGAAAACAAGGATCAAAGCCAGCGCGTGAAAAAGGGTTAAAGGTGAGCCCATTAACCCAAGCAATGCCAGCGTGAATATCGCCGACAGTGCAGGGACTGCGACCACCAATATTGCCAGTTTAATGCTAAAACGCATACTGAATATGGCGGCGGCAATCATCATGGCAATCGCTAACAAAATCAAGGTTAGCTGCCGATATTTGCCCATGATATTTGAGATGTCACCGACTTTATCGACCAGTTGTATATCACCGCCGTGGGGGAAAAGCTTGGCCAACGTGGCTAAGTCGGTTATCCCGCCAAGTAAGACAATGGTGCCAAACTCAGGTTGTAGCTCAGATGGTGCAATCCACAGTGGCGCGAACAGTTTTCCAGCCTCTGAATCGATAAAGGATTGCGCATTGATGTATTGACCATGGGCATCTTGATAAGCCTGCTCAAGAGGAAGCTGCAAGGATTCGTCGAGGCCGATATTGGCTAAAATGGTAGCCAGTTGCTGGTAAATTTTACCCTGTAACTCATAGTTATCGGCCTGCTCTTTCTGGCTGGGCAGGTAGCTATTGAGGCTAAATGCATTACCAATAACCCCTTGTTCTACTAACTTGTTAAGTTCAGGTGCCAGTGTCTCGAGAGATTGAAGCAGTAACTCTTCACTTTTTGCTCTGACGAGCAGGAATTGATTATCGGTGCCGCCACTGAGGATCGTTCTAAGCTGTTGCTCCTCATCGAGCAGATAATCGGGGCTCTGTTGTAGATTTCGAATGTCATCATCTGCGGTGAGCTGACTTATCCCTACCGCTGAGATTACAGTCACTATAACGAGTAAAAGTAGGGAAGTTGAACGAGTGAACTTATTCTGAAAACAAGCCAAAGCGGTTAAGTAGCGCTGGGCAAGTTGCAGTGGTTTCTCTCGATTAGGCAGCTTGCCGGACGCTAATAACGGATAGGCTAATAGCAAGGTCACGTAAGCACCTAAAAGTCCTGCCGCGCAGAATACTGCGACCTGTTGCATGCCAGGGAAGGGGGCTAATCCGATCCCTGAATAAGCCAGTACACTGGTGATTAATGCAAGGGTAATGGCTGGAAATATATGCTGGATAACTTGGGTGGCATTGAATTTAGGTTGAGCCAGTCGTTCACAATAGAAATGAAAACTGTAGTCAATAGCGATACCGATAAGGCTGGTACCAAAGACTAAGGTCAGCAGGTGCAACTCTGAAAAAACCACGAGTGTGACTACGATGGCAGTGAGTAAGCTGGTCGTGATGGTCAATAGTGCGATGGTCAGTGGCATCACAGAGCGAAATGCCAACCAGACTAATAAGCTAACGCCAATAAGCGATGCTAATCCTAAGGTCGATACTTCTGTTTTAGCACTTTGGGTGGCAACACTTGCATGAAACAGGGCGCCCGCTTTGAGTATCTCAACGTCTGGGTTTTGCTGGTGGACCTTATCGATTGCTTGTTGCAGCACGCTGAGCTGTAATGTTTGCGCATTAGGATTAAATGCACTGCCTATCCCTTTAGCCATCACAATGGCTGCGACCTTATCTTGGCTGTTAGCCCCGTCGACATGATGATTGCCGAGCAAGATCCCTTGCTGAACCGTTAATGTCTGCTTAGGCGCCATCGCCTGTAAATTCGCTGGGTATAGCAATAGCGGATCATTGGCGATTAACCCACTGTTTGCATAACTAAAAGCGTTATAGAGGTGCTCTTGAGCGCTTGTGACTAAGGTATCGAGTTGACCCGATGCTAGCAGGGTTGCTTGAGACTCGGTTAGCAGATTAAATCTATGCTCGAAGTAGTAATGGTTGATGGCCTCTGCTTGATTGATATCAGCACTTCTTACTTGAGTAAAAGCGGCTTGGCTATTGTTACTAAGACTGGTCATCAAGGCTTGAGCAGCAGAGATGGCCTCAGCTTTATTATCAGCCACTAACGCGAGATAGATGCTATTGGATAGCGCTTGTTCGACGCGGTTTAGGGCTGTTTGCGTTAATGGATCTTCTTGAATTTTTGGCAGCATGGCCAAAATGTCACTCTGGATTTTGGCGCCGCCTTGCCAAAGTTGTAGCCCAGTGATTAAGGTTGTGCAAAGCAGCAATAACCAGAGGGAGAGTTTGAGTTTAGCTGAGCATTGGCTCAGTCGAAGGGCGAGTTTATCTATCATGGCTGCTTTGGTCATGCCTCAGGAGTGGCTCAGGTATAGCATGATGAGATTCGGTATCCTCAGTTGGCACCACAGTGAGGTGTGGGGAGATCAATTGTTGCATCTCTTCACTCAGTAGCTCGCTGCTGATCTGTTCAAATTCGATTCGACTGGTGTCGCCATTACGGCTGAGCAACGTCAGGCTGGTCAGTTGCGCATCTCCCTCAAGCACCATCTGTGGGATCACTTTGTGCATTAAGGGATCTTTAGGCACCAAACCTAACTGCCAACTGTTGGCAATCTCTGATGCTGATGTATCAGGGGAACTCTGTACAAGATAGAGAGTAAATTGCTGATTCAGTGCGTTGATATTTCCGCTAAGCAACGCCTTCATTAATGTCGGCATTGTTTCAGCTAACGCGCCAGCTCCCTGACTGTCGCTTGCCTTGGTCACTTGTCGATGGCCTGAGCTATCAACTTGTATCAACTCACCCTCTTTGAGTATTAAACTGGATGAGAACGGTTTTGTTTGCTGCCATACCAGCCCAAGTTGAGCGTCGAAAGCAAACTGACCATGACTTACCAAGGGTTTTTTTAACACTTTAAGCTGTCGATACTGGGTAAACTTTCCACTGGCGTTATCCCCAAGTTCAAGACGCTGGGTTAGCTTTTCAAGCCGTTGATTATCTTCTGTTGATTCAAGCTGGGCGCTGGGTTCAAACAGAGCTTCAAATGAGGCGGATTGTACCGTCTGGGTATTGAGCAAGCTAAGCAGACCCACGAGTAAAATCGCATTTAGCGTCGACACTAATGTCATCGGCTCTGATCCTTGCTGTCTTCTTGAGTGTCGCTCACCTCTGTGTTTGACACTGCTTGCTCATCGATTAGATGGGCAATTTTCTCTCTGAAAACAGGAGGAGTAACGAAACACATCTCATTGTTTGGCATCTCGACAGCCGCTTGTATTGTGTAACCTTTAGTCAGCCTTTTGTTACTGACGACATCCCTTACCTGATAGTTGATTTTAAGGCGGTTTTCCCATTCAACCAAAGAGGCTATCACGTTGATTTTTTGGTCGAAGGTGCTTGGCTGCACATACTTTATCTGCAGATCTATGATGGGCCATGAGTATCCAGAGGTCAGCATTTCACGGTAGCCATAGTGGATCTCATCGAGCAGTTTGCAGCGCGCCATCTCGAAATATCGGAGATAGTTACCATGCCAAGTGATCCCCATAGAGTCGACGTCATGGAATGGGATTAACACTTCAAGTTCCGTGGTTAAAATCGCCTTCATGAACAGACTTCCCATTGTCCTTGTTGGATCTTATCTACCGTTTGTCTTAACACAGATTCTAAGGGTCTATCTTCAGTGAGTAGTTCAAAGTCGGCTTTGACTTGCTCTAAGGTTTTAGCGACCGAAGGCGTCAGAGAGGATGGGCATAATTCATCTTGTGAGATACGCAGATTAATCCCCTGTGCCATGGCTAATAGGGCTGCTGCTGCAACCTGTTCTGTCAGTTGCAATACACGCATGCAGTCACGAGCCGCAATGGTGCCCATACTCACCTTGTCTTGGTTATGACATTCGGTCGAACGGGAGAATACACTGGCTGGCATGGTATTCTTTAGGGCTTCGGCAGTCCAAGCTGAAACGCCAATTTGCACGGCTTTAAAGCCGTGATTGATGGCACGTCTTTCACCCGTCGCGCCGGATAAATTCGCTGGTAGGCCATTATTAAATTTTGGATCCATGACTAATGCCATCTGACGATCGATAAGATCAGCGATGTTGGCGACAGTATTCTTCATTGAGTCCATAACAAATGCGATATGACCGCCATAGAAGTGGCCGCCATGAAGAATATGTTCGCCTTCGGCATCGACAATAGGATTGTCGTTGGCGCTATTGAGCTCAGTTTCGATAAATTGGCGCATAAACGGCAGTGCATCTTGTGATACACCTATGATGTGCGGCGCACACCGAATCGAGTATCTGTCCTGCAGTCTGTCTGAGTTTCTCGGGTGTTCGTGATGATTAAGGTCTTCACGTATCCAAGCGGCTATCTGGTTCTGACCTGGGTGCGGCTTAGCGGCAAACAAGATATCATCGAAATGGTTGGAATTACCTTTAAGGGTAAGCGACGCCATGGCGGTAATGCGGCTAGCCAGTCGATTCAGATACTGCGCTCTGTCATAGGCTAAGCATGCCAATGCGGTCATCACTGCGGTGCCATTCATCAGCGCTAGCCCCTCTTTTGGGAGCAGCTTATGCGGCGTGATATTGAGTTTGGCGTACACATCGGCAGTGGGTTGGCGCACACCTTGATAAAACACTTCGCGCTCGCCGATTAAGACGGCAGCAAGGTAAGAAAGTGGCGTCAAATCGCCACTGGCACCGACTGAGCCTTCCTCTGGAATCACCGGCACTATGTCTAGATTGAGTAAGGTTTCGATTCTCTGTAGCAGCTCGTAGCTCACGCCTGACTTGCCAACAGCTAAAGAGCTTAAACGACATGCCATCACTGCGCGGGCTTGCATTGGTGAGAATATTTCGCCTAAACCACAGCCATGAAATCGTGTTAGGTGCAGAGGCAATTCATGCACCAGATCTAGCCCGACGGTCACGGTACATGAGTCGCCGTAACCTGTGGTCACGCCGTAGACAACCCCTTCTTCATCGAGCAGACTGTCGATAAAATCAGCCCCTTTTTGAATATAGGTTCGATAATCACTGCTCTGTTTGAGCTGAGCTTTAGCCCCTTTGGCTACCGCCACCACATTTTCTAGGCTCAAGGCTCTATGGCCAAAGTGGACAACCGTCTCTTTATCGGTTGATTGATTAGTGTGAGTCATCTATTTATCTGTCCTGTCTTCAGCCTGATGCTTGGTCCGTTGGATCTCTGAATCCTTGCGCCAAAAATCAAAAAAATTAAACCATTGCAGAGGCTCTCGCCGAGCATAATATTCAAGTCGTGCGCTATAGTGATGCACGGCTTCTTCGAGCCTTTGCATACGGCCGTTTCGCGGGCCTTTTAAGGTATTTGAAAATGTTTCTAGGTGAACTTGATAGACTCCTTGTTCCCTGAGGCAAAACATCAGGTACACGGGGCAATCTAATAAACCTGCAAGGATGAAAGGTCCTTGAGGAAAAGGCGCTTCTTTGCCCATAAACGGCGCGTAAATGACTCGCCCTTGGGTATTGGATGAGGTTCTGTCACCTGCGATAACAACCAGCTCACCTTGCTCTACTTTCTGCTGTAATAGCATTGAGGTAGTGGGCCCGAGTTCTGTCACCTGAATGAGGTTGAGTGAACTGTCTGGATTTAACTGCTTAAGCACTCGATTGAAATTTTCAGCATTTTGAGTCAGCACCATCACATTGACCTTCACCCTTTTCTGGTGAATTGAGATGGCACGGCAAAGCTCTAGATTGCCTAAGTGAGACACCAGTAAAACAGCCCCCTGACCAGCGTCGAGTTGGTCGGCTAACAGCTCTCGGTTGGGGAAGTTAATCTGACTTAGCTGGATGCGGTCGCACCAAGCATCAATTCTGTCGAGTGCAGCGTTACCAAAAGCAATAAAGTGTTTTAGGCTATGGCGCCAGCTAATCTCATCTTGGAGTTGGGGGTGTTCAGGTTCAAGCTCTTTTACCTGCTTGAGAAATGCCAGTGAGGCTTCACGCGCTTGGCGTCCGGTTAAGAAGAAGTAGAAGATGACCGGATACATGATGGCACGGCAAAGCCAGTGGCCACCGAGTTTATAACTGGCGGCAAGAAACTTAATGCCCCAATAACTCCCACGCTCACTGATGCGCGACCAATGTTGCTGCTCTTTATGATTAACTTGACCGCCTTCTCGTTGCTCGCTTATAGGTTGATCACTTTTAGGTTTAAAGAGTTTTTGTGGCAGACGCGCTAACATGCCAAATACCAGTCGAGTATGCATCGCTGATATTCGTACATTGTCCCACAATCCCTGGAAATGGCTGACGCCATCTTCAGGGTAGATAACTTGAGTCGGCAGGTGGAGTACTTCAACGCCTTGCCAGTGTAGACGGACAAGAATTTCAATATCGAAATCCATGCGCTCACCTAAGGCCTGACTGAGAAACAAGGCCTCTGTCGCCGCAAGTGGATAGACACGAAAGCCACACATGGAGTCTTGTATATCGAAACTTAAGGTTTCAACCCAGACCCAGAAATGGGTGAGGTAACGTGCGTAATAGCGACCTTTTGGCACGGATTCATCATATTGTGGCAATCCCGAGATCAATGCCTGAGGGTGCAGCTCAGACGTTGTTATCATGGCCGGAATATCATCTAAATTGTGTTGACCATCGGCATCGACTTGTAGTGCATGGGTAAACCCATCTTTATACGCAGCTCTTAATCCAGTAGTCACAGCCGCGCCTTTACCGCGATTAAATGGGTGATGGATTAAGGTGACCCAAGGGAATGTGGCTGCAAGTTCAATCAGTAGGTAGCGGGTTTTATCATCGCTGCCATCATTGATTAAATAACAGGGCAGCTTGAGGTGATCGAGTGCTTCAAGCGTCTCCTTAATAGCGACACTATGATTGTAATTGGGGATGACTAAGGCCAAGGACATCAGCTGGCCTCTGAACTGGCTAAGCTTGTGTCACTTAGGGCAATGCGCCCTGACCCAAAGCGTTTTTCACCATCAAAATAGCTAAAGATAAGTTTGTTTTTGGCTGCGTTTAGCGACACTTTTAATGTGATTTCTGAATCTGGCAAAATAAGCTGTTGGAACTTAAGTACTTCCAAGCTTGCTATTTCGCTTGGGTAACCGAAATGTTCACACCCCATACGAATGGCCCAGTCGAGTTGGGTAACACCAGGGAGTACGGGCTGTTCAGGAAAGTGACCATTAAAAAAAGGCAACTCAGCATCGATAAACAGACGCCACTCAATGGTCTCTTCCACTGTTTGACTCGACAGAATACGGGGTAGACTGGATTTAATCATGATTGAATAACTCAAGTAACAGAGCTTGTACGTGCTTCCCTTGTTGATTAACAGGTAAAGCATCGGGATAGCGCCAGCGTTTCGGTAAGGTCACACGTTCAAACTGAGTTAATAAGTGCGCCTTGAAGAGGTTGTTTAGGCTTAATTTACCTTCGACTTCAAGTTCTTTTATCCCATGTTCTGATAGGACGATTACCGCACCAAGTTGCGTTCTTGGTTGCTCTAAGCTCACTAACACTGCACGTTCTATCAACGGATGGCTTTCGAGCAGTGCTTCCATCTGAACCAAAGAGACACGCTTCTCTTCAATTTTGACGATGCGATCTAAACGTCCACGAAGATGAAATAGACCTGCTTCAACCAGCTCTATCTGATCCTCAGACCTTAACCAGTTAGCATCTTCTAGGTAGGGCGATTTTACGTTCAGCGCACCGTCTTTGTTATCCTGCTTAATCTCAATACCGTGAAAGGCTTGCCAAGGCTGATCTTTGAGTGTTTGACGGCGGTAGGCAATACCGCCGGTTTCTGTGCTGCCAAAGACTTCGATAGGTTGCTTGCCATAGCAGTGAGCCACACCTTGAGCTGCATCATAATGGAGTGGGCCGCCGGAGCTGAAAACTAAGCTAGGTGAACGAAGTTGCGGCTCATTATCCAGCGCATCGGGCAGACGAGACAATTGGGCAGGACTACTGATTAAGCATAAATTCGGGAACAGACTCGTGTAGTAAGTCAGAGTCTCAGGGTATTCAACCAGATCACTTAAAAATGGACGACTGGCGGCTAAAGGCCAGAGTATCTTAAACAAGAGTCCATAAATGTGCTGGTGAGAAACCGTTGAGATCACACTGCACTGTGGCAAGTGTTGGGCAAAAGTGTGCTCAAGAACCGTCACTTCTGCGTCAAGCTGATCAAGGGTTTTGCGCACTGCTTTTGGATGCCCACTACTGCCAGATGTGAACAGGATTAACTGCCCAAATTGCGTGCAGTTAGGCCAGACTCCGGCGGATTGAGTCAGATCTTTTTTCAACATGATGAAGCATTTACCTTCACATATCGCCTGATCTGATATCACGCCGTCGAACTCGTGAGTTATTTCACTTAAGGTGCCTGTTTGCGTATTCGCAGGCAGTATGATCTCTTTACCGGCAAGCAGTGCTGCACATAGGCCAACGGCAAACAGATCACTGGACTCACTGGCCAATAACCAACGCTTTGACGGCGAAAGCATCAATTGCTGGTGGAGATAAGCCACTTGGCCAGTAAACACGGCTCCAGTGACAATATTATGGTGATTGAAGCTGATCAGTTGTTGGCTTGAAGGGCCCTTGGATAACCAAGATTTTAATAACTCTGTCATGACTTTTTTAACCATATAGTTCGATATAACCACTCGCCACCCAGTAGCGAACCGATAAGCAGATAGGCGATTAAGCCGTTATACAATGTCCATACTTCTAAACTGGCATATCGCGCTGTGTATAGTGCAACTGTGCCATTAAAAATAAATAAGCCACACCAGATTAATGTGACTTTTTTTAAATAAGGAGTCGCCTCATCAGGAAGGTCAGGCTCCTTTAATCGCGCTAACCTTTCTACCATGCTCGGGCCTAACTTCAGCGAGTATGCAAACAAGGCCAGCATGCTGATATTTATCACGACAGGATAGTAGAGTAGCCAATCATGTCGTTTAGCGATAATGCTAGATGCTGTTAACCCTATGCCGACAAGGACAGGTAAAACCATGGATTTTACCTGTTGCTTCTGTATGACTAATCGCAATATCAGCAGCAGACAAAGTGTCATCGCGATAGTGCCAGTGGGCAAGTAGTTGAGCCCAAAATACACAGCCAAAGGGTAGCCAAGTAAGACTACACTCGTGATTATCTGCAGAGTTAATCGCATTGGCTTTTACACGAGTCCTTTGATAACTGTATGTACATTCGGCTTATGTCAGCCCTTCGATAGCAGTCACTACATCATTGACTGTGCGTACAGCTTTGAACTCTTCAGGTTTAATTTTCTTGCCAGTCATCTGTTGCAGTTTAATCACCAAATCAACCGCATCAATGCTGTCCAGATCAAGATCTTCATAGAGTGATGCTTCTAGGGTGATATCCTCAGCATCGATTTCAAACTCATCGACTAAGATCTGCGTTAGTGCTTCAAGAATTTGCTCACGGCTTTGCATAATAGACTCCTAAGCTCGCTGGGATTCAATAAAGCTAGCTAAGCTGGCCACACTGTAGAAATGGGCTTTAGTGGCTTCAGAATTTGCTTCTATTTTGACATCAAATTGCTTCTTGATTGCTAAGCCGAGCTCTAGCGCATCGATTGAGTCTAAGCCTAGTCCTTCACCAAACAATGCAGCGTCAGTATCAATGTCATCAACAGTGACGTCTTCAAGGTCTAAGCAACTAATAATGAGTTGTTTTATATCGTTATCTAAGTTCATAATTTAATTAAGTTCTTTATTATAATAATCTTCGAGGTCACGGGTAAGTTGACGCGCCATTTTTGCATCTCCTCCCTCTTGTTCATCATACCTGATATGCAAAAGGGATTCGCCTACTTCAACGCGCATCCCTATGGTGCGACGGGGTATTTGGTACCAAGCTTGTTGCTTGGTTAAACCAGGGCTATCGGTGCGCAGAATCACTGGGAGTATGTCTGTTTTGGTTCTCAGTGCAATATTGGCAGCACCTCGCGCAAAGGGGTTAATTTTGGTGCCAAGGACGGTTCGGGTACCTTCAGGAAAAATAATGAGGTTGGTGCCACTGTTTAGTACTCGGCGACAGTCTGTAAGTAGTAGTTCAGCACTACGGTTTGGGATATAACCTGCACAAGCGACAACGCCTCGCATAAACGGGTTACGCCAGAGGCCTTGCTTAACAATGCAGCCTGCGTTTGGCATTAAGCTGATGAGCACGACCACATCAACTAATGTTGGATGGTTAACGACAACGACTTTGCCTTTGGCTAGGCTTAAGCGTTCAATGTTAATTGGGGTGACGTTAATGACGCCAGTGAATGTTAGCATCTGCACAAAGCCACGAAACATAAAATGCACGGCTTTTTGAACTCGGCTAATTCTCTGCTCAGGTGTCCCCGGCCAAAATCGTAATAGAGGCAAGATAGTCAGTGAGCTTAACAATCCACCTAACCCAAAAGTGATGTAGCAGCTAACACCACCGAGCCAGCGAGGAAGGTACGCTAGCCCAGTTAATTTTGGGGATGTTGAGTCGGAGGCTAAGAGGGAGTTATCCAAAACTAAGCGTCCAAATATGTTGAGATAGAATGCCGGATACTGCTTGTCGATTCGCTAACCCATTCAGTAGAGCACCATAACTTAAAAGAGGTAGTGTGCTGTTCTCCTCACGAGTAATGGTCAGTGTCATTCCCTGAGCTTGGGTTTGAGATAAGCTAAACGCCATTGATATGGGCAACTCATATTCATCAGTGAATTGACTATATCGTTCGGGCACAAGCTCATCACCGAAGACCAGCATAAGCGGGGAAGAGTCTTGCTGTAGCTGGGCATAAGCCTCGATAAATGCCTGAAACAGCGTCTCTTCACCAGCCGCAATGGATGTGGAGGGAGATTGATCTCCTGTCAAAATACTGAAGATGCCACTAGCGGTGTTATGTACTGACTGACTAAATGCAGTGGGTGATAGCGGTTCTTGCTCGACTAGGTTATCGAGTAATCCTATGGTTCGATGAAGTTCGCCATGTCTAGAGGCAAAGATGGAGCGGCATGGTGTTGGAGGATTACATTGAAATGCGGCTTCAAGCTGCATTTTAGTCAAGCTGCTATAGCGCCTACGCTGCATGGCTGGCACTTGTGATAATTTTGGGGAAAGAGGTTGGCCTTCTTTAAGATGAGTGGATGACTCACTCCAATGCTTCCAATCTGCTGCCTGTTGGTAGTGTGGTGACCAAGCTCCCCAAGAGCATATATTAAATGTTAATTGCACCGTACAGCCTCATTTTCGGCTTTCAAAGCCGGTATTTTTAACACAATATGCTAAGTTTGCAGCGAGTTGACGGATCGCCAATAGGGGAGGTTATCCTCAAACTCAGCATATTCTACACTAATAAAGTGGTCTTTATGAAGTGTTTTGAGTTACAGCTGTTGCTGGTGTGTGGGAGGTTTGTGTAAGGTAATATTTTATTAACCTGCAGCTAACATGCTGCAGGTTAACGGTTGAGCAAAGATGATGTGCGGGTCTAGTTTGCTAAGTTCTTTTTCAACTTACGCAGAGCCGCTTTTACTTTTTTGCTGTTCTCCGGTCCCATTCTGACCAGTAGCTTTTGAGCATTTGGTAAGGATTCTAGCTGTGGATCAACAAATTGATAGTTCACACTCACACCATCAAGTTCTATTGGTGTATCGATAATTGGCGCATCGAGCATAATATCGATAGCTTCCACCATGCGATCATTAAAGTCCATATCGCCATAGCCTAGCTCTTTGAATGCTTCGCCTAACAAGGGGGTTAACTCTTGATAAGTTTTAGTGAGCTGCTCTTCATTTAGACCGCTAATGAAGTCTGCATAGAGATCATATCTGTGGTAACTATCAGGGTTTAGATAGGTCTTGTTGGTGATCTCAGAAACCGTAAACACTTGATTCGGTGCTTTAAGCGGACTGACTTTACGGGCTATTTGACCTTGAGCTAAGTTATCAACGAAAACAACAAAATGTCTGACAAGATCTTTCTCTACCATTAATGGTTCGATCTTCATTCCGTCAGCCATCTCTATGGCTTTTTGGTTAACAAACTCATCACTATCAGATAATGTCGGCAGAGGCTCAACTTGAGGGACGATGACGGCTTCCTCAACGATCACTGGTTCAGCTTCGACAATAGTTTCAGGGATTGGTGCCTCGGTTTGCAGTGGCTCACTGGGGATTGGATCCGGCAGTTCGACAACCTCTATCACTTCCGATTGGGCAGCTTCTTGAGCGTTAAAGTAGTAGTAAACACCGCCTGCGAGCAGTAATACAACGACGATAGCCGCGATGGCGACCGCATTAGCTCCAGCAGACTTTTCCTGTGGTGCTATTCTATCTTCTTGATTGACTTGCATTTAGCATCCTTTGAACAAACTACTTGATGACATTAGCGTTGATTGGCATTAGCTTCCATTGTGCAATAATCAACGCACTTGTCTAGCGAAGTTAGACAAATTAAAAAATAATTAATTTAACTAGTTAAATTGAAAAGCATTATTAGGCTTGTACGTACTGTTCTCGATCTCCTAACCAACGCTGGACTATGCCGTCGACATTATCGGGGACTTGCTGCATCACATGCACGGCGAGTTTTTGAATGTGAGGAATAAGAGCTTGATCGCGCATCAAGTCGGCAATCTTCATATCAGCGACACCAGTCTGTTTTGTACCAAGCACTTCACCCGGACCTCTAATTTCCAGATCTTTTTGAGCGATAACGAAACCATCATTACTCTTTCTGAGGACACCTAAACGCTTAGTGGCCATTTGAGAAAGTGGCGCTTTATACATTAAGAGGCAGTGGCTGGCGACTGAACCTCGTCCCACTCGCCCTCGAAGTTGATGCAGTTGGGCTAGCCCTAAGCGCTCCGGATTTTCGATGATCATTAAACTCGCATTAGGCACATCTACGCCTACTTCAATGACCGTGGTGGCGACCAATAGGTTTAGCTTTCCTGATTTAAATTCGGCCATCACGGCCTGCTTTTCAGAAGATTTCATGCGCCCATGGACTAAGCCAATGTTCAATTCGGCCAAGGCAATGGTGAGTTCGGCTGCAGTGTCTTCTGCCGCCTGACATTCAAGAACCTCAGATTCGTCGATAAGGGTGCAGACCCAATACACTTGGCGGCCATCATTGGTCACCGCTTGCCTGACACGCTCTATCACTTCATTGCGTCGTACATCCGATACGGCAACCGTGGTGACCGGTGTTCTTCCTGGTGGAAGCTCATCAATCACAGAGGTATCAAGATCGGCATAGGCTGTCATTGCCAAGGTGCGAGGAATTGGTGTGGCTGTCATGATCAATTGATGGGGATGAAACCCTTGGCTTACCCCTTTTTCCCTAAGACCGAGACGTTGATGAACACCGAATCTGTGCTGCTCATCAATGATGATCAGGGCGAGCTTGTTAAAGATCACCTTGTCTTGAAAAATGGCATGGGTGCCTATCACTATATGGGCATCGCCGCTTTCAATATCAGCTAAAGATTGTGCTCTTGCCTTGCCTTTGAGCTTACCCGCTAACCAACCGACCTTTAATCCTAATGGTTCGAACCATTGACTAAAGTTAACCGCATGCTGCTCAGCAAGAAGTTCGGTCGGCGCCATCATGGCCACTTGATAACCATTTTCGATTGCTTGCAGGGCTGCAAGGGCGGCCACTAAGGTTTTTCCGGAGCCTACGTCACCTTGAACAAGGCGCATCATGGGAGATGGCTTTTCAAGATCCTTGCAGATATCAAGGCCAACTCTGTGCTGCGCGCCAGTGGGTTTAAAGGGGAGAGCTTTTAGAAAAGGGTTGAGAAGCTGTCCGGTAGCCGGCATTGAGATTGCTTTGTCTCGATTACTGCGTTGACGAAGCTTTAACATGCTGAGGTTGTGAGCCAGTAACTCTTCTTGAATCAGTCTTTGTTGCGCTGGGTGTATGCCCTGTTCAAGTTCATACAGTGCTACGCCATTATGAGGGCGATGTAACAGCTGTAGCGCTTCTTTAAGGCTTAAATTATTGGGTTGAAGCTGAGGCGGAAGCAGTTCTTGAAGACCGCCATTTTCCAGCATTAGCAGTGCTTGATCGGTTAGCTTTATCCAGCTTGCTTGCTTAAGCCCTTCGGTTGTCGGATAAACTGGAGTCAGAATATCGCTCAGCGCTTCTGGCTCGTGATCATTAACGAGCTTATATTCGGGATGAACAATTTCAGCTTGATGACCACTGCGACGGATCTCTCCGTACGCTCGGATCCGTGCACCATTTTCTAACCCATTCTTCTGTGCGACCGAGAAATTGAAAAACCTTAAGATCAATGAGCCAGTATCGTCTCTGACAGTACAGGTCAGCATGCGTTTGCGACCTTGAATGATCTGACTGGATTGGATAATGGCTTCTATGGTGCCATAGCTGCCAGGATAAAGAGAGGCGATGGGGTAGATCTGGGTACGGTCTTCGTAACGCAGTGGCAGGTGGAATAGAATATCTTGCACTGTATTGATGCCGAGCTTAGCTAAGCGTTCAGCCATTTTCTTGGCAACACCATTAAGTTCAGTGACAGGAACAAGATCGAGTCTATTCAAGGCCGATACCATTTTATTGTTGAGTGGTAGAACACTCAAACACTGTGTTTATATACATATACTATCAGATAAATGGATGATGGCAATCTTAAGCGTTATTTAGGTTATAACCAGCCTTTTTGCTTTGCTATTCGTGCTGCATCGATTCGATTAGAACCATTGAGTTTACTCGTAGCTTCTGATAGATAATTGCGCACTGTGCCTTCGGCGATAAAAAGACAAGCGGCTATCTCAGCTGTGCTCTTTCCTTCGCTGGCGAGCCGCAGTGCTTTGCGCTCTTTATCATTAAGCGGATCGTGTTCGCCGACCGCCATGATCGCAAGTTCGGGATCGATAACCCGCTTTCCTGCCATCACTTGTTTTATCCCTTGAGTGAGGCTCTCAGAGGGAGCATCTTTTAACAGAAATCCCCCTGCGCCAGATTCGATGGCGCGTTTGACATAACCTGCTCTGCCAAAAGTGGTGAGAATGATGACCTTGATAGGGGAGTCCTGTTTCTGACACCACTGAGCAAGTTCGAGCCCAGTGAGTCCTGGCATCTCAATGTCAGTCAGCAGCAGGTCAAACTCTTGGGTTTTCAGCAAAGCCAACGCCTCATCGCCATCGCATGCTTGTGTGATGTCGAACTCGTCATTTAAGCTGAGCAAAGCGGCCAGTGCACCTCTGACCATGGCTTGATCTTCTGCCAATAAGATTCTCATTGGTCTAGGTTTCCTTGTTTGGGCAATGTGATGCTGAAACGGCACTCCTGATTTAAAGAGTAATCTAATCTACCTTGAAATTCAGTTAGCCTCTCTTTAATCCCGCTTAAACCATTGCCCTCTTCGATAGTGTCTGTTTTGCCGTTATCAGTCACATTAATACAGATCTCTGTTTCAGATTCAATAAAACTTATAGTACAAATGTCTGCCTGACTGTGGTGGATGATGTTATTGCACAGCTCGGTTAAACTTAAGATGATTTGTGTTTCAACTTGTGGTGTTAGCTGCGGTATATCACCTTCTAAACTTACGCTTAAGCCTTTATCACGTAGCGTTTGGCACAGTAGCATGACGCTGGATGTCAGCCCTTTATGTTTATATCCAGAGACGGTTTGGCGTATCTGGCTTAGGCTGCCTCTGGCTATTTCATTTAACTCCTTGAGTTGTACTTGTGCTTGGGCTAACTCATTTCTTTCCAAGAGTTTTTCCGCCAATTCTGCCTTAAGTGAGATACTGGATAAGTTGTGGCCCATGATGTCGTGCAGATCTCTGGCGATTCTTTCTCGCTCCAGCATCGTGGCGAGTTGGCTGATTTCAGCCTGACTACGGCGCTCACTGGACAGATTTTCGACTTGCTTACGTCTTGCGATACCGATGAGGCCAATACTGGCGATGAGCATGCTACCGTAACCCACAAAATAGTAATAATTGAACCCGATAACGAGGTTGAGTAAGACCAAGAGCACGATTAAGGCTAAAAAGCCTAATAACGCTCTCTTTAATGGGTAGTAAAACCCAATAAAGAAACTTGCAAACGTAAATAGCGACAATGAGCCTGGATTAATGGGGGTTATCAAGGAGCCTATGGCGATCATTGATAGTATAGGGTAAATAGCTTTATCTTTCGGGCTGCGATATGCCCAGAAATAACAGTAGATAAAAGGGATTAAGACCAACAGGCTTAAGCCTATTTTCCACGCAGGCATCTCATTGAGGACTAGGGGGATAAAATAGAAAACCAGATTGACGAGATAGATCCAAGAAAATTTATCTTCCGTCGTTTGAACCGGTTCCTTTGAGGCGACATTAGTCTCGTTCATGATTGTTGTCCGTATAGCTTATAACAATTGGTATTACTGTCAAAGCCGCTTAACTGAAAGCTAAGCGGCATTCGAAGAGGCTTGATTAGTTGGTCATTGCTACGTTCTGTTGCAGAAGGAAACTTGCCCAGCCGTAGTCCGGTTGTATTTCGATAGCTGCCAACCAATCGGCAATCGCGCCCTGTGCATCGCCCATATTCTGCTTTGCCAATCCACGCCAAGTATAGGCTTCTGCATGTCCCCAGCAGATGTCGTCACAGGGATTACTGTAAAGCTCTATCGCTTTAGTACTTAAATCCAGTGCCTTTTTCATACTACCACCAAACATTACTGGTGTGTTGAATGCCGATATTGCCTCTACTAGCACGACGCGTGGATTATAAGGTTCAAGCTCTTGTGCTTGTGCGAGTGCTTGTCCAAGTTTAGGGCCTAAACTTGCGCCAAGCATACTATCAAGCCCGATCTGCATACCGTAAACCGACGCCAGTAGAGCTAAGTTGTCAGCATCTGTTTGGCTGAGGTTCTCAAGTGTCGATTGAGCCGATGTTAAAGCGTTGACCGCAGTATCGCGCTGACCGAGTATGTTGGCCGTTATGGCGAGACGATAGTTAGCATAGGCTTGATCATAACCTTGGGTTTGCTGACTTAGCTTGTGAAGGGCTGTTAGGTTCATCGTATTAGAAGCGGCATCAATGGCCGGGATCTCATTAGCGTGAGTGAGTCCTGAAACAAGTGCTATAGTGGTGATAAGAATCGTTAATTTCATGTCAATCTCCTTTTGTTGGGTACAGAACAATTATGGAGATTGCTAAGGGATTTTTGCAGATACAAAGGTCATGAGATCGGCATGACAAATGTCACTTTCGATTCAACTTACAGAATGAAAAAAGCCACCGAGCAGTGTCGGTGGCTTTTTAGAGATTGAGCTGCAACTGTAACTGTAACAGTAGCTGTAACGAGTGTATTTACGCAGAGGCTTGAACGACCAGGTAACCGATATAAGCAAGATAGCTGACTAAAAGGATTGCACCTTCACGTCTGCCGATCCTAAAGCCAGTCCAAGCAAAAGGCAGAACCAGTAGTGCAAGCAGTAACATAACAAGCAGATCAAAATCTTGAATGCCAGCAGCTGCGATTGGGTGGATAAGGGCGGTAACACCCAAAATACCCAAAATATTAAATAGGTTTGAACCGACGATATTACCGATAGCAATGTCGCTTTGACCTTTGCGAGCGGCAACAACAGAGGTCACAAGTTCAGGCATGCTAGTACCGATAGCCACAATCGTTAAGCCGATGATGACTTCGCTGATCCCGAAGGTTTTAGCCAGTTCAACAGCACCATCAACAAACAGTATTCCGCCACCCACCAACATACTTATGCCGATAATGATAAAGAGAACTGAGAGCATCGGGTTTTGTGGGCTGGTATCTAGCTCTTCGCTTTCGCCGCTGTTTCTACTACTGATATAGCTGAAACTTAAATAGCCGACTAATAAGCTGGTGAGCAATGCGCCGTCCCAGAAACTGAGTCCACCATCAAGTAATAGTCCCCAAAACAGCATAGTGGCAGCGATCATGATTGGTATATCGCGCTTCACCATTTGTGATTGCACTTGAATGGGACGAATTAAGGCTGTAATAGCCAGAATAAGACCAATGTTGGCGATGTTTGAGCCGATAACATTGCCTAATGCAATACCGCTGTTACCAGCGATAGCAGACTTTAAACTTACGGCTAACTCAGGTGCACTTGTACCGAAAGCAACAATGGTTAAGCCTATGATTAAAGGCGTTATTCCCAATTTTAGGGCGATTGCGCTGGCACCACGAACTAAGGCTTCAGCTCCTAAAGTTAGGATGACAAAGCCACCGACAATAGAGAGTAAAATTAACATTTTTGGTCCATCTAATTAAGGGGGATAGAATTTTGGATACGCTAGCTTAAGGATTTTTTATGACAAGGCAACAAACTTAAGCACAAGCGGCATTAATCTTAATTCATTAAGATATCATTTAAAAAAGCTAAAAAGAAAGCACGCTTGAAGCGTGCTTTAAAATTAACGACTTACTAGAATCTAGAACTTAAATCTCCGATTCCCAGCGAATTTTACCACCACGAATGCCATCGGAGATATCGCTGAACTTTTTCTCTAAAACATGACGTTTAATCTTCAATGTTGGCGTGAGTATATCATTATCTACGTCCCAAGGCTCAGTGACGACAATGATGGCATCAATGGTTTCATGGGATTCAAGGTTTGGATTGATACTATCGAGTGTGGCTTTGAGTGAACTGCGCACCTCTTCTCTAGGCTGTAACTTCGCGCCCTCGGATAGTTGCACTAGGGCAATCGGATGAGGGAGACCTGAGCCTATTACGCATAACAGTTCGATATGAGGGTCTTGGGCGAGCTTACGTTCAATCGGTACAGGGGCGACATATTTCCCTTTAGACGTTTTGAAATTATCTTTAACGCGCCCAGTGATCGTCACGCAACCATCGGCATCGATAGAGCAGAGATCGCCGGTACGGAAATACCCTTCTTCATCAAATGAAGCGGCTGTCACCTCATCTTGCTTGTAGTAGCCTGTCATCAAACCAGGACTCTTAACCAACAACTCCCCATTTTCGGTTTGTTTAATTGAACAACCTTCGACAGCACGACCCACGGTGCCAATCTTACTGGCGTCGAACGGAAAGTTAATGATTGAGTAGGCGCTGTTTTCTGTCATTCCCCAAGCTTCACTGATATTGAGCCCTATCTTGTGATACCAAGCGATCAATGAAGGTGGAATAGGGGCAGAGCCTGAACCAAGCAGACGGCAATGTTCAAGCCCGAGTCCTGCATGGATTTTCTTTTTCACTATGCCGCTGACGATTGGCAACTTAAGCAGGAAATTAAGCTTATCGTAGCCGATTTTATCGATAATATTTTTCTGGAACAGACTCCAAAGACGTGGCACTGAAAAGAAGACAGTAGGGCGAGCTCGCTGCACATCGGCGACAAAACTATCTAAACTCTCGACAAAAGCGACGCAGCTACCGGAATAGAAAGAGGAACCTTCCATAGCGACACGCTCAGTGATGTGAGCGAGCGGCAGATAGGAGAGCAGCCTGTCTTCGACATCAGTGTTCAGATCGCGAACTACCGCCTGACATGTCCAGCCATAACTGGAAAATGTCAGCATGGCGCCTTTAGGCTTGCCAGTTGAACCGGAGGTGTAGATGAGCGTCATCATCTGCTCTGGTAAAGCAAAAGGGGCATCGATTAATGGCTGACCTAGCTTAAGTAGGCTGCTCCATGAGTATTGAGCTGGCATGGTCTCGTAGGGCATCGCCATTCTGAGAATATCGCCGCCCACGCCGGCTTCTTGGTCTGCCCAGTAATCCAGCTTGCCGATAAAGATGGCTTTCGCTTCGCTGTGCTCAAGCACATAACGTATGGTGTCGGCATTGGCTGTAGGGTAAATAGGTACGCTGATGTAGCCGCCATGCATCAGGGCGAGATCGGTAATAAACCATTCGGCGCAATTCTTTGAAAGCACAGCCACTTTGTCACCGGGTTCAAGGCCTAAATGGCGTAATGCCCCAGCGATTTTTTGCATCTGTTGTTGCACATCGCGCCAGGTAAAATCTTGGTATTGGCCGTTGATGGGTTGTCTGAGATAGGTGCTATCCCCTTGCTTTTCAACCCACTGAGATAACATTTCTACTGGGGTTTTAATTGTCGATTCCATCAGCGACTCCATGATTTAATTAGTGACTCTCTTAACGGGAATGTTTCATTTTAGTTTTTATTTTCAAACGATTGAGAAATACCAATGGGTATCAACACATTGATTATGTCGAAAAATGTGATCTAAAACAAATTGTTTGAATAACTGTGAGGAGAATCATTGTAAAAGTGGTGTCAGCCTTCGAATGAAGGCTTGATTACATTTTCTGGTTTGGTTCATTTGGCTGAGTTGGAATTAGGGTGGTGATGCTGTACTTTGTTTTGTACTTCTCCGTGGTGAATAGTCTTTGTTTGAATTGTTTAGCTAAAAGACAAAAGCTTGTTCTCACCACGGTGAATATGGCGAAGCCATAAGTTTATGAACGAGATACAGGGACTGTAGAACTGGCTGTTAAACAGGGACGTTATTGTGCTGCGCTTCGGTTTGGCTTGTGATTTTGTATTTTGTTTTAGCATTTCTCCGTGGCCCTCAGTGTCCTCCGTGGTGGAAGTTTTAGCCTTCGAATTTTTCCTAAGAAAGCCCTTCTTCAAACTTAAGCCCTTCAACAGCTTGAGTTAACTACCGCTGTCAGTCACTGTTTAAACCAAATTAGCGACAATTCCACTATTGAGAGAGTATTTAATTGCTGATGTATCGGTGGTTTCCCTGCTTTAGCTACGAGCAGAGTTGAAAGCTCGCCGCAGGCTCGCTATGTTATTGACTTATTGTGGGTGGCAAGTAAATTCTGTTTTAGTCCGTTAGACTCAAAAATATGTGTAGGAACACAAGTATGACAAAGGAAGTTGAATGAAACTTATCATCTACTCAATATCAGTTATCGAACAGATCTAAAGTCCAAAGCCAATATCAAAAAATGTAAATGCCTATAGCATGAAGTGTACGAATGAATCTGGACTAGGCTGCGGGTAGCCCAACAAGCGATTTATGCTTTGAAGACAGCGCAATGCATAAATAGTAAGAGGTTAAGGACAGGAAATTATGCGAACTGAAATAAAGTCTCGTTTAGATAGTGAGTTAAGAAAAAACAAATTAGTAAAGATCATTTTATTTTTGGTTGTGTTTCCCGTTTGTTGTTTTTTAATATATTCGTTAATAGACCCTAGCTCAATTAAAGGTTCGAATGTAATTGGTGTTTCAATTAATAGGCATACTCTGTTGCATGATGAAGGACATACGAACTATTTGCACATCAGAGTGGAAAATGACGATCGAATAATAAAAGTAACATTACCTCGATCTGTACCTATAAAAGTGGGGGTTAAGGTCATGCTACGAAAGCTGGAGAGGTCTTCATCTAGAAAGGCTAAGTATAAATTTTTAATGTATTTAAAGTGAAGAACTTCTAGGAAGTTGTTAAAGCTTTCATGTTGTTTGCAAAATAATAAGGGGCAACAAATTGTGCCCGTATTGCTCACGGTCTATGTTATGGGGCATTGTCGTATATTCGATTGTTATATTTTTTCAAATTTTAATCGTTATTTCTAGAGTTTTAGCACTCACACACTTCTGTTCAAATTCGAGTTGTGAGTCGGAACGTCTAAATCGAAGAGATAAACATTCAGGTGTGAACGCGGCTGTGACCTTCGACAGCAAGGACGCTGTGGTAGAGGCTATAGGGACATACTTGCGGCGTGTCACAGAAGTGTTTGCACTTAAGCCCACGGCAGGTGATAGGTAAACATGAAGCTATGGTATTCAGCAAACAAACCAAATACCAAACCAGCCCAATGAACCCAACCTAAAAAATATTTGAAACTTGTTATTCGACAAGTATTTAGTCTTGGGTTGCGAAGAGAGTCGTTAAGCTTCGATAGGGGGGTGATATGTGGGGGATCGCATTTTTTCCCACCATAGGTCATCTGCTAAAATTTGCCCTTCGTGATCGACCTGAGGGTAAGGGATATTTTTACGACGACATGCCTTGGCGTAGATTGGGTGACCTTGCTCAAAAAGCATTGTCTGGCAGTATGCTTCATCGAGTTTTCGAGTGCCATAAAGCCCTGCTGCTTGCCTTTGTCTCTGAGCTTCATACATCACGAGTGCTGAGGCCACCGAGACGTTGAGCGACTGCACCATGCCTATCATTGGGATGATGATATGCTGATCTGCAGCAGCGATCCCTTCAGGACTCACACCGTCATGTTCATTGCCTAAGATGATGGCCGTTGGGCGGGTGTAATCGATGTCGCGGAAATCAACTGCACTGTCTGAAAATGTGGTGGCGAGGATTTGCATCCCCTGGGCGCGAAGCGCTTGCTGAGCATCATCCATATGATAATGCTTAACTGTTTTGACCCATTGCTGGCTGCCAGAAGCGGTATTGCCTGAAACTCGCATTTCGATGTCCGGCCAAACCGCATGAATTTGATGGATACCAACGGCATCGGCTGTGCGGATCACTGCGGCGATGTTATTGGTCTTATGAACACGATCTAAACAGAGAGTGAGGTCGGGTTGGCGGTTATCTAGCATCTCATTGATGCGTGCAAAACGTTCTGGGCTCATGGCTAATTTCTAATATTTCTTCAGGGAGTTTGGGTGTAATAACAAAAGGGCGCCGTAGCGCCCTAGTATGAAGGTGAGGAAGAGTTAAATCTCCATCACTCCGTCCATCTCTACCAAAGAATCTTTAGGCAGTTGCTTTACACCAATTGCTGCGCGAGCTGGATAAGGTTGAGTAAAGTAACGTCCCATGATCTCATTGACGGTGGCGAAGTTGCTTAAATCTGTCATGAAGATATTGAGCTTGACGATGTCACTGAGCGAACCGCCAGCGGCTTCACAAACAGCGGTCAAGTTGTCAAAAACCTGCACGACTTGGGCAGCAAACTCATCGCTCACGATCTGCATGCTTGTTGGGTCGAGCGGGATTTGACCAGAAAGGTAGACAGTATTGCCAACTTTAACTGCTTGAGAATAAGTGCCGATAGCCTGTGGTGCTTTATCGGTTGCTATGATGCTTTTTTCCGCCATAACTCTCTCTCCTAACTGTATCTGATTATCGATTACGGGATGTACGTAATACTTCAGGCAACACCCTGATACGACGCATCACGTTGGCTAAATGAACTCGGTCAGTGACCGAAATTCGTAAATTGATTAAGAAAACTCTGCCGTCACGCTCTTCTGTGCTGAGGTTGTGAATGTTCGCGCCTCCTGCGGCGACGATAGAGGTGATCTTTGCCAATGCGCCTTGGTGGTTAACGATTTCCACGCGCAAATTCGCTTGGAATTCGACGCCTTCTGCGTTGTCCCACTGCACTGGAATATATTTGTCTGGCTCGCCTTGATATCCGCGGATATTGGCGCAGCTTTCCATGTGAACGACTAAACCTTTACCCGGGCTTACATGGGCAATGACTGCATCGCCAGGAATAGGGCGGCAACAGTTGGCAAATGTGACTAACATGCCTTCAGCACCACGGATCGGCATCATGTTGGATTCTTTGTGCTCATGAGGGATCTGCGCCTGATCATCTTTAAGGCGTTGTGCGATCACGATACTCATGGCATTACCCAGGCCGATGTCGATGAGTAGTTCTTCAAGGGTATTATGTTTTGTCTCACTGACTACTTTGTCGATTATCTCTGGCGCAATCATGTCGAGTTTGGTTTCACCCAACGCATGATTAAGTAGGCGTTTACCTAAGATAACCGCGTCTTCTTCTTTTAGACTTTTCAGAAGTTGACGTATCTTAGCGCGCGCTTTACCGGTCACAACAAAGTTTAACCAAGCCGCATTAGGACGAGCGCCTTTAGCGGTAATAATCTCGACAGTTTGACCTGAGATCAAAGGCTGACTAAGCGGGTATGCTTGACGATTAACTCGGGCACCGACACAGGTATTACCAACATCGGTATGTACGGCATAAGCAAAATCGACTGGAGTTGCGCCAACCGGCAGTTCTAAAATGCGACCTTCAGGGGTAAAGACGTAGATCTCTTCAGGGAAAAGTTCGGTCTTAAAGTTTTCAACAAACTCAAATGAGGTGCTCGCACTCTGCTGCAACTCAAGAAGACTCTGCATCCACTTACGAGCACGAACTTGTGTCGTTGTGCCTTGTTCTGCTGAGCTGCCTTTCTTGTAAATCCAGTGTGCTGCTACACCCTTATCAGCCATCTGGTCCATATCTTCAGTACGAATTTGGATCTCAACGGGCACGCCGTGAGGACCAAACAGTGATGTATGGAGTGACTGATAGCCGTTGGCTTTGGGAATGGCAATATAATCTTTGAATCGGCCTGGACGCGGTTTATATAAACCATGCATGGCACCCATGACGCGATAACAGGTATCGATGGAGTCAACAATCACGCGGAAGGCGTAGATATCCATGACTTCCTGAAATTGAAGCTCTTTACTGCGCATCTTGTTGTAGATGGAGTAGAGGTTTTTCTCTCGGCCCTTTACAGTGCCGGGGATCTTAGTGTCTTCGAGGCGAGTGTGAACTGCAGCCTCAATACTCTGAATCAGCTCTTTACGATTACCACGAGCAGCTTTTACGACCTCTTTAAGTACGCGATAGCGCATTGGGTAATAAGCTTGAAAACCAAGGTCTTCCAATTCAATCTTGATATTATGAATACCGAGACGGTTGGCGATAGGAGCATAAATTTCGAGGGTTTCCCGCGCTATACGTCGACGCTTGTCAGGCCTTAAAGCCCCAAGGGTGCGCATATTGTGGGTTCGATCGGCTAATTTGATCAGAATAACTCGAATATCTTGAGTCATTGCCATCATCATTTTGCGGAAGTTTTCAGCCTGAGCTTCTTTCTTATCGCGGAATTTTAGCTTGTCGAGTTTTGAGACGCCTTCAACCAATTCGGCAATGGATTCACTAAATAATTCAGCGAGTTCCTCTTTGGTTACCGGGGTGTCTTCAATGGTGTCGTGCAGAAGTGCAGCCATAAGCGTCTCATGATCGAGACGCATATCGGCCAGGATGCGGGCAACCGCAACCGGATGTGTGATATAAGGTTCACCACTTGTGCGCATTTGACCTTCATGGGCATCACGCGCCACCTGATAGGCCTGCTTGAGTAATTCTACCTGATCGGGTTCTAAATATACCGATGCAGACTCTTTGAGACCTTCAAACAGATACAAGTGGTTACACTCCTTAAATTATATTGTTGTTGCGACCTTCAGCAATCGCAGCAACAGCAGCTATTTCAGCAGCCTCACGTTCACGAACAGTCTGGCGCTCATCGGCGTCAAGAGTATCTGCTGTGACTAGACCAAGTTCGATTTCGCGTAAAGCGATAACCGTTGGCTTGTCGTTCTCTTCTTCAACCATAGGGTCTTTACCCTGCACGGCGATTTGGCGAGCACGACGCGCTGCAACCAGGATCATATCAAAACGGTTGCCGATTTGGTTTACGGCGTCTTCTACGGTTACGCGAGCCATGTGTGGAACTCCAGTGTTAGGATGAAAAATGACGCAAAATTGTACACTAAGGCAGCTATTCTGCCAATAGATCTTTAAGCATATCATTTTGAGTATGAATTTGACCAGCGCCAGTTAGGCGCTGGCTGCGAATTATAGCGATAAAATCGCCAAGTGCGGTATCAAAATCATCGTTAATAATGATGAAATCATACTCAGCGTAATGTGATATCTCTGATGTTGCCTGAGCCATACGAGAGGCTATGACCTCTTTGCTGTCTTGACCTCGACCGGTTAAGCGCTTTTCTAGCTCAACTTTCGAGGGTGGCAGAATAAATATACCAATCGCTTCAGGCATCACTTTTTTTACTTGCTGAGCGCCTTGCCAGTCGATATCAAGGAATACATCGATACCTTGATGCAGGGTTTGCTCTATCACTTTGCGTGAGGTGCCGTAGTAGTTACCGAATACTTCAGCCCATTCGAAAAAAGCATTGTCAGCGATTAAGGCCTTAAACTCTTCGACTGTGACGAAATGGTAATGCTGACCGTTAATTTCTCCCGGACGCGGATTGCGGGTGGTATGAGAAACCGATACTTGCTTATCTGCTGGCTTGTCTTTAAGCAGATCAGATATGAGTGAAGATTTACCCGCACCGCTTGGCGCAGATACGATAAATAGATTTCCGCGTGCGGTCATTTGCTAAGTACCCAAAAAAGATTAAAACGAAAGTGGCTCCCAATATACCGAGAGGGAGCCGTTCATTATACAAGCCTGCTCGCCGTTGGCGCTAGTGTCAGTTGTGCTATTTTTGTTGTAGGGGGAAGAATGGGGGCATTTATTCGCGTCTATAGAGAGGAATTGTCATGCTGAGACTGACTTTGGCGAATAAAATAGTTAGTCTGTTGGCGGTTGAAACGTATCTTCAGCTAAGGTTTGATTAGTCTTTACGCCTGAAAACAGTGGGTCAACTTCTGCTTCGGGTGTACTTAATTTATTCATCCTTTCTCCTTGAATTAACTCTTAGGTATTGAATTTAATGCAGTATAAATCTCTTTTTTGTGTGAAGGGGCGAGACAATTGGCAGAGGTTCACAGCCATAAGTGGTTCGCTTTATCTGATTTTATTATTGGGGTTTGTGTTGATAGGGGCTGGCGGAGGCAACCTGTTGTTGGCTTTGTTACTCTTACCTGTTCTTGGTTTGAGCGCATTAAGACGAGTTCGTGATATTGAGCGACAATCTTGGTTTGCAGGATTAACTTTACCTCCTTTTATGCTTTTTTCGCTCTCTTTGGCTAACGAAAGCGTCATGGCTTCGTTAATCAGTCTGGTTATTGGAGTCTCAATCACACTCTTTCTGGCGTTTCAAAAATCTTCACATCCTGCCAAGTCCTATTCTCAAGGTTACTTTGGACCACAAGTTTCACAGCAAAGACCCCGAAGTCATTCGAGAGTCGAACCGACGATAGATGGATCAGCTCCTGATGCTGAAGAGGTGGGTTATGACGAGGCGTATGCCGCTCCATTTTATCTACAAGCGGAATCGACTCAACAGCCTGAAAAGGGAGTCACACTGGAACTTTGGCTTGTTTGGGCGAAGCAAAATCAAAAATTGCTATTTGGGGTTGTGGGAAGTTGTTTACTCTTGATGGTATTTAGCAGCCTTTGGTCAATGTTGGACTCATCTGAAGATGCTGCTGAGCAGGCATCAATAGAACATACACCCCAAGAGTCCGTTGAGCGTAGTGAAGTGAGACTGCCGGATGGCTTTAGTCTCCTGCTAGAGGATGAGTTACTTATTATGCGTTGGCTAGGCGAGGCCGATGAGCCCGGTGTTATCTGGTCACTAGCAACTGCAAAGGGTGATAACAGTTGTGCGGAGTTGGTGTTTAATAATGGTAGCCAGTATCGACCTGTATCGGTCGAACTGATGGCAGACACCAGTATTGAAGCGCGCTTTACACCGCTTGATACTGCAGAGATTATTCATGATGTCGCCCTGAGAGGGAGCCTTAAATTATGTGGTTATAACTTCAGCTTAAAAGGGAGTCAGTCTGCGTTAGCAAAAAGTGGTGCTTTTGTGCCCTACTTGGGCTGAGTTAAGGTTATGTATTGCTGGATAAAGACGACTTTTCTCTTTAAACTGCACGGCTCAATGCGAGCCACAGTCATGTTTTGGCTGAAATACCAGATGATTATAGTGAATGACAACAAATATCAAAAATGAAGCGCTATCTTTAGTGATTATGGCTGCAGGCTTGGGTAGCCGTTTTGGAGGGGATAAACAACTCGCAAGTTTTGGCACTAACGGCGAAACCATGCTTGAGTTATCCATTCTCTCCGCTAGCCGAGCAGGGTTCTCCAGAGTGGTGTTAGTTATAAGGCCTGAACTTGAGGATGCATTGCAAGGTATCTTTGCCGCAGGCCTAACAGCAAAGCTCCCGTCAGATTTTAGTTATGATTTTTGTTATCAGGCGATGGATGATCTTCCGCCCGCAGCATTAGCAACCCTATCTGATGTGAATCATAGGCTAAAACCTTGGGGGACTGCACATGCACTTTGGTGTGCTCGTGATAAAGTCAAAGGTCGAATGGCGGTGATTAACGCTGATGATTACTATGGTGATAGCGCTTTTGAGTTACTTTTCTCCGGTTTAAATGAATCTAAAACCGATTGGATGTTAGTCGCTTATCCCTTGTCGTTGACCTTGTCTGAACATGGTGGCGTAAATCGAGGTGTTTGTTTAGTTGAAGATGGCCAATTGCAGAGTGTTGCTGAGTGGACGGATATTCAACAGAGCCCCTCAGGATTAGTGGGGATCTGTCAGGGACAAGAAGGCGTGTTGTCGCCTTCGGTGCCAGTGTCTATGACCTGTTGGGGCTTTGCCCCTGATATATTTTTGGCTATTGAAGCGGAATTAATTCATTTTATTGCAGCCCATGGTCAGGAAGCGAAATCTGAGTGTTTCCTCCCTGATGTGGTTCAACATAGTATGGCTACAGTCAGCATCGGTGATGGTGGGATTAGTCAAAAATGCATTAGAGTGAAAACTGCTCAAGAATCTTGGTTTGGTGTGACCTACCCTCAGGACGCAGTGTGGGTAAAGCAGAAGCTGTTAGAGCTGTTAAATAATAAGAATAATGGAGTTATTAGTGATTGATTTTGTTAGGCAGCGAGTCCTGCCGCATTTTGGCATCCCAGCTTTGGATGCAAGTGTGTCTCCTTTAGGAAATGGCCACATTAATGAAACTTTTTTGGTTCGCTGGGACTCTGGCGAACTGGTATTACAGAAAATAAATACAGACGTATTTAAGACACCCCATGGCTTAGTGGAAAACGCAGATAAAATTGCGATCCATCTTGCTCATAAGCATGCCAATGATGAATACGCACTGCAGGTTGTTGGTCCACTTCGGACTAAAGATCAACAGCTCGCGATTGATCTTGGTGAGCAGGGGTTTTGGCGTGCAATCAACTATCTCCCTCATAGTCACAGTATCGAAGTGGTGAGTAGTGAAGAGGAGGCGTTTGCAGCCGCTAAGGCATTCGGCCATTTCTCCTCTGCGCTGAGCGATCTTGATGCGACAGTACTTGAAGATGTTATTCCGCAATTTCATCATCTTCCAGGTCGTATTACTTTGCTCGAACAGGCTGTAGCTCAAGACACACAACATCGATTAGATGGGTGTCGTGATTGGGTCGAGCTAGTTTTGTCACAGCAGTCTTTGTTGCAGGAGTTAGCAGAGCTTTCACCTAAACTGCCGTTACGAACTTGCCATAACGACACTAAGATCAACAATATGTTATACGACAAGCGCGACATGAGCAGCTTGGCGATTATTGACCTCGATACCTGCATGAAAGGTTATCTAATGTATGATTTTGGTGACATGGTACGCACCTTTACTTCTCCGGAAGAGGAAGACTCTAAGGTACTTGATAATGTGCATGTGCGTGAACCCATTTTTGCCGCTATCTGTCGTGGATACCTGAGCGAACTTGGCTCAGTATTGAGTGAAGATGAGAAGAAAAGCCTATGGTTAGGTGCTCGGGTTATCTGCTTGATGATCGGGGTTCGATTCTTAACTGATCACCTTAATGGCGACGTTTATTTTAATATTCATCATGAAAATCATAACCTAGAACGAGCGGCGAATCAGTTTACTCTGTATCAAAGCTTGCTAGCGCAAGAGCAAGAATTAATTAAGTATTTTAACTAGTTTTTTTCTTTAGTTAGAAAAAGTTAGCCGTCATAGGGGCGAAGCAGCAGTGCTTCGCCTTTATGGTTATAAAGACTTGGCTTTTCAATTTGCTGAACTAAGAAGTTATGTCGAAGAGCAGGCTTTAGTAGATGTTCAAACATATCGACCTGATGATTGTTAGGGTCTAACCAAGCATCTTGAATTGCACTCGATTGAGGCAGTATAAGCGGGCTCGTTTTCGTGTGGAATGGCTCCATATCTGGGTGAGGGGGATTGGTGATCACTGAACATGAGACTGTGTGTTCGCCGGTTTTCGGATGATGCCATTCCTGAAATAAGCCGCCTAAGCTGATGGCTGAATCTTGGGCGATAAAATCATAATACTCTGTCGAGTTTTCACGTTTTTCAGTTTCTCCGAAACCTTTAGCTAAGATAATACAGCGACGCTCACGAAAGGGAGTATAGCCGGCACTTCCTACCTGATTGAGCTTGTCATAACGGGTATTAAAAGAGGTAAATCGGCTGGGTTTGAATCCATCATAAGTAATCTCTTGCAGTAACCACCACGTCGCGGTTTGCAGTTGCCTAATTCCCTTTTGTTCCCTGACGATGCTGATCTCATTTGTGGGCATTTTAAAGCGATTGAAGTGCATCTCATTGGGATTAGATACGCCCAAATCTTGCATCAAGGTTCGAGTAAAAAGATCGTCTATCATGTTGAGTCGACCGCACATTCGCTGCTCTCTTATCTTGTTTCTTATACAGATTGGTATAAAGCGAGTTAATTACATCAGTTGCAACAACGAACCTAACACCCCGGCAATACTCTCACCAGCAATACAACCTGCAGCAATCGCGAGTATAAATCGTTGTGACCACTTTGGGGCGAGTTGACGTAAAGCCCAAGCCAATAGCGCACCGATAAATAGCATGATACTAATTTGAGCTGGAAGTACAAAGGCCAGCCCCATCGCCGACATACTTGGCAAATATTGGTGCCACTTTTCCTTCAAAATAAGAGGTAGTAACTCGTTAATCGTTGCTGCAATCATTCCAACAAACATAGCATATCTTGCCGATTGCGGAATTGCCTCTAGCCCTTCAGTTAAGGCGATGGCTATTGATTTCCATATGGCGACACCAGGGGCGGGCCATTGTTCGGTCATTAGCTGAGTGGCGGGGTTTGGTATGAGGACCATGAATATCGCAGCACTAACTAGGCAACCTGTGATTATGCCGCATATTTGCGCGATGAATTGCTGTCTGGGTGGAGTGCCGAGTAGGTATCCTGCTTTTAAGTCATTAAGCAGATCGGTAGCTTGAGCCGCAGCGCCAGCAGAGACATTGGCGGTCATTAAATTGGTCGTGACATTACCTGGGCTAATCAGGGCAAAAGAGAGCTGAGATAATTTACCTAACGCCCCCATTGGTGGGATCCCTGTTTCACCGACAACTTGTGCGGCAACGACGGCAAAGATAAAGGCCAGAGGTACGGCGAGTATGGCGGCAAACAGACTGATATCAAAAAAAGTGATCTGTAGGGCGACAATCAAAGGCGTAAGAATGGCGAGAAAGGTATATTCCTGCCAATGCCAGTTTAATGTCAGCCAGTTCTGTTTTTTGGTTTTAAATAGTATCAGTAAGGTGCTGGTCAGCGATGAGGCCAACATTAAGCTGACACCAGGCCAAATTAGCCAATCTATAAGGTAATCAAACCAGCTAGCATCAACCGGCCCTGCTTGCTCCCAGCCTTGCCCCAGAATATAAGGGCCGAGTCCAACCCAAGCGATGAGGCAGCCAAGCAGAATACTGAAGGCCGAACGTATGCCTATGATACTGCCAAATGCCAGCAGCATATACGATGGCTCAAGCATAAAGCCTAAGTTCTTCGCGCTTATACTGGTGCCAGTAAGCGCGCCGCTTCCGGGTATTGAGAAGCCTAGAGAGAGCTTGATTGAGCCTGGGAATAAAAAACGATGCGATAGCGTGAGCGTAATTGCAATGAGCAAGGCTGTTATTTTCTTCTTCGCTTCTTGCCCATTATCAAATATATCTTTAATGACCTCGGCTGTGGCTATTCCTGCAGGAAAAGGCAAGCGGGGATTATTGACCATCACGGGTCTGAGTGCTGATGCAACACAGACTCCCAGCAGACTGATTGCTATCATCCAGATCACTATAGGCCAGTATTCGAACGGGCTATCAGTGATAATCAAATAGGCTGGAATTGGCGCGATGAGTCCCGCAGCCATAGTACTGCAAGCCGCCGATGTTGTTGTTTGTTGAATATTGCTTTCGATTAGCGTCCATTTATTGGCGTTAAACATGGAATGATTACTACGCCAAAATATAAACCCAAGTAGTGCCGCTAAAATCGATAAGTTTAATGTCCAGCCAACCTTGAGCCCCATGTAGATGTTGCATATGGTCAAAACAGAACCGAATAATATTCCAGTAATGATAGCTCTGATTGAAAGAGGAGGTTGCAGCATGGCGTGGGAGGTTGAAATTGGCATCTATCTATTATCTAGTTATTTAAGAAGCAAGCAGGAGTGTTATCGCATAATTTCTCTCTATCTCTTAGTAAAAGATCCTAAATAAGTGAAATATTCTAATTTTGAGTATGAACAATAGAAATTATTTCAATATCGTGGTTTAGGTTTTGTCTCTATATGTGATCGAGTCTGGGTTTGTACATTGGTTGGCAACTTGATTAATTGATATGCTATTAGAAAGACATTCGTTAGTCATCTGTTTAAGGTTTAGTATTATATATGAGTAAGTCAGCACGTGAAGCAGTGTTACTGAATATTGCTAAAGAGCTCATTTTAGAAGATGGTGTTATGTCTTTTAAGTTTGTTGATATAGCTAAGCGCGCAGGTGTGTCTCGGGCCACTTTATATAATCATTACTCAGGAAAAGAAGATATTGTAGTGAGTTTATATGTTCGAGATGCAGGCCAAACCAAACAAATGTTGCTCGATATTCAGGCTGACGAAACCCTCAACGACAGAGAAAAATTAATCCTGAGTTTACTCGCTCCAGTTGCGGGTTCGATGGAGATTCAGAACCGTTCAGGAACCACTTTACTGAGTGCTAACCCAGGTATTTTTATGTTTGCCAGTGAAGCGCAGCAGGCGAGGCTAGAGCTGATTGTGACTCAAATTCGCGGAATTGTTCTTGAGTTTTGGATAGCGCCTTTCAAGAAAGGGCGTATACAAGTACCCCAAGATGAACTCGAAGAGATCATGGCTTCAGTTTTTCCCTACCAAAGAGGCTGTGTCATCATTCCACAAAATGTAATGACGGCTGGAAAGCATATTAACTATACCTTGCGAAAAGTATTTGAAAACTTACTTAAGTCGACGGAGCAATTAAACTGGAGTGATGAGCACGCCAGTGTCGATTATGAGAAGACCTTGATAGCGATTGGAAGACATAAGAAGGATGGTATGATTGCATGCTAGGTGCTAGGTGCTAGGTGCTAGGTGCTAGGTGCTAGGTGCTAGGTGCTAGGTTGCACAGGACGCTGTGACCCTGTAGCTGATATATGTAACCCGCTATCCATCCCTTTATCCACCTAGCCATTTTACTGATTTTGTATTGTAGCCTCCGCGTCACTACTATCCCCATAGGTTCAGTTTTTTCACTATAATGCCATTGGATTCAACTAACACATCTAGATAATCCTTAAGTAATAATCCCCAGCCTAAGTAGAAGTCAGTTTTAGCGTGTTCGATTGTTAGTTCAGCCACTCGATATGCCCATGGGGTTAGATGCTCGGTGACGACAGCTTTCAGCTCTAGGGTTTTATTTTCATTAAGTGTAAATTCAACCAGTCGTAGAACCAGCGATATGTGGTCGATAGGTTGGTTATCGTCATCTATGGTTCTGATTGTAATATCAAGAGCATCAATGCGCTCTTGAAGTTTTTGCGTGCTTGGCCCACACAGTAAATTATCTTCATTGAGGTAGTAGGAACCCCATAATGGCACCTTCATTTTACCTGGACCTATAAACAGCTGATTGAAGTCGAGCAGTAATTCTGGTAACTGGTCACTTGAGTATTGGCTGACGTAGTTACTCACAAGTGCGACTCCCTTGCTGCGTGTTTTACTCTCTGTAAGCAAAGGGTAACACGCGTTGAAGTCATGTTGGTTGTACGTGTCAAGCATCTTATTGCAAGGGTCATGATACATATTGGCGGCAAGTATTGGGGTTATTTCAGCTAGTGATTTGTTCATATTTACTCCTAAAAAAAGGCGGCCATGGGCCGCCTTAAAGATATCTACTTGTCTAAGCTTGGATCGTATTGGTAAAACTCAAGTCCGGAAGTCGGACCTAGGTTGCACCACGTTGACGTACCAAAATACAGTTTGTCGTCGATATCAACGACGTTGCGGATACCGTTAGAGCACTGGTTACCAAAACCGTTAGTGGTAAGCTTACGTGCCGATCCATCAGCCTCGATCATTAGCAGATCTCCGCCGGGGACAAACTCTTCGGCTAGGCCGTTAGCGCTCATCTCCGTTTTAGTGTAATCGTACATCCACATGGCGGGGTTATTAGCCATTTGCTTCTTCCATTCAGGGTTCTGGAATACTATTCCGTCGAATAACATATACTCACCAGAATACGCATCGAACAGTAAATCATGCAGGCCAGAGAATGCGTCGAAGAATCCCCAGAATAACTTACCGTCCTTCGCAATGGAGGTCCAAGAATAGACGTTACCTGGATTACCCATACCTGCTTCGCCATGAATAGGCTTCTGACCTAGTAAGTTAGGCGTCGTTTTCCAGCCGTTACCATCATTCACTTGCATGGTCTCGTAGCCGTAAAGTAGCTCTACCTTTGAGGTGTCACCTGCGCTTACCGCATCGATATTGTTAAGGTCAATACGGAAAATTGAAGTGGCACGCCATTCGTTAATCATAAAAAGTTTATGATCAGTTGCTTGGGCATTGTCAGTAGGAGTGATATCGGTAACCTTTTTGACGTCTGCTTCACTCGCTGACTCTAGACCTGTTAACTCTGTGAATAGAGCTGGGTCTGCCTTAGCGAAGTGTTTATAAGCTGCGTCTGTACCTTGGTGGTAAGTACCGAAATACATGAAGCCATCGTTAATAGCACTTGTTCCCCACTTGGCTCCCCAGCGACCTTTTGTGTCTGGATCATATTGATCCATACCGAAGACTTCACGGAAAGTAAGCTGCTCATCAACACTATAACCAGCGGTTGGGATCGGATCAGATATCAGAATGACAGACTCTTTGAAGTTATCGTTACGCACGCCGTTCTTGTAGACAAAAGGATGTGCCGATGCTGACATGATCAGACGTTCAGTGCCGTCCGTATGGGTGAATTGACGCCAGTCACCGATCATACCGTATTGTACGCCACCAGGCGTTTGTTCATTGTCTAGCTGAGTTGATACTTTGCTCCAACCTGTCGTCGTCAGCGGGTTGGTTCCTTTGATATCACCACCAGCAAAAGGCTCGTCTTGAGTGCCGACCCAACGAAGTAATTGAGTTGGGCCATCACCGTATTGAGTCATTCCTGTTTCAGCACCGACCAGAGTGTAGAATCCAGTGGTACCATCTGCATGCTCTAAGGTTCTAAAACGACGCGTCGTGTCACCGACGATATCGCGGTAACCAACGAATGAACGCTCTTTTGCATTGAATACGAATAAACGTAAACGACCTTTATCTTCAGTGGTCTTCCAATGTCCTGCGACGAATACTAGATCACCAGCAGTACCAGCAGCGCGGAAACCATAGGTGTTGTTGATTGGTTTGAAGGCTTCAGTAAACTGAGGGCCACCTGATGTCAGCATGCTCTCATGAATTACTTCTTTTTCACCCGTGCGGAAGTTGTAGATGAAAATTTGTGATGGGGTACCTGTTGTCCCTGGAACTGAGCAACCTGTAGTCTTACTTTCGTAAGTTGTTAATTCAATCGGCATGGCGATGTTTTGGTATGGCCAAACACACCAACCATTAGAGATCGTCCCCATCCATAATTCTTCACCGTTGGCTGCGCTATCATATACCGTTGTGCCCCATGGGTATGATGCGTTGCGCATCTCTTCGTATCCTGCTGGCATTGTATTTTCCCAGTCACGCAGAGGGTCATACTCGTTACTTGGGCTGGTGGCACTGTAAAATGCCCCATCAACGATAGTACGTCCGGCATGTACGAACGGGCCATCTACTGCTGGGGGAACAACTGGGTCTACCGGATCGACAGGTTCAGTAGGGGCTGTAGGACATTGCTCTGGAGCCGACACCTGAGTGCCATTCTCACAGATATATAGGGTTTCTGAATCGTCATCAGAGCAACCCGTTATCATGGTGCTTGCAAGCAAGACGGCGACAAGAGAAAGTTTAGTATTCATGTTATACCTCGTTTGGATTTACTACTGAGCCGGCGCCTGAACCTACAGGTTGGCCGTCAGGGTGAACTCTAAGAATTAGATTGGGTTTGGTGATGCTTGCTGACGGTAGCGGGGCAATTTCTGCCGTATCACCGTACTTAGCGCGCAACTCATCGATAGGGCCGAAGTCCAATGCTCGATGGATACAGCTATCAACACACATAGGCTGTTTACCAGCGTTGAGTCTGTCGATACAGCCGTCACATTTGGTCATCTTGCCTCGGGCTTCATCAAGCTGTGGCGCGTCGTAAGGACACGCTTGAGCGCAAGATGAACAACCGATACAGATCTCTTCATGGATCATGACTAACCCGTCTTCGATGCGCTTATGCATCGCACCTGTAGGACAGGCTTTAGTGCAAGCTGGAGAGTCGCAATGGTTGCAAGAGATTGACGTGTAGTAGGCAAATACGGATTGGGAGAACACCCCATTACCATTATCCGTACAGCTTCCACCTGCGTATTCATACACACGACGGAAGTTACGGCCTACATTTAAGTCATTCTTATCTTTACAGGAGACCATACAGGCCTTGCAGCCTGAGCAGATCGCGGTATCAACATAGAATCCTAATTGCATATCTTTCTCCTATGCCGAGTAGACTCTGACTCGGTTAGTGTTAGAGCGGAATGACTTAGCAACCGGACTTGGCTTACTATCTGTCAAGGTGTTCGCACAGCCGCCAACATCGATATCACCTTTCATACGACGCCATTGACCCTGTGGCATAGCCACTACACCTGGGACGATCCGTGGTGTGATACGAGCGGTTATTTCGAGCTTGCCTCTGCGGCTCTCGACGATGACCTTCTGGCCGTTGATAACCCCCGCTGCGCCAGCATCTATTGGGTTTAGCCATAGGTGGTGCTCCAGCACTTCATTGAGCCATGGCGTACTGGCGTGAATGCTGTGAGCGCTATGTTTACCGTGATAGTTAATGCACTGGAGCGGAAACTCAGACGCTGTTGTATCTTCGTATGATTCGTCACAAGCAAAGTAAACCGGTAGCGGATTGATCTCATCGGTACCTTCAGCTTGAGACTGTTTACTTTCGAAGTACTGAGAGTAAATTTCGACCTTGCCACTCGGAGTCCCGAGAGGATTTTCTATCGGATTGGTGATGAAATCTCGAATCTTACCGACGTTAGGATGCTCTCCAGCAGGTCGGCGCTGAGGGCCGTAGCTGACGAACTCCTCAAAGGTGTCACCTTGGATCCACGGATTGCTTTTCTTAAATTCAGAGAAGACTTTGCGAACTTGGTCTAAGTAAGTCATGCCACCATTGGTGAACTTACTGCCTATGCCCAATTGATTGGCGATCATGTGGCAGATGTCGTATGCAGGCTTACATTCAAACATTGGATCTACAGCAGGCGTGATCCCGTAGGCGTACATGAGTGAACCACAATCCATCTTGTTGTAGCTTTGGATCACGTCATACATCTCAAGCCAACTGACCTCAGGCAAAATGATATCGGCGTATTTAGCCGAGGCTGTCATATGTTGTTCAACGACGACCACGAAGTCGACTAAGTTTTCGTCATTCAGTAGACGGTCAGCTCGGTTGATGTCGCCATTTTGGTTGGCCAACATATTAGAGGACGCAAGCCATAGGAAACGTACGTTCGTTTCTAGTGGTGTGTCAGCAGCCATCAAGTCGGGGTCTGAGTAGCGAACGTCATGAGTACTTGGCTTCATCTGAGCGCCAAACTCGATAGCATCAAGATGTGATGCGGCCGGGATCGTCACGTCCATGATTTTCATGTTCATGAGATCTTTCAGAGTATCAGCAGGCATCATGGCGTAATGGGATAAACCGTCGTTACCTGGTGTGCCGCCATGGTTAGTCCCTGCGCCACTAATCTTACCGACGAGTATCGGTAACATCATCACGGCTCGTGCGTTGTTCTCACCATTACCTTGACGTTGAGGTCCGAAGCCCTGTGTGACGAATGGAGCAGATGCAGTACCAATAGCCTGGGCTATCTCACGGATCTTCTCAGCTGGGATACCACAGATACTTTCAGCACGTTCTGGAGTCTTAGCAATATCATCAGCTGCACCAGTGATGTACGCTTCATACTTATCGTATCCATAAGTGTATTGCTCGAGAAATGGGATGTCAGCGTATCCATCTTCTATCAATACGTAGGCTATCGCTTCACATAAAGCTGCGTCAGTACCGGGGCGAATAGGTACCCATTCATCGGTGGCTGTCACTGCTGTATCAGTGAATCTAGGGTCAATGTAGTATGTTTTGAAGTTATTTTTCTTCTTAACATTCAGGTATTCATAACCTGAACCAGCACCGCCTAAACGTGCTTCCATTGGGTTGTATCCGAAACACAGCATTAAGTCACTGTCTTCTAGGCTGCGTAGACTGGAGCCTGTATTCCAAAAGCCGACGGTATCCCCAGCATTAGATGCGAGATATCCGTACATGCCAGCAGAACCTTCGCGGTACTGAGATGCTGAGTAATCGTTATGAAAGAATAAGCATCCGCCTGCCATATTTAACAGACGTACACTTGATTGAGTTACACCCGTGTTTAAATCGTGAGATCCCCCGCCTAGAGGCATGAAAATAGCGTTTTTACCGTACTCAGCGTAGGTCTTTTGCAACGCGGTAGCGACGCTAGACACTGCTTCTTCCCAACTAATACGAACGAATTCATTCGAACCTCGACGCCCAACACGCTTCATTGGGTATTTAAGACGGTCGTGGTTATAGACCTTCTGACGCATAGAGCGGCCCCGAGGGCAGGGACGGATCTCGTGGTCGAAATTGTCCCAGTCGTCAGTAGCCTTACCTTCAGTTTCAATGCGTGTGATCACGCCATCTTTACTGTGTACTTTCAAAGGGCATGCTTGCCAGCAGTTGGTGGCGCATGAACCCCATGTAATACCTTCTCCTATTGGAGGAAGTACAGGTTTATCAGGCGTCGGCAGAGGGTTATTGGCACTGCTGCTGTCACAGCCTGTAACTGTTGCGACTGCAGCCGCAGCTGCAGTAAATTTAAGAAACGTGCGACGTTCCATAACGATTACCTCAAATATATGGCCTTAAGGCCCTTACAATTTAATGGTGAAGAAGACACCGAGTTTGTGGTCGGTAAAATTTTGATTGAGGTCGTCTAGACTATTGATGGCCTCAATCGGTTGATTGGCATAGCTCGTGTCGTAATGGCGCTCATAGGTGTAAGCAACACGGGTCGAGATACGTGCATTGATGCGGTAATCCATGTGGACTTCAGCAAGGTGTTGGTACTGGTAGTAATCACCCATTTCAGTGCTATCGACTGAGGTGTCACTGCCAGAAAATGAGAAGGTGTAAGAGGTACCTAGTGCGATGTCCTCACTGATTTGATATTGGTTGAGACCAAAACCAAAGTAGGTAAACTCATCACTAATCTTGGTGTTGTATATCTCCAAACTGTCGATGGTCTGTACACCAGCATAGGCGTTGAGAGTTAGCAGCTCATTGAAGTGGTAGAAGGCGTCGGCGTTGACTGAGGCTTCATCAGACTCTTTCAATGCTGAGCTGTTGCTGTACTCATCGCTTGCTATGTTGGCTTGTAGGTTTACGCCGTAGTTATTGTGGCTATATCCAAGACCCAGTTCGGTGTTGATACGATCTCGATCGGCGAGGTAATACTTCTCAAAAATATCCTCATCGATGCGATACTGTGAACCTGTACGTTCACCGCTGGTGACCTTTATGTGACTATTGAACCCTGCTAGACGGTAATCGACGCGAGCAAAGATTTCATTTTCTTGGGTTTCTTCACGATCGCTATCAGAGCGAGTACGGTCATTTTGCTCGAAACCAGTACTGAACTTAGCACTGCCTAAACGGTAGCTGGCATCGATACCGTAACGTGTTTTGCTGCTGTCGATTGGTGTGTTAATTGCGTCGAAAAACTCATATTCACCACTGACATTATCGCGGTCACTGTAACGGTAGAAACCTGCGACTTTTATACCAGCAAAGCGAGAGCTGATACGGGCGCTGTAATCTAATGTTTCAACTTCACCGTCAAAATTTGCGATAGGCACGAGCGAGTTTTCTTGCTCGATAGCCTCATCCTGGATCATTTTTCCCGAGGAAGCACTCATTGATAAACGCGTGCTGCCGTAGTTAAGTCCGGCTTTGACGCTGGCTTGTTGAGCTGTGTTATCAGGATCGATACCAGTGTTATCAGTAAAGTCTGAGTTAAAAGCTGCTAGACCAATGTTCCAGAAATTTCCGTGTAGCCGGACTCCGGCGTTCATCACTTGAGTTGTATGGTCGATGGCCTCTAAATAGTTAGTGGGTTTAGGGTCAATCACAGAGCTGATACGTTGACCTTGTTTGTCTTCGCTGCTGGCTTTTACAAAGGCAGTGATAAGCTGAGTTTGATATTTGGCAACGGCAGATAACTGCTGACGCTCTGCACCTATATCGTTATCGTCAAGGTTCCTGCGATTAACGTATGCGAGTTCCAGCGCGACATCACCTAGGTGAGCGATGGCCTTCAGGTGACCGTTATCGGCCCCAGCATTTTTAGCCTTGATGCTGTAGTTTTTACCACGGATATCTGCATTAGCGCCGTATTGACTATCAAAGTGAGTACGCTGCTCGGTCATGATACCGACCGTATTGCTGTGCTCGGGAGCGATGCAACGCTTGCAGGCGTAGTCTTTTTCAATGTTCTGTGGCACAGCGAAGTTTGCTGCGGTGGCATTGGCTGAGAGAACAGCGAGTGCCACTAAAGTAAGTTTAGCTTTCATTATTGACTCCTATTTCTCAAACAAGTGGCCTGAAGGGTGATTAGAACCGTGTATTTTGCTGTGGCAATTCATGCAAGATTGGCCTTGAGTGAAGCCATCTAAGCTGTTGTGGATGTCGCCTGAGTGACCCGCTTGGTTGTGACAGCTTTGACACAGCTGAGGTGCACGACTGTTGAGTAGGTTGTCGTTGACCGAGCCATGTGGATTATGACAAGTCGTGCAATCTTCAGTGACAGGGGAGTGCTCCCAGAGTGTGGGGCCTCGTTTTTCGGCATGGCAGGAATAACAGGTGTCATTAACAGACAGAGGTGCTTCTTCATGTGGGTTATGGCAATCACTGCAGGTTAAGTTATCGAGGTGAGTCGAGCGTTTAAACTCTGCGGAGGCTTGTTGCATATGGCAGCTGGCACACTGAGCTTGTGGCTGCTCTGCTGCTAACTCAGCCTGGTGAATGTTGTGACAATCACTACAGGCTTGGTCATGGAAGGGTGTGTGTTCTTGGGTGTGGCAAGACTCACAAACGCTGTTACGTCCTTCGATAGATATGTCATCTCCGAAGCTGAGCATAGGTTCGTTTTTGCCTTTGTGTTTCCCTTGCGGTCCATGACAGGCTTCGCATTGAAGACCTGACATTGGGCCTTTGTTGGTGTCACCGTGTGGCGTATTGAAGATAGCCATGACAGAAGGTGATTTTTTGTGACACATAAGACAGGTGTCAGCACCTTTGTTAGAGTAGTTAGCCTCCGTGAATTTATTAATTAACTTTTGCTCTAAAGGAGTAGTTGATTCATTTGCCAGTGCACTTGGCACTGATAGGATAGTCATGGCGATAAACGCAGTTAACATCCCGATATTTTGTAAGATTCTCATCACATCTCTCACACTTGTAGTTTCAAAAAGAAACGCTATTTATGTTTTAGTACTTATTTCGAGGTAATTGTATAGACATATGACTAGTCTGGTGTGTGATGCGGGTCTTGTTTGCCGACAAATGTATAAATTTGATGGGATTGCTGTGAGCTGGTCGGTATTTAAGCTGTGTTGTGTGATGAGGTTGACCTAGGGTGAGCTAACGTGATCTTTGATAATTTATTTTGTTTCATATGGAGTTACTCACATTTTTATCGCTCTATTCGATCTAACTATAAGTTTAATTACATGGCATTACTGTTGTCTTGACACGTGTCTAAGTTTGGGCGTAGCCTTAACTGGTTTTTGTAGTTTCCCATTATGATTTATTTATCTTAAGTATTAGATATGGACCATGCCGCTAAAGTTATGCTTATCTTTCCCTGCAAAGTTGGATACAGCTGCTTGGTCCTTTTTATTACAAGATGAGATAGCTGAGAAAGAGTGAGTATTCAGCTAAAAATGAGAGAGAATGCGGATACAGTTTGAAGTGTCGTTAAATAAGAGATTAGTTAAGTGGGTGCACTTACTCGTTGATAGAGTGTAACTGTTCGGTTTAACGCAGGATAAAGATGATAGAGCCTAATACTCCAGCAATGCTCTCTCCTGCGATACAGCCTGCTGCAATAGCGAGTAAAAAACGCTGTGACCATTTAGGCGCCAGTAGTCGAAGAAACCACGCTAAGACAGCACCGATAAATAGCATAATACTAATTTGAGCGGGCAGAACAAAAGCGAGTCCCATCGCTGACATGCTTGGCAAGTATTGGTGCCACTTTTCTTTAACAATAAGTGGTAGTAGCTCGTTAATTGTCGCCGCAACAATGCCAATAAACATCGCGTATTGTGCCGATTGCGGTATTGCCTCTAATCCCTCGGTAAGTGCTATGGCAATGATTTTCCAGGTTGCGACACCTGGTGCTGGCCATTGTTCGGTCATCAATTGCTCTGCAGGGTTTGGGATCAGTAACATAAAAATTGCTGCGCTCGTTAAACAGCCAACTATAATCCCCATTGTTTGTGCAAATACTTGATGTCTTGGATTGGTTCCTAATATATGTCCGGCTTTTAAATCATTAAGTAGATCAGTTGCTTGCCCAGCTGCACCACCCGCTACGTTGGCTGTCATTAAATTAGTTGTTACACAACCGGGGCTAATTACTGAGAACGATAGTTGAGACAGTTTTCCGAGTGCACCAATTGGAGGGATCCCTGTTTCACCAACGACTTGTGCGGCAACAATGGCAAATAAAAAGGCGAGAGGAACGGCAAGTATGGCGGCAAACCAGCTGATATCGAATAAGCTGACCTGAAGAATCACAATGACAGGGGTTAGCGTGCCTAGTAGTAAAAACTCCTGCCAGCCCCACATCAGGGAAAGTCGGCCTTTATTATCTGATTTAAACAATGTTATCGCTGTTGTGGTAATCGCTGAAGCTAGCATCATGGCAACACCCGGCCAGACGAGCCAATCTATGATGTATGTAAACCAACTGCTATCAATGGGACCTGCTTGCTCCCACCCTTGACCAAGAATATAGGGACCTAATCCGAGCCATGCAATCAGACATCCAATAAACAGACTGATAGCTGCCCTTGTTCCTATGATGGTGCCGAAGGCTAATAACATATAAGAGGGATCAATGATAAATCCAAGGTTTTTGGCACTGATGCTGGATCCCGCCATTGCGCCTTGGCCGGGAATTGAAAAACTTAACGGTAATTTATAATTGATTGGAATAAATATACGGTGGCTAATGGCGATTATCATGGCTGACAATAACGCGATAATTCGGTGACGAGCGATACGGCCACTGCTAAACATATCGGTGATCACTTCAGCTGTCGCAATACCCGCGGGGAATCTGAGGCGTGTGTTACTGAGCATGGCGGGACGAATAGCTGAGGCGACGCAGATCCCAAGTAAACTGATGGCGATCATCCAGAAAACCATGGGCCAATATTCAAATTGGGTGTCGGTGATAATAAGATAAGCTGGGATCGGCGCAACAAGACCAGCTGAAACCGTTCCCCCTGCAGCTGATGCTGCTGTTTGCTGAATGTTAGCTTCTCTCGGGCTCCAGGCACGACAACCAATACTTGATTCAATCGCTTTCCAACCGATGAAACCAAGCAAAGATGCGAGTACTGACATGTTAATTGACCAGCCAATGCGCAGGGCCATATAAAGGTTACATAACACGAGGAGGCTGCCAAGTGACATGCCTGTCAATATGGCTCTGATAGAGAGGGGATGAAAGTTATTAGATGATGGCATTATTATAAATAATTAGTATCGCTGGTAATTGAATTCGTTGATATGGAGATCGTGTCATAGAAGGGTGAAATAAAACCGTACAGCGTTCACAGTACCTTAGCTTTATTTGTGGAGTGTGACAGGTATAACATCAAAGTATAATGAATTTTTCAGTTTGTATGTGATTGTAAGCATCTATAAATAGGTGTAAAAAATCCCGCATAAGATCACAATCTCTCCTCCCATCGCTGATTAAATGGGAGTAGTTTGATATATTAGAAAAGTATTAAATGTTGGGTTGAATTAAAATAATGACGAAACTAGAGCGAGAATCACGACTATTAGAAGTGGCTAGAGAGCTGATTCTTGAAGATGGTATGGTGTCATTTAAATTTACCGATATTGCCAAGCGAGCCGAAGTTTCTAGAGCCACCCTATATAAGCATTTTTCAGGCAAAGAAGATGTGCTGGTATCTCTGTTTGTTCGTGATGCTAGCAATACGCGGCAGATGCTGGTAGATATTCAAGACTATGAGCCACTGAATGATAGAGAAAAGCTGATCACCGCATTGCTCGCTCCTGTTTCTATTTCATCGGGTACCAAAAATCGTTTAGGGATCACTTTTCTGAGTGCAAACCCTGGTATTTATCTTTTTGCCGGTGAAAGTCAGCAAGAGGAGTTGGAAAGGCTCATTGAACAGCTGAGAAATATCCATACTCAGTTTTGGATGACACCCATGAAAAAAGGCACCTTGATTGCGACTCAAGAGCAGCTTGTTAAAGTGATGGCAGCCGTTTACCCCTATCAGAGAGGTTGTGTACTCATTCCCCAAAGCATTATGACCTTAGGTAACCACATCAATCGTTCGCTGTTCGATGTGTATGAAAACCTGATGCTCTATACCGATAAGCTCGAGTGGCATGAAGATCATAAAACAGTCGAGTATGACAAGGTATTAAAGGCGATTGGTAAGTTTGAGCGTGACAGTATGATTGCCTGCTAGATTAATTGTTTAATCATATCAAACTAAATAAGCCGACCAATAGTGTCGGTTTTTTTGTACCGGGCCGTAAATGTTCGCAAACTCCAACTAGCAAGCTAGCTCAGCATACTCAAATGATCTTTCTCTGCTGGGCGTTTATCCAGCATAGGCTGCAGCAGGGGGTATTTCTCAGTGGCTGTTTTGATAATAAATAGTGCAATATTTTGAGTGCTGTTTCTCTCTACGGGAAGTTGCTCTGCACAGTAGGCAAGGGCAATTAAACATTGTGTCAGATCATCGCAATCTTCAGGCTGATTAACTGCACAGGTGGCGATATAGTTACATACCTTAGCCTTTGAAACCTGTTTGAAGATCTGAGTAATATTGAGTTCTTCAACGATAAATAGCTCAAGTTTAGCTGAGAGTTTTACGATCTTATATTGACGTTGTACGAGATTCATCTGCCCTACCTTATGACTATTTATCTATCTGTTATTATCTGGTTTTTACACCTGTATAGAAAGTTTCTGATGGTGAAAATTTGAACCCCTACACACTTTTATCTTATCTCCTGTCAGCTCAAGTATATTAATTGCGCTAGTGAGAGAGCAACAAAAAGCCCAGCAGGAGCTGGGCTTTGTTTAGTACTTTACTCGTACTCTGTTTTGGGCTTAGTCATTAATGATTAATGATTAACGGTTATCGCCTGTGTACTTGTAGAATTCAAGACCAGCTTCTTCACCTAAGTTACAGTAACTTGTGGTACCGAAGTAAAGCTCACCATCTACTTTAGAGTAGTTACGGATACCGTTGTTACAAGAGTTACCGAATCCATATTTATCTACGATAGTAGCTGGTGACTTAGTGTCTTCGAACACTGCTAACCAGCCGCCACGACCCGCGAGGTCATCTGCTTGGTTTTGCTCTTTAACTGCCTTATATAGGAAGTATGCTGGGTTGTTATGCACCACACGCTCTTCACCAATCATGCCACCATCGGTAGGTATAGGGTTCAGTAGCTTAGACATAACTAAAGCTTGTTTATGAGCCTCCTCTTCTGTCATGCCATCGGCTATGAACTTAGCGTACATATCATCATAGATACCTTTCTCAGTGTCTTTGCCAATTTGAGCCGCTATATCGTTGGGATTGAGAACTTCATCACCCAATGCAATCTTATTATGACTATCAGGATGCTTGTATCCTTCAATACCATTTTCGAAGATATCGTACAGACCAGCTGTCGCATTCCATGTACCTAGGAATAGTTTGCCGTCATGCTCTGTCATAGTGAAGGCATAGACTAAACCTTCATGTCCGAAACCTTCTTTACCAAATAATGGCTTCTGTCCCATTAAGTTTGGTTGCATTTCGAAGTGATAACCATCTTTACCATCATCAACGAATACCCAATCTTGCTCGTTGCCGTAAAGCAGCTCTACATCATCAATGTCACCGTTAACTATGTCTTCGGTTTTAATACGGAATAGTGAAAGTGCACGCCATGTCTTCATCATGAACTCGTCATGCTTGGCTATGGTTAGCTCGTCTTGCTGCTGAACACTGTTCTTCAGATCACACAGTGATCCTTCTTCAATTGGTGTTCCATCGTCATTAAAGCCAACGGTGACACAGTGCTTTTTAATCAAGTGATTGTATGCACCAGAAGTACCCTGATGGTATGAACCGAAATATAGGTAACCATCATAGAAGGCTTGTGCGGCAAGTTTAGAACCGTGTGCGCCTACTGTATCTGGATCGTACTGGTCATAACGGAAGAAGTCGTTATAGCTAGCCTTATTCTCTGCTGTAAATCCAGCGTCAGGCATCTTGCTGGTGTAAGGTTTTGCAGCAGCGTTACCCGTTGGGTTATACCAGCTAGACATGATCAGACGGTTGTCACCATCTGCATCTTGGAACATATCAACGTCACCAACAACACCGTAATCTAAGAAGGTATCATCAGAAACAATATCAAAACCGTTACCTAGTGAGCCGCCTTTCAATGGCTCCTCTGGCGTACCAACCCAGCGCAACATTTGGTTTTTAGCCACACCAGCTTGACCGCCTGACTGATCTGGTCCACCAAACCAGTACATACCTTCGCTGCCATCTTTATGATCAACAGTGATAAATCTACGTACAGTGTCATAGGTAAATTCTGAATAACCTAGGTATTCCATTTTCTCTTCGTTGAACACGAATAGGCGGTTATAACCAATTTTGTCAGATTCACCCTGGTTGACGACATCTGGATCCGGTGTCGTTAAATACCCCATAACAAACACAAGACCTTGGGACTCACCATTACCACGGAAGCTGAATGGGTAACGTGTCTGGTCATCTTCTAGAACCAGAGTCCCGTTTTCGTCAAGTAACCATCCATCAGGGTCAATCAGTTCTTCAGGTGTACCTTCTGGCGCTTTAACCGCATTCTTAATGCCGATCTCTTTACCGTGGAAGTCCATCATGTCAGCCCAATACTGATCGCCATTCTTAACCGTTTTATCGTTAATATGGATGTTTTCACCAGTGGCTGGATCGTATACGAAAGCTTGTGCGTCTGGCATCTGACCAGTAGGTGCCATTAGCTGACATGCTTGACGTTCAGTCTCATAGTTCATCAGTGCCATTGGCATAGCCATTGAAACCATAGGCCAGTAACAGTAAACAGAGGTGGCTGCGCCGTACCAGATTTTTGTTTCGGTTGCTGTGCTGGCTAAAACATACTGTGAGTTAACCCAAGGCTCAGCGCCGTTAGGCATAGGACGACCATCGTTATACTCTTGATAATTCAGCTCATTACGCTCATCGTGAAGACCAAACCAAGCACCATCAGGTGTTGCTTTGTAAGTACGCTCAAAGCTAACTTCGAGTGGCGCTGCAGGAACCGGTACTTCAACCGTTTCTGTGTCGTCATCACTGCTACAAGCAGTCATGCCTAGGGTTAATGCTGTAGTGATAGATACAGCGAGTAACTTCTTCATCATAGTCATCATTTTTACCTTTTATATAGCGGGCAGCCTAAGCGTTAATCGAGGCTACCCACGGATTTCAAATATATTTCTAAGTTCTGTTAAAAATTTATTTAAACTTCATTAGGGTTCAGTACGCTGCCATTGGTGTCGCCGGTTGGGCGAGAGCATTTAGCAGCGCGAATAAGCAAGTTGGGTTGAGTAATTCCCGCATCTGGTAATGGCGCAATATGACCAACCCCCGGCGCACCGCCATATTTGGCCTGTAGTTCGTCAACCGTGCCGCAATCCAGTGCACGCTGTGAGCATGACTGAACACAAAATGGTTTTAGGCCAAACTCGAGACGTTCGAAACAGCCATCACACTTGGTCATCTTGCCGCGTGTTTTGTCTAATTGAGGTGCATCGTAAGGGCAGGCTTCTGCGCAGCTGTTACAGCCGATACAGATGTCGTCATGTACTGCGACGATACCGTTAGCCTTCTTGTGCATAGCACCCGTTGGACAAGCCGCAGTACAAGCTGGCTTTTCACAGTGGTTACAACTTACCGATGCATAGTAGGCAAAGGCATCCTGAGACATGGTGCCGTCTGCGTTCTTGGTAAATGTACCGCCACCATATTCGTAAACACGGCGGAAGTTGCGGTCTAGTGATAAGCCGCGGCCATCTAAACAAGACACCTGACAGCCCTTACAGCCGTTACAGCGAGATGCATCGAAATAAAACGCAAAGGCTTTGTTTTCTGCTACTTGAGTCATTATTTAGCTCCTTACGCTTGAGTTATACGAACGCGAACAGTGTTCATTGGATTGCCTTTAGCGAGAGGCGTCGTCTGTTGGCGGGTTAGTGTATTGGCACAGCCACCGATATCTTTGCCATTTTGCAGCTTATTCCAGGCACCTTGCCCTAATGCCACCACGCCCATAGCGATTCTTGGGGTGACTTTAGCGGGAACTTGAAGAGTGCCTCGCTTGCTGGTCACATCTAGCATCTCACCTGAGATAATGCCTAGGTTGTTGGCGTCGTATGGATTGATCCAGATCGCATCTTCATACACCTTGCGCAGTGTTGGACAGTTATGGAAGGTTGAGTGGGCACGGCCCTTAGTGTGGTAGCTCACCATCTGTAGCGGGTAGCCTTCATCATCTGACTCGAAGCTTTCCCATGTCGGCACATATTTAGGAATGGCTGATAGGCCACCCGTTTCACCATAGGCTTGAATATCTTTGTCCCAACCATCGTTTGACGCGATCCAGGCCAACCTTGGAGAGTAAGTTTCAACCATCTTCGATGGTGTGCTGAGTGCGGGTGCGCCATTGCGACCGTTAAACTCTTTTTCCATGCCGATAGCGGGTTCGTCGAATGAATGAATATAGACGTAGCCTGTTTTTTCATGGCCTTCGAGAGGGGGAAGCTCTGGATCACCTAGCATGCCGTTGATGGCTTCATCGAGGAATGACTTAGTCAACTCCTCTTGAGTACGTCCCTTGGTAGCAAAGCCACTCAAGCCTAAGTTATCAGCCAGCATCACCATAAATTCGAACATTGGCTTACTATCACCGATAGGCTCGATGCTAGGTACGGTAAGCACAGTGGCGTTATCTGAGGCAATCAGATCCCAGCGCTCAGTCCAGGTGGTATCGGGTAACACGATATCGGCCCACTGCGCTGTTGGTGTCATCTGAGTGTCGATGACTACGTGCATATCCAGACCTGGCTCTTCAGCTTGACCTGCTGAGCTAGGTTCGATACTCAGAATGCGTTTGACTTCGTTGATGTCACCGTGCTGATTGACAGTGTTACCGGCAATGGTCATCAGGAACTTGATGTTGGTGCCGTAAGTTTCATCTTTGATATTTACTTCGCTCTCAGGAAGCTCTGAATTAAAGGGGGTGACACCATATTTAAGCCCTTTGACACCATCACTTCGGTAGGTCATCTCAAAACCACGTTCCATCGCCTCAAATGTCTTGTAAGTGGGTATTTTTGCTTGGATAACCGTAGCTGGTGCGGTGCCACCTAAGAACCCTGGAAAAGTAGGGTCCGACCAGGCAGCCATAGGAACAGGGGCTGCGCCAGGCCCTGCAGCGGCGACCATTGGTAGATCTCCATTGTTCGTACCGCGACGACCAATTGCATTGAGAAGTACTGGCAGCGTGTAGATCATTCGCATGACTTGCTCGCCCTGTGCAGAGCGCTGAATACCTTGGCCTGCACAGATAAATGGGGCTCTAGCCGTTAACAAATCTTGTGCGACTTGGCGAATTTTATCGGCAGAAATACCACAGATAGGCGCAGCCTTTTCAGGAGTCTTAGCATTACTATTGCCACCGTTTTCATCGGCAAACTTACCAAGGCCCAGAATGTAATCTTTTAAATTCTCCTCTGGATAAATCCAATCGGCATATTCTTTATTGCCATCAACAATCTTGCCTGTTTTTAAGTCATCTCTGTACTGTGTAAGGGCTTCTTTGGTTAAACCTAAAATGAACCTTTCGGCAAATTCACGATTATCATCAAAAGCTTCATTAATGTAATATTCAGTTAAGATCTCATGGAAAAGGGCTTCGATAAACGCACCATCCGTCATGGGACGGATACCAAGCCAGTCATCTTCCCGGCCCAGGCAAGTATCGGTATAGCGCGGATCGATATAGACAAACTTAAGATCATTTTTCTCTAAAGTCTGGATAAAGTGATGGCCTTCGCCGCCACCGGTCATAAACATCTCAACCGGGTTGTAACCAAATGACAGCACATAATCTGAGTGCTTCATCTCGGTTACTGATGATGATCCAGTACCCTGTCCATATGCGAAATTTTTTGTGCCTTCACCGAACGTGTACGAGATGGCTTGCTCTTTCATTGATGCTGAATAATAGCCATAGGTTTTTTGGAAACCACCGAGCATATTAAGCAAGCGCACATGAGGTCCCATGATTGGGTATGAGCTGTGGGCAGAGCCGGAGCCATTGCCTAGCATCAAGGCGCGGTTACCACAGGTATCGATAGTGCTGCGGATTGACTGAGCAACTTCACTCGCAGCTTGCTCCCAGCTGATCTCTTTAAACTGACCTGAACCACGCGGGCCAGTTCGCTTAAGTGGTTTGGTTAAACGCTCTGGAGAGTAAACTAACTCCTTGAGCATTAGCCCTTTGGCGCACGCTTTATTGTGGATACGGCCAGTATTAAAGTTATCATCACCTTCAGTATGTGGCTCGATACGAATGATTTTGCCATCTTTAGTGATGACTTTTAGTGGACACCAAGCCCAGCAGTTACTTTGACACTGAGCCCAAGCATGGCTCTCACCAGCGATTGGGTCTGTGATTGGTTGTTCAATAGGCTCAGCTGGTTCTGCTGAATCAGAGCTACAACCTGTAACTGTTGCTACTGCGGCTGATGCTGCACTGACTTTAAGGAAGTCGCGACGTTTCATAGTTGTCCCTTACAGCTTAATGGTGAAAAAGACACCGAGTTTGTGGTCGGTGAAATTTTGGTTGAGGTCATCAAGACTATTGATGGACTCAATCGGTTGATTGGCATAGCTCGTGTCGTAATGGCGCTCATAGGTGTAAGCGACGCGGGTCGAGATACGCGGATTGATGCGGTAATCCATGTGGACTTCAGCAAGGTGTTGGTACTGGTAGTAGTCACCCATTTCGGTACTATCTACCGAGGTGTCACTGCCAGAAAATGAGAAGGTGTAAGAGGTGCCTAGTGCCATGTCCTCACTGATTTGGTATTGGTTGAGACCAAAACCAAAGTAGGTAAACTCATCACTAATCTTGGTGTTGTATATCTCCAAACTGTCGATGGTCTGTACACCGGCATAGGCGTTGAAGGTTAGCTGCTCATTGAAGCGGTAGAAGGCGTCGGCGTTGACCGAGACTTCATCAGACTCTTTCAGTGCTGAGCTGTTGCTGTACTCATCACTTGCGATACTGGCTTGCAGGTTTATGCCGTAGTTATTTTGGCTATACCCCAAGCCAAGTTCGGTGCTGATACGGTCTCGGTCAGCGAGGTAATATTTCTCAAAAATATCATCCCCAATGCGGTATTCAGACCCGGTACGTTCACCGCTGGTGAGCTTTATGTGACTATTGAACCCTGCTAGACGGTGATCGACACGAGCAAAGAGTTCACTCTCCTGGGTCTCTTCACGATCGCTATCAGAGCGAGTGCGGTCGTTTTGCTCGAAGCCTGTGCTGAACTTAGTGCCACCTAAACGATAACTGGCATTGATGCCAACACGTGTCTTGCTACTGTCGATTGGGGTGTTAATGGCGTCGAAAAACTCATATTCGCCACTGACATTATCGCGGTCACTGTAACGGTAGAAACCTGCGACTTTTATACCGGCAAAGCGAGAGCTGATACGGGCGTTGTAATCTAATGTTTCAACTTCACCGTCAAAATTTGCGATAGGCACGAGCGAGTTTTCTTGCTCGATAGCCTCATCCTGGATCATTTTTCCCGAGGCAGCGCTCATTGATAAACGTGTGGTGCCATAGTTAAGTCCAGCTTTAACGCTGGCTTGTTGGGCAGTGTTATCGGCATCGATACCGGTATTATCGGTAAAGTCTGAATTAAAGGCACTGAGACCAATGTTCCAGAAATCTCCGTGTAGTTGTACACCGGCGTTCATCACTTGAGTCGTGTGGTCGATAGTTTCTAAATAGTTAGTGGGTTTAGGGTCAACCACAGAGCTGATACGTAGACCTTGTTTGTCCTCAGAGCTTGCTTTTACAAAGGCAGTGATAAGCTGAGTTTGATATTTGGCAGCGGCAGATACCTGCTGACGCTCTGTACCTATATCGTTATCGTCAAGGTTCCAGCGATTAACGTATGCGAGTTCCAGCGCGACATCACCTAGGTGAGCGATGGCTTTCAGGTGACCATTATTGGCCCCTGCATTTTTAGCCTTGATGCTGTAGTTTTCACCACGGATATCTGCATTAGCGCCGTATTGACTATCCAAGTGAGTACGCTGCTCGGTCATGATACCGACGGTGTTGCTGTGCTCAGGAGCGATGCAACGCTTGCAGGCGTAGTCCTTTTCAATATTTTGCGGTACAGCGAAGTTTGCTGCGGTGACATTGGCTGAGAGAACAGCGAGTGCCACTAAAGTAAGTTTAGCTTTCATCATCGATTCCTATTTCTCAAACAGATGCCCTGAGGGGTGGTTCGAGCCGTGTATCTTGCTGTGGCAGTTCATGCAAGATTGGCCTTGAGTGAAACCATCTAAGCTGTTGTGCACATCGCCCGGGTGACCCGCTTGGTTGTGACAGCTTTGACACAGCTGAGGTGCACGACTGTTGAGTAGGTTGTCGTTGACGGAGCCATGTGGGTTATGACAGGTGGTGCAATCTTCAGTGACAGGTGAGTGCTCCCAAAGTGTGGGTCCTCGCTTCTCGGCATGACAGGAATAACAGGTGTCATTAACAGACAGAGGTGCTTCTTCATGTGGGTTATGGCAATCACTGCAGGTTAAGTTATCGAGGTGAGTCGAGCGTTTAAACTCTGCGGAGGCTTGTTGCATATGGCAGCTGGCACACTGAGCTTGTGGCTGCTCTGCTGCTAACTCAGCCTGGTGAATGTTGTGACAATCACTACAGGCTTGGTCATGGAAGGGTGTGTGTTCTTGGGTGTGGCAAGACTCACAAACGCTGTTACGTCCTTCGATAGATATGTCATCTCCGAAGCTGAGCATAGGTTCGTTTTTGCCTTTGTGTTTCCCTTGCGGTCCATGACAGGCTTCGCATTGAAGACCTGACATTGGGCCTTTGTTGGTGTCACCGTGTGGCGTATTGAAGATAGCCATGACAGAAGGTGATTTTTTGTGACACATAAGACAGGTGTCAGCACCTTTGTTAGAGTAGTTCGCCTCCGTGAATTTATTAATTATCTTTTGCTCTAAAGGAGTAGTTGATTCATTTGCCAGTGCACTTGGCACTGATAGGATAGTCATGGCGATAAACGCAGTTAACATCCCGATATTTTGTAAGATTCTCATCTCATCTCTCACACTTGTAGTTTCAAAAAGAAACGCTATTTATGTTTTAGTACTTATTTCGAGGTAATTGTATGTACAAGTGTCACAGGGTAATGTGATTCAGATCACATCAGGGTAAGCAGGTGTGTATCTTGATGTTGATATTAAAACTTGGATTGCAAAATTAGGTTATTTTGTGAGCTGAGTCTGTGTGTGGTGTGAAAATTAAAATTATTTAGGTATAACGCATTAGATTTGTATTGTGACTGGTCACATATTTTGTTGGATTTATGATCTGTAAAGCAGAGTGGTGGAATTGCGAGCTTATTGTGTTGACAGGTGTCTTTGGGTGGGCGTAATCTGAATTGGCTTTTTGTTGTTCCCCATTATGATTTTTATATCTTAAGTATTAGATATGGACCATATAGCTAAAGCAATGCTCATCTTTCCCTGCAATGACGGATGTAGCTATATGGTCATTTTCTTTATGATGGCGAGACAGCAAATAGATAAAAAAAGCCCGCACCTAATTAGGTACGAGCCAGTTTTAAACTTGGAGGTTGATGACGGTTAAGACGTTAAGTTACAGATCAAAAACCTGAAACTTACCACTCCATACTTCACCCTCGGTGCCATCCATAGAGGACCATTCCGCTTCTTCAGTGAAACCTTTGACAGAGAGATGATCACCATCTTGCTCAATAAGACTAATGACAACCCTAAGATCATTGGTGCCGCTAGTGTTAGGGACTTCGATAATGAGCTCACCCATCGAGTTTACCTCCCAATTCAGTTCTTCGACTGTCGTCTGTCCATCATCAGTCTCTGTTAATGTGCCAGTACCCCCACTATTAAAGAGTAAAATGGTGTGGACAGTACCGTCTGAGTCGAAACCTTTTAATCGCTCTTCTGTGAGCATGTCAGTGGTAAATACCGCTTCATTTCCATCTCTGCATGTCGTCACTAAAGTCTGATACCCAGTGAAAGAGACGAGTGTATCCAGATCGGGCTGATCTGTTTCATCATTCCAGCTAGAGTCGCCTTCATCGCAGATAAAATTATTCTCCTCAGGTTCAGATAGAGGGAATAACTTCATTTTTTCGCTCCAAACTTCACCTGCAGTGCCGTCCATAGGTGACCAGTCAATGTCTTCGGCAAAACCCTTGATAGAGAAGTGATCGCCATCTTGCTTAATCAGACTGATGACGGCTCTGACATCATTTGTGCCTGTGGAGTTGCCTATTTCGATGACAATCTCACCCGTGTCATTGACGACCCACTTGTAGTTTTCAACTGTGGGCTCTTCACTGTCATTATCTGTGTGGCTGCCCGTTCCATCGGCGTTAAATTGCAAAATGGATTCAATGCTGCCATCTGCGTCGTAAGACTTTAACTTTTGACCGGCTAACATGTCGGTATTGAACAGTTGTGGGTCTCCCTCTCGACAGTTGGCCACAAGCGCTAAATACTCGCTATATGAGCGAGTAGTGCCCTCTTTAGGTTGATCGGTTTCATCATCCCAGTCGGAATCTCCATCACGGCAGACAAAGTCACTGTTTTCAGGCTGCGGCGCGGTCACGTTATCGAGTAAACTCAAGTCAGTATTGTCTAAAATGTCATTTTTCGCGGCGAGATTAAATACCCATTCGTCATCATCGGATACCTGGCCAGCAGCAGTAAATTCACCCCTCCTGACAGCCCCTTCAAATTCAGTGAACAGTAACTCCCCTAAATCATCGTCATCGCTGTCGCCAAAATTACGTACACTCTCAGGCAATGCTAATAGGAGTAACCTTTGATCTAGAACGGTGACCTCACGCCAAGTCCCTGTTGCGAAAAGGGAGGCGACATTACTGACTTCTCCTGAGTCACTTTGAGCTTGCCATTCAATTTTGTAGTAGTTAGCTACACCACCATCGGCCATCTCAGCGATGATTGAACGGCTACCGTCCCAACCAACATGGGGGCCGACAATATTATTGACCGCGCCATCTGATGCTGTGGCGGATATTAGGCTATTTAAGGTGACAGCTGGGCCATCCTTTTCACTGCCTGCTGTATGTGCCCACACGTTATTACACATGCCCTCAAACATCTCATCTTCATTGCAACCATCCCAATTGAAGATAGAGTAGACATCATTGATATTACTGAAGCTTAATTCGAAGGCTTCGGCTCCAGTACTAAAGGTGACGGTTTCTGGGATCACCTTATGCCAGATATCAGTGTCGGCTTGCTCCGATAAAAATAGCTTTACCTTGAGATCGACGACTGAAATTTGCTCGGCAAAAATAAGCTCACTCAACACAGGTAGATCTGAATTGATTAAGGTAATACTGCCGTCATCATTTAAATCACCAATGACAAAGTTATCATTACTGACAACCCAACCTGACTCGGTGAGAATAAAATCATCCTCATCATTCATGTCATCTTCTGCAACAAATGCACCGTCTACCAGCTTGAACCTAACTTCTGTCGACGTTTGAGTATCAGCGTTATAGGTTAAGGTGCCATAGGATAGTTCCAACATGTCGTCGTAATAGCCATCATCGAAAAAGTTTATTCCATCGCCGCTCACCAGCTCTGCTAAGTTTGCCGCCGCAGCGGTAGCTTCAGTGTCTCGGATCTGAACCTGACCTTCTAGATCGTCAGTGGAGACAGTGCTGGCATCGGTAACCGTTTCTGATTCGAGTACCGCATTAGGATCAAACTCACCACCTTGTTCGTTAACAAATTCGACTTCGCTGACTATTTCATCCAGTGCTTCGATGATCTGATCGACAATAAGGCCAATGATGTCATCGGTTGAAATACCTGCGTCATCAGCGGCGGTTTGAATCGCTTCGAAATTGCTCGCGATAAGTTGGGCGGTAACCTGAGCTACTTGGTGTAGCCGCTCATACTCCTCTTGTACATCTCCCTCCAAATCGGCATTAAGCTGTTGAGCAACATAGTCTTGGCTAAGTGCTAAGGTTGTCCCGAGTAGCCCTTGTAAGCTCGCTTCGGCATCTGCGAGAGCATTACCTTGTTCAACCTCATTTTGTACCATCGTGGTTAATGGACTCACGAACTCATATCCCACGGGAGCCGTCATGGTGTAGGGCTGAGTGATGGCTTCCCCTGTATCTTCATCGACGACACCTGCGGTGACTTCAACCAGCAGCGGAAAGTTATCTATCTGCTCTTGTGTTGCATCTGTAATAGAGAAATCCCCTCCCGCTGTGCTGGTGGCGCTTGGTTCACCATCATCGCAGAGTTTATTTTGGTTCAGATCTAAACAAACCTTAGCGCCTACGAGATAGCCATCGGCGACTTTTCCGCCCATGACTATCGGGGTGGGTTCAGGTTGATCTGGTATGGGTGCGGTGTCGTTACTGTCACCACCACAGGCGGTTAGGATTGGCAGGCTTAAAGATAGAAAAAACATATGTTTGGTATTCATCAAATCGCTCCATTGATCTTGATGGGATATGGGTATATCCACTCTTTTGATGAGTTAAGTAATCATGACTAATTGGTGTCATGGGTTCGTATCAATCACTATTTTTGGAAATTGGTAGTAGGCACGGTCTGTTATAAAAAGAGCCAGATTTGTTATTCGATTTATTGGCTTTTAAAGCGTAGGAGCCAGCTTAGATTTGTGCCAAACATTTCTTAATAGGAAGGTGTTTCAATGTGTGTACTAGTGTAAGCGTTTCGACCCTGTTTTATTTTAACGTTAATATTTCACGTATTCGCCGAGCTTTCTCTTGTCCAATGCCCTCGACTTTGGTGAGTTCCTTTACCGATGCAGTGAATACAGCTTCTATGCTGTCAAAATGGGTCAAAAGGCGCTTTGCCAATTTGGGGCCCACTTGAGGAAGGCTTTGAAGAATAAATAGCTGTCGGTTCTTTTGTCGTTTAGGTTTTCTGCCACTAGAGATAGTTCCCGTTTCTCTACTGTTTAATTGAGTCGCACAGAAGTAGAGAATTTTAGCCGATTCTGCTTGGGATAAACTGCGAAGAATAGGCATGTTGAAGTTGAGTGAAATAGAGCAGATCGCTCCGATTAATGCTTCACGCGTAATGTCATAGGTTGCAATATCATGAGATGAGCCTTCAATAAGCAGTGCTGTATTGTAGCTGGATTCAGATAATCTAGAAATTTGTGAAAATAGTCGACCACTGCAAAGAGAGGTAGCAAGGTCTGGCAACGTTTTTCTTTCGATAAGCCAGTTATTTATCTGATAATCGCCAAGTTTTAACCGTTTCTTTACTAGGTAAATATCAGTATTAAATGAAAGCAGTTCTAGCAATATATCTGCGTGTTCTCTGTCGTCATAGCTGATTTCAATGGGGGGGTTATTCATCCTGAATAATCCAGCAATCCTTTTGGTATTACTGAGCTTAGTTTAGGGCTTACAAAGATAAAGGATGTTTGGTTAAATTGACGAGAATTTTTATCGACATGAAAGGTGTTTTATTATGTTTATGTCGATGGTATCAACATGAGTGTTGCTTAATTTTTGAGGTTTAAGCTATCTCAGTCATATAAAAATTTAACTTTCCAATCAAAGAAGCCACCTCACCATAAAGGCAAACAAAAGCCCAGCGATAAACTGGGCTTGGATAGACTAATTCAAATCGATAAAACATTATTCTACGTTTTGGATCTGAATGTAGCTAATGTTTATATTTAAATTTAAAAACAATGGCTTAAATTGTGTTCGTTTGGTTTATTATTGTTTTAGTCACCACTTTAGTCACCACTTTAGTACCACTTTGTAAGGTGTGTAAGCCATTTCCCAGTAGAGATGAAATCTTAACGGTTAAGCGGGTTAATATATAACGCCGTGATGTTCAGTCGCGCAAGCGTAACAAGTAATAGCCTCGATGCTGTCATTGACCAAACGACTCATTCCCATACCTTCATGGACCTCACCTTTGCAATAGAAACAATCAGCAGGGTATTTATGCTCACTCTCTATTTTAGTTTTTAGCTCTCTCACTTCAGCAGGGCTTGCTGATAATGGAAGCGTGGCTTTAATGGCGTAACCAGAGTGACATTCATGTGGGTGAGGCCAAAAGGTCGTTGAATTGAACAGCCGAATTTCATCTTCAAAAATAGCGACTCTAATTTCGTCAAATCTTGAGCTTGTCACTCTATCTATTTGGTTAACGTCAAAGGTCTGTTTATACGTTCCTGTGCATGAGTCTGCTGCGCAAACGGGTATACCACTGATATCAATCAGTCTCGAGTCCACCAGCTGATTGCACTGCTGACAAACATAGAAATACTCAGAGTTGTCTAATAGGTCATATATCTTTTTAAATACAGTTTCTCGATGTTCAATATCACCAGCATTAGCAACAAACATGAGCTGTAAGTTATCCCGCTGATCATTATTACGATGAACGGTTAAGCTAATCTTTCCACTTAAATCTAACGAATATAACACCCCTATAGATTGGCTACTTCTAGGGCTTTTACTTAAAAGTTCTGAGCAATTATATCTATCATCAATCTCTAAATAGCCTAAATTCCCACAATCAAAATTGAGTTCTGATACATTAAAATGAAAACCTTTGAAGTAGATAAACTCTGATAATTCTCTTATCAACTCTTCGTTGCCAGAGACTGCAATGGCTCCTTGGTCAATGAGAGTTTTAACCGTTGGAATGTAATCTGTTTTAACCATGAATATTACCTATGCCTTTCCAAGTACTTTCACGTGAGGGATGGAGACCTTACGGACTCTGTTAAGGGTTACTTGTAGGGCGTTAAGATCATGACACTCTATGTCTTGTTGGTAGTGATATTGAACGACACTGTCTCTGCTAGAGCGAGTATCAGTTAGCTCTTCAAAAAATTTAGGTATGTCAAAAGCATGGGTTGGTATGCTAACAGTATAAATTTCATTTAGGAAAAGGTAGAACATATATTCTTTCAGCATCTCGTCATTACTTATGAGTACCGGAAAGAGACCTTTTAATAGGGTTATTGAGTTATGAAGTCGAATCAAAGTTCTAGGGTTGCCAATATTAAAAAGGCCTGTGAGCAGAGTAAAATATTCAACCTCCGCTATGGTGCTTTTTAGGTACGAGTCTGAAGTTTCGGTTATTTGTTCCTCTTCACTTTCAGCTTCCTCCCAATCTACTTTAAAGTCTTTAACTGATTCTTTTGCTTGTTGTTTCAACTGTTCGCTTCGCTTAAATGAGTCTGTTATTTCAGTTTCAACTGCAATAGAATCATAAAGTCGCTTCTGAATAAATTGGGACAGTTGAGCAGGGTTTGGCTCATCCAGTTCGATAACTAACTGAAATAGTTTGCCTAAAAAATCACGCGCTATTTGCTGAGACTGTTTTTGGTCTGTGAAGCTATTCAAGCTCTTTAAAGCGACAGCATTTAATAATTGCTCACCATCCACTGCGAATACCACTATTACATTATCAAGGCTTGCTAAGAGCCTTATAGCTTCTAGAGTATTAACTATTCTCTCGGGCGAGCAGCGATCTAAATCCTCTATTACGAGTATGATTTTTCTGCCAGTATTTGGCTCTTCTTCATGAGAGGAAGCTTTGCTGGTATTAAAGAGAGATGTAAATCTTGTCTTAACGTATTGTATTGCTGAAAAGCTATACGAATTCATTAGAGCCTGCATGTCTTCCTTGAGGTACTGAGCAACGCCTAAGTGCTTCGAATAGTCAGGGGAGTGACTTATAGACTTTATCTTTTTGAGGAAAGGACTAGCCCAGATATTTTTAGCTATACCAAATATAGTTAGAGCGAAGCCAGATGCTAATCCAGAAGCAATTATTTGGGACTTAATATCTTGCGGCAAGAAGCTGTCGACTATCCCAGTTGCGATTACAGCAAGCGCTGTTATCCCTATCCCTCCCCACCAAATCAAAGTATTTTTCAAAGCATTTTTCTGTAAGAATACTTTATACTTCCCTAGCATGTAAGTACGCTTAAGAAGGCTTTTTTTCGAATAGAGGTCAGTTGCTAAGTGATTTGCTAAAGCGCCTGCCATGAAGTCGCAATGTTCATTTTCCCAGGCATTGAAGATACTGAAACGATAGTCAGGGTTAGCTTTAAAACCCTGCTTCAATAGGTTTATGATTGTGCTTTTTCCTGTGCCCCATTTACCAAATAGCCCTACCGTAAAAGGCTTAAACTTAGAGTCAGATTCGATTATTCCTTTTAATACATGAACCAACGTTCCTCTACCTAGCAGATCAGTCCTATTTTCTTGGTCTCCTTTAGGTTCTATTCGGTAGGCTTTGTTGGTAACGGAGAGTTGAGAGTTTTCAATATCGATTCCAAGACCTGGAATACTCCAGTCAAAACCTGAATAGTCCCAGATTGTTGCTATATCCCCATTCGGTTTTGGTCTAGAGATTAGCGCTATTAACGTATGTGCTCGCCTAGGAGAAGAGAGTTTAAAATTAAGAATGTGGGTTAAATTTGGAAAAGCGAGGCTATCAGTGATGAGGAGGTCTACTGTAATGGCTATATGTGCCGTTTCATCTAATCGAAATTGCTCTATTAATTCTTGTTTATTGTTGGTTTCAGATGTTATTAGCGTGGTGTGTATTGCAACGTTAGGCATCGTTGCAAGAATTTGTTCGAGAATTTGAGTAAACCTTCCAGCCTCATATATATTGCTGCAACTTATAATTACTTTTTCTTCAGGGCTCAGTGCGACGTTACTTAACCAAGAGCTGATAAAGGACTCTATTGAGCTATCTGTAAAAGCTTCATCTGCTTTGAAGTTTTTATCTTGGATAACTCTTACTGGGTTAAGGTAGCCATCTTTTATTGCTTCCTGAAAAAGGTAAGAATAAATGACATTACCTCCAACAGTTTCAATCTGTTCAGGTGACATGTAAGAGCTAATAATTAGTATCTTGGCAGAAGGTGAAGCTTTCTTGATTTTTGGAAGGAGCTCTTTTATTGTTTTTGCATCAGTCTCATAAAGTATATATAGGTTGCTAACAGAGTAAGCGGTTGGGTTATCAATGAACTTTTGAGGATTGGCAACATCCCATTTTGACATTGGAATGGAGGCGGAGTGAAATGCAGACTGTAGTTGAGCTCTCAGGATTGTTAGCGTAGCCATAACAGTTGTAGTTTCAATTAACTCTACATTGGAAATTGCTTCGACTATTATGCTAGTTTTTCCTGTGCCTGTCGGCATTACCAGTATTGATACATCTTCTTTAGATTGCATTGCCGCAGCTATCGCATTCACTGCATCTTGTTGGTAGTAACGAAGCTTAGTTGGCTCTTGATATTGGCGCTCATCAGTACTTGAATTGGTCATTTCAACTTCCATGTTTTTAATTATTATTAGGTGTTAGAGCTATCGATTATCTGCTTTAATTTCTCAATACTCATTGCTGGCTTTCCTGTGTGGAGCATGGCGTGACAGTTGGGGCACACGGGGATTAGGTCATTAATCGGATCGACTTGGTAGCTTTTGCCAATAGTGGCTATATCGACTTTATGATGAACATGGATGAAGCCTTTACCTATCGAACCATAGATGGCTTCAAAGTTAAAATCACAGACCTTGCAGATGGAACCATACTTGTCTATACAAGCAGCTCTTGCTTTAGGGTCACGTTCATAGGCGTTGATGGTAACTTGCTTTACAGCTCCCTCAGTGAACTCTGTAGTCTGCTCATGGACTTCATCGGGGTAAACAGCTTGTAGAGTTAATTTTGCTCTATATGAGTCCACCAGCGTTCTTATAGTGACTTGGTCACCTTTGCCTTGAGCTACATAATATTCCAAATGTTTATCTACAGATTGCAGCACAAATTTAAACTGTACAGAGGTTAATGAGTCTTCAAATCGGTATAAATAATACTTTGTCGCTGGGATGTTTATGGTGTGTTTATACTCAACGCCTTTGGGCATGGCCAATACTGCATCTAGGCAGTATTTTGCAGAGGCTTTGTTTAAGCCTGTCTCCTTCGTGACAATCTCAATAGCATCATTTGCCTTTAGCTGACCGGATTGAACTTGCAAGCCTAAATCAAATACTGGTTCATATTGAGTTGAGCTAATTTTAGCCATCGACTGTTCCTGAATTTGAGGCCTAGCTAGGCTGCTAATCTAAAAGTTAGATATAAACTCCGTCCAAAACTCCATCATAGTCAGGCTTATGGCGCAAACTGTCCAAGTAAGCAACACTGAAGCTTGAGAATGGTTCTTTTTTATCTCGCTTCTTACGTAATCGGCATATGGCTTCTTCATAAGCGAGATCGTTGTCGGCATCGCCAGTTTCCAGTTTATTGAAATATCTCACGGCAGCCTTGACATCTTTATCAATATAGTCACGCAGCTCAATACGGCATCGCACAAAGTCAGAGTGATTGATGTTATAATATTCAATCGATTTGTCTGCTCGGGAAAATTTTCGTGCATGTTTTTCTTTCGAAAATCTAGGCATAGCCTCGCCATCAGGCTTGAACTCTAGCAATTGCACATCAGTCGCTTTTAGCGGATCTAATAGTATCGGCTGCTCTTCTTCCAAGTCACAAGTAGGCATCTTCGCACGGCTGGCCTCTTCACATAAGGGAAAGTGGTCAGCCTTTCCGCCTGTCTTGCCTGTTTCTACATCGGTTCGGCGACGATTTGCGACAATACAGCTAAAACGATAATTTTGAAGACAAAAAGCTAGCCACCAGTAACCTCCATGAGGCACGGTTGTTTTCAGCGTTTCTTGTACACGCTTCTTGGGGCGAAAATGGTCCACATCCACATCAGTACCCGCCTGTGGTGCTTCTGTGTACCAACACTTGTGATTAAACAAAGTTGCCAACACTGGCTTTATGGCTTTCCAGTGTTCCTGATTTTTATTAATTATATCAGAGCGTTCACCTTCATCTTTTGCTGCCAACAAAGAATCAGTGAGTTGTTGCGCTTTTTCTTGCCATCCGTCAGGGATCGGAAGTCGGTTAAAGTCTATTTCCAAGTGTCTCATTCTTGGTTTCCTTCACTCTCGGCTGCCAACATGCGCTGCACAATCGCTTTGGCGCGCTCTTTCCGGATTTTCTTAAGTTTTGGTGTTTCACTATCCGAATCAGCTTCTCTCTCTACCTCTCGGCGTATACGTAAATATTGAGCATACTCATCGTCCCAATGTGTAGTGGTAAAGCCGAGCCCTTCCAGTACTCGGTCAATTTTTCTTAACCGTCCAGCTTGAATCACCGTCAACTTCGTTTTTTCCGTAAAAAGTCTACGTAATCTCAGTAAGCGCTCTGTTGAATTATCCAGTGTCGTTCGCAAACCAAACATGTCGCTGGTGAGAATTCCACTATAGCCCATGCCTCTAGGGCTTTCTTCTGGTTCTTGCGCGTGCACTTGATAATCACTGTCTCGCCACATTACCTGCACTTGTTCTTTTTCTAATTCTGCAATCGCTAGCGGATGGTGGGTAACCATCAGCAAGTGGCTTGTTTCATGATTAGGTACAAACTCACGTAAAAACTTGAGGTACTTCACCGCCCATGATGGGTTCAGGTGAGTATCGGGTTCGTCGAGTAAAAATAATGAGTCTTTGCCGCCGGTAAACTTGAGCAAGCCTAAAACTGTAAGTAACTGCTGTTCACCTTCACTGAGTTCACGGAAGGTGAGTGGTTCTTGACTACTGGTTACTTTTACTCGAATACTGACTTCCGAAATAATTTCAGACAGTAAAGTGCTTTCTAGCATTTTAAATAGTTCGTCAGCACTAAGATTTTTGGCGAAATCTCGCAGGGCATCCACATCGGGTAAAAAAAGATGGAAAAACTCGTTGCGAATGTTACTACCTGTTAAGGAAGTATCCTCCTGTCGAGTCACTTTTACTGGCGAAAGTGTATATTTAATCAGCTCATCCAGAAAACGGCGCACTACACCACGCGCCCCCCAAAATAACTCGCCCTTTTTCTTGGCCCAGCCGGGTTGGCGCATAACGAAGTGTATGCTGTCTAAGCCTTCAATACCCAAATGCTCATGCAAAAACGCCTTTTCTGCACTGTCTTTTTCAGATAAGAAAAACGCCAGCAATACGAACTGGCTATGGTGTGGTTTGGCATAGAACAGTGGACGAATATCACCTTTCAAATCAAGCTCATCTTTGAGCAACCGACGGTAAAAGTCAGTGCGATGCTTTTTAAAGTGGTTTTCTAAACGGTCGCTGGGGCCTGAATAGTAAGCAAATACATAGTTCGGCAGGTAAGGCGCATCTCCTTCTTTATCGCGTTTAACTTTTGAAAAAGGTATGACTTTGCTTGAAGTCGTTTTAGAGAACATGTCCGGTGCGTCGTCATTTAATAAATCGCGAACATTCACTTCATATTGTTTTGCCAAGGTGCCGCGTGATGGATCTGCATCGATGGTTATTTCCAGCCAGCGGTCACTGGGCTGGTTGGGTTTATGTTGCTCACCCAATCGATAATTCAGTACATAAGAAAATGGTGGGGCTTCGCCTAAATCCAAGTTGCGAAATATGGAAACCAAGGCTTCCAGTACGTTGGATTTACCAGATCCATTGCAACCCACCACCACTGTCATCAGGTGCTCTTCGTCAAAGTCCACCTTCACGTTTTCAAGGTTTTTAAAGAGCGAACGTATATGCAGTTTATCAACTTTCATGGTTCATCCTTAACCTTGTGTTTTATTCATTAGTGTCAGACTTTGCCAAAGCGAACCAATCCTGTTCATCATCACTACGTTCTACTTTTACAATCGATTTATCCACTGTCATGGCCTGACGGATATCGAGGAAAAACGTCTCTAGCTGATCGGTGTTGCTGTCACTTGGGTAACCTGCAGCCACTAACAATTGCTGGCCGCTGAGTGGCTTTCCGGCTTCTTTTAAGGCTTCAATGACTTTAATCATTTGTTTGCTACCTGTCTTTTTTTTAAACGCTTTGCGTTTAGGCTTGGGCTGTTTCTTTATTGCTTCACGTTCGGCTTTGATGCGCTCAAGCAGGGCTTTAGCGCTGTTTTCACCAGTTATCAATGACGGGTTAGCGGCGCGCCAATCGGCGGTGAGTTCGCCTCTGAAGGCTTTAGCGAGTATTGACTGGGTGAGATTGTTGACTCGATCTTGTGCGGTATTAACCTGAGCTTCGACTTTATCTGCGAAGGCGAAAAGCTCTTCGACACGACGGACGATCTCGGTTTGCTCTTCAGTTGAAGGTATAGGAATAGGGTATGCACGAATATCCTTCATGTTAACTCTTGGAACAGTGCTTCCAATTGTTTTAGATTGGACAATGCTCAATATTTTATCTGAATTAAGGACAATAGTGAGATATCTAGAGCTAACTTCTACTCCCGCTCGAATCAAAACCATTCGTTGTCCAAGACATAGCTCAACATCAGCTGGAATTTGACAAGCTATGCCTACAGTGCCCTCCCGGCTATATAAAATATCGTCAGGTTCAGGCTTTAATCTTTGTATTCTATCTTCATAAACATCCTCGCTAACAAAACCTTGATTAGTTAAATCTAAGTAAAATGGATTAAAGGCTGTAGTACGAATACAGTACTTTCCGTTGTTACTCCACTTAGGTGTCGAGTGAGGGCAGTCAACAATATTACTTGTTACTTCTGAAAGTAGTCTGTCACTCCATGCAGATACACCAGTTTTCCCACGCCACTCTTCTGTCAACTTGCCACTGACGGCGGCGGCGAGGACGGATTGGCGGAATGATTTCAAGATGGCGGGTATGGCATCGAGGCGGGCTTTGGTGCTTTCCACCTGCGCAAGCAGTTCATCAAGCTTGTCGGCAATGACTTTTTGTTCGGCTTGTGGGGCTAAACGAAATGGTATCGTCTTAGCTGTAGCCCCAGAAAGCTCTTTAAATGTTGTACCAGAACCTAAGCTCTCAGCTAAATCACGAATACTTTTGAGGTAATAAAAAGCATAAGTTGAATTAACTTGCTCCGTAAAAACAAAGTTCTTAAAACCTTGATTAGTACAGATTGGATTTTCAGCTATAACAACATAGCCTATTGGGGCGCGACTACTAAATAGCAGAGCTCCTTTAGGCATTAATTTAGCAGAGCTTGAGTCGTAGCCTTCTTGGCTTAAATCTCTAGCACCATGCGATATAAATTTGCTTTTATATTTGCTTAAATCTGCGGGCGTAAGCCAGGCAATCTCACTACCTGGAGTTGCAAAGTTGTCTGGATTACCAGCTTTGGGAGTGCCTCCTGCTACCACATTAGCTATATTGCCAATAGGCTGTTCTAACCACCCCTCAGGAATCACTTGGCTCATCCCTTCACCTCTAACTCAGTACCTAGTGATTTCATTAAAGCCTCAAGATCGGCTAATGCACCTTTGAGCTCTGTCATGGCTTCACCTGCGAGTTCTTCAGGTGTGCCTAATGTCGCAGCATCGACGTTGTTGGCATCTTTAAGCCAGCTAATATCTAGCGAGTCACCTTTGCTATCGCGGATGAATTCACGGCTAAATACTCTCCAACGGCTGTGCGCTACTCTTTGCTGCGCTTTCTCGGCTCCTTGTTGTGCTTTCTCGCTTATATCTAAACCTTGATTAACCACAGAATCATCAACTTCAGCTTCTTCAGCATTAAACGACCATTCACCTTCCTTACGGTCAGTTAGTGGTAGGTTATAAACTGCTTCAAATGGCGTTAAGTGTTGCTCACCAAATGGGGTGCGCTTGCCAAAGTTGGGCATGTTGGTACGTAGATCATATATCCAAGTATTCTCAGTACAATTCTCTTCTTGGCGGATATCCTTTTCAGAGCCTTTAGTAAAGAACAGTACGTTAGTCTTGACGCCTGCGGCATAGAAGATGCCTGTAGGTAAGCGCAAGATAGTATGTAGATTGCACTTGTTCATGAGATCCGTGCGGATACTGGTTCCTACTCCCGCTTCAAACAAGACGTTATCAGGCAATACTACGGCAGCGCGGCCACCAGCTTTCAGGTTACGATAGATATGCTGCAAGAACGCCAATTGCTTATTACTGGTAGGGTAAGTTAAATCATCACGAGTGATAGAAGCATCACCGCCTTTGCTGGTACCAAAGGGTGGGTTCGCAAGAATGATATCCGCTTTTGGTAGTGCAGCGCCGACTTGGCCTAATGAGTTACCTAAATGCACCACGCCTTCGTCGTCGCCTTCCATGCCATGCAGTAGGCAGTTCATCAGGGCTAAGCGGCGAGTTGATGGTACTAACTCAACACCAACAAAGGCATTGTGTTTTTGAAAGTCGGCTTGATTTTGCGTTAGCTCAATATAGTCATCAGTTTTGGCTTTCATGTAGCTGTCAGCTGCAATCAAGAAGCCCGCAGTACCTGCAGCTGGGTCTTGAATGACTTCACCAGGCTGAGGATTGATAACCCGCACCATTGAGTCAATTAAGGCTCGCGGAGTGAAGTACTGACCTGCACCTGATTTAGTTTCGCTGGCGTTCTTCTCTAACAAGCCTTCGTACAAGTCACCTAAGCCATCTTTTTGGGCACTGAACCAGTCGATAGAATCAAGTGATTTGATCAGCTGCTTTAAGTGGCGAGGTTCACGCAGGCGGGTTTGGGCATCGGCGTAGATTGCAAGGATCAGCGGATCGGCGTGCAGGGTGTTACCTTCAGCATCTTTACCTGTCGATAAAGTGAGTAGCATGCGCTTATAGTCATCAAGCAGGTTTAAGCCATCTTTGTCGCTTAAGTCACTCCAGCGACAGCCCGTTGGCAAGGTGTGCTTATTCAGTAGCCCAGCTTCTGTGTTCTCATGCACCATCTTGATAAACAGCAGTAGCACTAGCTCGGTAACGTAATCAGAATAGTTAATACCGTCGTCACGCAGTACGTCACAGAGGTTCCACAGTTTTTGTACTATATCGTTGTTGCTCATAATATGTCTCAATCTTAAAATAATTTGGTTTAAATTCTGTTACTGATGCAGTGGCTTACTTTGTGGTTGCATTAGTACTTTCTTTTGCGCTATCGGCATCAAAATAAGAGCTGAACTGATTACTGTCTTTGGTCATCAGAGTTACAAATTTCGGGTGAACAAATAGCTTTTCTTTGCCCGATTGCAGCTCTTCAAGTACGCCAATATCACATAGCTGCTTTAGGTAGACTGAGGCGGTTTGACGTTTAGCTAAGCCACTTTCAACCAAGTTTTGAATGCGGCAGTAGGGCTGCTCGAAGATCACCTGTACTAGCTCATAGCTGTAGATTTTAGGTAGCTGCTGACGCACATATTCAGTGGTGTGTTCTATCAGTTCGCGGGCCGCTGCGATTTTATGGGTGGTCCACTTAGCGGTTTGCTCGACGGCATTGAGGATAAAGATGATCCACGGTTGCCACTCCTGCTTGGTGGTTACGTTCAACAGCAAGCGGTAATAATCTTGCTTATTAGCGACGATATAACGGCTGAGATACAAGATAGGTGCACTAAGCAGTTGTTGGTCGATAAGGTAGAGGATATTCAGCACACGACCTGTACGGCCATTACCATCGATAAAAGGATGGATAGCTTCAAATTGGTAATGAGCCATGGCCATTTTAATCAGTGGATCAACATCATCTTGATTGTGTAGAAAAGCTTCCCAGTTACTGAGCAAGTCTCGAATAACGTTCTCGCCTGCTGGTGGGGTATAGATAACTTCACCAGTGGCCTGATTGGTTAAGCTAGTACCAGGTACTTTACGCACATCCATCTGTACCGATTTAATGGTACTGCAAATCTTTAATGCGGTGGTAACACATAAAGGCCTGCTGGTCAGTTCTGTAAAGCCTTGGTATAGGGCGGTGCGATAACGCAGCGCCTCTTTGGTCATGGGGTCGGCTTGGCTATCTTCCTGAGCGTACTGGAATAGCTTGTCGGTAGTGGTGACGATGTTTTCTATCTCACTACTGCCTTGCGCTTCAAGTAGTGGCAGTAAGTTGATGAGTAGCCCTTGGTTTGGCAACAACTCTCCCGCTTGCTTTAGTTCGGCAAGGGCGGCACGTGCTGGAATACAGGCTTTTAGTATGAGTAAGGTTTCGGCTAACTCCCCAAGATCGCTCCCTAGCGGCAGTGGGGGTAAATGGTTGTATGCTTGTTCAGCTTGCCATTTCATGTTCAAAAAACCTTCTTTTATCGACATAAATAGATATTGCAGTGAGCTTATGTCGATTCAATCGACATGTAAAGAAAACATGTTTATAAAAGTTGATTTAATCGACATGAATGGCGTGTTTTGAGTCGTTATGTCGATTGTATCGACATGTATAGAAAGTGCCGATATCTATACAGGTAAAATTTATATGTATAGAAAATGCGAATTTCTATACATATCCCTTCGACCACTTGCCTGTGACCATCCGCCTGTGACTATGTACTAGCCAGCTTGCCAAAGGTACTCATTAAGTTCATCGAGTACGGTATCTAGCTGATCATCGAGCACACTGTTAAAGCGTTTAGCTCCGCCATGATCGGCGAAGCGTTGGTTAACAAACGGCTTATCAATTACCGCTTCATGGATCAACTGCTTAGCAAGGCGCTCTAACCACTTACGCTGATTGGGGTTCCAATTATGTTCACTGTAGATGCGCTGCATAGCGTTACTTACGCGTTGCTCAAAGGGGATTAAGGCCTCATTGATGGCGGCCTGTCTGATATAGCCGATAATGCTGGCGGCGATATCTTGGTTGGTATTCTTGCGCCATGCACTTTGTAGGTGTGCTTCGTTGTAACCTGCTTCATCGAGCAGTAACTTGACCTCTTTAAGCTGCTGACGAGTCAGGTCTTTGGGCCTATTAACCACGACAGACAGTGCTGCCGATTGGTTGATATTGTCTTTGATAAAGGTATTAAAACTCTCGAGATAATCAGCAGGCTTTTCATGTACACCATAGCTTTGCTGACGACTTAAGAATTCATCACGTCCCTCATAGATAACAGGCATTTTGTCGCTGCCCGCTAAGAAACGTACTTCAGCGAGTTGATTGATTAAGCCTTGATGTTGTTTGAAGAACTGCGCTGCCTGCTTAGGCCCTATTTGATGTAGGTGCTGGTGGAGCTTGTCGGGGGCGACGCCCCACATTCCCTCAAGTTGGTCTAACTTGGCTTTAAGCTCTGGTTTGTTCTCGGCCTTTTTAACGGCTTTGCGCATAACTCGCATGACTTTTTGGGTCAGTTGATTCAGCACATCATTGGCGTGACTATGGTTAGTGTCATGAGAGCTTGCCTGCTCACCAGGTGTATTTAGCGCTTGCTCTAAGTGAGCATCATCGCTCAGTTCGTCCACCAGCTGCTCTAAGGTGATATTAGGATCTTTGACAATCGGCTTCATGGTGTTGACCGCTTCTAGTGCACTGTAGAGATCGACTGGGTCGTAGACTTTGAAGACGGTTTTGCCTATTTCGTCACAGCGACGTGTTGCACGGCCCATCATCTGCTCGTACAAAATACGCGATTTCACTCGGCGTAGGAACACCAGATGGCTGATTGTAGGAACATCGATACCTGTTGTCAGCAAATCGACTGTGATGGCAATATTTGGGTATCGCTCATTTTTATATTGCCGAATGAGCTGGCTGACCTTGTCACTTTTTCCGGTGATTTTTGCAACGGCAGCCTGATTGTAATCATCACCGTACATCTTGTTAAAGGCACTATCTAGCGCGGTTTTAACCATATCGGCATGCAGGTCTGTAGTGCAGAATACTAACGTTTTTTCATCCCCAAAAGGGTCAAGCTCGTTAACTAACTGATCGCAGATAACGTCATTAAATCCTTTGGTTATAACGCGGCGATTAAAAGATTCTACATCGAACTTAAGTTCATCTTCTAAGTCTGCAGATTCAACTTCTCCGGTTTGAGTATTAATGGCGGATACGGTTTCACCTTTTTCAAACTTGATGCCATTTTTGCTGAGTAGAGTCTCGTAGCGAATAGGGGGCTCATGATCGATGAGCCAATCTTCTGCCACGGCTTCGCGATAACTATAGGTGTATATTGGCTTACCGAAGATCTCGCTGGTGTGCTTTGCTGGAGTAGCGGTAAGGCCTATGCGAACCGCATCAAAGTAATCGAGTACGCGGCGATAGCTGGAGAGGTACTGGCTAGCGTCACGGTTAGCGAGTTCGCCTTCAGTCATTTTCTGATCGAGTGCATATCCCCTGTGTGCTTCATCGACAATAATACAGTCGAACTCATCGAGGGACGGTGGCGTGTCAGACATAAAGATGCGCTTCACCATTGCTTGCACGGTGGCAACTTGAATACGGGTTTCGGCTTCACTACTCATATCACCCAGTTCGGCAATATTGTAGATAGAAGATAGTGTCTTATTCTGTTCAAGCTGCGCTTCATCGAAGGAGTCACAGGCTTGAGTGCCTAGCGCGGTTCTATCTACTAAGAACAAGATGCGTTTGAAGCGTTCGGCCTTAAGAAAGCGATACATCAAGCCGATGATGGTTCGGGTTTTACCTGTACCTGTCGCCATTGCTAGTAAGCATTGAGTTTTATCTTGTTCAAGAGCTAATTCTACCGCCACGATTGCTTTTTGCTGATAATCACGCAGACCTAAATAATCGAAACCCTCTTGCTGCAGCAGCTTTTCTGCTTCATCTCTGCTGCGCTTTAATTTATCGATAAGTCCATCGGGAGAATGAAATTGTTGTAATGGCCTTTTGGCATTACTTGGTTTGCGGGTATCGCGGAACCAAGTACCTGAGAGCTCAGCAAGCTGCTTATTGAAGGGGCGTCCATTGCAGGAGTAAACAAATGGAATGTGGTAATGGCCATCTTCCTCATCAGCCCATGCAATGCTTCTTCCCTCTAACTCCCACGCGCCTTTTTGCGGTGCTATGAGCTTATAGCCCTTAGAATAGCGCTCTGCTTGAGTAACTTTACCCGCAACATTGGCGTTTTCCTGTTTGGCTTCAACCACTGCAACAGGGGTTAAGCTACAGAACAATACATAGTCAGCACGTCCACCTTTACTTTTATGCTTGGTTGGCCATTCTGCTATTGCGAGGTTTTTACCTTTTTCGGGTCTGATGCCCTTCTGGTATGTAAGCTCTTGGCTATCAGCTTCCCAGCCTGCATCGGTTAGCTGTTGGTCTATGAGGATACGGGTTAGTTCCTCATTAAGGGTAAAGCGACTGCTGGCGGTGTTGGTACGCTTATTCACATCTTTGCGCTGCGCTTTAATCGCCTTGAGTGTTTCCTCTGTTTGCTCGGCTAATTGCTTTTGAAGTTTTGTAAGCTTGTTATCAAATTCAGTCTGCTGTTTGGCGAGTGCTTGCTCGTGTGATTCGGCTTGAATAGCCAGTTCTCTGGCTTCAACATCCATCTGGTGAGCCAGTACTGCAAACTCCTCTTTTTCTTGCTCAAGCAGGGAGGTCAGTTGCTGATTGGATTCAAGTTGCTCGTTATGTTCTATAAGCTGGCTTCTAAGCTGTTGGATTTGAGTTTGTAACTCACTTAGTTGTTTACTCGGGTCTTGCGGGATAACGAATTCACCCGTTTTGAAGTCGACGCCTTGCTCTCCAAAGGCTCGGTGGAACCAGATGGCAATATAGCGAGCTACTCGCAGTCCATCTAATGCTGGTTTATGTTCGGTTTTAAATTGATGAACAGCTTGGTTGCCTGCTTTGCGTAATCCGTGGAAAAAGTTAATGATTTGCGAATCGAGCTTTAGTTCTTTGCTTATCCTATACAGCAGATCAGCTTGATTAGTTTTATCGTCAAATTCAATGCTGCAGCGCATCGCTAGATCTTGCGCTATCGCTTCGGCAAACTGGCGCAGCTTAACTAGTGTGGTGTTAGGGTCGCTAGAGAAAGCCCGCTCTGCACTTTGTGCTAGCTGCAGAAAGATGGGGTCATGCTCTTTGAGGAAACCAAAGTTACCTACCGCTGTGGTAGCGTTAATGCTATTTGATCCTGTCATGACTTCCTCTTTGCAACTATAACGTCCAATGTTTAGGGAATAGCAATTATATTAATTAAAACGGCAACGTACAGCTAAGAACATAATCTGACATCACTTTGCTTTATGAGGAGGTAAAAAACAACCACATTTATTTGAAAATATGAGGCTAAGTCAGCTTTCGCAAGGAAAGCTGGGGGTATTTAAGCCCTTAAATGAGCCTGTTTAATACATCTAAATCGAAGAGATACTTTTGTACCCACAAATCTATATTTGATAGGCAAACAAAAGCCCAGCGATAAACTGGGCTTGGATAGACTAATTCAAATAGATAAAACGTTATTCTACGTTTTGAATTTGCTCGCGCATCTGCTCAATCAACACTTTAAGCTCAACAGCTGCGGCTGTGATTTCTGCGCTGATAGATTTTGAGGCTAGGGTGTTCGACTCACGATTGAATTCTTGCATCATAAAATCGAGACGACGACCTTGTGCGCCACCTTTTTTGAGGATGCGTTGAGTTTCAGCGACGTGGGCGTCGAGTCTGTCCATCTCTTCGGCGACATCCATTTTCTGGGCTAAGATAACCATCTCTTGCTCCATACGAGCAGGATCTAGCTCACCTGTGATTTCAGCAAGACGGTTGATTAGCTTGTCACGCTGCCATTGCATAATGGTTGGCATATGTTCACGTACAATGGCGACTTGCTCAACGATGGCATCGAGGCGTGTTTGTAGCATCACCTTGATGGCATCACCTTCACGGCCACGTGCTTCAATAAATTGATCGATAGCACCGTCAAATGCACCGAGTAATTCTTTGCTTAAAGCATCCATGTCTTGTTCTGAACCTGACATAACGCCAGGCCACTTTAGAATGTCGACTAAATTAAATTCACCTTGACCCGCTTCCTGTTTTACCCAGTTAGCAGCAGTGATTAATTGCTTAGCTAAGTCTTGGTTCAGTTGCAGTTCACTTGTCTTATTATCGGCGAGATCATATCTTAGGTTTACTTCAATTTTGCCACGATTCAAACGCTTGCGTAGACGGTCTCTTAGCAGAGGTTCTAAGTTTCGGAAGTGTTCAGGTAGGCGCAGGTAAGTTTCTAAATAACGCTGATTGACTGAACGGATTTCCCAAGAGGCGGTGCCCCATTCTGCTTTGTGCTCGATACGAGCGTAGGCTGTCATGCTTTGGATCATGGGTGAGTATTCCAGTTTGTTTAAATCGTCAAAGTGAACAGGGATTATAGTCCGATGAAGCCAAGGGTCAAAGTAAACTCTATGAGCTTTACGTTCTGTAACGGAATATCGTGGCATCCAAGGGCACAACCCCCTATACTATCCCCCCAAAATCATGCAGCTCAAATCGCTTTTAGATTTATGAATACAGGAATTTCCTATGCGCCCAAATGACAGAACGCCAGCACAATCTCGCCCAGTGACAATTACACGTCAGTTTACAGCTCATGCTGAAGGCTCTGTTTTGGTTGAGTTTGGTGAAACTAAAGTACTTTGTACCGCTAGTTTTACCGAAGGTGTTCCACGTTTTCTAAAAGGAAAAGGCCAAGGTTGGGTAACCGCTGAATACGGTATGTTGCCTCGTTCGACCCATACTCGTATGGATCGTGAAGCTGCTCGTGGTAAGCAATCTGGTCGTACTCAAGAGATCCAACGTCTTATTGGTCGCTCACTTCGGGCTGCTGTTGATATGAAAGCGCTAGGCGAAAACACGATTGTTATTGATTGTGATGTGATTCAGGCTGATGGCGGCACACGTACTGCGGCGATTACCGGTGCTTGTGTTGCGCTAGTTGATGCACTGAACTGGGCACGTGGAAAGGGTATTTTGAAAACTAACCCACTTAAGTTCCTTATTGCCGCAGTTAGTGTTGGCATCTATAAGGGCGAGCCAATTTGCGATTTAGAATATATCGAAGACAGCGAAGCTGAAACCGATATGAATGTCGTGATGACTGAAACCGGAAAAATGATCGAGATCCAAGGCACCGCAGAAGGTGAGCCGTTCACTCATGAAGAGCTACTTAGCTTACTTGAGTTGGCTAAGCACGGTATCCGTGAGATTGTCGATGTACAGAAAGCTGCATTGAGTTAATTTGTTGCATTGTTATTAAGGGCCCTACGGGGTCCTTTTTGTAAGTAAAAATAAAATTTACTAAAAATTACCCCTACATTTTTAAGGAGAGATTGTGAAAGCCTATCAGCGTGAGTTTATTGAATTTGCATTAGAGCGTCAGGTATTAAGATTTGGCGAATTTACGCTTAAATCGGGCCGTACAAGTCCCTATTTCTTCAATGCAGGCTTGTTTAACACTGGGCGTGATTTGGCTCGTCTTGGCCGTTTTTATGCTGCTGCTTTAGTGGATTCAGGTATTGAGCACGATCTGTTATTTGGTCCTGCATACAAAGGTATCCCTATCGCAACAACGACAGCTGTTGCCTTGTGTGAACACCATGACATCGATATCCCATACTGCTTTAACCGTAAAGAGAAGAAAGAGCACGGTGAAGGTGGCAGTTTGGTGGGCAGCGAGCTTAAGGGCCGCGTGATGTTAGTTGATGATGTGATCACTGCTGGAACGGCAATCCGTGAATCAATGGAGATTATCGCCGCTCATGAAGCTGAACTTGCAGGTGTGTTGATTGCATTAGATCGTCAAGAGAAAGGCAAGGGCGAGTTGTCGGCTATTCAGGAAGTTGAGCGTGATTTTGGTTGTGAAATCGTCTCTATCATCAAGCTGAGCGATTTGATTAACTACCTTTCTGAAAAGTCGGGTATGGAAGTGCAGCTTGCTTCTGTTAGCGCCTACCGTGATCAGTATGGGATTTAAAGGTTAGAACGCCTTCGGCTACAGAGCGCTGCGCTTACGGATGACGGAACGCTACGCTCACTGAAAAGATAAATGCCGCGATTATAGTTAACTATAATCGCGGCATTTTTTATGCTGTTTTACCGTGAGGCCGAAGGCCGTCCTCGAAGCGAAGCGTCCTAGTACCTTCTTTTAAATTTAGTTACTCAGAAACTCGGCACGTGTGGATGGGTTTGATTTAAAAACGCCACCTAAAGCCGTGGTTGTTGTTGAGCTGGTCGAATCCATCACGCCACGGGATTTAACGCAGTAATGCACTGCATCCATCTTAACGGCCACATCTTGAGTCTCGAGCAGGGTTTGTAGAGCAACTAAGACTTGCTGAGTCAGACGTTCCTGAACCTGAGGACGTTGAGCAAAAAACCTCACGATGCGGTTAATCTTAGATAACCCGATGATATTTTTACGGGGTAGATAAGCGACGGTGGCCAAACCATCAATGGTGACTAAATGGTGCTCACAAGTACTGGTTAGGCTAATGCCATTAACCTTGACCATCTCATCGAAGCCCATCTTATTTTCAATGACAGTGATTTTCGGGAAGTTGGCATAATCTAAGCCTGAGAAGATCTCATCGACATACATCTTAGCGATACGGCGTGGAGTATCAGTTAAGCTGTCATCGGATAGATCGAGAGACATCAAGGTTAAGATTTCACGCATATGCTGCTCAATCTTAACTTTACGCTCTTCGGCGCTAAACTCGGTCGGTAGCATTGGTGTTTCGAGACCACGTTCCAATAGCGCCTTTTGCACTAGCAGTGCAGATTCACTGAGGATTGCTTCTTTTGATGTCATAAGTTCCTCCACCATAATCATGAGTGGTAATATTCAGTATCTTTTTGTCTGCGGACAGTAAGTCTCTTATCTCATAATTAGCGCCAAGGTCAATGTCTTTGAACACTGGAATTAAGAGAGAGCAGGAGGATACCGTTATTTGGTGTAAATATATACCATAAAAAGGGTGGGGGGATAAGAAAAAACCGATAGTGCTTATCGGCTTTTTCTCGGTAATATTAGGTTATTAGAGATTGAGGTTTTTCTTTAAGAAACTCATCATCTCACCATAATATTTGGCTTTATGTTCATCGTTATAAAAACCGTGGCCTTCGTCGTCCATAATCAGCTTTTGAAACGGATAATTTTGCTTCTCTAGAGCCTCTTCTAATGCTTCAAATTGTTCAATGGGAGCACGTTCATCCTCTCCACCATGAACTAATAGCAGTTTGGCTTTGAGTTTATCGACATTATGAGTGGGTGACATTGATTTAAGAACTTGCTCATCTTCACCGAGTACTTGCTTTAGATACCGCTCACCTGCTCGACGACCTTGTACATCCCCCTCTTCGAACATCAAAGGGAGGTCATAGACACCAGCAAAACCAATGGCACATTTAAATAGATCGGGTTCAATAATGGCACTTTGCAATGCTGAGTAGCCCCCGAAGCTACCACCCGCGATACACACTCTCTCTTTGTCTGCTATTCCCTCGGCTATAACATGCTTAGTGGCATCGATAATGTCATATTGAATCTCGGTGCCCCACTTTTGATGGCCAGCATGTTCGAAATTAGCGCCGTAACCACCAGAACCGCGAAAGTTTACTTGCAGTACCGCAGCGCCTTGACTGGCGATTAACTGATTTTGAGGATCAAATCCCCAAAAATCTCTTGGGCCGTGTGGACCGCCATGGGGGTTAACGACTAAGGGCAAGTTTTTGGCATCTATACCGTATGGGAGTGTCAGGTAACCGTGTATCTGGACTCCATCTCGACTCGTAAATGTGATGGGTTTTACTTCTGCCATATTTTCAGGGTCTAGCCAATTTTTCTCTGACACCAGATACTCAAGTTTGACGGCTTTAGTGTTAAATAAGTAGTAATCCCCTGGGTTACGATCATTAAAGGCTTTAATGATAATTTGTTCAGTATCACTGGTTTGGCTGACTAAGTGTATTTGATGGCCGGGAAGTGATGCCAGTAGCTGCTTTACATATTTAGCTGATGGATCTTTAGGGTTAATAAATTCATAGGTTGGGTAACCGTTTTCATACTCAACAGCATAGAGTTTTTTGCTGATTTTATTAATCCATACATTACTGGGATCAACCTCTTTATCTTGGCTGACTAATTGTTGTTCGCCTGTTTTTATATTGAGCAGATAAATACCAGCTGGTTTACCTGATTCGCGACCAGTGACGTAAAGAGTATCCTTATCATCCCCGAAGGCAATAGGGGTTAGGTCATCCAAGTTGTGTTTCAATTTTTCGACATTGATCCATTGACTACCTTGTCTATAAAACAGCTCATAGTTAATGTAATCTCTTGTGCCACCGACAAAGCGAACTTCACCATCATGATCCGTAAGGAAATTTGCGTAAGGAATTGGAGCACTGGCTATTTTTTTACGTTTACCGTTATAGATATCGACGCGATAGACTTTTTGTTTATTCTCCGCCGTATTGCTACCGCCATTCCCCCAAGGAAGTGCTTGAACTAGCATATAGCGATCATCTTCAGGCAATGGATCTAAGATATAAGCCGTAGCTCGGATTGGAGTGTTTCTCTTAATATGCGAACCGACTTGTTTTTTGCCACTTTTGTAACCAAAAAGGTAAGTTGCGCGAGACCCGTCAGCATTGACAGCGAACAATTCACCGTGATAGCTCGGATGATCCTGCCAGCCTTTTAAGTATTCTTTTTGTAGTACAACTCGTTCATCGTTTGCCCATGCATAATCGCCAACCTGCGCATTACCGGGAAAGAATACAGCATGATGAAGCTTTCTTGTTTTTGCATCAAGAATCAGTAACTTGTTTTTACCATCGTGTTTAGTAATAGCGCTAATGTAGTTGCCAGAGGGGGAGATTTTTACATTAGTGAATTCAGCGCCACGACTAAATAGCTGTTCAGGGGATTGAGGGGCAGCAGCGACGAATTGGGTAAATAGACCAATATTGATTACTAGCAGTATGGATAATTTTTTTATGAATATCATGCAACATCCTTGTACATCTTAGTGTGTATTTTGATATTGAGAATAAGGTAAAAGTTGCAGATGTACAATAGATGTGTGGTTTGTTAGCTCGTAGGTTTTAGGGGCTTGTTAGTGATAGGTTACAACGAGTGACGGCCGAGTCGCCGTCACTCGTTGATTTTAGCTTTGAAGTAACTGTTGCTGAACAAATACCCACTGCTGTTCGAAGTGTTGCGTTGGTTTTTGCTTAAACTCACTGCGGACAAATTGTGAAATTCGACCTTCTGCAATGGCGAGCAGTAAGTTCGCTAAAATAGCTTCGTCAAGATTAAACCCTTTGCCTTCACGTAGCGTTTTCTCACGTAAAATTTGCTTTAGATGGGTTTCAATTTTAGAAAATATTTGATTAATACGACTACGCAATCTGTCATGCTCACCCAATAATGCGTCACCATTTAGGATGCGTGAAATGCCAGGGTTCCGCTCGGCGAAAATCAGTAATAGTTGCAGTAAATGTTGGCAGCGCTTCATGGTATCTTTTTCTTCATCCATGATGAGGTTGATGCGCGATAAGAGAGATTCTTCAATAAAATCGATTAATCCTTCAAACATCCGTGCTTTACTGGGAAAATGTCGATACAGAGCGGCCTCTGATACACCGACCTCAGCAGCTAATTTTGCTGTGGTAATTCTTTGCCCAGGGTGGGTTTCCAGCATTGTTGCCAGACATTGAAGTATATGTTCGCGGCGATTAATTTTTGGGCTTGCAGCCATCTGTTTTTCCTTCACTCAAAATACGGCAGGAACTAGGTGATTGTTCCACCTGCTTAAACAATAAAACAGGTGAGCGTCACTCTTATGTTTAATTCTATGAGGCTTAGCGGTAAGTCCCTAGTTCCTCTGTTGTGCTAACTACTTCGTGCCCGAGTGACCGAAGCCACCTTCACCGCGCATAGAGTTATCAAATTCATCCACAAGCTTGAATTCAGCTTGTACTACAGGAACAAAGATTAATTGAGCCAGACGGTCACCTATTTCTAAGGTAAAAGGTGTGTCTCCTCTGTTCCAACAAGAGACCATAAGTGGACCTTGATAATCAGAGTCGATGAGGCCAACAAGATTACCCAATACGATGCCATGTTTATGTCCTAACCCTGAACGCGGCAAGATCATTGCAGCAAGGCTTGGCTCTGCAACGTGAATAGCAATGCCTGTCGGAATTAATACTGTTTCACCTGGTGCAACGGTCATACTTGTGTCGAGCATGGCGCGAAGATCCATGCCTGCACTGCCCGGTGTAGCATAAGAAGGAAGAGGGTATTCTGATCCAATGCGTGAATCTAAGATTTTAACTTCTATTGGTGTTTTCATTACTTATCGTCTTGTAAAAGGGCTACGTGCTCTGCAATTAAGGTGAGTAGTTGGCGTGCCAAAATCAACTTATCTGTCGCAGGAAGATCGTGTTGCCCATCGGCCCAGATAACCTTAAGCGCATTTTGTTCTGCATTGAAACCGAGCTCAGGATTAGATACGTCATTAGCGGCGATCATATCTAGCTTTTTCCTGATTAATTTATCTTTAGCATAGTGTTCAACATCTTGGGTTTCAGCGGCAAAACCTACCGTAAATGGACGCGGCTTGTGGCTGGCAACGGTGGCTAAGATATCAGGATTTCTAACGAGTGCAAGTTGCATGTTCTGCGCTGATTTTTTTATTTTATCTTCGGCTACTTCGCCAATTCTATAGTCAGCAACTGCGGCGCAACCAATAAATATTTTATTATTATCAACATTTTGCATAACTGCGTTCAGCATGTCTTGAGTCGATTCAACATCGAGACGAGTAACGCCTGCTGGTGTTGGTAAGTGCACAGGACCTGCGACTAAGGTGACATTAGCCCCCATTGCAGCTGCCATTTTAGCTAATGCAAAGCCCATTTTTCCAGAACTGTGATTGGAGATGTAGCGAACAGGATCTATCGCTTCACGAGTGGGCCCAGCAGTCAGTAAGATTGATTGACCTTGAAGCAACTTCGGTGCAAAAAATTGTTCCACCTGTTGAGCAATCTCAAGCGGTTCCTGCATACGGCCAGGACCGACTTCGCCACAGGCCTGACTGCCAGAAGCAGGTCCCCATATGGTTAATCCACGTTTGGCTAAGTTGGCTAGATTATCTTGGGTTGCTTGATTACGATACATCTGCTGATTCATGGCTGGGCAAATAACAACAGGCGCTTCAGTGGCGAGACATGTGGTCGTGATGAGCTCATCAGCCATGCCTGCGTTAATGCGTGCTATGAGGTTGGCAGTCGCTGGGGCGACAACAACAAGGTCAGCCCAACGAGCCAGCTCAATATGCCCCATTGCTGCTTCAGCGGCAGTATCGAGTAGATCGGACGCGACAGGGTGGCCGGACAGAGCTTGTAAGGTCAGTGGCGTGATGAACTCTTTTGCACTTTGACTCATGACGACACGAACATCGAAACCGCGCTCTTTTAAACGGCGAATAAGATCAGCGGATTTATAGGCTGCAATACCGCCACCAATGGCGAGTAAGATATTTTGATTAGTTTGGCTCTGACTCATAAGAAATGGCTCAAATTAAGAAACGATACTATCGCTAAAATGAATTGCGCTTAAGATATCACAAACCAAAGCACTGAGAGGATACAAGTTTCAAAAACTAGACCATACTCAGGATCTACTGAATAAATCACACAGGGAAGTCGTGATGGCGATAAAAGATTGGCCTGAAGGCGAAGGTCCCAGAGATAAACTCATTAAATTTGGTGTGTCTCAGCTGTCTGATGCTGAAATTATAGCTGTACTCCTTAGGAATGGCTCACAGGGTTTAAGTGCTGTTGAGCTAGCAAGGAATCTAATTAATGAGTTTGGCGGCCTTAGAGAACTGCTGATAGCGTCTCAATCACAGGTTTGTCACTTATCGGGGATGGGGCCGGTAAAGTATGCTCAACTTCACGCTGCAGCTGAATTAAGTCGACGAGTTTCGCAACAAAATTTAAAAAGAGGTAAAATTTTAAGTGATCCTGATTTAACTCGGGACTATTTAATGAGACAATTGCGCGATCGTGCCTATGAGGTGTTTGCCATCTTATTGCTGGATAGCCAACATAGGGTTATTCAGTTTGTCGAATTATTTCGAGGCACCATTGACTCAGCTTCAGTATATCCTCGAGATGTAGTGAGTCTGGTGTTAGAAAAAAATGCCGCGGCCGTGATTGTCTGCCACAACCATCCATCAGGAGTTGCGGAGCCAAGTCAGGCCGATAGGCGAATTACTGAGCGATTGAAATGTGCACTTGCAACCATAGATGTTTCTTTGCTAGACCATATGGTTGTAGGCGATCGCGAGATAGTTTCATTTGCAGAACGGGGATGGATAAATTAACTATCCCTTGATCTTTGCTTTTAGATCCTGTATAAAATGCGCCCTCTGTTGTGTGCCTCAGGCGACGGCCATATTCGAGGTACATTAATGCTCGAGCGTTATATATATTGTTTTGGAGAAGTTTGACATGTCAAGAGTATGCCAAGTAACTGGCAAGAAACCAATGGTTGGTAACAACCGCTCACACGCGAAAAACGCGACACGTCGTCGTTTTTTACCGAACCTACAAAACCATCGTTTTTGGTTAGAAGGTGAAAAGCGTTTCGTTAAGCTACGTATCTCTACTAAAGGTATGCGTATCATCGATAAGAAAGGTATTGAAGTTGTTGTTGCTGAACTTCGTGCCCGTGGCGAGAAGGTATAATAAACCATGGCTAAATCTAAAGGTAATCGTGAGAAGATCAAGCTAGTTTCTAGCGCTAAAACTGGTCATTTCTACACAACTGAAAAGAACAAGCGTAACATGCCTGAAAAGATGGAGATCAAGAAATTTGATCCAGTTATCCGTCAGCACGTTATGTACAAAGAAGCTAAAATCAAGTAATAACTTGAAACCTAGTTTTCTTAAAAAGCCCCTGTTTCAGGGGCTTTTTTTTGGTTTAAATTTGTCCTTCCCTTCGTATTGCTCTGCAATAAAATTCATTTCTTACTATTATCTATAATTGTCGTTCATACCCAACATCATTTGAGCTTTATGGCCAATATCTCTTAAATTTTCGTGAAAATAAATGCTGTTATTGTGAATTAAAATGCAATATCATTGATTTTTAATTGCGGTAACTTCCCGCAACCCGATCAAACGATGAATTAAGTGAGATATTAGCGTGCGGACAACAGAACTCGTTGAAGGATTTCGTCACTCGGCCTCTTATGTGAATGCACATAGGGGAAAGACTTTTGTTGTAATGTTGGGCGGAGAGGCTTTAGCTCAAGGTCAGTTCCGCTCGATTATTAATGATATTGCCCTTCTGCACAGTCTAGGAATTAAGATGGTGTTAGTTCACGGTGCGCGTCCGCAGATTGATGAGGCTCTCGCTGAAAGAGCGCTAATCCCTGAATACTATAACGGTATACGGATTACTGAAGAGGATGCTTTTAAAGTTATTAAGCAAGTTGTAGGTGGCTTACAGCTGGATATTACGGCACGGCTCTCCATGAGTTTGAGTAATACGCCGATGCAAGGCGCACATATTAATGTGGTCAGTGGCAATTTTGTCACCGCTCAGCCGTTAGGCGTCGATGATGGTGTAGATTATTGTTTGAGTGGTAAGGTCAGGCGAATCGATGTCCAAGGGCTTAAAGCGCAACTGGATAACAATGGCATTGTGTTACTTGGGCCCATTGCTGCTTCGGTAACGGGTGAGAGTTTTAACTTAACAGCTGAAGAAGTTGCCACTCAAATTGCGGTGAAGCTTAAGGCTGACAAGATGATCGGCTTTAGTTCGCAAAAAGGCATTTTAGATAGTTCAGGCGATGTATTGGCCGAACTGATGCCAAACGAAGCCCAGGGGATTTTAAATCACATTGATGATGAAACTCATGTCTGTGTCGGCACCAAGGCTTTCCTTAAGGCCAGTATCGATGCTTGTCGAAATGGGGTCTCTCGATGTCATTTTGTGAGTTATCTAGATGATGGCTCTTTGCTGCAGGAGCTCTTTTCCAGAGATGGTATTGGCACTCAGATAGTCACAGAAAGTGCAGAGCGGCTGCGTAGGGCTGGCATTAGTGATATTGGTGGCATCCTCAATCTTATTCGTCCTTTAGAGGAAAAAGGATTTTTAGTGCGCCGCTCTCGTGAGCAACTGGAGATGGAAATCGAGCAGTTCATGCTGATTGAGCGTGATAACTTGGTCATTGGCTGCGCGGCTTTTTATCCCTTTGAAGAGGACAGTGCCGGAGAGTTTGCCTGTTTAGTGGTGCATCCTGAATACCGAGATGCAGACAGAGGGAGCTTGTTACTGAAAAACATCATAGGCCAAGCCAGAGTACGAGGTTATACGCGCCTGTTTGCCTTGACGACACGGAGCATTCATTGGTTCTTGGAGCACGGCTTTCAAATTGTTGAGGTGGATGAGTTACCGAATAAGAAGAAGCAACTCTACAACTATCAACGCAAGTCTAAAATTCTTGCGTTAGAGCTTTAGGGTTTTCTCGAGTTTAAGATTGGTTGGTTAGACTGGGTAACTTGTCTGCGTTAATTAAAATTTTTCGGTAGCCAATACTGATGTAACCATCTTTCTCTAATTCAACCAGTAGTTTATTGGCTGTTTGTCGAGAGAGATTTAAGAAAGAAGCGAGATGCTCTTGGGTGACATCAACCTGCAGCCAACCGGGTTTGTCATCCATTGGAGTGGCACTTATTTGCGATAAGATATTGATCAACATTCTGACTCTGGCATTAAGAGAATGTAGGCTAACAAACTCTGTCCAATTCATTAATAATTTAAACTGTCGATTAATCTCAGCCATCACTCTTGGGTACAGATCGGGATTATTTTCACACAGTTTTCGAATGACCGCACCTGATATCACAATGACGTCAGATTTAGCCGTCGCGACCCAATCATGGGAGAGTGCTTGGCTATCAAAGCAGGACATCCATCCCATCCAGCGGTGTGGACCGATTGGAGGAAATCGCACTTCTTTACCATCTAAACTGGTTGCGACCACATTTAGGCTGCCTTTAATGACAAATCTAACCTGATCGCCAATGTCTTCTCTATGGGCTATAACCGTTTCATTTTTATAATGATAGGTCTTTATCTGGCTCAGAATATAGTCTATTTCAGCTTGTTCACAAGCACTAAAAACCCCGGAATACCTGAGAAATACAGCTAACTCATCTTGGCTATATTTTTTCATAGATTGTCTATTTGGCGACAATTGGCCCTCTCTTTATCGTCTAGGTTAATACTCTAAATCTATTTACGAAAAGTAAACAATTTCGTTTCATTTTCGCAGGGGAGAAAGATGGCTTACGACATCGCTAATATAATAAGCACGCAACGACTCAAATGGATATCTGTTTTTTTTCTGACCAGTGTGAGTCTGAATATTCAGGCTAAACCATTGGATTATGAGAAGCCGACGGCCGACATTGAAGGACCACGTACCTGTTTTTGGAATCGTGGCCCTTTTAGTGCCGATCCCTATATCAATGTTGCGTATCCCGATGCCAATGTTTTTTACTGGGCGGCGACTTTTACCATTCCAAAAAGGGCTAAGTTAGAGGTTGATGGAGAGTTTGCCCATGCTCGTTATCAATCTTTGATCAGCTACGATGAGTGGGGAAGACCTCAGGACTCTGTTGCTGATTACTTGATCGCCCCCAAATTGAATAACACTAACCCTTATCAAGCGGGTGCTGACCGCCAGGCTGAAAGTCGCAGCTATAGCCTTGGTGTGAAAACCGGTGTGCCGCCAGAAATAGAGCGTGGCGTGATGCAGCGTAATACCGTACGTACCAGCATTTATGCCCCTAGTTATAAGAAAGACCAGCAATTGCTGATTTACCGTATTTATCTACCGGATGAACAAGCTTCAATTACTGGAGGCGTGCCTTTGCCATCGCCAGTGTTGACCTTAAGTGATGGTAAGCGACTCAAGGGCAGTGAGGCTTGTGACGCGCTAAAGTCGAGTCAGCAGCTGAAAATTGATCCTAGCGCCCTCAATATCAAGGCTGAAAAATATGTGGCACTGAGAGATCAAGCGGATAAACCTGCAACGTGGCCGGCGACTAATCCCGCCTCTTGGTATATCCAATATGACAGAGAGTTTTTATTGTCGATGTATTCAGGCGAGAAAGTGAAAGCCGGTCGGCGCTCTGAAGGGGGCTTTTATCCCAATCTAGACAATAACTATATCCGTTCAATCGTGAATAGAAAATTTGGCAAGGTGTTAGTGATCCGCGCCAAGATGCCTAAGGTGAGTAAGTCTTTTTACGGTGAGCGTAAACACAGTGAAGCGGACCTTCGTTACTGGTCAATCTGTTCCAATCAAAGCTTTGCTAATACTCGGGTGACGGATTGTTTGTTTGATGAAGAGGTGCCGTTAGATCAACACGGTTACTACACTGTCGTGGTGTCACGGGAGGAAGACCGTCCCCGTAATGCTAAGCGTGAGTGTGGTGTTGCTTGGCTTGAGATGGCTGCTGACGGAGATGGTTTAGGTGATGAAGATATGGCCGTAGTGCAGATCCGTAATTTACTCGCATCGCCGGACTTTCCTCATGCGGTGCAAAAGATCCTCAAGCCTGGGGATGAGCAAAAAGTTATGCAGGCGTATTTTCCTAAATCGCACTACATGATGCCCTCTATGTTTGAGGCTGTTTTTCCCTGTATTTAATGGGGCTGGCTCGCTGGGGATGGCGAGCCAATTTTACAGATGGGGTTTAGTCGTATTCATCTGCGTATTCCAATAACTATTAAAAAATAGAAGAAAGAGAGTGGACTATGCGTTTAACATTATTATCAAAACTGATTATTTTTGCTGTGATTGGCGTGCCTTTGGCATCATACGCCAATGATGAAGTGACAGAAAAAACACAAGCTAGAAAAAGGCAGCTCGAAGTGATCACAGTGACAGCGCAAAAGCGCACCGAGAGTGTCAAGGAGGTGCCTTTGTCTGTTGCGACGGTCAATAGAGAAACACTAGAGAATATGAACATTACCAATACGGAGGAGCTATCGAGCCGTATTGGTAATTTCACCGTAAGTCAGTCTGGTCAGGGATTTAATATCTATATGCGCGGCTTGGGTTCTGGGCCTAATCAAGGTTTTGAACAGACGGTGGGAACCTATGTCGATGGGATCTACCGTGGGCGTGGACATTTGATGCGCAGCACTTTTCTCGATCTTGAGATGGTAGAAGTACTGCGAGGTCCACAAGGCACCTTGTTTGGCATGAACACCACCGCTGGGGCGTTAAACTTGGCCACTGCAACGCCGACAGACTATTTCAGTGGTTATCTCAATGGCAGCTATGACATGACCAATCAAGGCCTGACCTTTGAAGGAGCGGTATCTGGTCCTCTAGCAGATAACCTTCAAGCCCGTTTTGCATTCAGGGCTGTCGACAGTGACGGTTACATGACCAATAGCGTGATTGATCAAAATGAAGTGCAGCATGAAACCTTATTGGGGCGCTTATCGCTGGCTTGGCAGCCAACCGATAATTTGAGCATTGAGCTTAAGTTGCAAGAAGATAAAGATGAGTTTGTTGGAGACAGTAATACCAAGGGGATATTAGAGCCAGCACTTGCGGCTGCCAATCCTGCTTTAGCGGCAAGTTTAGGTGATTATGGCGTGAGTCTGACATCAGCCAAAACTGCTCCGGCATTAGGCGAAGAAGAGGGCGGAGAGTTTACTGCGAGCCATCAGACTTTAAAGGTTGAGTATGAGCTAGATGAACACACCTTAAGTGCGGTAAGTGGTTGGCAATCCTATCAAGTCGATACCTCAAATGATGGCGATAGAACCCCAAGACCTTTGCTTTACAGAAGTGTGAGTGACGAGGAATACACGCAGTTTAGTCAGGAGTTTCGTCTTGCATCAAAGGGAGGTGAGACCTTTGATTATATTTTAGGGGCTTATTATCAAGATTCAGAGCTGACCTATGATGAGCACTTTTTGGCGTATGCACTGCAATTTGATGGAGTGCGTGGTTTTAGTAGTGACTCTGAAGTGATGAGTGTGTTTGGTAAGTTTGATTGGCAGGTTGATGATAACTGGAGTGCCAGTTTAGGACTTAGGTATACCCATGAAGAGAAAAAGGGTCGCCGTGATCTGACCTTAGTGGATTTAGTCTCAGGCACCCCTATCTCGCAAGTGCCGCTGATCTCACCTCCAGCGCTTAAACCTGCGTTAAATAACTTTGGGTTAGCGGGGATTCCCGGTTCAGTTTACAGCTTGATGTTAGGTGCCGATTATCCCTATTTAGATCCACTTCTTTTAGGCAGTAACACGCAAAATATTGTTAATCCTATTTATCGAACGGGGAGCGACCATAGTATCCACGCAGAGCGCACAGAGGAAAGTTTCACGCCGGCATTGTCGGTAAAGTATCAACTTGAAGATGCGATGTTCTATGCCAGTATTGCTAAGGGAGCTAAGTCAGGCGGTTTTGATGCTAGGGCTAACCTGCCTGAAAATTTTGAGTTTGATGATGAGTCGGTTTTGTCCTATGAAATTGGCAGTAAGTTAACCTTAGATGATGGTGCGGCGGATCTTAATCTGGCGTTGTTTTATATGCAGTTTAGCGATCTGCAAACCTCCACCTTTGATGGCAGTACCGGTTTCTATGTCGAAAATGGCGCTAAGGCGACTTCTTACGGACTAGAGCTTGATGGCCGATGGGCATTTGCTGATGATTGGATGTGGTCTGGCAGCTTAGGTTTACTCGATTTTAGTTGGGATGACTTTAGTGGGGCGAAATGTTTTACCAGTTTAAGCGCAACGTCTGACAATATTGAGGCGAATGGCAGTTCCTGTGATCTTTCTGGTCAGCCAAATGCGCTGTCGCCAAAAGTATCCGGGAGTAGCGGCTTAGAGTATCGAAGTGAGTTGAGTAGTGATTATGACATTAGGGTGATGGCCGAAACGGTATTTAAGTCTAGTTACTTTACTAATGCAGATTTGAATCCCTTTACGGAGCAAGAGGCCTTTGTAAAATACAATGCGCAAATCGCTTTGATCAATACCAACTCTGACTGGCAACTTGGCTTAATACTGAAAAACCTCTCTGATGAGATCACCATTAATAGTTCTTATGATATGCCGTTTACGCCGGGTGGTTATGTGGTTTACACCGAGCCTGGACGCAGTGCGACGTTACAGTTTAGCTATAAATTCGATTAGTCTTAGCAGAGTATTGAATCAAGCCCCGTCAAGGGGCTTGATGGTCTCTAAACGATAGGTTTTCTTTTATAAAACATATCAATAGTAAAGATGACTAGCGCACTCCAGATAAAGGCAAAGGTGATCCCTTTTTCTAGATCGAAAGGTTCATTAAACAGTGTAATGGCCATGATAAACATGATACTTGGACCAATATACTGGAAGAAACCCAGCATCGAGAGAGGGATCCTCACTGCGGCCGCTGCAAAGCATAATAGAGGAATAGTGGTAACAATACCCGCAGCCATCAGGAGCAGATTAAGGGATAGATCATTATTCATTAAGTGAGTCAGCGAGTCACCAAAGTTAGCAAACAAGAAGATCAAGGCAACAGGAAATAAGATTGCCGTTTCTACTAGCAGGCCGGTTTTTGCATCGACATTGACCTTTTTGCGTAATAAGCCATAAAGGCCGAATGAACAGGCAAGCCCAAGAGAGACTAATGGGATAGAACCAAATGAGATTACCTGAACTAAGACACCTGTTGCCGCTAAAGCCACCGCCAGCCACTGGAGTTTACGCAGTCGCTCACTCAGAAATACCATGCCGAGTATGACGTTAATTAACGGATTGATGAAATAACCTAAACTGGCATCCAACATATGATCATTGTTAACCGACCAGATAAACAACAACCAGTTACCTGCAATTAAAATGGAGGTAATGGTAAGTATGATTAGCTGTTTTGGTCTTTTAAGCACTTGTCTGAGCCGTGAAAAGCCACCAAACATCATCATAAGGAATGTGACGAAGACAAATGACCAGATCACTCGATGGATTAAGATCTCAGGGGCTGGGACATCACCGAGTAATTTAAAGTAGAGGGGAGCAAAGCCCCATAGGGTGTATGCGCAAATCGCGGATGCGATGCCCTTATTTTGTTCAGAACTAAGCATTAATCAAGCTACAGCAAGGAGAGTGACGGCTATTGTATGCCTCATGACTAACGGGCTCAAGCTTGGGTATAGATTCGTTTTAGCTTTCCTGCTGTCATCAGTTTGTGACAGCAGGAAAGCTAAATTGACACTGCTGTTAATGTTCGGCGTTAGCCAACCATATAAGTCCCTGTTCCAAAAGCAATATGATCGCCATGCTCATTATGCAGCTCCATACGACAGACCGAGACTCGGTTCCCTGCACGTATGACTGTACCCGTGCCGGTAAAGATAGATCCTCTGCCGGGTCGTAAATAATCAATTCTAAGATCGATAGTACCCAAGGTTTGCAGCCGAGTTTGTAGATCGTCAACGCTCCAATCATCTCGGCTAGCAACCAGCCCAGAAAAGGCTGTTAATCCACCGACGACATCGAGTACGGTTGCTGTTACACCGCCATGGAGAATGTTCTGATGAATGTTGCCGATGAGTTCAGGCTTCATATTAACGACGACTTCAACACCGTCAAGGTCATAGCGTTTAATGTCCATACCTAACAAGTTGTGGAATGGAACCTGTTTGTCGAAAACCTCTGCGACTCTTTGTAGGATCTCGACTTGAATAGGGCTAGTCATGGAGGTTAACTTCTCTTTTGTCGATTATTAGAGCAATTAATCTATCGCTAACCTAGGTCGTTAAGCAAGCAATAATCATAACTTTAAGTTGTGAAAAAGATGAACACATTAATAAAATCAGCTGATTAACGCCGTTAAGTGATTTGAATTTCTTGCAATAGATACTGAAAGCAATTGCAGAAAACCAAGTGTAATAGGCAAGCAATTTACTGAATTTGGTATTAGAATAGGCAGCCCAATTTCTGACTCTGAAGCCCAATGGAACAAGCGATAAATGAAGCTCAATTAGATCCACTCTCCGCCAGCCTACAGTCTGTTTTCGGCTACCGGACATTCAGAGATGGTCAGAAAGAGGTGATAGAGCAGAGTTGTTCCGGCTATGACTGTTTGGTTATCATGCCGACAGGTGGGGGTAAAAGCCTCTGTTATCAGTTGCCTGCTTTACAGTTCCCAGGGTTAACCATTGTAGTATCCCCTCTTATTTCATTAATGAAAGATCAGGTTGATAGCTTGACTCAGATGGGGGTCAGCGCTGCTTACCTGAATTCCTCTTTACCTAGAGAGGAGAGCGCTAAGATTTTACAACAGATGCACAGTGGCGAATTAAAGCTACTTTATGTCTCTCCCGAGCGTTTATTGCAAGGGCACTTTATCGACAGACTGCATGAACTGCATATCTCCCTTTTTGCTATCGATGAAGCTCACTGTATCTCACAATGGGGCCATGACTTTAGACCTGAATATGCCGCCCTAGGTAGACTTCGTGAAGTGTTTCCTCATGTGCCGATTATGGCGTTAACGGCAACCGCAGATCAGGCTACTCGCAAAGATATCTGCGATAGATTAACCATCACACCCTATTCATTGCTAACCAGTTTTGATAGACCCAATATTCGCTATACAGTGGCTGAAAAGCTCAATGCTGCGAATCAGTTACGTCAATTCGTTGTTGCCCAAAATGGCACCAGCGGAATTATCTATTGCAGTAGCCGCCGCCGTGTCGATGAAGTGGCTGAGCGACTTAGGTTACAAGGCCATAATGCAGAAGCTTACCACGCGGGTAAAACCCAAGAGGAGCGAGCAGACGTTCAGGACAGGTTCCTAAAAGATCAACTCGATATCGTTGTGGCGACAGTGGCATTTGGTATGGGCATTAACAAGTCTAATGTGCGCTATGTCGTGCATTACGACATCCCAAAAAGTGTTGAATCCTACTACCAAGAAACCGGAAGAGCGGGTCGTGATGGCCTAGATTCTGAAGCGCTATTGTTATTCGATCCTGCTGATATTGGCCGAGTGCGCCATCTTATCGAGCAGTCTGAACCTGGTCCACAGCAACAAGTTGAATTTCATAAACTAAATACCATGGCGGCTTTCGCTGAGGCGCAAACTTGCCGACGTCAGGTACTACTGCACTATTTCGATGAGAGTGCTTCTGAGCCCTGCGGTAACTGTGATATCTGTTTAGATCCTCCTAAGCGTTATAACGGGATTCAAGATGCGCAGAAGGTGCTGTCCTGTATCTATCGCTTAGATCAGCGCTTTGGTATTAACCACCTCATTGAGGTGCTTAGGGGCTCTAAAGCGGCAACAGTGTTAGATCGTGGCCATGATAAGTTGTCCACTTGGGGAATAGGTAAAGACAAAAGCCATGAATTCTGGCTGAGTATCATACGTCAGATAATACACCTGGGGTTTGCCAGTCAAGATATCACTCGGGGCTCCTCGGTGAAACTTAACCCATCGGCGCGTTCGGTACTAAAAGGTGATGTTGAATTACTGCTCGCTGAGCCGAGAATGGTGCTGCAAAGCACCACTAAGCGTAGAGGCAGCAATACTCGGGCACCGCTTAACTATGACCGTAAGTTGTTCGCACGATTGAAGCAGCTTAGGCGTAAGTTGGCAGAAGAGCTTGATGTGCCACCTTATTTAGTATTTAACGATGCGACGTTAGCCGAAATGGCGGCGATACTTCCAACAAGTCCCGGTGAAATGCTAGCTGTAAACGGTGTTGGTGAGCGCAAGTTGAGCCGTTTCGGTGGTGAGTTTCTTGATGAGATAAGCAGTTACTTAACTGAGGGGTAGAGAGTTTGTGAGAGGTTAATTTGTCTCTCTTTGCTTTCTTTGCCTTAACTGTTGCACATTGGCGCGTTTGATCAATGAAGTGATACTGTCATGCTGTTGCATCTTTGCATAACCTATCTTGCTGATGTTACCTCGTAAAAGGGGGATCATCAGCTCTTTTATCTGTGTGATCAGTTTTAAAGTTCCCTCCTCTTTGGTATAGGGCAAGAGCAAGATTATCTCCTCATTACTTCCATTAACCATTAGGTCTTGCTCCCTGAGCAACTTTTCCAGCTGTGCATTCAGTATGGGGAGATCGTCACGATAAACTTGTAAGGTATTTATCAGGATAAGACTCAAAGGAAAGCCGCCGAGTTTACTGTTACTGAGTAGACGATCGATTTTTTGCTCTTCGGTTTTAGCTTCTGGAAAACTCGTAATCTGCTTAGCTTGGTGTTTTGATCGATAAGTGAGAAAGCTCAATATTGACGTAATGAGCAACAAGATAAAAATAATGGCATAGCCAGATTGGAAACCAAACCCAGGACTTACCGACGCCATATTGTTATTGATTTCCGATTTAAGCTCTTGTTTTTGGCGGCTTAACTTGGCGTTTAATTGCAGTAGTCGGGTATCTTTTATGAAGTTATACGAGTTTTCAGCCGCTTTAAATTGGCTCTCTTTATACTTATAAGCGAGTTTAAAATCTCCCTCTTTTTCATAATGCAGACTCAATATTTGATAGCAGAGCACTAGCTCATCGTAGCGTGATGTTCGCGTTGCGACCTCTATCGTTTGCTTCATCAGGGTTAGGGCTTTATTGGTGGCACCACTCGCGAATAAAGACTCGGCAAGTTGACGTTGTGCCCTGATGACCTCCAAAGATTTCTTTTGCTTTTTGAAGGTGTTTAAGCTGATCTCTAAAAGTTGAATTGCCCGCCTAAAGTTTCCTCGAATATATTCAAGTTGAGCCATGAGTGTGTAGCTCTGAGCCAGCTCAAAGGCGGTACCTAGTTCAGGTAGTTGGCTCTTTGCATTTAATATTAAGGCATCGCTCGACGGGAGTTGAATTAACAGTGCCATGTAAGCTACTTGGTTTAAGAGTTGAGCTTTGACTTTTCCTTGCAGAGGCTCGGATGCTAGTGCGCTATTTATGACTGAATAGGCTTGTTTAAACTCACCTCTTTGTGCCAAAAGTTGACTTAAGGAGAGGCGAGCATAGGCAAGAGGCGGCCAGCTCCAATTGAATGGCTGTTTTGATAGCTCTGGATAGATAGCAATCGCTAAACGCAGATCTTCAGAGGCGTTACTGTAACTATCTATGCGGGCATCAATAAGCCCCCTGAGCATTAAGCCGTTGATTAAGGATTGGGGCTGCTGAAACTCCCTGGAGAGCGCTATCGAGGTATCAATAATGGGCAATGCCTGACGGTAGTCACCATATTGGGTAAGGGCACCTGCCATACAGTTCATGAAGTAGGGACGTGCTTCTTCAAGCTCCATCACTTTTGCTTTGGCTTCGCTCATTCTCGCAATATTAATGGCCGCTTGATTCTCTCCTAGTTGCAGGTAAGTTTCACAGCGTAGAAGAGACAACCTTAACTTTTCAGATTCAGATAGCTTAATGGGGGAGGTGATATTGTCGAGCGTGTTTATTTCTTCAAGCGCCCTGCTTGGGTACTCGTAGAGCAGTGTGTTGATGTTATTGAGCCGATCCATAGTATTTGCCCACGCTGGCGCGAACCAGAATGACAGGCACAGTACTATGAGGCGAAAATCCATTTATTCAAGTCCCAAATATCAATTTTAATGATTGAATTCGGCATTATAACGAATTCCCCTCTTGTGTTGTATTAAAAAACAGCGATGATTGATTTTACTGCTTATTGTGAGCTCAAGCCTTGCATAAACAGTGTGTAAAAGATCACTGGTTAACAAGAGATTATTGATCGTTGAAACGGTATTTTCTGGTCTAATCTGTTCATAATGAAAAAAATGGGGTTGACACTCGCGGCTCCACACGTTAAAAATTAACCTGTAGTATTAAAAAATGAACGCATAATTATTTATGCGGATTGAATATAACAGCGATATAAGACTAAATGAATACTAATAGTGCATTACTGAACCTCCTCATTCTCATTCTCGCAGTTTCTGCGCGGAGGAAGTAGTGTTGCACGATTGATTAGAGTCACCAACATTCAAAACCCCGCGCTACGAGTCGCGGGGTTTTTTGTTTATGTACCCAGCAACGAGATGTAGCGCATAAAAATAAATAGCTATTCCACGGAGAAAGCAGATGTCTAACCGAGTGATTATTTTTGATACAACCCTACGTGATGGCGAACAAGCTCTTGCGGCCAGTTTGACGGTTAAGGAAAAACTACAGATAGCACTCTCTTTGGAGCGTTTAGGTGTCGATGTTATGGAGGTGGGTTTTCCTGTCTCCTCTCCTGGCGATTTCAAATCTGTAGAGACTATCGCCCGTACGATTAAAAACAGTCGAGTGTGTGCGTTAGCCAGAGCGCTTGAGAAAGATATTGATGCAGCAGCGCAATCTCTATCAGTTGCAGAACAATTTCGAATTCATACCTTTATTTCCACTTCGACCATTCACGTAGAAAGTAAGCTTAAGCGCTCATTTGATCAAGTGCTGGAGATGGCTGTCGGTGCGGTCAAATATGCTCGTCGTTTTACCGACGATGTAGAGTTCTCTTGTGAAGATGCGGGTCGTACACCTATTGATAACTTATGCCGTATGGTTGAAGAGGCGATTAAAGCGGGTGCACGCACGATTAATATCCCTGACACTGTGGGTTATACCGTTCCGAGCGAGTTCGGTGGCATTATCCAAACGCTATTTAATCGAGTGCCTAATATCGACCAAGCCGTAATTTCAGTGCATTGTCATGACGATCTAGGTCTTTCCGTTGCCAACTCAATTACAGCGGTTCAGCACGGTGCACGTCAGATAGAATGTACGATTAACGGCATTGGCGAGCGAGCGGGTAACTGTTCACTAGAAGAGATCGCCATGATCTTGTCGACCCGTAAAGGAGCGCTTGGATTAGAGACGGGGATCAATGCTAAAGAGATCCACCGCACTTCAAACTTAGTCAGTCAGCTATGTAATATGCCTGTGCAGCCTAACAAAGCTATCGTTGGCGCGAACGCCTTTACGCATTCATCGGGTATTCATCAAGATGGCATGCTGAAGTCGCAAAATACCTATGAGATCATGACTCCAGAAAGCATAGGGCTTCCACGTAATAATCTGAATATGACATCACGATCTGGTCGCCATGTGATTAAACATCGCATGGAAGAGATGGGCTACGGTGAGCAAGATTATGATATGGATACCCTGTATGAATCTTTCCTTAAGCTTGCTGATAAAAAAGGTCAGGTTTTTGATTATGATCTTGAGGCACTGACCTTTATGGAGGCGCAAGCGGAAGAGGAGTCATATTACCAACTTAAGCAGTTAGTGGTGCACTCTGATTCAACCCAAGGTCATGCAACCGCCACTGTGACAGTTGAGCTAGAGGGTGACAGTATTACTGAGGCTGCAACCGGTAACGGTCCTGTCGATGCCGCCTATAACGCCATTGCTCGTGCGAGCAAGTGTGAAGTGAATATCACCAGCTATAAACTTAGCGCTAAGGGTGAAGGACAAGATGCGTTAGGTCAGGTAGATATTGAGGCTAGCTATCAAGGGCAAAGCTTCCATGGTGTTGGATTGGCAACTGATGTGGTTGAAGCTTCAGTGCAGGCGCTCATACATGTAATGAACTTGACTTGGCGCGCAGATAAAGTGGCAGATTGTAAGCAAAGAATACAGCAAAAATCGAAATCGCTTGGTGGCGTTTAGCCCTAAGAGCTATTTGTCTTTTTAGCTTGAGTTTGGCGATTGAGATGAGCGTACAGGGCAAAAGACCCTATTAAATTATTAGAATATTAACATTGAAGATCAGGAGTTGAGTGTCGTATGAGTTATCAAATAGCGGTATTAGCCGGAGATGGAATTGGGCCTGAAGTAATGGCTGAAGCGCGTAAAGTGCTCAGTGCTGTAGAGGAGCGATTCGAGCTTGCTATTGAATATAGTGAATATGATATTGGTGGAGCTGCTATTGATAACCATGGTTGTCCGCTGCCAGATGTAACGCTAAAAGGGTGTGAAGCCTCTGATGCCATTCTTTTTGGATCGGTTGGCGGCCCTAAGTGGGAGCACTTACCTCCTAATGATCAGCCTGAGCGTGGTGCTCTATTGCCGCTTCGTGGTCATTTCGAACTATTTTGTAATATGCGCCCGGCTAAGTTGCACTCCGGCCTTGAGCATATGTCACCACTGCGCAGTGATATCTCATCAAAAGGATTTGATGTCTTGTGTGTACGTGAACTAACTGGTGGTATCTATTTTGGTAAGCCTAAAGGGCGCCAAGGCGAAGGTGAGAACGAAGAAGCTTTCGATACCATGCGTTATAGCCGTAAAGAGATCACCCGTATTGCTAAGATTGCTTTTGAAGCAGCTCAAGGGCGTCGTAACAAAGTCACTTCAGTTGATAAAGCCAACGTGCTGGCCTGTTCTGTATTGTGGCGTGAAGTGGTTGAAGAGGTTGCCAAAGATTTCCCTGATGTAGAGCTTGAGCATATCTATATCGATAACGCGACAATGCAGCTACTTCGTCGCCCTAATGAATTTGACGTCATGCTTTGTTCTAACTTGTTTGGTGACATCATCTCTGATGAGATTGCCATGTTAACTGGCTCAATGGGACTGCTTTCATCGGTTAGCATGAACAGCAAAGGTTTTGGTTTGTATGAACCTGCTGGTGGCAGTGCGCCGGATATCGCTGGGCAAGGTATCGCAAACCCAGTGGCTCAAATTTTATCTGCAGCACTATTACTGCGTCACAGTTTGAAGCTTGAAGATGCGGCTGCAGCGATTGAAGCTGCCGTAGGTAAAGCCCTTAGTGATGGTTATCTGACGGGCGAGTTGTTACCTGCTGATGAGCGTAGTAATGCTAAAACAACTTCACAGATGGGTGATTATATTGCTCAAGTCATTAGAGAAGGCGCATAACTCATGGCTAAAACATTATACGAAAAGCGGTGTGAGATGGATACCTCCGTTGCTGCGAATATGAGCTGGTTCGAAATGGGAGGTTATTAATTCATGGCTAAGACATTATACGAAAAAGTATGGGATACCCATATTGTGGTTGCCACTGAAGGTGAAGCGCCGCTTATCTATGTCGATAGACATCTTGTCCATGAAGTGACATCACCTCAGGCGTTTAGTGGTTTGAAGGTGGCGGGTCGTAGATTACGCGCGCCAGAGAAAACTTTTGCCACTATGGACCATAACACCTCAACAAAGAGTGCCAGTCTAGATGCATTAAGCCCAATGGCGCGTATTCAGGTTGAAACCCTACAGGAAAACTGTAAGGAGTTTGGTATTCGCCTATATGATATTCATCATAAAAATCAGGGTATTGTTCATGTTATGGGCCCTGAGCTTGGCATTACCTTGCCAGGCACTGTTATTGTGTGTGGCGATTCTCATACAGCGACCCATGGTGCGTTTGGTGCACTTGCATTTGGTATTGGTACCTCAGAAGTCGAGCATGTGATGGCGACGCAAACCTTGCGCCAAAGCAAAGCTAAAACGATGAAAATCGAGGTTCGTGGTCATGTGACTCCAGGCATTACGGCAAAAGATATCGTGCTTGCGATCATCGGCAAAATTGGCATGGATGGCGGTACAGGTTTTGTTGTTGAGTTCTGTGGTGAAGCGATTGAAGCGCTCTCTATGGAAGGGCGCATGACGGTATGTAATATGGCTATCGAAATGGGCGCCAAGGCAGGGATGGTTGCACCAGATGCGAAAACTGCTGAGTACCTTAAAGGACGTGAATTTGCACCTAAGGGAGAGTCTTGGGAGCAAGCTATTTCGGCGTGGGCTGAACTTCACACCGATGCTGATGCCGTTTTTGATGCGACTGTGGTACTTGAAGCTGCTGATATTGCGCCACAGCTCACTTGGGGAACCAACCCCGGACAGGTGGTAGCTATTGATGGTTTAGTGCCAAATCCTGCCGATGAGTCGAATGCTACCGTCAAGGCGAGCATAGAAAAAGCATTAGAGTACGTGGCGCTAGCCGCGGGCACGAGCATGAAAGATGTGAGTATAAACAAGGTCTTTATCGGCTCTTGTACTAACTCACGTATTGAAGATTTGCGCGATGCAGCTCTGCATGCAAAAGGTAAGCAAGTTGCAGTAGGTGTTACTGCGATTGTGGTACCCGGTTCAGGGCTAGTGAAAGAGCAAGCTGAAGCTGAAGGACTAGATAAGATCTTTATCGAAGCAGGTTTTGAATGGCGTTTACCAGGTTGCTCAATGTGCTTAGCGATGAATGATGATCGATTGGAGGCTGGCGATCGCTGTGCTTCTACGAGTAATCGTAATTTCGAAGGACGTCAGGGACGGGGGAGTCGTACTCACCTTGTTAGCCCTGCAATGGCTGCAGCTGCTGCTGTTGCCGGTCATTTCGTCGATATTCGTCAAACTCTTTAGGAGATTATTATGCAAGCATTTACTAATCACACTGGCCTAGCTGTGATGATCGACAGCGCTAATATTGATACTGATCAGATTATTCCTAAGCAGTTTTTATCTAAAGTGACCCGAGATGGTTTCGGAGTTCACCTATTTCATGATTGGCGCTATCTCGATGATGCCGGTGATGAGCCAAATCCTGATTTTAGCTTGAATCTTCCAAGGTATAAGGGCGCGTCAGTACTTATCTCGAAAGAGAACTTTGGTTGTGGTTCTAGCCGTGAGCATGCACCTTGGGCTTTAGCCGATTTCGGATTACGCGTGATTATTGCGCCAAGCTTTGCCGATATCTTCTATGGTAACTCCATCAATAATGGTTTATTGCCAGTCCGTCTGAGTGATATTGAAGTGCAACAGCTCATGGATGAAGTTGAGGCCAATGAAGGTGCTGAGATTGTGGTTGATCTCGAAGCGCTCACCGTTACCTCTCCATCTGGTGCAGTGTTCAACTTTGAGATCGCAGGTTCGGCAAGACACAACATGCTTAACGGATTAGATGCGATTGGTTTGACCTTAGCCTATGCGGATCAGATCGCGAGCTATGAATCTCAGTTACCTAGTTGGAAGCTTAACGAACTTTAAGCGTACAGCTGTACTAACGTATTGTATTAAGGAGGCCAAACAAGCTTAAACTTGTTTGGTCTCTGTTTTAATTTTATTATATATTCATATATCTAATTGAAATATATGAATATATAAATTTACGGTTTGCTGTGTCGTTACCCACTCTACATTGCTAGCCATTTGCACTAGTTAAAAAAACAATATTCAGTGAACACATGTTCTTAAAGATTTTCAGTGTAAGCAGTTGATTTAAAAGTTATTTATTTATTATCGCATCTCCTGCCTAAGCATAAGTACGAATCAACCTCTCTATTTGGGTACATCAGTGCCGTTTTAAAAGCATTTTTTCATTTTTTTGTGCTTATCCTGCCTAAAGCCCCAGTGTTTTCCCCTGTTTTATCTTGTTTACTTGCAAAGATATGCTGCTTGAGTACACTGCGCCTCAGAAAAGTGTTGAGCTATTACTCTAAATTGTGGGCTCGATGACAATAACGCTAAGCGTGAAACATATAGATGAGAGAAATAATGAATAAGCGCATTTTATCTGTTGCTGTGATTGCAGCGATGATGGGAACAACGACTCAAGTTCAAGCAGCTGGTTTTCAGTTAGCAGAATATTCAGCGACTGGCTTAGGCCGTGCGTATGCAGGTGAAGCTGCAATGGCTGATAATGCCGCTGCACAATTCCGTAATCCAGCGATGCTAACTTACCTTGAAGGCACTCAAATGACTACGGGTGCTATCTTGGTAATGCCAAACATCGATGTTGATGGTGAAGTGACTTTTGCCGATGGTGGAACTAGCGCCACATCAGCCAAAGATATTGCGGGTGATGCCGTTGTCCCTAATTTTTACGTCTCTCATCAGTTGAATGAACAATGGTTCTTGGGTCTAGCACTAGGCAGTAATTTCGGCATGGCTACTGAGTTAGACGATAGTTTCCTCGGCACCCAATTTGGCAATGAAGCATCAATTACTGCAATCGAAGTCAACCCTAACGTGGCTTATCGTGTTAATGAGCAGTTCAGCATCGGTGCAGGTGTTCGTTTGGTGTTAGGTGAAGGTAGCTTTGGTGCTCAAGCGCCTACGGGGACTTTTGTACCTGCAGAAACGACGCTGAAATACATGGAAGGTGATGATATCTCTTGGGGCTGGCAATTAGGTGGTGCTTGGCAGATTAATACTGATAACCGCATAGGGTTTAATTACCGTTCTGAAGTTGAACAAAATCTTGAAGGTGAAGCTAAAGGTTTAGGTTTTGACATCGCTATGATCATGCAAGGGAAAAAACCGTCTAACCATTATGATGGTGCAATGGAGTTAGCGCTTCCTGCAACCGCTGAAATCGCCAGTTTCCATCAATTGACTGAGAAGTTAGCTGTTCATGCTAGCGTGAATTGGACAGATTGGAGTACGTTTGAGAAGCTAGAAGCGGTTATTCCTGAGATATCGGCAAGCCCAATTTTAGTTAAACAAGAGAACTGGGAAGACAATTACCGTTTTGCCGTTGGTGCGACTTATCAATTGTCACAAAAATCAACGCTTAGAACTGGTATAGCTTACGACCAAGCAGCAGTCTCTGATGCTAATCGTACCACCACTATTCCTGAAGTTGACCGTTTGTGGTTGAGTGTAGGCTACGGCTACCAGTACAGTAATAACCTAGATTTTGATTTTGGTGCCACTTACATCTTCGCAGATGAGTCACCAATACATGAACATGAAGAAGATTCTGCGAAATTTGGCGGTACATTCGAAGGCCAAGTGAGCGGCAACATCATTCTAGTGGGTGTGCAGGCAACGTATCGTTTCTAGTATCGTCTCTATATAACTAAGGGGTCAGGGTTTATGCTCTGGCCCTTTTTTGTTTTAGGCCCAGCTATTTCTTACCATTTAGTATTGAAAATACTTCGGTACATTATTTATTAGCAAAATGAACTTCATAAGATTATATTCATCTAATCATAATATTATCGCAACCTAGCTCTGAACTAGGTCAATATCCTATGAGGTGTACCATGAAGCCCTTTTTATGCGCAGCAATATTATCCGTTTTACCTTTCACTGCAAGTGCGGCTCCTTCATCCAGCGAAGTCGTTGAAAGCTTTATACAAGCTTACAATCAACACGATGTAGGATTGATGGTGTCACATACAACAGATAACGTTACCTGGATGCATGTCACGGGTAAAAAAGTGAAAGTTGAAACATCGACTAAAGCTGAGTTTGGTGCGGCAATGACTGACTATTTTGAAAGCCTTAAGGGGGCTAACGCCACCATTCTTGATATTATGGAATCAGGCAGTTATGTCAGTACGGTAGAGAGAGTGACTTGGGATAACGATGGCGAACAGCTTAGCCAGTGTAGCATTGGTACTTTTCGAGTTACTGAAGGAAAACTCGCTGAGTTTTGGTATTTCCCTGCTCATGCGTGTGACGAGTTGAGCCTAAAGCCTGAAGTAGCACCTGAAGTCGGTGTACTTCAACAAACCCAATATTAATGTTTGAGACTAAGTCGAGACCTAAGTTAAAAGGATAGATTTGTGACTAAAAAATATGTAGTGGCACTGGATCAAGGAACAACAAGTTCTAGGGCGATTATTTTCGATCACGATGCGAATATTGTTGCTGTTTCACAACGTGAATTTAGTCAAATTTATCCTCAAGCAGGTTGGGTTGAACATGATCCTATGGAGATCTGGGCATCGCAAAGCTCAACCTTGATAGAGGTGATTGCCCGCAGCGGGATCCATGCCGATGAAATCGCATCCATCGGGATTACCAACCAACGTGAAACGACGGTTATCTGGGATAAAGTAACCGGGAAACCGGTGTATAACGCCATTGTTTGGCAGTGTCGTCGTAGCAGTGAAATCTGTGAAGAGTTTAAATCCCAAGGTTTAGAAAAGTACGTTCGTGATACCACGGGCTTACTTTTAGACCCGTATTTTTCCGGTACTAAAATTAAGTGGATATTAGACAATGTTCCCGGCGTTAGAGCTCGTGCTGAAAAGGGGGATCTCCTGTTTGGCACTATTGATACTTGGTTGGTCTGGAAGCTGACAGAAGGCAAAGCACACGTCACCGACCCAACGAATGCAAGCCGAACCTTGCTGTTTAATATCCATACTCAAGCCTGGGACACTAAAATGCTTGAGGCGTTAAATATTCCCGCATCTCTTATGCCTCAAGTTAGACCCTCTTGTGGCATATATGGTAAAACGCGCATTGCTGGTGAAGGTGGTGAGATTTGTATTGCAGGTATTGCAGGAGATCAACAATCAGCCCTCTTTGGTCAGCTCTGTACTGAGCCGGGTATGGCAAAGAATACCTATGGCACAGGTTGTTTCTTGTTGATGAACACGGGAGAAAAAGCGGTAGCATCTCATCATGGCTTACTGACGACCATTGCGATAGGTGCTAAAGGTGAAGTGAATTACGCGCTTGAAGGAGCGGTGTTCATGGGCGGGGCAACGATTCAATGGCTTAGAGATGAACTAGGATTGATTAGAGATGCTCAGGATACGGAATATTTTGCGTCGAAAGTTGACGACACCAATGGTGTTTACCTCGTCCCAGCCTTTGTTGGTTTAGGTGCCCCCTATTGGGACCCCAATGCTAGAGGAGCTTTAGTTGGATTAACCCGAGGCTCAAACCGAAACCATATTATTCGAGCCGCATTGGAAGCGATCGCGTACCAGAGCCGAGATCTACTCGATGCCATGACAAAAGATAGCGGTGTTGAGCTAAAGCAGTTAAAAGTTGATGGTGGAGCCGTGGCTAATGATTTCTTAATGCAGTTTCAGGCTGATATCACCTCTGTCGAAGTACAACGTCCTACAGTGACGGAAACCACCGCAATGGGAGCGGCATTCCTTGCGGGTCTGGCCGTAGGCTTTTGGAGTTCCACTTCAGAGCTTAAGCATAAGTCGGGGACGGATAAAACGTTCATCCCTTCAATCTCCGATGAAAAAAGAGATGAGTTATATACTGGCTGGCAAAAAGCTGTTTCTCAAACCATTAATACTTGATTTGAAAGATTAGGATTAAACATCAATATCAATATGGGGAAGGAGAGATTCAAGTTTCCCTTTATTGATTTCGGACTTATCATCTGTTCGTTTTTCTTGCTTGCGACGGTCACCATGAGCTCCGCTTCGCCTATCTTGAAAAATATGACGACGTTCTAGATCCGGCGGTAGCTGAGATTGAGGCGCTTCATGACTATCTTCAGTAATACCTGAGCTGTTCTCTGTCTCTTCAACAATACGTTTACGCTTAATGCTTGCCTGTACTGGGCGAGCTAACATGGCGTAGAGACTGTCTAGACCTATCATAGATCCTCCCTTTATCTTTCCCTATATTCTTCTATCGGCATGGAGTGGTTAATATTTAATCTTATAAGGGCGAAAGTCCTCCCCATTTGCACTTTTTGGATATTTTGGCGTTATAATAATCACCTCGCGTTAGATCCTGTATATACAAGTATTGAATTGTCGACTTACTCGTTCTCATATACTTAAAAGCTGAATAGCCTTTTTAGGCGTAAAGCTTAAAATTATGCGATTAAAAGTAAAAAATTGAGAAATAAAACCCACTTCTAAGATAAATAAAGATTAATGAAGTCATATTCTGTCTGTTTTCTCAGCAGTTTATGGGTAGGAGATCCACTTTTACCCCTTGTTATTTCTATAACTCCTCTGATTTGAAATATGCTGCTAACCCGCTTGAATGCTGGGTCTATAAATAGTTCCACGCTTGACAATGCTTGCGTTCTATCTCTAAACTTAGGTATTGTGGGAAATTGTGGATCTTTGTGGATCTTTTTTTCGGAGTTAAGGACAAACTAACGTGTTTCGTGGTGCCAGTGCTATTAACCTTGATACCAAAGGTCGGGTCGCTATTCCTAAGCGTTACCGAGAGCCTCTGCATACCGAATATAACAGCCAGTTAGTGATCACAGTTGATATCCAATCCGCCTGTTTATTGCTTTATCCATTAGATGAATGGAGCAAGATAGAAGCAAAATTACTTTTGTTGTCAGATACCTTACCCGCTGAAAGAGCGATGAAGAGGATGCTCTTAGGTTATGCACATGAGTGTGAACTCGACAGCAACGGAAGATTATTATTACCTCCGCCATTACGCCAATATGCCAATTTAGGTAAACGGGCCATGCTGGTGGGGCAGTTGAATAAATTTGAGCTCTGGGATGAAACTGCTTGGCAGCATCAAATAGAGCAAAGCCGGGAGACGATTCAAAGCGAAGAGTTCGCAGAGAATATACGTCTCGCCGATTTTTCACTTTAACCAGTGAAGTTAAATAAATTAGATAGAAGACAATAATGAGTCAAGAATTCGCACACTTATCTGTTCTGCTTACCGAAACGGTAGCAGGGCTAAATATAAAAGAAGATGGCATCTATATCGATGGCACATTTGGTCGTGGTGGTCACTCTCGAGAAGTGTTAAAGCATCTGGGAGAAAATGGCAGATTAATTGCTATCGATCGCGATCCACAAGCCATTGCTGCTGCTGAGCAATTTGCTGACGATGCTAGGTTCTGTATTGTTCATGGTGGTTTTGGACAACTGGCTACCTATGTTGAAGATCTTGGTTTGAAAGGGAAAATCGACGGTGTTTTGCTCGATTTTGGCGTGTCATCACCTCAATTAGATGATGCTGAGCGTGGCTTTAGCTTCCTGCGTGACGGACCACTCGATATGCGCATGGATAACTCTCAAGGCGAAACGGCTGCAGATTGGTTAGCCCGTGCAGAGATTGAAGACATGGCTTGGGTATTTAAAACCTATGGCGAAGAGAAGAACTCACGTCATATCGCTCGTTGTATCGCTGCGGATCGTGAAAAAACACCATTTTTACGTACCAAAGAGCTTGCGGATCTTATCGCGCGGATCTCTAAAAGCAAAGAGCGTAATAAGCATCCAGCTACACGTGTTTTCCAAGCGATTCGAATTTATATCAATAGCGAGTTAGAGCAGATAGATCAAGCATTAGAAGGAGCTCTGGCGGTATTGGCCCCTCAAGGTCGTTTGTCTGTGATCAGTTTTCACTCCCTTGAAGACAGAATGGTTAAGCGCTTTATTCGTCGTAATAGCCAAGGCGCAAGCGTGCCTCATGGCTTACCGATCACCGAGGAAGAGATCAATAAAACACGTCTTCTCAAGGGAGTGGGTAAAGCGACGAAACCTTCTGAAGAGGAAGTTGAGCGTAATACTCGTGCTCGTAGCTCAGTGTTGAGAATTGCAGAGCGATTGGAATATTAATAAATAACGTCATAGCGGTTGTATTGCTATGACGTCGGCGATTAAACAGGCATTTATGCAAAGGGGGAAGATTTGAGTCAATCGCAATTTAATCTCCCCAAAATCGTGTTACTTGATCTCTGGCATCATAAATGGGTGTTGCTGCTTGCTTGTGCAGTAATAGGAAGCGCAATCACGGTTGTATATACAAGCCATGTAACGCGTAAATATACCAGCCAGTGGGATCAGAAGTTACAAGATAGGGATAGGCTGGATATTGAATGGCGGAATCTACTCCTTGAGGAGCAGTCTCAGTCGGAACATAGCCGTATTACACGTATTGCATCTAAAGAGTTAGAGATGAACCGTCCGCTACCGAAAGAAGAAATTGTAGTTAGAGTGCCGTAAGCATGAACCAATCGGATAATGTTGGTCCTGCATATTGTGTACCTGAAGAAACCGCATCGGTGAGAGTGTATGAGTAAGCAGGCAAAACGTAAGAAAAAGCCGCAACTAATACAATGGCGTTTATACGTTGTCGTGGCTTTTGTATGCCTGTTGTTTACCAGCCTTATTGGTCGAGCTGCTTACATTCAGATTGTAGAGCCTGAAAAGCTTCGTCATGAAAGTGACATGCGAACGTTAAGAACAACGAGTCGTGAAGTACAGCGCGGGCTGATCACTGATCGCAATGGTGAGATGTTAGCCGTTAGTGTTCCAGTTAAAGCCGTTTATGCGGATCCTAAGGTCGTGCATGATAAAAATGGTTTTACGGATATGCGTCGTTGGCAGGCATTGGCTGATGTGTTGCATGAACCTAAAGATGAGATACTTAAACGTGTCCAATCCAATCCTAGAAAACGATTTACCTACCTTAAGCGTCAGGTGACACCTGCTGTTGCTGAATATATTAAGCAGTTAAAACTTCCCGGTGTGTATCTGAAGTCTGAATCTCGTCGTTACTACCCAACCAGTGAAATTTCTGCACAGTTAGTGGGCATTACTAACATTGATGATTTGGGTATTGAAGGGATTGAAAACTCTTATAACGACTGGTTAACTGGGACCCCGTCTAAGCAGAAAGTGCGTAAATCTCGTGATGGTCATGTTGTGGAGCGTCTTGATATGGTTCAGGAAGGCGAAAGCCCGAATGATCTCGTGTTAAGTATTGATCAACGTATTCAGCAATTAGCATACCGTGAAATTAAGAAGGTCACTGAGATCAATCAGGCAACGTCGGCTTCAATTGTGGTGCTTGATGTGCACACGGGCGAAGTACTGGCGATGGCGAATACTCCATCCTACAATCCCAATTCTCGAGAAAACCTGCAAAGTTACCGCATGCGTAATCGTGCGCTGACAGATGCCTATGAGCCGGGATCGACGATTAAGCCTTTTGTGGTCGCCGCAGCGCTAGATGCCGGTACGATACAAGAAGATCAAATTTTTAAAACTTATCCTGGACGCATGAGAATTGGCGGCAAGATTGTTCGTGATGGCCGATATTATGGTGATCTTTCTCTTTCTGGTGTTTTAGTGCATTCGAGTAACGTGGGCATGGCCAAAATTGGTTTGTCTATGCCGGTGCAGGAGTTACTGGGCTCGTATCAGACCATGGGCTTAGGTAACTATTCAGGTATAAACCTAGAAGGCGAAAGTTCAGGCCTTATTCACGATCGCAGGCGTTGGTCGGAGTTTGAAAGAGCCACGCTCTCATTTGGCTATGGCTTCATGGTCACTCCACTTCAGTTAGCTAGGCTTTATGCCACTTTAGGCAGCAAAGGCGTGCTCTATCCTGTATCGATTTTAAAGCTTAAGCAGCAGCCAGAAGGGGTACAAGTTATCTCTCCCCATGTCGCACAGAGCGTGATGGAGATGTTGGTTGGTGTGACCGAGAAAGGAGGCACGGCAACTAAGGCTCATATCGAAGGTTATCCGGTAGCGGGTAAGACTGGCACGGCACGTAAAGCGGTGGCAGGTGGATATGGCGAAGATTATGTGGCTATTTTTGCTGGGGTCGCCCCAGTTAATAACCCAAGACTGGCGATTGCTGTCGTGATTAATGAACCTAAAGGTGACAAGTATTACGGCGGTGATCTTGCCGCACCCGCATTTGCGAAAGTGATGTCAGGTGCTTTACAGATGCTCAATGTTGAACCCATTTCATCTACAGAAAAAGTTCGGTTAGCTGGGACAACGAGGAGATCTGAATGATGTTGTTACGGGATCTATTGGCGCCTTGGTTTCATTATGCAGGACCAGAGAGTTTCAATAATTTGAGCTTGGATAGTCGAGCCATCACTCAAGGTGATCTGTTTGTTGCCGTACCTGGTCATCAGGTAGACGGTAGGAATTATATTGATGTTGCCGCTAAAAATGGCGCAAAAGTGTCATTGGTACATACAGATAAGCCAGATGATCATGGAAAAGTGATATTAGGCGACCGTGTAGAGATCCTCTTTTTTCAGTTGCATCGTCAACTGTCAGCGTTAGCAGCCCAAGCTTACCCTTTATCCGTTGATCGATTGAAGTTGGTTGGCGTTACTGGAACTAACGGTAAAACGTCTATCACGCAATTGATGGCTCAGCTGTTGGTCAGTTTAGGTAAACGACCTGCAGTGATGGGAACGTTAGGCAATGGCATTTGGGGAGACTTGGTCGACAGTGGTAATACAACTGCTGATCCTATCACCATCATGGCACAACTTAAGACTTTTGATGAGCAAGGTGTAGATCTGTGTGCAATGGAAGTCTCAAGCCATGGACTTATACAAGCCAGAGTCGAGGCGGTGCCTTTCGATGTCGCTATTTTTACCAATTTGAGCCGAGATCATCTTGATTACCACGGCACAATGGAAGCTTATGGCGATGCAAAGAAAAGATTATTCAATTTTCCCTCTTTAGCGTCAGGTGTGATCAACTTTGATGATGAATTGGGTCGTCAGTGGTTAGCTGAAAGTGATTCAGGCAAGTTTATCGGTTACAGCATTGCTGGCGATAACGCAGAGGTTCGCCAACGCGTTGGGATTTACACCCAAGACAACCATTTTCATAACCAAGGTGTTAGAGCAAGAATTGTGTGGCCTCAAGGAAGCGCAGATATCGACTCACCTTTATTAGGTGCATTTAATCTGTCCAACTTGTTGGCCGCATTAGCGGGTCTATATCAACTTGGTTTTGATATGAATGAGTTGCTTAACGCCGTGCCAAAGCTGAATGCCGTTGCAGGTCGTATGGAGCAATTCACAACTGAAAATGGTGTCACTCTTGTGGTTGATTATGCTCATACACCAGACGCTATCGAACAAGCGCTTAAGGCATTAAGAGGTCATTGTGAAGGTGATCTTTGGTGTTTGTTTGGCTGTGGTGGTGATCGAGATAAAGGCAAACGCCCTTTGATGGCTAAAGCTGCTGAAACATACGCTGACCGGATTATGGTGACGAGTGACAATGCCAGAAGTGAATCTCCTGATGAGATCATTAATGACATCATGGTTGGTCTTATTGCACCTGATAATGCACTGACTCAAGTGGATCGAGAGCTTGCGATTAGACAGCTTGTGGCACTTGCTAAACCAGGTGATCTGATTTTGTTAGCAGGTAAAGGACATGAAACCTATCAAGAGGCAGGTGGCGTGCGACGTGATTATGATGAACGCGCATTGGCCCAAGATTTAGCCCGTAATTATTCTGAGGTAGATAGATGATCCGCTTAACCTTATCTCTGCTGAGTCAACGACTCAAAGCGCGTTTGATCGGCAGCGATAGAGAGATACGTAATGTGTGTAGTGATAGCCGGACGATTCCAGAGAAAACACTGTTCGTTGCTTTAAAGGGCGAGAAGTTCGATGGCCATGACTTTGCACCATTAGCGCTAGAAAATGGTGCGCAAGCTCTGCTTGTGAGCCGCGAACTTGCTTTGGATATCCCACAGTTATTGGTGCATGACACTCAAAAAGCCATGGGTGAGATAGGAGCATATTTAAAAGAATTGGTTCAGCCTAAATCTGTTGCACTGACTGGGTCAAACGGCAAGACCAGTGTGAAGGAGATGGTTGCGAGTATTTTGTCACAGCAACATAAAGTGCTTTATACCGCTGGTAACTTTAATAATGAGATTGGTGTTCCCTTAACGTTACTCCGTTTAGAGGGGGATGAAGAGTTTGGGGTATTTGAGCTCGGTGCAAATCATGCTGGCGAAATTGATTATACCTCGTCTTTGGTAAAGCCTGATGTGGCGATGGTGAATAACGTCGCTTCAGCACATCTTGAAGGCTTTGGTTCATTGGACGGCGTCGCGAGAGCAAAATCTGAAATATTTAATCACCTTAATGCCGATGGTATTGCGGTGATCAATGCAGATGATCCATTTGCTAGCGTAATGCGAGAGGCCGCAAGCCAGTTTACTCAGTTAAGTTTTGGTATCGATACGCAAGCCGATGTAAAAGCAAGTGAACTTGAGTCAGATTTATTAGGCCGCTACACCTTCCAACTGGCTTATCTTGGTAGCGTTGTGACGGTGAGTTTACCTCTGTCTGGTCGACATCAAGTGAGTAATGCACTTGCTGCAACTGCTATCTGTCTTGCCCTTGGTTTATCCCTTGAAGAGATACTGACAGGTCTTGCATTAATTAAGCCCGTTAAAGGTAGAATGCTGCCCCACGATCTCGGTCGTGTTCGAATTATTGATGATAGCTATAACGCCAATCCTGCTTCTGTTGGCGTAGCAATCGACTGGCTTAAAGAAATTGATGGATTTCGATGTTTAGTACTGGGCGATTTGGGAGAATTAGGTGACAATGCGTCCCTTTTGCATTCTGAGCTAGGCGAGTATGCAAAAAAGCAGGGTATTGATGCCTTGTTTTCTTTGGGTGAGCTAAGTGCCAATACTAGCCATGCCTTCGGTGGACAACATCAGCAAGAATTAGCGCCACTAGTGCTTTGTTTAATTAATAAAATTAACCAGTTACAAGGTGATGTAACTGTGTTGGTTAAGGGATCTCGTAGCGCCGGAATGGAGCGTGTCGTGGAAGCCTTAAAAGTTGCCCATGGGCAAGGGGAGTTTGTTTAATGCTGGTCTATCTGGCGGAGTATTTAACCCAGTTTTATACCGGGTTTAACGTTTTTTCTTACGTTACTTTCAGAGCTATTTTAGGTCTGATGACGGCACTTGTGTTTAGTCTCTGGTGGGGTCCTAAGATGATTGCACGTTTGCAGATGCTGCAAATTGGGCAAGTTGTGCGTAATGACGGACCTGAATCGCATTTTAGTAAGCGTGGTACGCCTACTATGGGCGGCATTCTTATCTTAGCGGGCGTATTTATTAGTGTGCTGCTATGGGGCGATCTGGGTAGCAGATATGTCTGGGTGGTGCTGTTTGTACTCGCGAGCTTCGGGCTTATCGGGTTTATCGATGACTACCGTAAAGTGGTGAGGGAAGATACTAAGGGATTGATTGCTAAGTGGAAATATATCCTTCAATCTCTAGCCGCACTGGTTATCTCTTTCTACTTATATGCATCGGCAGATTTGACTGGAGAGACACAACTTGTTGTGCCTTTCTTCAAAGATATTATGCCTCAGCTAGGTGGATTTTTTATCGTTCTAGCTTACTTCACCATTGTTGGTTCAAGTAATGCGGTGAACTTAACCGACGGTTTAGATGGTTTGGCTATCATGCCTACTGTCATGGTTGCGGCTGCATTTGCGTTAATCGCTTATCTATCGGGTCACGTACAGTTTGCAAATTATCTGCATATTCCTTATCTACCAGGTTCTGGAGAGTTAGTGATTGTCTGTATGGCAATCGTCGGTGCTGGACTTGGATTTTTATGGTTCAACACCTATCCAGCTCAAGTATTTATGGGGGATGTTGGTTCACTCTCTTTAGGTGCTGCCTTAGGCGTTATTGCTGTTCTGGTACGACAAGAGATCTTATTAGTGATCATGGGTGGTGTCTTCGTGATGGAGACGGTATCAGTGATTCTACAGGTTGGATCATACAAATTACGTGGGCAGCGTATATTCCGCATGGCACCAATACATCACCATTATGAGTTGAAAGGTTGGCCGGAGCCTAGAGTGATTGTTCGTTTTTGGATTATCTCTTTGTTTTTAGTCCTGCTTGGCTTAGCCACGTTGAAACTAAGGTAATTACGTATGACAAACCAGATATCGCATTTTGCTAACGACCCAAGGTCTGCCAATTTTAGGATGGTTACCCATGGAGAATAAGCGATCTCATGTGGTTTTAGGACTGGGAGCTACAGGACTCTCGGTGGTGCGTTATCTGTGTGAAGAAGGCATCACTCCTTTAGTGATGGATAGTCGTCATAAACCTCCTGGAGTGGATGAGCTTACTCGTTTTTATCCAGAGGTAGAGTTAATTACCGGTGGTTTCGATTGTCGTTATCTCGTGCAGGCAAGCCAAATTATTATTAGTCCTGGTATTGCTGTCGACACACCTGAAATTCGTGCTGCCATTGATATGGGAATTGAAGTCATTGGTGATGTCGAGCTATTTGCTAGAGAGATCAAGGATCGAGATCCCTGTGTTATTGGCATAACGGGGTCAAACGGTAAATCGACGGTGACTTGCTTAGTTGGTGAAATGGCCAAAGCGGCGGATTTGAATTATGCCGTTGGCGGCAACATCGGTGTTCCGGCTTTAGATTTGTTTATGGAATTAAGAGATCTCTACATCTTAGAGCTATCTAGTTTTCAGTTAGAGACGACACATAGTTTGAACTGCATTTCGGCAACGTGCCTGAATATCAGTGAAGATCACATGGATCGTTACACCGATCTTGAAGCTTATCGTCAGGCTAAGTTGTCATTGTATGGCCAAACTAAGCACGCGCTGTTTAATCGAGACGATGAGCAGACTAAGCCAAACGATCCGATGAACCAGAATAGCTTTGGTTTATCTATCCCATCTGATGATGAATGGGGAATTCGTGAAGGAAAAATAGTTCATGGTGCAACTGAAATCATGAATCTACAAGATGTCGCCTTAGCCGGCAGCCATAACCACTTGAACTTGTTAGCTGCTATGGCATTGGCTTATCGCGCAGGTATTGATAAAGAGTCAATGATTCAAGTTGCGATGACTTTTACAGGCTTAACACATCGATGTGAGTTGGTAGCAGTTCATCATGATGTGTCTTATATCAATGATTCTAAAGCCACTAATGTTGGGGCGACAGTTGCCGCTCTTGAAGGGTTTAGCGACCATTTAGGCGGCATTATTCTGATTGCTGGTGGAGATGGCAAAGGTGCTGATTTTCAGCCTCTTGAGCATACCCTCAAAGGGCTTTCTCACCTGATCACGTTAGGTAAAGATGGCGATAAAATCGCGGCATTGTACAAGGGCGCAATTCGTGTCGACTCTATGTCTGAAGCCGTTAAGAAGGCAAGTGAACTCGCCGAAGCGGGCGATATCGTTTTAATGTCTCCGGCGTGTGCAAGTTTAGATATGTATAAGAATTTTATGGCCAGAGGCGAAGATTTTAGAGCCGAGGTGAATGCATTGGACGATGGGTTGTCCGATGCGTAGCGAAGAGCGCCAACTCAATCTTTTTGGCACCAGTGTCACTTGGCGTTGGCCAAACCTTTTTAAGGAGAGTGAAGCGCCAGGAATGCAGCTGTATGACAGAACCTTACTAACAGCCGTGATCGGTTTGATTAGTTTTGGTTTTGTTATGGTGATGTCTGCGTCTATGCCTGAAGCGCAAAGTCTGAAAGGCAATCCTTATCACTTTGTGGTGAGGCATCTGGTTTATCTTGTTGGCTGCGTAATCATTTCGGCCATTGTATTGCGGATTGAGATGCAAAGCTGGCAAAAGTTTAGCCCACTGTTATTGCTCAGCGTGGGGATTTTGCTGCTGGCGGTTTTGCTTGTAGGAACCTCGGTTAATGGAGCGACCCGTTGGTTGAGTGTTGGGCCTATCAGAATACAGGTTGCTGAGCTGGCAAAGCTGGCTTTTGCCATTTACATGGCTGGTTATTTGGTTAGACGTCATCAGGAGATAAGAGAAAACTCGAAAGGCTTTTATAAGCCCATTGCTGTTTTTGCCGTTTACGCCATTTTGATTTTGATGCAGCCTGATTTAGGTACGGTTGTGGTTTTGTTTGTTGGCACCGTCGGTTTACTGTTTTTAGCTGGAGCTAGGTTGCTCGACTTTTTTGCTCTGATATTGGCTGGTGCCATGGCGTTTGTAGCGCTAGTACTGCTAGAGCCTTATCGAATGCGTCGCGTCACTTCGTTTATGGATCCTTGGCAGGATCCATTTGGCAGCGGCTATCAGTTAACGCAATCCTTAATGGCCTATGGCCGTGGTGATTGGTTTGGTCAAGGGCTGGGCAATAGTATCCAGAAACTGGAGTATTTACCCGAAGCTCATACCGACTTTATTTTTGCTGTGATAGGCGAAGAGCTGGGTTTTGTAGGCATTATCCTGGTCTTGAGTGTATTACTTTTTGTCGCGCTAAGGGCGATTAAGATGGGTAATTTATGCATTCAAATTGATAAGCCTTTTGAGGGGTACCTGGCTTACGCGATTGGCATATGGTTCTGCTTTCAGACCGTCGTAAATGTGGGTGCCAGCATTGGCATGTTACCCACCAAAGGGTTGACCTTGCCATTTATCAGCTATGGAGGCAGTAGCTTATGGGTCATGACCGCAGCAGCGATGATATTAATTAGAATCGATCATGAGCGTCGATTAAGTTCCATACAAGCAGTACAAGGGAAAACAAGTTAATGACGAGTGTCAGCGCTGAGAAACGCATTTTGATTATGGCTGGAGGAACCGGAGGGCACGTGTTCCCTGCATTAGCTGTAGCCAAGTATCTAAGCAAAAGAGGCTGGAAGGTTCGCTGGTTAGGCACTGCTGAGCGTATGGAAGCTCGTTTGGTTCCTCAACATGGCTTTGATATTGATTTTATCGATATTAAAGGGGTTAGAGGCAACGGCATTCTACGCAAACTCGCAGCGCCATTTAAGGTGTTACGTTCGATAGTACAAGCACGTGAAGTGATTAAAGAATTTAAACCCGATGTCGTCCTCGGAATGGGAGGTTTTGCCAGTGGCCCTGGCGGTGTGGCCGCCAGACTATCGCGGCTTCCTCTGGTGTTGCATGAGCAAAATGCGATCCCAGGGATGACGAATAAAATATTGTCCCGCATCGCATCTCAAGTGTTGTGTGCGTTTGAGGGAACTTTTGACCAAGTTCAGGCTGAGGTAGTTGGTAACCCAATTAGGGAAGAGTTAATCGTTTTAGGCCAACAGTCTAAAGAGGCCGATGCGAGTGATGCACTCAAAGTGCTCGTGGTTGGTGGTAGTTTAGGCGCCAAAATTTTTAATGATCTAATGCCTACTGTAGCAGCTGAGATGAGCAAAACTCACTTGTTCACCGTATGGCATCAAGTTGGCAAGGGAAATCTGCAATCCGTTCAGAGTGAGTATCAACGTTTAGGGTTGGACGGTAGCGTCAGCGTTGCTGAGTTTATTGATGATATGGAATCTGCTTATCGTTGGGCTGACGTGGTTTTATGCCGCTCAGGTGCGTTAACAGTTTCAGAACTAGCGGCGATTGGCTTGCCAAGTTTACTCGTTCCTTATCCACACGCTGTGGATGATCATCAGACGAAGAATGCACAAGTATTAGTGAAGGCGGGGGGAGCATTTTTATTGCCTCAACCCATTTTAGATATCGATAGGCTACTCGGAAAATTGCAGCTCTTAGCTTCAGATAAAGATGAATTGAATCAGATGGGTCTGCGAGCAAAAAGTGTGGGTGTTATCGACGCCACACAGAAAGTTGCTGAAGTCTGCATCCGATTAGCAGGAAAAGATTGAAATGAGTAACGACAAAGAAAAGTATTCAAAGTTAAGAAATATCATCCCTGAGATGAGACGCGTTAAGAACATCTATTTCGTTGGAATAGGTGGTGCAGGTATGGGCGGCATCGCCGAAGTGCTTGTCAACGAAGGTTACCGTTTATCCGGCTCAGATATTGCCGAAAATGCAGTAACAGAAAGATTGGCCTCTTTAGGTGCCAAGATCCATATCGGTCATGATGCTGAGCAAGTACATGGTGCTGATGTCGTGGTCGTATCCACTGCAATTCAAGCCGACAATCCTGAGTTATTAGAAGCTCAGGCGCTAAGGATCCCGATTGTACAGCGTGCTGAGATGCTCGCTGAGCTGATGCGATATCGTCATGGTGTCGCCGTTGCTGGTACTCATGGTAAAACCACCACAACAAGTTTGATTGCCAGTGTGTATGGGCAAGCAGAACGCGATCCAACGTTTGTGATTGGCGGCCTGTTAAACAGCGCTGGAACGAATGCGAGATTGGGTCACAGTCGTTATTTGATCGCCGAGGCTGATGAAAGCGACGCTAGCTTCTTGCATCTGCAGCCTATGGTGAGTGTTGTAACCAATATTGAAGCCGATCATATGGACACCTATGAGGGGGATTTTGAAAAACTGAAATCGACCTTTATCGACTTCCTGCATAACCTGCCTTTTTATGGTGTCGCGGTGATGTGTATCGACGATCCGGTAGTGCGGGAGTTACTGCCAAGAGTAGGCCGTAAGATCGTCACTTATGGTTTTAGTGAAGACGCTGATGTTCAGGCGCTTAATTTCGTGCAGGAAGGCTACCGTAGTCGCTTTACCTTAAGAAGAGCTGGGCATGATGATGTTGAAGTCGTAGTCAATCTACCAGGTCAACATAATGTGCTTAATTCTCTGGCTGCGATAGCGGTTGCGAGTGAAGACGAAATTGAAGATGCTGCTATTATACAAGCACTTGCTGATTTCCAAGGGATAGGCCGCCGTTTCGAGCAATTAGGATGTTTTGATACTGATAATGGCGAAGTGGTTTTGGTTGACGATTATGGTCATCACCCAAGTGAAGTTGCTGCAACAATCAGTGCGGCGAAATTGGGCTGGCCTGAGAAGCGTCTAGTCATGATATATCAGCCACATCGCTATAGCAGGACTCGTGATCTTTACGAAGATTTTGTCGAAGTTCTCTCTCAAGTCGATTGTTTGCTGTTGCTTGATGTCTATTCTGCTGGAGAAGCACCGATACCTGGGGCGGATAGCCGAGCTTTGTGTCGTTCAATTCGGCTACGTGGCCAGTTAGATCCTATTTTCGTGGGTGATCAAGAGCAGTTGCTTACTTTGCTGCCTGATGTATTGCAAGAGGGGGATCTTTTACTGACTCAGGGCGCCGGAAATATCGGCCTGCTCTCTAAGCTGTTAGCAAAAAACAGATTAGGTTTTGGAACGCTAAATAACGATTCAAATAAGGGATAAGTTTGAATAGCGTCTCATTGCAGGTATATCAGGTTTTGACGCTAGGAATAAGGTCTATATAATGGCCGGTTTTCTGTGGTTAATGAATGGAATAGCAGTGCTGCCAATAGATAATTTAAGAGTTGATGCCTGTGTCCTGGGCTGATGTTGGTCAAAGGTGGAAACTAAAGTTAACTCAGGTTGACTGGTACCTGTTTTTTGGACTGATGTTTCTGCTCTTTGTATTACTCGGTTTATCAATGGCTGCATTGAAGTTAAACCTAGTAGTGAATGACGCCGACGCTTTACCTATTGAATCGGTAGTGATTAAAGGCACGCGTGAAAAGACGACTGATGAAGAGATACAAGCTGCGCTGCGTGATTTAATGCGACGAAGTTTTTTCTCTGCCGACGTGAATCAGGTGCAGGCAGCGTTAGAAGCATTGCCTTGGGTTTATCAGGCATCAGTAAGGCGAGAGTGGCCAGCCAAATTGAAGGTCTATCTCGTGGAGCAACAAGCGGTTGCACATTGGAATGGCGATGCTTGGTTGAATATTCATGGAGAGGTATTTGATGCTCCAGCTGAAGATAGCGTCGGTCCTCTGCCTTTTTTGGCTGGGCCAGAAGGTCAGTCGCAAATAGTGTTAACCACGTTTCGACAGCTAGGCGAATTGTTAGATATAAATGGCTTGAATTTAAATAGTTTAAGTTTGAGTCCACGGCATGCTTGGCACGCCTCGTTAGATAACGGGATCATGCTTGAGCTAGGCCGAGAAGATAAAATGGCAAGGGTACAGAGGTTTATTAACGTCTATCCCACATTGGTCAAGCAACCAAAACCAGTTGCCACAGTTGATTTGCGCTACGACACCGGATTAGCCGTAGGTTGGGAAAATGCACAAAAAGAGAGCCATTAAATAATGACCAAGAACCAAGATAGAAATCTGATCGTTGCATTGGACATTGGAACCTCTAAGGTTGCGGTGATCATAGGTGAAGTGCTGCCAGATGGTGAGATCAGTATCATAGGCTTAGGTAATCATCAATCCAGAGGTATGGATAAAGGTGGTGTGAACGATCTTGATTCGATTGTTCGCAGTGTACAGCGCGCACTGGATCAAGCTGAACTGATGGCTGATTGCCAAGTTTCATCTGTATATTTAGGGATCTCTGGTAAGCACATCAGCTGTCAAAATGAAAATGGCATGGTGTCAATTAATGATGAAGAGGTCACTCAGGACGACGTCGACAATGTGATACACACGGCTCGTTCGGTCAAAATACCGACAGAGCGACGTATTCTACATGTCCTGCCTCAGGAATATGCCATCGATGTGCAAGACGGCATAAAAAGCCCGATTGGCATGTCGGGGATGCGCATGGAAGCTAAGGTCCATATTGTGACTTGTGCAAACGATATGGCAAAAAACATTACAAAGAGTGTCGAGCGTTGTGGGCTTAAAGTTGATGACCTTGTGTTCTCAGCTATCGCATCGGCAGACTCTGTATTAACGAATGATGAGAAAGATTTAGGTGTGTGTTTAGTTGATATTGGTGGCGGAACGACAGATCTTGCCGTGTACACCAATGGGGCTTTACGCCACTGCGCTGTGGTGCCTGTCGCAGGTAACCAAGTGACCAATGATATTGCAAAAATCTTCCGTACACCGCTTTCCCATGCTGAGCAGATTAAAGTTCAGTATGCCAGCGCACTCAGTTCAATGGTGAGTCGTGAAGACAGTATAGAAGTGCCTTCCGTAGGCGGACGTCCGTCACGGACCATGTCTAGGCACACACTTGCAGAGGTCGTAGAACCTAGATACCAAGAGCTATTTGAATTGGTACTGCAGGAGTTAAGAGAATCAGGATTAGAAGATCAAGTCGCCGCTGGTATCGTCATTACTGGTGGCACATCTTCTATTGAGGGAGCGGTTGATATTGCTGAAGCAACCTTCGGTATGCCAGTCAGAGTTGCATCGCCGCTACCAGTGAAAGGGTTATTTGAATATGTGGACCAACCTATCTACTCCACTGGAGTCGGTTTGTTGCACTATGGGGCGAGAAGGGTGGTCGAACGTCAGTTTGAACGTCCAGAACGTCAAGGGGTTACCAGTCTTTGGAATCGGGTTCAAAGTTGGTTTAAAGGTGAGTTTTAATACTAATAATAAAAAGACGAACAGTTCGTTTGAATTAGGTATTAGGCATATAACGCAAGCAAAATGGAGAAAAAACCATGTTTGAGATCATGGATAGTCATACTGATGAAGCGGTGATTAAGGTCATCGGAGTTGGTGGCGGTGGTGGTAATGCCATCGAGCATATGGTCAAGCACAACATTGAAGGTGTTGAGTTTGTTGCAACAAATACTGATGCACAGGCATTAAGAAAGTCGTCAGCTGGATCAACGATTCAATTAGGACGCGACATCACCAAAGGTTTAGGTGCTGGAGCAAACCCTGAGATTGGGCGTTTAGCTGCTGAAGAAGATAAAGAAAATATCCGTAATGCGATTAAAGGATCTGACATGATCTTTATTGCTGCGGGTATGGGTGGTGGTACCGGTACTGGTGCTGCACCGGTTGTTGCCGAAGTGGCAAGAGAAGAGGGTATCTTAACGGTTGCTGTCGTGACTAAGCCGTTTCCTTTTGAAGGCAAGAAGCGTATGGCTTATGCCGATCAAGGGATTGAACAGCTTGCTAAGCATGTTGACTCGCTGATCACTATCCCTAATGAAAAGTTGCTTAAGGTCTTAGGCCGCGGCACTTCACTATTAGATGCCTTTGCTGCAGCAAACAACGTATTGCTTGGCGCGGTACAGGGGATTGCTGAACTGATCACTCGTCCTGGTTTGATCAACGTCGATTTCGCCGATGTTAAGACTGTTATGTCTGAGATGGGTAATGCGATGATGGGTACCGGCGTTGCTAGCGGTGAAGATCGTGCTGAAGAAGCTGCAGAAGCTGCTGTAGCAAGTCCATTGCTTGAAGATATTGATCTAGCTGGTGCGCGTGGCGTGCTTGTTAACATCACTGCTGGCATGGATATGAGTATCGAAGAGTTTGAAACTGTGGGTAACCATGTTAAAGCATACGCTTCAGATAACGCTACCGTAGTTGTTGGTGCCGTCATTGATCCTGAAATGAGCGACGAGCTAAGAGTGACAGTGGTTGCAACGGGTATTGGCGCTGAGAAGAAGGCTGATATCCAGCTTGTTTCTAAGCCTATGTCACGTCCAGAGCCTACCGTTGCGCCTGAAGCACGTGTAGAAGCGATGGATGAAGTGCTAAGTCAGCCTATGGCGACTGGAAATGTTGTGCCTGTTGCACAGCCTGCTCCAACTTTAGCACCAAAAAATGAAGCTGATTATTTAGATATTCCGGCATTTTTGCGTAAACAAGCTGATTAAATTAGCTTTGCAAAAATGAGTGACTGATCTGATGGCTTGGTGATACTAGGTAGTAGTCAAGCTTTGATGAATTTGCAAAGATATGTTAGCATATCCGACCAGCCACGCCTGTGCGCATGTTTATTGCTGCTCAGGATTTGAGCTTTTATTGTTGAGAGAAACGGGTAATACAATGATTTTTCAAAGAACTGTTAAAGAAATGGTGAAAACAACCGGAGTCGGATTGCATTCCGGCAATAAGGTGACTTTGAGCATCAAACCCGCACCTGTTAATTCTGGGATCGTACTCGTGCGTACAGACTTGGAGCCTGCAGTGTCAATCCCTGCAAAAGCTGATCAAGTTCGTGAAACGACTATGTGTACGGCCTTAGTGAATGACGATGGTGTACGTATCTCAACAATTGAGCACCTGTTTGCTGCTTTAGCTGGTTTAGGCATCGATAACGCATTAATCGAAGTCGATGCGCCAGAAATCCCAATCATGGATGGCAGTGCCAGCCCGTGGGTATTTTTGTTGCAATCAGTTGGGATCCAAGAGCAATCAGCGGCAAAGAAATATTTAAGAATCAAAGATACTGTACGTGTTGAAGATGGTGATAAATGGGCGGAACTAAGACCATTCAATGGTTTTAGAGTGGATTTTGCAATCGACTTTAACCACCCAGAAATAGCCCGTAGTCAACAACATATGGTAATGGATTTTTCAACTTCTGCATTCGTTCGCGACATTAGTAGAGCAAGAACATTTGGCTTTATGCGCGACATTGAATATTTAAGAGCTAACAACTTAGCCTTAGGTGGAAGCATGGAAAATGCAGTTGTGCTTGACGAATATAAAGTCCTTAACCCCGATGGCTTGCGTTATGAGGATGAGTTCGTTAAGCACAAAATTTTAGATGCATTTGGTGATCTATATGTTGCTGGCCATGCCATTGTAGGCGAGTTTTGTGCCTTTAAAACTGGCCATGCATTGAATAATCAACTTGTGCGAGCGTTACTAGCCCAACAAGATGCATGGGAGCTAGTTAGCTTTGAAAAAGATGAAGCACCCGTTAGCTTCTCGGTTCCTGCTGGTGCAGTATTCGCTTAATTTAACGGATGTTTAGATAGCTAAGAATTTGATTGGATATCTATTTCTACCAATGCGATACAGTTTAATAAACTCAACGTATTGAAACAGTAGAGTGACTCTTAAGATTGCCTCGGACGGCTGGCTAATGCAGCCAGCCGTTTTAGTTTAACCGCAAGAGAACCTTCTGCATGTTCGGCTAAAGCCTCGATATGTGAGGCTGCGGTTTGAGTTATCTGGTTGTGGTTTTCCTTTGGTTTTGTTGCGTACAATAACAGACTCGGGTTGACTTTAACTTCGATAGCGGAGAGCATGGGTAACGTTTCAGCTTGCAGCTGCTGTAAAACTTTGGTCTTTTGGAAGTTTATTCTAGCGGCCCATGCTGCAGTTGTTGTTTCAATAACTAAAACACCCTGTCGGAAATTAGCAACTTTAAGTTGTTCTGACACGGGACCTGTTAGCACTTGTTTGACGTAATGATCTAAGTGCATTAGCAGTTCAGCTTTCTCAGCTATGTTGGGCAGTTGTCCACGCTGATGAAGCAACTGGCTCAGGTCTTGCGGGGGCTTTTTCATATGATAATAAAATGGCTTAGTTAGGCTATGAGTGTAACAGTTTTTATTCAAGGTCGAAATGGCGCCACACGATGGCAGCCCGGCAAACGTTGGCTTTTATTACCAGTACTGTTGATTGCAGCAGGTACAGGATTTTATCAGCACAACGCCAAACAAGTTCAGCAACAGCAAGCTAATGCAGACAATGAACGTGTAGCCCGTGAGGATCAGAAGCAAGAGCTAATAGAGCTCAAAGGTGCTACTGAGTCGCAATTGGCCATGTTAGTCACGCATGTCGCGCGTATGCAGGCCAAAGTGACTCGTCTTGAGGCTTTAGGTCAACAAGTTGCAAAGAATAATCAATTAGAAGATCAATTCGATTTCTCTTCAACAGTCGGTGTTGGTGGCCAGAGTGAATTAGGCGCAAACATCGAACTCGAACAACTTATTGCAGATATGGATAAGTTAGTATCAAGAATAGATAATAATAATGTTCAGCTTTCAATACTTGAAACTGTTTCATCTAATCTCCATATAGATGAAGAACGTTATATATCTGGGCGACCCATCGAGAAAGGATGGTTATCATCGCCCTACGGTTTACGAAATGACCCTTTTAATGGACGTAGAACAATGCATAAAGGCATTGATTTTGCTGCTAAAGAGGGAACCAATGTGGTCGCTACTGCAGGCGGTGTGATCACTTGGGCAGGCAAAATGTTTGGATATGGTGAGTTAGTTGAAATAGATCATGGCAATGGTCTGCGAACTCGTTATGGACACAATAAGTCTTTGTTAGTAACTGTAGGTGATGTCATCGCCAAAGGTGATAATATTGCAAAAATGGGTAGTACTGGCCGTTCGACCGGACCCCATGTGCATTATGAAGTGTTGCGGGGTGGACAACAGATTGACCCGCAAAAATATGTCTACCGTAAGGCAGGTTAATATAATAAAGGCTTTCAGACTCGACAGGGACTAAGCCAACAACTTAAAAGTGGTTCAGATGTTTGGTAAATTACTGACAAAATTATTTGGTAGTCGTAACGATCGTACACTTAAATCTCTAGGCAAAAATGTCGCTAAGATTAATCTTCTTGAAGATGACTATGAAAAGCTAACTGACGCAGAGTTAAAGGATAAGACATCTGATTTTCGCGATCGCTTAGAAAAAGGTGAGACGCTGGACGATGTGATGCCTGAAGCTTTCGCCGTTGTGCGTGAAGCATCTAAGCGTGTATTTGATATGCGTCACTTCGACGTGCAAATGCTCGGTGGTATGATACTCGACAGTAACCGTATTGCTGAAATGCGTACCGGTGAAGGTAAAACGTTAACGGCAACCCTACCAGCTTACTTAAACGGTTTGTCAGGTAAAGGCGTTCACGTCATTACTGTTAACGATTACTTAGCGCGTCGTGATGCCGAAAATAACCGCCCACTGTTTGAGTTCTTAGGACTCTCTGTTGGTATTAACGTTGCAGGCCTTGGTCAGCAAGAGAAAAAAGACGCGTATAATTCCGATATTACATACGGAACCAACAACGAGTTTGGTTTCGATTACCTGCGTGACAATATGGCTTTCTCGCCAGCAGAGCGTGTTCAACGTCCACTGCACTATGCACTTATCGATGAAGTTGACTCGATCTTAATCGACGAAGCTAGAACACCTTTGATTATTTCTGGTGCTGCAGAAGATAGCTCTGAACTTTATACCAAGATTAATACCCTTATTCCTCATCTTATTCGTCAAGAGAAAGAGGATACGGAAGAGGTGATCGGCGAGGGAGATTACTCCATCGACGAAAAAGCCAAACAAGTTCACATGACTGAACGTGGTCAGGAGAAGGTTGAAGTTCTTTTGACTGAGCGCGGCATGTTGGCTGAAGGTGATTCCTTATACTCTGCCGCTAACATTTCATTACTGCACCATGTCAATGCAGCACTTCGTGCTCATACATTGTTTGAAAAAGATGTCGACTATATAGTGCAAGACAATGAAGTGATTATTGTTGATGAGCACACTGGTCGTACTATGCCTGGTCGTCGTTGGTCTGAAGGTCTTCATCAAGCTGTAGAAGCTAAAGAAGGGGTTCATATCCAAAATGAAAACCAAACCTTAGCCTCAATCACTTTCCAGAACTTCTTCCGTCAGTACGAAAAGTTAGCGGGTATGACAGGTACTGCAGATACTGAAGCATTCGAATTCCAACATATCTACGGCTTAGATACTGTTGTTGTTCCAACAAACAGACCTATGGTGCGTAAAGACCATGCCGATCTTGTCTTCCTAACCCCAGATGAAAAATACGCTGCGATTATCGAAGATATTCAAGGTTGTCGTGAACGTGGCCAACCAGTACTTGTGGGTACGGTTTCAATCGAACAATCGGAACTACTTGCTCGTTTAATGCAGAAAGAGAAAATCCCGCACGAAGTATTGAACGCTAAGTTCCATGAACGTGAAGCGGATATTGTTGCCCAAGCAGGTCGAATTGGTGCGGTTACCATTGCAACTAACATGGCTGGTCGTGGTACCGATATCGTGCTTGGTGGTAATTGGAACATGGAAATCGACGCACTTGATAATCCAACTGCTGAACAAAAATTAAAGATTAGAACAGATTGGCAAGTAAGACATGATGAAGTTGTGGCTGCTGGCGGTTTGCATATTTTAGGTACAGAGCGTCATGAGTCTCGTCGTATCGATAACCAGCTTCGTGGTCGTTCTGGTCGTCAAGGTGATGCAGGTTCGTCACGTTTCTATCTTTCTATGGAAGATAGCTTAATGCGTATCTTTGCTTCCGAACGTGTTTCTTCAATGATGAAGAAGCTAGGCATGGAACAAGGCGAAGCGATAGAGCATCCATGGGTATCACGTGCTATCGAAAATGCACAACGTAAAGTAGAAGCGCGTAACTTCGATATTCGTAAGCAACTTCTCGAATTTGATGACGTAGCTAACGATCAACGCCAAGTGGTTTATGCACAGCGTAACGAGTTGATGGACGCTGAAAGCATTCAAGACACCATCGTTAACATACAAGCCGATGTAGTTAATGGTGTGATTGATCAATATATTCCGCAGCAATCAGTTGAAGAGCTTTGGGATATCCCAGGTCTAGAAACACGTCTAATGCAAGAGTATGGGATGAAAATGCCTGTACAGGAGTGGTTAGACTCAGAGTCAGACCTGCACGAAGAAACGTTGCGTGAGCGAATTGTTGATACTTGGGTTAAATCTTACCAAGCTAAAGAAGAGATGGTAGGTGAGCCTGTATTACGTCAGTTTGAAAAAGCGGTAATGCTACAAACCTTAGATGGTCTATGGAAAGAGCATTTATCTGCAATGGATCACCTTCGTCAAGGTATCCATCTTCGAGGCTATGCACAGAAGAATCCTAAGCAAGAGTACAAGCGTGAATCATTTGAGTTATTCCAACAGATGTTGGAATCATTAAAGCATGACGTTATCAGTGTTCTTTCTAAAGTGCAGGTTCAGGCCCAATCTGATGTTGAAGAGATGGAAGAGCGTCGTCGTCAAGAAGATGCAAAAATCCAACGTGACTATCAGCATGCAGCAGCCGAAGCACTTGTAGGTGCAGAGGAAGCTGAAAGCTTAGCTGGACACACGCCAAAAGTGCGAGAAGGTGAAAAGGTTGGACGTAATGATGCATGCCCTTGTGGTTCAGGCCGCAAGTATAAGCAGTGTCACGGCAAACTTACTTAATAATGCTAAACAGTGAGTCAGCACATATTATGTTAACTCACTAAAGCATAGATCATATAGTTTTCTTGATATAAACGGCCCTTTGATAGGGCCGTTTTATTTGAGGGCTATCATGATTAATGCCAATTGGTATTAATCATTAACGTCCAGATTGTTACTTAACTCTTCATGAACTTCATAAACGTGCTTCAATAAAATCATTCAATCCATTATGGTTAAGATCTTGTTCATCTAGATTATCTTCAGCATCCACTTGACCATTATTGTTGTTATCGTAGCTTGAAAATCCATTGAGATGCATATCATAGTCACTGCCATCATTGGCGGCATTGTGGCTTTCTAAATCCAGATAATCAGGTATCCCATCACCATCAGTGTCTGGTGCGGGATCGACTGAGCTCTGCAGGTAAACGCTGTCTACCATCAGATCGCTATCGTTATCGGATAGTCCAGCCTCTATCAGATCAGGTATTGTATCGTTGTCACTGTCCAGATCGACATCATTGCTATAACCATCGCCGTCAGCATCCACAGACACACCGCCGCCACTAAGTGGGCTGAGTATAATGTGGTTAAGACGGATTGCTCCATTATAAAAACTACTATCGACATAGAAATCAGGAGTGTCTCCGTTGTAGGTGATCGAGCGAACCTCAGTTGCATTGTGGTAATAGCGGACAGTGTCATCTGCGACGGTCAGTGACAGGGTGTCGCCGACGGCTACACCGCTAATACTTCCGAAATAAGCACCGTTTTCGTAGAAATAGACTTGGCTGCCCACGAGATAGAATGCGTAGTCAATGTCGGCGTAGCTAGCTGAGCTTTCCACTCTGCCAAGGCCGAACATATTATTACTGCCGAGCTCATCCACGGTAAAACTGAGGCGATATTGGTCAGTGAATCCATAGTGAGAAAAAGGCGCCGAGTTCGCTTGCCATGTCCAACTGCCACCATTGGCATAGAGGATGCCATCGGTGAAGGTAGCATTGCCATTTAACACGGGCCAGTCGCTGACGAGTGAGATGGTGCGGCGCTCTAATGCATCAGGGAGACCATCGTTGTCATTATCTACATCACTGTTATTCCCTATGCCATCATTATCCGTGTCGCTGGTTTCAGCGGGATCGTAAGGGAAGGCATCAGCATTATCGCCGACACCATCGCCGTCAGAGTCCGCGTTTTCATTTGGATTAAACGGGAAAGCATCGTAGATATCTAACGTCCCATCGTTATCATCGTCATCATCGTTTGGATTTGACAGGCCATCACCGTCGGCGTCTTCAGCGCGATCATCAACGCCGTTGTTGTTGGCATCATTGCCGCCTTCGTCATCATCGGCATTGAGCATGCCGTCATAATTGGTGTCATAGGCGGCAAAATCGCTATTGTGCATATCAAAGGCGCTGCCATCATTGGCGGCGTTGTGGCTTTCTAAGTCGAGATAATCAGGAATGCCGTCGCTATCACTGTCCGGTGCAGGATCAACCGAGCCCTGTTGGTTAATAGTATCAACCATCAGGTTGCCATCATTATCGGTTAAGCCCGCTTCAATCACATCGGGGATGGTGTCGTTATCGCTGTCGAGATCGACATCGTTAGTTACGCCATCACTGTCTGCATCCGCCGAGAACCCTGAACCCGAAATTGGGGTGAGTTCGATGTTGCTCAAGCGAATGGCACCACTGTGGAAGCTGGAGTCGACATAGAAGTCTGGAGTATTGCCGCTAAAAGTGACTTCACGGACTTGATTGCCATTGCGAAGGTAACGCAGGTTGCCATGATCGACTTCGAGTGTGAGCACGTCACCAGCGGCAACACTGCCAGCGCCGAAGTTGCCTCGGTACGCACCGCTTTCGTAGATATACAAAGTGGTATTGACGATGTAGAAGGCGTAATCAATGTCGGTATAACTGGCAGAAGATTCGATACTTCCTATGCCAATCATATTGTTACTGCCAAGCGAATCAACGGTGAAATTCAGACGATAGCTATCGTCGAAGCCGTAGGTTGAGAAGCGAGTAGAGTTGGCTTGGTAGCTCCACGAACCGCCATTGGCCGACAACACACCATTGCTGAAATTTGAATTGCCTGTTAGCACTGGCCAATCCATTACATCCGCGCTGGTACGAAGCTCTAGTTCATCGCTTAAACCATCGTTATCTCGATCGATATCGCTGTTGTCACCAACACCGTCACCGTCTGAATCTGTGGTTTCAGTGGCATCGTCAGGGAAGGCGTCACTGTTGTCGCCCACGCCGTCACCGTCGGAGTCCGTAGTTTCTGAGACGTCGTTCGGGAAAGCATCCGCATTATCGCCAATGCCGTCACCATCTGTGTCCGTGGTTTCAGTCGCATCCGTAGGGAAGACATCACCGTTGTTGCCAACACCGTCGCCGTCAGAATCAGTGTTTTCGTTTGGATCAAACGGGAAGGCATCGTAAATATCTAACGTGCCGTCGTTATCATCGTCGTCATCGTTCGGATTGGAAATGCCGTCGCCGTCGGCATCTTCGGCGCGATCATCCACGCCGTTGTTGTTGGTATCATTACCGCCTTCGTCATCATCGCTGTTGAGCATGCCGTCATAATTGGTGTCATAGGAGGAAAAATCGCTATTGTGCATATCAAAGGCGCTGCCATCATTGGCGGCGTTGTGGCTTTCTAAGTCGAGATAATCAGGAATGCCATCGTCATCACTGTCCGGTGCAGGATCAACCGATCCCTGCTGATTAATAGTATCAACCATCAGGTTTCCATCATTATCGGTTAAGCCCGCTTCTACCACATCAGGGATGGTGTCGTTATCACTGTCGAGATCGACATCGTTCGTTACGCCGTCACTGTCCGCATCTGCAGAGAAACCTGAGTCCGAGAGTGGGGTGAGTTCGATGTTGCTCAAGCGGATGGCGCCACTGTGGAAGCTGGAATCAACATAGAAGTCAGGAGTATTGCCGCTAAAAGCGACTTCACGGACTTGGTTGCCATTGCGAAGGTAACGCACGTTGCCGTTATCGACTTCGAGTGTGAGCACGTCACCAGCGGCAACACTGCCAGCGCCGAAGTTGCCTCGGTACGCGCCGCTTTCGTAGATATACAGGGTGGTGCTGACGATGTAGAAGGCGTAATCAATATCGGTATAGCTCGCTGAACTTTCAGCATTGCCGAGACCAATCATATTATTACTGCCGAGCGCATCAACGGTGAAATTTAAGCGATAGCTGTCATTAAAGCCGTAGGTTGAGAAGCGGGCAGAGTTTGCTTGGTAAGTCCACGAACCACCATTGGCGGACAACACGCCGTTGGTGAAGTTTGAATTGCCTGTTTGCACTGGCCAATCCAGCACATCCGCACTGGTACGAAGCTCTAGTTCATCGCTTAACCCATCGTTGTCACGATCGACATCACTGTTATCGCCCACGCCGTCACCGTCTGAATCCTTGGTTTCAGTGGTATCGTCAGGGAAAGCGTCACTGTTGTCGCCGACGCCATCGTTATCAGTGTCTGTTGTTTCAGAGGCGTTCGTTGGGAAAGCATCCGCATTATCGCCAACCCCGTCATTGTCGGTGTCTGTGGTTTCAGTGGCATCGTCAGGGAAGGCATCGCTGTTATCGCCCACACCGTCGCCGTCTGAATCCGTGTCTTCACTCGGATCAAACGGGAAGGCATCGTAAATATCTAACGTGCCGTCGTTATCATCGTCATCATCGTTCGGATTGGAAATACCGTCGCCGTCGGCATCTTCGGCGCGATCATCCACACCGTTGTTGTTGGTATCATTGCCGCCAAGCTCGTCATTACCATCTAACATGCCGTCATAATTGGTGTCATAGGGGGCAAAATCGCTATTGTGCATATCAAAGGCGCTGCCATCATTGGCGGCGTTGTGGCTTTCTAAGTCGAGATAATCAGGAATGCCGTCATTATCACTGTCTGGGGCTGGGTCAACGCTGGCTTGCAAATCGATACTGTCGACGGTCAAGCTGCCGTCACTGTCAGTAAGACCCGCTTCAATCACATCGGGTATAGTGTCGTTGTCACTGTCGAGATCGACATCGTTGGTGACGCCGTCACTGTCAGCATCTGCCGAGAAACCTGAACCCGAAAGTGGTGTGAGTTCGATGTTGCTCAAGCGAATGGCACCACTGTGGAAGCTGGAGTCGACATAGAAGTCAGGGGTATTGCCGCTATATGCTATCTCCCGAACGACTGTGTCATTGCGACGGTAGGTTACTGTGCCTTCGGCGACCTCGATTGAGAGGATATCGCTCGTGGCAATAGAGCCGAACGTGCCACGTGAGGCTCCATTTTCATAGATATATAGTGAACTGCCAACAAGGTAGAACGCATAATCAATGTCGGTATAGCTTGCTGAGATTTCAACATTCCCAAGCCCAATCATGTTGTACGTGCCAAGGGATTGAATCTTAAATTTAAAGCGATAGTTGTCGCTAAAACCATAGGTTGAAATACGTGCAGAATTAGCTTGATAGCCCCATGAACCACCGTTCGCAGCGAGCACGCCTTCCACAAAGGAAGCATTGCCTGTCAGCACTGGCCAATCTGCTATATCCGCTTGTGTGAGGGACTCTAGGTCATCGGCTAGACCATCGTTGTCGCGGTCAATATCACCGTTGTCGCCCACACCATCACCATCGGAATCAGTGGTTTCATTCGGATCACTTGGGAATACATCTGTGTTATCACCCACACCATCACTATCGGTATCAGTGGTTTCTGTTGCATCGAGAGGGAAGGCGTCATTGGTGTCTTCAACGCCGTCATTATCGTCGTCGTTGTCAGTATTGTTACCTACACCGTCTCCATCGGTGTCATATTGTTCAGATGCATCTAGAGGGCGCCAATCTTCAGTGTCGGAAACACCATCTCCGTCATCATCGGTATCTGTATTGTTACCAATGCCATCCTTATCAGTGTCTACGGTTTCATTAGGATCCCTCGGAAAGGCGTCATTAATATCAAGTACGCCGTCGTTATCATCGTCGGTATCAACATCGTCGAGAATGCCATCGCCATCGGTATCGACAACAACCGATTCAACCAGTGTTTTCATGTCTACAATAGCACCTGAACGTGTCAGGCCTTGCCATGCCGCAACGGGACGAGCGGTATCCATAACAAGGCTTTTAATTTCACGGAATGTCATGGATGGGTCCATTGACCACGCCAAAGCAATGACGCCAGTCATGACGGGCGTTGCCTGCGATGTGCCGCTAAAACCGGAATAACCACCGCTTGAATTGACCGTGTTGAACTCTGTTGGTGCTGCAATATCGACACTAACGGCGCCATAGTTGGAATAGCTGATCCTGCCTTCGCTGCGATTCGACGCTGCGATACTCAGGATGTTGTCATTGTCGTAAGAGGCTGGGTAGACTGGGCTTGAATCAATGTTGGAATTGAAGTTGTGCGAGGCGATAACCATGAGGTGATCATCGTCTTCGATATCGGTAATCACATCTTTGAATGCTTGGCTGTATGAACCACGAATTCCCCAACTGTGGTTTGAGATTCTGGAGCCTTCACCTGTCGCATAAATCAGAGATGCCATAGCATCAGAAACAGCCGCTGCAAAACTCAATGGACCGCCGGTGTCCATCAATTGACAGCGCCAGGCACTGCCTACATAGCCGATGCCATTATCACCACGTGCGCAAATAGTGCCTGAGACGGGGGTTCCGTGTCCGCCAAATACACGGTTAGTACGGCCGTTAATATCGTCGACAATACCGTTGTTATCATCATCAACGCCATTGCCTGCAATCTCGTCTGGGTTTATCCAGAAGTTACCCTGCAAGTCTTCATGGGTGCGTAAAATGCCCTGATCATAAACAGCAATAGGACCGATGGCTGATGCATCTGTTGCTGTATCCCAGGCCTCGTAAGCTTTAATTTGATTAAGCCACCATGCATTGCCAGAACTGATATTGTCATTGGTTTCATTGGGGGCTAAAGCCCACTCGATAAGATAATTTGGCTCAGCAAAATCGACATTTTCATGAGAGTTCACCAATTCAAGTGCTTGCTCAAAACTCATCTCTTTGGGTAGATTAAATACATGAATTGGGCTGCTAGCATCTGCTGTGTCCAATGAGTTTTTGTGTGTTAAACCAATATCAGACAATGCTGTCTTAGCATTTACCTTTTTAATGAGCCGAACAACGAGCTCTTTTGGTGCATGTTCGGACATCAGCATACGAGCAAAGGTGGGTAATAGGAGAGGGTCTCGCCCTTGGCTGGCATGATATCCCTCAAACTTAGTCCAGCCAGGAGTATAAGGTTGGGCAAGGTGGTCTTTTACTTGCTGCTGCCAATATTCGCTATAAAGATGATTTCTTAAAGAAGCGCCCATCCAAGGACGTTCAGCTATATTCACTGGCTTAATGCCGTGCCCAGCTAAGCTGTCTTGGTAGGGAATTGTTGATTTGGAAAAATTCTTGTCACCATTATTAGCTTGGATCGAATTGTCATGTGGCGTACTTACATCTGGTGAACTGCTAAACGTGTGGTTTACGCCTACTGCAATTAAAGTACAGATAATAACGAGACCAGTAGTAGCAAAGCCCGTTTTATTTTTGAAGTTGAGAGACTTTCGATTGCGGAATATTTTGTTGAAAAGCCACATTGCTACACTACCTTAGACTTTGATACGACTATAAGTGTGGCGATGCAATTATATGTTATCGCCTACGTCGACAGGACAATTTTGATAGTGACGAAGTTTGAGATTTAAGAAGAGTGAGGAAGGTGTTGTAAATCCATTTAGCACTTTATATTACACGCTACATCATGACGTCTTTCATACTTACTTAACTCAAATATAAACCTTCACACCAGAAACTCTGTTCACAAATAGATTACATATGCTTAGTTTGTTAATCAACTAACAATAGTCATTTTAGTGGTTTGATATGTTGCTGATGGTGTTATTTTCAGTTGTTTCGTCTGAATTTGTGGTGTTTTGGTAGTTTGTTGAGTTTGAGGGGGCTTCAGCGGAAAAATCTTGTTGAGAAGGGAGGGATATCAACACTACAAGAAGATGTCAAAGTCATGGTGGGCTTTCAAAGGAGATGGCGTCAAGCAACCTATTTAGATGCTATGAAATATAGAATCACGGGTGTATGGCCTACCTTTGTTTCACACATAGAAGTCAGAGCTGGAAAGAAGCCTGAATACGGCTATAGGCATATAGAGGTAGGGCGAAGCAATGGTAATAGGCAGAGAATGAACAAAAATAGGATTCATACAGTCAATTGTCTATCCGTTTGTCTCTGTACTCAGGGCAAGGATGTTAATTAACTCGATAAGGAGTTTGATTACAGTATATAAGGTATAAATAGCTTGGTATTACGGGTTGAGAGATCTCAGGTTTAGGTAAAGGGGATTCATTTAGTGTTACTTTGCATTGAATGGCGCATTGAGTCTTATAGATGTCTAGGTCAATAGCTTGTTTCTTAGACATAAATCGTATTTTTTGTGGATAACTCAGTGAGTAATAGGTGTGTATAATGTGGTTATTAAAATAGATCGTATTTCCGTTAAAAAGTGCTTGCGCTCTTCTCTGACATCCCTATAATGCGCAACCACTGACACGGCATAGCAGGCTTCTAGCCTAATATAATGTTTCAGTATGATGGAAAATCTCAGGATTGTTCATCAGGTTGAAAAGCAATTTAAGTGGTTCGTAGATGTGTCTTACATACGAGAGTGTATAAGAAATCATCGCTTGAAAAACTTCTTAAAATAAGCGCTTGACGTCAACCACGGAGAGTGTAGAATACGCCTCCTCAAGCCAACGACCTAGCGTCAACGGCCGCACTATCAAGTGCAACGCTCTTTAACAATTTATCAAGTAATCTGTGTGGGCACTCACAGGTGTTGAGTTATTCGAAATTGTCTCTTTTGAGACAATCAAAAATTATCTCAACGAATCTCTTTTATAAGGGAAGCTGAGTGACCATAGAAATATGTAAACTTCATAAACTTTCGGGTTTGTGAAAAACAGTATAATTCGTTGAGCCGTTTTACTTCTAACGGAGTAGAACAAAAAAACTTTAATTGAAGAGTTTGATCATGGCTCAGATTGAACGCTGGCGGCAGGCCTAACACATGCAAGTCGAGCGGAAACAGGAAGGTAGCTTGCTACTTTCGCTGTCGAGCGGCGGACGGGTGAGTAATGCCTAGATATCTGCCTAGTCGTGGGGGATAACAGTTGGAAACGACTGCTAATACCGCATACGCCCTACGGGGGAAAGGAGGGGACCTTCGGGCCTTTCGC
>NZ_VKGK01000080.1 GCF_007197645.1 Shewanella hanedai
GTGTTCATGACAATACTCCTAGGATGGCAACCTCAATTAGGCGCCTCTAGAAAGTATTTAGGATGAGAGCATAGATATGTGTTTTTATCTTTTTTGCCGCATAGCGGCTTCGTTCAACAAGCTAATTAATAAGGACAAAAAATAGTTGACTGTTTTCGTTCCTCAACATTTTAGCCAACAATTTTTTGCCCATTATTAGGGCGTCATATGTACTTAATAAGTTGTTTATCGCCGTCAGAAAAAATCATCTAAAAGTCATAAGGACGTCAGGTATTTTAAGGTCGGTTAGCTTAAATTGACTTTTATTGATCACATTTAAGTGAAGTTAAATAATTCGTTGATTTAAAAATAAGGAATTAATTATGAAGCGTGTTGGCACTAAAATTGTTCTACTGTTTTCTGCTCTAGTGATGAGCAGCACTAGTTATAGCCAAGATGACATTTCCATCCCGGATGGTCCCTATCTCGGTCAAACGCCACCCGGCTCAACACCTGAGATGTTTGCGCCCGGTATTGTTAATACGGAAGGATTTATTGAAATTGAGGGCATGTTCGGAGCGGATATGAATACCTTTTATTTCGTCAGGCGTGATGAAAAAGAAGTTTATTCTTTGAATGTCATTGAATATAAAAATAATAAATGGCAGAAGTCTATTGTCAAACAGAAAGTAGGCGGGGCATACATCTCTCCCGATGGCAAGACCATCTATTTAAACAATAGTTATATTGAGCGCACCAAGGACGGTTGGTCGGAGTTAAAAAGACACGGTGCACCTTTCGAAGATATCGACATTATGAGGCTTTCGGCGTCTTCCAACGGCACTTATTATTTTGATACTTTTACCCCAAAATTCGATACTCCTATTCGCTATTCACGTTTGATAAACGGCAAATATGAACAACCGAAGTCACTGGGCCCGCAGTTTGGCATCGGCAGATACAATGCCCACCCCTTCATTGCACCGGATGAAAGCTACATTATCTTTGATAGCATAAGAGAAGGCGGATATGGCCGATCTGATCTCTATATCAGCTTTCGAGCGGCAGATGGCTCATGGGGCCCAGCCATCAACATGGGCGACAAGATCAATAGCACTGCCTCTGAAAAAAGTGCAAGTGTGTCACCAGACGGAAAATTTCTCTTCTTTGATCTACGGACAAAACGCGGAAACGAAGAGGTAAATATCTACTGGGTGGATGCTCAGATTATTGAGACGCTTCGGCCAAAATAGCAAACCATATAACAAGCTACGCCAGCGGAGCAAGACTCGCTACGCCGCTGAGTAGTGCGTTACTGCATGGCCGAACACTATACATTTCTTAATCTCAAAGCCCAGTTTAGAGCCTGAGTTCTAACTTACTTTTGTCCGTGCGACCTGAGGTCGTATGAAGCGCTGTTCACCGCGATAAGAGTGAACCATCTGTATCACTAGATGACCCTAAGACTCTGAATAAAGCAGCGAGTCTGACAATGTAACGAAGTCC
>NZ_VKGK01000082.1 GCF_007197645.1 Shewanella hanedai
TCGTTAGCTCAAATGCTTGTTACTAGCTCGCCAACGCTTATCGCAAGTTACTACGTCCTTCATCGCCTCTGACTGCCAAGGCATCCACCGTATACGCTTAGTCACTTAACCATACAACCCACATGGATCTTTTTCTCGCTTGCGATTTGCTATTTTGTCTGTATTGCAAGCTTCGTTCGTTAGTCATGTAGCACGCTACACTCCTTCCTCTCTCAACTTACGGCTTAGACAAAAACGCAACTTGCTGCGCTGATATTATCTATTGTTCTCTACGGGTAAGCAGAGAACGAGATGTATCGCAACTAATGGTGTTTACTTTCGCCAAAAGAATACTCTTGACCCAATCGTTAGAGAAATATCTCTAAGAAAGAGTCGGCACTTGATTTAAGTGTTTGAGAACTCAATTATTTATTTTTCGCGCTAATGCTACAAACAACAACCTACAAGTAAGTCACTGTCCCTTTCACATTAACACTATCAGCTTTCCAAATTTTTAAAGAGCGGGCTTAAAAAAGCCAAAGATAAATTTTTCATTTATCTTTGGCATCTCTATATCCATGTGCATGCCTTACTTCTTGCTGGAAAAGTAAGTTTACTTCGTCAATCAGGAGTCATTCCTAATAACGTTCAAAGTAAATTGTGGTATTACATGATTAATGAACTTAAATTCTAAATAATCAGTAAGACCAACAAGTAAATGGTGGAGCTATGCGGGATCGAACCGCAGACCTCCTGCGTGCAAGGCAGGCGCTCTCCCAGCTGAGCTATAGCCCCATTTACATGCAGTCAAACAAAATATATACGGTATAAATGACCAAATCGAGTGTAACAAGGCATGTAGTGAGGACGTTTAGCTTGCTAAACGACGAACTACATAACGTAGTAACACGAAGATTTTGGTGGGTCAGAGTGGACTTGAACCACCGACCTCACCCTTATCAGGGGTGCGCTCTAACCAGCTGAGCTACAGACCCATTTATACTTGTTTCTTTGTCCCAATTCAGCGTTGCTTTCGTCGTTCAATTAGTCATGTAGTGAACTACATTCCCTCTTTCTCTTCTCAAGCGCCTTGCCTTAAAACAAATTAACGTCGCCTAAATAGACACGCGTATATTTTTTGCTCTTTCTTTCTATCAAGTAATCTGTGTGAACACTCAACAAGCATTGAGTTAGTCGTATAGGTAAGGAGGTGATCCAGCCCCAGGTTCCCCTAGGGCTACCTTGTTACGACTTCACCCCAGTCATGAACCACACCGTGGTAAACGCCCTCCCCGAAAGGTTAAGCTAT
>NZ_VKGK01000083.1 GCF_007197645.1 Shewanella hanedai
AATAAATCAAGCCAGCCATCATTAATCAATAACATAACGGCTCTACTGTAGATGTTCAATGTTATAGATAGAATGAAAGCTTATCGAATCTTCTAAAGTAGGCTTTGAAGCTGATATATGGTTGAAAGTAGCGACTTTAGAGGAGAAATGATGAAGTTTGAATGTGGAGAACCAATCGATGCTTCTTGTCATGGATAATGTTGTAGATAAGTGGTTTAAGTTTAACTAATCAGCTTGAAAGTGCTGGCAGCTTTTTGAGAAATGCCGTCGACGTTTTTGAAGGTGCTCACAATAGCGAGTTAACGATTGTGTTTCCCCTACAGGGCCGTGGAACAGTTCGCCAAACTCTGAGGTGAGTTTTATCCAGTTGTCTGATGAAATATTCAATCTCGTCAGTATCTTTGTGCTGTTAGCAGAGATAGAACCTCTCTTGTCATCACGGATAATTCTACCGGTTTCATCAACTAACTCTAGGTAATCCTTCAGTGCGAAGTTTATTCCCTTGGGCTGATTGAGCCGCTCATCTCCAATAAAAGGGAGTAACTTAGTGGGTTGCTCACCTTTTAAAGCGGCATTAACTCTAAGTTGTATACTGGTGTGGTCTGAATTCTCAAGTGTATCAACCATTTTGGCTCTAATCGGATTGAGTTCGACATAAGCCATGCAAGCTAATGCAGCGGCTTCATCAAGCAGGGCTTGGCTTTTAAAGCGACCTTCCCAGAAATGGCCTGTGCAATTATCTTCGATATTGGCTTTTCTTGCTATCGGCTCATTAAGACAGCGCATAAACCAACTAATATCGCACAAGCGTGAGCGGTAAGTGGCAATAAGGTGTTTTAATTTAGCCACTTGATACTCTTCTATCACTTCGCCTTTTGCAAACTTCTGGCACAACCCTGTGCCCTTAAAGCATCGATGCCACTGCTCAACAACCTCTCTGTCACTCCAATTGTTCGCTGACTCAATATCAATCCTCAATACCAGATGCAAATGGTTACTCATCACCGCGTAGGCTGCTACATCTATTGCAAAAATATCAGCAAGGCTGAGTATCTGTTCTTCTATCCATTCACGTCTATGTTCGTAAGATTTCCCTGTGTAATCATCAACTCCCGTTAGGAAGGCACGGCGAACTGTTCTACTACATGCATGGTAATACGGAGTGTCTTCAATACTGATCTGGGTTCTTCTGGGACGAGGCATGGATAACTCCTACT
>NZ_VKGK01000084.1 GCF_007197645.1 Shewanella hanedai
GGACTTCGTTACATTGTCAGACTCGCTGCTTTATTCAGAGTCTTAGGGTCATCTAGTGATACAGATGGTTCACTCTTATCGCGGTGAACAGCGCTTCATACGACCTCAGGTCGCACGGACATAAACGGGTTAGTGCTTAGGCTCTAAAACTGGGCTTTGAGATTAGGAAATGTATATTGCTCAGCCATGCAGCAACCCCGGCAACAGCCGTGAATTGAACTAGCGGTTTTTTGTGCGGCGCTTTGCACAAAAAGTGACAGTTTGACGAGTCCGTTACTTGCCCTTGTTAAATGCTGCCATGCACAGACATAACATACGTTTTATCATAGTTGCTGAATATTAAACCTTTACTAACATATGTGCACCTAGCTACCTTATGAAGACCTGAGCCGATATAACCAAAATATATTTTTTCTTTGGTCTTTAATGATTTAGAAAGGTAGTCAACTGCCTCCATATGAGTAGATTTATTCATTGGATTTTTGTGAGTGATCCACTTTAAGGTGTCATATTCTCCAGTTACGGAGATTTTTTTACACTCTTTTTCCATCCATTTTCTTTCATCTGATACAGTTGCAGACAATTTAAACTCATCTCCATCATTTTCAAATTCAGTGATATGAATAGGGAAATAAGACCCTCCCGCAAGAACTGATGCAGATAGCAGGAAAACTATGAATATTGAAATTACTCTCATAAGCATTTAACAGTATATTAGCCTGAATTCCGAATAAGAACGGTCTTAATAAGAACAGGTCTCCAGTACTTTAATCACTCAAGACTAACAGCAAACCAGTGTATCAACAATGAGTTATAACATAGAAAGAGCTCAATCCTCGTTTCCCTGCCTGAATGAAACAAAGAACCTCCATTATTGCATAAAGTGCAATGTTCACGCAGGAAGAAAAGTCACTTGGATCAGGTCTTGCTTGTTGCACTTCACATTCGCGGAGAAGAGCCGCAAAAATATGGAAAAAGCTGATAAACAGGATGTAAACAAACTTCTTCGCTAGGTCGGATAAGCGGCACCTGTTACCAAGTGCCGCTCTCCTAAGAACCGTACGTGCAACTTTCACTGCATACGGCTCAAGCCTCCACTAAGGCGTACTATGTTACCCGGTAACCATACGGGT
>NZ_VKGK01000008.1 GCF_007197645.1 Shewanella hanedai
GGCAGAAAGCCTAATTTTAGAGCCTCGACGAACGAGGTCATTTCCTAGGACGGTTAAACGAAGACCTCAGAGATACGCCAGGAATAAAAAATGCCAGTAAGCTTAACTTACCGGCATTAGAGCCTAACGGCTCTCTTCTTTTTACCTATATTTTCCTCAACCTAAAATTTTACAAGTTTTAAACTGAAAAATTAAGATGTACTGTCGAATTATTCACATAAAAGCAGCTCTCTTATATCTTTAAACGAAATATTTTCCAATAGGTGAAGTCTGAAAAAATAAGAAAACCGCTGCTCTACACCACCAACTTAGACTGAAGTCTATCTAGGTAAATCTGTATCTAAATGGTAAAAGAAAATCAGTATTACTATCAATGAAAGCCCCACTGCTCACACATCCTGAGATATACTTAACATCGATAAGAAATTGAAACTCCGTAACGACGGAAAAAACACACACGTGAAAAAATAATCTAACTCTAAGAAGCTGGCTCCAAATTAATTAAAAGGAGAAGTGGAGATTTTCTTTTCTCTCTTACAAATAGTTAAAATAAATAGCCAATTCAAAAAAATGTCCCTTTTCCCTAATTAAAGCTTTAATCAAGATCATTAATGCATATTTCTTTATTTTATATAATCTATAGGCTGCATGCTCTTTTCCAGCTGCGGGCCCAAGATCCAATGCTTCAGAGGAACATTGTCACAAGCTTACTGTACAAAAGATAATAACATATCTTTGTAAAGGTTATGTGCCAACTCATAGATTGATGGCTAGATATACCGAACAACCATTTTCAACCTCTGGATAAAAAAGCCAAAGAATTTAATAATAATTATTAGAAAGTTAAAGGATTGCATTAAAAACCTTATAATTAAACATGCCTAAACCTTCTTCCATCAAAACACCACCCTAGCGTTAACATTTACAAGCCAACCATTAACACGGGCATTGCTTTGTGGTACAAACTATTAACACCCAGTAATTAAATAAGGGTGATGATGATAAATTAAAGGATTAAGGACTAAACATGAACTTCCATAAAACAGTAATTTCTTCAGTTGTTGGCGCAGCTCTAGCCAGTGCTGCACCAAGTGTATTTAGTAATGATTTAAATGGAGCCCAGACTTATAAATCATTTGATGATGCTCAAGTTACTCATCAACAGAAAAAAATAACTGATGCTCCAACATTAAGTGGCATGAGTAATCAGTATGATGCGCAATTAGGTAAAACAACTTTTCAATGGGCGGGTAAGAATCAGTCCAGCCCTAGCTTAGGTGCTATCTCTTTAGAAAATAAAGTTTCGTATGCCGCTGATTTTTACTTGGGGCAATTAACAGGAGTGTCATCTTCTAAGAAGGGTATTGCTCAACCCGTTTTAGTCAATACTCATGATTTAGGTCGTGGTCCAATTATAGCTAAATATAAGCAAGAAATTTCAGGTGTTGAAGTGTTCAATCGTGAGTTTAATATCATGATGGATCGCAACTTTAACCTTGTTGCATCGTCAGGTTATTTAGCTTCTCAAAGAACAGCAAAATCAGTATCTTCAGCAATAAAAAATCTTGAAAGTGCATTTGGCGATGCCTCAGAATCGATAAATACTGCATTTAGTGCAATGGGGGGAGATAAGAGCTCAGTTAAGTTGAGCATTAAACCTTCAAACGGAAAATATGAAAAGTTTGCAGTCACTAATACCGCTACAAGTAAAATGTTGGTTGGTGAACCTAGAGCTAAGAAAGTTTTTTTCGAACATAAGAATAAACTAGTTGCGGCTCATTATGTTGAGATTGAAACTGGTGCAGTAGACAGTCTTGAATCGGAATATTTTAGTTATGTGATTTCGGCTAAAACTGGTGAGATACTTTTTAAGAAAGATTTGACTAGCCATGCTGCTGATTTTAATTACCGTATCTATGCTGATGCAGATGGAAAGCCTTGGGATAGTCCTCATGGCAATGTTATGCCAGCTCCAGCAGGAAGTGATGTAGACGCATACTTAACTGCTCCCTACTTAGATGCTGAAATGGTCACTTTAAGTCATGGTCCGATAAGTACAATGGATCCTTGGTTGGCTGACGATGCAACTTCAACCAAAGGCAATAACGTAACTGCCTATGTTGATGCAATTGCACCACAAGGATTAACTAATGGTGATTATCTTGCTGAAACAACAAGCAGTAATACATTCGATTACCAATATGACGATAGTGAAGCAGAGTATTCAATAAACAATCGTAAAGCAGCAATTGTTAACCTTTTCCTAATGAATAACTATTTACATGATGATTATTATGATCATGGTTTCGATGAGTCATCTGGTAATGCGCAAGCATTGAACTTTGATCGTGGTGGCGAAGAAGGTGATGCGCTTAATGTAGAAGTTCAAGATAACTCAGGCTTTAACAATGCCAATATGAGTACACCTGCAGATGGTGGCTCACCACGTATGCAGATGTATTTATGGGAAACAACTCAAGCTGTAAATGGTGTTGATTTCGGTGTAACGGCGACATCTCATACCTCTATCGGCATGCTGGCAGACCTAGGCTTTGCAGGTTTTGGTCCAGATGTATTCGAAATATCTGGAGATTTAGTTCGTTTTGTTGATGCTACAGCTCCAATTAACGATGGCTGTGAAGCAGCTACAAATGCTGCTTCCTTAGCAGGAAAAATAGCTGTTATTGACCGTGGGGCCTGCGCCTTTACTCAAAAAGTTAAGAATGCTCAAGATGCAGGAGCTATAGCTGTTATTGTTGCGAATAATAGAGATGGTGATGCAACGATTACTATGGGAGGAGATGATGAAACTATCACTATCCCAAGTATGATGATTTCTCAAAATGAAGGTACTGCAATTTATGCGCTATTAGATGCTGCTGAAACAGTTACCGTTAATATGTTCAAAAATGATCTATCAAGAGTATTTAAAGATAGTTCTTGGGATAACGCTATTGTTGCTCATGAGTGGGGACACTATATCAGTAACCGGTTAGTAGGTAATGGCTCAGGACTTAGCAGTAATCAAGCCCGTTCTATGGGTGAAGGTTTTGGTGATTTCCATGCTCTATTATTTGGCTCCGATTCAACAGACAATTTAGTGACTGGTAACGAAAATTACGCTGGTGGCTATGGAGATACAACTTACGTACGTAGTTTTGTAAATGGGATTCGTCAATTTCCATATTCAACTAACATGGATATTAACCCGTCTACATTTGCTTATGTTGAAAGCAATCCACAAGTACATGGCTCAGGTTCGGTCTACGCAGTTATGTTATGGGATGCATTTGTCGGCTTAGTTAATGATGAACGACATACATTCGATGAAGCTAAAGAACTGATGAAAGGTTATTTAGTTGCTGGTTATAAGATGATGCCTATGGCACCAACTTTCACTGAGGGTCGAGATGCGTTACTAGCGGCAGCCTATGCAAATGATGAAGCTGATTATAAAGTAATTCTAGGTGCATTTGCTCGTCGTGGTATGGGTCTCGGCGCTAAATCACCAAGTCGTTTCTCAACAAATCATGCGGGAGTTGTTGAGTCATACAAAACTGACCTATCAACCTATACAGTAGCTGACCATGAGTTAAACACTAACTATGAAGGAACTACCGTTGGTTATTGTTCTAACGATAATATCCTAGATAAAGGTGAAACTGGAGCGGTTAGTTTTACCATTCAAAATGGCGGTAATCAGGCATTAACAGGCCTCACAGGAACAATCGTTGCAGAGAGAGGACACGATGTAACATTTGCTAATGATGGTAAAGTCACATTTGAGGATATTGCGCTATTTGGTTCAGCAACAAGCTCTCCTGTTGAGTTTACACTCAATGATGCGGGTACTGGCGATGAGCTAAAGCTTAAGTTTGTACCTGAGCTAGCTGAAGGTATGGAAGCCGATGAGTATATGTTGTCTACAACGGTTAACGTGGACTTTAAAACACGTGAATTAGTTGGAACAACTCAGTATGAAGATTTAAATACACTTTCTAGATTGAATGATTTTACTGAAAACGTTCTCGCTGGTGGTGATATGGCCAAAGGTACCTTTGGCTTAGATCAATGGGATGCTGCGGATGGCCTGATCTCTGCGACGGGCAATAGCTTTACATCTGATGTTGCCTATGAAACACGTCCTACCTCAGTTGGCTTTGATGGTGATTTTACAATCAGCTTCTGGCATCTTTACAACCTAGAGACAGGCTATGACGGTGCAGTTGTTGAAGTCAGCGTCAATAACGGTGACTGGGTTGATGTTACCGCTATGGGAGCAACGTTTACTGGTGACGGATATACAGATACAGGGCTTGATGATACTGAAGCTGCTATCTCTGGTCGTGCAACATTCTCAGGATTCAAGCACGGTGCAGAAACAATTAGCTTTGGCGAGACTTTAAATGGTAACCAAGTCCAGTTCCGTTTCCGAGTTGCTACTGACTCTGCAGTGGTACCTGATCCAGTATCCGGTTTCCCTTCTGGTTGGTATATTGATGACATTACGTTCACAAATACGCAAACAAGTCTTTTCTCAGATGTTGTCGCAGGTGATACATATGCATGTGATAACCGTTTACCAAGTGTAACAACTGTCGCAAGTGCTGAGAGTGTTAAAGAAGGTGAAGCAGTAACGTTAACTGCTACCGCTGTCGATGCAAACGAAGCTGACACATTAACTTATATGTGGAAGCAAACTTCAGGAACTGAAGCAACTTTAACTGGCGCTGATACAGCAACTGCCAGTTTTTCAGCTCCTTTAGTTTCAGCTGATGAAACACTTGAATTTACCGTAACGGTAAACGATGGAACTGCTGATGTCGTATCTAGTGTGAGTGTTACTGTAACCGATATACCTGCAGTCGTTACTCCGCCAGCACCGGATAGATCATCTGGTGGTTCTACAGGCTTATTAACTTTATTACTGCTTCCGCTAGCGCTTCTTCGCCGTCGTAAGTAGTCGCTTAAACGTTAAACAAAAAAGAGTCATAACCGCAAGGTTATGACTCTTTTTATTATCCGTTTTTTCTCTTTTTATTTTATAAAATCAATTTAATACTTAATACTCTAACGCACCTGAAGGCCCACTAAAGTCTATCTCGATTTCAACTCGTGTAAAATTAGCATTTTTGAGTAAATCGGAATAAAGAGCATATAAACCATCTTGAGTGTCTAGCGGTGTTAATCGATAGGTCTCTTTAGCAATTTTATCGACTTGATATCCTAAAGGTAATTGAGCTATTTTCTTTGTGATAATGACAAAACTCCCTTTTAAAACACCAACTTCTGACATTGCAGGGCTAGAAACAGGGCTACCTTTAACTAATAAATCAGTATTAGATGTAAATTTCTGACCATTTAATTTATAGCTGTGAGTTTTATTAAGACTAGGACTATCTTTGACCACTACAAGATCCTTGCTCTTGCTTATGCTCTTAGGCTCTTGAACAACACTCATAGAAGTGCTGGTTTCGACAGGCATAGCATTTGGATTTTGAATGTCGTCAACTTTATCGCTTGAGCAGGCTGTCGTTAATAATAGTAAGCTAGTTAATATCGTTTTATTCATAAAAAAACCTATGTTCTGTCGATACAATCAACGTAAAAATGAACATAATCGTAACATTTATACGATGTTAATGTCTTCTCGTTAAGCTACCTCAATCAAATCTCGAACACATTCGTCATCACCTTATAAAGCTCTGTTCCTTGATAAACCGATGCTGAAGCAAAGTGCAGTATGGGAACACAGTCTTGTTGTAGCTTTAGCGATGTTAAGGCCTTTTCACTGCCATAAAGATCCAGTCGCAGGATATTCACCAAAGGTTTTCCTGCTGGTAATGGTTCGCCGACTTCTGCCAAATACTCCACCATACCACCAAGGGGAGAATGGTATTTCTTATAATCTTTAAGATAACAAGCATAACGTGGCATCTTTTCGGGTTTAACCTTCTCCGCGATAACCCCTCTTTCACTCAGATAAGCCAAAATGCCCTTTGCATCAACTTCGGCGTCTTCAAGGTGTATATTTTCTTGCGAACCCAACTCAAGCGTAAACGCCGAAACAGGAATAGGCATATCGCGGCCTTTGGACTTTATATACTCACTGAGTTGCCACCAGGGATAGAAAACCGATTCATCCATTGCTCCACCAAAATCATTGGGGATCAACAAGGTATAAGGAATAGAAAAGTAACTTGCTGCATTGGCATCATACTCAGGACAGTAAAGGTGTTTACAAGACTTAGGTCCAGTATGCAGATCTATCACAATATCGGCCCGATGCGCCATTGACTGCAGAATAACCGCTTGTTGGTGACCTGTTGTTATCCCCCACTCGCTGTTTAGACGTTGCTGACAAAATTCAAGTAAACTTGATCTAAAAGCAGCGATAAGCTCCCCATCTGATAGTGCCAAATGTTCCTGATACCAAGCTGCTATATCAATGTTATGATCCAGATATTCGCGATTCCAGTTAACGCCAGTAATGGGATCAAATCGGCCCAGCGTAAATTCACCGCTTTTTTGATTTATCCCCAGTGGATTGGCCAAAGGTACTAAGGTTATGTCGCCACATAAAGTATAGCCCTCAAGCAGCTGCATAAGCTGATAGATAACGGCGTTTCCCTGAACTTCAGCGCCATGAACATTTGCCTGAATATACACACTAGGCGCGCTGACATTCTCAGCCTTAATACTGAAAATAGGCAAAGTGAGGTCTTGGCCGGTAGCCAGTTCACCAATTTTCAATGACGCTTGGGAAACACGCATTATCTATCCTTAATTTTTCACTGATGTAGTGAGTTCTTATGCTTCAAACAGGTTTTTATGGAGCGCTTTCACCACTTGAGCCGCTTCCGACTCAGCAACCAGTACACACAAGTTATGCGGACTGGCCCCTTGGCATATCATTCTGACATTATGGGGTTCGAGCACTTCAAACACACGGCGACAAACACCAGGCGTAGTGGCAATTCTATTGCCTATGATGGCGACCAAAGCCAAATCATCCTCGACTCTCACTCTGCAATGCTGAGACAACTCTTGCAGTAGCGGCTCGCTCAATAAACCATTGCCCGCCGAATCAGAACCGGTTTTATCCAAGGTCAGTGAGACGTTAACCTCTGAGGTAGTGATCAAATCAACACTGATCTTATGCCGTGCAAGTGTGGCAAATGTCTCGGCAAGGAAACCTTGTGCATGCAACATCTGCAAACTGTGGAGGTTGAGCAAGGTCTGATCTCGACGCACTGCAACCGCTCTGTAAACGGGCACATCTTCAACTTGATGACGTATCCAAGTGCCACCACGATCAGGCTCCCAACTGGACCCCACAAACACCTGAATTTTTTGTCTTACCGCAGGCAAAATAGTTGCTGGGTGCAACACTTTAGCGCCAAAAGTGGCCATTTCAGCCGCTTCATTAAAACTGATCTCAGGAATAGGAGACGCCTTCGGGGCCAGACGAGGATCCGTGGTGTAGATACCAGCCACGTCAGTCCAAATCTCAACCGACGTTGCTTTTAAGGCTTCAGCTAATAGTGCTGCAGAATAATCACTCCCGCCTCGACCTAATGTAGTCGTAGCACCAAGTTCATCAGCCCCAATGAAACCTTGAGTGACGATTCGTTGTGAAATCAACAATGGAGCTAAATGCTCAGCGGTAAGCGCTGCAACAGTTTCAATTTGTGGCTCAGCACGTCCAAAATGACTATCTGTGCGCATCACTTGCCTTACATCAAATGCACTCGCCGCTTCACCTTTTTCCCTAAGCACTGCGGCAAAAAGCGCTGATGAACATTGCTCGCCTTGGGCCAACAAGTCATCCATTGTTGCTTTAGTTCTATTACCGCTTAAGGATTCACTTAAAGTTGAAATACGGCTTAACACCGCATCCAGACGAGCAGCAACCTCTTGGGGATTACCAAGTTCATCTAAAATCAGGTATTGAATATGTGCAATGTCTTTAATGAGCTGGCTTCTACGCTCATTGGTTGTTTGCTCTTGAGTCAATTCAACTAATAGGTTTGTCACGCCACTAGATGCACTGACCACCACAACTCGGGTATTAGGATTATTGATAATAATGTCGGCACAGCGGCTCATCGCTGAGTAATCAGCAACCGAGGTACCACCAAATTTAGCCACATTTAAAGACATGATGTGCCTCCACGACAAAGCAGACACTGAGAAGAAAAACAAGTTTGAACAATTAACATGATCACGCTCCGAACTAACTACGTTCGAAGAGCCTGGTGCAAAGATTACGCATCCTATAGAAGGGAAACAGACATCACCACCAGAAGCTCTCCACCAATAAAAGGTGACAATCTATGGGATTCAGCCCATTCGACCAATATTGAGTCATTCCAAAAAACTGCAATATCTCGGCGTTAACCTCCCTCATAAGCCATCATCAAAGTTTGGACTTTTCAGACTTACTACCTAGTTAACGCTCCTCTTCTGTACCTCACCTCTACCTATTATTTAAACAGTAGAAATAAGGAAATAGAAAATATCAAATTTAACGTCAATATGCCAACGATTAAAAAATATATAGTAGATGACTAATCGTCAGACAAAATCTGGAAGCTCGCTGACTTGTTTTACTCTTGTGGAAAAGTGACCAATATTTTGTGCTAAATATTGCGAGGTGGAAAGAAGACAAGGGATCAATTGTAAGGTGTCATCTTCAATAAAATAGATAGCATTTTGCTCGAACGTGTATCCCAAACACACAGCAGAATCTTTGTCGATAGACACCGCCCAGCTCTTTTCCATGTGACTATAATCCAATGATGTTGCCATCATGGCACGGTAGGGTTGCCTTAATCGTTCAATCTCATGTTGCAGCTTTCTATCAAGTAGGCGATTTTGGCAAGTTGTCAGTATCTCTCCTTTTGGATTATGTGCAGTAATAATTGCGAAGGAAAGATCAGAAGATAGGGGTTGAGTAAATAGAAATTGCACGTCTTGATAACACTGCCAAAGAAGATTATTAGACTGGTTCATATGCATCATATCCACCGATTAGATTCGAAATATTATAGCAAACTAAATTAATCTTCCTAGAGGCGTGATACACATCACATAAGTGTTTTTTACCACTAACAATAAAATCAATACGTTAGATAAAGTTATGTGACCGAGATCATATCCGTAAGTAAATTTGTTAACATTTCATTTGTTAACAAATGCCTAAAACGAGTACAATAGCTTCACTTGGTTCTTTGAACAAAGTTAAAAAACGGACACTTTTTTGTTAGATTGCTATCTAACACCGACCAAAAAGTTAGCCAATTTTTTGTACAAAATGTGAGCTAGACTGCATTTCACATTTTTACTTCATTTTGTTTAATATTTTGGGGAACTAAATTCCTCTCTTGTTAATCGAAGTGAAGACAGTTCGCGTTTCTATTAAATGAGATACGCATACTTTACCATCATGGAAGTGTGTTGCTGTTTCAGTCCAGATTTAAAAGCACTTACTCGATCGGTAAAATCAAGATGACGAATCTGAGCGTTACGTATTCTGTGCGTTCATGATTAGAACTGAATTGAACAAACTTAGGTAAATTAATATGCAAAATCCGCACATTCTGATCGTAGAAGATGAAGCCGTTACCCGAAACACGCTAAGAAGTATTTTCGAGGCCGAAGGATATGTGGTAACTGAAGCCAATGATGGCGCAGAAATGCATAAAGCCATGCAGGAAAATAAGATTAACCTAGTTGTTATGGATATTAATCTTCCTGGTAAAAACGGTCTTTTGTTAGCACGTGAGCTTCGTGAAATAAACAATATCGGTCTAATCTTCCTAACGGGCCGAGATAACGAAGTTGACAAAATTTTGGGTCTTGAAATCGGCGCTGATGATTATATCACTAAGCCATTCAACCCACGTGAACTAACCATTCGTGCTCGTAACTTATTAACTCGCGTTAATAGCACTGGTAATGAATCTGAAGAGAAAAGTGCTGTTGAGTACTATCGCTTCAATGGTTGGAGCCTAGAGATCAACAGTCGTTCTTTGGTTAGCCCACAAGGTGAATCATACAAGCTGCCACGTAGTGAATTCCGCGCTATGCTGCACTTTGTTGAGAACCCAGGTAAGATTTTAAGCCGTGCTGATCTTCTTATGAAGATGACTGGCCGTGAACTTAAGCCACATGACCGTACAGTAGACGTAACAATTCGTCGTATCCGTAAGCACTTCGAAAGCTTGCCTGATACGCCTGAAATTATCGCAACTATTCACGGTGAAGGTTACCGTTTCTGCGGTAATTTAGAAGAAGCATAATAAGATAAAGCTAGCGCTTATATCTTTGCTTTAAAAAGCCAGTCTAATGACTGGCTTTTTTATGTCTGACCATAAATGTTCCTGACATTTATTGGCATTTCCTCCATCCCTGGAGGTCAGAACACTTATGTAAATTTACCATGGATGGATATAAATTTACTTTGTGTCTGACCATAAATGTTCCTGACATTTATTGGCATTTCCTCCACAGACCCATAGGGATATGGGAAATGTCTTTAAAGCGTATGGAACGCTTAAGACCCTGGAGGTCAGAACACTTATGTAAATTTACCATGGATGGATATATATTTACTTTGCGTCTAAAATCCGTTGGTAAACGTAAACTGTAAACCGATCACTTCAACTCTCTGTTGAGGAAATCAGCCAACGAACGGTATAGGTGAGTTCTTACTTTTTCACCGCGCATCGAATGCTTAGACCCCGGATAATCTATCATCTGGAACAACTTGCCTTCATCTTGAAGTGCTTTGTAGACCTTAGTGCTGTTCTCAAATAGTACGTTATCGTCCGCCATCCCATGATACATCAACAAACCCGACTGATAGTTCTTCACATAGGGAAACACACTGCTGGCTTCATAACCTTTGGCATTCTTTTCAGGATGATTCAAATAACGCTCGGTATAGTGAGTGTCATATAACGCCCAATCAGTCACTGGTGCCCCAGAAATGGCAGCCTTAAAATAATCAGGTGCTTTAAAGAGTCCCATTAGCGCCATGTATCCGCCATAACTGTGACCATAGAGCGCAATATTATCACCGTCCACATAAGGTAACGTTCTCAAGTGATCAACACCGGCTTTTTGATCGTTAACTTCGGCTTCACCAAGATGCTGATAGATCACATGTTCAAACTGAGTGCCTCGATGAGCCGAACCACGGTTATCCAGCTGGAACACCATAAAGCCCTGCTGTAGCAAGTATTGGGTAAAGTAATCACTCTCACTCCAACTGTTCACTACTAGTTGAGCATGGGGGCCACCGTATACCCGAACTACAACCGGATACTTGTTCTCTTCATTGAAATTGGTTGGTTTAAACAGGCGATATTGTAATGCTTGTCCATCCTCAGCTTTAATCTGGCCAAACTCAGGAACCTGCCACAGACCCAGGTACGCATTTAGAGGGTGACTATTGTCGACTTCATTCTGTTCAACCCAAGCTAAATGTTGCCCTTTGTCTCCATGAAGACTCACTTGTGGTGGCTGAACTAAACTACTGAAATAATCCAGATACACCGCCTGATTATCGGCAAAGACAACTGAGTGCATACCACGGCGCTGACTCACTGTTTGCACTTCGCCGCCCGCCAATGGCACTCGGTAAAGGTGTTGCTCTACGACGGTATCCTTACGGCCCGTAAAATAGATCCACCCAGCCTTCTCATCGACAAATTCAACCCCATCAACCACCCAGCTTCCCGATGTGAGTTGGCTTGATGTTTTACCGTCTAAGCCCATTAAATACAGGTGATTAAAGCCATCACGCTCAGACGCCCAAATGAAACTATCTTGTTGCTTTAAAAAGTGCAGATCGTCATTAAGGTTAATCCAAGCTTCACTTCGCTCTTCAACTAGGTTTTTAGCACTGTCTGTTTTATCAATATCGACCATTCTCAGGTCGAGAGTCTGTTGGTCGCGGCTCTGCCATTGGTAAGATAACCGCTTACTGTCTGGCAACCACTGCACACGAGGAAGATAGATATCTTGCTCTTTACCCAGATCAACCCAAGCCACCTTACTGTCGCTAAGTGTCACGATACCCAAAGCGACCTTGACGTTATTTTTGCCTGCGTAAGGATAACGCTGCTCGGTCAGCTTAATGCCATCGGCGTAGATCTCATTACGCGTCACCAGCTCAACACCTGACTCATCAATACGGGTATAAGCGATAGCGGTTTCATCCGGAGACCACCAATAGCCAGTCATGCGGCCCATCTCTTCTTGAGCGACAAACTCGGCCATGGCATTTTTAATCGCCCCGCCGCCATCTGTGGTCATAGCCGTTAGCTTCATGCCATCCAAGCTCAGCACAAACAGGTTTTGATCGCGTACAAAAGAGACATACTTACCTTTAGGTGAAAGGCGCGCATCGGTAGCAAACCCCTCTCCAGTAGGCAGCAATGTCACCTTGTTATCGCTTAGCGAATAGTAATACAGCACGCCAGATGCTGGAATTAACAGTGCTTGGCTATCGTCAGACCAGAAATACTCCATGATCCCTTCACCAAATATACGCTGGCGCTCACGTCTCGCTTTCTCTTCATCAGAAAGCTCACCTATAGTCAGCTTATCTGCATCAAGCAAGATTGCTTGCTTACCCGATGCCACATCCATCTGCCACAGATCATAAAAATGTTGATTGTCTTTACGTCCCGCTAAATAGGTGACACGTTTGCCGTCTGGAGAGAGTTTCAATCCACGCGGGCTAGTCCCTGCCAGAGCGGGTGAGGCGTACATGCGTTCAATCGACAGCGGCGTCTTACCCGCAGCCGATAATACGGCCTGTGTATTGCTATCCACAATGCCTTGATTCACTTGGGCTTGGCTTAGTTGTGTATTCACTGATTGAGATGCTGATGCGGGGGGTGTAAGTAACATAGGTACCGCCATTAGGGCTGAAGTGATCCATCTTGTTGTCATTATAACTTCCTAACGCTTATTGTTTTTATTCTGTAATCCACTTTGCTGCCATCGACAACCTACTGAAAAGGTGTGACAACGGGGATACACTGCGAACATCATTGTGCCTAAAGTTGGATAAAATAGAAACTATCAATTATTCAATAAAATTCAGCACTAAGAGGCTTAACAACGCTGAAAAAAGGTTCAATTTCAGGTATCATGCGCACAATAAAAAGACCTGCCCTCAAGCAATAATTGAAACTGTCATAGGAAATAACATGCAAACCTTGGCTCAAAATCTGACTTCGCAAGGGGTAAACGCCTCTCTGACTCAGCTTATTCATACGTTAGCGAACACCTCAAAAGAGATTAGCCACGCCGTACGCCATGGCGCACTAGCTGGAGTACTCGGTGCAACTGAGCAGGAAAACGTTCAAGGCGAGACCCAAAAGAAGCTCGACGTTATCACCAACGACATGCTCAAAGATGCCCTAAAATCTGACAATACTGTTCGCGGTTTAGCATCAGAAGAGGAAGATTATATTGTTGAAGCTGGTGAAAAAGGTGACTATTTAGTTTGCTTCGATCCACTGGACGGTTCATCAAATATTGATATCAACTCATTAGTCGGCACGATATTCTCAATACTGCCAGCCCCAAGCGGTGAGCTATCAGAAAAGAGTTTCTTGCAAGCGGGCCGCAAACAGGTTGCTGCTGGTTACGTATTATATGGTCCTTCAACCATGTTGGCCTTAACCACAGGTAAAGGTGTTCAGCTATTCACCCTTAATCCTGAAACCAATGAATTCTTACTGACGACCGAAGCGATGAGCATCACTAAAGACACCGGTGAATTTGCAATCAACATGTCTAACCAGCGTTTCTGGGAAGCACCAATGCAAACTTACATCAGTGATCTGCTCCTTGGCACTATTGGCCCGCGTGAAAAAGCCTTTAACATGCGTTGGATTGCCGCCATGGTCGGCGATGTTCACCGTGTATTATCTCGTGGCGGTATCTTCACTTACCCTACTGATAATAAGAATCCACAGAAGCCATACAAGCTAAGACTCATGTATGAAGCTAACCCAATGTCATTCCTCGTTGAACAAGCTGGCGGTAAAGCATCGACAGGCTATGAGAACATCATGGATATCGAGCCAAGCGAGATCCATCAGCGTGTAGCTGTGATCTTAGGGTCGGCAAACGAAGTCGATGCGTGTCTTGAGTATCACGGTTTAGATTACAGCGAAGAACCAAATATTTAAGCTTCAATCGCTAAGCTGACGATCTCTTCTTTATAAGAAAGCGCAATCCGATGTCATTAGGGTTGCGCTTTTTTTATTACTTTTTCGCAGTTATTGCTGACTTGCCTGATAGCAAGTTTCAAGTCTCTTTTTAAGATGGGTTCATTGGGCGGAATTGGTATTTGATGGTTGATTGTCAACCATAGCCACAATTTCAATCTATTGCTTGCAGCATGCCTTATGTGCAGATACTCCTGTGAGACGACGCAAGTACAATCCCTGTAGTCTCTACGATGACATCCATGTCATCGAAGCTCACAGGCGCATCTACACCTGAGTGTTAACCTCTTCGATTTTAAATTTACTTGTCACGCTGTTTTGAGCATAACTGAGTTAGGGCATTAGCTATATATTTAGAACACTATCTAACACAGTTTTTAAAGAGACTTATCAGAGATTAGGTGCCGTAGGGAAATCTAATAAAGTGGCCCATCTTGATAACGAGATTGCCACATTCATTATTATTTACAAGGCTCAGTTGTAAGTTTATAGTTTTGATTTTCTTTTTTGATAAAATTACCGTTTTCACTCACAATATCAAAGAGTTTTATTGTGCATTGCTCTTTCCCATCGATGTTATCTACAAAGTATTCAGCCTCATAATTGGCACCACTTATAGGCGTAAAATCAACTTCTTTAACACAGTATGTATAGCCATCGATTCGCGTGTTTGTGCCATCGACCCAGACACCAGCAAAGTAAAATGAAATAGGTACACCTGCTTCTACTTCTAATTCAGTTTGTTGTTTTTCATGAACATCAGAACGATATAGTGGCATTCCTATTCTTCGACCGGCTTGGCGATCAGCCATCAAGTTAGCTTTAGCTCCTAATACTGCTATCTCACCACCAGGAAGAAAATCATGATTGATACAACCCTCTGTTTTATCAATCCATACTGGTGTGTTCCCACTTTCTGTTGATATAATTCTTAGCGAAGCTGTCTCTTTATCTGGCGCAACAACGTAACCTGTTGTTGAACATGCTGTAAGTACAAAAAGCATTGATAAAGTTGATATTATTTTAAGTTTCATTATTTTCCTATTATATTGAAATAGACAAGCTATAAAGACATCCATTATTATTTCTACCAAATAGCATCTCATTTCAGATGATTAATTGATGATTAGTAGCATTGATAAATCGAGCCAGTCATTGTTAATCAATAACATAACGACTCGACTGTAGATTATCAATACTCTACTCACCGCTAAATTTCATTTAGACTTCTGAGATGGACTATGAAGTCTATATAAGGCTGAGAATGGTTATTGTAGTGGTGAAACCATGAAATTTTGGCGTGGAGATTCAAACCATACTTTTTATCATAAATGATGTCGATGATAAGGTTATTTGGACAGATTAATCAGCTTGAAAGTGTTAACAACTTTTTGAGAAATACCGTCGTCGTTTTTCTAAATGCTCACAATAACGTGTTAGCTCCCCGCCTCCCCTGTTCAAAGCTCGGCTGTGACTTAGGCCACTCATAGCCTAAGTCACACAAACAAAAAAGCCTTCATCGGAAAATGAAGGCTTTCAATTTAAAGATTAACTCTTAGATTAATTCTTCTTACTAATTCTTTTTAGAGTATGTCGCTGCTTCTTCACCGGCCACTCTACCGAAAGTGATGATGTCAGAGATAGCATTACCACCTAGGCGGTTAGCCCCGTGTACGCCACCGGTTACTTCACCAGCACCGTAAAGGCCTGGGATAACTTGCTGCTTGGCATTCATTATCTCAGCTTTAGAGTCGATTTTAACGCCGCCCATGGTGTGGTGTACGCCAGGTGTCACTTCAATGGCGTAGTAGTTACCTTCATTAAGTGCACGAGGCAAGTTAGGACGTTCAAAGTCTGCGTCTTTACCACTGGTCACGAAGGTGTTGTAACGTGCGACAGTTTCAGTCAGCGCCTTGCCGTCGATATTCTCAAGCTTACCTAGGTTAACCAGCGTATCGGCAGTTGGAGCAACCCCAAGACCAATATACTTATCGATCTTCTTCAGTGACTTGCGAACAGAATCATCGAAAATCAAATAAGCTGACTGACCTGTTTGGTTCAAAATAGCTTCAGAAGCTTTATCACGTGTCGTGATTTCGTTGACGAAGCGCTTACCTTCACGGTTAACCAAGATAGCACCGTTACCACGAACCGCTTCAGTGACCATCACACCACCTTTAACAGATAGCGTTGGGTGAGCTTGGATGTACTGTAGATCTGTCATCGCTGCACCAGCATTTGCTGCTACGTCGATACCGTCACCGGTTGCGCCTGGTTGGTTCGTTGAGATAAAGCCTTTTAGCTTAGGATCTAGCTTAGCGACACGTTCGTTGTTCTTCGCAAAACCACCGGTTGCCAGAATAACTGCATCAGCTTTAATCCAGTAATAGCCTTTGTACATGCCTTTAACCAGTACGCCTTCAACCTTACCGGAGTCATCTTTGATGATCTCAATACCACGGGTATTCATGCGCATGTCGATATCGCGTTTAACCGCGTTATCATAAAGCACTTGAATCACATGAGCACCAACACCTGCACCGCCTGTTGGGCGATGTGAACGGTTAGCCGATGCGCCCCCCATACGACCAACATCATTGAGGTCTGCGCCCATAGCTGTCATCCAATCAACAGAGCCTTTTGAGTGAGTCACTAACACATCAACCAAAGCAGGGTCGTTAAGATCGCGTCCACCTTTCATGGTGTCTTTTCTCATGGATTCAACGCTGTCTTCAATGCCTTTGGCTTTCTGTTGATCTGTCCAAGCAGCGTTCATGCCGCCAGCAGCTAGCTTTGCATTGCCACCAATAACTGGCTCTTTCTCAATCAGAATAACAGAAGCACCTTTATCGTGCGCCGCAACGGCAGCAGAGAATCCAGCGCCGCCAGAACCGACCACAACAACATCGACAGTATCAAGTGGTGCAGCAGCTAAAGCCGCTTCACGCTCAGATTTATCTTTGGCAAGCTCAGCAATGCTAGGCTCGTGACGCTCCCATTTACCCGCATAAGGCATATCAAAATCGAAGCTATGGCAAGAATCACAATAGACCATGGACTGTTCGTGAGCACTGTGACAAGAGGTACAGGCGATTTCACCAGGGAAGTGAGAGTCATGGGCATTGTAGTGCTCATGCTTCGTCTCTTCCGCCACTTCATCCATAGAGCCGTGACATGAAACGCATTGAGCATTTTCATAGCTAAGGTTATCGTTAGATAACTCACCGTCAGGGGTATGACAAGAATCACACTCTTGGTTTTCAGAATGGAAATCGGCAAGGTTCTCTGCCGCAGTGGCGTTAGCCGCTAAACCAACAGTTCCCAGTAGTGTTGCCAAGTAGATGGCACTTTTAAGCTTTTTCATCACGTCTCCTAGTGCTCTCTCAAAGCAAGCTTGTTGCTTTAATCGAACCTTCATCTCTATTATTTTCAGCTAGAGTTTCGCAATATCACTGATATCGTCAGCCCTCTATTTCACATAGATTTTCCGCTATCCCTCAGCCTCTCTCAAGTTGAAGCGACAAACATGACAGTAAAATCAAGCTAACTTCACAGCTCAATTTTACTGTCATGCAAAAGTGCATTGATAAATTGGCCATTATGCAATTGTGCATACCCCCTAAAGAGGTAGATCACAAAATATCTGACGAAGCAGAAAAAGGAGGAGTTCTAGTGGTTAAACATAGGGAAAATATCTGAATTCGCGTTAGATGCCACATTTCCCTTTATAGGGTATTGATAAAATAAGCCCATGAAACTTATATTATTACTGCTGTTGTTCGCTTGTACGATTCAAGCAGGCCACGCACAAGCTAGCTTAGCAAATAGCATCACTTTCGGTGTTCACTCCAAAACTGCCCCTCTTGAATGGCGCAGTAACGGGGTCGATCAAGGTTTTAATATTGAACTGATGAACCGTATCGGCCAGCTTTCTGGAGCGAGAATTCTGATTAGGCGCAAAACGTTTCAGCAGCTACTGACAGATGTCCATTCACCTGAAAGTGATATTGATGTGGTCGCCATTGTCAGCCCTGTCAGCATCGACAGGCAACTCAGCCAATCCGATCCCATCTATGCCACCCACGCAAAAGCCTACACCTTACAAGGTAAGGCGTTTATTAATAGCTGGCACGATCTAGCAGGCAAACGTGTCGCCATTAAAAAAGGTGCTTTTGTTGACGTCTACCTGTCAGACCAAGAACAGAAATTTGAGCGGGTGGATGTCGACTTATATGAGACAGGTTTTCAATTATTGATAAAAGGAGACGTCGACGTTGTACTGGCGGAGAATTTTGTCGCCAGACGATTATTGCCATTTTATCCCTCGATCAGAAGCTCAAGTGATCCACTGATATATGGTGCATTTAACTTTGTCACAAATGGCAAAAATGCCCCGTTAATGGCACAGATTAATGATGCACTAAGGCAATTAAAACTGTCCGGTGAATATGACACGCTCGTCAATGAATGGTTTGGTACAGGCCGTGAAAAGGTCGATCTGACATCAACTCAACATAGGATGTTATGGCTAGCAACCTTAGTCAGTATCATCTCTGCGTTAGGCACCATACTCACTGTTTATATCAGCAGGAGCCTAAGAAAACGCACTCAATCGTTAAAAGTCGAGCTGAATCAACGCCTACAAGTTGAAAGCCAAATACTAAAATTGTCGCAACAGTTTCAATCGGTACTCAACGGTATTCCCCATGGTGTCACCTTATATAATCGTGAATGTGAATGCCTATGGAGCAATGACAAAAACAACCAGCTATTACAAAGTCCGGACTTTTACTTCAATCATGGTCAAACTTTTCAGCTCAAAACCACGTTAACTGAAGTGTTAAACACACAAAAGTCCTTAACTGCTGACATGAGTTACCACACCCAATTTTGGCAACTGCAGATCCACCCAATCGATATGGATCAAGCCGTTATCCTGTTAGAAGAAGCCACAGAACAACACGCACTAAGACAGGCAAACAATGAATCAAGTCGTCTGGCTTCATTGGGCGAACTATCCGCTGGTGTTGCCCACGAGATCAACAACCCAACAGGACTTATCATTCACTCCATCGCCTTTTTAAATCACGCCATGAATGATCTAAAACCTGCGGCACAATGTTATTTACAGCAAAATCCATTTTGGTCTGTTGCGGGGCTTGAGCCGAAACACGCCATCAGTGAGCTTGAGATGAGCTGCTCGACCATTGACGACGCAGCCAACCGTATCAGCCGTATCGTTAACGATTTAAAGTGCTATGCAAGGCCTAATATCACCAGTGAATATCAGGTGTTCAAGCTCAATGAAGTTGTCATGGTTTCTCTTAGATTAACCGCAAACCAGCTAAAACTATTCCGATTAGAATGTCATCTACAAGAGCCAGCGCCTGAGTTGCTCGGAGATGCCCAGCAGCTACAACAGGTATTAATAAACTTGATTCAAAATGCTTGTCACGCATCAAAACCGACATCTGATATTCATAGCAGCCTTATCACCATCGGAACGAGCACCTTGGCTAACAGCGCCTGCTTAACTATTACAGATACTGGAACAGGAATGGATAGAGCAACACTGAAACGCATTACAGAGCCTTTCTTTACTACCAGACGTTCCTGCGGCGGCACGGGTTTAGGCCTCTCTGTGTGCAGTCGAATCATCAAAGAGCATCATGGTGAGATGCAGATTAGTTCACAGTTAGGTGTAGGGACTCAAATCAAATTAATCTTCCCTTTAGCATCAACGTCTATTGAAGACTCGAAGCAAAAAATAGAATCTGATAGTAGGTACAACTAAATGAAATTAGCCAGAAATATCCTATTAGTGGACGATGAAGCAGCATGGTTAAGAACCTTAGCACTCACCTTAAATCGTCTGGTGCCTGAAGCCCACGTTGATACCTGCGTCGACAGCAGACAGGTTATCAACCGCCTATCTGTGGATGATTACGCCTTAGTCTTACTCGATTTGACTATGCCATTTCACTCTGGGGAAACATTACTAGAGATGATTCGATCGGATTTCCCCAAGACTCGAGTCATCATAGTGACGGGCGTTAACGAGGTGGATACTGCCGTTCGCTGTATCAAAAATGGCGCCTATGATTACTTTATTAAAACGGACAAGGTCGACGATTTAGCCAGAACAGTGCGAAGAGCATTAGAGGTCGTCGGGCTTGAACGTAACTATATTCGCATAAAAGAGCGCTTCTTGAGCCGCACTCTTAGCCAACCTGAAGCCTTTAATAATATCTTAACTTGCGAGCCAGCCTTGCTCGACCAATTTCGTTATCTCGAAGCCGTAGCCCTAAGCCCTGAACCTATCCTTATCCAAGGAGAGAGTGGTACGGGCAAAGATGAGTTTGCTAAGTCTTGTCATCAACTGTGCTGCCGCAATGCGCCTTTCATCAATGTAAACCTAACTGGTATCAGCACTCAAGCATTTGAGCTGCAGCTTTTTGGTCAACTCCACACAAAAGATGATGGCCAGATTTCAGCTCAGGTAGGGATATTACACCAAGTGGGTAACGGCTTACTTTATCTCAATGAGATAGGTGAACTACCACTTGAAGCACAGGCAAAATTGGTCGATGTTATCGAGCATAAGCAATACTACCCCATAGGCAGTGATCGCCCTTACCCGGTAAAATGTAAAATAATCACCTCGACACAAGACGATCTTCTCGCCCTGAATATCGCGGGAAAATTCCGTAGCGATCTGCTCTATAGACTGCGTTCACATAAGATCAAACTGCCTCCTTTAAGAGAAAGAAGACTGGATCTTTCACTGTTGATTAATCACTTTATTGCATTGGCAGCACAAGAGATGGGACTTGAAAGCCCTCAACAGCCGAGTCATTTAGCTCATCAATTAGAGGGTTATAGCTTTCCTGGAAATCTACATGAATTAAAAGGAATGGTGTTTGATAGTGTCAGCCGCAGTAACGGCATACAGCTCAATACAACCCCTTTTATGGAGGCGATTAATGAGCAAAAAAGTACCACGGGGACATTAGCGAACAAAATGGTTTTTCCCAAAAAGCTCCCCACTCTCGCCGAAATGAGTAACGCATTAATTAACGAGGCTATGAGCCGCACTGCCAGTAACCAAACAGCGGCAGCTCAGATGCTGGGGATCAGTCAAAGCGCGCTGAGTCGTCGCCTTAAAGGCCAGTAAAACATAAAGCCACTGACTCTGCGACTCTTTAACCCGAAACTTATTTCACATAACGGCAAGATGGCTATTCTCAATCCCTGTTGACGTTTCATTCTCTAAGTACAGCCTCTGTGGATGGGTGTAAATCGTCACCCTATTTTCACGGCAAAAACCAACTAAGGTGATATTTGATTTATGGGCAATATCAATGGCTAAAGAGGTGGCCGAAGAGATAGCAAATACAATACTAATATTTGCAATAGCCGCTTTCTGTACCATCTCAAAACTGGCTCTACTCGTCAGCAATAATGCGGTTTGATCAGATGAATGATCCATCGACATATGACCAATTAATTTATCTAAGGCAACGTGTCGACCCACATCCTCAAAACAAGAGGTGATCTCGCCCTCTGCTGACAACATAGCGGCGGCATGTGTCGCGCCTGTTAAATTAAAAGTCTGCTGATGCTTATGGAGATTAGCTAATGCCCTTTTTAAATGGGTTAAGTCAAACCGTTTAGTCCCTGTTACTTTTACGGTCGGTTTAACGGTTTGCTCAATTTGTTCAACCCCACAGATCCCACACCCCGTTCGCCCTGAAAGACTGCGTCTATGTTCTTTCAACTGCATAAAACAACGCTGACTAATCTCTATGTGTATCAAGATCCCAGTCGCTATTTCTTCAATCTCAATCCCACGAATATCCTGAGTACGTTGAATTATCGATTCAGACAAACTGAAACCAATGGCGAACTCTTTCAATGCCGTTGGGCTGGCCATCATCACCACGTGAGAAACACCGTTATAAATCAGAGCAACTCTCACCTCTGTTGCCACTGTTTCTATCAAGGTTTGTTTTCTGTCATTTCGAAAACACGTCACTTCAACCTGCTCGGTAACATTATTAAGCCCGCACACAAGTTCCATCATAGTGATATTCCATTTCTTTATGGTAAATAATGTCCCACTTATCGTCATCAAAGTCGAAAACAGACTGTCGGACTCACATTTTATAAATATACAAATTGATTGATATTGTTTAGCAAAATAAAAGCCTCTATTATCCGCGCAAGTGATACGGAAGAACGTCGTTTCCGGTGAAACGTCTGGACTTCAAATCCAGGTGGGGCTGCCAGCAGTCCCGGGTAGGTTCAACTCCTATGTTCTTCCGCCAAATCACTCGTGATAAAAATACTGCTATCTCGTATCACTCTTGAGTTATCTTTTTTCTTTCTCCACGTTAATCCGCTGCGATCATAAAACTCTAATAGTTGAATACTGGCTTTACGGCCCAATTGAATCATTGAATTGAAATCAGCTGTCTTTATTTCACCATGGGTCTTGATTTGATCTCGAATAACATTGGCATAAAAGTAAAGGCGCTCAGTAAGCACATAACGATCTTTAATAATCGCCGAGATATAACCAAGCTGAACAAGTTTGCGGCAAAGTGGCCCCACTACGTCTAAATTTAGATTATTGTGCTGTGCCAGATCTGATGTCCATAAAGGTCCACCAGCCGTAAGCATGTACTGCTTGATCTGTTGCCACTGCAACAGTTCATCATTTGAAAGCGCTAAATTATGCTGGGGCAGATGCACTAAGCCACGGGTGCTATTTAACCGATTTTTTAGGGACAAGTTATCGCAAGCACGCATTAATACCGCTAAGGGGTATTGGCCATGAGTCATGCGCTGTAAACGATTAATGGTTAAGCCTAAAAGCTCTGGTGAGGCCTGATGGTACTCACTCACCAAGGTTAATAACTGCTGTTCAATCTGTTCGTTAAGCACCTCTGAAACCAAATACCCATCAACGTCATGGATACTTTCGCTCAGGCTTAACAAGTCGCTGTTAGCACTTAATTGATTAGCCCATATAAACGTAGATTTTAGCACGCAATGGGCGGCTGTTTGTGCTAGTAAGCTTGATGAAAGAGTCCCACTCTCTTTGAGAGTCTTTAAATAACTCAACCTTTGTGGGCTGCGCTTGCCTCGATTTGGCGGGGCTATATCAAGTACGCGCAATGCACCCAATGTCGTTTTCGCCGCCGCATCGCGAATAATAATGCGGTCCTGCTCTACACATGAAAATACCTGCTCACACTGCAACTCAACCAAAGCTTGATTGTCTGAAAGCATTTCGAGTAAGCCAATTCGAGCTGTAGTGTGACTATTGCCTAAATGCACTTGCACGCTTTGCCAATGCTTAAACGGTAAACACGTTTCAAATACACCGCAAATCACCTTAGGCGGTGCTAACGGTGCAAGGGCTGTTAGCCAGTCACCGCGTTGGATGCCTCGGTGTTGGTTGGTACCCGTTACGTTAAGTGCGACACGCTGACAAGTATAAGCGTGCTCACTCACTCGGCCTTGGCTATGTAACGTCCTCACTTTGACCGCTTTGCTCAGACCTGACACATACAAGCTTTCGCCTTGACTCACTTGACCGCTGATCACAGTACCGGTGACAACGACACCAGCTCCTTTGACGGTAAAGACTCTATCAATCGCCATTCTAAAACTGGCCTGTTCACTTGCTCGACTGAGCTCATCTATCTGAGTTTTGGCCAGCTGTTTAATCGCTTGATTAAGCTCGGCAATGCCCAGTCCAGTCTGCGCTGATACCACATGAATGGGGCTATTTCTGTGGTTGTGACTCAGTAATTGATTAACCTCTTCTTTTACTGCTTCGATCCGTGCACTGTCCACTTTATCTTGCTTGGTCAGGACCACGATTAGGTGTTCAAGATTGAGCAGTTGCAATATAGCCAAATGCTCACTCGTTTGCGGCATAACACCATCATCACAGGCTATAATTAACAGCGCATGCTTGGCGCAACTCACCCCTGCCAGCATGGTATTGATAAACTTGCTGTGGCCAGGTACATCAACAAACGCCAAACGCTGATTGTCGCTAAGATCCATAAAGGCATAGCCTAACTCTATGGTCATACCGCGCTGTTTTTCTTCCGGTAGTCTATCGGCATTGGTGCCCGTAAGCGCCTCGATTAAGCTGGTTTTACCATGATCTACATGACCCGCTGTCACGATAATCATCGCAACACTCCAGTTTCTAACGGCTCGCCATTAGCCAGCTTATGACCCAACTGAAGTAAAACCTGTTCTAACTGCGCTTCATTATCACAGCCACGCAGATCCAACCAAAGTCGATTGTTCGCCAAGCGGCCAATGATGGGCATGCTTGCCGTCTTAAATAGATTATCCAGTTGTAATAAGCTCAATGGACTCTCCGGCTTAGGGCTAAAACACAAGGATAGTGAATCTAACAACACATCAGGCTGAGAACCGCTTCCGACTTGTGTTTGGCTAGCCTGTACCGACACTTCAAAAAGCGCACTAAAATCATGGCAAACCGACATTAGCAGTTGGGCTAAACCCGCTAACTCTACAAGTGGACGGGACAATTTTTTAAAGATGGGCAAGTGAACGTCTAATGTCGCTGGGTTGCGGTATTGCATCAAGGTCGCTTCGAGTGCGGCAAGGGTCATTTTATCGCAGCGTAGTGCCCGTTTTAGCGGGTGAGATTGCAGCTTAGCAATCAGCGCCGCGTCCCCCACAACCAAACCAGCTTGTGGGCCGCCCAGTAACTTATCACCAGAAAAGCTGACTAAGTTAACCCCGTCGGCAAGCATTTGCTGAGGCATTGGCTCTTTTGATAAGCCAAAGCGTGATAAGTCGGTTAAAGCGCCACTGCCAAGATCCGAAATAAGCGCAATGCCCTTTTCTTTGCACAAGGCGGCTAATTCAGCCTCTTCGGTCACTTTAGTAAAGCCACTAATATGATAATTGCTGGTGTGCACCTTCATTATCGCTGCGGTATTCTCAGTTATCGCCGCTACGTAATCTTTTAGGTGTGTGCGATTAGTGCACCCCACTTCCACCAACTTACAACCGGCCTGTACCATAATGTCGGGAATGCGAAATGCGCCGCCAATCTCCACTAGCTCACCACGAGACACAATCACCTCTTTACCTGCCGCGGTAGCCGCCAGCATCAATAGCACTGCAGCGGCATTGTTATTGACGATGCAGCAACTTTCAGCTCCCGTAAGTTCGTGGATTAAGGCTGATATTGCTGTATCCCGATGACCGCGCTTGCCTTGCCCCATATCAAACTCAAGTGGCACCGGGTGACGCATCACAGATATGACCGCATCGATTGCCGCTTCACACATTTGCGACCGCCCCAAATTGGTATGCAAAATAGTGCCCGTTAAGTTAATTACTGGATTCATACTTTGTCGTTGCTGCAATGCAATGCGCTTTTTAAGCTCAGTGACAATATCGTTTGGTTGCTGGCACCAGCTTGGCATGCTTTGATGTTTGGCAATGTTATGACGCGCATCGTTAAGCATCTGTGCCAATAGCGATTTAATCCACGCTTTACCTTGTTGCTCTGTAAGACCGATCACTTGAGGTATCAGCAACAAACTGTCCATTGCAGGTAAACAACGGTAAAGGGCTTGGGTTGAGTTGATAGCTTGAGTCATAAGTCTTCGTCTAATCTTAATTAAATGGGAAGTTGAACTGTGCGATAAAAGAGCCGCACGGATATGCGGCTCCTGATTTTGCTAGCGATTGAGCGTATTAATGAATATCGCCAACCTTTGCATGAGGTTGTTCACTTGGCTGAAAACCTTCGTCTTGTTCATGGGCCAGCAACAACGGATTAACCGTGGTTACGCTGTATCCATGCTCTACCAAATGGTTGTCCATCACCATGGTGGCTAAATCGTCCACTGCGACTTCAAGCTTGGGATTAATGTCGGTAAAGAACATCTTGGTGTACCCCTTACAGGTGTCACAGCTTTCAATACGAATCGCGGCGTTGGTTTCAGTTTCCGCCCAAAGGTTAACCCCTTTGCTTTCACCGCATGCAGTGCATTCAGCACGCACTTCATGCCACTGGGTTTCACATAGACTGCAATGTAGGTAACGCAAACCTGTACGAGGTTCGTCCTTGATCACGCTCCCCACTGGATGGCTCCCGCAAACAGGGCACAACCGTCTATGGGACTCACCAACCATTGCCAATCCTTCAGCAACATCAGCAGCCCAATGAGACCAGTAAACTGACAGTGCAGCCCATATAAATAAGCTGTATTGCGCTGGTACCTGTGCAAAGTGACCGTTAAGCATCGACTTAGCATAACCTTGCACAACATCCGCATCCGCTTTCACTAAATCCTTTAACACGATGCGTAATTCAGCGCTCACTTTAGGCATTAACTCACTAACGAGTTCCAGCAATACCGACTGCCAATAATTTCCCCATTCAAAGTGATCCAATGCCATTGGCTTGCTTTGCGTAAGATCTAGCCTTGGCTCAGGACCAAAACAGCTCTTTGCCGCTAAACCATCCAGTGCCGCTACCTTTTGTTGAGCGCTGACTAACTGTTCAAGTAAGCCAAAATACTCAGCTAACCCTGACTCTTGTGCTAACTCAGCTAATCGCTGTGCTCTAAATTGATAAACGGCTATTGGACAGGCTGGAATCACGGTTTTAATATCCAATGATTGGCCTGGGATCTTTTCAGCGTCGAGTATTGCTGTGCTCATAATTAGTGTTTTTCCTGCTTAGTAGTCTTTAATTCAGGATCGTTTAGCATGTTAGGATGGTGCTTCTTACACCAAGCCCGCGACACATAGCCGTACAACATGCCAGCGACCGATCCTTCCACCCACGTTGCCATCCAGAAATGCACTATCACAAAGATCAGCATGATCAATGCGCAGATAGCGTGTATCAAAATGGCCCATTCAATGGCACTTGATTCAAAGTAAGGGGCAAAGTAAGGCTGCCACATCATGATGCCGGTAATCGTCAATGCGATAGAGGTCACCACAAAGGTGCGGAACAATACTTTTTGACCTGGGTTGTAATGGCCGATAGCGGGGATCTTGTCCTCGTTCTCAAACATTACATCCTTGATTGCTAACATCCATGTCAGGTCATTCTTTTCCCACTTGTTATGGTGGTAATAGCGCACTAACATCACCATTAACGGCAGACACATCATCAAGCCGGCAATTGGGTGAACAAAGCGCGCCATTTGTGGCGTACCTGCAATCGCTCCCAACCATTGAAATGATGGGAAAAAGAAAGCAAAGCCGGTTAGGAATGTCACCAACCCCGTTGCAACCACAAACCAGTGACAGATGCGGTCGAACAACTTATGGCGCAAAATCATATTCTGCTTATGCATGAGCGTTACTCCTTATCTGACTTATCTGAGTGAGTGTGATCAAACTGTGCCGGCTCGTCCTCTTCAACAAGGTTACGGCCCACTGTTATACGGTGTAGACAGGCAACTGCCACAGTTGCGATGATACCCGCCGCACCCAGTGGTTTAACCACGTCTTGCCATAATTTAATTGGCACACTCGTTTTAGGATCGGCTGGTAAACCATAGTCTTGCGGCTGACTAACATCATGTAAAATCATCATCATGCCTGTGCCGCCCACACCTTCTGGGTTATACAAACCAGCTTTAGTAAAGCCACGCTTATGCAGTTCTTTGATTCTAAGATCTGCAATAAACAACATGTCTTCACGGGTGCCGTACTTCAGTGCGCCTGTGATACAAGACTTCACACAGGCAGGCTCTTGGCCTACTTGGATACGGTCTGAACACATGGTGCACTTGTAGGCTTTTTGATCGATAGGATCGAGTCTTGGTACATCGAATGGACAAGCCACCACACAGTAACCACAGCCGATACACTTATCAGAATCAAAATCGACCACACCGTTAGCACGCTGTACGATGGCACCTTTAGTTGAACAAGCGGTTAAACAGGCTGGATCATCACAGTGCATACATGCGCTGTGGGTGAAACGCCAATTTAGCTTGTTATCTCGCTCAACTTCTTGGTACTTCATCAGCGTCCAGCACTCTGAAGACAAGTCCATTGGGTTCTGGTAAGAACCCTGGAAGCTACCAACTGGGGCTCTAAGGTCGTTCCACTCAGAACAAGAAACCTGACAAGCCTTACAACCGTTACACTTAGTGGCATCAAATAATTTAGCCACTTTGGCTAACTTACGGCGTACCTGCGCTGCAGGGGTGAGCTCTGATGTGCCAGAGCTTAAAATAATATCTTGAGCAGACATGATTACACTCCCTCTGCCTTAGCGATATCCACAAGGAATGCTTTAAACTCAGGCACCTGTGTATTCGCATCACCCACTTCAGTCGTCAATACGTTACAACTGTAGCTTCTACGTGTTAGGCCGTTATGACCACCATGACGCGGTAAACCAACCGTGTGCACCATTTGTCCGTGAACCTTTAGCGGCTGTAGACGTTTCGTCACTAATGCCTTGGTCATCAAGCTACCGCGCTTAGAGCTAACCTTTACCCAGTCGCCGTTCGCAATGCCTTTCTTCGCTGCAAGAATTTCATCGAGTTCAACGAAAGTTTCAGGCATAGAAATAGCCGCTAAACGACAGTGAATCGTCCAGAAGTTAAAGTGCTCAGTTAACGAGTACGTAGTACACACATAAGGGAATTCCGTATGCGAACCTAAAGTCTCAGCCACACCCGGTAACATACGTACCGCAGGGTTACTAATGACATTCGGGTGCAATGGGTTAGTCCCAATGGGCGACTCCATTGGCTCGTAATGCTCTGGGAACGGCCCCTCAGCTAGATGTTTAAGCGCAAAGAAACGACCCACACCTTCAGGTTGCATGATGAACGGATGCGCCGACTCTTTTGGCGGTAACTTCATGTTGAAGTCGCCTTGATCGATGCCATGCCATTTACCATTTGTCCATTCAACGATGACGCGCTTTGGATCCCAAGGCTTGCCATTAACGTCACACGATGCACGGTTATAAAGTACGCGGCGGTTTGCTGGCCATGAGAATGCCCAACCCGGCGTGATACCTTTACCTGACGTATCAGAGTTATCACGACGCGCCATCATGTTGCCGGCTTCAGTCCAACAACCTGAATAGATCCAACAACCACATGCCGTACTACCGTCATCTTTTAGTTGGCTAAAGCTATCTAGCTGCTTACCCGTTTTAAGATCAATACCGTTAAGCTCTTTTGCCACTTCTTCTCCATGTGGGAAGTGTGGATTGTGGTAGCCCCAGTTAATCGCCTCAATCGGCTCGGGTAACACACCGCCTTCTTCTTTATAAAGCTCTCTAAGCTTCATCAAGATGCCCGATAAAATTTCGGCATCCGGCTTAGATTCCCCTGGAGGATTAGCACCCTTCCAGTGCCACTGCATCCAACGACCGGAGTTAACAATACAGCCTTCTTCTTCAGCAAATAGTGTCGTCGGTAGACGGAACACTTCTGTTTGAATTTCACTTGGCTGAACATCGTTGAACTCACCCGCTTTTTGCCAGAAAACCGAGGTTTCTGTCGCTAGCGGATCCATCACCACCATGTACTTAAGCTTACATAATGCAGCTAATGTCTTGTTACGGTTTGGCATAGAGTTAATCGCGTTAACCCCTTGGATGAAATACCCGTTAACTTGACCGTGGTACATCATGTCGATGTGCTTAGTAAAGTCGTACTGAATATCCCACTTAGGTAACCAGTCGTAACCAAAACTATTTGCAGCAGTCGCGTTTTCACCCCAGAAACTCTTCATCTGCGAGACAAAGAACTTAGGATAGTTCGACCAGTAGTTTGTTTGGCCCGGACGCAACGCTTTAGGCGTGTAGTTATCTAAGTATGTGGCTAAATCTGTATCGTTATCATTGGGTAGTTTCAAGTAACCAGGCAGGTTCTGGCATAGCAGTCCCATGTCGGTTGCGCCCTGCACATTTGAGTGACCACGCAGTGCGTTTACACCACCACCCAGTACACCGATATTCCCCAGTAGCAACTGTACAAGTGCCATCGAACGTATGTTTTGCGCACCTTTGGTATGATGGGTCCAGCCCAACGCATACATAAAGGTCGCCGCTTTATCGTGAGTGTGTGTGCTACCAATTAAGGCGCAGACTTTCTCGTAATCTTCGACTGGCGTACCGGTAATATTACTGACCGTTTCAAAATCATAGCGGTCGATATGGTGCTTTAATAGGTTCCAAACACAACGAGGATGGGCGTAAGTTTCATCAACTTTGGCATAACCATCTTCATCAAGTTCGTAATACCAAGAATCTTTGTCATAAGTACGGCTCTTTTCATCAAAACCGCTAAATAAGCCTTCATTGAATTCGAAGTCTTCACGAATAATGTAACTTGCGTTGGTATACGCTTTTACATAGTCATAATTGACTTGTTCTGTTTCAATAAGGTATCGACTTAGCCCTAAAAGGAATGCGATATCTGTACCACTGCGAAGTGGTGCATAACAGTCAGCTAATGCTGCACTGCGATTGAAGCGTGGATCAACAACCACCAATTTGGCGTTGTTCTGTTCCATAGCTTCTGTAACCCAGCCGAAACCGACAGGATGTGCTTCGGCGGCATTACCGCCCATGATCACCACGACATTGGAGTTCTTAATATCGATCCAGTGGTTGGTCATGGCACCGCGCCCAAATGTTGGAGCAAGACTTGCTACCGTTGGGGAGTGTCAGTTACGCGCAATAGTATCGATGGCCACAAGGCCAAGAGAACGAGCAAACTTGTGAGTAATAAAACCGCCTTCATTTGGCTGTGCAGATGAAGTCATCATCCCGGTTGTTAGCCAACGGTTTACTGTAGTGCCGTCACTGTTCTTTTCAACAAAGTTCTCATCGCGGTCATCTTTCATTAGACGGGCTATACGACCAAATGCTTCATTCCAGCTAATGCGTTTCCACTCGTTAGAGCCAGCTTCACGTACTTCAGGGAAATGGTTACGGTTAGGGCTATTTACATAGTCCACCAATCCAGCACCTTTAGGACATAACGCTCCACGGTTAACTGGATGGTCAGCATCACCTTCAATATGGAAAATAGCTTTCTCGGCATTTTTGCCGTTACTGCCATAGCTGTACATCAACAAGCCACAACCCACAGAGCAATAACAGCAGTTATTGCGGGTTTCTTTTGCTTTCAACAACTTATACTCACGAGGCGCAGCCATCGCAGTGCCGGGCATTAATCCCAACGCTGATATTGCCGATGTGGTCGCTCCGCAGGCACACAGTTTAAAAAACTGTCGTCTGTCCATATCACCCTCACACAATTAGTATTATCCTACTCCGGCTGCGTTCATTTCATACCAGCGTAGACTTGGTTTATGTCATCCATCACGCATGTAAGCGATACGCTAAACACAGGTTAGTTGACGCCAAGTGATTATCTTTAAAGTCACCTAAACTTACAATTAATTACAACGTATCGAGATCACACAAACAAGTAAACGGAATATAAAACCGACAAAAAACACCAAAGAAAGATAAAAAACCAGAAGCCATCGGCAAAGGTAATAAAAACAACACAAAGCACCACAAGAAAAGACCGAAACAAGAGTGGACATAAAGTCGCACGCAAAGTGGACATTTTGCCTCCCAAGGCGTAAGCGAAAAGATTGAAAGAGAAAGTCAAAAATAAAAAGCTGATGCGTACTCAAGTCGATGGCAGTTAACCGTGTGTATCTACAAACTTAAGTGGCTAAAGTAATGGTGGAGTTACTCTCTAATTACAGGGGTAAATGTCTTCGACAAACACGATGCTTAACGCCTGCCTGTAAAACGAAGTATTAGACAATATGCCACACTAGTGAGTTGAATTAGTGATTGTAAATCAAGTTGAGTAAGCGTATTTGAAGTGAAAACCGATGAAATGTACACTCAGCGGATGTTGAATACCGTAATAATAAACAGGCTGAAAGTAAATTTTACAGCCCCTTATTGTTATCTCATCAAATGATAATTAATAGCCAGTAACCAGTCAGGTGTCATTTTCAATCGGCAGAGTCATAATAAACTCTGTTCCTTGACCTAAAATTGAACTGACTTGAATATCACCGTGGAGTTTATGTGTTGCTATGTTATAGACAATACTTAAGCCTAATCCACTGCCACCAGAGCCTCGACGTGTCGTGAAAAAGGGCTCGAAGATGCAACAACAATCATTCTGTGAAATCCCCTTACCATTATCAGAAACAGTCAAAACGAGATTATATTGGCACAACGATGCGCCAATCGTTAACTTGCCTTTATCCTGCCCCTCAAATGCGTGGATCATGGCATTAAGCACCAAGTTCGTTAGCAGTTGATAGAAATCACCGGCATAAGAATTAATCGAAATATCAGCAGGGATCTCATTGATGATATCCACCGGGTACTTTTTGGTTTCAGGAGTCAAACTTTTCAGAAGTGAATCAACTAAATCATGAAGATCGAACCTCTCTTTATGAAGGTTAGTTTGCTCTACCGCCACAAGTTTGAAGTTGCTTACGAAGGAAGCGGTACGTTTAAGATTTTTATCGAGCAGAAAGCACGTATCTTTAATCTCATTTAAATATTGATTGAAAACAACTTCGGTTAACGTATCACTATTATATGACTTCTCTAATATAATCAATTCTCTGGAAAACAATGACGATGCTGTAATGGCTATTCCGATTGGCGTATTAAGCTCATGGGCAAAACCTGCAACTAGGCCTCCCAATGAGGCCATTTTTTCAGACTCCACCAGCTTAGACTGCATACTCTGCAACCGCTGCATGGACTCGTTCAGCTCCTTATAGCTTTCATTGAGCGCTAGTTCTTTACTCTCACGTAATGATATTTCATGAGTCAAATCTCGCGTCCGCTCTTCTACTTTTTGCTCTAAGGTTTCTCTTGCTAAAGCCAGTGATTGAGACATCTGGTTAAAACTCATTGCGAGCTCATAACTCTCTCTCGTGCCTTGCAAAGAGAGGCTGCTATCAGTTGTCCCTGATGCAATTTTTTCCATCATTTCGATCATTAACTCAAAGGGTTTGGCTAACCATCGACCTAATATACCTGCCAGTATCAGCACGCTGAAAATGACCATTAAAAACATAAAAACACTCAACCTTAATAGCTCATGATAAGCTCTCATGACCTCCGCTAGATCCTCTTTTAAGACCATTCCCCACTGCATTGATGGAATGTAACGTGTGGCAGCAATCACATCTTCTCCCCTGTAATCTTGCGCATACACAATCCCTCTAATCCCTGATATAGCATTGGCAAGCGGCTTAGGCAGAGCAAACACTGGGTGTAGGTCCCCAATAACCACATCAGGATCATATTTGAGCTTGGCTTGATAACTAAAGTATTCATCTTGCTTAGCAGCAACCACCACTTCTCTACTGGAAAGATTACCACTTACATCTAAGGTAACTCGCTGAATAATTTGGCTATCTACCTGAAGTACGATCACCCCCAACAACTTGCCCTCATTCAATACTGGAGCCCCGATAAACGCTGTCGCTTGCTCCAATTCGGTGGAGTATTCAAAGCTCGATGACGATGACTCAAGGAAGTATTTGGCTTTTTCTATCACGCCATGTAACCCATGGGGGGGTTTATGCTCTGTGGTTTGATTATTAGTGAGTTCATGCTGACTGGTTAAAGAGAATATCACCTCTTCTGAAGGGCTAATAAAGAGCAAGTCTAGATAGCCATAATCGGAATATTGCTGGTACACATGGCGATACTTTTCCAGTAATGCAATATATTCAGCTCGCTGTGACTCTCCTCCTTGATTTTTAGCCATGAGCACCCCAAATACCTCTATCACCTCTGTAGATTGGGACAGGGTAAAAACATCGGCGATACGTTCACTGATGTAGTCTTCTACCTGTTTGACCTTTTTATCGGCAAACTGCGACAGATGTTCCTGTTCTTGCTCTAACAAGGTGGCTTTAAAGGAAGATAGGTACAAGGTCGATAGCAGAAGTGTGGGTACCATTACACTAATCAGTAACCAGAAAAAAAGCACACTGGACAGGCCAAATCGTTTCATTGCAGTGTTAACTCCCTTACACGTTTAAGCCACTCCTGTTTTTTATGATAAGTAGGAAATGGACTTGGCCGAATAGGGGATTCGCTCGACCAGACGACCTCAAACTGACCATCTCCACGCACTTGACCTATGCGTACCGTTTTCCAGAGATGCTGGGTTTCCGCTTCTACCGACACAACCCCGTGGGGAGCATTTAAGCTTTGATTGGCCAATGTACCTCTTATTCTTAATGGCTCGAAAGTCCCTGCAGATCTTACTGCTTGAGCCCACAATTTAACCCCGATGTATGTCGCCTCCATGGGATCATTGACCACCCTGTCTGCACCAAATTCAAGCTTAAACGCGTCGATAAAACGTCTGTTTTCATCACTATCAATACTTTGAAAATAGTTCCAAGCGGCATAATGCCCTTCCACTAACCCAATTCCTATCGCCCTCACTTCCGGCTCCCCGATGCTATAAGAGAGTACTTTCACCTTGTTAAGCGCATTCATGCCTTTAAAAAAAGCGATGTTACTGTCGCCATTTATGGTGTTTACCACTAAGTCTGGCTTAAGTTCGGCGATCTCTTTAAGTGTTTGGGTCAAATCAGATGAACCTAAAGGAAGCTAGGTTTCCCCTAGAGGTGTGATGCCACGGCTTTTAAGCTGATCTTTAATAATCATATTAGCGGCGCGAGGGAAGATATAGTCAGAGCCCACTAGATATACCCGTTTACCGATATTCTCTAATGCCCAGTGGATACTTGGAATGATCTGTTGATTTGGGGTCGCACCGGTGTAGATGATATTGGGTGACATCTCTAGCCCTTCATATTGCAAAGGGTAAAACATGAGATGGTGATGCCTTTCAATAACGGGCTTAACCGACTTACGACAACTTGATGTCCAGCAGCCAAATATCACCGCCACTTTATTTTCAATGATTAATCGATCCGCTTCGGTAGCAAACTTATTTGGATCTGATGCTCCATCAGCCAACACAGGTTCAAGCTCTTTGCCCAATAAGCCGCCATCAAGGTTAATCTCTTTTATTGCCAAAGAAATAACATCAACAAGATCGCGTTCACTAAAAGACATGGTGCCAGTCATAGAGTGCAAGATACCAATTCTCACTTTGGTATCTTGCTTAGTATCACAAGCCACCAATGCAATGAGTAACCCGAAAAACAATAAGCACAGGCCAAAATACACGCGGAATCTCTTTACCACACTATCTCCAGAAACGAGTATCAGATATAAAGGTTTACTCGTGAGTTAATCTTGGCAGATAAGTGGGATTTAGCCATTTTAAAAGATTTCAGAAAGGAGATACATAAAGGGTAAAGCAAAAAGCCCGTAGACAACTACGGGCTTAAGAGGTTTTAACGTTCAACAACTACCTAAATAAAAACATCACGCTTTTGCGCTGGCCGTTATGGCGTCAGTTTCATGCCCATCGATATCTTTCTCCGTTGCATCAACAATCGTTAATACCGCAGTGTCACCAACAACGTTACATGAGGTCAATACCATGTCGATCAATCTGTCGAGTGCAGCGACAATAGCAAATGCTTCAACGGGTAATCCCATCTGATGAATCAACACGCCTATCATCACCATGCCACCACCAGGCACTCCACCAGCCCCCACTGAGAGCAAGAAAATACTAAAAAGTAGTGCAGGAAGTTGTTCCATGGCGATAGGCGCACCAAATGCGTTGGCGACGAAGAAGATAGCGATAGTTATATAGATGGAAACACCGCCCATGTTCATCGTTGCTCCTAGCGGTACACCAAAGCCTGCTACAGCTCGCTTCACACCTAATTTTTCTGTCAATGTTCGCATCGTCACAGGTATCGTGGCATTTGAACTCGCCGTCGATAACGAGAACAAAATCTGCTCGCGAGTTTTAGCACGAAACTCTTTCGCCGACACTGGCGTAAAAGCGCCCACAGCCATTGGATAGACAATAAATATCCACGTCAATAACAGGCCTAAAATAACAAAGACATACTCGAGCACGCTAACAAATATTTCAGCTTCGAGTGTCGCCCCCAGCTTTAACATCAAGGCAAACACACCGATAGGCGCCAACTGCATCACCACTGTAATAAGCTTCATCATCAACTTATTACCTTCAAGGAACCCTTGAGTAAGCAGAGGAACTCCTTTACCCAAAGACTTAACCGCACCACCCACTAGCAAAGCCATAAAAATAACTTGTAGCATGTTACCCGAGGTAAATGCGGCCACTGGATTACTTGGCACGATATTAACAATTAACTGAATTAGGTTAGGCAGCTCAGTTGCGGTGATTTGTAATCCGGTTCCCCCCGTCATATCAACGCCACGGCCTGGTTGTAACAAGAGTGCCACCGCGAGGGCTGCAAAAATAGCGACCAATGTATTAATGATATAAAAGCCGAATGTTTTCCCACCTAAGCGGCCAAAACTTTTTAAATCTTTAAGCTCTAAGACCCCACACACGATACTGACGAACACCAAAGGGACGACAAGCATCATGATCATATTCACGAACATGGCACCGACACCAGATGATAATTCGACAATGGTACCTGAGAAGAATCCAATATCGCCAAGAAGGTATTGAATGATGGAACCGAAAATTAATCCGGAAAACAGACCTATAAAGATCCTTGTTGAAAGTGATTTAGTCATTTTCCTGCCTTCAATTCAGCATGTCTTTTTGCATGCCTTAATTAATAAAACATCTAACACATTGCGCGCCGATGCTTTTTCTTATACTTACTTTGGTCAATGATAGTGAATCATGCTGGTGTGAATTTCAATGGTAATCCGCCACTCGAAAAGTTGCACATAAATGCAACATCTTCATATGGTCAGTTATTACATGAGATTGGGGAGATTATTAAGTAAAAACAATCAACTGAGTTTTACATTTCGGCTACAAACTTAACGGTACGCATCAACTCCATCACACCTATTGCAGCAAGTAAATCCGGAAAATTCAGACTTAAGGAAACAAATAACCACCAGATACGATCAGAGCAGTTCGATCAACTGCACAGTTAAAGTTAAAAGGTCGATGCAATAGTCGATTAATGATAAAAAAGCCGATACAGGTAATACCTATTATCGGCTTTTGATGATTTTTCAGCTTCTATCAACACTCAAATTAACACATCTTATGCGAAGCCTAACTCAACATCTCTGATGATAAAGTTACCCGTAAAGACTGGATCTGGCTCTCCGATCGGCTCCAGTTCAAAGTAGTCTTTATGCTCTTGAGGCAAGCCTTCGTAGCCACAAATCACTTGATAAAGCCAACTCTCCTTATCCCAAGGAAGTTCGTTTTCACCTAAGTAATCCAACGCAGACTGGCTGCGTCCAGAATCGATAACTGCACAGAAATAGTTATCGACAGCCAACTTAAGTGGATTATCTGGAATAGCAAAATCTTCTGCTTGGCTCAAAGACACTGAAACATCTTGCTCACGAACTAACAGTTCATGAGGGGTACGACTGATCGCTTTTACTCGAGATACAATGTCTAACAACTCAGGTTCATAACCCGTGTTATGCACATCCACCGCCGCCGGCGCTAAAATGGCTTCTGCACGGTTAAACAAGATCGGCAGCTGTTTGTGGCTAACATGATCCACTGGTTTATAGTCTGGATGCAGATCCGTGTAGAGTAACCATCCCTTCAGCAGACGAGTTCTTCCTCTAATCTGGCGGAATCGCCCAAGCAACTCAAGTAAACGTCCCTGAACGACGCTCAGTTCCTGAGTACAGTCACTTAAGGTTTCCTGTAGGGTTGTCACTAGCAGCTTACGCAGCTCTCTGATATCCCCCGCAATTTCACCTAGCTCGCTAAACTGGAACATGGCTAACCCGTTCAATAGCTCTGTTACCTGGCTCTGTGCAAGTTCATTTTCTCGGATCTTGGCATTGATGGTGCCCACATAACCAAACTCATTGTTTATGCGACTCCAGAGCACACGAATCGAATATCTCAATCCTTCTGCGAAGCTGTACACATGCTCACTCAGATCGGAAAGATAAGCTTCTGTCGCACCAAAATCGACGTTTTGACGAGCCTCTTTATAATGATCCGCCAATGTCTTTATGCTGGCTAAAGATGAGCCCACGTTTGAATCTATCTGACGATTACGCTCATCACTGAGCGCTTCCTCAAGCAGAGCCCGCACTGAACGCTTCAGACGCAGTTCTTGATCTGGCTCTGGTCGCCAGAGGATCTCTGCTTTACGCAGCTTCTCGATTGCAGCGCTATTCTCACCACTTTCAGAGACTGATCCCGACAGATACACATCCATAATAAGATCGGCATGTCGGCCTAGCTGCTTTAACAGCTTAACCCCAGCCTGATGTAGGTTAGTGCTCATGTTAAACCAGATCCCTTTGGGTCGCCGTTTCAGCTTGAGCTTCCAAGCTCAAGCCCTCTGTTTCATCGATAAAGCGAATAACTTCATACAAGTAATCTAACTTACCCGTCGCAATAAAAATCTGTTTCTCGACATTGGGTCTGGCCAAATATCCCAGCTCCACCAAACGCTTAAAAACTAGCTTTATCTGGGCATCAACATTGGGGCTGGTCGATCCAAATAGACGATACTGGCTAATTTTAGCCAGTTGCTCACGAAATGCAGGCGTATCTTCGATGCGGGTTTGCAGCTCAGTTAAGCGCACTGCAGCGCCTTCAGACAACGGCGCATCCTGTCCACTGGACTCCTGAACTAGAACTAACCACTCCACTAATGGGATTAAGGCATTACAGATATCTTTGAACTGAGATGAGATCACTTTACGCTCACGGTCACCTAACTGCTGGTAACCACAAAAGAAGACTTCTCCTTCACCTGCCGACCCGATAGTGCGGTTGATCTGGTTAAGATACACTTCGACACGTTCACGCGTGTCAGGATTTTTAAGTGAGCGCCAACTCTCCTCATCGGTCGTGCGGCAAATAAATTCGCCTTTTAACAGTCTTTCTATAATAGCGCCGGTGCCGACAACGACAGTCTCATTCATGTCTGACATTACACCGCCTCCTTTGCATTACGTTGATTCAGTTTGGCTGCGATTGGATTAAGCTGTGGCTTCACCACCTGAAGCTTCTTAGTCTGCTTGTTAATGATGTAGCGGTTAGCAAACAAATTAAGCACCTCAGATTCTGGATTAGGAAATGCGCCTAAAACAGAGATATTATTATTTTCACAGGCATCGAAAATCTTCTTCACGTTAGCGTGGTGCAAGGTGCCCAGCTCATCGATAGGCCAATGAATCGTCACATCGGCGCGTCCACGCAGTAGACGTGTAAAGGCCAACAGGAACTTACATAAAATAAGATACGCCATACCATGACTGGAGGATTCATTGAGCTGTCTATCGGTGCGGATCACTAGATCGCTATTGCCCTCTTTCAATCTCAGCTCAATCTCAAGCAACTTAGAGATGCCTCCAGACAGCGCTGCACGGCCAATAATGTCTAAGGCACGGCGCATCGTGTTGGTGTAGTTCTCATCAGGCAGTTCACTAAAACCATCGGCTTTCCACTGATGGAAGGCTTTAACAAATGCCTCCAGTTCAGGCCAGAACTCCAGCTCACTAATGCGCGAGCGGATCTTAACCGCTGACTCAGAAACACCGTCGAGAAAGAGCTCCTCACCCACTTCTCGAGTGATGCGGGCACTTTGAGAGGCGATACGGCGATCAATATCCACTAATACATCATAGAAAGCGGTCAGGTCGACACCGAAGATACGCCCCTGCTCACGCAAAGCTGTGATCGATTGTGGCACCATCACATTGAGCAACTGCTCAAGCTGAGGCACGAGCTTGCGGTAATCGAGGATACGGATCCCTTTATCATTGAGGAAGCTTGATTCCTCACGCGCTCGCTCCCAGATCTCAGACAAACTCGAGCCGGATTTACTGGCGATCACTGAATCAAAATGCTCAATATACTGCTTCACAGAGCTCAATAAGCTGTCCCGTTTAAGCAGTTGCTCCTCGCCCTGACGCAGACGTTCGGTCAATCCACCTTGGGCATCATCTGTGTTTTGGGGCAGTTTAAGCTCAGTTAACTTACGCATCACGCTGCGCAGTTTAGTCAAGTTCTCAGAGGCTTCAACTTGAACAGAATCAGACTGCTTACGTTGATTGTCTAGCTCCTGACGCTTCGCTTTGACTTCATTGGCCTTAGATTTAAGCTGTTGATCTATTTCAGAAGTCGCATGCTTAACCTTGGCAAGTTCAGTCTGCAGTTTCGGCTTACGGTTCAACCAAGTATGTTGATACCAATCATCATAGCGCAGTACTTCGCTACGACGCTGCTCAGCCTTGCTGATACTGGTTTCTAAATCGCGGATCTCTTGCTTAAGCGCCACAATTTTATCTTCATCGACACCACGAGACTTAAGTTCGTTCTTATACCACTGCTCACAGGCTTTCTGTTCGCTATTAGCATGAGCACGTCTCTGTTCGATGTTGGCCTTAATCTGATTAACTTGGTTATCGAGTGCGCCAACCACCTCTTGCCAGTAGGCGTTCTTCTCCATTTTAGCTTCAAGCGCTTGCTCTTTTTGCTCTTCGAGCCACTCTTGATGCTGTGAATTCAGGTTTTTCAAATCACTGTCGAAACGACTTAGACTCTTCTGAGCCTCAGATTTACGCGAATTCAGTGATTGGTTAATCTTCTCCTGCTCGCCGCGTTTTTCATCAAACAAGCGACGAAGGTCATCACGACTATTTTTATAGGCCGTGCGAGCAAAGGTCAATTCGCGAGTTAACCCATCGAGTTCTGCATTGATGGCAACCAGTTGATCTTCAGCTTCTGCCTGTAACTCTTTAGCGCTTTGCAGCACCTCTTCAGCCTTAGCATGACGAATACGTAATTCTTGCTCAGAAGCGGCGTATTCAGGCGCATCAATCGCCTTAAGATCAAGCGCAATACCGTAAAGGGCATCAACCTTATCAGCAAGAATTGATGGATGAAGATCGCTACGGTGCAGCAACTCAGGGTTAATGATCTTACCTAATGTCTCTTCCCAATCACCGCTCTCTTTACGTAAAAACTCTAGTAAAGTGTGAGATTGAGGGAACAGAATATGGTGTATCTCATCGAGTTCGCTCTGACGTTCAGTCACCCGTATGCCAGATACACGTAGGGCTTCATTCGATTGATCACGCTTAGCTCTGAGCTTACGTTCTTCAATCGTCAATCTGTCGACCTTAGCGTTACAGCTTTCCTGCTCCTCGTCGGCGTGGGTTATCCGCTCATCGAAGACCGCCAACGTCAGCTTTTCCTCCTCCGTGTAAGTGACATTATCAACTCGTACTTTAAGCTCAGCAGCTGAAAGCTTAAGTTGATACTCCTCTTCACGGAACTTAGCCCGGCCGGTTTCCATCTGTTCACGCCATAGGCCATCTAATGCCTCTAGCTCACCGCGCCCGATCTCTCTTTGTTTATCGCGACTTTCCCGATGGCTGTCCTGCTCTTGATGCAGATTTTCAAGCTCACGGTTTAGTCCTTCACCAATTTTACTGCGACGGGCATTGTAAGCCGCTTCAATATCTTGGTGCTTCTCAGTTTGTAACTTATGGCGTTCAGATAAATTTTCTAAACTGCCACGCCAGTTAGATAGCTGTTCGAGATCCATCTTGGCTTGCTCGATATCGGCATCCAAAAAGTTTGCGTGTTGCTCTTCGATGGCATCGAGTTCATATTCACACTTGGCCACATCACCTTTTGCAGCTGACAAGTCCAAGTTGAGCTCATCACGCTGCTCTTTCCACTCATCATCGAGTGCTCTGAGTTGGGCATTCAGCGCTTTAGATAAGTCTTGATTGTGATCTTGGCGTTCAACTTCAACGGTTTCATCTTTGCTATAGCCGCATTTTAGACTGGCAAGACGCTGCTCTGCACTGAGAAGTTGATCAAACTCCTGCTCTAACTTCTCAAATTCAGGGCGGATCTGCTCAAAACCTTGAATAAGCTGACTGTCTCTAATCCAAGCTTCGACTCGTTGCGGGTTCAGACGAGAACTTGGTGGGTTGACCCCGTCCTCCTCTAATATGGCGGCGATCATTGATTTGATCGTCTCCATCTTGCCCTCTTTCGAATGCACCGCTTTGGCGAGCTTTTCGATATGACGCAAAGAATGCTCTGCTTCGCACAACGAGAATTGGCGCGCATAGTTACGCAGTTCAGTGCGGTTGCTGCCCGTACTGAGTAGCGCACGGTCATTTTGAATAATCGCTCTGAATTCGCGGGTGTTAAGCAGGTTAGTGACCGCGACTCCCGCTCGTTTCATCTCACGGCCAAGCTCGGCCATGGTATGGCACTGGACCATGTCGCCCAGATTCGACTTAATATAATCTTCTAGCTCAAAGCCCTTGGCGATAAAGCGATAGTTCACCCCTTTACCGTCACCTGCTGATGCTAGAACCGCTTGATTGAGCAAGCCATCGGCACGCTTATACTCATAGATAATGAAACTGGAATCATGGGGCAGATACCACCGCTCGAAACTGTCACGGGTCGAAGGAACAACACGACTTGGGTATTCGCCATAAAAGACAGGAACCAGACGCTGTAGCGTGGTTTTTCCTGAGGCGTTGGTACCACAAATGTTGGTATGACCATCTAGGGCGAGTTCCACTACACCAGGGAGGTGTGTATCGATAAGCACTATTCGATTCAAGCTTGGCATTTCTTTCCTTATCCAAACGATGCCTCAAGCGAGGCGATGTAACATCAAAAAACAGTAAAACCCCAGATAATCTAGGGGATGAGTTCATTTCATCATCTATATAGAGTGACTAAAATAAATCAAAGCGGCACAGTTGGCAATCCGGCTATCATGACAATGAGCACAGGATTTTGAAACCGAGATCATACGCTATTTCATGACAGTTAGTCGCACAAGGAAAGAGCAATTAAATTAAACGAGGAAAAGCGCAGAATATGCGCGTGGGTCAGTGCAGAGTTCAGCCTTTAAAACCTGAACTCTGCACCATGAAGCGAGTAGATTGTAAACTCGTAGACAACACCTTAGGCTTGGGATTATCTGCGATCTTTTATCAAGTGACGTAAAATTGTTTACTCACTTTTTGTAAGTAAAAGAATAAATAAGATGACGTTATCAATTCAATACCGCTTCAAATGTTAGAAATATTTGCCCATGAAGATCATCCGCTAATGCATTATCTGATGCTTCTTGCTCAAACTCAGCAATGAGTAAATAACGCCCTGCATGTTCAAGGGTAAAGCTAATCATTCCTTTAGCATCCGTCGTCAGCTCTACATTTTCAGGGTCATTACGGTAACGTACACCTTCCCTTAAGATTTCAACTTTAACGTTTGACTCTGGTTTACCGTTATAAATAAATTTAAATTTGGCTTCTTCACCCTGCGCCACATCTGACGGATGAGTGACGGGTACAAATTCTAAACCTTGATTATTCACCGCAAAGTTTTCTGACGGCGAATTTAGCGTGATATACGTTTGAATACTGCTAGACGATTCAACCGTACGAACATCATATGCCCCTTTAGGTAACTTGCTCTCACGGTTTTGTTTATTCGTATTGCCTAACCACTGCTTTTTGTCTTCGCCTTTTATTTTATAACTTGTCCAATACTTAGGTTCGCCACCCATTTTAAGTTGATAGGTACCATCATTTTCAAGATAAACATCAACAACACTTTTACGGTGACCTCGATAGCTAGAACCAGGAAACACTGACTTTCCATCAGGCGCTACGATTTCCATTTTCTCGGCACCCAACGGTTTATCGACGTTAAATGCCTCATTAGAGGCAGTCACATCGACCATCACCCACTCTCCCTTGTCATTGGATAGATTAAAATGACTTGGCAAGAACCAACGATTATGTGCCGCTGCTTGAGAAGCAAATAACAAGGCTGTAGCCCCTACAAGTAGTGTTTTAAATTTCATAGTGATCCCTTAATAGTAAACATTGATTTGGCCATTTCTGAGTTCGCTGCCAACGTAAAAGTCTGATCAGCCCCATTCAAGGTGAATTTTTGTTTGATGATGCCGCGCCCGCCATTTTCACGTACAACCTCTACGTTCAACACGTAATCGCCTGCCGCTAATGGGTCTTTATCATCATCGAGGGCGTTAAAATCTAATTGATATCGCCCTGCTGCACGGGTCGCTGAGGTAATGGAATCAACCAATTCGTTATCTTTACGACCCACTTTTCGCCACCAACGACGAATATCTTTTAGCCACTTAGCCCTTTCTCTCCACAGCACTAAGGTTCTTACGCTCTTGCCTGAACTATCTTCTAGCCACACCGCCACATAAGGGTTGTGGTATTCACCCGCTTTTGACGGTAGCGTCAGTGATAATTGCAACTCTGCAGCCGATGACGTAGCCATCCCTCCTAGCCATAAAAACATGATAAATAAAACTTTTACTTTCATAATGGTCCTCCAATCAAACCCCGATAAAATAAATACTAATAACAAATAAAGAGCTCATAACACTGACAGCCATAGTCCGATTGATACGCCGTTGAGCCAGCGCTAACACAAAACCGCTAAGGCTAAAAACGATCATGAGCACCGCACTCAAATCGATAATGAATCCCCAAAAATCACCGCTGTTTCTCCCTTTATGCAGATCATTGAACAATGCCCAATAGCCATAATCGATCGCCTCCTTGTAGGCTTCCCCCGAATGTAAATCGATCGTTAGGCTCAAATAGGCGCCTGGGCCTTTGTCGGTGATAAATAGCTCCTCCTCTTCACGCTCAATACTTAACCGATTGCCATTTAGATGGTTCTCTTTGATAAGAAAATTCAGCAAGTTCCCTTGGTTTTTCGAGGTGAGTAATTCTGTAGGTGCAACAAAATCAGCCTCAAGCACATCAGCTTGATGCTCAGCAAACCATTCAGGATGATTAAGCGTGACTCCAGTAACAGAGAAAAAAATCATCAGCGTGAGTAACGCCATAGAAACGTACACATGGATAAGCCGTGACAAGGCCAAAAATGACTTATTGATGCGCAAGATTTGCCCCTAGAGATTGAGCAGCACTTGCTGAGCACAAGACTAGAGCCGTGACAGGATTATCCCGCTGACATTTTCGAGAGGTATGATTCATCAATGTTACCGTCACAAGAGGAGAAAATGACAACTAGTCATCATCTACTCTTGCTGATTAATAGTGTGACTTGATCAGAATTGGTAGCTAGCAGCTAATTTGAAATTACGACCGACTTCATTGTCGTTATACTTTTCATTTCCCCAATACATGCCAAAGCTATTATGGTTTTGGTACGCTTTATCAAAGACATTATCAACAGCCAATTTAAGTGATAAACCTTCAATCTCAGCCACTTGATAATCTAACCAAAAATTACTGACGCCATAGCCCGCTTTATTCACTTTTTCAGTCACTAGGTTGCCATTGCTAAGAGAGTTTTCATCTAAACTTGCTGCGCTAGCAAAATGACTATTCCAGCCAATCAATACTGAGTCAGTTATCTGATAATCAGCACCAATTTTAATCACCTGCGTACCGCTATATAGGTTGTCAGTGGTGTAACCTGGGTAAGCATTTTCCCCAGTGTTATAGCTATAACTAATGTAGGCGCTTAAATCTTGGTGACTAATGTTAAAACCTGCCTCAACCCCTTTCATGGTTAAATCATATAGACCACGGGTTAAGCTGGTATTTTTGGTGGGATGAAAAGAGTTATCAATCGTGTATTGATAGACATTAATGTAAGTGCTTGCAGTGTCGACATTAAGCAGGCTTTCTAAATCTTGAATGACATTAAGCTCGAAATGATTACCAGTTTCAGCTTTCGCATCATCAGATTGTGTCATTCCTTCTTGAATCATGAGTGTTTCAGGTAACCCAGGGCCTTTAAAGATCCGACCGTAGCCAAACTTAAGGTTTAGATCTTCGTTAGCCAGCCAATTAACCGCGAGCTTAGGTGATAGTTGATTAAATGAACTGTCATAAGCACCACTCAGTGAATAGTTATCATAACGAACGCCTGGCACAATAGTGAATGCGCCAAACTCAAATTCAGCTTGAACATAAGCACCAATCAAAGATGACTCAGGGCCATTATTGACCGACACGTCTTCAGACGTCATGGTGCCATCTGACAAGGTGATTTGTTTTAATCCTGCAACATCGATGGCTTGTTTTGACTTGAAACTGTCAACTCCCGCCGTCCACGCAATATCATTAATGATAAAAGTATTACGGATATTTAAGCCGATAGTTTTATAAGAGTAATCACGTGATGGAGTCGTTGCAGTGCCATCACTTTGCCATTTCCCATCACTGTCTCGGTACCAATTCTTACCTGTAGCACTCCCGCGCGTCATTTTCTTTTCATTAAAATAAGCATCGACTGATAAATCTAACAGTGGGTTACTACTGTCATTATGGTAATTAAGCGTATAGGTATCACGTTCATAACCATTAAAGCCGAGCGCTTCATCCAATGTTGTCACGCCAGGCTTTTCACCTGACAATGCTCTATGACCACTGTCTTCATAACGTTGGGCTGAAAAATCTAGCTGCTCAACCTCACTAAAATCATAAACTAACTTGATTAAGCCACTTTTTAATTCACTGTGTTTATTCACAATAGGCTCTTCACCCGGTGTATCAATATCACCAGACTCATTCCAATTTACCGTGGCTAACGCGCTTAATTTCTCGGTTAGCATGCCGTAAAGGCTAACGTTACCTTGCCTAAATTCAGTCGCCGTATCCATGGCTGCTGCAGTTTTAAAACCAAACTTTTGATTCGGCGCTAACATGTCTTTTGGATCTAACGTTTCATACTTAATCGCACCAACATTAGCCCCGTAACCGCTTAGCACTGATGCAGCACCTAATTCGACAGAAACACTCTTTAACATCGAAGGATCAACCATTTGGTTACCCGCGTGATGGAAAAGCTGTCCGTCTTGACGTGCACCATCGATAGTGACATTCGCAGAATGCTCTTCAACACCACGTATGTACGTTTTCTGGCTATATCGCACACCATTACTCACATCAACCGCAGCGATTTTATTAAAAATACCTTTTATATCATTAACCTGCTCATCAAGTATGACTTCAGATGATACTTGATACTGGCTTTCTTCTTGAACAGCAACTGCGGTAGTTTCTAACTCTTGAATCTCTTTCGCTAACAATTGAGGACTCAATGTTGCAGCGATAACTAATGACAAATAACGAACTTTCATTTTGAGTATGCCTTCATAGGAGCTTTTTAAATTGCGCAGACTCTAAATGATAATGATTCTTATTTTAATTAAATTTACATGCTTTACATTATTTGCACACTTGTAACGACTCATGAGCCTAGCTTAGCTCAGTTCAATACATGCAAATGCACTGACAATACGACACACCAATCCTTTTTAAGAACAATAATTTAGCTTTTGTAGTGCATAAAAATATGCGTGACGCTTGAAGCTCAACCTGTATTAGCTATCGCATTCGTCGGTCATTATGGGAATTAAATAATATTGAAGGAGATTAGAAAATGTTAGATGGAATTGGAAGATATTAGAGGAGATTAGCCCAACTGACGTTGGGCTAAATGTTGATTTAAGGAATAGCAGAGCGTTTAAAAGACCCCGCTATCAATAGCGACCTTAGCTTGGTAACACTTCAGACTTGGTGTTATCGACACCATTTCTATCAAATTTCGCAAAGTAGCTTACTGTTTCTAAGTAGATAACATGACGTAAACCGATAAGCGCGATTAGGTTCGGAATTGCCATTAAACCATTAACGGTATCAGCCAGCAGCCAGATCATATCCAGATGAATAAAGGAGCCCACAGCAATCAAACTGAGAAATATCCCCTGATAGACACGATGACCACGATCGCCCATCAAATAATACCAGCAGCGTTCACCGTAATAGTGCCAACCTAAAATCGTCGTAAAAGCAAAGCACACCAAGGCCACGGTCACAAAATATTGACCCACCAGCGCCGAACCACCACTGGCAAACGCGGCACTGGTCATGGCTGCACCGGCAGTATCTCCGCTCCAAACCCCAGTAATGATCAGAACTAAGCCTGTCATGGTGCAGATAATAATAGTATCGAAGAAGGTACCAGTCATGCTGACCAATCCCTGTTCAACGGGTTCATTAGTCTTCGCAGCAGCGGCAGCAATCGGTGCACTGCCTAATCCTGCCTCGTTAGAGAACACGCCTCGTGCGATACCGATTTGTAACGCTTGTGCCACTGTAGCACCTAAAAATCCACCCGCGGCAGAGATAGGTGTAAAGGCAGATTCAATGATTAAATGGAATGCTGGTATTATCTGCTCACTAAAGAGCACTAAAATCCAAACGCAAGCCATTACATAGCCTATCGCCATAGTGGGCACTAACTTTTGCGCCACGTTTGCAATACGCTTCACTCCACCAAGCGTCACTGATGCAACCAGTACGGTTAACACTAACGCAGTGATCCAAGCTGGCACATGAAAAGCGATGGTGATCGCGTCGCTTATTGCATTAACTTGAGCAAAAGTACCGATCCCGAAGAATGCCACTCCCACACCGAAGATTGCAAACAACTTAGCCATCCACGTTAACCCGAGGCCTCGCTCGATATAATACATGGGGCCACCAGCTATCTCGCCTCGAGCATCGGTGGTGCGATACTTCACCGCCAACATGCACTCAGCATACTTGGTCGCCATGCCAAAAAATGCCGCAAGCCACATCCAAAATAATGCCCCTGGCCCGCCAATTTTAATCGCAGTGGCCACGCCGACAATATTACCTGTACCGATAGTGGCAGACAGTGCAGTACACAATGCAGCAAATGAGGAAAGATCGCCTTTGCCTATCGACGGTCTAAACATTAATTTCATGGCTAATGGCAAGCGTAAAACCTGAATAAGCTTCAGTTTCAGGGTGAGGTAGAGACCGGTACCGACTAAAAGACACAACGTAAGGGGACCCCAGACAATGGCGTTCACATTGACTAAGAGATCGGGCAAAATATCGTTTGTTAACGTATGGAAATTCATTGCTTTTCTCGAATATTAAACAGCTTGATTAATAAACGGAAGCGAACAAGAAATGGCTGTAGATCGTCACGATCGGTGGTAATGGTCAGCGATATTTTCCCCTACAAACGGTGCAAAGGTAAATAGCGCCCACGACGACAAACGACAGGGACTGTGCAGTCATCCTCTCCTCTGTCCTTTTGCCTGAGCGTTTCACCCTGCAATAAACGTCATTGTGGGGCTTGCGCCTTCGGCGCCGTAATATGTTGCTGTTGATAAACACTCATCACAACACTTACGATCTCTCCAGAGGCTCGTCCAGTAACAGTCCACGCCAATCACTATTGGCACCTGAAAGAGTATTTAGAATCAGACTGATTAGTTATCGTCATCGCCTAAAGTTGCCTCGTCGGTGTGGGGGCAATTCCCCACTCTCCTGCTACCTTCATCCGAACGGATTGCCAGATTTGATATGGTATCGAAATCCAGCAGGCAGACAGAGTGCAGCAATCCTAAGGCCGACTCAAGGCATCGAGATCACACTTTTTGCTTCAAGTTGAACAAGCGCGCTTTTTTTAAACGAAAAAAGCAGCTTGGAGCTGGAAATAACCAAAAATTCAAAGGAGAAAAATGAAGCTGCATCCTGAGACAAGCTCAGGATGCTTCAAAGAAAGGAATAATTAAGGAATTTAAAAGCTGGTTCTACGACCTTCATAGGTATCGCACATGTCTTGCACTTTATCTGCTTCAATAGGGCGAAGACCGCTCATGACCAAGGTTTTGACACCGGTTCCAACAAGTTCATCGCCACTGTGAAGTTCAAACTTCAACGTGACATTACCGCGCTTACCATCAACAACCAATTCCTGCTCCACTAATGACAACGTCACTTGGGTAAAGTCGAGCGTGGTTAAATCGAAAGACATGCTTTCGTAGATAACCAGAGGACGCGCTGGATTAATCATTACTTGATGTTGCTTCATCATAGGCACGAGCACGTGGATAAAGTTCAGACCCGAAAAAGCTACATAGCTACGAATAAAAGATTCTATCTGGGTGCTGCAATTTCTGACCTCGCCATGGCGTTCTACATTCAAATACAGCTTGTCTTTATCATCATGAATATTGAACAGCTCACCGACGGAATCAGGAAACTGTAATTTTACGCCATCGCCAACCATGCCTTGAAAAGTAAAGCTCATCTTCTGACTTAAGCCGTATTCGCCTAAAACCAAAGAAAAGAGCAGATCACCCGGAACACAAAAACGCTTAGCGCCAACATCGTGAATAGGATTAAAATCCTGAGCCACATGCTTAGCAAAATCACTTGCCTGAGATGGCGTAATCAAAACTGTTTTATTTTCTTTTTTAAAATAAGGCGTTAGAAACATATTCACTCGATGTAGTCACAGTTAAAATCAATCCACGTCTCGATACAGAAACGAAGAGATTGCTTAGGTATAGGTAAAATAATCGCACAGTCTATAGCAAATATCACTAAACACTCACCCGATGACTTAAACGCTTAAATAAAACACTCCCCATCATGCTTTTGTTAACAAATGTAAAGAACTTCACCGTTAAGTTAATTTTAATAGAGTTAGCATAGGATGCGCACACAAATGATAATCAATCCCATTACTATTAATGATAAATGATTGCAGTTCATATCAAATATGGAGCTCTTATGTCACACCGTACGACACTATCACTAAGCCTTATGTCAACAGCATTACTTGCCGCATTGTCGCCTCAAATTATGGCCCAAGAGCTTAGCTCTCCATCGACGATGGAACAGATCAGTATCTTCGGTGAACGTAACCCCATTAACACAGTACCTGGCAGCGCCCACTTGCTGACTGAAGCGGATCTTGAGACCTTCAGATACAACGATATTATGCGCACCCTCTCTTCAGTACCCGGCGTCTATATTCAGGAAGAAGACGGTTACGGTCTACGTCCTAACATTGGTATGCGTGGTACAGGACAAAATCGCTCTGAAAAGATAACAATTATGGAAGACGGTGTACTGGCAGCGCCTGCTCCTTATGCCTCTCCTGCAGCCTATTATTTTCCAACGTCAGGCAGAATGCAGTCGGTTGAGGTACTCAAAGGCAGCTCAACGGTTAAGTATGGGCCTCGCACCACAGGCGGCGTGGTCAATATGCTCTCTCGTCAAATCCCAGAAGAGGAGTTAGCAGGTAAAATAGATGTCGCTGCTGGCCAAGATGGGTTTGCAAAAGTACACGCCTATGCTGGTGGACAAGGTGAACGAGTCGGCGCCGTCGCCGAAGTGTATCGTTACCAAGCCGATGGCTTTAAAGATATCAATGGTGTTGGAGGCAATACAGGTTTCGAGAAAAACGATGCCCTTGCCAAAGTCAGCATTCGCTCAGAAAAAGGCGCTAAATATCAGCAAATCGTCGAGTTTAAACTTAAATACTCAGACGAGGTCTCAAATGAAACCTATATGGGGCTAACCGATGCAGATTTTGACGCGACACCTTATGCTCGTTACTCTGCCTCACAAAAAGATGTGATGAATACTGAACACAAGCAGTTTCAGATCAACCATGTCATTGACCTCAGTGACAGCCTGACTTTAGGCACTACAGCCTACTACAATGATTTTGCCCGTAACTGGTATAAAGCAGACAGAGTCGGTGGAGACAGTCTTAAAAAAGGCGGAATAGAAAATGCCTCAGCATTTGATAAAAACCCAAGTTCAGCTCCCATTGATGTGCGCGTAAAAGCCAACAATCGCACCTATATTTCTCAAGGAATACAAACAGAGCTTAACTGGTTTTTAGATAACCATGAGATCGCCTTTGGTGCCCGCTACCACGAAGATTCCATGGATAGATTCCAATGGACAGATCAATATGACATCGATGCTAACCAGGTCATGACACTGACAGAGAGTGGTATTCCTGGTACTGATTCAAATCGTATCGACAGCGCCGATGCCATTGCCCTTTACGTGCAAGATAAAATTCAATTAGGCAGCTTCAACATCACTGCGGGACTGCGCTATGAAGATGTCAGCACCAATCGACTCGACTGGGGCAAGGACAACGTTGGCCGTGATGGCAAGCCAGCTAAAGACATCAGCAACAGTTTCTCTGCTTTGCTTCCTTCACTCTCAGCGGTTTATCAAATCAATGATCGCTGGCTAGTATTAGCTGGCGTTCAAAAAGGCTTCTCACCTGCCGCACCAGGCAATGCTGATAGAGAAGAAGAAAGCAGCTGGAACTACGAAGCGGGCACACGTTTCAACGCTGGTGAGTTCAGCTCAGAAGCGGTTTTCTTCTATAGTGACTACAGTAATATGCACGGTAACTGTACCGCTGCACAAGGGTGTGATGAAGAGAACCTCGACAACCAATATAACGCTGGAGAAGTAGCGGTATCAGGGCTTGAATTGAGTTTAGGCTACCAATTTAACGCTACTGGAGATATCAGCTTCCCAGTAAAGTTAGCCTATACCTACACCAATGCTGAGTTCCTAAATAACTTTGAATCTGAATTTGATGTTTGGGGTGATGTGACTAAAGGCGACAAACTTCCTTACTTAGCAGAAAATATTCTCTTCGCCTCAGCAGGTGTTACAGGCGACAGCTGGGAGTTAACGTTAGCAGCACGCTATACCGGTGATATTCGAACAGAAGCTGGCCAAGGTAATATTGCTCAAGATGACCTTATCAAATCAAAAACCATCGTCGATCTATCGGGACGTTATTTCATCAGTGAGGCGCAAGAGATTTACCTTACGGCAGAGAATCTTTTTGATGAAAAATATGTCACCACCAAAATCCACGGTTCTAACTTTGCAGGTAAGCCAATGACCATTTCAGCTGGGTACGTGTACAAATTCTAATCAAAACAAACAAGTTTTAGCTGAAACTTAAAATAATATTAAAAATATTTTCCCGCTAAAGAGAAGGTGAGCCCCAGGCTCACCTTTCTTGTTTCTTTAGCAAACACCCATTACAAAACATAACCTTAAGCAACCTGCCAATAAGTTCACATCCCAGCCACTGAATTAACAAGTAACATACATTTGACAATCTTAATCAAAAACACAATGAGAATAGTTTGCATTATCGTAATCAATTGCTAAAATTCAACCAAATTTAAACCAATAAGTAACAATCGGGAACGGAATGATGAAGAAAACAATACTTGTAACAGCTATGCTTGGGCTCTTTGCTAGCCAAACAGCTTTTGCTTCTGATGAGACAAAAGAGCTACGTAAAATCATTGAGCAGCAGCAAAAAGTATTACAAGATCTTGAGCGTCGTCTTGAAGCCACCGAAACTCGCGTTGAAAAAACAGCAGACGTAGTTGAAGAAGTTGCCGACTCTAATAGTGCAACTACGATTGGTGGTTACGGTGAACTTCACTACAACAATATCACCGATAACAAGACTGGTAGCGACAAGAAAGAAGTTGATTTTCATCGCTTTGTACTTTTCTTCGGTCATGAGTTCACTGAAAACACACGCTTCTTCTCAGAACTTGAAATTGAACATGCACTTTCAGGTAACGATAAGCCTGGCGAAGTAGAGCTTGAACAAGCCTACATTGAGCATGATTTCAATAATATGTTAACTGGTAAAGCAGGTCTGTTCCTCATACCTGTTGGTATCATTAATGAAACACACGAGCCACCTACTTTCTACGGTGTTGAACGTAACCCTGTTGAGAAGAACATCATCCCGGCAACGTGGTGGGAAGCAGGTGCTGCACTTAATGTTAAAGCCGCTCCAGGCTTAGCATTCGACGGCACAATCACCAGCGGTCTTGAAGTTGCTACGACAGGTGGCAAGGCATATAACATTCGTAGCGGTCGTCAAAAAGTGGCCAAAGCAAATGCTTCAGATCTTGCTTATACTGCTCGTGCAAAATACACCGCAATTCCAGGACTTGAACTTGCAGCAACAGCGCAATATCAATCTGATATTACTCAAAGTGCTGGCGGTGTAGATACGGCATCAGCCACTTTACTCACTGCTCACGTCATATACAGCATTGAAGCGTTTACTGTTAAAGCCCTTTACGCACAATGGGATATTGATGGAGCTGAGGCTGAAGCACTTGGTCGTGATGACCAAAATGGTTGGTACATCGAGCCATCATACCGCTTCAACGACAGCTTTGGATTATTTGCGCGTTACAACCGTTACGACAACGAAGCCGGTAATAGCGACGACACAGAGATCACTCAAACCAATGTTGGTGTGAACTACTGGTTACACGAAAATGTCGTCTTTAAGGCTGACTATGAAAAAGTTGGCGGCGCTAAAGATGCTGACGGTTTCAACCTTGGCGTAGGTTACCAGTTCTAATTTAAGTATTAGGCAAATAGATGAGCCCTCTTCGAGGGCTTTATCTATACTCAAGCAACTTAGAATTTAGGTTGCTTGAGTATAGATTTCACAGCAAAACGACCTATTTACCCTGCTGAGTATATGATGAAACTAACGCAAATATTAGCCATTGCTATCACGTTAACCTTAAGCTTTGCTGTGCTCGCCAATAGCCAGTATCAAGCGCCAAAAGCATTTATCAGCCAAGCCTTTAATGCTCCAACTCCCAAAGCTAAAGTTTTTTGGCTAGATGATGAGGCCCTGAAGGTTATTGAAGAGATTTTGTCCCACAAATATAAGAAGCTACGAGTCCGTTATTGGCAACAAGAAGGAGAAACGGTCTGGATACTTGATGAGATAGGTAAAGAATCCCCAATCACTGTTGGCATCCATGTAAAAGAAAAGCAGATAGCTCAAACCAAGGTACTCATTTACCGTGAAAGCCGTGGTGATGAAGTACGCCATGATTTCTTCACCGACCAATTCAAAGCCGCCAAACTCAATAAAGATCTCACACTCGACAGACACATCGATGGCATCACAGGTGCGACACTTTCAGTTAGGGCATTAACCAAGCTATCGCGCATCGCACTCTGGCTAGATTCGCGGGTAACGAGAAGCTAATCTAGTACTTCTAAATGGCTCCATTTACTTTTATAGACTCTTTGTTCACAAGGAGTGGGTTTCGCTAAGCCGATATGCTTGTTATGATTTCCACCAGACAGAGTTAATAACAAGAACAATAATGGGCCATAAACCTCACTCCCCTAACAGAAACCGTATCAGCTTGATCCTTAAAAGGCTGCTTAGATCCTGGCATCGAGGGTTCGGGATATTCAGCGCTCTTTTTGTTTTACTACTCTCCATAACGGGTGTATTGATCAACCACAGTCATGATCTTGCTATCGATATGACCCATGTCAAACAAGCTTGGTTACTGGATGACTATGGCATCAAGCCACCAGCCCAAATAAATATTTACCAAACTTCACCACTGCTTGCCAGCTCAGATAACCTTGTCTGGGTAGACAAACACCTGGCTGTTGAAGCCAGCTCAACCATTAACGGCATCGTCCCTTTTGGCGATATGATTATCGCTATCGACAGGGATAACCTTTACCTCATATCAGCTGAGGGAGAGTTACTTGAGAAACAGGATTTGAGCACAGGTTTACCTTCTGGATTAACATCAATAGCCCATGATGGCCATATCTGGATAAACACTGATAGCGGCAGTTACATGGCCGATGAAGATCTGATTGAATGGACTCAAACTACGCCCTTCGCACCACTAACTTGGATAGCCCCATTACCTGAGGCCACCCATATAGCAGTATCAAATCAAACCCAAGAGATATCACTATTAGCACGCTCACACCATCTCACTTGGGAACGTGTTCTACTCGATATTCATAGCGGCCGATTTTTCGGCGCTTTAGGCCCTTGGTTCATGGATATTGTCGCTCTCGCATTGATATTCATGTCTCTATCAGGAGTGTATTTGTGGGTGCAGCACAAACCCAAGAGGATTAAACGAAAGTAGATTCGGTTAATCCTTATATCACCAACCATTGTATTTACACCCAAATGTTTATCATTCTATTATTCTATTATTCTATTAATAACAATTTCTTGGTAAAACGCCCCCTCTCACTTTTTGGATTCATCCTTAAGCCTCCGAAAGTATCACCTTAAGCAAAAGTAACACCTAGATCACAGATTGAATATTTAGCAATTGATCCTATCGATCTGGCTATTATTTAAGCGTAGACTTGCCGCCCTTTGATTTCGGATGTAAGACTTAATGAAACAGCGCCTCATTGCTTGGGCTCCAGTGCTTTTACTGGCACTTACTGCCTTTGTTTTTGTTTCCACAGAATTTGTGCCTGTGGGGATCCTTGCCGCTCTCGGGCAGAGCTTTGACATGAGTGCTGTTGAAATAGGTCCTATGTTAACGGTTTATGCCAGCGTCGTGGCTCTTGCTTCTTTACCGGCAGTATTACTGTTTGCGCGATTTGAGCGTAAAAAATTACTGCTGGGATTAATGACAGTTTTCATCATCAGCCACGGTGTTTGTGTCTGGGCGCCCAGCTACGACATTTTATTGTCAGGACGTATCGGCATCGCCTTTACTCATGCACTGTTTTGGGCAATAGCCCCTGCACTCGTGGTACGGCTCGCACCGAATGGTCAAGGCGCACAAGCGTTAAGTATTTTCGCAACAGGCTGTGTATTAGCACTTGTATTAGGCATTCCCCTAGGGCGAGTCATTGGCCAGTTAGTGGGCTGGCGCAGTATTTTTGCCTTAATTGGCTTACTCACATTGTTCATGATGTTGCTGCTTTGGCGCGGACTTCCAAACTTACCCGCAGCCCATGGTGGAAGCTGGCGTAGCTTGCCAGCTTTAGTACGCAATAAAGCACTACTCTGGCTATACCTGCTTACCATAGTGTTAGTGACCGCTCACTACAGCGTCTACACCTACTTGGAGCCTTTACTGCAAGAGCATTTTGGCTACTCTGCCAACATCACCACCATGATACTACTCATCTTTGGTGCTGCAGGATTAATTGGTAGTGCGCTATTTAGCCGTTATCAAGCACGTCACGCACAACAGTTACTGACACTTGCAATCGTGTTATTGGGTAGCTGCATGACAATCCTGCCATTCATTGCTAGCCAAATCTGGTTACTGCTCCCACTCTCTATTATATGGGGCACTGGCATGATGTTGATGTGTCTATCACTACAATCAAAAGCATTGAAATTAGCCCCAGATGCTACTGACGTGGCAATGGCTATTTACTCAGGTTTATTTAATGTCGGAATTGGTAGCGGTGCACTATTAGGCAGCATTATTGCTGCAAGATATGGTGTTGTTGAAAATGGAAATTGGGCTAGTCTATTGATCGTATTATCCATCATTCCCCTGTTCTACTTGCTAAAAGCACGACGTAGAGAGATGGCTCATTAAGCAATAGGCCAAAAACCATAAGTTCTAAGGCTTGTCGTTCGACAAGCCTCTTTTGATTCATCAAGCTTAGCTAGACCCTTCATTTTTAGGCTTCATCAAACAACTCACATTGTGAAAATTCACACCCGATCAAGAAATGGAACAATAGTAATCCTCCTTTTCCACAGCAACAAATACTCATCGACAATACAACCAGCAACTTATAATTGTTGTACTTGAAGCTTCACTGAGCTCTAGGCTTGCACTCCACAGATTCTGCTATTTATTTCGATCCATTAACTGACACCGTTAATTTCCCTCTGATTGTAAATTAAGGCTAACTAACTTACCTTAAGCAGTGAATGCATTCACAAAACATAGTAATAAAAACATAAAAAAGGAGTTTTTATGAATAAATGGATATTTTACTCTGCGCTAGTGCCATTTTTAGCAGCTTGCGGATCCACACTTCCGAATACGTCTGCTGAAACTTACACTAAATACACATATGTCCCTTTAGATCCTCTTCCAATAGACACGAAACCAGGAGAAAGCTGTGTTGAAAACGCAGTGCAACTGAGCTATATCACAGAAATTGAATTAACTAAGGCGCTTCCCGATCAGACTGTAAGGATGGCGACACGAAAATTTAATGCCGATGGTAGCACTGACTTTACACTCGCTAAAACAGCAGTCGAGAATGAACAGTTTGAAGTTATTTTAGATTATATGAATACAGACACAGCTCCTGGCAACTTCAGTGTAAGGCGCTATGTAGCAGATTTAGTGAATTATAAAGCAGGTCTATTTAACACAACTTACAAGAATGTCAGTTATAAAAAAGGGGACACTCTTGGATTTACAACACCAACACCACCTGGTGTGATCAGTAAATATGAGATACACCCCTATGTTGATGGAAAATATACTGGAAATGAGTGGAGTCAGATCTCCATTCCAATCTATGTGGGTCTAGGACTTAGACTCAAGGCAAATGCCAATGTTATCAAAGGTAGTGTCAATATTTCCGGATTCCCGGGGATCGCAGCAAAAGCATCGAGTGGAGATATACAAGGCTCTCTTGTCGTGCAGACCTTAGGAGTTAGTGGAGAGAAGATTGCAGCAACCTTACCTTTACCCAGTGAATTGAATGAAACCACCTTTATGAACAGTATTTTGGCCATGGGGGCTATTAAAGCGCAAATTCATTCATCAGACACCGACAGAACGCCAAGAGTGGTTGGTTTTTATAACCCTTTCGGTGGCGGTGAAGAGTTCATCAACGCCATGATTAGCGCTCTATCGGAGAAGCGACATCCTTGGTTTAGAGCCTGTACAGCCCCGAAAGTAATTGGAGGCTAAACATTCGAGTCATTTATGGTACATCGTAATTAAGCTGCTATTTTCCTAAAACAGATTCAATTAATTCAAATTAATTTGATTACAACTGTCGACTTATTGATAAGATTCTAAATTTCTGGTTTAATCGAAATAAGGTGATTTGTCGATAACTACAAATCTGTCTCGATATCAAAGGCATTATTATGAATAACATGAACGCTCAGTTAGTTGATAAGCAGATCACCGATGAGTTGTGTGAATGGTCAATTATGCACGGTGTTGCCTTTAAAAATAGGGATGGAACGGCAAGCCATTGTCCATTCAGTCTTGCCCCCATGTCCATGAAACGTGGTGTTTACCAACACTTACTCCAAGTCACTCCCTTGCTAACCAAGTTAATCAGTCGGGTGTCTGAAGATCATCTTTTTCTGCAATCTTCGTTGAGTAAAATGGCAAAAGCGGATCCATTTTTTGAACGCTTGATGCTGTTGCACCACCAGATCCATGGAGTTAAAGAACAGCCAATGTTTCCGGCCCGCCAGCCGCTGCTGTTGATGCGAACAGACTATATGGATGATCGCCAGCAAGGAGCAAAGGTAATTGAATTTAATGGTATTGCAGCGGGAATGGGACCATTTGGCAAGCGTATCACCCAGTTGCACCAATTCATCAAAAATCAATGGCCAGAAACCTATCATGACTGGGTTGAAGATCCTTCAGCGACTCCAGCCGACAATGACGGCCTTGGGCAGTTAGCTTACGCCATTGCCCACTCAGCCCATAAAATACAGGCAGACTTTAATGAAACAGGCCAAGCCACTTTTTTGATGATTGTGCAAAGGCATGAAGATAATGTTTACGATCAGCACCTGCTTGAAGTTGAACTTCAAAAACGAGGAATAAGAACCGTTAGGCGCACCTTTGATCAACTGGCGTCTCAGTTATATTCAGGTGAAGAAAGAAGGTTAATGCTCAAGGATATCGGCGCTATCGATGTCGTTTACCTGCGTGCAGGTTATCAATATATCGATTATTTTGCGCCTGCACTGCGTGAAGATACCTGCTGCCAAACGTTAAGCCAAACGCGTGTTTTTATCGAACAGCATAATGTGGCAGTGAACGCGACAGTAAGCCAGCAACTTGCCACCAGTAAAACGATGCAGATGATATTGACCATGATGCCCGAACAGGACTTCTCACGTTGGGGGCTTTCAGTCGAGGAAGTTAGGCTAGTGAAAACCGTATTGGCTGAGATGGTGCCTATCAATCAAGCAACAATCACATGGTTTGCATCCGATGCTGACAAACATGAGTGGGTTTTGAAAAACCAAGGAGAGGGCGGAGGTCATTGTGTGTTTGGTGATGAGATCAGCCACAAGCTTAATCAGCTAAACGTTGAGCAGTATGATGCATGGGCGCTCATGAAGCGTTTACATCCACATGAGCGTGAACGCCCAACGATTGCTGTACGCAATGGCGAGCAGACGAAAATTGATGACTTAGTCAGTGAAATTGGCCTGTTTACTGCATTTTTCAATGGTGAGCCGATGACTGAATTGAATGGCTATGCTGGGTACCTAGTACGAAGCAAACCAGCAAAGGAGAATGAAGGCGGTATACACAGTGGTCAAGGGATCTTAGATTCTATCACTTTGGTTGATTAAGCCTGGCTTAGCCAGGCTCATATATCTCTACAGATAAGGATTCCACCCTAGCCGCCAGTGAGTTGCTGCCACCATGAAAGTGGCTCACCGCAGTTCTTAGCTGGGTGATAACTGGCTGCCAATGCAGGTAGTGCAATGGAGTTTTCACAGCCAGCTTGTTTAGCGACACCTGTGGTTTTATCGAAATGACCATTAACCACACCGCTGATTGGCGTCCTTCTTAAACTGATAGGTGGGCGAATACCAAGGAAGTCTTGATACACAGCCATGGCGCCACTGCTTCCATAAAGACCTGTCTTGCCATTGTCATCACGACCCACCCAAATTGCAGCAACGTTACGTTCATCAAATCCTGCAAACCAAGAGTCGCGGGAGTCGTTACTGGTGCCGGTTTTACCCGCTAACGTGGTATGTGGGAAAGTACGCCCAAGCCTAGATGCAGTGCCTGATTTAACCACTTGAGTCATAGCGTATTGCACCAGATAAGTGGTGCTGGCAGCCAAGGCTTCACTCTGCTCCACTCGTTTGACTGGTAAAGGGTTATTTTCCATGTCCAATACATCTGTAACTGATGACAGTCGTCGATAATGGCCGTTATCCGCGATGGTTTGATAGACTTGAGCAACCATTAATGGTGAACCATTAACCGCTCCCAGCAACATTGAAGGGTACTCAGAGACCTTATCTCTCCATCCCGCTTTATCAAGCGTGGTCGCGACACTGCTGACACCAATCTCCATGCCTAAGTTTACCGTTGGCACGTTGATCGACTTCTTAAACGCCGTTAACAGTGGCACTTCGCCTCTGAACTTTTTATCGACATTTTGCGGTGACCAAGTCTTACCTTGGCCGTTATTTAAGGTTATAGGTTGATCTTTCAGTGGTGTCGCCAATGTGTACTTCGCTGGCTGATTTAAGGCGGTCGCATAGACAAAAGGTTTGATTAATGAGCCTATCGGGCGTCTTATTTCAACCGCTCGGTTATACCCTTTATAGCCAGGTGCTTTATCGCCAACCATGGCTGCGATACCGGCTGAGTACTTATCGGTTACGACCATACCGATCTGCAGATCTTGATCATTTTTCCCTAAGCGAGCCATGGTCTTTTTCACCGCTTTCTCAGCCGCTTCTTGTGCCATCGGATCCAGCGTAGTGTAAACCTTAATGCCAGACTGCTTTAACAAAGAATCACCAAAACGTCTGCCAAGCTCATGTTGCACTACCGCAAAAAATGCCGGTAATTTTTGATGTACTGGTTTATCGGCACTTCTCAGGCCTAGAGGCGATTCAACCGCTGCGGTGTATTGAGCAACGCTGAGCTTACCGTCTTCCATCAGGAGGCGTAACACTAAGTCACGGCGACTTGCAGCACGCTCAGGATAACGCCACGGGTTGTAATAAGAGGGCCCTTTGATGACCGCAACAAGGAAAGCTTGCTGGGGTAAAGTCAGCTCTGCAATGGGGCGACCAAAATAGAATTGAGACGCCAGTCCCATGCCGTGAACTCCACGAGATTTGTCTTGACCCATATACACTTCGTTAAGATAAGCCTCTAATATTTCATCTTTTTCATAGCGAAAATCGATAATTATCGCCATCAAAGCTTCACGGATCTTACGTACCAAGGAGCGCTCGCTAGAAAGAAAGAAGTTCTTCGCTAACTGTTGAGTTAAGGTTGAGCCCCCTTGCACTGTTCGCCCAGCGCTGATGTTAACCAGTGCGGCGCGAAGAATGGCAAATGGACTCACCCCGTGATGTTCATAGAAATTACGATCTTCAACCAAGATAAGTGAATCAATAATCGGCTGTGGCAGCTTAGCAGTGGGAACAAACAGACGATCTTCACCGTCTCCGGTGATAATGCGATCCAGCAACACAGGCTCAAGATGAAAAACGGCTAATTGTCGCTTGTCTGATGCCCTTGTTACTGAGCTGACTCCCTGAGAATCAAAAGCGATCATCACTCTCTGTTCTGCCTGAGATCCCTTTGGATGCAGGAATGGACGACGCCAGAGATCAACTCGGGTTTTAGAAGCGGAAAATTCACCCACCTGTCTTGGGTTAGCCACTTTGCGATAACCCAGTAACTTAAGCTCGGCAATCAACTGACCATGACTCACAGCAGCCCCTGGGTATAATGCCATGGAGCGGCTAAATACCTGTGCTGGGAGGTGCCATTTCTGCCCTTCAAATTTGCGCGCTATCACCTGATCTAGATAGATGCCATAACTCAATACAGCTACAAACAGAATCAGCCCTAATTTCCAGCTGATAGACCAGATGCGGCGGCCTAATCCAGTCGACGGCTTGTTCGCTTTTTTTACTACTTTAGCTTTTGAGGCTCGTTTCTTGGGCGCTGCTTTTTTCACTGCGGCTCCAGAAGCTGGCGCCTTGCGAGCAGGTTTCTTTGGTGTTTCTTTATCTGTCATCTTTATTCCGGAAATCTATCTTGTAACCAAGGTTATTGAAAAGCAGCCTTGAAAAATAATGCTTGATGCGCGCCTGAAGCTGCTTCAGTGGGCGCTTATCTAATCTGAAAACTCAAAAATTATCCCTTACCTTTATCATTTTTCATCACTCGCTTTCTGCCCTTACAAATTCTGGTTTAAGGTCTTTTTCTTGGTGAAACGCGTCGGCAATGTATTGGCTGGATCGTCTGGCCATAAATGCTTAGGGTACCGACCTTTCATCTCTTTCTTTACTTCAACGTAAGGGCCTTGCCAAAAGCTGGCCAGATCCGCAGTCAATGCCAATGGCCGATGTGCAGGAGAGAGTAACTCCATGGTCACCGTTAGCTTTCCATTAGCGAGTACGGGGCTGAGTGCCATTCCTAACGCTTCTTGTAGACGCACACTTAACAGCGCTCTTCCGCCATCATCATAGGTGATCCCAGCTCGAGTGCCAGTCGCCATGGGCCAATGACAGGGAAACAGTGTATCAAGGCGCTGTTGAGCATTCCATTCAAGCTGGTTGAGCAGCAGATTATAGCAGTCAAGTGACTTCAATTGTGACAAGCTTCTGACATCACTGAGATATGGGCCGAGCCAATCGGTTAATGTATCGATAAGCTGATCATCACTGATGTCAGGCCAGCTTTGATCTTTGTCGAGTGTCGCCGCTAACGCAAGCCTATTTTGCAGCTGTAACACCTTGTCATTCATGTTCAGTAAACCCAGACCTTTAGTGCGGATCTGTTCGATAATGGCTGATTTAATCTGCTTAGGATCTGGCTTACTCACTGCCGTTTTACTTAAGACTATCTGGCCAATGCGTTGTTGAGTTTCAGCGTAAAAACGACCTTTAGTATCATCCCAACCACAGTGTTCTTGTTTGGTCACCAAAAAGGCGAGCCGACTTTTAAACGCCGCAGTATCAATTTGAGCCGCCAGATACACACGTCCGCTCGTTCGCCCTTCATTCTCCTGAAAATCGGCGACCACCAGCCAATCTACTGAGGATAAAGCGTCATGTTCAGGCAAGGTGACACCAGTACCATTAGCCAACAGGTAACCGGAAACACCACGATTTTTAGCCACTCTATCTGGGAAGGCTAAAGCAAGTAAGAAAGCAATGTCTTCATTGGATGCCTCGGCAATGCAAGCGGACAGATCCGGATTAACTTTTAGTTTCTTCATCCACTGACGTACTTGTTGCCCCGACTCACCTTGAACCGCCTCTCTCAAGTATCCGCCGATATCGATACCATGTCGTCCACGGGAGCGAGATTCTAGCGTTCCAGCCAAAATGCAGGCAAGGCCCACCAATTCATGCTCACCCGAATTCTGCGCGAGAGATTTAGCTTTTAGCAGCATGTGCGCCAATCTTGGGTGACAACCAAGCTCGTAGGCTTGTCGTCCATGTGAAGTGATTTGTCGCTGTTTATCGACCACCTCAAGCATCTTTAACAGCTCCCAAGCTGCACTCTCATTGGGTTTCGAAGCCGCGGTGAGCATAGGCAGCTCAGCAAGGGATTTCACTCCCCAGCAAGCCGCATCAAGCACCATAGGAATAAGGTCGGAATGCAGTACCTCAGGTTCATCAGCTTTGAGCAATCTGCCCTGCTCCTCCTGACTCCACAAACGCATACAATAACCAGGGGCTAAACGCCCTGCACGGCCACAACGCTGAGCTGCAGACGCCTGACTGATGCGCTTGAGGGACAAACGCGTCACCCCGGTTCTGGCATTAAAGCTTGCCTGACGTTTATAGCCAGAATCGACCACCATGGTGATCCCATCGATGGTCAAACTCGATTCAGCCACGTTAGTTGATAGCACCACTTTACGCTTGCCATCACTGGCTGCTGCAATCGCGCGGTCCTGCACTTTAGGGGGTAAGCTGCCATAGAGGGGGCATATTGAAAATTGATTGAGATCCAAACGGCTGCTTAAAAACTCCTGCAACTTCATGATCTCCCCTTGCCCTGGAAGAAATGCCAGTAAAGAACCGTGGGAGTATTGGCTAAGCTGGCTGTCATCAGCCAGCATATCGACGATGCACCTGCCCATATGCTCAATACAATGATGAGGAGAACGATTCTTTTGCTGTGAGGAAGATGCGCGATAAGCAATTTCTACAGGAAAACTGCGTCCTTCGCTCTTTAATGAGATAGCATCAGGCATTAGATCAGTTAACGGCAAACCAGAAAGCGTTGCCGACATGGCTAAAATCTTAAGATCTTCACGAAACGATCCTTGGATCTCAAGCGCCAACGCGAGGCCGAGATCGGTAGTCAGATGCCGCTCATGGATCTCATCGAAAATGATCATTTCGATCCCCGTCAACTCAGGATCTTGTTGGATCATTCGCGTTAAGATCCCTTCAGTCACGATCTCTAAGCGAGTTGATGCCTGACTACGAGATTCACCACGCACTCGATAACCCACCTCTTCACCGACTTTGCAGCCACGCTGACTGGCAATATAGTGGGCGACACTTCTGGCTGCGACGCGCCGGGGCTCAAGCATTAAGATTTTACCCTTAAGCTCATCCCAATTCAGCATCGCTAGAGGCAGGGCGGTGGATTTACCAGCACCGGTTGGCGCCTCTAATATCACTTGATGATGCTGACTGAACGCCTCTCTTAACGGAGCAAGCAGGCTTAGAACGGGTAACTGATCCAATGGAAATCGTATCTCAAAATCATTTTGGCTCAGTGTACTAACGATCACTACATAAGTGAATGCACAAGTTCACTTGGTTGAAAATGATGTTATAACTGACACATTAGAACGGACAAGTACTCTGAATCATGAAAAGACTCTTTCTTGGTATTGCACCAACACAAGCTCAACTCACTCGATTATCTACCCTGCAAACTGAGCTGAATATTGATGGGAAAAAAGTAAGTCCGACTAATTTCCATATGACGTTAGCGTTTCTAGGGCTACTTGATATGCATAGCCAATATAAACTGCAGCATATGCTCGATATCCGACACAGCAGTTCAGCACACCGTTGGCCAGCATTCAGTGTCACCTTAGACACACTGACCCTGTTTAGAAAACCTCAAGTGCTCTGCTTATCTGGGAAGATTGAGGATCCACACCTACAACTCATCATCGATGATTGTCGTGCACTTATGCTGCAAATAGGAATGGATATAGCAGCTAGGGAAAGTTCCGAAGTACCCAAAAACTTAATTCCTCAAGAACCTCCAATAGCATTCATCCCCCATGTCAGCTTATTCAGAAAAGCGAAATATCTACCTGAGCAATCCCCCCCTCTGTCACTCACTTTGACACCCGAGAAAGTGCATCTCTATGTTTCGACCAGTACTCCCGATGGCGTAAAATATCAAATTTTACAGTCCTGGCCCTTAAGTAAAAGGTCATCTCAGTAGGTATAATAGCGAGTTTCAGATAAAAAAAATGCTGCCGATTAGGGCAGCAAATGAAGAATATCTATTGATTATTGATATCCTTACCGTCTATCCCTCAAGAGAAATAACAAGCCATGGAGCTTGTAGACAGTAATGAATTTCAATATCTTATTGATATCATGAGATTAGATAATTAGGTACAGATAAACTTTGAAAGATATTGAAAAAGTTTGAATTGGGCTAAAATCACTTTAAAATAATAACTTATCTCTCAAATAGCCTTCAATTTTTTATTTATTTGTTCTGAAAATGATACATAACCAGTTTGTGTAGATTTTCAGAATCCACTGCAACCCCTTGTCCACCACTTCTACGAACCTCATCATTTAACTCCTGAGTGTCGTTTATCGTGTATATAATGTAAGGGATCTTCCCACCACTCTCGCGTATTTGCCTTAAGAGTTTCAGACCCGCGATAGGATCTTCACCCCTTCCCATATCCGAGATAACCATTTCATAGCCATAGATGGAAAGCAGTAACAGGGCTTCTTCTGTACTCGTGGTGATATAAACACCAATATCATGTTCGCGTAATGCCGCTCTTTCCTTAATATTATTATCGGGATTGTCATCGACCCATAAAATTCGCCCTATCGCTGCAGGTGACTGACTGTAAACAAGCTCTTTAGAATGATGAATTGAAGAGGTAAACCAAGAGGGACTTAAATGGCTAAACACTGAAATGGCAGCAAAAATAAATATCAAGGAGACGGCGATGACGTTTCTTCTTTTAAGCTGAAGACTCCCGAATAAGATAATGGTTTTGTCATCATTCAGCCAAGAAGCTAACTCTCCTTGAACAGTTGTTTCTTCATGGGTATCTGACTCTTTAAGTTGTAAACTTGGTTCCGAAATAACGGGGTTTAGTTGCTCAAGTTGCGAACCTTGACTGCCAAGCTGCTGACCTAGCTCTTTAGATAATCGATAGCCACGCCCATGAATAGTTTGAATTATCGGCACCTCACAACCTGCCAGTTTAAACAACTTGCGGGTATCTGATACCAACTTGGCAAGGGACATGTCTGAAACCACAGTATCTGGCCAAATATATTCCAGACACTCCTGTTTGCTACAGTGTGTGGGATAGTGCTCTATCAGTAAGCTAAACAGCAAGAATACCCGCTCATCAAGTTGCACAAGCTCTCTGCCAATCATCAACTCAAATGTTTTGGTATTAATACTAAATTCATCAAAACGAGTGTACATAAGCGATCTCATTCCCTGAGCTTGTTATGAATGTACGACAAACAAGCTGTCTTTTAAAATAGCTGGCAACCCAAAATAATTAACAATTATGCAACAACAGAAAGACGTAAACTATCAGCAATTAGTCTGATAGTAAAAAATAGATAGCAAGATTAGTTATTTAACTAAGTTCAATTAAACCGAACATACACATTATGCTGGTAACTCTAATCGCTGTAAGTAAAGCGATCGATTCAGAGTGACTATGAACTAACTGCTCCACTGCGAATAGAAAGTGTAGAGGTGTTTATATGAGGTACTTTAGGTGAGATGATTCTATGTAGTAACAGCGAGCCCAATATTTGTCATATCAGACTCGCGTTAATATTCAGGTCAAAAAACTCAATATATTTAGTCTTGTAGTATTGCAGTGATGGTCAACATACCATGAGTTGTACCACCGGCAGCCCAAAGAGAGTTAGGCGAGTCTGCAAAAGCCGATGCCAGATCCATATGTAACCATTTCACCTCTGGTGAAACAAAACGCCAGAGGAAGCCAGCAGCATTTGATGCACCACCAGCTCCACCGCCTTTCATCGGGCGGCTGTTGGCTGTATCAGCATAGGGCGACGGACACATATCACGATGCCAAGGATCCAAAGGAAGCGGCCAAACCCGCTCAGCAACTTCCGATGCCTTTAGTTGAGTCATTGCTAAGACTTCACTTTGTGGAGAGAAGATGGCGTTATAGTTATTGCCTACCGCCATAAAAGCAGCCCCCGTTAAGGTAGCAGCGTCGATAACGAGTGGCGCACCAGTTTCACAGGCGGCCTGTAGACCATCGGCCAATACCAAACGCCCTTCAGCATCTGTGTTAACCACTTCCACCGAGACACCATTCTTGTAAGTTAGGATGTCACCGAGTTTATAAGCATGACCGCTAATTAAGTTCTCAGCACAACAGAGGAATAACTTAACGCGTTTATTCAGTCCCTGCTTCATCGCAAGCCCCAAAGCGGCAGTCACTGTTGCCGCCCCGCCCATGTCGCACTTCATGCCCAACATGCCTTCAGTTGCCTTGATACTGTAACCACCTGAATCAAATGTGATCCCTTTACCAACCAATGCGACTGATACTGGCGCGTCATCCCCCAGAGGATTGTAATCGAGTTCAAGCATCGCTGGTGGCCGCTCACTGCCGCGGCCGACAGCATGAATACCCACCCATTTTTCTTCTAACAGTTGAGCACCTTCAACGATACGGTAAGACACTTTCTCACCGCCTATCTCCGATAACCAATGAGCAGCTAGAATAGCTAGTTTTACTGGCGCGAGGTTTTCTGGGGTTTCATTAATTAAGTGACGCGCAAAGCTTGCACTTTCAAGGCGGTTTGTCAGTTCTAGCTGAGTCGCTTCATCTCCGGTCCAAGTAATGTCAGGAACAGATTTAGCAGTAGCAAACCCGTGAGCTAACGACCATTGAGAGTTCAGATCCCAGAGATCGCCTTCCAAAGACAATCTAGCAATGCCAAGGTTTCTCAATTTACGCGCAGCCTGTTGGATTTGACGAAGTTCATCTCCACCTTGAAGATGGATAACAACCTCATTATTTTGAAAAGTGACATCTGCATTGCCCCAATGAGCCGCTGGAGCATCTTTACTCAGGCTTACTACCATTAAATCTGTCATGCCGATTCCTTTTGCTGTTTTTTCTTATAAATTGATTAAATCTTTGTCCGAAAGTGTACTGCAATGAAACAAATACCTAAAGTCATCTCCTTGAATATCAGACTGCTTTGTTCATTTTCAATTTTTCGATAATAGCGTGATTGTGTTGACAGTGCCTTGAGGTTTACTGCTAATCTAACTCCATTATTCATTATCAATGAGTTCATCATGTTGTTTACGCCTCCCTTTGAACAGGGCACTTTGCTCAGACGCTACAAGCGTTTCCTAACAGACATACGCTTGGCGGACGGTAGTGAAGTCACCATTCACTGCCCCAATACGGGTTCAATGAGAAACTGCCTCTTTGAAGGGGAAAAAGTGTGGTTCTCGACATCAGATAATCCTAAAAGAAAATACTCAAGAACTTGGGAGCAAGCTCAAACCGATCAGGGACACATCATCGGCATTAACACAGGCCGTGCGAATCAACTTGCGGAAGACGCCATCAGAGACGGAATCATTACTGAACTTCAAGGCTATAGTAAGCTCAAACGAGAGGTAAAATACGGCAGTGAAAATAGTCGTATCGACATTTTTCTCAGTGACGATGACACAGATGAGTCCCCCAAGCCTCACTGCTATGTTGAAGTCAAAAGCTGCACCTTGTTAGAAGACGATAAAGGTTACTTTCCCGATGCCGTCACAACTCGTGGACAGAAACATCTGCGCGAGCTAATGGAGATGGTCTCATTAGGTCACCGCGCCGTACTGCTGTTTATGGTACAGCATACGGGCATTGAGTCGGTTCAAGCAGCAAAACACATCGATCCTGATTACGCAAACTTGCTCAATCAAGCCAATAAAAAGGGTGTAGAGATATTAGCCTATTGCGCTGAAATGTCGCCAAACCAGGCCTCCTTGATTAAATCCTGCCCTGTCAGACTTTAATTCACCTCTAAAAGTTGAATTAATTGAGAATAGGGGACATAGTCAAGGAATATAGATAAACAGAAACAAAAAAGTTTGCTTGGTTTATCTCTTTCTGGTATAGATAGCGCCCGTAAAATACAAGCGCCCAATAAAGCAAACGATTAACAGGAGATGGGTTATGCCAATAGGCACTAAAAAACTTGGCGTGCTCGCTATCGCAGGTGTAGAGCCTTACCAGGAAAAGCCTGGTGAAGAGTATATGAACGCTGATCAGCTGGGCCACTTCAGAACGATTCTGGACGCTTGGCGAAATCAATTGCGTGAAGAGGTCGACCGTACTCTTAATCATATGCAAGATGAAGCTGCAAACTTCCCGGATCCTGTCGACCGTGCAGCTCAGGAAGAGGAGTTCAGTCTTGAACTTCGTGCTCGTGATAGAGAACGTAAGCTGATTAAAAAAATCGAAAAGACACTTCAGAAAATTGAAGAAGACGATTTCGGATTCTGTGATTCTTGTGGAATTGAAATTGGTATCCGTCGACTCGAAGCACGTCCAACAGCCGATCAATGTATCGACTGTAAGACACTTGCAGAGATCAAAGAAAAGCAGATGGCTGGTTAATCTAACTTTTTAATGATGCTACGTGAGCGGGGCTTTATAGCTCCGCTTAGTTGATTCTGACATTTGATATAACTCCCCTACCTTTCTCCAACACCTTGACCACTTCCTCGCTAACAACATATATCAGCAGCAAATCTTGCTGTAACTGAACAAATCGTATTATGCTCCTCTTTAATCTTCAGTTCACTCCGTCACAGGCACTGTTATTTTGAATCAAAACGCATATTTCGATCCAACAAAGACTCAGTTAACCTATGTTGGTCGTTTTGCTCCCTCTCCTTCAGGACCATTACATTTTGGCTCCTTAGTCGCGGCACTGGGAAGTTACCTTAGGGCACGTTCACAAAATGGGAAATGGCTGATTCGTATCGAAGATATCGATCCCCCAAGAGAGGTTCCTGACGCAGCCCAGAATATACTAAACACGTTAATAGCCTATGGCTTGAAGTGGGATGACGAAGTGCTGTACCAAAGCCAACGTGTTGAAGTTTATCAAAACAAAATCGAGCAATTACTATCAGAAGATCTTGCCTATTACTGCCAATGTACACGCAAACAGATCCAAATGATGGGTGGCACTTATGATGGACGCTGTGGTCGACTCGACACACCCCACAACCATGGGGCAATAAGAGTCCGCAACACCACGCCTGCTAATGGTTTCGATGATCTGCACATGGGTAAAGTACGTTTAGATACAGACTTTGCCGCTGAAGATTTTATCATCAAACGCAGCGATGGTTTGTATGCCTACCAACTTGCCGTGGTGATGGATGATGCTTATCAAGGGATCACTGAAGTGGTTCGTGGATGTGACCTGCTCACGCCTACTGGTAGACAAGTAAGCTTGTTTAACTTATTCAAATACCAAGTTCCGCTCTGGTTACATCTGCCTTTAGTGTGTGACGCGCCAGGCATAAAACTCTCTAAACAGAATCACGCTCCCGCTATCGATACGCTCAAACCGCAAGCCAGTTTAAATGCGGCATTAAACTTCCTAGGCCAGCCCACCGTACCAGAACAAACTGACATTCACGCTATGCTAGCTCAGGCCGTGATTCAATTTGATCTTGCAACCGTCCCCAAACAAGCGGAAATAATCCTTTAGCCATTGAATATCTGTAACGGATAACCATTCTCTCTATTACTCCAATGACTCTGCTCTTGTGTAGTGGACACACAGCAAACATTCACGACTATCATGGATACAGAAGATAAGGTGAAATCTAGATTCATGCAGGGACAGTTACCGAGAATAGCAGCGGTCAACAGCATTTTACTCACCTCAGCTTTCACTCAGTAAGAACATCACAAGGTCTCTAGGGTATCTATACTCATTCTCCCTGTTTTGAGTTATCATAGCGGCCTTATTGCAACCCATACTCAGTGCTATGTTCGAGGTGTCCCATTTTTCGCCGTATAACCAAATTCTGTAAGCAGTTATTTGATAATAACCAAACAACTGAAGAGACCACACCAACAGGCTTGAGTTTGTCGGTTGTCCCGAGACAAGATCACTCAATATCTCGTAGTCAGATGAGCGAAAATGCCATAAAGGTACTCTATCGCCTGCACAAATCTGGCTTTAAAGCTTACCTAGTCGGTGGCGGCGTACGCGATATTTTACTGGACTTGCAACCTAAAGATTTTGATGTGGTCACCAATGCCACACCTGAAGAGATCAAACGTCTATTCCGTAATTGCCGACTCGTAGGTAGACGTTTTCGATTAGCTCATATCGTCTTTGGCCGTGATGTTATCGAAGTCGCGACCCTTCGTGGTCACCATGTCGATACTGAAGAGAAGATCTCTAAAACTAATGCCGAAGGTCGACTGCTGCGTGATAACGTCTATGGCAGCATTGATGAAGATGCAGAACGTCGTGACTTCACCGTTAACGCTCTCTACTACGATATCAGTGACTTTTCGATCCACAGTTACGGTGGTGGTTTAGAAGATCTCCATGCCCGTACCATCAGAATGATTGGCGATCCTAATACTCGTTATCGTGAAGATCCTGTGCGCATGTTAAGAGCGGTTCGCTTTGCGACAAAGCTTGGCATGACGGTCGAAGAAAAGACAGCGGCGCCTATCTATGAACTGGCCCCTCTGCTAAAAGACATTCCTGCAGCACGTATGTATGAAGAAGTGCTTAAACTTTTCTTCAACGGTCACGCAGAAAACAACTTCAACATGATGCGTGAGTTTGGCTTATTCCAACCACTTTTCCCACTGGTAGACTCCCTACTGGTCGAAGACCCTAAAGGTCCTGCGACTAAGATGCTGCAAGTGATAATGAAAAATACAGATGCTCGTGTGCACGCCGAAAAGACGGTCACCCCAGCCTTCTTCTATGCCGCTATTCTTTGGTATCCGTTGACTCAACGTGCCGATGATATCGCCTTAGAAAGTGGTTTAAGCTTATATGATGCCTACTATGCAGCCATGGGTGATGTGATGGAGCAGCAATGCCGCACCATCAGTATTCCACGCCGCTTCAGTACACCGGCTAAGGATATCTGGCAGCTTCAGTTACGTTTCGATCGTAATCAAGGTACCCGTGCATTCAAGTTTATTGAAAACCCTAAGTTCCGTGCAGCCTATGATTTACTGCTATTAAGAGCGGATGCTGAAGGGGGCTCAGTTGCTAAGTCTGCTTCTTGGTGGAAGAGCTTCGTTGAGGCTGGTGAAGAGCAGCGCAGCGTCATCGCCCGCTCTAGTAACAAAGGTGGTAGTCGTAACCGCAATTCAAATCAGCGTAAGCGACGCAAGCCAGCGAATAAGACAGCTACTCCAACAGACAATAATGACTAAGGTTTTTGTTGCTCTAGGGGCAAATCTTACCAATCCGGTCACTCAGCTAGACAATGCTTGCCTTGCTCTCGCTGAGTTAGCCGAGGTTAACCCAGTTAACGGATTAACCTCGCTTAAAGTTTCTCCCTATTACCGTTCAGCACCTATGGGTGAGGTTGAGCAACCTGACTATGTTAATGCTGTCGCCAGTTTTGAAACAGCACTGACTCCTATCGCACTGCTTGATGCATTACAAAAGATAGAGAATGAACAGGGTAGACTGAGATTAGAGCGCTGGGGACCACGCACTTTAGATCTTGATATCTTGCTCTATGATAAGCAGACTATTGACTCTCCTAGATTAGTTATACCTCACTATGGTATGAAGCAACGCAGTTTTGTTTTACTCCCCTTAGCCGATATTGCGCCAAAGATAACCCTGCCTTGTGGAACGCTACTCAATGAATTAATAAGCGCTGAATTAGCCGCAGAAGTAGAACAAATAATCAGATAACATTGAACTCAGCCCTTAGTTAGCATATAAAGCACACTACTAAGATTAAAGCTTATACCTAAGTATCTGCCCTATTGAGACGCTACTTATGTATAGTTTTTACGTTAATAAACTCGATTTAAGAAAGTCACTATGTCTAAGATAACTAGCTCTACCCTGCTCAAATTTAAGCAGGAAGGTAAAAAGTTCACAGCACTAACCGCCTATGACGCCAGCTTTGCCAGCGCTTTCGACAGTGAAGGTGTTGATGTTCTGCTCGTCGGGGATTCCATGGGAATGGTGCTTCAAGGACATGATGATACATTACCCGTTTCAGTAGAAGATATTGCCTATCATACCCGCTGTGTCCGTCGTGGTATTAAGCACTCACTACTTATCTCTGATATGCCATTTATGAGCTATGCCACCCCTGAACAAGCCATGATTAATGCCACTGTTCTAATGCAGGCAGGTGCTAATATGGTTAAGGTCGAAGGCGGACATTGGCTGCTGGAAACCGTCACTAAACTGACCGAACGTGGTATTCCGGTCTGCGCTCATTTAGGCTTAACACCACAATCTGTTCACGTATTTGGTGGTTTTAAAATTCAAGGACGAGATGCAGACAATGCTCAGCGTATTCTCGATGAAGCTAAGGCATTAGAAGCTGCTGGCGCTCAACTGCTTGTGGTCGAGTGTATCCCGGCTAGCCTAGCTCTAGCGATAACAGAAGCGCTCACTATCCCTGTGATAGGCATAGGTGCTGGTGCAGATACCGATGGTCAGATCTTAGTGATGCATGATGTACTTGGCATCTCAAGCGGTTATATTCCACGTTTCTCTAAAAATTACCTCAAGCAAACAGGTGAGATCCGTGAAGCCATCAGGGCTTACATAGATGAAGTCGAAAAAGGGATCTTCCCAGGCAGCGACCATACATTTAGCTAAAAATGAAAATAAGGCCATTAGTAGCAACCTACCAATGGCTTTCAAACTAAGTTATATGCTGACTATTAACCATTACGAGTTGGCAGTGATTAAGGTATTACAGTCGTAAAATGATCACCACTCAAGAGATTCAACAGATCCGTGAACAGGTTCGAGCTTGGCACGCAAAAGGCGAAAGCGTCGCGTTTGTTCCTACCATGGGGAACTTACATTTAGGCCACATAACTCTGATTAGAGAAGCTGTCCAACGTGCTGACCATGTTGTTGCTTCGATTTTCGTTAACCCAATGCAATTTGGTGCGAATGAAGATCTCGATGCCTACCCCAGAACCTTGACCGCAGATAAGCTCGCCCTAAGTGAAGCTGGTGCAGAGCTATTGTTCACCCCTACGCCAGAAATCATCTACCCCAAAGGCATGGGTCAACAAAGCTATGTTGAAGTACCCGAGATAGGCGATCAACTCTGTGGTGCCAGTCGACCAGGTCACTTCCGTGGTGTTGCAACCGTGGTTTGTAAACTATTTAATATTGTCCAACCCGATATCGCGCTATTTGGGCGTAAAGATTTTCAACAACTCATGATCATCAAGACTATGGTCGAAGACCTTTCATTGCCAATTGAAGTCATTGGGGTTGATACCATACGGGAAGCCTCTGGCTTAGCCATGAGTTCACGTAACGGCTATCTGACACCAACACAAAAGAGTCAGGCTGCTATCCTCAAACAGGCCATGGACAAGCTCTCAGCAGATATCATACAGGGCTGCAACATTGAACTTGCGATTGAACATGGTAAGCAAGCCTTGATAAAAGCAGGCTTTACCCCCGACTATCTTGAACTTCGTAGTGCAGAAGATCTTTCTCAAGTCACTGATGAGCAAAGCGAGCTTGTCATTCTCGCCGCAGCCTATATGGGCGACACTCGTCTCATCGATAACCTCTGCTTTAAACGATAGCTGTAAAGGGCATAACAACTTATGCCCTCTCTTTTCCTCTTCATCCCATAAACCCACAAATTACTGTTAGTTTTCAGTGTTACATTTGTTAAAAGTAACCACCAAAAAACTGGTTTTATTGGTCAACTTACGCCATAGTATTTAGAATCGTTGGTTCAAAACGCCATCAACGAGATTACTTGATTTTCCTTAGCTATTTTCAGACCAGCGACAACAGTCATTAAAAGGGCAATACATAGGATGTGCAGCCAGTCGGCCAAAGTATTCATCACAATCATAGCGCTACTTATCATGGATATAGCCCATGCCGATGTCATCTATAAGTGTGTCAAAGGCGAAAAGGTTGTATTCAGCCAAACCATCTGCCCTAAAGAGTTCAGCCAACGGAAAATAGAGTTTGATTTAGGGATAACCACAGAAACAGATTCTGATAAACGTAACAAGAAAATCGATCCAATTAATTTATTACTTACCGAGAATGCGCTCCCCATCAATACGCAGATGCGCAGAATTAAGGCGGAGATATATCGGTTAGACCAAGAAAATAGTTATTTTGAAATTTTAAGAACAAGTGAATTGCAGAAAGTCAGGCGTCAAAAGTTTTGGCAAAAGAAAGATACAAGTGATCCTGAGTACCTTGCTGAAGTCGCAAAAATTAACCTCTACTTTGACGAGATGATAACCGGTAACCAAAAAATAATGACATTACTCGATACCCGTAACACACAGATTAAAATAAAACAGCAGGATGATAAAGAAGCGCAGTAGTTCTGCGCTATCCCTCATCACTTCAATTGCTTTAACCGCGATCATTATGTGGCGGTAGTTCACAAAACTGATGACCAATACAGATACCATCACCCGCTGCATTACCACCTGACACTGACTCTAATAAAGCGTCCTCGATAAGCGTTATTCTATTATTTTGAACATTGTCAGACTCAACAGAAGTTTGATTTACTGTGTTTACTTTATTCTTATTCGTCGTTGTATTCATTTTTCTATCCTTAAATTAAAACCCTGCCAACTTGGCGTTGTATTTTCCCTATAACACCCGCTTCATTGCTATCCATCGGATACCCGATGTGTTAACAATAGGTTAGGTGCATACCGTATGAATCACTAATGTGATGCATTTTAGCCAGAGAAGTAAGGACGATTTGAGGGCTTAACAAGGTTGATTACCTCGAAAAGCCAGGGTTTATTAGTGAAGTAAACCATTAACAAATAAAATAAAAAATGTAAAAACACCCAAGAATAAAATAGATCGTTACGCGTCACTGCATTTAAAAATACAGCCTAAGATTGAACAAAAAGTTCAACATGATCCCTGAATAGCAAATGAAAATTAACAAGGATGAGTCAGTATGTTCAAAAATAATCACTATAGCTTGGTCAGCTATTTAGTGTTTTTCTTTAGCTTTCTCTTTTCTCCGGGAGCCTATGCTGAAACGTGTTTAATCAGTAACGATGAGGCTAAAGACACCAGTCAAAAAATATTTATTTGTCAGCAGCAACTTAAAGAGACCGCCCATGACTCTGAGAGCTTTTACTCTCTGTCACTCTCTCTTTCGAAACTTTATCAACAATCAGGTGATCTCAATTCAGCAAAGCGAATGCTGAATCAAGTATTGTCCAAATACACCAAGATTAACGAAATCGAGCAGATACAAATAAACAGGCAGTTAGGGGTTATCTACTTTCATCAACGGGACTATGAGAAAGCCTTTAATACTTTCGAGCAAGCCCTCAGCCTATCAATAAAACTTAAAAACAGTTCATTCATTGCGCTGGGCTACAATGATCTTGCCAACATTTATCATATCTATGGCGATCTCGAAACCAGTACTAGCTTGCTCTTAAAAAGCTACGACATTCATACCGCAGAAAACAATGATCTCGGCCAAGCCAGTGTGCTCAATAATCTAGGATCCCTCTACAAAGATAAGGGAGATTACAACGAGGCCATCGTTTCATATCGGAATGCTTATACTATTTACACGCGATTAGGCCGAGAGCTTCAAGCCGCTTTGACCCTTTCAAACTTAGGTGAAACTTTTGAGTTAAATGGCGATCCAGATAAGGCGGTTGAACTATTAAGTCAGTCTGTCGAGAGCCTGAAAAAGCTCAACTCATTTCGATTTCTAGCTGAAATCTATATTTTACTGGCCCAGATATCGGTAAACAGTATTTCAACAGAGCAAGCTCAGTATTGGTTAGATCAATCCAGACTCACCACTAATCTGATTCAGTCCTCTGAAAAAAATCCTAAATACTGGTTTGTTCAAGGCCTTATATGGGAAAAAAAAGGCCAGCTAGATAAAGCAGCTGAAAACTATGAAAAAGCCTTCAACCAAGTTAATCAGCATAAGGAATATCCTTTTCAAAAACAGCTTTACACGGCAATGGCAGAGCTCAGCGAACAAGTGCAAGATTATGAAGCATCGAGTAAATATTGGCGTATCTATGCTGATACCCTCAATTCTCAGCTGACATTGAAAAATACGATTCACTCGAAAAATATTCGCAGTACGTTTACTTTTGAATCCGGTAACTCTCCAAGCTTAAATACCGTAGAGATGTTCATTCTTATTTTTTCGGCGATCCTTATCTGTTTTATCCTTTATATTTTCATCACCAGAAAAAAGAAGAGCACACCTGTATATAAAGAAGAGTCGACAGACGAAAGTCATTCAATTACGCAAGTTGAAACTGCCGCAACAGATACCAGTATCGAGACTGTAACCCCGCAGCCATCAAGTTCAACTCCACTCTTAAGTGAAAATGAACAAGCTGAACAGATCAGACATCAGTTGATTGAGTTAATGCACTTAGCATTGCAAATGTGGGAGGAATCAACGCAAACCAGCAAGCTCGAACTCGCTCAGCAGAGCAAAATATGGAGTGTCGGAATTGACGATGGTCGCATACGAGCAAGAGCCATGGAGCGGTATTTTGGTCTAAATACTCTGCCGAAAAAGCCCAGGTGGCGCTCTGTTGTACGAACCTGTAATTATGTTCTACAGAAGTGTCAGGGCAAGAGTCTTTATCGGGAGGAGTTAGAGAGTAAGCTAAAACATTTTCAGGATATGATAAAACGAAAGGCCATCATCGACAGTAAAAACCCTGGAAGTGATGATGAAATCTGCGGCCATCATTAAAATACCCTATGCCCCTAACTTGTAGTAGTTAGGGGCATAAAGGATTATCTAGCACTCGACGCTACTGGCATGGTGTGTGTGGGTAAGTTATCTACTCTTCTGGCTTTACCATAGTCTTCTTTATTCACTTCGATACATTCGCCTTTGACAAACTTAATGATACGGTCAGCAGACATAATCGTTTGTGGTCTGTGAGCAATCATCACTCGAGTAATATTCAACTTACGTATCGAGTTATTCACATGCTGCTCAGCATGTAGATCTAAACTTGACGTTGCTTCGTCTAAAAATAGAATTTTAGGACGTTTATACAAGGCTCTAGCCAAAAGTAATCTCTGCACTTGTCCGCCAGAAAGTGATGAGCCCATATCACCTATTAGTGAACGATATCCCATAGGGAGTAATAATATATCCTTATGTATCCCCGCCAACTGCGCACACTCTTCAGCCCAACTCTTATCAGGATCTTGACTGAAAAAACTGATGTTTTCCATTATGGTACCTGACAGCAGTTGATCGTTTTGCAGCACACTGGCAATTTGGCTTCTAAAGTTGAGCAGCCCTGTCTTTCTAATATCTTGGTCATCAACCATCACTGCACCGGATGTGGGTTTGAGTAACCCTAACATCACCTTCATCAGGGTGCTTTTGCCACAACCCGACGGCCCCACGATAGCCACAGACTCACCTGGCTTCACAGAGAGATTAATCTCGCTCAGAACATCAGGCTCTTCATCGGAATAACTAAAGCAGATCTTATTCATCCGCAAAGAACCTGTCACATCAAACTCTTCATCAACTTCACCTAAATCAGCTTCCTCTTGAGTCAGAGTAATATCACCAAGACGTTCAAGGTGTAGAGAGCACATCTTAAATTCAATATATTTATCGATTAGGTTACTTATTTTCTGTTCGAACTGAGTTTTATAAGAGACAAAGGCAAGTAGCATTCCCACCGTAAGTAGGTTCTCCATCACCATAGAGGCGCCATAATAGATGACGAGAATATTCTCTAAGCCAAAAATCAGCATGCTCGTCCAGCTAAAGAGCACACGTAGGCGCTCCACTTTAATCGAGGTGTTAGCTGTATCAACGTTATAGTTATCAAATAGATTCAGTCTGTCACTTTCCTTAGTGAACAGCTTAATACTTTGAATTCCTCTGACTGACTCCATGAAGTTACTGTCTTTCTTTGCCGTACACACAATATTTTCACGACTGACACTTCTCAGTTTCTGATAAGAGACAGAACGCACAATCAAATATAACCCTGAGGCCGCTAACACCAACAGCATCAAATCGACACTGTAGATGTACATCATCACCAAAAGGCCTATGACAATCAATCCATCAACCAAGCTCTCTATCAAGGTTGTTGTTAACAGGTTTTTAAGTGAATCCAATGAACGAAATCTTGAAACAACATCACCTATATGTCGCTTTTCAAAGAAATCCATTGGCAACTTAAATAGGTGACGCACTAAGTTAGAGTTCATTTGCAGTGACAATTGGTTTCCCAACAACATGATCACCAAAGATCGAAGCGCCGTTGAGAGGGCCTGTAACAACAGTACACCACCAAATCCAAATGCCAGTATGCTCATCAGACTATAATCATTCGAGATGAGCACATCATCGACTGTGAGCTGCATATAGATAGGTGTCACTAAGATAAAACTCTGCAGCAACATGGAGAACAAAAATACGGTCAAAAGAGATCGTTTCCAGCCAACCAGGTTTGACCAGAAAGAGGAGAGCGTCGCTTTAGTTGGCTCTTCCTGAACCTTAAAGTTACCAGAAGGAGTAAACTCCATCGCAACGCCGGTAAAGCTAGCGGATAACTCCTCCTTCGTACACGTTCGCTCACCAAGCGCTGGATCATGTAGGTAATAGCGGTTACCAGAGACCTTCTTGAGCACCACAAAATGATCTAAATTCCAATGTAAAATACACGGTGTTCTCAGCTGGTTAACAGCATCGAGATCGCACTTAAGCGCTCTGTGTGTTAAACCCACCTTGCCAGCAATGTCTGTCATCCCTTTCAAGGTCGAGCCCTTCATCGATACTCGATGCAGCTGGCGTAACTGGAACATGTCTGTATTGTGGCCATAATAACTGGCGATCATCGCCATACAGGCAAGCCCACACTCAGCCGCTTCAGTCTGTTGAATAACAGGTAAGACATGGCCGCCTGAAAAGTTGATTCTATCGATAAGAGATGCCATTTATCTATTCCTCAAGCTATAAATTGGTTCTAAAACCCACTGAACTAAGCTGCGATTTTCCAGTTTTACACTCGCCTCTAACTCCATCCCAACCCCTAAAGTGATCTCTTCACCTTGTGCTCTCACTGACTGTGAATCTAAGCCCACGATCACCTTGTAAACCGCCCCAGCTAACTCAACACTGGTTTCCAACTCCTCTGGAAGCGAAATAACTTTAGACACGCTCAGCACCTTACCGCTGTGCAGGCCAAAATGTTGATATGGGAAAGCGCTATAACGCATAGACACCTCTTGGGCTGGCTTAATGAAGCCAATAGATGTCGCCGGTACATAGAGCTCCGCTTGAAGTTGTGAACCTTGGGGAATTAGGCTAACCATCACGTTACCTGGGCGAACAAACTCCCCAACATGGGTCAGCTGATTACCTATCACACCATTTAATGGTGCATAGATTCGGTAATCGATATTAGAAGATACTTCGGTGATCCTCTGCTTATTCTCAATCAGAGTTCGCTTCAGGCGATTGTGCTTCTCTTTGAAGTTGCCAGGTTTGAGCTCAAGTTCATTCTTAAGCTCAACCAACAGAGATTGAGTCGAATTTAACTTCATCAACAGATCATTACGCTTAGACTGCAGTGATAGATGATCCTCAATCACTTGATCCAGTTGTGCTTGATTTGTGTGTCCAGCCCTTAGTAACTTCTCATTACGGGCCAGACCTGCAGAGGAGAGATCCACTCTTCTATCGTATATGTCCAACTGCTCATTAATCTGTTCAATCTCTATGGCCTTCGACGACACCTTACTTTTAATCAAAGCAAGCTCTAAGCCCGAAGCCTTCTCAGCTATCGCAATATCTCGCTCCAGAGAGGACTGCAACTCCATTTGTTGGGCTAGAATACTTTGATCTAAATTTTGATCGAAAGAACTGTGCCTATCTGTCGAGATAACATAAAGAAGATCGCCTTTTTTTACTGAATCTCCCTGCTTAACCAATTGCTCTATAATCTGGCCTTCTCGTCTCGCACTGACCTTTACTAACCCCTTGTCGACAGTGATCACACCAAATACATCCGCATATTTGGTATAGGTGCCAACAAAGAGAAAAACCAGTAAGCCGGAGACAACCAGAAACATTAAGACGGCAATCCACTGGTACTCCTTAGGTTGCCTTAGAAAAACGGTCCCTAGAGAATTGGTATCACCTTTCTCTAAAACCTCTTTTCTAAATAACTGTTTAGATGGACTTAGCTCTTCCATGATTGGCTCCTATAACATTATGTTTAAATTAAGCCGCATCAGAAAGTTCAGCTTGACGTCGAGCTAACTCTTGTTGCATTGACTCACTGCGCTTGAGTTCCGTTTCTAATGCCATCTCACATAAGCTTTTAGATGTATAACGCTGAGGATATTGTTTATACCAGCGCATAAATACCTGCTCACCTAACTGATCATAAATAAACTCATACTGCCAACGCTTCTTATCCATTAACGCCGCTTTACGCTCAGATAGAGAATAACCATCAAGCTCATTCTCAACTGAGGTGACACCTTCGGCAGTCATAGGTGAGTGATGAATATAACCACCAAAAAAATCCTTACAAAACTGGCCGTAATCTCGGGTAAACAACATAAAGTTATGCCACATTTGATCAAGCACCACTAATGCACGGTCGATAACTATTGGCTGTTCATTGCCTTGTACACGAGCTTCTGATGCCATCCAAAGCCAACGTTTGACATCCTCAAAAATCTCTACCGCTACGTCCTCTTCAACGCCATAAAGCTTAATAAAACGATCGGTAACATCTTTATTTTGGTAAGCGAGTACATCTTCTATCTTTGACTTTTTCATATTGCCTCCATACAAATTAAATGAAATTAAATTACTCCGAAAGACAACTAATACCGTCATCGAAACACGGACTAGGCAGACAGACTTCTGAACATGAGGTAGCACGCCCGCCAGAAATGTTATTCAATAATTGCTCTTCAATAAGTTCAAATTTCTCATCTTGCTTTTGTTTATTATCTGTATTTAATTTTTTCATGACAAACTCCTTAATAATATTTTTGCAGATCAAATAGCAATCGCAGACTTAGTAAATTGGCTCAGTTCTGGGATAAATGTTGTACTTTCACCTAATTGTTTTTGGTGATTCAACGCTAGATTTAATAGAGCACTAGGGGTATATTTTTTAGGATACTCCTTGTACCAAAGTAGAAACTCCTCTTTACCTAACTGGTCATACACAAACTCATACTGCCAACGCTTCTTCTCCAGCAATTCCTGAACAATCACTTGGGGTTCCTTCCCTTCAATTGAATCTTTGAACTCCTTTTCCATCGCTTTAGTTGTTGGCATATGGTTAATATAATGGCCAAAGAAGTGCTTACAGAATTTAATGTAGTCATCAGAGCAAAGAATAAAGTTGTGCCACATCTCATCGATGACGATAAGTGGAGTATCAATAGATAATTGCATATCTATTTTCAGTTGACGTCTTTGATAACAAAGCCACAACCATTTTTTCGTACTATTAAAAATGACCTTTGTGCCCGCTTCATCTATGCCGTAAAGAGTCATAAAGCGCTTTTCAACAACAGGGTTACTGTATGCTAGCACCTCACTTAATGTTGTTTTCTCCATGGTATCTCTCCTTAGTAAGACTGGATGCCCAGAACAGACCAGTTCCGGGCATTAGCCTTGTGCTCTATTTAGTCATCGAAACAAATTGATAGACAAAACTCAAAGCAAAGCTCAACGCAAAATGATTGCTCGCGTCCACCAGATACATTTTCTAACAATGCTTCTTCAATTAGTTCAATTTTATTATTTGTGTTCATGGGTAAATCCTTTTTAATTTATGTATTTATTGATTTGATTATTAATATATTATTTTTCTATGACGTTTTATTTAGTCGTCAAAACAAATTGACAAACAAAACTCTAGGCAAAGTTCGATACAAAATGACTGCTCACGTCCACCAGATACGTTGTCTAACAATGCTTCTTCAATTAGTTCAATTTTATTATTTGTGTTCATGATTAAATCCTCTTTAAATTCATTGATTGTTTAATGTTTTTTCTTGCGCGACATTTAGTCATCAAAACAAATTGATAAACAAAACTCTAGACAGAGTTCAATACAAAATGACTGCTCACGGCCACCTGATACGTTCTCTAATAATGTTTCTTCAATCAGTTCAATCTTATTTGTTGTGTTCATAATGAAATCCTTTATATTTATCTGATGTTATAATTATTAAGTCAGTTGAAACTTATTTAGTTCTCATAACAAATTTCAAGACAAAATTCCCAACAAAGCTCAACGCAAAATGATTGCTCACGTCCACCAGATACATTGTCCAACAATGCTTCTTCAATTAACTCAATCTTGTTATTTGTATTCATGGTTAAATCCTCATTTCAATTTATATAGATAGTTATTTAGTTATGCCGTAAAGCCATTTATCCCTAAAACCTGCATGACTCATTCGCTCTCATTTCATGTTTTTACTTGGGAGGTTAAGTACCTATATAGGTCGTTAACCCCTTTCTATATACACGTCAGTCAAACTTGTTTATGAACCACCCCTTCAGGGATTAAACAACTTCGGGGCTGACTTCATTAAGCGACATTAAAACCATGGAGGGTAGGAGTGTTACGGGACACTAACAGGAATGAACCGGGGTGTAACAACGGGGTTATTTAAAGATTAAATGTTTGATTATTAATTTAATTACAGTTAATCATTCCCTAAACGTCCCAATAAAAAATGCCGGGTTTTCACTCACTATTACGTGTAAAACAGTCGGTTTTATTGAAAATTTGAGAGAAAAACGAAAAGTGTTTACTATCGAGTTCAGGTTAAATAGGAAACATTCGGCTCGAATTATATGAGAAATGAGAAAATATGACTGAAATTAACTGGCCAGCTATCCTAATTCACTCCCATCAAGATGAGTTAATCTATCTGGAGTCTAATACTGACTGGCAAATTGAGTCACAACAAACCATAGATATAAGTAGCCAGCTCATTGACTCATCTGGCAGATGTTATCTACTCGGTGACTCAACTAAAGGGGGGCTTGGCTGGAAAATGTCTACCGAAGGTATCAAACTAGAGGAGTTAATTGAAAAGATTGGCGCTCATGCCAGCTTACTTGGATATTGTTGCAGCGCAAAAATCGGGGCGAAAGATTACCCACAAGCTTTTGAAATAATGCGTTACCTAGAAAATGAGATCTAAAACCCTTAAGCTTCAAAATCATACCAATCAGTATAAAGATTTGATCGCTCAGCGAGAGTTTAGCGGTACTGAGGCAAGGCAACGAGTGAAGAGCATAGTTATTCTACGATTAAGCTCGTTAACACAGCATCAGAACCGCTAAAACTCGCCTGTAAGGAGTGTTTTTGGCTGCCTATTTCTGCGTTGAACGAACTCACAAGGGAATAACCATTATGTCATCCATTCGCCTTGAATTAGTTTGCAAAAAAACACTCTGAGTAGATCAGCTTCTTATACTGATTGGTATTAAGGTAAAACGAAGAAAGCCTTGAAAGGCTTTCTGTCATACTGCTCCACAACCTAGAACGATTAGCTTCTTAGCCCAATCCCACGACTAATTAAGTAATACGCTAAAGCCCATAAACTGGTACAGAACCCTAGCATCACAGCAATCGAGAGGGGAACACTGATATCCGCATAACCTAAGAAGCCATAGCGGAATACATTGATCATATAGACCACAGGATTAAGCTGGGACACCCCTTGCCAGAACTCAGGCAGCAGTGATAACGAATAAAATACCCCGCCTAGATATGTCAATGGTGTCAGTACAAAGGTAGGAACAATGCTGATGTCATCGTAGCTTTTAGCAAATATCGCATTAATTAAACCGCCTAATGAGAACAAGATTGACGTCAGCAAAACAGTCAGAGCGACCAGACCAACATGTTGTAAGCTGATATTAACGAAGAACATCGCCACCAAGGTGACAATCGCACCGACACACAAACCACGAGCAACACCACCACCAACATAACCAGCAATAATCACATAGTGTGGAACTGGCGCAACGATTAGCTCTTCCAAATTACGCTGAAATTTAGCACTAAAAAAAGAAGAAGCAACATTAGAATATGACGCAGTGATCACTGACATCATGATAAGACCAGGAGCGATAAACTCCATGTAGGAAACCCCACCCATCTCACCAATTCGTTTACCCACTAGGTTACCAAAAATAAGAAAATACAGCGTCATACTGATCGCTGGCGGAACTAACGTCTGCACCCAAATACGTGTAAAACGATTGATCTCTTTAGTTAAAATACTCTTAAATGCCGTTGCATAAAGGGCTCTCATATTCATAGCGATGCCCCCTTATTAACCTGAGTATTGTTAACTGATACGGTCGACTCACTACTGTTTTGTTGAATAGTGCCTCTTTCCACCAATTCCACAAACAGCTCCTCTAAGCGGTTTGCCTTATTACGCATAGACAATACCTCGATACCTTGCTCACTTAACTGGGCAAATACATGATTAATACTCTGCTCTTTGGCGACATCGATCTCTAACGTATTGGCAAAAGTGAGGCGACTCGTAAAACCTTCAAGTGCAGGAGCTAGATTCAAATCAGCACCAAGATCCAAAATAAAGGTTTCTAGATTCAAACGACTAAGTAGAGATTTCATGCTCGTGCATTCAACCAAAATACCTTTATCGATAATGCCAATATTACGGCATAGCATCTCAGCTTCTTCTAAGTAGTGAGTGGTCAATATAATCGTCACTCCCTGTTGATTAAGCTCAGTCAAGAAGGTCCACATAGAGCGTCTCAGCTCAATATCAACACCCGCTGTCGGCTCATCAAGAATCAGAAGTTTAGGTTCATGCATCAAGGCACGGGCTATCATCAGGCGACGTTTCATGCCGCCAGAAAGCTCTCTCGCTGGAGTATCGCGTTTTTCCCACAGATCCAATTGCGTTAGGTATTTTTCGGCGCGTTCCATGGCAACAGACTTTGAAACACCGTAATAACCAGCCTGATTGACGACAATCTGCAATACCTTTTCAAACTGGTTAAAATTAAATTCCTGTGGCACCAAACCTATGCACAACTTCGCCAATTCAAGTTCATGGTCAATATCATGATCAAACACCAACACACTACCCGTCGTCTTCTGCACCAGTGAACTGATCACACCAATCGTTGTTGACTTACCAGCACCATTTGGTCCTAAAAGCGCAAAAAAATCGCCTTTTTCAACGGCTAAACTCACGCCTTTAACCGCCTCAACACCGCCTTTATAGGTTTTCTTTAGATCATTTATCTCAAGAGCGTAGACGGGGGCTCTTTCTGTATTTGCCATGTGTATCCTAATTCCGGTATATCACTGAGAAGAAAAATCTGAATATGTTCTATTGGTATAAACAGCTGGTATTAAAAGAAAATAATAATGCGTTAACCAGCGGATTTGAACATATGATTAAAAAAAACCCGCCGATGGCGGGATTTTTCAAATTAATTTATTAATCGCTTAATCTAATGGGATCACTTTTGCGATGTAAGGCAAGTTACGATACTGCTCAGCATAATCGATACCGTAACCAACAATGAACTCATCGGGAATAGTAAAACCAATAAAGTCGACGTGAACATCAATCTCACGACGCTCAGGCTTATCAAGTAGAGTACAAAGCGCGAGACTTTTAGGCTCACGTAAAGTAAGCATCTCACGGATCTTATTCAATGTATTACCAGAGTCGATAAGATCTTCAACAATCAGTACATCGCGTCCTTTAATATCAGACTGCACATCTTTAAGAATTTTAACTTCACGAGTACTCGTCATAGCGTTGCCATAACTAGAAACAGACATAAAGTCGATCTCAACATGGCCTTTTATACGACGACAAAGATCCGCCATAAATACCACAGAACCTTTAAGCAAGCCGACCATCAATAGGCGCTCGCTATCAGCATAATGTGCATTGATCTGCTCAGCTAGCAGATCCAGTTTCTGGTCAATCTCTTCGACAGAGATCATCTCTTCAATCGTGTGTTTCATAGTACTCACAGCATAGCCTTATAAGATATCTTACTTGGTGCGATCTCTGGGTTATTTTTGATCATAACCCCAGCGATTTGTTAATTCATGTTCCACGCCCAGATGATCAAGAATTCTGGCGACCATGAAGTTTACCAGATCTTGAATCGATTTGGGATCATGATAAAAGCCTGGACAGGCTGGCATGATAGTGACTCCCAGTCGAGAAAGTGACAACATATGCTCTAAATGTATGGAACTAAAAGGAGTTTCTCTAGGAACCAAGATCAATTGCCCGCGTTCTTTTATTACTACATCCGCTGCTCTTTCAAGCAAACTATTGCTCATTCCCGTTGCCACAGAGGCTAATGTCCCCGTACTGCATGGACAAATCACCATCTGCTTTGGTGCTGCAGAACCTGAAGCTGGCGGGGAGAACCACTCTTCTTTACCTAACAAATGCAGTTCTCCGGTGAACTCGACTCCCTGCTCTGTAAAGAATGCCAACAATTGCTCTTTCGCTTTATCACTATTGGCACTCAATTTCAGACCTTGTTCGGTGGCTAGCACCACTCGAGCGGCACTGGAAATCATCAAGAACACCTGATAATCAGCGACTAATAAACACTCAAGTAACTTAAGTCCGTAGGGAGCACCTGAAGCGCCAGTCCAAGCCAAGCTAATGGATTTAGTTTTTTTAGGGTAATTCATAACATCTCATTAAATTGTTATAAGCTGCGACTCTAGATGAAACCAATAAAGCACAAGGATTCGAAATCCAGCATCATACTGAACTCGTTTCAGTATGACGCATTTATCTTTAGCTTTTAGCTCACAACAAGCCTTAGTGCTTAACGTTTAACCTCTTCAGCAACTTTTGATGCAAACCACCAAAGCCACCATTACTCATCACAATAATCGTATCACCGCACTGAGCTGTACTCGCAACCGTTTCGATTATCTCATCTATGTCATATAGCACAGTTACAGGCAGTGAAGCTTTTTTCATCGCAGCAGCCAAGTCCCAATCTATATTGTCTGCTTGATAAAGATAGGCTTGATCAGCAAGAGACATAGAGCTCGCTAGAGTATCTTTGTGCACACCGCTCTTCATCGTGTTTGAGCGCGGCTCAAGAATAATCGTTATCTTAGACTCTCCTACTTTTGCACGCGTGCCTTGCAACGTCGTGGCGATGGCCGTTGGGTGATGAGCAAAGTCATCATAAACATCAATCCCATTGACAGTGCCAATGAGCTCCATTCGACGCTTAGGAGGCTGAAATTGTGCCAAAGCTGCAATCGCTGATTCAGGTTTTACACCAACATGGCGTGCAGCCGCAATCGCCATCGTGGCATTTTCAACATTATGCTGCCCGATTAAGCCCCAATCTACGACGCCCTGAGATTTCCCCTCAAAAAAGAGTTCAAACTGGTGACCATCATCGACAACCAAACGTGTTGTCCAATCAGCTTGGTTCGCAGTATTTGGCTTAAACTCGGAACTAGAATAGGTTTCCTGTTCACTCCAGCATCCCATTTTAATGACTTCGGCAACCGCTTGGCTCTGTTGAGGCCAGATGATTTTACCTTCGCCTGGCACGGTACGAATGACGTGATTAAACTGGCGCTGAATTGCTTTTAAATCATCGAAAATGTCAGCATGATCAAACTCAAGGTTATTGATCACTAAGGTGCGTGGCTGATAGTGAACAAACTTGGAACGTTTATCAAAAAAGGCACTGTCGTATTCATCGGCTTCAACCACGAAAAAGGGCGAGTTCCCCAAACGGGCTGACACCCCAAAGTTTTGCGGTACACCACCAATTAAAAAGCCTGGTTCATAGCCACAATCTTCTAATATCCACGCTAACATACTCGCCGTAGATGTCTTGCCATGGGTGCCAGAAACAGCCAATACCCAGCGTTCTTTGAGAATATGCTCTGCCAGAAATTGTGGGCCAGATGTGTATCGAATCCCCCGGTTTAACACCGCTTCCACACATGGATTACCACGACTCATGGCATTACCAATCACCACTAAATCAGGCGCATCATCTTCATTGTGTCCAAGCTGACTAGGATCAAATCCTTGAATCAACTCGATACCTTGCTCTTCGAGCTGAGTGCTCATCGGTGGATAAACATTAGCGTCGCTGCCGGTAACCTTATGCCCTTCTGCTCGCGCTAACAGTGCGAGGCCGCCCATAAAGGTGCCACAGATACCAAGAATATGTACATGCATCGGGTGAGTGCTCTAATGAGAAATAATCTGACTGGTATTCTAACGATTCGTTTTACCATTGTCAGTTAACAATGGTTTAAATCATGTTTGTTCTCGATTTTACTTTTGTGATTTATTGGAGGTTTTGGGCGTGATACTTTCATTGCGCTCTGTTGCAAAGCACCAGTTAACAGCCATCTGTATTAATAAGAAAGCTCTCTGAAGATCCAGTGTGCATATAATCGGCATAGCATTCGTCTGCGGCTAACGTCCCAGTTCCGTAACCGATACGGGAATGGCCATTATCTTCATAAACATTAAGATCACCATAAGAAACAAAACGGCTGGTATTGGTTTTAGTTTCAGACACTGCCCCAGATAACCCAAAAAAGGTTTCTAAGAAGTACATATTAGGATTGGTTGCTTCGCTTTTATTTTCAGGATAGCCGCGCCAGAACTCATAGTTACCATAGTCAGTTTCGATCGTGACTTGGTCTCCTAGCTTGCCATCTATTTGAGCTGTCATGTGCAACATGGTCGTCATCGACTTCATGTCACCTAAAAAACTTTCAACAGTACTGACTTTTGCATCTCGACTTAAATTGATAAACTTGGGCGCTGCGACAACAGCTAAAATGCCCAAAATGATAATAACGACCACCAGCTCAATCAAGGTGAATCCACTAGGTTTAACAAAAAGGTTAGACGAACGCATTAAAAAGCCAAGCTTTGTAGTTATTTTAATCTATTTAATCTAGCTTTCACGTCAAAGTCAATATCATTCATGCCCGCTAAAAGATTGGGTTAAATTGAGTGTTTCTTATTAGTTAACAATCCTCAGTAACAAGCTCATAGGTAACGCTTCCCTCAGCGACATCGGGGTAATCGACAGATAAAAAGCATTGATTTGCAGCCGAGGCGGGGTTATCGGCAAAGGAGATTAAGAAATGAGACAAGGTAGGGCCTGTGCCGCCATAATGCTTACTAATAATCAAATTATCATCTAATCCAGCATACTCCTTGGCCGAAACAACAAATTTGATGAGCCCATAATAACCAATTAAATCCGCTGTACCGTCACTGTCCATATCGATATTCGCAGAGGTGGCATCAATCAACTCCTGCCCTTGCAAAACAGCTTTACTGTAACTGAAGCGATTTGCTGTTGATAACGCTGCTTTAGCTCCCTCTAATACCGACACTTTCGCATCTTTATTTATGGAGATAAATTTAGGGGCTGCGACTACGCTTAAAATGCCTAAGATAATGATGACAACCACTAACTCAATTAATGTAAATCCACTCTCATGACGGAACAATCTCGCTCCTCCTATAAAACGATTTCAATAATTAATGCTTACCCAAACTAACCACTCCCCTTCAAAATTACAATATTTATGACTACACCACACCAATCAGCATAAGTAAATATTCCGCTGCGGGTAGTATTTGACGAACGAATTTGAGACGAATGGATTCAGAAGAGAGAGTAATATATGCCGCTGTTATTGAGGATGAGAGAGCTTTAGTGCAAGGTGATTAACTCACGTTGAGCACTCACGCTAGTTACAAAAGGGGACGTTATTTAGAAAAAATCAAAACAATCGCCTTGAAGAATGAAGCTACATTAGTCATCTTTATACTCCTCTTGTATAGCCTTAATTTCTGGGGTACTTGCAACAAAAATATCAACAAGATCTGGATCGAAATGAATTCCGGATTGATTCTTTAAATAAGCGATAGAGTCGTCAAAAGTCCACGCCTCTTTGTAAGGACGCGGAGTCGTTAACGCATCAAACACATCAGCAATACACACAATTCGACCTTCAATGGGAATCGCTTGCCCCTTAAGTCCTTTACTGTATCCAGAACCGTCCCATTTCTCGTGATGATGAATAGCAATCGATCTTGCCATCTGAATCATCATAGAGGGATGATCATCAAATAGTTGTCTCACAGTATCAACATGGGTTTTCATATGGGTAAATTCATCGTCATTCAGCTTACCTGGTTTTTTCAAGATATCAGGAGAGATCATGATTTTGCCGATATCGTGCATTGGCGCTGCTTTTTCTATCATAAAAGCGACTTGTTCATTCAAGCCACACTTACGCGCTAAAAGGCCAGAATACTTACCGACTCTAAGAATATGCTTTCCCGTATTTTCATCATACAGCTCAGCCACAATAGCCAGTTTATTAATGAGAAATTCAGTCGCCTGTTCAAGCTCTAACGTACGTAAATGCACCCGTTTTTCAAGCTCTGCATTTAAATGAGATTGTAATCTAAATGCTTTGATTATATTGAGTTGATTTACCACTCGTAGCTTAAGCTCATACTCATTAAAGGGCTTACTGATAAAGTCACTTGCACCACCTTTCAGCGCTTTAACATGGGACTTTTGGTCAGAAAGCCCACTCACAACAATCACAGGAAACTCATCTTAACTATAACTCTCCCTAATCTGATCCAACACTTGATAACCACTCAGGTATGGCATTTCTAAGTCAAGGATCACCAGCATCACATCGCATTCAAGCTCAGCCATCACTTTGCGTGGGTCAGTCAAACTAATGATATTCAAATCCATGTCTATGGTCTTAAGCATCTCATTCATCACCAGCACATTCGTTATCGAATCATCACAGATGACGACATTTATTTTTCCTAACACACAGCCATGTGAACTCATTGAGAGATTCCTTTAAAATCAATTAAAAATGTATTTCGTTATTATCAATTAAATTTTTTTGCTTAATCTATTAAAAATAGTGTCGTTCTCTACAAACTTATAACGCATTTATTGTGGGTAAATATTCTTTACCAAAAAACATTACTAATTTATTAGCCGCTTACTGAGTATTCAAACCAAAACTAGTCACCTAAAAAACATAGCTTAAACGTACCTGAAAGTGTTTATCTGATGAGTAAAATACTCCAATGCCAACTATGTCAGCTGACTTTGTTTTTTACTTTGGTGCATTTTATATTCAACCGTTTCAATCAGCTTTTCGGCATCCGTCTCCGAGATCATCCCTTCATGGGTTAAGAGTTGGATCATTTTACGTTCGGTATTGAGTAATATCCTTAAGGCAAGATAGGACTCAACACGCTCAACTAAGTGGGGTGACTGCTCTTTAAAGTCAATTAATGTCATTTTAGCAAAACGATTGACCTGATCCACTTGCTCTAAGGCTAATTTAAGCTGCTCCGGCTCTAAAGACAGGCTCGGTGCCAACTCCTTTATGTATTCACTGGCCTCAAATAGTCCCCTTGCACTCTCAAATACAATCACATGCTGCTTGTAACTAGCGGCGCGGGCATAGGAGCCTAACACAGGGATTGAGCGACATCTGATAGACCACGCGGGGATTTTCCAGTGCTTAACAATTGATGTTCTCGGCCAGACCTGCGGGGTTCCATCCAAGGCCTTTTCAATAGCATCGACCAAGATATGGGTAGCATCTTTACTCAATAATCCTTTCGCAAATTGATTCCAGTAAAACTGGCGCTCAGACTCGAGTAACTTACGTAGATACTCCACTTGGGTATCTATCTTTTCCTCCCCAAAATCCTCGCCAACTACAACAATATTCTTGTCCACAAGAGCCCAGTTAACCGATTTTAGATATTCATCATTCTGAAGTTGCTCCCTCACCTTACCCATCTCATTAGAGATTTTATGCTGTACCTTATCAAAGGTTTGCTGCTTAGCTTTAGGCAGTTTATCTAGCCCTAACTTAGCCATTACAAAACGCATCGTTGAACCATTAACGACTATGGTTAGCACCACGATACCCGCAGTTAAGAAGAGCACTTGATCCCTGAGTTCAATATCCAAGGAGTCATTGGTGGCAACAATCAAGGCTAATGCCAAAGATACAGCCCCTCGCAAGCCTCCCCAAATCAGCACTACAGACTTCTCCTTAGTTAGCCCAATGCCTATTCTAGCTAAAATGGGCATAAGACCTAAAATAACGCCTCCTCTAATCATAAGGACCCCTAAGAAAATAATGGCCAAATACTCCCAGTTTGCTAAATCAGCTAAACCTAAGCGGGTCGATACCACAAGACCCACGAGGAGGAAAATAAGAGTATTAAACAGGAAGGATAACGTGTGCCAAAAATGGTGCAGATGCTCCATCACTTCAGGTGAAAACCGCGTTCGACCAGGTCCGGCATAGATTAATGCTAAGGTCACCACACTCACCACACCAGATGCATGAAAAATATGCTCGGAAACATAGAAAACGAGGTAAGGTAAAACTAAGGTCAGGGCTATCTCAATTAAGCTGTCGTTAAACAGCGAACCAATAAATATCAGGCTAATCGCAGCAACTACCGCACCTATTATCCCCCCAATAGTAACGACTCTAATGAATTCGTAAATAACAACACTCGTCTCAAACTCAGGTTTAACTTGAGTAGCAAGTGTCAGAAATAGAGTGAATAGTACAATCGCGGTACCATCATTGAGCAGAGATTCCCCCTCGATCAAGGTCTGTAATCTGACCCTGGAACATGTCTCTTTCAACAGTGACACCACAGCAACAGGATCGGTGGCGCTCACTATCGCGCCAAACATCAATGCCGTACCTATCGACCAACCCCATGGCAACACAGTCAAACACAATAATGCGGTAATTAAGGTGCAGATAACCATTCCTGGTATCGCTAAAACAGCGATCTGCGAGAACATTCGCTTAAAGAGATGTACCTCAAGAGAGAAAGCCGATTCAAATACCAAGGCAGGCAAAAATATAAACATAATTAGATTTGCATCTAACTGGCTTGCTAAGATAAATGACTCTTTTAGTTCACTAATAACAGGTATGTTAGTTTCGAAACTCAAACTTCCCCCGATCAACATCCCCAAAGTTAACAGGGCAACCGAGTAAGGTATCGCGGTGTTTTTAAGCAGCCGACGTAACATGATCCCGAGTAGTATCGCGATCACAAAAAATACTAGTAATAATAGAGTTGTTTGCATGTGCATAACGCGATCTCATCATCCAGCCATCTATTAAAAGTAGTCTGTTAACTGTATTTATCCATCTAATAGCCTCTGTGTTTCTCTAGAAGAACGCTTTATATTGGAGAAATCATTCTTGAATAGCTATCTGTCAAACATTAATAGCCTCACGTTATAGGGGGATGAGGTGTGCTGATGTATCTATGTACGTACAAGCTTATTGGTGATGAAAAATTGATAACTCACTATCGAAATAAATTAAATTTTAACCCTTTTTCGATATCTGTCCGTTTGTACCACCATCAAACGGCACTGATAGGCTCACGAACTTGAACTTAACCTGTCCTATAAACCGTCAAATATATTATTAAATATTACTATTTTGGGAGTTTCTATGAAGCATTCACTTATTTCGAACGTTCTAGCAAGCACATTTATCAGCGCCAGTATTTTTGTCGCCCCTGCGTTGCAAGCCAGCCAACTCGATTTTCCACATCTTGAAACCGTCGGTGTCAGCCAGTTAGTTGTAGAGGCTGATATGGCAGAGATTAACGTCGAAGTCACCATCAAAACTAAAACGGCAAAAGAAGCTAAAGAGCTTTCAGATAAAGCAGTGGCAAAGTTTATCGGTCGTCTTAAAGCTGCGGGCATCGCTCGGGTTGATATCCAAAGTGCGAACCTGAATCTTCAGCCTCAATATCACTATCAAAAGAATAAGCCTGCCGAGCTCACGGGATACAACGCCAGCAGACAAGTCACAGTCAAAGTCAAAGAGCTATCACGCCTTAACAATGTCTTAGATTCTGCATTGGATGAGGGGATTAACCGCATCAATAATATTGCCCTTAAAACCAGTAAAGAGAGTGAATATATTGCTAAAGCACGACAGGCCGCTATTGTCGATGCCAAGAACAAAGCCAATTCTATTGCTCAAGGTTTCGGGGACAAAATCGATGGCGTATGGGAAATTCGTTATTTAGATCAGCATCCAGTCCAACCTGTCATGCTTAGAATGAATGCAGCAAGCCCAAGCTTTGATGCGGCAGAGAGCTACCAACAGGGACAAGTCACCATTAGCGACAGAATTGAGGTTGTTTTTAGACTAAAAGATTAATCTTGCGACTCTGATAATAAAAAGCTTGCGCGAGTGCGCAGGCTTTTTAAAGTCATTAATACCGTAAACTCACTCTAGTGAAAGAAAGTCACCGAGTTTTGTCCCTTCACGCCATTGAGCACTGCAAACTCACCTTTGACTAAAGTCAGGCCTTGAGCATTCGCCACACCACTGAAACCGTAAGCCGCTTCAATGTTATTAGTGCTGGTCGACATTACTAAGATCTGCTCGGCACTTTGGCTTAACAAGTAAGCCTTGTTTTGCTCTATCGCCAAACCTGTCACCATCGGGTACGTGTCTGCAGCGTTAAGGATCTTAGCTTCGCTATTCAGCTCAAAATCTTGGTTACTGAATCGAGATACCACGAAGTTATTACGCACCTTAGCAGGCAAAGTAATCGTGACGTATTCTTGAGTTGCAGCATCCCAACCTAAACCACCAATGTAGTTGTACTTAGCACGAACAGTTGAGAAACGGCTGCGCTTAAGCTCTTTCACACCATCAGTGCCGTCCATAAACTTCCAGTAACTGTCGGCAATTTTTGCTAATGGATCATATTCAAGACGCACATAGCTCTTATGATCCGCGGTAACGACAACGCTGTTATCACCGTCAAAGACAACACCCGTAAGATTAGAAATCTCAACCGAGAAAGCACCATCGATCATGACTGAAGCCAACACCTCACTCAAATCGCCCTTGAGGAAATGTACCCAGTTATCACTCGTCACAACCGCATAAATATCGCTATTCGGGCTATAACTAATCCCGGTTGCTAAGCCGATGATCTCTGCTGGTAAAGCCTGAGTTCGCACTGAGGTTAAACTCAGGTCAGTAACTATTTCACTTCCTTCAACCACCGCCATATTAGCAAAATCTGGTCGCTCAATAGCAAAACTGCCACGGGCTGAAAGAGAAGAAAGCTTAGGCCAATTAGCTGTAGACCAAACAATCTTGTCATTGTCGAACGTCATGCGGTACGGATCGCTTTGACCGATGAATGGGAAAGGCCCTGTTTGGCTAAATGCCTGCACGATATTGAAACCAATCACCACCAAGAACACCATCACAGTCGACTTATTTAGCATCGTCCAGCTGTTCTTATCTTCTTTCTCACTGAGTTTATCGCCCTGTAACATCAGTAGAACTGCTGCAAATAACAGGATAACCAAGAAAACAACCATGACCCACACATAGGTGTGCACGCCCAAAATAGCCGGACCAAAACCTTGACCAATATCTTTCAAAATATGATTTGAGCTGTGTCGGTAGCCAGCCCAAAGGCCATACACCGAAGCAAAGATAAGTGCGCCAAGATACTTAGGCTTTAAGCCATAACGAGTAATGAAAATAGCAATAAGTGCCACTAATACCATCGCGGTACGTTCTTGCCAGCATAAAATACAAGGTGTATCACCTAAGCCGTAACCTAAAATGATACAGGCTATTCCAACAGGCAAAGCAATCAATGCCATGGCCGCAAGAGACACAATTTGATTTACAGTCGATTCTTTCATTTTCATATTCTTATAGATTCCCTGCTGGTACTAACATGCCCCAAGTGGCAATAATCCAAATAAGAATGCTCATGCCGATGCTAGCGCACAGACAGATATCTGCCATGCCCTGTTTCTGAGGTTTAAATGCCACTAGATAGGCAGTAAAGAAGATGAGACAGAAGAGTAAAAATTCCATAATTTGATCCAAGTTATAATAGAGATAAACGCGTCTTAGCGGTTTTATGGTCGTTCGATTCAAATACCCGATCTAAAGCCAGTATTCACTGCAAAAAGCAGCTTCTCTGACCCTGTTCCCCAACGAAGATCTTTAGTGGTATTAGCTCAAACAAGCTCATGATGAAATCATTGCCAGCGACTCAAGTTCACTGATCGATTTCACGCGGTAAAATAACAAGTTGCATTAGGAATTGATGCGATATCACGCATGAAAATGTCTGTAAAATTAAGGGGATTCTTATATTTGGGCGGTATGTTTAACTGCATGATATTTTGTGACGCTACCTACAAATAGGTATTTGATATTCGTGAGCTTAATTTGATTGCTAACGAGTCATTGCATCACCCACAAATGAGTAACACGGCACGACAGAAAAATGGCTGTTCAAAAGGGAGATAAAACAAAGGGAGTGATAGCATCACTCCCTTAGTAAGACGAAGACGAAAATAAAATTAACTAGGCCATAACCAAGCGGCGCCTCTCACCCCTGATGAACTGCCAAATCGATTTTTGACCACAGGCGTCATGCATTCCCCACCAAGTACGTATTGTGGTAACAGCTCAGGTAATCTTGAATAGATAATGTCCACATTAGACATGCCGCCGCCCAAGACGATGATGTCAGGATCCAGCACATTGATAATATGGGCTAGGGATCTCGCTAGTCTGTCCATGTAGCAATCAAAGGCCAACATAGCCGAAGCGTTGCCAGCTTTGACCAACTCCATAATCTCACCACCCGATGTGACCATCTTTCCTTTATGCACCTGATGATAATCGCGCATAAAGCCGGTGCCAGAGATAAACGTCTCGATACAATCCTTATGGCCACAGAAACAATCGGTAGTGTTAAATTCATCAACCTTTAACCAAGGTAAGGGATTATGACCCCACTCACCACTCAAACCGTTACAACCTTGATGCACCTTACCGCCCACAGCGAGTCCGCCACCACAGCCTGTGCCGATGATCACGCCAAAGACTAAACCCTTTCCTTCTCCGGCGCCGTCAACCGCCTCAGAAACAGCAAAACAATTAGCATCATTGGCCACTCTCACCTCGCGGTTTAAACGTTTACCCAAATCGACGTCTAATGAACGACCATTGATCCAAGTGGCGTTAGCATTTTTGACCAAGCCCGTTTGCGGTGACAAAATGCCGGGGATCCCCACACCAACGCTTGCCTGCTGCCCTAACTTAGTTTCGACCTCTTCCACTAAGCTAACTATGCCGTCTAAAGTTGATTCATACCTACGTGGCGTTGGGATACGTTTTCTAAATAATTCTTCACCCTGCTCCCCTAAACACACCACTTCAATCTTAGTGCCGCCTAAATCAACTCCAATGCGTAGCATCTATCTAGTCCCGTTATTTATCGAAAATATATGTAGAGATCACCTCCCCTAACCAAAATGAGTGAACTCAAATTAGTTGAGGGAGTTATCTGTTTATTTAAAAAATAATTCCTTTGAAAAGCCGTTAGCCACCATAATTAAGCTTGATATTATGACGGCTTAATCTCTCATGGCTGACGTTGAAGTTTTGATCGAGAATATTCAGTAGACCATTCACATCGCCAGTTTTAAACATGCCTGCGACTTTGATTTTTTTAAGGTTCTCATCATCTGCCAGCTCAAAATGGATATCGGTATAACGGCTAATCTCCGCCATGGCCTCCTCCAATGATTCGCCCCTAAATATCAAGTTTCCGGTACGCCACGAAAGCTTAGTGGCTATCTCACCCGGGGTCACTTTCGACGCAACCCGTGGTAAAGGCTCTTTATTGTTCAGCATCACACGCTCATCTTTTGCCACTGCCAGTGCAGAACTGGTTACCCGAGGCCGTGACTCTTTACTCTCTTTCAAAAAGGCGGCGGCGCTCTTTTTCACCACCAGCACCTTGCCATCTGTCACAATCAGTTCAACACCACTCGCTCGCACATCGACATTAAATGCAGTGCCCACTGCTCGGATCACCTTGCCACCCGCCAACACACTTAACGGACGAGAGGTATCATGGGCAACTTCAATATTTATCTCCCCTCGCTGCAGCTCAATAATCCGCTCCTTCGCCGTGTATCTCACCTGTACAAAGCTGTTGGTGTTTAAGACCAGAATGCTGTTATCTGGCAAGTTAATCGTATTACTTTCGCCCACCGCAGTTTGATAGCTGCTCTGGATCGCAATCAAGCTCGAAGGCTGACCATTAGGCTCAATATCTTGTGTGAAAACATAAATACCGACACTTAAAAAAAGCAAAATAGAGGCGGCGATAGCCCCCATCCACACAGGAGATTGTTTACGGGCAGGCTTGGTTTTAGGAAAGATATCCGACAGTCGTCCTAGCTCATCCATCTTGTCCCACATCTGGGCAATTTCGAATAACACTTTCAGATTTTCAACATCACTGTGCAGCCAAGTCGCTAGCGCTACGCGCTCTTCATCGGTCAACTCACGATCCATCTTGGCAATCCATTCGCTGGCGCGATCTAATCGCAGATCTTCAGCATTGGCGTCAGCATTTAATTGATGAATATTACTCATGACTACCTCCGCACTTGCCAGATGTTGGAACCACGTTTGCTTGAGTCTTACTATTCTGGGCTTGTCGCATAAATACCGTACACCGTTTAATACCTTGAGAGATGTGTTTCTCAACTGTGCTTTCGCTCAATCCTAGCTCACTCGCGATCTCTCGCTGAGAATAGCCATAGACCTTTTTTAACACAAAGACCTTGCGACATTGCAGTGGCAGTAGCCTAACCGCCTCACAAAAATGATCAAACTCAAGGCTAGTGATCGCATTGTCATACACTTCGTCACGTCGGTCACACAGTGCCTTTTCAAATTCATGCCAATCATCAACGCTATCCACCAATCTCACATTAGCGCGCTTTTGATGGTCTAAAGCTAAATTCCGCGCCATCTTGAACATGAATGACTTCGCAGAATTAATGTTCTCTTTATTCTCCACCTGGCATAAACGTACATAGGTCTCCTGCACGATATCCTCTATCTCATGGGGAGGCACTATTCGAGAAACAACCCGAGCAATTCCCTCTCTCGAGGCAAGGTAGGTCTTGTATATCAAGCTATCTTTTAACATATCGTCTTATCTATACCAGCCAATAACACTATCCATCTCATTAAGACGATTCAGCTTTAAAAATCCGCCATAAGATTGATTTTACAATCAGTCAAAAATGGCGAACGCCACCGCCAAGCAGCACCTTAAACTAGAATAAGGCTTTTACACCAAGCATACAACTGGATAACCTAGCAATAATAGCAATATTTAAAACAATAAAACTAAAACATCAATCCATTGTTTTAATAGAGCTTTAAATAGCTAACAATAAAAAATATAGGCGTTGCACAGCAGATGCATCGACAAAAAAAGCAGCGAAAAGCAAGTGGGTGGTTACACAAATGTTTCACAAAAAAATAAAAATAATTAATTTTTTATGGAGGAAAAATTTCTATCAATCGTCTTCCTTTGGTGCATGGCGAAAAACCATACACATGAGGGACCGAAAACGGGTTCGCCAGCTCCTATTTTTCTGTTTGGTCTCAGGTTTCACACCTGGACTCATCGCTAAAGAAGCCATCGACAGTGTCGTTTTCGATATCCCCCAACAAAGGGCCTATTTGTCACTCATCTATCTAGCTGAGCAGGCGGACATCACCTTGCTCTTTTCATTTGAAAAGGTAGAGGGGATAGATGCAAATGCGATACATGGTCAATATGAAACCATGAAAGCCTTGGAGCTTATGCTCGAAAACACTGGGCTTGTTGCACAGATGAACGACAGTGGGCAGATCTCAATCTTATATAATAAAAATCATAAGAGACAAGACGATATGACCACCTACAACAAAAATAAAGTAGCCAGTGCTGTGCTCGCCGCAATGGGAACATTAGCCACATCACAACTATTAGCAGCAGACGCAGAAACCAGTGCCGAACCTGCAATAGAAGTGATTGAAGTGACGGGGATCCGCGGATCATTAAGTCGCTCCATGGATGTAAAACGCAGCGCCGAAGGGGTTGTCGATTCGATCTCCTCTGAAGATATCGGTAAATTCCCTGACACCAATTTAGCTGAGTCGCTACAGCGTATTACCGGTGTTTCAATCGATCGTTCTGGGGGAGAGGGACAATCGATCACCGTCAGAGGATTTGGCCCACAATTTAATACCGTGTTAGTCAACGGACGTCAAATAGCCAGTGAAAGTGATACCCGCGGCTTTAGCTTCGACACCATCGCCGCTGAACTCGTTAGCAGCTTAGACGTGTACAAGACCTCATCGGCCACCATGCAGTCAGGTGGTATTGGCTCAACCATCAACATCAATACCGCACGACCTTTTGCCATCAACGGCTTTAAAGCTGTCGGTAGCGTCAAAGGGATCTACGATGAAAATAGCGAAGAGACCACGCCACAGTTTTCCGGCTTAATCAGCAACACCTTTTTAGATGACTCATTTGGTGTGCTATTAGGTGTGTCACACCAAGAGCGAAAGACACGACTCAATCAAGCGCAGATCGATGGCTGGTTAGAAAATGTGGGGATCCCGAACCCGAAAACGGCTTCAGGTGAAGATTACACAGGCAATACTTTCTCAGCCCGTAACTATGACCACAAAGTCACTTTCGAAGAGCGCAAAAGAACTAACGCCAACCTAGTCCTGCAGTACGCTCCCACTGATAACTTAGTGATCACCGCCGACGCACTCTACTCAGACTTTGATGTCGAAACAAATGCCACATCATACGGCCACTGGTTCACCGCACCAAACGTCACTGGTGTTGATGGCGGCAGCCCGATTGTCGATGCTAACGGCACAGTAGTCGACATGTACCAAGAGGTGGGTCTCGCAACCGATTTCCACGCCAAGAAGTTCGATCGTATTACTGACTCTCAATCTTTTGGCCTTAATGCCGATTGGGATGTGAACGACAACCTCAACATGAGTTTCGATTACAGTCACTCAGAGGCGAGTCGAGAAGCCAACAATGGTCGTGGTAACCAGTTATCACTCATCGGTTATGCCAACCGAGTTCGTTTTCAGGTCAACGACAATATTCTGCCTAATGCTTCGATGTTTGAAAGCGCTAATCCTAATATCTACAGTGGTCAACAAGAGCTAGATGGCACTGCTTACGATCCTTCAGTGACCCCCGCTGGCGTACAAGATTACCTAAGTACAGACAATAGTCGTGCCCATGTGATGCTGCGACGTGGTTGGGAAGTCGAAGATGAGTTGGACCAACTTAGATGGGACAATACATGGCTTGCTGACGGTGACAACGGCTTTAGTGCTGCACGATTTGGCTTGATGTACTCAACCGAAACCAAAAGCCTAAATCGTTGGGATAATGAAGGCCAAGGTTTGCATTGCGCCTACTGTGGTTATCCAGACAGCCCAACAATCAGTCCAGAGTCGCAATATATCTTCGATGCAGGCAGTGACTTCCTGAGCGGCGTCAGTGGTAGCGGCCAGATGCCAACCTCGTGGCTCGCCCATGACGGTGAAGCTAACTTTGCCTTTTTGGAGCAGTACTACGCCAGCACTCACAACGATTCAATCAGTTTCGATGCCCTATTACGCGATAAGTCATACAGCGTTCAAGAGGATATCTTCGCTGCCTACTTCGAGGTCGATTTTGTTGGCGAGATAGCCGACATGGTGATTTCAAGTACCGCAGGTGTTAGATATGAAACCACTGACACTGATGTTAAAGGGCGCGATAAGCCGATATCTCAGCTCAATATTCTTGATAAAACCGAGATGCTACCTGCCTACGGCACCGTTGCCGCCATCAGTCAGGCTAATAGCTATGATGCAATTTTACCGAGCTTTACGGTTAAGTTAGAGATAACTGACGATCTCATCGCTCGACTCGCGGCATCGAAAACCATGACCCGTCCTACGCTAAACAGCATGTCGCCCATCACAGTGATCAACACCACTCGTCCCGGTGGCGATCTCACGTCTAGCCAAGGTAATCCAGCGCTTAAACCCTTTAGCTCAGAGAATTTAGATCTCTCTCTTGAATGGTATTACGGCGAAGTCAGCTATGTTTCGGCGGGGTATTTTAGAAAGAATGTCGAAAACTTTATCGTCAATACCCAAGAGGATCTGACCTTTACCTTAAGTGATGGCAGCTTGTTAACCGATCCCTCCACCGGTGACGACACCAACAACCCCGACAGCAATGACGGTGTGGCTCATTTCAACAACACCCGTCCGAACAACGGTGAATCAGCCATTGTCGACGGTTGGGAACTTGCCATACAACACGGTTTTGGTGATTCAGGCTTCGGCGTCATGGCCAATGCCACCTTGGTGAGCAGCAACGCTGAACTTGAGCCAGCTAACATCAGCCAAGTTTTCGCACTCACAGGACTAAGTGACTCGGTCAACTTGGTAGCCTTCTATGAGAGTGGTCCAATCCAGACACGTCTTGCTTGGAACTGGCGCGATTCATTTGTGCAGTCGCTAACGCAAACCAATGGTGACGGCCCGACCATCGTCGAAAGCTACGCTCAGCTCGACTTAAGCGGCAGTTATGCTTTCACCGATAATTTTGCCGTCTTCTTTGAAGGCGTCAACTTAACTGAAGAGTATGTCCATAAACGTGGACGCTTTGAGAACCAACTGCTCTCAGTTGAAGACAGTGGCCGTCGATTCGCCGTTGGATTACGCGGCTCATTCTAAGTCACTGACGTTCAGTTTGTTTAGCCTACATCACTGACGATGTAGGCTAATTTCTGTCTTTAATTGTGAGCAGCATTATGCAAAAACCAACAAAGAAAATTGTGATTGTCGGCGGCGGCACCGCAGGCTGGATAACTGCAGGTTGGCTGGCAGCGCACCACAGAACCTATGACGCAACTAGCCGTGTCGAAGTGCTCTTGGTCGAGTCGCCCAACACTCCCACCATAGGTGTCGGCGAAGGCACTTGGCCGACCATGCGCAACAGCTTGATCAAAATGGGGATCAGCGAAACCGACTTTATCCGTGAATGCGATGCCACGTTCAAACAAGGCGCCAAGTTTGCCAAGTGGGTCGATGGCACTCAGGACGACTTTTACTACCACCCGCTGGTGCTTCCCCAAGGCTTTACCCAACAAGATCTAGCTCCATATTGGTCGTCTCAACAAAAACAGACCAGCCTGTCGGCAGATAAACACTCTTTCTCTAATGCCGTCTGTTTTCAAGAAAGTGTGTGTGAGCAGGGCTTAGCCCCCAAAACCATCCGCACCGCCGAGTATTCAGATGTGGCCAACTACGCCTATCATCTCGACGCAGGCAAGTTCACCGATTTTTTAAAACGACACTGCATTGAAAAGCTTGGTGTCACGTACGTGTCCGCCGACGTTGTCGCCGTTAACGCACACGCCAACGGCGATATCGCTTCGTTAACCACTCACGTCGACAATATGCCTAATGGTGACATCAGCGGCGATCTATTTGTCGACTGCACCGGCTTCTCCTCCCTGCTACTGGGTAAACACTATCAAGTGCCCTTTATCGATTGCAGCGATGTCTTGTTTATCGACACCGCACTGGCCGTGCATGTGCCCTATGACGACGCCGACAGTCCTATTGCCTCTCATACTATATCCACTGCACAAGACGCGGGATGGATCTGGGATATCGGCCTGCAACACCGACGTGGCGTGGGGTATGTTTACGCAAGTAAGTACACCAACGAGGCCGCAGCGATGCAGGCCTTAGCCGACTATATCGGGCCTAAGTTCACTTCACTCAAGGTACGAAAAATTCCCATACACAGTGGCCACAGAGAAACCTTCTGGCACAAAAACTGTGTGGCAGTCGGCCTCTCGGCAGGCTTTCTTGAGCCATTAGAAGCGTCAGCGATTGTGCTTATCGAATTGTCGGCCCAGATGATCAGCGAACAACTGCCCGCCAATCGAGAGGTGATGGATATCGTCGCTAACCGCTTTAATCAGACCTTTCGATACCGATGGGACAGAATTATCGATTTTCTCAAGCTGCACTATGTCTTGAGCCAACGGGATGACACTGATTTTTGGAAGGATAACCGCGATCCAGCCACCATCCCTGACAGCCTGAAAGATCTGCTTAAAATTTGGCAGCACAGAGCCCCTGCAGACATGGACTTCACCAGTAACAACGAAGTTTTTCCCGCAGCCAGTTATCAATATGTGCTCTACGGAATGGGCTTTGAAACCGACTTCTCGATGACACCTCATATGCTCAACGATTGGCACACAGCCCATAAGCAGTTTGCCAAAAACGAGCACCTTATTGAGCGGGCATTAGCATCATTGCCCACCAATAGAGAGCTGATCAATAAGATACATCAATATGGATTTAACGATCTTTAGCGCCGTTCGGCTGTGCTTATTTGGCAGCCCCACATTAACGTCCCGTATTAAAGAGTGATGATATGAGTAATTTAGTCCAATTAAATTTAGCCAATCACCGCCACTTGCAGTTGGAACCACAACAGTGTGCACAACATGGCGCCGAATTGAATCTGATCCCCGTGGTCATGTCTGAATTTCGTCAGCTGGTGACTCAATACCCTATCCTGCTGACCAAAAATGGTGACACTGGCGCCTTCACATTTGTCGCCATGTTAGGGTTTGCAAAGGGGGAAAACCTCTTTTGGCGAGACCATCAATGGCACAGCATCTACCTGCCGCTGCAGATCCGCAGACAGCCCTTTTTTGTTGGCGCCAAAGATGCTGCAACAGGTGAACATCCGCTCTGTATCGATATGGATAGCCCAAGCATCAGTCAAGCGCCGAATGCAGTCGCGTTATACAGCGATAGCGGGGAAGAATCAGATTACTTGCTAGAAGCCAAACAAAACCTCGCCCAGTTGTTGCAAGGGGAAGCGGATAACTCCGACTTTATCCTGTTACTGCAAGAGCTAAAACTGCTACAGAGTTTATCGGTAGAGATAGAGTTTGAACATGCCGCTCCAACTCGCCTCAATGGGCTTTACACCATAGACGAGAAGCAATTTAACAACCTCAGCGATGCACAACTGCTGAGACTACACAGAACCCACTTTTTTGAACCTATCTACATGATGATCGCCTCTTTAGGGCAGATTTACAGCTTGATCGATCTGAAGAATAAACGCAGTGGCACTGATCATGATGACTAGTATGAATCAAGGGGCAAGCTCCCCAATGGGCGCGAGACCCGCTTCAGATCTGAGCATGACAATCGCCCCAGATTTGGTCACTGAAACCCTGGCGCAATTTAATCCTGATGCTCGTGTAACAGTCCATTATGTGGGCACCGAAAAAACGCCAGTCATCGTCATCGATGATCTACTCGCCTACCCAGAGGCCATGGTCGAACTTGCCTGTCAGCCCACAGAATTTGTGGAAAATCGTCAGGATTTCTATCCCGGAAAACGCAAAACAGCGCCCCATGCTTACAGCGAACAGCTCAAGCGGCAATACGCGGATCTTATCCGCTCACACTATCAAATTGAGCCAACAACTCAGCCTAACTGCCTGTTATCCGCCTTTTCGCTCACCATGACGCAACCTCAATACCTGCGCCCCATTCAGATGCTGCCTCACTTCGACAGCCCTTTGAGTGAGCAGTTTGCAGTGGTCCATTATCTGTTTCGTGGCCCACAAGGAGGCACCTCCCTTTATCGCCACAGGAAGACCGGATTTGAGACGGTTACCCACTCACGGATCGCGCAATATGGCAAAACCTTAAAACAGCAGGCCTATGGCATGCACCTGCATCAGTCACCCGCCTACACCAACGGCAGCGGGCCGCTGTTTGAGCAGATACATACTGTCGAAGCCAAGTTCAATCGAGCCGTACTCTACCCCAGTAATTGCTTACATTCCGCCGACATTAGCAGCACAGCTAAGCTGCCGGATGATCCAAGAACAGGGCGGCTTACGCTCAATACTTTTCTGCTATTTCAGCATGAAAACACCTGATTAAACGGCATTTCAGCCGATGCGCGCTAACATCGGCCGAGCTTAGATAACCTAAATAATAAAGAGAACACTATGCAGCAACTTTCAACTTTAGATGTCAGTATTTTCATCATCTACGTACTTGGGCTCATTACCATTGCCTATTTTGTGTCACGGGAAAAAGTGGGACATCAAAAAGACGCCAGCGATTACTTCCTCGCAGGCAATAGCCTACCTTGGTGGGCCATCGGTGCCTCGCTGATCGCAGCAAACATCTCAGCGGAGCAGATTATCGGCATGTCAGGCTCCGGCTACGCCATGGGGCTGGCGATCGCCTCTTATGAGTGGATGGCAGCCATCACCTTGATCTTGGTCGGCAAGTATTTCCTGCCTATTTTTTTGAAGAATAAAATCTTCACCATGCCTCAGTTCCTTGAGCAACGATTCGATCACAATGTCCGCATGGTCATGGCCTTCTTCTGGCTCGGGGTTTACATCTTGGTCAACCTCACTGCAATTTTATGGCTCGGCGCCTTAGCCATCAACACAGTTACAGGTGTTGATATCACAGTGGCAATGGCCTTTCTTGGTCTGTTCTCCCTCGCCTACTCGCTTTATGGTGGCCTCAAAGCCGTTGCCTACACGGATATTATCCAAGTCGTACTGCTCGTCTTCGGCGGCTTGTTCTTGTGTTACACCACCCTCAATATGATCAGTAATGACAATGGAGTAATAGAAGGATTCGGTCTACTGCTAGCGCAAGCGCCACAGAAATTCGACATGATATTAAACCCAGAACATGAGCACTACATGAGCTTGCCTGGACTCTCCGTCCTGTTCGGCGGCATGTGGATCATGAACATCTCTTACTGGGGTTTTAACCAATACATCATTCAGCGTGCATTGGCGGCCAAGAGCTTAGGCGAAGCCCAAAAAGGGATCGTATTTGCTGCATTTCTGAAAGTGTTGATGCCAGTTATCGTGGTTCTGCCGGGTATTGCCGCTTATGTGCTAATGCCAGATTTAGACCCCGCCGATAAAGCCTATCCGATGTTGATGAGCTTAATGCCTTCAGGTATTAAAGGCTTAGTCTTCGCCGCGCTGGTTGCCGCCATCGTGTCATCACTGGGTTCAATGACCAATAGTATCTCAACCATCTTCACCATGGATATCTACAGTCACTACCGCAAAGACAAGTCGCAGCAACACTATGTCAAAGTCGGCCGCTACGTCAGCTTACTTGCCATGCTCATCGCGCTACTGACCACTAAACCTCTACTCGGTGAGTTAGACCAAGCCTTCCAGTATATTCAGGAGTTTACCGGCTTCTTCACCCCAGGGATCGTGGTGATCTTCGTGATGGGCATGTTCTGGAAACGCACTACAGCTAAGGGCGCGCTCACCGCCGCCTTAGGCTCTGCTGTGCTCTCACTGGCCTTCAAACTCGGCTTGCCTACATTGCCGTTTATGGATCGCGTTGGCTTAGTCTTTATCGCCTGTTTGGTCTTGGCGGCAGTGGTGTCTCATTTCGATAAGAGCTCTGCTGACGCTCAGAATCAGTCTGTGGATATTGCCACGGTGGAGTTTGCCACGAGCCGCTCGTATAACGTCTCTGCTATGGCGGTTATTCTGATTGTCGGGGCGTTTTATGTGTGTTGGTGGTAGATGAGGGCCTATGTATATGAACATAGGTTGAGTCATTTTTTGGGTTAGTTTGCCAACTGGGTTAGGTTGTTCCGAATGTTATGGAATGACTTAGCACTAGTAATAAGTGGATGCCTGCTAATTAATGAGTTATCTATTTAATACTTATAGACGACAGGTGTTTTTGTACTTAACGCCTGTCCGGCGAGGAATGTGTAGGCACTTCTGCGAAACGCCGTCAATCCATCCATGGAGGCTCTACCAAAACATCCTTGTTTTGGAAGCTCGCAGCCGTATCTACACCGGGTTATAACAAGCAAGGTCTCTCTTCGAGAGACCTTTAATAAGAAAAGTTTACTCTCATTTATTTATATAGCACACTCGTTGTGATCCATTAATTACAAGTCAGAAATGAGAGAGCTGTATGGTAGGGAAGAAAATATGGGCAAATGCAAAAGATAAACATACGAATAAATATGTTATAGGTACAGAACATCCACTCAAACTTTATTACGTATGGGAAGCAAGTAAGCTTCAAAAGACCAACCCGGCGCTCTTTGATAATCTTCAGTTCATGAGTACCCATCGTATTGAAGATGATCGTCGAAAAATGCATCTGCACACAAATGGATTCTTTAGATATAACCCAAATCAAGCGCCGAAAGGTTCCGCTGACGGAGATTCGGACTCCATATCCCACATGCTAGCAATTGCAGCCATAACAAAACTCAGCAGCATAAACTTTGTGTGTGGTAGACAATCATTTGTAGTTAAACCTACTTCAGTAGATACCGAACAACGTATCCAACTCGTCTCAGAAGGTAAATATAAATACTACATTCCAGACATTGTTTTCACGTTTAACGATGACTCACATTGGGCAAAAAGGTGGGGGAATAAGTTAGCCGTTGAAGTAAAGCATACGCATGCTTGTGAGCAAATAAAAATCAAAGACTTTGAGGGGCATGGTATCCCAATAGTAGAAGTGAGTATAGGTAGTGTATCTATTGAACAAAAATTCGAAACAAAGTCCCCCAACATGCAGCAGATGCAAGAATATTTCGAATATCTCTGCAAGATATTCGGAAATCAGGTGTACGGTAAGCTCTTATCCAACCCAGTCTCTTTGACATTTCATCAAGAAGCCATGGCCACCAAAATCAATGAATTAAATTTGGCCGAACACTCACATAAAACACTGAAAAGAAAACACGAAGCCCTTGAAACCACGGTTATGAAACAAGGGGTTGACTTTAAACATAGCCAGGGGGAAATAGATACCCTCCGTCGAGAAATCGACACCAACATATCAAGTACAAATATGCAGAAAAGCAACATGCAGGCTGAGGTGGAAAAGCTCAAACTGAAATTGTTTCAGACAGAATCAGACCTTCAAGCTGAACGTTCAAAAGGATGGTTTGATAAGTTGCTCGGCAGGTAAAAAAAGATGTGAGCGTTATGTCTTTTACCAAAAAACTTTTATTATTTACGGCCTATGGCCGCTTAATTAAGGTCATGAAATTCCATTCTTGCTATAAAAAGCAGGACAAAGAGGACTGCTGTCTAATGTGAAATAGCTGCCTACCTTCCTTGCATCCTCCCTGACGCCCGGTGAAACCCTTCAGAGAAGCAAAGGATTTCCAACGGGGAATTGTTGTCGTGGGCTGAGGAGCTTAGATTAAAGGTGAAGGTTCACACTGACTCTACTAATTTATTTTCCTAAACTTTGATTACTAACTTTAACACCTGTGCTTTTCGAAATTTGGCTTTCAAATCTCTTCAAAAAACCATCTACATTTAAGCCTGCGAAAAACGCTAACACAAAAAAAACATAGTTAGTATTTCCGATACCTGAACTTCCAAGAGTTATCAAGCCTATATTAATAATAAAATATGTAATTCCCCCCATAATCATTGATACGACAGGTCTAAGTAGATACCACATCACCCATCTTGGTACCCATTGATTACGAACACAACGATTAAGGTATACAGCTCTTAAACAGTAAGTAGTGCCTCCCAGCAGCCCGAACAACACACACTCCACTAGTAGCTGGTTAAACTTTACCCACTGAGGAAGACCTTCTTGAGACGCAGTAACATAATACGCAAAAGGAATGAGTAACAGGAATAAAAGATAGAATGAGACACGTTTGATGTAATGAGTCCTGATATTATCGCTTTCATTACCAGCTTGATCTTCGTTTATTTCAGGTATGGGCATTTAATTTATACTCTTTTGAGCCATCAGTTAGAACAACATGGCTTTTGACTACTTCACTGTTACTTAAAATGAATAATATAAAAAACTTCAGTTCATGTTTTGAGCTGTTGAATGTACTTCTTATCGACTCTATATCTGAGCCTGATGGTTCGGGAAAAACCTCAGGGTGAGTATGCCAATCGCCCAAATAGTGTAAACCTTTAGAGTATTGCTCTTTAATCACACGATTAGCAGCCTTCTTCTCCCATATGAAACTAAATAGTGCACGTTTGTCTCCATTACTAGGTGTAGAGATTTCCTCAACAATTACTTGGTTACCTTTAAACGAACCAAACAACATTCCTCCAGCCTCATTCTGTGTCAAATTCTGTTTAAATTTTTCAAACTGTTCTATGGCTTTAAAAGAGAAAATAAGCTCGATACCAACACCTACAAAACGAATAGTGCAATTAGGCATAAATAAGTCTACTTCCTGTTCCAATTTGAGAGTACTGACTCCAACTTGAGTTCCACTGACCATTATTATGAAACAAGAGACTCTCACTTCCTACCCACACCATGTAATGATCTTTTTCAAAATCAAGATTCCCTAACAAACAATTGATAGCAAGATCGGCAATAACACTTTGACCAAAACTTAATTCAATGGCTCCATATGGTTGAAACGAGCCACCACAAAGAGGTAAATCTAATTTCGTTTGAGTGGGAAACTCTGCAACTGTCCCTTTAAACTGACCACAATTATCATATAAAGACAAATAATCATGTTTACCTATCCCACACAAATATGCGTGAGTCGCAACAGCATGTGGTTCGGTAAACCCAAACAGGATAGGGCATTCTATAACTTCTTTAACAGATAACTCCATCAAGGCGACATCAACTCCCCATTCACCGGTAGTATTAATGATCAAATCGCAACTTTTTAAGTGTTCAAGAACTGAATCTTCATAGATCCAATTAGCGCAACTTATTGACTCAACATTTACCCACGGAAAATATGAAGATACAGCCAGCTGACATCCTTTCGCTTTGTTTTCCCCAAGGTAAGCATAAGTCAGCCAATGCCTACCTAAATTAGCTGGTTCTAGCCTATCAATATCAATTAGACATAAATTAGATACTCCCGCTTTAATAATCAGCGGTACCAATTCGGAGCCTAAAGACCCAACCCCAATAATTGCAACTCTATTTCGGCAGATTTGTGGCAACAACTTATTGTGCCCTCTTCCCAAAATCCAACTTTGATCAATTCTATCTACGTTCAGTCCTTTCAACGTCTGGTTCATTGCGCGTGAACATAGAACATTAGCTGTAACTTTTCGGTCTCTGAAACCATTACCTAAGTTCACTATTTTTCTACTAGGGTAATTTCCATTCCCTCTCTGCAAACAATTCGCAGCCAGTTGCATTGAGACAAAACATGGACCGTTATTCGTATTGACCTTTATAAGAAATTTCGGATTGTTACTATCACCAGCAATCATGCTTCCAATGAGCTCTTTTGCTTTCAGAAGATCACCAAGCTGAGTTGATAGTAAACTCACTATTTCATTTAACTTTTCAGGGTATTGAGACGGGATCCAAGGCTTATCCAACACCAATAAAAAGCTGTTACTAATAGAAATATTTTTGGAGTTTGAGTCTACCTTTTCAATCCATGAGCTCAACTCATCCTTTGAGTCAGCAAATATTGTAGTACCGTTCAGATACGCAACATATATCAATCTGCAACCCCCTGTTTCAGAGCATAAGCTAGAAACAAGAGAGGGTGTTTTGACATGTGAGTTCCAATAACTTAAAAAGCCGTTATTGAAATCTTCATTAAGTTCTCCAGTTAGCGTGCTTTCTAACAGTTTATGCGCATCAATGACCAGAGATTCCACATAACATATATCTCTAGAGTCGAACAAAACCTGATCACTCCATACGCACATTTTACTGTCAGCCTCTATATGAGGAAATTCAGATTGAGGTATTTCTGGTTTGACATATATCCATGGCTTTTTATATGGAAATATACAATTCACTGGAACTACAACCAAAATGTTCAACTTTTCACCAAACATTTCAATGTTAGTTGGGATGATCCAGCCTCTATCTATTTCCTCAAAAGGCAAGTCAAGCAGCCATTGCTCTGCCATTTGTTCAACAAGCCTGAAGGCATTGAAACGTTGTCTTAACAATCTATCAAGAGCATTAAGTGCAGACAACTTGGCCTCACGCATAGATATTACGTCCACTCTTGTTTACAGCATTAGGGTTCTCTGAATTTGCAAATGAAACTTTCCCTGTCCCACTACTTTTGCTTCCACAACTAAATGTTATAACAAGAGATGTGCCTTTATTTTCACTATCTGTCTGATCTGACACCATGAGGAATTCACCATCAGCAGCAGATACTATGTCTTCATATTCAGATTTAGCTAACTTTGACGGAGGCGTTTTCTCTCCAAAAGGCCTACTACTAGTTACTATCATCGCATTTGAATTAGCGTAAGAAAGGGCACCTTTTGCGGATTCATTAACCTTAGGGTTTTCACTATTAGACTCACTATCATCAGAGATAGAACGCCATGAACAGTGATGAGGTGTCTGGAGAACATCATAGCTTAATAGCGGAGTTGAACACTCGGATACCATTCTATCATTAAGTAGCTCCCAACACTTAACACCTGCATCTCCACCTGTAAGAAACTGATGTGAAAAGCCATACTCATCTTTTATACAAATATTAAGAATAACACTTGAGTCATTCTTACATAATTCGTCTTCGTCAGTAGGCACATCTTGCTTGTCAGCAGGCCCTAATAACAAAGCATCTATTGAGTTGTCATTTAGACCCGAATTTAGAGAAACAAACTTACTGTAAAGCTTCGCTACTATTTGCTCAAAACCTTCTGTTTTTCCATCTTCATCCTCAGTAAGAATTACAATTCCGTCTCCGTCTTTTTGGGTAAATAGGTAACCTGAGTCTTTAAACAATTTAGCCCTACGCTTCGCCTCTTTGTTCAAGTCCTTAGCATCCTGACAAAGCTCATTCATGCCAGTTCCACCATTAATTGGTTTTCTACTCGCTCTACGAAATACTCGTGGTGATGACCAGATTTCATTAATTATCACTTTGTCAGACGCTAAATTCCAATCATCAGGAGACCCAGTGTGAAAAATCTCACTAAAACCTCGAACATGGTCAAGATCTGGATGAGTCGAAACAAACACATCTAGATATAAGCGATCTAAATTATCTCGAACTAAACGTTCTCTAAGAATTTCCTTTACATCGATATCTGCACTTTGACGATAGTTACAATCAATCAAAATCCGCTTACTATTAGCTGTGGTAATCAAAACCATGTCGCCATTGTCTACAGGGAAAAATTCAATCGTTGGCTTTACACTCATATTAACCTCCATTTATCAAATCTAGTCGTCTAACAAAGTACTGATATCTTCATATAACTCTGCAAATGATTTATTTAAATTTTTCTGTACAGATCTATCCCTTGCTTCTGTTTAGTATCCACCAAACTATCCATACAGAATTCTTAATCTCTCTTTCGAATATCTATGGTATTTCAGGAAAATACCGCTCAGGTTATAGCTAGCACAGTGAGCGTTCATTTTTTAGAACGGCATTTATATTGCACAACGAGTCGGCATACTTGGATGGAGAGAGAATTAGATAAATATCAAAGAATTAAATCCTGATATGTAAACTGAAACATCGTCCCTGATGCAAGTGCCCTCCGTTACCATGAAGGTATTGGGGTTCATCCTTGTTGTACTTCTTTAACGTCAATAACATCGCTAACGCTAATTAATTACGGTAAATAATATACCGTTCTGTATAGACGGTGTCGAACACCTAACCGTATCATTTTGTATCACTTTAAATTCATTAAGCGATACCTAAGGCAACCTACCTCAGGGCTTCAAACAAGAGAAAGGGGCTTTAATTAAGTAATACCAAGCCATATCTTATTGTTCAAATGTGGTCGCAGGTTACAGCAGATCCCCTAAAGAAACACCGGATAGCCTATTCTTTGATTTACCTCCAGCTTTTCTCCGTGAACTCCGTGTAGCGCTCCGCTCCGTGGTAAGAATCTCTTTTTACGAGTAAAGAATGGATCCCGGAACAAGCCCGGGATGACGGCAAATGCTCAACTTGGCTTTTTACTGTAAGCAAAGCGTTACTGTAGCCGCAGGCTATTCCGTGAGCAACGCGTCCTGTAGACATTTCTTTTCAACTCGCAGTGAGCTTGCGAACGACCTCGTAGGCACAAAGTGCCGTCCTAGCAGGGCGAAGCCCGCCCTTCTGAGCTTCAACCTCCAGCTTTTCTCCGTGAACTCCGTGTAGCGCAGCGCTCCGTGGTGAGAACGCTCTTTTCCCCTCCACTCAAACTACGAGATAAAAGCGATTCACCACCGAGGACACGAAGAACACGGAGAGAAGCAACTGCCAAAGTTATATGGCATCTTAAGTTGTCATCTCTTGAACTTATCGCAGCGCAGCGATCTCGTAGTGAGCTTACGAACGACCTCGTAGGCACAAAGTGCCGTCCTAGCAGGGCGAAGCCCGCCCTTTATTGTGGTGAGGACGCTCTTTTCCCCTTCCCTCAAACTTCAAGATAAGTAAGAAATATGGCTGCGCTCTCTTTTTGTTGTCTTTTTGTTACTGGGAGTATTAAGCTGTTGATTGCAAAACATCCGGTAAAAAGATGACTATCTCATTCAAGCAAGGCTATTAGGTCAAAATCAACAATGCCCATATTTCAGCAATATCTATTCGTCATCGGTTCATTTCAAGGTTTACTTATGGCGGCTTTATTAGTTATGGGCTCACAGGTAACCAATGCCAGTCGAATATTGGGGCTATGGTGCCTATTCCTTTCGCTGAGCTTTTTAGGTTACTTCATCTTCATGGACGGAGAGGTTAATATCTTCTCTTGTTTGATCGGTTGGTCAATGTTTTTACCTGCAAGCTACGGTGCTTTCTTATATTTGTATTGCCGTCATGCAATTATTGAACGGCCGCTTCAGTTAAAAGATCTTTGGCATTTCTCACCATTATTAATCTGCTACTTGCTCAATTATGAGATTCTGTTTGCTTCACCCGAAGACAAATTGAACATGTTTTTAACTCATCCCCCCGAACCGATCACGTTAGTAATAAGCGAGTTCATTCTTTTCTTACAGGCGTTTATATACATTGGTTTTAGCGCGGTTTTAATTCGAAAATATCAAATTAAAGCGCGTAAAACTTTGTCGAATTTTAACCCAGACATATTCCAATGGCTTTGGAAATTACTGATTCTCGATGCGGTGATATGGAGTTTGAAAGGCGCTAGCAGTATTGTTGGTTTCAATTTTACCCTGTCCACCATGGGCGATATTCTGATTATTGTGCTTATTTATAGCATCGCCATGGCACAGTGGCGTAATCCAAGATTGTTCAAAATTGACCAGATTGAAGATAAGCCTAACCCCAAGCTCAATAATCAGGACAATACAGTAGAGACGGATGAAATCCCCACCTCTCCTTCAACGGCTAAAAGTGATGGCGCCTTGGATGAAAGTACCCGTAATAGTTTGTTATCACTCGTTAGGCAAAAAATGCAAGACTCAAGCCTTTTTATGGATAACCAACTGACCTTGGCTCGGTTAGCTGAAGCCGTTGGGGTGAGCACTCACCACTTATCTGAAGTTTTAAATCAGCAAGACGGCAAAAACTTCTATCGATTTGTGAATGAGTATCGAGTCAATTTTGTGTGCACTCGATTAAAAGAAGATCCTTCAATAAAAATATTAGAACTTGCACTGCTATCTGGTTTTTCTTCAAAGAGTACTTTCAACGCCGTTTTTAAACAGTTAACCGATCAAACCCCTACCCAATTCCGAGATGGATTAAAATCAACACGTTAATCCCTTTAATTAAACGTGCGTGAGTCCGAACCTGTCGAATTGCACGTCCAAGTCGAACGAGCTGGACGCTTGATACCCTATTCATTGTTTTAATAAGCCGACTTCAACACTTGAGCTTTCATATCACTAGGTAGGTACTGTTAATGCAATTAAATGAACTCCATGCTTCCGGCATCTCACCAGATCAATGGTTCGGCTATGCAAGCCAACTCGCCACATTGGGTTGGCTGATGTTGATTTTTTTGCCCCGAAGAATTAAACCGTTATTCTTTATTCCTCAATATGTTATTCCGTTCTCACTAGGCTTACTTTACGCTGGTTTAGCGTTAACGACCTATTTTACCAACGAAGGAGATTACGGATCGTTAACGGGGGTTCGCACTTTATTCGACAATGACCAGATGTTACTGGCTGGCTGGGTGCACTACCTGGCTTTTGATCTGTTCATTGGGGCTTGGATTGCTCGAAATGCTGACGATTTGTGTATTTCAAGATTACTGCAAGGGCCGATTTTGGTCACGACCTTCATGTTTGGTCCTATTGGCTTAGTGTTGTTCTTATGTATGCGGATGACACTTTCTCCATCGACAAAAATAGTTGAGAATCGAAAGGAGATCACACATGTTTAAGTCTATGACTAGCGTTAAACTGGCTGACTTCATTTCACGACTATTTAGGTGCCCATCGAATCAATGCCCGGCACTTCCGTTTGCAATGGATCAAGATCATATGACTCGACTCTGGTGGATGAGCGGTCTTTTTCTGTTGTCCGTTTTAATCATTTTAATTCCTGCCTATTATTTTGATCCGCGTCTGTTAAACGGTGATCCTATTTGGGCTAAGCCGATAAAATTCAGTCTGTCTTTGGCCATCCATTTCTTTACACTGGCACTACTTGCGCAGCAACTTGAGCGCAAACGTCGAACAGGTATTTTGCTCACACTATTTGGCTATGCAGCTGTAGCGTCGATGTTACTTGAACAGATTTACATTTCGATTCAAGCTGGTCGCGGAAGACAATCACATTTCAATTTGGAGACGGCTTTCGAATCCTCCATGTATGGTCTAATGGGTGTGGCAGCAGTTTTGCTAGTACTTGTCTCGTTAATTCTTGGATTGATGATTTGGAGACAAGATAAAAGTAAGAGGTCGGCTCAAGGATTATTTCTTGGCTCTGTGATTGGATTAGTTGCAGGTTCTATTCTGACCTTTTTGCTGGCTGGTTATATGTCTATGGGTACATCACATTTAATTGGGGAAACGGTTAATGATGCCAACGGTGTACCATTATTGGGTTGGTCACGTACAGCGGGTGATTTACGCATTCCTCACTTTATCGCGACTCATCTGATGCAGATACTTCCATTAATCGGATGGTTCTGCGACCGCTACCAATTACCACCTAAAAGGGTCGTTTTAATTTCCAGCTTTATCTTAATTTCAATCTGTGCGGCGACTTTCTTTATCGCACTCTCAGGAAGACCACTATTTTCGTGAGTTATCTTAGTTTTACTTTAGCGAAGTAAACAACAGAGGGGGATGGGGGGCGTACACCTGCAGGAGGAAGTTCGTAGTGATAAATATCAAGTAATTACAAATTGATACATCGTCCCTGATGCAAGTGTCCGCCGGTTACCACGAAGGTACTTCGGTCCATCCTTGTGGCCATAAACATAACGTAACCTTTGCTGCATGTCTATCAAACGATCTAATGATTCATCTTATATTTTAAGTACTTAATGAGTTACTAATATAGCTGACCGAGTGAGCACCGCTGAGCTTAAGGCTCTAATAGTGAGTTATTCTGCAATATTTTATTCACCAATATAAAATATTAACAACTCAAAAAAGATACAACACTTGTCTTTTTTGAATGTCCATCAGCCGTTAGATGTAGCTAACTATTCACCAATGAAAACATATAGTCGGCGAGTTGAGGTAGGCTGATTTGATCACTTCAGCACATTCAGGGCAGTCTCGTAACAGAGCCCTCATTACTTGAGGTATTGAAGAGTGCGATGTCTGTGTGGACCCATCTTTTTTGATAGTGGGTAAGCAGCTGGCTGGCCTCCTCAGTTCTTCATTCATATCTCGCATAATGTGCAGTGTAAGCTAATCTTCGGATATGCCTCAAAGACTAGTAACTGTTTGACAACACCAAAGAAACTAATAAATGTAGACTTATATCATTTGTGGAAAAGGAATTTGCAATGATTAGAATATTGATCTTACTCCTCATATTTCCTAGTTTAGCTTTCGCGCTCGATTATATTGAATACCCCAAATTTGATAGCTCTCAGTCGTACCGTAGAGGTGATATCGTTTCACACCACAACCACTTATGGGTATCTAAATTCCCAAGCGTTAACCATGAACTCGCTTTAAATTCATGGAGGTGGAGCCAAGTTTCTCTGACCAATATAGATGAGTGGCGTTACGGTCAGTTTTACTTTCTCGGTAAAACGGTGAGTTATCAAGACAAACTCTATTTCGTCAAAAAGTTTGGATTCTCTAAACCGGAAACAAATAGAGGTGGCTACCAATGGGAAGAGTTTTCCCATCCTGCAATTGGATATGAACTGCCAAATATCGATTACGAGACTGTGAATTTAACGGTTGATGGCGTTGATTCTAATTACAACGGTATTAGGGATGATTATGAAATTTTTGTGGTAATGGAGCACACTGATCCAGTATTGCGTCATCTAGGCTTGCAGGCTGCACAACTTTATAGAAAGCTATTTGATATTGCACCGATAGATATTGATGAAACCTCTCTTCAAGAGCTGGCATTGCTGACTGATCAGCTTGTTTCTTTACGTGTTTGCAACCGCCAGAACATTAGAAACGGAGTTGGTTTCAATGGGTATCAGCATAAATATGTAAATACACCTGAGCGCTTTGAGGCATTTTTAATGGCTCAGAAGTTGTTATATGAGGTGCTTGGCGACGAGTATGAGCCCAAAATACCTAATGACCCCTGCAAATATATTGCAAACATTGGGGGTGAGTAAATATGAAACTTTTAATCGCTCCTATTTTATGTTTATGCTCATTTTCGGTGGTATCAGCACCAAAATCATGTTCAGACTATGTTGATTACCTTCGTGTTTTCTATATTAACGGTATGTTCCCCCCCGATTTCGGCCCTAAGTGATCGGATTGCGCCTGTTTTCTCATCGATTCACCACCTAGTTTATTCGATGCCCGTTGTGGATTAACCGATCTAATAACGCACCAGCAATAGTGACGTTACCAATCCTGATGTACCACTCTTTTACTGGCAGTTGGCTGATCACTATGAACTGCTTTCTAAATACCTTCTTTCTGTAATAAATCTAACTAGCCATTATTAATCAACAGATACTCAAGACACGGCTTCTAGCGCCGTGACTTTTGAGCCGCAATGCTTGCACTTTTTAGCGGCTGACTTGATCACTTCAGCACATTCAGGGCAGTCTCGTAGCAGAGCCGTCATTACTTGAGGTATTGAAGAGTGCGATGTCTGTGTGGCCCCATCTTTTTTGATAGTGGGTAAGCAGTTGACACAGATAATAGCGATCAATGGGCTACATAAAAATGAGATGAAAAACCAGATAAAACCTGAACGATTTTTAGCCCTAGCGATAGTCGCTACAGCAAGCGAAAACACGATCCAAAACAGCACAAACAAAAGTGGTAAATACATCATTTTAATCCCTTAAAAAAATATTACCTTCAACAAGCTAGTACAAACTGAACGCCTACTAGACTCTAGGTCTGTTAAATTGAACAACAAGGAAGTATACGCTTAGGAATAAAGTATTTAGTGATTAATATCAGACTGTTACTATTTGTCACATGACTTGATACGTCAGCTTGATACATCATCCCGATGCGAGTGTTCGCCAGCGCCTTGAAAGCAGTGAGCTTCATCCTTGTTGAACATGAATATAACGTGATGAACACATGGTGTCTATCAAACAATTTAATGATTCATGTTATATTTTAAGTACTTATTAAATCGCCAACCTGTTTTTTACTTCCAGCTTTGACTGCGTAATTGCTCAATGACATGCTCAAACGGCGTATTGCTCTTCATCACCTTCCCCATTAATAACGCGCCTTCTAGGCTGGCTAAAATGAAGCAAGCTTGTGCTTTTGCTTGAGGGCTTTGCGGAAACAAAGCGCTTTGTAACCAGGCAATATTCACGTCAAAAAAACGTTTAGCTTCCAGCTGTAACGCTTCAGGTAGCACGTCGCTTTCACTTGCTAATACACCACATAAGCACATTTTTTTATCCACTTTCAGTGCATGACTAAAGAGTGCGATATAAGGCTCAAGCCGCTCTAGTGGTTCTCCAGTGCTCGCTATGATGTTTGCCAAATGCTCCTCAAACCTTGCGGTATAGCGGTTAGCAATCGCCACACCAAGATCGGCTTTGGTTGGGAAATGATAGTGAATGCTGGCACTTTTAATGCCTATTTCCTTAGATATCTCTCTAAAACTAAAGGAGTTATACCCCCCTGCCCGTACTTGTAATTCCGCTATCTCAATAATTTTATCAACGGTTGAAATGGTCATACCTACTCTCGTTATCCCCTGCTTCTTGATGAGTGAGTATAACATTTTTTTCTACCTACCTGAAGATAGGTGTTGACAAATAAAACAGGGATCTCTAATGTACACAACATCAACCTACCTACTGATAGGTAAATTGTAACCGAGTTGATAATCATATAAACAAGACAACAATTTTGAGGAATATCTAATGGAAAACACAGTAGCGTTAATCGTAGGCGGTTCAAGTGGAATGGGTAAAGAGACTGCAGAGCGTTTGTTACGCCAAGGTCATCCTGTAATGATATTGGCCCATGACCCTGTCGGTTTGGCGGCAGCTAAAGCTGAATTAGAAGAGAAAACAGGTGGCAAGGTCGATACCGCCGAGGTGGATTTGTACAATGCTGACGCAGTTGCGGAGTTTATTGCCCGTATAGAAAAAGAGCCTCGCCACATTAACTACTTGGTCAACGCTGCGGGTTTCTTCAAGCCTGTGACATTTCTAGAGCATTCTGAAAAAGATTACGATTTACAGTTAGATATTAATAAGTCTTTCTTCTTTATTACTCAAGCCGTGGCTAAAAACATGCAGCAACATGAAGGCGGTTCTATCGTCAACATCGGCTCTATGTGGGGCAGCCAAGCGGTTAAAGCCACCCCTTCATCTGCGTATTCAATGCAAAAAGCCGGATTACACGCATTGACCAGAAACCTAGCCATGGAGTTGGCGGATTACGGTGTGCGCGTTAATGCCGTCGCCCCGTCAGTGGTTTTGTCGACCATCTACAAATCGTTCATTGCTGAAGATGAGATTAAAGAAACACTGCAAGGTTTCAACGATTTTCACCCAATCGGTCGCATTGGTACCACGACAGATATTGCTGATGCGATTGAGTTTTTACTGTCAGATAAAGCCAGCTGGATCACAGGCACTGTGATGAATGTTGATGGTGGCGTCATGGCTGGCCGCAACTAAGCACGCTGGATCTTTAAACTGAATAAAGAAACTGAATAAAGGATATTAATATGAATAACCTACCTCTAAACGGAATCAAACTCGATGATCTGGCAGCTTACACGCAGGTGATCACAGACAATCCAGTCGAAGCGATCTCTGAATACGGCATTGTTGCGCAATGGAAAGGCGGCGTTCATAGTGAAATTCGCACTTTAAATCAGAAAGTGGGCAGTAAAGAGATCATCAAAGATTTTCGCTTTCAAGTCGGTGAGCCTGAAGAACTTCTTGGCAATAATGCTTACCCTACTCCGCAAGACTATCTGCTAGGTGGTATGGCTGGCTGCATGATGGTGGGATTTGTCGCTGGCGCCAGTGCCCGTGGTATCAAGCTAGACGAAGTGAGCTTGACCATTAAAGGTGCACTCAATTTACGCGGTTTTTTAAATGTCGATCCCGATGCACCAGTGGGCTTTGCCGAAGTTCAATTTCACTTTGAAGTCAAAGGCGACTCAAATCAAGCTATATATGACGAAGTCATTGCTGGTGTACAACAGTTCTCACCCAATTACCGCACCATTAGTGATGCAGTTAAAGTGTCGGCGACAGCGGTTTAACGGTACGTCTTTTATGTTTAGCTAAGCAGGGTGACTGGTACTGAGTGCCAGCCACCATATTAATAACTTTGGCAGAGCCATTTTGCCCAATGACATAGCAGAAACTTATCTCATGCTGGCCAATCAGAAACGCTCAGCATGGAGTCATGAATTAGACATCCGCCCATCTGGAGAAAACTTCTAATGAACAATCAAACTCATCATTCACTCAGTCATCAAACGACACCGAAACGATCAGTCGTCATTATTGGTGCAGGTCTCAGTGGATTATACAGCGCCTACTTACTCAAAAAACACGGTATAAAAGCCACAGTTCTTGAAGCAAGAGAGCGTATCGGCGGTCGAATTCACAGCATAAGGCCTCAGCTCGGAGAGGCTAACAACCACGAAGACTCTGGATACTTTGATATGGGTCCAGCCTGGTTCTGGCCAGAGATGAATCCATTATTCAAAGGGCTAGTTAAAGAGTTGGGATTAGTTGCATTCGAACAGTATAGCGATGGCAACTATTTGATTGACGAATCAAGGGATAAAGGGCCCAGAGTTTACCCTGCTGCATATATGAATCAATCGTCATCCCATCGGTTAGAAGGTGGAATGATGTCCATTGTTAATGGGTTGCTTGAAGCGCTTCCCCCTGATTCCGTTATATTGAATACACAAGTCACGGCTATCACTAAAACCGATAGCAATGGTTATCTGTTAAAGGCGACACAAGATGGCCAACAAATTAACATTGAAGTTGATTATGTAATCACAGCAATGCCACTTAGATTATTGATACAGTCAATTCAATTTGAACCAGCACTACCATCAACAATGCAGAAAAAGATGCAAAGTTTACCCACTTGGATGGCGGCTCATGCCAAAATTATCGCCATTTATCCGACACCATTTTGGCGTGCTCAAGGTCACTCTGGCTCAGCCATGAGTTATCTAGGCCCAATTGCAGAGACCCACGATGCCTCTACGAATTTGAAAGAGGGGCAATTAGGACACGGAGCACTATTTGGTTTTATGGGGGTAAATGCCCCAGGCCGTAAAACCGCAGGTGAGGATACCTTAAAAGCTATGTCGATAAGACAGTTGACGCGTATTTTTGGTCCACTGGCTGCAGAGCCATTGTCTGTAGAGTTGCTCGATTGGACTCGCGAGCCATTTACCGCCACCTATGACGATGGAGCCAATCTAACCCATTCAGTGTATGGATTAGTACCTGCCAATGGCGGAGCAGAACACCCACATTTACTCTTTGCAGGAAGCGAAGCGGCTACACGTAATGGTGGATATCTGGAAGGCGCTTTAGAGGCTGCAGAAACTGCAATCGCCCGTTGGCAAAGATTGCAGGGTTAGGATGATGAAGTTAACCGCCAGTCACGTTTTATCTCAATTTAAACCAAAAAAGATCGCCGAAGGCGATCTTTTTTATTGGTCTAATAGATGACTCTCATCTTTTCATGAATAGCACCCTCAAAAAACTTACCCTGTAGAGCGCTATCTCACTGAAAATGCTCTCACTCGATGTTAATGGTCACTGTCGAGTCTGCTGCCATACTTTTTGGTTCGTCGGGCCAAACCATATCGATAGCATTGTTGCCTTTTTTTACTTTACTTGCGGGTACAAAAGCATAAAAAGTTGATGCCTGATAAGGCACAAAACGAGTCATGCAAGCTTGGCCGTTAACTAAGATCATTGGCGAGCTCGATAGCGTCAGATCCACTGCTTTCTCTGTCTCCACCTTAATCACATAGGCTTTACCTTCAAAGGGTAAGTTAGCCTTACCCATCACCTGCACTAAGGCAACCTTATCTAGAGTCACTAGGTAAGCTTGTTTGATGGTGATGGGATGCTTTCCAGACATAACTTTTGCATCAGAGTTATAGTCCGCAGCCATCAGTGAGTTCATCGATGTAATAAGCAGCAATAAGGCCAATAGTGTATTAGCGCGAAAATTCAATATCATCCACATAAATCTCTCCTTGTGCTGGATTGGTAAACTTGAATCGTAAAGTGTCGATATTGGTTAGATCGACATTGGAGTTATTGATGATGAATGAATGGAGCGGAATACGCACCGTCGTCATCACATTGTAATTGGTACCGGGACGATCGTAGGGCACAGGGATCTGATCGAAATTAGCTGCATGTGTCGATTTAGTATTTGCCCCACTAATCAACTCAACTCTAAAGTCTTGAGTTCCACTGACCGGATTAACGCCTGAATTAGTCATTCCGACCCTAAACGACAACACCTCAAAGCCGGACACGTCTTGCTGTGCTGCGGGAATGTTGTATTCCATCGTCGCAGTTGATGAAGACCAGCTGGCTCGTAATGCTTGCGTCGTATGAATTGATGGACCACTCAAGGACGTTTTTGCCACCCCCGTAACACTGCTGACATTGTCGCTACCATTTTCAACTTTTTGGTGAATTTTTTCATGGTGTATTGGATAATTCTTCACCCCAGCGGTTGATGGGAAGGTTAAATTTCCCCGTAACATATCCTGATAAACAGATTCACCTTTTAGGTGGATTAGGTTAAATGCTGCAAGGTAAGCTTCACCAATTTTTTGCTGTTGCGGGGCATTAATGTAATCCGGACGAGCAGCTGAAGCGTCATCTCCGTCATCAGCCCAGACCGTATTGAAAAAGTTGTGGTTTGCGCCATAAAGATAGAAGCCACTTTTAATGGTGTTATCACTTACGATACTGCCTGCTCTGTCGTAGATACGCAGCCCCCTTAGATCTGAGACATCACCGTCAGCTGCTGGCAACATGACAAAATAGGGAATATCCCCCAAGGTATAGAGTGGATTACTCATGTCATATCTGTCGGTTGGGGCAATAGATGAGACCGCAACAATATTAAAGCTGGTATTCTGCACAAATGCTGCAACAGAGCCCTCTCCGCCACGTGAATGACCACTAACAGCTATTTTGCTCATATCAAGATGATTGATAAACAATCCGCCACTGGGATCAGGATAGCTAGGATAAGTTGCTCCATCATCCATATGTGACCATAACTCAATGTGTTTAAGTATCAGCTCACCACGCTCTGGTATCCACTGTGGAACCCAACCGCTTAAATCAAAGGCATCGATGGAAATAGCAATAATACCTCGACTGGCAAGGATATCGAGCAATCGCATATAGCCTTCATGATTTGGGGTTCGAGATGCAACCGGGCAATTTATGTGGTGAGGTGGCGATACTGCGATCTCACAGACTTTATGATTTCCATGTTGGATCAGAAATACTGGATGTTGACCGGCAGCAACGGGAGTGCCATATCCTGCACTGGTTGCTGGATACCTGACAATAGCACGCAGATCCACATCAGATGCGCTACCCATTGAGCTAAAGTAGTCATCCAAACTGTACTCAAACTCACCGATTGCTTGACTACCAAGATCGTATGGATCATCTGCAACAATAAAGCCTATTTGAGTGGCTCCATCAAGAAAATCAATACTGTTATCGTAATCAAAATCGGTGACAAAGTCCGTTGGTGTCATGGCAACTGTTGAGCCAAAATCCACTACGACGTCATACTCACCGATATTTAATGGCGCATGCCAAATAATGGTATCAGTGCCATTAATACAGCCAGATTTTACGGTCATGATTTCAATGCCGCCAGAGACATCGATTAGATTCGTGGAACCTCCCATGCCTGGATCCCAGCCAATGGCATCACGATGATTTACCACATAATATGCAGCATAGTTGCCCCCAGGGTGTCCAACAGCGACATATGTAGGGTCAACGGCGCCCCAGACATCATCATTCTGGTCTGCAAATGAATCAGCATATTCGAAGTAGGGGAAGCCTGAGTTTAATTGCCGACCCGCAAGATCCATTAGTGGTCCACCGGGGGGATAATAGAGGAGGAACAATACAACCGCTGTATCTTGCCCGTATGAGAGGACATCTGTAGCATCTAGTCGCTCATACCCCAATTGCCTGTCTGTACGTTGCGCGACAATATCGTAAGCACCACGACGCTGAAGCTCGCGATCCCAAACAGGGACATTAAAACGGCCATGACTATCAACGGTCACCCACTCAGCACGAGATGCACTAAATTCACCGGTGATATCATTGACATTGTCACCTGCATTCCAACGACGTTGATTTGGCACCAATGAAACTTTTAACGTTTCACCAGGCTCGAAGTTTCGTCCAGTGACATACATATTCTGACTTTGGTTTTCCATACTATTGTAAAGGCAACTACGGCGATCAGAGGAGTATACGATGGGTCGATGAGAGCGCTTTATGGGCAATGCCAGTTGCTGTATTGGCTGGCTAACACTTAACTTCATCGGAGGCGTTCTACCAGATTCATCTTGTTCAACTTCATGTAAAGTTAATAACAATTCGTGGCCAGCTAACGCTTCGTCAGCCTCTTCAAAGGTTTTAAAAGTATAAGCTTGTTTAAGCTCCTTATCAGAGCGGATAGAGCAGCCAACCACTCCTGTGTGGTACCAAAGAATAAACCCCGGCAGTCTACCCTCACTGTCAGTGCTAACTCTGGAAAATTTAGTGGTATGTTCGAGTGATCTTGCGGGACTTTTATCAACGCCCATCCTAACTTCATAAATACGGTTGGGTTTTAAATTTGTGGCACTAAGCCTTAAAGAGGAACCTGTTTCCAAATATTCGAGTGGTTTGCCTTGTTCATCAATAGCCCCAAAACTATCCCGAGCTAAGCAGTTAAAGCTAACCAGATAGATTAATAGTAGGTAAACCATACCCCACTTATTATTACTAATCATAATGAAACTCCTTATGTCATTTATCATCAGGTTGTCCCATACCTAACATCCTTCAGGTTATATGATGAAATAGACCTCCTTGATTAATTTTGGTGGATTGATTTTAGTTAAACCTGTATTCAAGAGCATAAGACTGCAATTTAAGTAGGTTAAATATAATCGGCCTACGTTGACGTCTATTATGCAAAGTTTAATGCATCATGACAGTTAATTTGAGGGACGATATCGGGAGAGTAAAATAATTTACATTGGTAGAAATGTCGACATAACTTAAATATAACAACACCCATTCAACTTAAGTTTTTGTAGAAAAAACAGTGAGCAATACCCCCACCATTATTTCATATACTGGCATTACATCAATTACATAATGTTTTCATCATCGATATAGATATTATATTAGTCATTAAGCTCAGCCTTAACCATCATGGGCAATAACCGACATTTTAATAATAAATAACTTTATCTATTCATTCAATCTAATATGTATAGTAAGTAGCAATCTAAATAGGGAAAATTAATTTATGTTCTCTTCCCTCTCTTTTTTATACTCTTTATTGCTGCAGCCTGCTATTGCCAGTAATAGCACGAATAAAGATGCCGAAACCAATATTATCTTATGCTAGAGAGTGGGTTGTAAAAAGCTCATTCACTCTCTTGTAGTCCAGTAAATCCAACTCTGAACTCGCCGTATTTTCAGAGTTTTGGGGATTCAACAGTGCAGAGTAAGCATTTAAAAAACTAGCGGGGCCGACACTGAATCGGACGATTCCGCACTGTGCTAGTTTATCCACGGTTCTGAGGCTATTATCCACCATCAAATTCAGCGGCATGTCGATTTCATTCGCAAGCTCCGTGACGATTTTCTCGCAGGCAAGTCCAGGAATAAAACCGCTATTGGCTCCAGCAGTTTGATAGCTTTGTAATCGTAGCTTGGTCATCTCTACCGCGTCTTGTCCGACGGCTAATTCACGAAGAAACACATCTGTGCGGGCATTAATGAACAGATCACGACAACTTGCTGTAGCACGTATTGCTGCAATTTTTGCAACTAGGAGTTCAGGGTCTTGGTCGCCATCTTCCAAGTTGATCCCAACAACACCAAGATTTACCAGCTCGGTGACCAGAGTGACCACCTCTGCCGGGTTATCGCTATAACCTGATTCAATATCCACACTCACAGGAAGCTGACTGACACTCATAATACGGCTCACCGCATCAAGAAGTGCGCGCCTTGGTAGCACTTGACCATCGGGATAGCCCAATGACCAAGCCAGTGATGCGCTGCTGGTAGCCAGCGCTTTAGCACCAGAGTGTTGTACAAGTGCTGCACTCGCAGCGTCCCAAATATTAACAAGGATTAGCGGCGCTGAAACTTGGGTGGCGATGTTGGGCGTTGCGATCTTGGTGTGTAACTCTGTGAAGGCCTGTAAACGGGATTCAAACATAATTGCTCCATAGTGAATTGAATACTCATGCTCTAAACATGCGATTGGTATTCCTCACTGTAGCAATCGAGTTCCATTCAACCTCGCGCTAAACGGAACTCAATGTTGAAAAGTTATTTTGGCACTAGCTTGCTTAAATAATTGTTTTTCTGCTCCTTAATAAAAGATTGTCATCTTGGCTATAATTCTCTTTTACCTCTTTCAAATCATCATAACTGTCACTAAAGTAATCAGCGGTGGTCACAGAGGCATCCTTAAAACTGATAAAAGCACCACCTGTCTGCGGAATATCATAGTTACGGCATCGCTCAATCCAATCTTCAGTGCGATTTATATATTTCCGATTTTCTACCCCATAAACCACAGCATCGGCAGGCGGTAAGGTCATCTGGCCATCAACATCTAAGAACTCATCCCACCAAGCCTGATATTGCAGAGTAAAGAGCCGATCTTTATAGGGGAACGCACTGCCAATAGCCCCTGCTTCCTCTTTATAATTTTTATAAAACTCTCCTGAGATAGCCCCTATGGTGATGTAAGTATGAATACCATATTGGTTATCGCCTTTGCAGAGTAAAGGCGCGAGTAACGAGGATTGTAAGGAGCAGATGAGCGCTTTTCTGCTCTCATTATTCCAGCCACAATCTGCTAAACGCGAGGTGATCTTGTGAGGTGCGGGGCCATCAGAGTCCAATTTAAGATCATGATATCTTCTATCCCATCCCTCAAAGCGCCAATTCTTAGGATTAACATCAATACCAAGTGCATCCGCTTTATCTTTTATTGCGGCAATAAAAGTCGATGTATTAGTGATACTTGGCGATCAGGGACTGTTTGGTGAAAAGCAAGGTGAAGAGCAATTGTCCCACTTTATCAACGCACAAATAAAAACACTTAAAGGTGGTCATCATTTACATCTCGAATCCGCTAAAGAGCAAGTCGCAGAACTGATCAATCAGTTTCTACCCACAGCCTCTGACATACATTAAGGAGTAACATTACTATGTTAAAAATACATACTTCTACAAGTTCACTTTTAACGATTTCATTGCTTGCCACTATGCAATTAGCGGCAACGACTCACGCAAATGCAGGTGGCAGATTAGCGCTAAACGATGATGCTTTTATTGATATCAACTTAGGTCTCAAAACATCTGTTGCCTATATTGAAAATAAAGCACCAAACGCGACAGATAATGACCTCAATTTTGATCTGGAAAGTGCACGCTTTTATTTATCAGGACAGTTATTTAAGAATGTGACTTTTGAATTTACCACTGATTACAGTAATTATGGTGATGCTGACAATAACAGTGATGTTCAGCTGCTAGATGCCTCGGTCAATTACCAGTTTAGCGAGCAATTGAACGTGAAAGCAGGTCGATTTATTCGCCCAATGGATCGCTCGAATCAGGCTGGTCCATACTTTTCAAATACATGGGACTATCCAGTCATCGCCGCAATTAACGGTATCGCTCCCATTATCGCTGGACGCGATGAAGGTGTCGTAGTGTGGGGGTACACTGAAGGTGGTAAATTTAAATATTATGGCGGCATTTTTGAAGGTGTTAAAGGCGCAAGTCCTCATTCCAGCTCTCCATTATTGACCACGCGGTTAGAGTACAACTTTTGGGATCCAGAACCTGGATATTATAGCGCCAATGCCCATTATGGTGATGCCAATATATTTGCATTAGGCTTTAATTATCACACTCAAGATAATGCTGTCTCTGCAGATAATAAAACTGACAGCGTGACGACAACCTCTGTCGATTTGCTAATCGAAAAAGTACTGGGGAACGAAGGCGTTGTTACCTTAGAAGCAGCTTTTTATGACTATGATTATAGCGAATTGAGTGCTCTGCAAGGAGACGCATATTTGGTGTCTACCAGCTACTTATTTCCAGCATCCTCACCTTCGGCCAATCGTTATCAAATCTTAGCCCGCCATCAACGATTTAATCATGATGATACCTTTCCATCGGTGGTGGCTGATTCCTACAATCAGCGTAATGAAGTCGGTCTGAATTATATTATCAAAGGTCATTCGGCAAAACTGAGTTTGGTTTACGCCAATGAAAAGATAGAGGGTGGCGACAATAATGTGTTGAGATTTGGTGTGCAACTTCAAACTTTTTAGGAAGAGATCATGAATAACTACTTAATTTCGCCATCCATTTTAGGTGCCGATTTTGCTCGCTTAGGTCAAGAAGCCCAAGATGTACTCGAAGCGGGTGCTGACATGATCCACATCGACGTAATGGATAACCATTATGTCCCTAACTTAACCATGGGGGCGATGGCCTGTTCATCACTGAGACGTTTTGGTATTAACGCGCCATTAGATGTTCATTTGATGGTTAAACCCGTTGATCGCATTGTGGGTGACTTTATTGATGCAGGAGCCAGTATTATTAACGTTCATCCGGATGCGACGACACATCTGGATCGCACATTACAGAGGATTAAAGAAAGTGACTGCAAAGCCGGATTAGCCTTTAATCCAGCGTCATCACTGGACGCGTTAAAGTATGTGATCGATAAAGTCGACAACATACTGTTAATGTCGGTTAACCCTGGTTTTTGTGGGCAAACTTTTATCCCTAATGTATTGCATAAATTGCGAGAAGCCAAAGAGCTAATCAAGCAATCAGGCCGTAACATTAGGTTAGAAGTGGATGGTGGGATCACCATCGACACCATAAAATCCGTCGCAGACGCAGGAGCAGATACCTTTGTTGCTGGTAATGCGATTTTTAAATCAGCGGACTATCGAGAAACGATTAACAAGATGCGAGAACAGCTTAAATAATAAGTTGACTGGTGCCTACTGATGTTGAGTCATCAATAGGCGTCTGTGAATCATTCACCGTTAACAATCGCTCTGAGTTGATTAAGTGCCTCTACCGAAAAACCATCATCATAGAAGTAGAGCACGGTGCCATTTTCATCTAATAGCACGACTCTAGTGTTATTAGGGTCCTCATTACCGGTATACGACTGCACTTTTTCTCCGTCTTTATAGACAGTAACAACGCCTTTCCAAAGCGACTTTGGAATACCAGCCCGCATGCCATTATTGATCATGGTGCTGAACATTCTCGGAAAAAGCCCTTGTATGGTTGGCACTTCATACACGTCTAAACGAGTTTCAGTCATGTCCAAACCAATTAGCCATCGATCAATATCAAACTGAGAGTCTTGTTTATAGCCAATTAATAATAGTGAAACTTTGCCATTAAGATCATCAGGAAGGCTCATCTGCTCCCCCTCTAATGTCTCACCGATAACCGCAGGAAAAACCTGACCCGTAATCGATTGATTAGGATAGGTGCTACTGCACCCGCAGATAAATAAAGCCAGTAAACCTAGAACCATCGCCCGCATTTAATTTACCTATAGAGTCAATTTTTGATATTGAATGATACTGATGGAAATCTAATACGTATTACAACGCGTTATGGATCATACACTCAAGAAGTTTTAGCCGCTAAATTGAACTAAGCCAGCCACAGCCCACTTTGACTAAGGCGATAATATAAACCATTTACACTAAAGCTACTTTTGCTAGACTGAAGATAACAATCAACTGAGTGCAAAGGATAAAACCACATTTGAAGCCACTATTAATGTTCTTCATCTGGGCCTCCACAGCAAGCTTAATCACTGCTTGCAGTGAACAGCAGATAACCCGAGCACCAGATTCAATACATCGCTATACCGAGGTGCGCCTTGTTGCCGCTCAGTTAGCCCAAGATGCCAGCGTCTCTGCACTGCTCACCCGTGGTCAGGAGATCTCTGTATGGGACAACCAGAGTAAAGCACTCATTAATCATTGGGATTCTACTGATCTGTTTGAGCCTAGTTATATGTTGGCACTATCAGGTAACAAACAGCTCTTAGCCACCGCAGGTAAACAACAGGTCACTTTGTTCAATATTGCCACAGGTAAATTACACGCCAACTGGAGCGTCGCGGGCTTTAAAGAAAACGCCACCATCGCCAGCTTATCCCTAAACCAAACCGGCTCAGCAGTGTTAATCGGCTTAACTGAAGGGACGATAATCAATGCAAACTTGAGTAACGATACTCTCTCCATGTTCCACCTTCATAGCGGTCCTGTGACCAATGTGAGTTTTGCCGCACTCGGACAGCAAATCCTCTCTTCATCTCACGACGGAAAAGTCCTGTTATGGGCAGCCAGTAATGGTCAGATCATCAAAGAGTTCAGCCGTGAGTTTAGGATCACAAGCTTGGCTTATGATGAAAAAAACAGACGCCTCTTTTATGCCGATATCGTTGATAACAACAGCATTGTCGATCCCACCAATTCGAGGGAATTAAGCACGCTTAATTATCTGGAGCGCTACCGCTACTTCCGCCAAGCGATTTTTACTGAGCGAGGAAACACCTTAATTACCTCCTCATCTAAGCAAGGTTTGACTCGTTGGGATGTAAAGACAGGGCAAGAGTTAAGTACATGGAATGTCAACGCCTTTACGCCCGGTACTACTGTACTTTCGATGGCATTAGACAGTGAAGGCAAGCTTTGGACCATGAGCTCAGATGCAGCGCTAGAGGAGTGGGCGGATTAAGTATAAAAAAGCTGCCGACTATATCTTTGAACATAAATATAGACGGCAACTCAACGCACTAGATATTAAACCTTAGGCCTTCGCTTTCGCCCCAGTTAAATAAGGACGTGCAAGCAGGAAAATTCCCACAAGAAGGAAAGGAATACTCAACATCTGACCCGCATTTAATACAAACCCATCTGCATAGGCCGCTTGAGTGACCTTGATAAACTCGATAGCAAATCTGGCACTGAATATTAAGCAGAGGAACAAGCCAAATATCGCCCCCTCTTTCTGCTTCATCTGAGTATATTTATAGACAGCCGACAGAATAATAAAGGTAATAAGATAAGCGAAAGCTTCATACAGCTGAGCCGGATGACGCGGCAGCAAGTCGATACGCTCAAACACAATCGCCCAAGGCACAGTGCTTGGCACGCCTAAAATCTCTGAATTCATGAAGTTTGCAATGCGCACAAAGAAGCCGAATATCGCCGTTGCAATGGCCAATCTGTCCAGTAAATACAGGAAAGGCATCTTGGTCTTCTTGTGATAATAGAACAGGGCTAGAATTGCGCCTAAACCACCACCATGACTCGCAAGTCCACCTTCCCAGATGGCGAATATCTTAAGGGGATGACTAAAATAGTATGCCGGATCGTAAAAGAGACAGTGAGCGAGACGAGCGCCGACGATGATGCCCACAACACAATAGATAAGTAAGTTATCTAATGACTCTACATCGTGACCCTCTTTGATGTAGATGCGTTTCATCACCTGAAAACCACATGCGATTGCGGTGGCAAAAAGCGCACCATACCAATGTACTGTCAGTCCCATAAACGAGAATAATATGGGGTCGATATTCCAAATAAAGTGGTCCAAAATAAGCCTTCCAAAAATTTGATGGGTCAATAATCATCGAACTGATTTTTCAGTTAACTCGGAGTTTTACCCTGATGTGAATCAATAGGCAAGGGATTACCTAATTCTTATGTAATAATTCATCTTTTAGTCACTAAGGATCTAATAGGCACACAAATTACCTCATCTCCCTCGAATTAGATCCCGACCTTATCACTTCGACGTTCCATCAGAACCACGTCACGCCATACCCCATGTATTTTCCCCAATCTTTCTCTGACACCTAAAATCTTGAAGCCACACTTCTGATGCAACTTAATGCTTGCTTGATTTTCGGTAAAAATAGCCGCCTGAAGTGTCCAAAAACCCGCGGATTCAGACTGTGTGATCAGTTCACAGAGCATGCTATAACCCACACCGTTTCCCTTGGCTTTATCACTGACATAGATACTCACCTCAACGACACCAGCGTAAGCCTCACGAGTCGATGTTGCTGACAAGCCTGCCCAACCAACGCGCTTATGGTCGATTTCAGCCACTAGTCTGCAACTGGGTAACATGGCTGCATCCCACTCTGGCCAGGTTTTAGTTTTCAGTGCAAACGTGGCATTGCCGCCATCAATTCCCTCTTGGTAGATGGCGCTAACATCTGTAAAGTCTGCCGTATCAAAGGTTCTAATGTTCATTGCTTCAACTCCTGTGTTTCACCAGCGACATATTTATAAAAGATGCAGGTGGCCTCGAGTTCACCCTCCGTGCTAAGCGCAAAGCAGGGGATCTCTCCCACCCTCTGGTAACCCAAGTTAAGATACAACTGATACGCTAAGGAGCCTGTTTGTGTGTCTAAGATGAGCAGTCTGCGATTTTGCTTACTCGCCACCGCTTCAACTTGGTGCATAAGCTGTTTGGCAATGCCCTGTTTACGAGCATCAGGATGCACCATCAACTTCTCTATTTCTGCTCGGTGTGATCCATTTTGCTTCTCAGATAAAGAGAGTTGAACCGTCCCGATGATCTGCTCATCTTGGATTGCGATCAGCAGTATTCTCCCGCCTCTTTGCATATCAGAGGCCACGCTATCCCAATACTGTGTAGCCTCAAGTTCAGAAAATGGCGTAAGAAAGCCAATGGATGCCCCATGCTTGACGCAAGTCAGCAGCAGTGAGATCAGATTCTGTTTAAGGGATTTGTTTGAAGGAGTAAGGCTCGCAATCTCAATTATCTGCATGTTGATCTCGTTAATTTGCTCTTTCTAACGAAGCCAGTATGCAGATAATATTCCGCTTTATTCCTGTGTAAGAAGTTTACAGTTAAAGAGCCTATTGCAGCACTCATTAGCAATGACAAAAAAGCCTGACAATGTCAGGCTTTTAGCACTTAGTTAATAAAGCAATAAACTAACTTTTTGCGGCATCATTAAATAGCTGTTCAAACTTACCTAAACCTTCGCTGATGATCTCATCACTGATGGTCAACGCGGGTAAAAAGCGGATAACGTTGCCGTAAAAACCACACGCCAACAATATCAATCCATACTCTGCGGCCTTAGCGATAATTGCTTGAGTCAACGCATTATTAGGCTGTTCGCAGTCACCATCGACCACCAGCTCAATGGCGATCATGGCGCCTTGATTACGCACCTCACCGATTAATTGCGGATACTTAGACTGCAGCGCTGTTAAGTGCTCATTGAACGTGGCACCAATTTGAGCTGCACGTTCAACTAGCTTCTCCTCTTTAATCACATCCAGTACCGCAAGGGCTGCAACACAGCCAACGGGAGAACCACCATAAGTGCCGCCCAATCCACCGGGGAGTGGGGCGTCCATGATCTCACTTTTGCCGACAACCGCCGCGATAGGGAATCCGCCCGCGATGCCCTTAGCCATAGTGATCAAGTCAGGCTCAACACCTGCATGATCAAAACTGAACATCTTACCGGTACGACCAAAACCTGTTTGAATCTCATCAGCAATCAAGACGATACCGTGCTCATCACACAACCCGCGTAATGCTTGTAAAAACTCAGTTGGCGCAGCATAAAAACCGCCTTCACCTTGCACTGGCTCGACAATAATCGCCGCCACATCACAGGGAGCAATATCCACCTTAAACAGGTTATGTATCGCTTTAAGTGATTCCTTAACCGACACATCGTGGTAACTCATCGGATACGGTGCATGGAAGATATCACCAGTAAAAGGGCCAAACTGGTGCTTATAAGGGCTGACTTTACCCGTGAGTGCCATGGTCAAATTGGTACGGCCATGAAAACCACCATTGAAGGCGATAACACCACGACGACCTGTATGAGCACGGGCGATTTTGATGCAGTTTTCCACCGCTTCAGCGCCCGTGGTAACAAATATGGCTTTCTTATCACTCGGCCCCGGTGCAATCTCAGTCAGCTTTTCTGCTAACTCCACCGCTGACTCATAGGGATTAACCATCACGCAGCTGTGGCTAAAGTTATCCAGTTGAGCCTTAACGGCAGCAACGACTTTAGGGTGGCTATGACCGGTATTACACACCGCAATACCTGTACCGAAATCGATATAGCGTTTACCCTCAACATCCCAAAGCTCTGCATTCTTAGCTCGCTCAACATACACCGAATATACGTTACCTTGACCGCGCGCGATGGCCTTTATTTTTCTCTCTTGCAAGCTGCTATTTGTCATGATTCTTGTCCTATTCTAAACGTCATCCAATCTCTAGTTTTAGGCTAGATGACTAGCCGACCCTAGATCTGGGCACTCTAGCTATTTCTAGGTTTTAGCAGGCGATGCCTACTTGTCTATACCACCCATACAGAGGTATTTAATTTCCATGTAATCATCGAGGCCATACTTAGAACCTTCGCGGCCATTACCAGACTGTTTCACACCACCAAAGGGAGCGGCTGGGTTGGAGATAATGCCTTCGTTCACGCCAACCATGCCGTATTCAAGCCCTTCGCCTACGCGCCATACACGACCAATATCACGGGAGTAGAAATACGCTGCCAGTCCATATTCAGTATCGTTAGCGATCGCAATCGCCTCGGCTTCTGTATCGAAAGTGATGATAGGTGCCACAGGTCCAAAGACTTCGTTGCACGCCAGCGCCATGTCATTGGTCACATTCGTTACGATAGTGGGTTCATAAAAACTACCGCCACCAGTGCTGCGCTTACCGCCCTTGATGACAACGCCGCCCTGCTCCACCGTCTTATCAACTAATGCTTGTACGCCATCAACGGCCATAGATGAGATCATCGGACCGACATTGATACCAGCATCGAGACCATCGCCCATCTTAAGCGTGGCTACCGCTGCGACGAACTTATCGGTAAATGCTTGAGCTACGCCTTTTTGCACTAAGATTCGATTAGTACAAACACAGGTTTGCCCAGCATTGCGATATTTAGAAATTAGCGCACCCTGAACCGCAGCATCGAGATCGGCATCATCGAACACTATAAACGGCGCATTGCCGCCCAATTCCATGGAGATCTTCTTCACGGTGGTGGCCGTTTGGGTCATCAAAATTTTGCCTACCGCTGTAGAGCCGGTAAAAGTGAATTTGGCGACATCAGGATGCTCAGTCAGTACCTTGCCCATGCCTACGGAATCTTCACCAACCACAACATTAAACACACCCGCTGGTACGCCAGCACGTTCGGCAAGTTCAGCCATGGCCAATGCAGAAAGAGGCGTTGAAGGTGATGGGCGCACAACAAACGTACAGCCAGCTGCCAGTGCAGCCGCCGCTTTACGCGCGATCATGGCGTTAGGAAAGTTCCAAGGGGTGATAGAGGCGACAACCCCGACTGGCTGCTTGATAACGACAATGCGCTTATCAGCCGATGGCGCAGGGATAGTATCGCCATAAACACGCTTACCCTCTTCGGCAAACCACTCAATAAATGCCGCACCGTAGCCTATCTCACCTTTGGCTTCGGCTAATGGCTTACCTTGCTCAAGGGTTAAGATGCAACCAAGATCATCTTGGGCTGCCATCATTAAATTAAACCAAGTTCGTAGGATTGCGGCGCGCTCATTGGCCGATTTTTTTGACCATGCAGGCAATGCACGTTTTGCCGCTAATACCGCCGCTTCTGTCTCGGCGATACCAGCATTGCGCACTTGAGCAACAACCTGACCGTTGGCAGGATTGGTGACATCAAACCTTGCCCCAGAATCACTCCACTTACCGTCGATATAGGAACTGAGTTTAACTAATCCTTTGTCTTTAACTGCTTGCATGTTCACTCCTACGATGTATCTCGCTGACACCTAAGACATAAATGACGATCTGGCGTGGCGAGTAACTTGAGACTAAAAAGCATTTTGAATAGAGCTATTGAATAGTAAATTTATCTCATGTTAAATACAAAACATTAAACCTTATGTTTTAGGTAGGTAAAACTTTGAAAAAACACTCCATCATTCCTAAAGCCGTTACGGAATATGATCTACGTCTGCTGCGAATCTTTCGCACTGTGGTTGAGAACGGCGGTTTCTCCGCGTCAGAGACTGAACTTGGGATCACTCGCTCGACTATCAGCGTTCACATGTCGAACCTAGAAAGTCGAATGAAACTTAAACTCTGCAGCCGAGGGCGGGGAGGATTTTCGCTGACAGAAGAGGGACAGGCCGTATACCATGCCTGCATATCACTATTCGACTCAATTAATGACTTCTCAATGCTAGTCAATAACTTAGGTCAGGAGTTAAGTGGTGAATTAATCCTATTTTGTGCCGATCAGCTCGATAACACCATGCAGAAAAAATTGGCCGAAGTGATCCACTTTTTGCATCAAAAAGAACCTCAACTGCATCTGATTTTAGATGGAGATTCTATCCATAATATCGAACGTTCTCTCTTGCAGGATAAAGCCCATGTAGGCTTACTTCCCAGTTACCACCAAATAGAAGGTTTGAGTTACCAAACCATCTACAGCGAACCGATTTATCTGTGCTGCAGCAGCCATCACCCCTACTTCGACATGAAAGATGATGAGATCACCGCAGAAATACTAGCCGAAGCCCCCTCTATTCATCCCGGAATCGACATCGATGCCGAAGGCCGCGAACAGCTTAAAAAGCTCAATCTTTCAGCCAAGGCATATCAGTTTGATACCAGAAAGACCCTGATTTTATCTGGTTGCTACATAGGGTATCTGCCCGGGAGTTACATTAAAAGCGAGCTTGCCAGCAAGCAGATGCGGATCATCCATTTTGATACGACAAAGTATCAATTTAATCTCTCTATGGTATTTAAGAAAAATCCACGGGAAACCCATAAAGTTGAGCTTTTAAAAGCCGCGTTCGACAAGGTGTTTAGTTAATTGCTTTGATGGTGATCGACAGAGAGTATCAATGTAAATGCTATGTTTGCCCATAATAGAAAGAAAATATTACCTCCTGTAAATTGAATATTAGCTATTCAACATTCAACAGGATTTCACCCGCTAGCAGTTTGACGAATAGCCAAGTAGACTGGCTGCAGGGATGGATGTTATTAATTTGGAAATTAGGTAATGCAGTTAAAGGAAGAACTTTTACAACTGAGGGCTGAGCTCGATGAGTTACAGAGAAAGCAGGGAGATCAGCAGCAAAGTTTAGCGATACAGTTAAGTTTGATGAGCAATAAACTTGATAACCTAAGCCATCAAATAAAGACCTCTCCACTAGCGATTAATGAAACAGATGAGGCCAATGCACCTGCTGATGTCAATATGCAGCGTAGCAAAGACCAAGCTGATGTTGAAGCCGTTAAGCTGCCCAAATACTCCGAGAGAACATCCCAAGTCAGTATCGATCCTTGGACTGAGGCCGAACAGCCCCCACAACCACAACGTCATAACCAAAAAGCCAAAGTCAGTGCCAGTTCAGAATTGCTCAATCAGTTGAGTCAATCTGCAGGGCAACTTAATGCCAGTTTAAGCAGCCTCCTTGGCCCGTTCGCTGGGATCTTCAATCAGGTAAAATCTTTCTATCAGCACTATCAGGAAAAAGGGCAAGGTCCAGTCTTTCTGATGACGGTCGCCGGTATCATCACCTTAACCTTAGGTTTTGGTTACCTGTTGCAATATTCAATCAACAACTGGTTTTCTGAACTGGGAAAAGCCCTATTCGGCTTCGCGTCCGCCAATGCCTTTATCGCACTAGGTGCATTCATCTATAAAAAACGGCCAGGCATGCAGGACTTTGCCTCCGGTCTCATCGGGCTAGGGCTAATACTCAATTTTTTAAGTACCTATTTTATCGGCCCCTATTTCGGCCTTATTCCCACAGGTATAAGCTTTATCTTGTTATTTCTAATCACGTTAGCGGGGTTTGGAATATCGATGAAGTTTGAAACCAAAGTGGTGTCTATCATCAGTCTGATAGGCGGTTCGCTCGCACCAGTCATGTTAATCTCTGGCAGCCAAGCGCCCCTGCTTTACCTTCCTTACCTCTTGCTTATCGGTTGCTTTGCGTTAATACAGAGTCGAAAATTGAATTGGCCTCCGCTTATGGAAGTCACCAGCTTGCTCCATATCGCGTGTATTGAAGCCTTTATGCTCTACCAAGGACAAGCCTTTATCCACTTAGACTGGCAAGTCATCCTAGGTATAGTCTCAATTTCAGGCAGTTTCTATCTCTATAGTTTTACCAGTATTTATTGGCTGTTCAAGACACAATCGAATGCCGTGGATAATAAGATAGAGCAAAGCAAACAAAGGCCGTTAACCTCACGGATCCTAGCGCTTCCTTTTGCGTTAATCGCACTGGTTTTAATGGCGACAAGTCAATTTACCCTTTATAACGGCGAAGTCTTTCTGCTAAACAGCCTGATATGCGCCGGTTTATTTATTGCTTTACGACAACACCAGCAGCTCAGGGGCATACTTTTAGTCTTTGCGGGTAGCTTTGCAGGTTTCGCCGCATTAAACCTAATCAGCCATGAGTACCTGGGACTGGCGCTGCTACTGGAAGGTTCGCTACTGCTCTGGCTAGGTGCAAAAGAGAAATTAACCTCAGTGCGTGCTGAAGCTTATGTACTGCTGACCTTAGGTCTCGCGCTCAATATTTATGGGCTAGCCGAAACAATCAACTTGAGTCGCTACAATTTAGACAGTTTCAGCTCCAATAGTTTTACGCTGATTCTACTGCTGCTGACGACAGCGACGCTTTACTCTTCAAGCCTCATCATGCACAAGTTTTTAAGACAAGAAGATAACACTTGGGGCTTAGTGTATGAGCAAAAAATATGGCGATTACTCAAAGAGTTGCTCAGTGTTGGCTATACCGTCACACTGATCTTTATTGCCGCGCTTATCAGCTATGAGCACAGCTTAAATACCTTACCCCTAATCAGCTTATTCCTGCTCTATTTAGCCGCAAAAGATAACCTTAGATTCACTGAGTTATTTGCTTGGCTGCTGATGATTCCGCTATTGATTATGATCGGATATGGCATACTTGATTCAGGCAGCTTTAGCCTTGGTCAGCAAGCGCTCTACGCAAAAATCGCCAGAATTGAAGTATTTGCCAGCTTAATGTTTGCTTACTACTGGTATAAACGCCATTTTGCCGATTCTAAACTGATCAAGTTTACCGCTCTAGTCCAGCTTGTTTGCTTCATCGCTCTGCCAGTTTTGTTCATCCCTAAGGTACTGAGAGATTTTGAGCATTACATTAGTATCGCTATCTGGGGAAGCTGTTTCATGAGTCTAATACTCGCCCGTATTATAAAACATAGGGCGCTAATATTAGAAGCAAAAGTACTCACCATAACCGCCATATTGATCACTGCGGCAAGCTGCTTAGATCAAAGATGGCAGGGGCTTATCGGATTAACCATCGGCGCGGTAATGATGTCAGGACTGCTTGTCCGATATCGTTCATTGGATAAAATTTCGCAACGAATATTCACATTCCAATGGCAACTCAGTCCCTTTTATTTCGGACTCATCACAGCGGTTATCATCCAGAGTTTTGTCGGTAATTGGGGAGTGGTGGCTGCCGTGTTGTCTGGCTACTTTGTTTGGCTTGTCAGCTTAAAACCGCTACCTGAGGTACTGAAGTCAGGCGTCAGTTTAGCCTATGGATTAACCTTTATTTTCGGTATTGCACCGCTACTGGTCCACGCGCAAACTTATACCGCATCCGGCACAGAAAATTTACTTTATTGTCTTGCCGAGGCTGTAAGTTTAGCGATACTCGGATGGCTGGTGTTGCAAAATGGTGCAGTGATTAGGGCGCATAAATCCAGTATATCTCTCGCTGTTTTACAGTGGGGATGGCACCTATTATTAGCACTCAGTTACCTGCTTTGGAGTTATCAACTCCCCACCGTTTTTGCAGCCCCTATTAGCGCCATTTTACTTGTCATACATGGGAGTTGGCTGATGTTTATTAGCTTGAAGCCTAAACAGGCGCAGATGGTCAAACTCGCAGGAATACTATTTGCCCTATCCTGCGCAAAAGTTATTTTTATTGATATGGCCACCTTCGAGGTAATACAAAAAGTGGTCGCCTTTATGGTAATTGGTGCCATATTACTGTGTGTTTCATATTTCTATCAGAAGGCCAGAAACAAAATAAGCTAAAATATTAAACCAAGCTTTTGGTTAATATTTAAATGAGTAATAAAATGGACAGACGCGGCTGTTTAAAATAAAACAGCCCTTTATTTACACTACTCGAATGTAATAGAAATGTTACTTACCCTCCCCTCAGTGAAAGCACACTAAAAGTGGCCAACTTTAGAGGGGGGACACCATGCTACTTTGTGCTTACACTCTTATCTAAAAAAGGCCTGAACCCTGTTAATTTAAAGGTGACTAGCCTTAAAAGTGATATTTAAATACACCTCTATTCACTCCCCGTATTCCATGCCTACATCACCTCTCTCTTAGTGTGCCTATTAGGACCACTTATACATCAACGTTAAGCACAACTTCACCCCAAAGAGCTGTAAAGCAAAGAGTATTTTATGCTAAAAAACCAAATGTAGTACCCCTTTGCTACCACATTAATCGACTAACGCATTACATTATCCCTTTTTCGTCATTGGAATTAGGCTGTCGTTATGGGCGAACATATGATCTATTTGCTAGCTCGTTTCAAAGCACAAAGTGGTAAAGAAGATGCACTTCTTGTACTACTCGAAAGTGTTGTTATAGCAGCTAGGAATGAATTGGGTTGTGTTGAATATGAGCTTCATGAAGAGAATAAAAACAAAGGGCATTTCATTTTTATTAAGAAATTTGTTGATAGTGCTGCCTACGAAAAACATCAAAACACCATACACTTTAAACGCTTGATTAGGGAAATGACCAACCTAATAACAACACCACCAGAAATCATAATGCTAACAAAACACCTATAAATACCCTCATGAAATTAACAATGGTTCCGATAAGATACCACCCTACCCATTCACTGACTATTAAGAATACAATTGCAGATACTTATTATATGTTTAAATTCATTGATTAAATCCATTCAGCTGTGGAGTTTAAATTATTTATTATGAGCAATCTTTTTTTCGATAGCCCTACTAGCCACTACTTGCCGATCCAGAAATCGATTAGAATTCAGGGTCACGTCACCAGTATTTCATTAGAAAAGCTCTTTTGGGATCTGTTAGATCAAATAGCAGAAAGCCAAGGAGTGAAGAGAAACCAATTTATAGCTAGCTTATATATTGAAGCGCTGAATCATCATGGTGATGTTAAAAACTTCACCTCACTGCTCAGGTCTGCCTGTGTTCAGCATATTTTGTCAGATAAGGCCGATAGTCAATAACCTCAGCCTTTCAGAGAATTCCTGACTAGTTAAAATCCTTCAACATCTCATCATCAAACTGTTCCAGTGACACTGTCAAATTATGCTCGGCAATCGTGTGGTGCAGCTCAGTGATATCTTTCTCAACCTTGCTCATCGTCAAGGTGTTATTGTCTAGAAAATAGACCTGTTTTAAACTCTCGTAGTAGTAATTCAAGATAATCAGCGCATTGAGATCTTGGTTTTTTGCTGCCGCTTTAATGGCCTTAAGCCGACGATAGATGCGATTATGTAACGCCTTAAGTCGCCACACGTAGTAAACCTCTGTCATAAAAGGCGTATCTTTCACGCGGATCATCACCATCACACAGATCACCGCAGCAAGAATGACACCTAACAAATTAAGATGAAAATTCCCTGTTGGTCCCTCCCCAGTAATCCCCTCACTGCCATTGCTTCCAAAAGCCGCAATCAACAGCGCACCAAATGCCAAAGATAGAACACTCAAGCCAATCACTAGAGCCACGCTCACAAGATTAAGGTGTTTCTTATATCGTTTTTTATCAATATCAATGAGTTTCATAGCACTTACCTTCAAATAAGGTTCAACAGATCCTACGGATCATCTTTTTTGTGGGGGGTGATATGATAACTCAACTGCGCGAGTAATAACGTCATTCGATCTCGGGATATTGATTAATTCGAGTTAAACACGATATAGCAGTAAAAACATCTAGACGTCTAAATTGACAGACGTCTGTAAATCTCATATCCTCTCAACTATTGAGATGTACCATACTGCCAGTTTCATGATCCTAAAATGAATATGGCAGCATGTTCCATGCTAGGAGGGCGATGGGAACTTATGGTTCGATAGAGAATTACTGAGAAAGAGAGAACATTTTGACGACTTCAACAAACAATTCACCAAACAAAAATGTGGATACCCAAAGTATCCCACCTACAGCCTCCTTCTTGGCTCTAGTTCCATTATTCCTATTTTTAGCGCTATTTATCGGCGCTGGCGTGTACTTTCAGAGCCAAGGTGTCGATTTCGCTTTCTATCAACTTCCTAGTGTTGTCGCCATTTTACCTGCGATAATCTTTGCGCTTATCATCTCTAAGCAAAAATTAAATCAGAGCATAGAGACCTTTATTGCCGGAATTGGCCACGCGAACATTATCGCCATGTGCCTTATCTATTTATTAGCTGGCGCCTTTGCTGCCGTCGCTAAAGCAACCGGTGGCGTAGATGCCACTGTCGCACTAGGCCTATCTTTGGTGCCATCTAACTTGCTACTTCCAGGCTTCTTTGTGATTGCGGCCTTTATTGCAACCGCGATGGGTACCTCAATGGGCACCATTGCCGCTGTTGCTCCCATCGCTTTAGGTGTGGCTAACGAAGCACAAATCGAACTCGCCCTTATGGCAGGTGCGGTTATATCAGGTGCACTTTTTGGTGATAACCTTTCCATCATCTCTGACACGACGATTGCCGCAACCCGCACTCAAGGTTGTGAGATGAAAGATAAGTTCAAAGAGAACTTAATCTTTGCCATTCCAGCATCCATCATCACGCTTATCGCCTTTACGTTAGCGGGCCAAGGGCAAGCTGAAGTTGCGACCCAAGAGATCGACTTCGTTAAAGTGATTCCTTACTTAACCATTCTAGTACTGGCAGTTTCGGGCTTAAACGTATTTGTAGTACTCACTATCGGCATACTACTCGCGGGCATTACTGGCCTATTCACCATGGATTACGGTGTGATCCAGTTTGGTCAGGATATCTACGCAGGTTTTGGTAACATGCAGGAGATCTTTATTCTCTCTATGTTAGTCGGCGGTCTAGCAGCATTGATGCAACAACAAGGCGGACTTGCCTTTGTCAGTAAGCAGATAGAAAAACTGATCGCTAAATTCTCTAAAGCTAAAGGCGGCGCATCTACCCGAGCATCAGAACTGGGTATGGCGGGCATTGTTGCGATAACCAACACCTGTGTGGCTAACAACACAGTTTCTATTGTGGTAACAGGGGATATCGCTAAGGAGCTAGCAGAGAAGCACCAAGTCACGCCTAAGCGCGCTGCCAGTATCTTAGATATCTTCTCCTGTATTATTCAGGGTCTTATCCCCTACGGTGCTCAAGCCTTGCTGATAGCTTCAGTCTTTAGCCTTTCGCCATTAGAAGTGGTAACACACGCTTGGTACTGCATGATCTTAGCTGTCGTCGCTGTTGCGATTGTCATTTTCCGTAAACGAGTCTAAGCCACAATACTGAAAATCCCCTTTGATTTGATAAGGGAGTGCAGATATCTGCACTCCCTTTTTATTTGCTCCGCATTTCCTCTCAATAAACAGCAATATATTTGCTAACAATTAAATGCAGATTATCACTCCGATCCTATTGAGAATTTATAGGGCTTAGGGCAAGTTAATATGAGCAAGAGAGTTTGCATTTGATAAGGAGATCTAATAATGAGGCTAAGTCCTCGTTTAATTTAGCGGTGCTATAAAGCCACGCTTTAATCCCTTATAAAAGTGAACTAAAATGTCACAAGAACAAGAGCTTGATATGCATTCCCCACGTTATGACCTTCATAGATTAGTGGTGTTAATGATCCTAACCGGCGCGTTTGTCTCCGCCATCGGAATCGTTATTTCAGTCTGGGCCAAATACCAAGTTATCGGTCCAGAGGTGTTCCTCAGACGAGCTGATTTCTTAGGTGATTATATTCACTCCCCCCTCGCCTATATCTACAACTTTTCATTAGTCATCGCAGGATCCTGCATCTTGCTCTCTATGTATGGCCTATTCAAACTCAAGCTGGGATACTACAGCCATTATATTGCTGCTGCTGGCTCCTGGGTCGGCCTGTCTATCATCCTTGTCGGTGTGTTCCCCATCAACTATCTCGATGAACACCGTCTAGTGTCCACCAGCTTTCTTGTTGGTACCTTTGTGCTTTTCCTGCTCGCTAATATCATGCGATTCATCCATAAAGACGTGTGTTCTAACACAATGTTTATAGTCAGTATTTTGGGGTTTATCAGTGCGGCAGGCTTACTCTATCAACTTGATTGGCAAACATTAGATTTTTTCCCGTGTAATCATCTGCATACAAGATTCTGTTGGGTAGCGTTCAACATGTGGTTTCAAACAAGTATCACCATGCTGTGGTGCGTGATCCTAGCGTTAACAATCAGAAAGCTGGCTAATGACACCAAGCTCACGATGACGTAAGCGAGTTATGGCGTAAATAATGGTAAACTGCCCCCAGTCAGCCTTATATGTGTATCCCAAAAAGAGATGGAACAAGATCCCACCAGAATGCGTCTGGCCAAATATTTAGCGCTAACCGGATTGTGCTCCCGAAGAGCCGCGACACGTTATATCCGCGATGGCCAGATAACCTTAGATGGCCGCTTAGCCAATCACATCGACACTGTCACACTAGCCAATTCATCAGAGACTGCATCTTGCCTTGAAATGCTCACCTTCGAAGGTCAGCCCATCGCTGGCGTAGAGATGAAACAGTACAGGGTCTTACACAAGGCCGTGGGAACCGATTCACGCTTGCTCATCGACGATCCAGCCAGCTTGTTGCACCTTCTGCCATCAACACCAAGACTTTACCCCGTCGGCCGCTTAGATAAAGATTCTCGGGGTTTGCTCCTGCTTACCAACGATGGCGAACTGACTCAAACACTCATGCATCCGGATTTTGGTCACAGCAAAATTTATCATGTCAGGGTCGACAGAGCCTTTGGTGATGATTTCCTTCAGTTAATGGCACAAGGCGTGAGTTACCGCGATGTCACCACGAACCCATGCTCGATGACACGATTAGCTGACGATCAATTTGAGATCACCTTGACTCAAGGATTAAATCGGCAAATCCGGCGTATGTCTCAAGCGCTGGGATTTAAGGTGGTTGACCTTAAGCGAGTACAGCTGCAAACACTGGCACTGGGGGCGTTAAATGAAGGCGAGATGCGAGCGTTAACCATTGAAGAGGTCGCAGCACTAAAAGGCAAAGTAGACTGACTTTCAATATCCAGCCTTACCTTCATTAGCCATCCTAAACTTCAATTGCCACCTCCGACCTTCAGATAGTCACTCTGGACTTCAATTGTCATCCTGAACTTGTTTCAGGATCCAGTGTGCGCACTCCTCGATAACCCTTCCGCTTTATCAAAAAATGCCTATTTCAACCTTTTCACCATCCGCCTCAGTTTAAATTCTATTATAAGGTTCATAAAAACAATGACCTGAACCCATTAGGTCATTTTTACCCTATACCGTCAGTTTCAGCGGTGCTAAAAATACCCCATATCTAAAAAGGAGCATGTTCGCTCACAAGGAGAATACAGTGAAGAACGTTAAGATTTTTAAACAAGGGTTATTGGCAGCAAGTTTACTATCAGCCAGTGTTTGCAGCTATGCCGGAGACTGGAATCTCGGCAGTGGCATTTATGACATTACAGGGCCTGCAGGTGACACACATATGTTGGGCTACGGATTTCTCAATCCGACTCAAGGTATTCAAACTCGGCTTTGGTCGCGAGCCTATGCGATAGAATCCTTTGGCACTGGCAACATGGTTATTTTTGTCTCAACAGATCTGCACAGTATTCCTCAAGGTGTAAAACAAGGAGTGATGGCAAAGTTAACCGATGCCTATGGCGAGCGCTACTCCGATGCCAATGTGATGTTAACCGCGACTCATAACCACAACGGTCCTGGCGGCTTCGATCATAATGTGCTCCTTAACGCAGGTACTCTGGGTCATGATAAAAGGCACCATAAAGCGATTGTTGATGGCATTTTTCAGTCAATTAAAAAAGCGATTGAAACCCGCGAGCCCGGCGAGATCTATTTCAATAAAGGCGAGTTAAGCGAAACAGGGGTTAACCGTAACCCGACCGCTTACGCGCTCAATCCAGATCGTGGCCAATACGGCACTAACATTAATCAAAATATGACCTTGCTAAAACTGGTGGGTGACGATGGCACTGAGATAGGTAGCATCAACTGGTTTGGCGTGCACAACACCTCATTCAGTCAAAACCAAAGACAGATCAGTGGCGACAACAAAGGCATTGCCAGTCAGCTATTTGAAAAGAGCAAAGGCAGTAACTATCGAGATGAAAGCACCTTTGTCGCCGCCTTTGCCAACAGCACCCTAGGGGATGTATCTCCCAATATCTGTGGACAACGTAATGGCTGTCGTTACACAGATTCAGACAGTGCTCTACACTCTGGTACCAAGCAATTTGATAAAGCTAACGAGCTGTATCGACAAGCCAATTTCCGCTTGAGCAATGAGCTGCAGTTCCGACATCAATATGTCTATATGCCGGAATATACCGTCACCGAAGAGTTTGCCTATGAACAAAGCCAAGCGCGAGTCTGTGAAGGCGAGTTTGGCCTGTCATTTCTAGCGGGCTCATGGCATGACGGTTATGCAGCCACACTAGGGACTTGGGAAGGGATGAGTTTACTCAATAATGCCGCCTTTGCCATGCCGGGGCTACATTGGTTTGCCCCTATAGCCCACAACCAAGTGAGTCGTAAAATTTGCCAATACCCTAAACCTGGCTTTATTGCTCGCAGCACCATCATTGGCGATCTTTATACTGCTCATATTCCTTTTCAGATTTTCACTTTAGGTGAACTTGCTATTGTTTCAGTCGCGGGTGAAATGACCACCATGGCGGGGCGTCGCTTAGAAAATCAATTACTCGATCAACTCCAAAGCATCGGCGTGAGACATGTTGTCATCGCCGGTCTCGCCAACGCTTACCATGGCTACATCACCACACCTGAGGAGTATCAAGCCCAAAGATACGAAGGGGCTCACACCATTTTTGGCCCTAATACTGCGCCTGCCTACATGCAAATCTACGCAGATATGGCAGATGCCATCGTAAGTAACAGACCTGTTGCAGCAGGCCCTACACCGCCAGATCTCTCCCGCAATCAGGTTTTACTGACACCGGACACAGTGGCTGACGGCAAACCCATTTATGAACACTTCGGTCAGGTGCACCATGACGCTAACTCGGAGTACTTGGTCAATGATGAGGTCTATGTCAAATTCAGAGCAGGTACACCAAAGAACAACTACTTGGCCCAAAATTCGTTTTTAGAGGTACAGCGCTGGACCAACGGTGAATGGCTAACTTACCGCACAGACAATGACCTCGACACTACCTTTGTTTGGTATAACGACCCTAACCTGCTGTGCATCGACTGCTCATTCTCCGAGGTAAAATGGACACCGGATGCAGAAACGCCAACAGGCATGTACCGAATCATGCATAAAGGATACTGGAAAGACGGTTTCAACCAGCACTATTACCAAGGTTACTCACGGGATTTTCATGTCGCGAACATCAAAAACCACCTAGCATTAACCAGTACTCACAACACTCTTCTCTCCGCCGACCAAAATGGAGGCCAAGGACTTGATGCCAATGGTCAGGCTATCGATAGCTGGGAAACCTTCGGCGTAGTAAGGTTTGATGAAAATCGCACTGTGGCCCAATCAAATCAATGCATCAAACATGGCGACACGATTGGACTGAGAACCGGAAATGGTCATTATGTCAGTGCACCGGGTAATGGCGATTTAGATGCCGACCGTTCTCACTTTAGAGCATGGGAGCGCTTTAGACTCATCAATCTCAGCAACCCTAGTGGCTGCTTGCAAACAACCGATGCTATCGCCTTGCACCACACCAGTAGCCAGAAGTTTGTCGCCGCTGAACCCAACGGACAAGCCGTGGCAAGATGGGCAGCTTTAGGGGCATGGGAAACCTTCGGAGTCACCCTGATTGAAGAGAAGCTTAAGCACGAGGAGATATCACTGCTCAGTGATCATGGCACCTATGTCTCTGCAGATAACGCAGGGGGTGGCAACGTATTTGCCAATCGAAATCACATGCAAACTTGGGAAAAATTCCAGCTACGCACTATGGAGCCAGACAATATATCCAACTGCATTCGCGGCGGATCGCGTATCAGTTTACGCACCGACCGAGGCTTCTTTTTCAGTGCTAAAAACAATGGAGACATGTTAGCCGATGGCGAGAGATTGGCTGAATGGGAGAAATTCACTTTAACCAATCACAGCAGCAATGCTTGTATGCAGGATGGCGATGTCATTTCACTGCAAAGTACTCACGCAAAATACATGATGGCCCATGGTAATGGACCGATGAAAGTCACCGCGGGGAGTCAGCAAATCGCAGCATGGGAACGGTTTAGAATCACCATCCACTAATCAACAGCTGCAGTAAACATCTAGGGTACCTTTCAACAACTTTACTTGTTAGGTATCCTTTTCCACATCTGTATCGCTCGGTTCACTAAGATTTATCGACGGGATTTTTCAACAAAGCAACCAGTTCACTGCGACTGGCGATCCCCAACTTTTGGTACATACGATATAGGTGGTTAGACACCGTTGACGGCGATAACTCCAGCGCTTTCGCTACCTGCTTGAAGGTCATCCCTTTTCCAAGCCAAGAGGCGATCTCCAGCTCCCGCAAAGTCAGCTTATCCAAAGGACCAATCAAGCGAGCCTCGATTTTAAACAAGCTTTCAGCCGCGACGATATTGAACATCACCTCATCGCACTTTATCTCTGCGGGGCCTTCGATTTTATAGGGAAAATAACTGCTATCGACAGAGTCAGATTCAAGACCGCTCAAAAACTGCTGAAACCCCGAGGATATGTGCCAGTAATAGCCATGTCGATCGCAAATCGCGAACGCTTCACCATCCCCTTGTTGGGGTAAACTGAGTTTGTAATTATGATCGCCAGCGGACACCAGATGTTGCACCAAACGATTAATAAGCTGCTGCTCCTCCTTGGTAAAGTCTTTTGACTCATCAGAGCGATACAAACTAATTAACGAATACAGTTCACTGGACTTTTCTTTATATGCCGTCGAGATAATCCGGCTTATTCCGTAAGGCTTAAATAATATCTGATAGAGCTCTGAAGAATAAAACTCATCATCAGGTAAAATATCACTCATCACAATACTGGTATTCAGGCTTTTCATCACCGTCTTGGCCATTGGATTATAGATAAGGCTATTCCTTAACTTTTCACCATATTGGCTATCCAGCCCATAGACCTTGCAACAATGGAACTCGTAAGTTTGATAACTCCCCGTGCCCCACAATGCCGCATCGGCGGAGCACAAGTTAGCAAACTGCTCTAGAGCCCAAGCCCTAAAAGCGATCGGCTCCCAGTCACTTGCTCGACAATATAAGTCTCTAATAAAGTTTTCCGAACCTGTCAGTGTCACCGTTCACCTCTGCAATGTATGAATCTATAAATGTCCTAAACAACAAAAAAGAACGGTAAGCAAGCACAGTAATATCGGCCAAATACTATTAGTTTATTGGCGATTCCCCCCAATAAATGAAGTTAATACAATACCGTCTACTGAATAAACTTAATGGGCAATATAATGACGCTCGATTGTAATTGAGTAAAAACCTAACTGACTTGAGTCGTATTCGTCAATTTATTTCTGATTGTATTCCAAACTCATAAGGCCAAATACTGATATAAATCTGCTCTCACCTTTAATCTTCTTCATGGTCTTCTCTAAACCGATACATAGATACTATTGCGACATCATCACTCCCTTTGACTCTAAAGAGATTGCCAACGGCAAGTGAATTGGGATTATAATGGCTTAGAATTAATGGTCGTGAATCGCACAAGAGTTAACAGTTAATGAAAAGTTTAATCAACAATGACCGAGAAACTGTCGCACGTCTGCGCGAAGGTATTCCGACATTCGAATGTGTGCTGGGTTGTCACGATTGCTGCGGACCAGTCACCACATCTGCAGTAGAAATAGCGCGCCTACCGGTTAAAACTGACGCCGAACATGATGCCGCATTAGAGAAGTGGGATTGCGTACACTTGGGCCCTAAAGGTTGCACTGTATACGAGCAACGCCCGTTGATCTGCCGACTCTTTGGTACTACACCCAATATGCCTTGCCCAAATGCTTGTCGACCCAAAGAGATGATAGACATTAAAGTTGAGGCTGAAATTCATCACTACATCGCCAACACACGCCAAGTATTGGTCTAGGTCTAATCGACAAACTCCATCCGTTCAGAAATAAAAAAGGCGTCTAAGTTTTCACTTAAACGCCTTATAACAATTATAACTCGAAGCCAGAGGCTAGTTAACGATTTCCATTTCAGCTAACAAGTTATCTGCATTATCCAGATACTTCATTACCCATAGCATGTAACGGCTATCGACCTGAATAGAGCGATTAGTCACGGGATCGTAACCCCAGTCACCAATAATACTCTCGTACACACCATCAAACAGCAGACCCACTAGCTCAGCACGACCGTTTAAGGTTGGTGAGCCTGAATTACCACCCGTAGTGTCTAAGGTAGACAGGAAGTTAACCGGTACTGAATCGATTGATTTCATATAGTAATCGCCATACAGCTTCTGCTTAATAAGCTCAAGCTGCTTAGACGGTGCATCAAATGGATCAGCGCCAGTGTCTTTCGCTAAAATGCCCTCTAAACGAGTGAAAGGCACCGCCTTAAGGCCATCTTCTGGCGAGTAGCCTTTTACATGACCAACGGTCACGCGCAAGCTTGAGTTCGCATCGGCGTAAACAGGATTACCTTGCTCAGTATTGAAGGCGATGATGGCATCCATGTACTGAGGACGTATCTTCATCAACTTACCGGCAAGCTCTTTATCTTTCTTCTCAGCAGCCATATCGGTGTCATACATGGCAACAGCAAGCTGGATGAAAGGATCGTTTGATGCCTTAAAATCAGCAACTGATTTGTTCATCCAAGCTAAACGAGTCTCCATATCACCCAGAGTTGTCTCGGCGTACATGGCATCTAAAGTCTTAGACAGTTTCTTCACATCTAAGGTCTTACCAATGCCAAAGGCTTTATCCAGTGCAGGAATACGTTCACTCGCTGGTAACACGGCATAGCGCGATAACATATCAAGCAGAACCGCTTTATCAACACTCGCAGCATAACGACGGTCGATACGTTCCATACCTGACTTAAAACGAACAAGATCGCGCTCTTGATAGCCTGGCTCACGCGCTATATCATCAAGTTGCTGTTCATTGGCTAAACGGTATAGTTTACGCGCCGTTGGGACCATAGTGGTGTAACGGATATAGCCGAGGATAATGTCGCGAGCTTGATTCTCTTGCCCTTCGACGATCAATTTATCCAGTTCAGCCATTGTCTGACCATATTGCTGCTGACGCTTGCTGTCTTTATTAATCCAGCTAGCCAATTCAGACTCACGTCCTTTACGTTCATCGAGCATGGTCGACTTACCATAAAACTCAATCATTGAAGTAAAATTCTTGGCGTAGTTGGCTAAACCAGCAATCAAGCTTTCATACTTAATACGCTCATCACTGCCTTCTGGTGCTGTTTCTTTGATGATCTCAATAAAACGCTCACGCAGCATTTTGCCTTCTGGGTAGGCCCACTCAAAGGTATTTTCAACTTCGTTGGCTGTGCGGTAACGATTGGTGCGGCCTGGATAACCGGCTACCATCACGAAGTCACCTTCACTAACACCTTTAGCCGAGACTTTCAAAAAGCTCTTTGGCTCGTAAGGTACATTGTCTTTATTGAAATCAGCTGGCTTGCCGCTTTTAGACACATAACCACGGTAGAAAGAGAAGTCGCCGGTGTGACGTGGCCACATCCAGTTATCAATATCGCCGCCGTACTTACCAACGCTTGCTGCTGGGTTATAAACCAGACGCACATCGCGGATTTCTAACTGTTTAACCAAGTAATATTCAAGGCCGCCGTGAAAGCTATAAACCTGACAGCGATAACCATCTTCGGCTTCACATTCAGCCACTAACGCTTTCTCTTTCTGCTCAACGCCTAGGTAGTAATCGTTACCGATTTTACCCTCTAAGCCTTTTTTTACCTTATCGGTCACATCGGTCACGACTTCAGTCACGTAGATACGTGAACCGGGCGTGGCCTGTAACTCTTCGCTATAAGATTTCGCTAAAAAGCCATCTTTAAGAAGGTTTTTCTCAGGGGTTGAGTTGTATTGGATGGAGCCATAAGCGCAGTGATGGTTAGTCACTACCAGGCCTTTAGGGGAGACAAATGATGCAGTACAGCCACCTAGGCTAATCACTGCATTCATCGGGAATTCAGTTAATTTAGAGATAGACTCGACATCAATCTCCAGTCCTTTAGCTTTAAGTTCATCAGCCATTGCAGGCAGTTGGTGGGGTTGCCACATACCTTCGTCAGCCTGTGCGCCAAATGTGGCAACAACAGCGACGGTGAGAAGCCATTTCTTCATGTTGTTAAATCCATTTTTTAATTATTAGTTGGGTCGTGCTTATTTTGGTTTCAATTTGTTGCTTGTATCCGTTCATATCACAGCCATTTCAGCGATAAACTTTGCATTAGCAAAATTTGGGTATAGAAAAAGCCGAGTTCGATATTTTCATATTCGACCTCGACTTTATCATAGGCAACAAGCGTTATACCAACCTCTGAATCAATCCCTTACAAAGCTATGTAATCCCCAAAGTAAAGGATGTTGTACAACCGCTTAGAGTGCAACCATTAACTGGGCTGCAATAATCACAATGCCCAATACCCCAGCGGTAGCTAATGCAGGCTTACCGCCGCACACTTGATAACCCGATACGCCTTGCTGGCGCTGTTTTAATACCATCACAATCGGCAAGAAGATAATGATGAACACTAATGGCACGGCCGCGAAACCTAGCACAGCAACAAAGCCCTCTGGGATGTAAAGCGCACATAGCACTGGCGGAACAAAAGTGATTAGCCAAGTCTGAACTCGACCCACTACCGTGCTTTTCGCGCCAGTTAACTCACTGATGAAATCGTACAAACTCAAGGTCACACCGATGAACGAGGTCACTAAGGCGAAATCCGCAAACAGCGAAATACACTTGCTGACCCAAGGCTGTGAGGCGATCTCTTGCAGAGAAGTGATCAACGCGGCCAGCGAGCCACCGAATCCTTGGATCTCTTGTGCGCCCACAGTGCCTAACGTCACTAATAACCAGAGTACATAGCAAAGCAGTGGCAAGGTTGAGCCAATTAGCAGCACCTTACGTAAATTGACGGCATCGCCCTCTAAGTAACGCACTAACGTCGCGATACACACATGGAAACCAAACGAGGTGAACACGACAGGAATAGCAGCCATCCAAAGGTCAACGTTCCCCTCTTCCATCGCCGTCACGGCCATCTGTGATGGACTGACTTCAGGCAATAGGAAGCTGACAGTGATAACCAGCAGCGCGATCATCAATGAAAATAGCACCCGTGAAACTTTATCAACCCAAGCCACACCAAAGGCAGCGAGCAAACCAAGAGTTAAGGTAAACATCACCACAGCCAGCTGATTGTCTAGGGCAATGCCAAACATGGTTTCAGCTTTCAATACCAGTAAAGATGAGCCACCCGTCAGGTATGCGGCTGTTAACGCAAACAATAGGCTGAGGAAAGAAGCCCCCTGTATTAACTGCCCTTTTTTGCCTAACATTTTGCCCGTGATAGCATGAAGATTATCACCCACGCCAGCGCGCAAGTTAACTTCTAGCATCAACAGCGAGGTGTAAGCTGACAGACCCCAAATAACAACAAGTAGCATAATCGCGGGGATAATACCGAGTGCAGCCGTTGCCAAAGGCAAGGCTAACATTCCGGCGCCAATGGCGGTTCCGGCGACGATGGCGACTGAGCCAAGCATTTTTAAGTTCACAAATTTGTCCTGTTAGATATATTTTTATTCTGGATTTTTGGTAGGTCTGATTTAGAACGAATTGAAAAGAATGGTATTAGCAAGATATGAAATCATGATTAACAGCCTCCAATCGAATCAGGTCTACTGACCTTGTAGTGATTACAATTGGCCTCAATGACGAGTTAATAGTGTTGTTTTACTCTATCGACAAAGCCATTGAGGCTGAATAAATCGAGAAAAAAATAGATATACAAATTGCACTACAGCTTAACTCATTAAAAATGACAGGCAGCGACATTAACAGAGCAAAACCCAGTCGGCAAGCCACTTGTGTACAAATTGAATAAGCGCTCAAAATTACAACAATTCAGTGACATAAGCTTAAATATTCCTCTATCTACTAAACATAAATCACCAATAATCACTGAAAACACTTACCCATGACTCAATGACATTAATCAGGATTTCCTCCCCTCATTGCACTCTCGTTTTGAGTCAGTATAATGCCCGACACTACTTCAGGGGAGTAGCCACCAAATGTGTCACTAATGAGTGAATGCAGTTGGGTGAACATCAACATACTTGGCCACATCGCCATGGTGTTCACGACAATCAAACGTTAAGCAGAGATTGTTAGGCAAGACCTGAGCGCAGTTACCGCCAATATGTTTAAGGGGGCCGGTACTGTACTCAGCATTTTTTGCCCCCTAAGGAAGTCTTTTGGAAACAATAGAAGCTTTACTCGCATCAACCTTCACCGTATCTATTGCCGAAATCGGCGATAAAACTCAACTACTCGCGCTTATTCTTACAGCTAGATTCAGTCATCTGAGCGGAGCAAAAACAGCGATCATTCTCGGCATCTTTCTCTCAACGTTAGCGAATCATTTTGCCGCAGCTTGGCTAGGTCAATGGGCCATTAGTTTTCTCAGCCCAGAGCTAGCGCGTTACTTGGTGGCAGGAGCCTTTTTTGTCATCGCGCTGTGGGTGCTCATTCCAGATAAGATGGATGAAGAGCAAAATAACGTCTATAAAATGGGGCCTTTCCTCGCCACCTTTATCCTGTTTTTTATTGCCGAGATGGGCGATAAAACGCAAATCGCCACAGTGGTACTCGCGGCCAAGTATGACGCTCTGGCCATGGTGGTGATGGGGACAACATTGGGCATGATGATCGCCAATGTGCCAGTGGTTATTCTTGGGCATTTTAGTGCAGAGAAACTGCCGATGACCTTGATCCACAGAGGATGCGCCGTGCTATTTGCACTGTTAGGTGTGTTCACACTGCTGTTTTAAAAAAGCAGGACGAGTCGCGAGTTAAAGACAGAGAATAAAAAGTTACGAGTTAAAGCCGAGACACAATCTCAATACTTTCCTCGTAACCTTCATATGAATGACTCTTTAGCTAGTCACTGCTGTTAGCTCGAAACTCGTAACTCGCAGCAGCGGTTAACTCTTAGCTTATAGCTCGTCAGCAGTGATGCCCAACGCCTTAGCAATACCTTCACCGTAAGCGACATCCGCCTTCATACAGTTCTGGATATGTCGGATCTGAATATGTCTATCAGCGCCGCCAACTTGAGCTGCTGTATTAGCAAATAGTCTTTGCTGCTCATCGCTTCCCATCAACCTAAACAGGTCGCCAGCTTGGCTGTAGTGATCATCATCACTTTGGCTGTAAGCATCCGCATCACCATCTATCTGCATTGGTGGCTCGCTAAAGTCAGGCTGTTCCTGCCATTGGCCTTGAGAATTTGGCTCATAACCTATGGTGCGGCCCGCATTACCATCGGTGCGCATCAGTCCATCTCTATGGTAAGAGTGGAACGGACATTTAGGCGCGTTAACCGGGATATGGCTATGGTTAACACCAAGACGATATCTCTGCGCATCACCGTAAGAGAACAAACGTCCCTGCAACATCTTATCTGGTGAGAAACCAATACCTGGTACGATAGTAGTCGGTGCAAATCCAGCCTGCTCAACATCAGCAAAATAGTTATCTGGGTTACGATTAAGCTCTAGCTCACCCACTTGGATTAACGGGTAATCCTTGTGTGGCCAAACTTTGGTTAAATCGAAAGGATTAAACGGACAATCACCTGCCGCAGTCTCTTCCATTAACTGAACGTATAGAGTCCACTTAGGGAAATCACCTTGTTCAATCGAATGCAACAGATCCGCTTGATGACTTTCGCGATCGTTAGCAATGATTTCAGCTGCTTCTTTATCTGATAAATTTTGGATCCCTTGCTGAGTCTTAAAGTGGAACTTCACCCAATAGCGCTTATCATCTTTACTGATAAAGCTGTAAGTGTGAGAACCGAAACCATCCATATGACGGTAAGACTTAGGGATACCACGATCACCCATGGTCATTGTGACCTGATGTAATGATTCTGGTGATAATGTCCAGAAATCCCAGTTGTTGTTAGCACTGCGCATGTTAGTGTGAGGATCGCGCTTCACTGCATGGTTAAGATCTGGGAACTTAAGCGGATCTTTAAGGAAGAAAACAGGCGTATTGTTACCGACTAAATCCCAGTTACCTTGCTCAGTGTAAAACTTAATTGCAAAACCGCGGATATCACGCTCAGCATCGGCAGCACCACGCTCGCCAGCTACTGTAGAAAAACGGACAAACACTTCACTCTCTTTGCCAACCGACTCAAACATCTTAGCTTTAGTAAACTCGCTGATGTCATGAGTCACAGTGAAGCGACCAAAAGCACCAGATCCTTTAGCGTGCATACGACGCTCAGGGATAACTTCACGATCGAAGTGAGCGAGTTTTTCAATAAACCAAGCATTCTCAAGCAACATTGGGCCGCGCTTGCCTGCAGTTTTAACATTTTGATTATCGGGTACCGGTGCGCCAAACGCAGTGGTCAATTTCTTATCCATAATAAACTCCTAGAACTCACATCAATCATTATAATGAAGTCGGTTATCAGCTTAAAAATCTTAAAATTAATAACATCAGCATGAAAACAAACGGGTTACTTGGTACGTTAAGAAAGCGAATCGTCACGCTTATCATTAATCCAAGTTTCGATCAGGTCGTAAATAGTTGTCATGGTCACCGCTCCTAAAGCCATATATTTAATAACGTGTAACTATGTCGATGTGATAAGAGTAGTTAAAAGTCATAAAACAATAAAGCGATTAAAGTAGATTAACCTAAAAGGATTTAGCGATTGAAATTGTTTTCATAAAAAAAGAGCATTAACGCACCAAAGCCTTTACGGACTGAAGGGTAGTGCTTTAGGGTGTTAGTCATATTGATTTAAATCAATGAAATCAATTAAGTGAATTAACTATCTCCTTGCAGTGATTGATCAACATACAAAAAAATATAGCGTTAATTATATTAAGTAAATAATAATCACACTGATAAAAACAAGATCAACCAGAAGTGGTATGCTCTTTTTTATACAGTTTTACCAGATAGTAGGCATCGATGAGCACGATAAAGAAGTTAACCAATGCCACAGGAATAGCATCGATGGCCAAGCCATAAGCCACAAATAAAGCGGCGCCGATAAGGTTCCACCAGCGTAGCTTTTTGATATCAGACATCATCAGTGAAATTGCAATCACAACAGACGCCAGGTATCCAATCCACTCCCACATGGTTGCGCTATCCATATAAGCTCTCCCTTAGCTAGATAAGGCCATTATGGACAAAATCTACTCACTGGAACAGCTTAATTGGCGAGATAACAACAAGCCCTTGATAGCTATCATTTAACGCTTAACAACCGCAGCCGTCATTCTAGGATTTACAACAAGAGCAGCATAGGTTGCCAGACATAGCAGTTAGTTTATGGATTTAACGCTTAACCACTGCCGCCGTCATTCTAGAGATGCAACAAAGCTCACCAGCGCTATTATGAATAAGCACTTCCCATACCGAACTACGTTTGCCCAAATGAACCGCTTTAGCAGTCGCGGTCAATGTGCCATTACGCGATGCTTTGAGGTGATTAGCGTTGATCTCTTGGCCGACGCAGTAGTACTGCTCAAAATCCACTGCAAAGTTAGCCGCATAGCTGGCAACTGTTTCGGCTAATGCCACATTGGCGCCGCCATGAACAATACCAAGGGGATTATGAATCGCAGGGGTCGCGGGCATCGTTGCTTTCATGTAATCAGCACCGATCTCAGAAATTTTGATCCCCATGGTCTGCATTAACGTGCCCTTGCCATGCATGCCAGAGTCCATTTTTGCACAATCTTCTAAGCTTACAGGTCTAAACCAGATACTCATTACCATCGCCTCTATTTATCATCATTAGGCCACAGTCTACTGGGTCATGGAGGAAATTTAAACAAGTGTTTGAGTTTCATTTAGCGGGAAAGGAAAACTGAGACATGAAGCAAAAGCTGGATACTGAAACGAGTTCAGCATGACGAGCTTAACGACTTCACTTATCCGTCACCCTGAACTGGTTTCAGGGTCTAGTTTATTTACGCTCAGCCTAGTCACTGAGTGTCGTGCCATCGTGGGTGGCTCCCGCATATTCTTATTTTTGATGTCGATTCAGTTTACACAGATCAACTTTTGGTGAATATTTGGGAGCCGTAGGGCAAGGGTTATCACTCTTTTTATATCAATCGATATACCTAGCCCGCAGGTTTGCAGGTTTGCAGGTTTGCAGGTTTGCAGGTTTGCAGGGCTAGGTTAAAAGAGATTAAAGGTCTTTGCTAACCGCTTCTAATGTTAACTTGATCATCTCATTAAGGGTTTCTTGACGCTCTTCAGCCGTTAAGTGAAGCCCTAGTCTGATATGATCTGTCACTGTCATCATTGCCAGTGCATTGGCGCCGTATTCAGCTGCAACACCATACAAACCAGCCGCTTCCATTTCGACACCTAAAATGCCGTACTTCTCCATAAGATCGTAACGACTCTCATCTGAGCTATAGAAAAGATCAGAAGAGTAAAGGTTACCCACATGGTAGTTAACCCCTAATTTATCAGCCGCATCAGCAGCTTTTCTCAGTAGGTTAAAATCTGCAATCATGGCAAAATCAGTGTTTTCAAAACGGCTACGGTTAACCGCTGAATCCGTACTGGCACCCATCGCCATGACCACGTCCATCAACTTGATTTTTTCACTAACCGCACCACAAGAACCGATACGAATGATGTTCTTCACACCATATTCAGTGATCAACTCTTTCGCGTAGATAGAGATAGAAGGAATGCCCATACCAGAACCCATCACAGAGATCTTCTTGCCCTGATACTCACCCGTGTAACCCAACATGTTACGGACATCAGTCACCAACACAGCGTTTTCAAGGAAGTTTTCAGCGATATACTTAGCGCGTAGCGGATCGCCAGGCATAAGCACAGTAGTTGCAAACGCGCCAGCTTCAGCATTGATATGTGGAGTCATGATCTTTTCCTACTCAAATATTGAGTGCCGTTTCAATTAACGACACAGTAAAATAATGGTAAAACCTATTAATACGTTAAGCGTTAACCCGCTAAGCTAAACAGTAAGCCTGCGATGGTACCGCTCATTAAGTTCGCTAATGCCGCAGCAATAAGCGCTTTCATGCCGATAGCACTGAGATCTTGACGACGCTCAGGACACAGCGCAGCTAAGCCACCAATCACCATGGCTAAAGAGCCGATGTTGGCAAAGCCACACAAGGTAAAGCTGATAATAATCTGGGTCTTTTCAGAGAGTTGATCGGCAACCTTTAAGAAATCGATATACGCGACAAATTCGTTGATCACCATCTTCTGGCCAATAAACGAAGCTGCTTGCACAGATTCACTCCACGGCACACCCATGATCCAAGCCAGTGGTGCAAGCAGGTAACCTAAAATCATCTGCATGGTTAATTCGCCGAAACCGAACCACCCACCCACGCCACCAATAATGCCGTTTACCATCGCAATCAATGCCACAAACGCTAATAACAACGCAGATACCGCAATCACTTGCTGCATTCCCATCGCAGCACCACCAGCGGCGGCATCTAAGACGTTGGCAGGTCTATCTTCCTGATCATCCATTATCTTCTTGATGTCGTTTTGCGGTTGCTCTGTTTCAGGCCAGATAAGCTTGGCGAATAGTAATCCCGCAGGCGCAGTCATAAAGGCAGCAGTCAGTACATATTTAATGTCGACGCCCATCTGGATATAACCGATCATGGTGCCGCCAGCTACCGATGCTAGCCCCCCCGTCATCACGGCAAATAATTCAGAACGGGTCATGTGCTTCACAAAGGGACGCACCATAGAAGGCGCTTCGATAGGGCCAACAAAGATATTGGCTGTCGCTGAAAGCGATTCTGCGCGGCTGGTGCCAAGCAGTTTTGAGAGTCCACCACCAATCACACCGATGATCAGCTGCATAATCCCTAAATAATACAGAACGGCAATGAGTGAGCTAACAAACACCACCACAAACAGCACGTTAATCACGAAGATAAAACCAACACCAAATTTAGCTAGGTCACCAAATAGGAACGCGATTCCTTCATTTGCGTAATTGATCACATGCATCACGCCACCAGACGCACTGTCCAGCATCGTCTGTCCAATCGGCACATACATCACAAACGCGCCAAAGGCGATCTGGAAGATAAGTGCCCCGATAACGGTACGCAGGTTTATCGCCGATCTCTTTTCTGAGATAAGCACGGCCAAACCGATTAAGCTGATCATTCCCAACAAACTGATGAAAACTTCCATACATTTCTTACCGAGATAACGTTTAGATGTCGGCAGTTTATACAGGCTTAAATTAGCTGCAAGAGATATGGGTCAATTTATGAAAATTTAATGTCACTTTTAGCCCCTTAAACCAGATAATAGTCTTAACCAATTAAAGCTCACCAAACAAACCAACTTTCACGCCACAACGAAATAAGAAAAACAACACAAACCCCTTTAGAATAGCTAGTTCAACACCAATACATCTCATTTTGTATCAAGCTCATTTATTTATAAATAGATCGTTACCACGGAAAATATAGATCTATTTATTACACCTTGGTAATTTTATAACATAATAATATAGACGTTTAGCCACTAAAATAGCCGTTAAGCTTGATTTTAATGCCATAGAGATAAAAAAACCGCCATCAGCGCAAGCCGAAGACGGTTTAAACAAGAAAGTAAGTGCGAATTAACGTGTTCTGCGACGTAATCCCAGCAGAGATAGCATTGCCAATCCAAGGTAACCGAGTGAACCACCATCATCTTTCGGTGCTGGCTCTGGCGTAACTGGCGCAGGGTACTCAAGTGCGATGATCACAGGATCGTGATCCGAAGAGCTAAATACATTCTCAGACTTCTCAAGATCACCGGTATATTTACTGCCGTATTCGAACAGATTAGATTCAACCGCATTGATATGCCAATCTTCAATTGCCACCATACGCTTAGCGACACTGGCGTTACCTAATGCATGATCGAGATTGCCCAGCTCACCACTGTAGCTGTAACCGAAGGTCGCAGGCCCATGGGCTTGCGTGTTCAAGTTGATTAAACCATAACCCTTATCAATCTTACTGCCCTCACGCTCATAAATAACACCATCGAGTGTTGTCCATGAAGCGGTCACAATCTCACGGTTAGCAGTCGACGCATCATAATCGGTCAGCACAGCAATAGGATCTTCCATGCCGTAGGCATTCATATCACCGATAACTAACAAGTCACCTTCAATATCGCTAATCGCTTCACCAATCACTTTCGCAGCCGACACACGGAACTCGTTACAATGTCCTTGAAGATCGGCTGGATCTTCATCTTCAGCAAACTCAATCCAATCCTCTAAACACTCAGAACCTTTCGACTTTAGATGACTCACGACTATGGTGAGCTTGTCATCATGAATGCTAAAGGTTTGACCTAAGCTATGACGCTGGTATTTGTTATATTCAGGGCTGGCTTCATCTTCACCACGTGTTGCAACACCTTCTTCAGCATGTTGCTCCGGCGTTTTAATGACGAAGGCACTGCTATCAGGGGCTACCGTTGCAGCGCGGTACAAGATACCGACGGTGATCGCGTCGCTGCCGATAAACTTGCCTTGATACTTATCTTCGTCACTTATCTCGATAAAACTGTAAGCCTCTTCGGCTGACAGCTCAGCATTAATAGCATCGAGTAGGTTCTGGATCGCACTCATCTCACCAAAGCCGTTATTGGCGATCTCCATTAAGCCAACAATATCAGCATTCATGGCCGTAATAGCACTAACCAGCTTTGCGCGCTGAAGTAACATCTCTGCCTCAGTTGAGGCGCCGCGGTTACCATTGGGGGTATCGTCACCGCCAACCATGTCGTTAAAGAAGTTCAGTACATTGAAGCTAGCGACGCGGATATCACCTTGAGTAGCGATAGCAGGTACAGCAGTACGATCGTTTTCACGAATGAGGTCGCCAGCCGTGATCTCATTGGTCACCACCAAACGATAATTACTGTAGCTATAGCCGACAACACCAGCGATATTGGTCAGCTGATCGCCAACACGCATATAACCTGTTTCAGCGTTAAAATCAGGGAAGTAAGGCACTTCACCGTTATTCGCTTTATAGTCAGACTCGATATACAACTCATTGCTGCGGTTCGCCTTTTGCTGTGCTACCGCTTCATCCGAGAGTGGAGCATACACTTGAGTAGGCTTCATTAATGGTGCTATATGGGAGAGCACCATGTTGTTACGGTAGCTTGAATAATCGAAGCTAAAATTGCGAGTGATCCTCATATCGCTACCGGCATCTAGTACAATATGCATACCTTCGTAGCGCTCTAATGCTTGCGCTAGATTCTCTCCATCGGCGACATAAAAAGGAGTAGCAGCGAGCTTTTCACCCTGTTCACCAATTTCAATATTAGCGGCGTCACCTGCAATCTGGGTCTGATTATATCTCTCTTGTACCAACCCCTTAACACAAACTGCCACACCAGCTTGGATACCTTCGGCGGCTTTTTCACCTAAATAGACAAAGACCCCATCAGAGGTATATGGCGATCCATCACCTTGGGCTTCTTGCAGGTAAAAGCCTTTTTGTAATGAGTCGCCACGAGCGGTAACGATCCCCTTTATCGTGACTGTCTCAGCTGACACAAACTCGCCAGTTGGGACTAGAGGACTAGAATCACCAGCGCCCTGCACCTTATAGATGGGCGTGATCGTTTCGCCGACACAACTAAAGGCAGATCCCTCAACATATTCACTAATAAGTACATCTGCATTGGCCACAGCAGGTAAAGCAGCCGCTATTGACAGTGCAAGCACTGACAATCTTTTAACATTATCCATTTTTTCAACCCCATTTTAATACCAGTCAGTATAAAGATGTGATCGCTCAGCGAGTGTTTAGCGCTTTTGAGGCAAGGCAACGAGTGAAGAACATAGTTGTTCTACGTTTAAGCTCGTTAACACAGCATCGGATGCGCTAAGGCTCGCCTGTAAGGAGTATTTTTGGCTGCCTACTTCTGCGTAGAATGAACTCACAAGGGAATAACCATTCCATCATCCATTCGCCTTGAATTAGTTTGCCAAAAAATACTCTGAGTAGATCACTTTCTTATCCTGATTGGTATGAATCCGTTAATTTGTATTAACGTGAGCGATAATTGTCACAGAGTTTTATGACAAAAAATAGATGAACCAGTCACAGATTTAACAGTAAGAGACTGTTATTAATACAGAAAGACACATGAATTAGACTCGACACAGAACACCCTTTCCCTGCACTGAGTTAAGCGTTTAAAAGTCATCAACTTAAGCAAGAACGCTACGAATGTAACCTGCGGGTTAAATACTCGAATTAGAGGTAAATTAATTTTGCAAAAAATGCTGTGAAATGATGTAGCTTGATAAGAGTGGATTAAAAATAGACAGTTACACATTGATTCTAAATGTATTTAGCACAAAAAAACGGCACTGTTGCCGTTAATGGTTTGCGACACTCACGCCTGGCGATTCACTGATTAAGGAATATTAAGAGCAAAGTTCCAAGTGTTCAGCATAGGTTTGAGCCCAGCGAAGTAACTCGACTCGATTGCGCGAGTGGGTCTTTCGGAATATTGAAGAGATATGGGCTTTGACAGTGTGTTCACTGATAAACAGATCATCGGCGATCTCTTTGTTTCTCGCACCACTGGACACCTGTCGAATAATGGTGCGCTCTCTTTTGGTCAACACTTGCAGCACATCTTCGGAATTTTGTGAGTAGTCTTCGCTGGTCTCAAGTCGCTCCACAAGCTGACGGAATATTTTACTGATCAAGGTACGATCATACCAAAGTTCATCGGCAACCATCTTCCTTAACCCCGTCAACATGAGATCCATGCGTTGATCTGAAAAGAGTAAACCACGGATCCCCAATAACAGTGCTGAAGCAGGATCCAGCTTATTTCTATCGACCTGATACAGGGCAACGGGGACATGGGCAACAAGGCGAATGGCTAACAAGGGTATCCCTCTGTTATCCAATGCAGCTCCTTCTTGGCCTATCAGATAAAAGCTATTGCGGCCGTTATCAGGATCTAGATCAGAAACCTGCCTAATCACTCGCGTATTTAATCCGATAGACTCAGCTAAAATAGCCAAATTACATGGCGTAGATAACTGATGAAGAAAAACCAACTCATCAATTTTACCCATCTATTTCCTCCCTGGAAAATTGCTTAACTATCGTAAACAATTTGACCAATATGAACGATTAGGCTCTATTGATCTTTCAAACATAAAGCCAACATATGTCACCATTCTGTCTCGTTTTCATTGGTTTGAATAGCATTAGTTTCCCCTAATAGTGAAAAATCATCAAATGATTATCAAATGATTACGGAATACTTATTACAAGGGGCGGCCTTTTATTGAGAAGAACCAAACCTTAAAAAAATCAGATTCTTAGCAGTGATATTTATCTCCGGCTAAGAAACAAACCTAAACATCACCAGCATTACCCCTTCAGGTCTGACAACTGTTTATCATGGATTTTCACCAAAAACAGCAGTCCCAAGATGGCTCCCAGCAAGGCCATCCCCATATCTGACTGGGTATCCCAAATGTAACCTTGGGTACCTAAAAAAGCCTCAGCATCTTCACCGGTGAGTAGCGCAACCCACCACTCAATTAATTCATAAAATGCCGACAGTGCGAGAGCAAAACAAACACAGATAAAATTGCTCCACCCTCCCGGTTTTAGCACCTCATTGCGCAGCAATATTTCTCTAGCGATAAGCGCAGGAATAAAGCCTTGTGCAAAATGACCCACTTTATCGTAATTATTTCTGTCCCCCCCAGAGACCTCCGCGACCCAATCGAACAGAGGTACCTCTGCATAGGTATAGTGTCCGCCCACCATCAAAATAACGCAGTGGATCAATATCAAAACATAAATCAGAGGCGTTAAAGGAAACCGATTGCGGGTAAAAATCAACACAGGTAATGCGATTAACGCAGGCGCCACCTCCAAAAACCAAGTGAACTGATCTTTGGGATTAATACCCGACCAAACTAGGACAGAGAAGAAAATGACAAACCAGAGCAACTGTTTATTCAAAATTAGAGCCTCATTAGTGAACAATCTGTATTGTTTTAGGATAAGAATAATAACTTTGGCCATCTAGCCCTCCACACTGAACAAAAAAAGTGCTAATTTAGTGCGGATAATAAATAGTATATAAAAATACAGAACAACCTAACTAACATAATACCAACAATTGAAGAGGGTACCTAAATCATGGCGAAACATTCGCTGGACAAGGATAAGATCAAGATCCTGCTTTTGGAAGGCGTCCACCAATCTGCGGTAGATGTATTCAAGCGTGCTGGTTACAGCAACATTGAATACCATAAGGCATCACTTGGAGAGAGTGAGTTAATTGAATCCATAAAAGATGCCCACTTCGTCGGACTGAGATCACGTACTCAGCTGACCGAAGCGGTAATAAGCCAGGCACAAAAACTGGTCGGGATTGGTTGCTTTTGTATCGGTACAAATCAAGTTGATCTCAGCGCTGCTGAGAAAATTGGTGTCCCCGTGTTTAATGCTCCGTTCTCCAACACTCGAAGTGTGGCAGAGCTGGTACTTGGCGAGATCATCATGCTATTTCGCGGGATCCCTCAGCGCAATGCCATGGCGCACCGAGGCGGATGGCTTAAAAGTGCCAGTGGCAGCTTCGAAGCTCGCGGCAAAACACTGGGTGTTATAGGTTATGGCCATATTGGTACTCAACTTGGCATCTTGGCTGAGACCTTAGGCATGCGCGTGATCTTCTTCGATATCGAAGATAAGTTATCACTGGGCAACGCGCAGCAAATTCACTCGATGCAAGAGCTCATGTCTCTTGCCGATGTGGTTAGCTTACACGTCCCTGAAAACCCGCAAACTAAGAACATGATTGGTGAAACAGAACTGTCTTACATGAAAAAAGGCAGCATCTTAATCAACGCTTCTCGCGGGACTGTTGTCGATATCGACGCCTTGGCCGCCGCTCTTAAGTCTGAAAAGATAGCCGGTGCTGCCATTGACGTGTTCCCCGTTGAACCTAAGTCTAACGATGATGAGTTTATCAGCCCGCTACGTGGTCTCGATAATGTCATCTTAACGCCTCATGTGGGCGGCAGTACTCAGGAAGCGCAGGAAAATATCGGCATCGAAGTGGCGGGTAAGCTCACCAAGTACTCTGATAATGGCTCGACTGTGACGGCGGTGAACTTCCCAGAAGTCTCACTGGCTCCCCATAAAGATGCGTCTCGTTTGCTACACATTCACCACAACCGCCCCGGCGTGTTGATCAAGATTAACCAAGCGTTTGCAGAAAAGGGCATCAACATTGCGGCTCAGTATCTACAAACCACGGCTGAAATTGGTTATGTGGTCATGGAAGTCGATTCAGATCAAGCCGATGAAGCCCTTGAACAGATGAAAGGTATCGAAGGTACTATTCGAACTCGTCTGCTTCACTAGAGCTTCGCTATAAAAGAAAAGTTACGGGCGTACAATTGCAAAATTATGCGCCCGATTTATATCCGTAGCCCCTATTTGACGTTACAATCCTCCTCACTTAACGCCCTTTTTTGGATAATGATATGACCCAGTCAGTTTCTCAGCCCTCTTGGAATGCAAGCGAACCACAACTCACCTTTGCCATATTGTCCCACATGGGATTAATGAGCGTGACAGGCGAGCAAGGCCGCAGCTTTATTCATGGCCAGGTCACCACCGACATCAGCTCGCTGGAGAAACATCAATGGAACTGGGGCGCACACTGCGATCCTAAAGGTAAAATGTTAGCCAGCTTCAGAGCTTTTTCTGTTGAAGATGCATTATTCATGATGATGCCGTTAGACACCCTAGCAGCAGACTTGCCTCAGTTGGCTAAATACGCCGTATTCAGTAAAGCCGATCTTGTCGACGTCACCGCTGACTGGACGATTTTAGGTGTCGCAGGAGAGAAAGCACAAGAGTGGGTTAACAACTACTTTGGCGAGGTAAGCCAGCCTGTCACAGAGATCCCTGGCGGAGTACTGCTTAAAGATGGCGCGCGCTTTATCATCGTGATTGAAAAAGCCCCTTCTGTGCCGCTGATCAATTCAATCAGTGAACCAATCCAAGATGCCAGCGTATGGCAAGCCCTTGAGATCCAAGCAGGACTACCCAACCTTGGCGCTTCACATCAAGGCCAGTTTGTGCCTCAGATGTGTAACGTCCAAGCCATTGACGGCATCAGTTTTCAAAAAGGCTGTTACATGGGACAAGAGACCATCGCCCGTATGAAATATCGCGGTGGTAATAAACGTGCGCTCTACATTCTTTCAGGCACAAGCTCACAGCCGCTCACTTTAGAGAGTCGCTTAGAGTTGGCCATTGAAGGTGGCTTTAAAAAGGTCGGTGCGATTATCGAAATGGTGCAAGCTGGCGATCAAGTGCTACTCACCGCCGTACTGCCTAATGACACTGAAAACTCAGCCGTACTTAGAGTTGCAGATGATGAACACTCAAGCCTGACAATTCAGCCACTGCCCTACTCTCTTGAAGATGCTCCACTGGTTTAATCTTCAAGTTAAAGCAGTATAAAAAAGGCGCCTAGTGCGCCTTTTTTATTAGTTTGATTTTAGAATTAGTCATCTAATACCAATCAGTATAAGAAGTTGATCTACTCAGAGTGTTTTTTGGCAAACTAATTCAAGGCGAATGGATGAGATAATGGTTGTTCCCTTGTGACTTCATTCAACGCAGAAGTAGGCAGCCAAAAACACTCCTTACAGGCGAGTTTTAGCGGTTCTGATCCTGTGTTAACGAGCTTAACCGTAGAATAACTATGCTCTTCACTCGTTGCCTTGCCTCAGGACCGCTAAACTCTCGCTGAGCGATCAAATCTTTATACTGATTGGTATAAAGTGCGGTAATAATCTAAAAACTGCTGCAAAGAAGCGTCAATACTGCCACTGTTATCGATAATGACCGCCTGCTTAGGCAAAGCAAGACTATAGGCTCTCGCCCGCGCTAAACGCGCATTGATTTGTGTATCGGTTTCTCGGCCCCGCTGACGTAAGCGTTTCGCTAATGTCGCCTCATCAACCTGCATCAACACAGGAAAGAGCCTGTCACCAAACTTATCCTGCATCTGACCTAGGTACTCTCTCGAACCATTAATCACTACATCTAGACCTTGCTCAAGCCAAGTATCGATCTCATTGCCAACACCATAATAATATTGATGCGCCTGCCAATCGACCGAGAAGAGTCCCAGCTTTTTACGATGCAAAAACTCAGGCTCCGATAACTCAATATGGTTTTCGCCCCCCGCAGTGGCACTGCGAGTAATATAGCGGTGTGCAAATAACACCGAATCTGGCCACTTGTGTCTGACAGCCTGAATAAAGGTGTCTTTACCTGCGCCCGATGGCCCAATCACATAAAACAGCCTACCCATATCTTTATCCTCTTCACACTCAATCAGGAGCGATAACCGCGACTCTGAAGATACCATATCCAGCATAGCGAATGCTGCAAACTCCACAGCAGAAATGCTTTATACAGTCTTCTAAAAAAGCTTAGGGTCGCTTCACGATAGCATTCAACCGCCAGTCAGCTCGCGTCCTCGCTTTACAGCTTCTGCTTATCAGGCTAGCTGAATCTTTATAGTTAGACTTCGTCTAACAACTAACGTCGTGGAATTCCATTCCACACAAGGGCAAGAAGGGGATCAACAGCAATTCCCCTCTTGCATCTCCCCTTGCCGCCCCAACGAAGTTGTTTTCCTCTGGTTTATGGAATAAGTTAGAGTTTTGGCTGCCCTATCTATTGTTGGAGGTTATAGGTGACTTTTCAGCTTCTTCGTTCTTCATTAGTTATTTTCCAAACTTCGTTTGGATTAAGGTCGAGCCTCGCTCCTTGAACTTTTATAGTTAGACTCCGTCTAACAACTAAGTCGTGGAATTCCATTCCCTTCAAGTAATAAAAAGTAGGGCAAGAAGGACTACTCGTCTTTTATCAACAACATCCATGTTTAACAGCCAGTTCGGTGTCCATACCTCTCGCTCAGAAAGCTCATTATCATGACCTTCGCCCTTGCATCCACCATGATGCCCGGCGAAACACTTCTGAGAAGCGAAGAGTTTCCAACGGGGAATAGTTGTAACCTGCGGCAGGTTTTTGATGACAATCAAATTTGTGTAACCCTATGTAATATTTATTTACTGACTTAATGATTTACTTTTAATACCAGACAAAAAATTACAAGTGAGGGATTACATGGCAAAACTAAAACTGAGAAACTGCACTATTTGGGATGTACATTTTTGGCGAGAAGGTGGCAATAGTAAAGCTGTCGTTCAACCAGGAAAAGAGGGCGATTACAAATGGTCGACTACTTATAAGTTAAAAGTCGAACGTGATTCTGTGACACCGAAAGGAAAACACTCTCGCAATGCCGTCAATCAATCTGGGACTTACTACGTAGTATGGAATAACAGTAAACAAGAACTGGATATATTGAGTGAAGCTGAAGCATCTAAATATAAATGGTCAAAAGATAATAAGTACCTTTCTAACTGGTTCACAACCTACCCGAACTGGATGAGTGAATTGAATGACGACCTAACAATAGATCAACTATCTATACCCGGAACGCACGATTCGGGGACTAAGAAAACAGGGCCTGGTCCTGCTCATACTCAAAACTTCGACATTGAAACTCAACTACAAGACGGCATTAGATTTCTTGATATTCGAGTTGGTAATAACTTAGTAATAAACACTCCCCTTGTTCCTACTCCCATGATCAACAAGGAGGATCCATTTAAGATCGTGCATGGGATAGTTGATTGCGGCATCACTTTCAAGGACATTCTCAATACATGCAGTGATTTTTTAAAGCACAACCCACGAGAAACGATCATCATGTTGATGGATGATTATAATGTATCTCCGACCATGGCAGAGGAAGGCTTTAAACATTACCTCAACATGGAGCAATATCAGAATCTATTCTACCTCGGAACCAAGCTTCCACCACTAGGTCAATTACGCGGAAAAGTGGTACTACTGAGGCGTTTTGAAATAGAGAGTTCAGCCGAATTAGGAGTGAACTTAAGTAAAAACTGGCCAGATGATGACACTTTGAGCCTAACAACACCCGATGGTGTTAAGTTTAGAATTGAAGATAATTACAAACAGTGGGATACACATAAGAAAGTAAAAACAGTAGAAAAATGCCTTATTGATGCTGTGACAACTCCTGATGATGAAGTTATTCATATCACATACAACAGTCTATCTTGGGGAATTGGTCGCCATACCCCATACCAGTATGCATGGGGCGGCTCTGGAGTAGACCCCATCATGAATACAACACTACAAGATCATCTAACTAAATTATCTGGCTCTCATCGATTAGGCCTTGTTATTCTTGATTTTTATAATAACAAAGGCAGTGATGGTGATATCGTAGCTGCGATCATACATTCAAATGACGGCGTAACTAAGGTGAAACAAGAAGACATAAAGCAAGCAAGCTGAAAAGATTAGCGGTATTACCAACATGATATATGATGGTAATACCGCATATTTGATGACTAAAAACTGCTCTACCTAACCTGTAAAAACAATTAAACCAGCCACTTTCCAATCTCTTGAATGTATCGAAGCGAAGCGTTCTAGCAGTGAGCTTGCGAACGTACTCGCAGGCACGCAGTGCCGTTCTAGCAGGGCGAAGCCCGCCCTTCTCTGTTTCGAACTCAGTGGTGAGGTTTCGCTTTCCAGTGAGCTAAAGACAGAAATAAAAAAGGCGCTAAAAGCGCCTTGGTGATCTTGCTGATGTCGCTATTTCAAGTTAGTTAAACGCATTGCGCTTAACCAAGGTGCGTCCGTTGGCGAGTTCTGCAGATCTGCTGTCTGCTAATGCCGCGGTACAATTTGTTTTATTGTAAATGTTGCCACAATCCCAACCTATGGGTAGCTCTATTATTGATCCGCCGAAGTTTGCGCCGACGCGAATGGCTGTTTTTAGGTTACTAAAGTTGAAGGTCTTATTACCTGAATTACTGAATACGTGAGTTTGGAAATACAGCGGTTCGCCAACTTGCGTTAGCGCTTGGTAGATATTTCCGCCAGTCGCTTTTTCAGTATGTAATAAGCTGTTGTTACCCAGTACACAGCGATCTCCAATTTGAGCGCGGCAGAAGTTAAACAACTGAATGGCTTTGTTGTAGCTGGTAGATGCGTTACCTGTGCTGTAGTCATATTCTTGATATAAATGGCTGGCAAACAGTGTGGGGGTTTTTTGCCACACCGCATGAGCATTGACCTGATCCTGCAAACATTTATAGTCCTTGGCATTCGTATATGGCATAGAACGACCCGCACTGTTCGTTGCATTACGCATTCTAGCAATGTTAGTTGCACGCACTTCTGAACGACCAGTTCGGTTCCACATAATCTCAGTATGGAAAGTCATACACATAGCGGCACTGACGGCACCAACAGATATATTATTGTCATATCGGTTAGCCAACGCTGCCATCATATTACGGTAATCAGTCTTATATCTTCCCTGCCAGAATAGCGGTAATTCGTGGGTTTGATTTGCTGTTGTATTCTTAAAATGCCAAGGGATAGAACCCACACGGTCTTTTACCCACTGCGGAGCATGAACACCAGCACGGATACGAATAAGCACCTTGTAACCCTTGTTGTTAGAGATACCATTTCGACTATTGTAAGCTCTGGCATTTTGAATTGCGGTGTCAATCAAGCTGTAGTTAAACTGTCCTTTTACAGGCTCCAGATCTGACCAACGGATTTGACAATATCCGCCATCGACTTCACCTCTGGGTAAGTCACAAAAACTGGTTGCGCCAGGCGCTTTTCCTCGTAATACCAAACCGCTGGGAAACTTCTTCAGTGTTGCTCCGTGAACTTCAACACTATTAAATCCAGATAGCATGATAGTTAACATACATATAGCGATAGTTAGTTGTTTCATCACTTTAATCCTCATTTTATTTGAGTGAATGTAACGGGTGTACAGATTATATAAGCGAATCAACATATCATATTTATATTACTTTAAAAGACTTAATAACAGATTAAATAGCGATTTAAATTGGTGATCAATAAAAATAATGGGATTGTATAGATATAAATCATTGAATAAAATAAATTATATAGAAAAATCATCATTATCGATATTATATTAATATAAGATAAATAAATCTAAACGAGTTTATAAATAACAAATGCACTTCCAATGAAGGACTGCTGTAAGTGACAGTGCTATGTTAGAGTTGATATCATCATAATTATCAACAAAATAAGTTAAGCCAATGATAGTTAATCCTAATATATTTAGATTTATAATGCTCAATACTGTGTTGCGGATGTTTGTTATGTTTATAACTTGTCTTTGGGTGCTTTTCTGTCTCGTTATAACGACTGATTATCAATTTTCAGCTGGCATTATCGGCTTTATATTAATATTTTCTTTTCTTATAGCCTTAGTTGAAGACGGTTACATATTCTTATTTAACTGGTATTCACTAGCGTTGAATCACGACTCTTCTACAATCACTGTTTTTAATAGGGGGGTTGCTTATCAAGGAAGCTACATCGTTAGAAAGAAAACCCTCATTGATAAAATGAATAAAGTGAACATTTACTTAATCGATGCCGAACACTTAGGAAAGAGCATTAAAGTAAACTCATTATATTTAAGTCCATCTGACGCCAGTAGAGTGAGGCAATTTATTCGTGAAAACGAAAATGATTGGAATAAGCAGCAGTAAGCCTAGCGACCCACCTCCGGACATGGTTATGTTATCTAAAAATATCCATGCTAAAACCTACCCAGTATCTCCCTGAAAGTATCAATGTGGTAGAGGTCTGGTGTAAGGATATATATTGACGTATTAAAACTGTTATTATCTAGCCACTGTCCATCGTTAATACTTATCATGCTGCCACTGATTTATCACACAATGTACTCCAAATTCCCCCTGCCAGAGGGTCATCGATACCCCATAATGAAGTATCAATATCTCTATGATGCCATCATCGATAAGACGCAGCACGAGAGTGATTGGCGGGAGAAAGTGGCGTTATTTAGCCCTGAAGCGTTAACTTTTGCAGACATTAAGCAAGTTCATAGCGATGAGTATGTAGAACAGTTAGCCACTGGAACACTGCCGGCGAACAAAATGCGCCGTATTGGCTTTCCGTGGAGTGCACAACTTGTACAACGGACGTTGACCTCAGCCGCAGGCACTGTATTAACGGCAAAACTGGCCATTGAACATGGCGTGGCTATCCATCTGAGTGGCGGGTATCACCATGCACATAAAGATTTTGGTAGCGGTTTCTGTCTGTTCAACGATCTGGTGTTAGCAGCTCATTTTGCATTGCAAAGCGAGAATATCGACAAGGTGTTGATCATCGACAGTGACGTACACCACGGCGATGGAACGGCAACCTTATGCCAAGGTCGAGATGACATTATCACCCTATCGTTTCACTGTGATAAAAACTTCCCCGCCCGTAAGCCTGACTCAGATTTCGATGTGCCGTTAACCCGAGACACTGACGATGACACTTTTCTAACGACTTTTAAACAGGTGGTTGAGATGGCAGTTAATCTGCATCAGCCGGATTTGGTCATCTACGATGCGGGAGTCGATCTTCACCAAGATGATGAACTGGGATACCTGAATATTTCGACGCCGGCTATCTACCAGCGTGATTATTTTTTATTCAGCACCATGAAGAGTAGAGGCATACCTGTTGCTGCCGTCGTTGGCGGCGGTTATCGCACTGAACAAACCGCACTCGTCCCAGTGCACTTTCAGCTAATTCAAGCCGCTTTTGATATATACTACTGACCTCAGTCTAAAAGATTTTTAACCTTGGTGTTTTACTTCTTTTCCTCCAAACAAAAGAAAAACAACTCACCACGGAGAAAAGCAAAAAAGCGACAGGGGGCTTAATTCTACTTGTTCGTTCCTAGCACATTGGCTTTCAACTTTCGCCAAGCGACGAGCATATCTTTCTGCCAATTGGCGATGCCAAAGTTATAACGAATACCGCGATGGTAGCCAATATGGCGCACATAACCCTTAGGGAAAATAGCGGCCACAAAATCATGGTCAAAATAGGCTTGGGCTAAGGTTCTTTCGCCGGAGTATTGCGCAATAGGCGCGAGCAGTTGGTAGTCTGACAAGCGTCTAAGCCCTGGGTTGAAAGTAAAACCATGCCAAGGCACATTTGCGTGTCTTTGATGATTTACGATCATCAGTTGATATTGAATATCAGGACTATTCTTGCAAGCAAGCAGCCTAGGCTCTACAGGATGATCATTGGTATCGTTCTGCTCACGCAGCCAAATGGTCACTATCTTTTCATCGCTATCTAACACTTCGAATGAATCTTCAATAAAACCAGCGCGATAAAACTCCCAATCATCTTCACAATGAAAGATATAATCAGAAGTCACCACAGAATAGGCTCTTTCTATACTTTTCATTTGCCCTAACTGAGTAGGGTTATCTAGCACTGTAAAGTCAATTGCCGGAAATTTTGCCAGCGTTTGCCTCAATAGCTCTACATTATGGCTATCTTCAATCACTATATACTGTGCGATAGGATAAGTATTAAATTTAAGAAAGCTGACTATCGTTTGTTCAAGTAAATCAAATCGATTACAGCTAGTAATCACCAGTGATACGGCATGCATATTCATATATCCATTAAATTAACAGAAGCTAAATCAACCAAGCTTTTAGAATAAAAAAACAAGATAACCCATCTTTATTAACATCTACAATCCCAAGACAAAAAAATACTTGTAAAGCAATGGCTTTACTCAACTGAGTTGACATCGCTCCATGTAATTAATCGAGTAAGCGAACCGAGCTACTCATCATCAAAATAAGATGAATTATCACGATTATGCACCTAAAACCCTACTCGGACTCTGTCAAAAAAGAAGCCTCAAACACCATCAATCACAAGAATCAAAAAAACTAGACAGTCTTAACGACATGGCTTCGTCATATTTCCAGTGATTGAAGGGTTGAATTTGAGACATAAAAAAATCCGAAGTTAGCGATAACTTCGGATTTTTGTCTTGCTAGAGGCTGTGTACTGAGTTAATCACTTAGTCACTGCACTCATCAAGGTTAGCAAGGATTAGTCATTATCAATGATAATGATCTGGTCCTTCTTGTAGTCAACGCCTTTACCGACAATCCAAGCGGCAAAGTAGAACTTCTCGTTACCTTCAACAAGCGTGTCATCAATTGCTTGATAGCTTACGACCACTTCACTTACGCCAGCAGAAAGGTTAAGTACCTTGAAATCTAACAGGTCTAAGTCGTAACGATAATCAACTGAACCATCAGAGTAGATCATCTTAACGGTCACATTGATATCAAAACCTTTCTTAGCTGTGTTGTTGATAAATTGAATGTGCATCGGCGTATTGCGATAAGTTGTTTCGCTCAGCTGAATTGTGCTGCGAGTTGAAGCACCTTCAGTGATCTGCTCATCTGCAGTTGTCATCTCACTGATGATAACAGTGTTAGCCGAGTGGTCACTGCCAATATCAGCAATGTGCGTAGCTAAATCTGCTTTATCAGCGTCTAACCATGCATGTAGCTCAACGTTCTTACCACTGTCATTCACGCCATCAACAAGTGTTAGTACACGTAGTTTAACGTGATCAGTGCTTTTAGGAACCGACAAGCTATTTGCTGAATTGATGTCTACGACAACAGGCCAAGTCGCGCCATTATCGAAGCTTGCATACACTAAGCTGCTGTAATCAATTTTCACTTTGCCCGTGTTTTCAGCAAACTCTAGGTTGATGCTGCGATTAGCGACAGTTGAACCTGTCAACGCCACGTCAAACACAAGATCATTACCATCAAGCTCACCACTAATGCTGTCTACGCTAACACCTTGAGCATCAACCGCGATAACACGCATTGAATGTGGATGTGAAAAATCAAGGTACTGGCCGTTGTAAGCTAAAACGTGAGTTCTATCTTCTGCAGGAACATTACCGGTAAATACCGCTAAATGGTTGTAAGAAAGGTTATCAAAATCACTTAGCATCACGCCTAGACCTTGCGGAGCCTCGACATCAACTTGGTGATTGTAGATCCAACGTGGTAGCGAGTAACCAGAGCGTTGTCCTGCAGGTAGACAGTATCGTTCACTTGTCTGTCTGCTAATAATACAGGCTTCAGGGGCTTTTTCGACTTCAACAACGCGCATAGAACGTGGTGCTGAAAAATCTAAATATTGACCATTTCGTGCATGCACGTTTTCAAGTTGGGCGTTACCTGTGTTACCAGTAAACACAGCAAGACGGTTGTAAGACAAGTTGTCCCAATCCGACAGCATCACACCTAAACCGTTAGGCGCAATCACATCCACTTCATGTCCGTAGATATGTGCAGGTAACGAGTAACCAGAGCGCTGACCAGCACTCAAACAATATTGCTCACCCGTCTCACGGCTCTTGATACATGCTTGTGCAGCAGGTTTGCCTGATGCAACAACGCGCATTGAATGTGGACGTGAAAAATCCAGGTACTGTCCGTTATACGCTAAAACGTGAGTTCTATCTTCTGCAGGAACATTACCGGTAAATACCGCTAAATGGTTGTATGACAAATTATCATAATCACTCAGCATCACGCCCAGCCCTTGTGGAGCAACAACATCAACTTGATGATTGTAAATCCATGCTGGTAGTGAGTAACCTGAACGTTGGCCATTCTGAAGACAATATTTAGCATTGGTTGAACGGCTAACAATACACGCCTCTGGCTGTGCTTGTACCGCTGTTACACGCATAGATCTCGGGTTAGAAAAATTTAATCGACTGCCATTACGGGCGATAACATTGTCTAATTTTTCATTGCGAGTATCGCGGGTAAAGGTGGCTAAACGGTTGTATGAGAGGTTATCCCAATCACTTAACGTGATAGCTAAGCCATTTGGCACAACAAGATCAACTTCATGACCCTTTATATATGAAGGTAATGAATACCCAGAGCGTTCTCCTGCAGAGAGACAATACTGCTCACCCGTTTGGCGGCTAACAATACACCCTTTTACTTCAGCAGATTGAGCTTGTTCTTCAGCTGCTGAAGTAGAAACATAGCCTAGAGAAGAGATGGTAAACCCTGCCATTAACATCACAGATTTAATCGACATCTTAAAATTCCTACATGTAACTTGGTTTCATGCCTCGTGCATCAGTTTTCTAATTCACTGCACACACAAACAACCCAGTATTAGTTATCAACATTAACAAAATGATTTTTTGTTTTTATTAAAGAAGTTAATTATCAAAAACTTAACTCCGATATTTTATTCGTCATAATGTCTCAACAGTGAAATTTAGGTGCTTAATGTATAAAAATAAACGAACACCTTGTAAATATCACAAACACAGCATTAACACTGCGAACACAAAATATACATTAAACCAAGATAATATCAATGGCAGTCACAAAACTTTTGGTTACACTTTAAAGTAGTGAATCAAGCTGCCAATCGTTAAATTATCGACATATCCATCTAAAATCAAAAGCTTAAGATTAAGTGTTTATGGCTATTTTGTAGTACACAAATATATTTTAAAAGTGTCGTATGTCAGTCCTCAGCGTATCAACCAATGAAAATGCTACTGTTAACGTCTCATATATTGAGTCATTAACGTTTTTTCACAATGAATGTTTACTCAAGATTACTGCATTTTATGATGATGACTAATAACTGAACGTTAACTGAATGGGTGCCTGTATAAATCACAGTACAAGTGTATCTAGGGGAGATTCACCTAACCAAAAAATCATGGAGGTTGTTCAACAAAATAGATAAAACAGCATGTTTAGGTAAATATTGTCTTTACTCACTATTTAGTGCAGTTAACTAAGTGGAATAGAAGAAAATAGAGCAGGTTATGCAAGATGATTTAAGCAGCAATACATGGCCAAATATGACCATGTATTCATAATACCCCATATATACACGTAAAGAATCGCGGGAAAGCTACGACTTTATTTGGAATAGATCCCAATCTCTCGTTGAGTAGAACTCCAAAACTTCTCCCACTTTCTCACTTGGCCAGTTAGGCCTTGTTCAACCGCTTCTTGTAGGCTTTCCTCGACAAGTACACCTAACGTAAGTTTGGCAACCTCCTTCCCTTCCAGATGTTCGAGCAAGCGACGATATGAGTTGAGAAAATAGTATTTACCACGGTTATTCGCTCGGGAAAATTTGTACTGCATGATATCAATGGCAAGTTTTAGCGAAGAATCAATTTGATTCTCATCAAGCTTCATCGACATTAACACCCCCGCCATTTCGACCATCTGCGTTGCGTCATTACAAGGTTGACTGCAATACTCCCCCTGCCACTCTTGATGCATATATTGCGACAAGAAAAACTCATAAATAGACATATATTGACGAGTCGTTCCCCTCCCGAGCAAACCTCCTAAGGTATAGGGATCATCTTGATGCTTCAGCATCAAGGCATAGGTGACCTTAAATGAACGATGATACTTATCTGAATCAGTATTGTGCTTAACGTAATCAGAGTACTCTTCTGAGGTGTAATCCATAGGATCAAAGTACTTAATCGAGACCTGATCCCACCACTCAGGCTTAGGAACCGCAGTTTCAAACGCAGGCCACCTGGGCCAATCGGCCTCAGCTTCGCGCTCCGCTTGCAACTGATTATTCTGCTGAGTAAAGCTCAATATGTTCACCACTATCGGCAGGATAAACATCACTAATACTAGATAAATCAGCTGGCGACGCCTTTCCTTCGTCAATGCGCTTTGGCGGCTGACCAGTGTTGCCATCAGCAAGGCAGCCCCGAAAACAAGGCTGCTGATAAAAAACATCATCCAAAAGTGCAGTGGCTGACTTATCCGTGTTTTAGGCTTGGCAGTTTCGTTATAATAGATGGCAATATCATCGCCCTTGTTAACGGTTCCATACACTAAAGGAGCCAGTTCACTAACCAACTCAATTTTGTCTTTTTTATATGGGTTTTCGAATTGATAGAGGATCTTAAGAGAGGTTGATACAGTGCGGCTACTGCCAGTACCTGAGGAGCTTTGAGAGGCATACTTATCGGTCACAACCGCGGTTAACTTAACGCTCTGCTCAATATAAAGTAGATTATTAATCCCAACAGTTCCTGTCACTAACGCTAATAAAAATACGACAGTCCAAAGAAAGTAACTGACCTTAATCAACGCTTTTTCCTTTTTTAATACTTCACCCTGCACTGATGCTATCTCCTTACCGTTATTCATTTAGTTAACGAAAACAAACTTTATATTAATTAATGACTACACCATACATCTTCGACTTAGGACTTTATAACTAAAGCCTTAAAAAAATAACATCACAACTCATACTAATGATTTACAGAAATCGAAAATCACAATAAATCATTACCAACATTACTTTACCCATAACCTAATGAGATGGTTATTTATAATCACTATTCAATGAATACGCTAACAACATTAATCAAACAGTGTTTCAAATCAATCTATTTTACCTATCAAAACAATCGGTATATTTTACTTGTCAGCCTTTATCATTGATGTAGTTTAAACTCACTATTATTTAAAAGGGTAAGTATGAAAAATACAACTTTATATTTACTCCTGTTTTTAATTACATTTTATTCAGCGCCAGCTAAAACGACTGACGATGCTATTTATTCTTTAGCTATTCAGTTCTTTGAACCATTACCCATGACAATGCCAGGAAGCAGTAATGACAATAAATCAAAAATAGAGCTCGGTAAGCGACTTTATTTTGAGAAGGCATTATCCATCAATAAAACCCAATCGTGTAATTCATGTCATGACTTACTGGGCTTAAGTGAAAATTCAGAGGCTGGCTCGGTTCCAGGAACAGGTACTGACAACTTGCCGGTTTCAATTGGTGCTTTGGGGATTGCAGGCACGAGAAACAGCCCAACCACTTGGAATGCAGGTCTACAGTTCTCTCAATTTTGGGATGGAAGAGCGAGTAACTTAATCGAACAAGCAAAATTGCCAATACTCAACCCAATTGAAATGGCACTCCCTTCAGAGAAGGAGGCGCTCATTAGATTGAAAAAAATCGGTTATCTAGACTTATTCATTAATGCCTTTCCAAATGATGCTGATCCACTTAATTTTTATAATATAACCGATGCATTGTCAGCATTTCAACGCACCTTAATATCTGAAGACAGGCTTGATCAGTTTTTAAAGGGTGATAAAAACATTTTATCTAAACAAGAAAAGTCGGGGTTAAAAACATTTATCACTGCAGGTTGTGTAGCGTGCCACAACGGCCCTCTTCTCGGAGGACAAATGTTTACTCGAATGGGAGTGGTAAATCCATATCCAAATAATACCGATAAAGGCAGAGCCCATATAACACAAGATCCTGCCGATAATTTCATTTTTAAAGTACCGTCATTAAGAAACGTATCCAAGACCGCTCCTTATTTTCATGATGGTGCAGGAATAACATTAGAACAAGCCGTTAAAGATACTGCATTCCATCAGCTTGGTATCAAATTAACCAATGAAGAAACTCAGAGGATAACGAGTTTTTTAAACACATTAGAAAACTTAAAAGTAGTGACCAAATAATATTAACGTTAGAGAACTGTTTGAAAGAACCTAAATAATATTCGCACTTATATTTCAATGGAACGGAGTAATTATGATGCTAAAAAAAACGATATTATCTTTTATGATATCAGCGGTGATGGTCACTGCGACCTCTGCGGTCGCAAATGAAACCCCTAAATCAAATCAATTCTGGTGGCCAGAGCAATTAGATTTAACCCCTCTTAGAAATCACTCAGCCGAATCAAGCCCGCTAAATAGCGAGTTTGATTATGCTGCAGAGTTCGAAAAACTGGATTTAGCGGCGGTTAAAAGTGACATTGATAAAGTACTCACCAATTCGCAAGATTGGTGGCCAGCAGATTATGGTCATTACGGTCCCTTCTTTATCAGACTCGCCTGGCATGCAGCAGGTACCTATAGAACTCACGATGGTCGAGGCGGAGCAGGAGGCGGACAGCAACGTTTTGATCCACTCAATAGTTGGCCTGATAATGTCAACTTAGACAAAGCAAGAAGGCTTTTGTGGCCGATAAAACAGAAATATGGCCAAAGTATCTCTTGGGCAGATCTGATTGCCTTAACCGGTAACGTCGCATTAGAATCAATGGGTTTTCAGACCTATGGTTATGCCGGCGGTAGAGAGGATGATTGGGAACCTGATCTCGTCTATTGGGGACCAGAAAGTAAATTTCTAACCGATGAAAGACGTGATAAAAAAGGCAAACTTAAAGGCCCCCTAGCGGCCGTTGAAATGGGCCTTATCTACGTCAATCCTGTCGGGCCACACGGTAACCCTGACCCACTACTGGCTGCTAACGATATTAGAATGTCTTTTGGTCGTATGGCCATGAACGATGAAGAGATAGTTGCACTTATTGCCGGCGGACATACTTTTGGTAAAGCTCACGGGGCGGCAAAGCCTGACAAATGTGTAGAAGCAGAACCCGCCGCTGCCGGAATTGAAGAGCAAGGTTTAGGTTGGAAAAACAAGTGTGGTAAAGGTTCTGGCGCCGATACGATATCCAGTGGATTAGAAGGTGCGTGGACAATTACACCAACGCAATGGACCACTAATTACCTCGATAACTTATTTACTTTTAACTGGGTTAAAACCAAGAGTCCAGCTGGCGCCATTCAATGGATCCCAGATACCGATACCGCCTCGAACTTAGTTCCCGATGCCCATGATGCCACAAAGCGTCATGCTCCCATCATGTTCACGACCGATATCGCAATCAAAGAAGATCCTAAATTTAGAGCCATTGCAGAGCGATTTAGAAAAGATCCTAAAGAGTATGAACTCGCTTTCGCAAAAGCATGGTTCAAGTTAAATCATCGCGATCTCGGGCCTAGATCTCGCTATCTAGGTAATGAAGTGCCAACTGAAGTCCTCATGTGGCAAGACCCGATCCCAGAAGTAAACCACACGCTCGTCAGTCAATCTGACATCACTAAGTTGAAGTCTGAGATCATGAAGTCAGGCCTTTCAATTCAAGATCTTGTGCTTACCGCTTGGGCTTCTGCGTCGAGCTACCGAGGAACCGATATGCGTGGCGGTGCAAATGGCGCTCGCATCGGACTTTCCCCGCAAAAAGATTGGGAAGTCAACAATCCTAAACAACTCGCTAAAGTGTTAAAGACACTGGGGAAGATTAAAGATAAATTTAATAAGAAATCTAAAAAGGCCCAAATTTCTCTTGCCGATATCATCGTGTTAGGTGGTGCAGCAGCCATTGAGAAAGCAGTAAAAGAGGCTGGATTTAATAATAAGGTACCATTTGCCCCAGGCAGAATGGACTCAACCCAAGCAATGACAGATGTAGCTTCTTTTGAAGTGCTTAACACCCCAGCGGATGGCTTTAGAAATTACTACTCTACAGACAGTACCAAGTCACCCACTGAGATGTTAATTGAGAAAGCGGATCTGCTCACGCTAACAGTACCTGAGATGACAGCATTAGTCGGTGGAATGAGAGCATTATCAGCCAACGCAGATGGGTCTAACAATGGCGTGTTCACCGATAACCCTGGCGCGTTATCAAATGATTTCTTCGTCAACCTACTCGACATGTCGGTTAGGTGGTCAAAGAAACCTGGCAGTGAAAACATCTATGAAGGATATGACAGAAAAACAGGAAAGCTAAAATGGACCGGCACACCTGTTGATCTCATTTTTGGTTCCAATACGGAGCTGCGTGCCATAAGCGAAGTGTATGCTTCTGCTGATGCCGAAGAGATGTTTATTACTGACTTTATCGCAGCGTGGCAAAAGGTCATGACAAATGACCGATTCGATCTGCAATAACAGAAGATAAAGCCGTGTGTATTGATAGCCTTATCATCACACGGTAAACATAGCCCTCCCCCATGATAAACACGTTTTATTTTGGGGGCTTGGCTATACACAACCTAAGTGAACATCGATCTATTAGTATCAATCCGCTCAACTCCTTGTTACCTAATGTTGAGAACATTCCCCTTGAATTAGTTTGCCATAAAACACTCCGAGTCTGACGAATCCCCACAAAAAGAGATGAATAAATAATGAGATAGGTGAAATAGTGAGGAACATTCATGGCATTTGGTGATCAAATTTATCGCCAAACAAAAATTACCACGAGTAAATG
>NZ_VKGK01000085.1 GCF_007197645.1 Shewanella hanedai
GCGTATTCTTTGACTGAAACTGTAACGCTTAGAAAACGTAAATTAACATTAGAGTCAATGGCTTGGCTTCTCATTGGAATGGCTATCTATAACGATAAGTCCATGGCTCATATCATTAATATGCTCGACATCGTCGATAGAGAAGGCAGGCCATTTGTAGCGCCTAGTGCATTAACTCAACGACGCAAAGCTCTAGGTGAAGCAGCAATGAAGGCGCTATTTGAGTGCACTCAAGCTCACTGGAATCGTGAAGCACTACACCCAACTTGGAATGGACTCATGTTGCTAGGAGTCGATGGTGTAGTGTGGCGAACGGAAGATACACCTGATAATGCAGAAGCATTTACCAAGCCAAAAGACACTCAATATCCTCAAGTGCGAATGGTCTGCCAAATGGAACTGAGTAGTCACCTTATTACGGCCAGTGCTTTTGATGATTATGCCGTTAACGAGATGATGTTGGCTGAAAAACTTATTGATTCGACACCAGACAATAGCCTGACATTGTTCGATCGAGGCTTTTATTCACTCGGGCTGCTTTATCAGTGGCAAACCACAGGTATTGAGCGACACTGGTTGCTCCCCTTAAAGAAAAATGTTCAATACGAGGTGATCCGCAGTTTGGGACGTAACGATAAAATCGTCCAATTAAAATCTAACCCACATGCCAGAAAACGATGGCCTGATTTACCAAATGAGTTGGAAGTACGGTTAATAAGTCGAAAAATTAATGGTAAAGAATACTCGGTTTTGACGTCAATGACAGATCCCATGCGCTATCCCGTTACAGACATCGCTGACTTATATACACATAGATGGGAAATAGAATTGGGTTATCGTGAGCAAAAACAATACATGCTAGGCAATCGATTAACGTTGAGAAGTCGGCTACCGGAGCTTGTTAAGCAGGAATTGTGGGGGATCTTACTCACCTATAATTTAGTACGCTATCAGATGGTGAGGATGTGCCATCAACTCAAAGGTGACTATCTTCCTTACCAATTGAGTTTTAATGGTTCTTTGGCTCACATTTTGAGGCTGTTAGTGGGGTTGCC
>NZ_VKGK01000086.1 GCF_007197645.1 Shewanella hanedai
AAGCGGTTGTCACCTGAATCAAATCTCCGAAGAGTCTTAACTCTCTAACATCGCTGCAAGTCCCGTATTATCTAAGCTTTCGTTTAGGTAAGTGGCCTGCTGTGCCGTGTCAGTGGATGCGAATTATAGGGAGTTTTTAAAAGAGCACAAGCGCTAATTACTCAAAAATGCATGTTTTTATCAAATAAGTACTTAGAAACACCTTACCCACCCATTACACACAGAGTTACCCACACAGGTTAATAGAAAGATGAGAGTTCTCTTCATTTAGCAGTAGTAAACTCAGTCTACATCACGTCATCAAACACTTTTAAACAGAATAAAAAGCAACCAAATAGCAGCACTAATCCAAAGATCTACACCTATCTAGAATCGTTAAAGCGGCTAATGTCTCTGGTTCAGCGCTGACATATTGGTGTCAAAACGCCATAAATCAGTATGATCACTCAAACTAAATTAGAAAAAGATCCTATAAAATTTCGAGATAGACCGCTCAGTTCTAGTGTTCGGAAGATCATAGGAGTGAAAAAACGGATTTCATTAAATTCATTGATAGTTACAGGCATCACCTCAGAGCGAAAATTGAATCGCTGGTGACTAAAAACAGCATGACGGTTCATTCGGCCCAGAAAAATATGCAATAGACGCCTAAAGCGGATGTATGTAAGCCAAAGGATAGGCACTAAATTTGTCCCAGAGCAGCTTACTTGCAAAGTAGAAAGCCGCTTTAGTACGATGGCTTCCCACGATTTAAATCAATAGTGCACTCGGAAACGACAAATTGCAGACGTAAAAAGCCCGGCTTAAATACTAAATAGGCGCCTGTCATGGCCAGCTTCGCGCTCATAAGCACATCGCTATCGCAATATTCTCCCTACTCTTTATTATCCCCGAAGGGGACACATGCGGGCGAAAAAGTTGCGCTGTGGATGTGCAGCATTCAGCTGCTTTGTAGCGAGAAGTGACGAAGTCGCTGAACTGGGGAGCCCGCTTAGCGGCGGGTCGACATCGAGGTAGGCATTGCACGTACGTGCTTAAGTGGATAAGCCACCTG
>NZ_VKGK01000009.1 GCF_007197645.1 Shewanella hanedai
TTGCTCGAATGGCTAATAAAGAAGACAAATGCACAGGTCGATTCTGGGAAGGTCGCTTTAAAAGCCAGGCCTTGCTTGATGATGCGGCAGTACTGGCTTGCATGGCATATGTTGACCTCAATCCTATCAGAGCTAAGATGGCGAAAATACCTGAGACCTCTGACTTCACCAGCATACAACGACGTATAAAGGCCGCATTTAATGGTGAGCAGCCAAAATCACTGCTGCCATTTGTGGGCAATGAGCGCAAAAATATGCCTAAAGGTCTGATGTTCAGTGCTCAAGATTACCTGCAGCTGGTTGATGATACTGGTCGTATTATTAGAGATGATAAACGTGGTGCCATTAGCCAAACATCACAACAGATACTGGATAGGCTCAATATTCCTCAAGAGAACTGGCTAAAACTCACTACAGATTTTGGACGGTTATTTAAGGGCGCTGTAGGGACTCTGCAAGAACTTGATGTTTACTGTGAGCATTTAGAGAAAAAACGCAGACAGGGCGCAGCAAACTGTCATCGATGGCTAGACAGCGCCTAACTCCACCATTTCATAAATTGCATAAGAATTAGCATCAAACTCCTGTTTGATGCTTTTACTGCCTACTTTTCAGAAAATCCCTCCAACTCTTTCCTTCAAATTAATTTCTATTAGCACTCAATGAGGTGATCAACCTCAGAAAGAAAAAAGAGCTTCATTTTTGATATACAAGGGCATTTACTTTTGTGAGAATAAAAATGGGTGTCTTGATAAAACCTTGAGAATAAAAATGGGTGTCTTGATAAAACCTTGACTGATAGAGAAGTGGTTGAGCATTGGCATCACTTGTTTAAAGGGACTGATATCACTCGAAAGTTTGCCAAAGACGAAGTAATAGAGAGCTTTGAGGTTAATAGTCTAAAACATTCTATTGCCCTATATCGAAGTAGATTATGTGATATATCCTGGTTTATGCGAGCTCTCAATGAACCCATTGCTCGAATGGCTAATAAAGAAGACAAATGCACAGGTCGATTCTGGGAAGGTCGCTTTAAAAGCCAGGCCTTGCTTGATGATGCGGCAGTACTGGCTTGTATGGCATATGTTGACCTCAATCCTATCAGAGCTAAGATGGCGAAAATGCCTGAGACCTCTGACTTCACCAGCATACAACGACGTATAAAGGCCGCATTTAATGGTGAGCAGCCAAAATCACTGCTGCCATTTGTGGGCAATGAGCGCAAAGATATGCCTAAAGGTCTGATGTTCAGTGCTCAAGATTACCTGCAGTTGGTTGATGATACTGGTCGTATTATTAGAGATGATAAACGTGGTGCCATTAGCCAAACATCACAACAGATACTGGATAGGCTCAATATTCCTCAAGAGAACTGGCTAAAACTCACTACAGATTTTGGACGGTTATTTAAGGGCGCTGTAGGGACTCTGCAAGAACTTGATGTTTACTGTGAGCATTTAGAGAAAAAACGCAGACAGGGCGCAGCAAACTGTCATCGATGGCTAGACAGCGCCTAACTCCACCATTTCATAAATTGCATAAGAATTAGCATCAAACTCCTGTTTGATGCTTTTACTGCCTACTTTTCAGAAAATCCCTCCAACTCTTTCCTTCAAATTAATTTCTATTAGCACTCAATGAGGTGATCAACCTCAGAAAGAAAAAAGAGCTTCATTTTTGATATACAAGGGCATTTACTTTTGTGAGAATAAAAATGGGTGTCTTGATAAAACCAACCTGGTGTGTCTAGGTGTGTGATAAACCAACAGCAGGAAGAGCTTGGCAGGCTAAATTACCATCAGAAAAATTTGGAAAATTATGAAATTAATTGAACTCGTTGATGGCTTTCCTCATCAAGAAAGTGTGAAGTTATTTAAACAGGAAATAAAAGGGCTGACGGAAAAGGAGTTACTAGAGCTATCTATTCCATTACTAGATAAAACGGAAGGGAGAGGAAGGGTAAGCTTGGTTAAGATTCTATCTATTGCACTTAAAAAGGAATCTAGCCTTTTGGTAATTTTAGATATTGGTTGTAAAAAGAAACTTGTTAGTGAGATTGGTGAATGGCTTAATTTTTTAGTCCCTAGAATAAGTTTTAATAATCTTATTAAGTTAGTTGATAGCTATAAAAACTATGACATGGATATTGTCAATATCATACTTTACAAGCTCCAATTTATCATAGAGCCGGATAAGCTTAGAGAGTTTGAATAGTATTTCTTATGGAATTATATGGCCACCCATAGTTCTGGATGAATAATCAACCTCTGACTAAGCTTTCATTATCGCTTTAGGAGGAGATTGTAATGGCCAGACCAAGAAGTACATTAATCAGTATCGAAAGAAAAAATTATATGCCCACCCATAGTTCTGGATGAATCATCAACCTCTGACTAAGCTTTCATTATCGCTTTAGGAGGAGATTGTAATGGCCAGACCAAGAAGTACATTAATCAGTATCGAAGACACGCCATTTTATCACTGTGTGTCTAGGTGTGTGCGTAAAAACTTCTTAATGGGTATTGATAAAGACACGGGTAAATCCTATGCAAAATTATATGGCCACCCATAGCTCTGGATGAATCATCAACCTTCTAGCTAAGTTTTACCCGCGAATTCAAGTAGGAGGTTCCCCCCCTACCACACAACTCTAAGTTAACATCTCAACATTACTATTCAGGTAACCACTCTAAAATAGCTTCGCCTATCTCATGGGGAGAGTCTTCTTGGATGAAATGGGCACCACTTACCGTGACTTCGGTTAAATTTGGCCAGGTTCGGACAAAGTCACGGGCATAGCCAACCAGAAATGCGCCAGGTTCTGCATTAATAAATAATTTAGGGATCGATGTAGAGTTTGCCAAATAGTCCGCATAGCTTGCGACTATGGCAACGGTATCTGCTGGTTCCCCCGCGATGGGTAACTGTCGAGGACCTGCCAGTGTCGCTCTTCTATCTTCTCCAGATTCCAAAAATGGTCTGCGATATTCAGCATGCTCTTTGTCACTTAAAGGTCGTGAGATGGTTGCTGGTAACAGGGTTTCAATAAAAAAGTTTTCATCTAAAACGAGTTTATCCCCTTCGGCAGAGCGTAAGGTTCCAATAGGACCATGGAGTTCTTTTGGAAACTCATCCCAAGTGGGGAATGGGGTGACAATCGCTTCCATAAAGGCAATGGCTTTAACAGCACCTTGATGTTGGTTGGCCCAATTGAAACCAACGCCAGAACCCCAGTCATGAAGTACTAGAGTCACATTTTTCGTTACGCCAAGTTCTTGTAAAAGAGCAAACGTGTACTTGCTGTTTTCCGACAAAGAGTAGTTTCCCTCTTCGGTATTATCTAACTTATCTGAATCTCCCATACCGATCATGTCGATTGCAATTAGGCGCCCCTTCCCCTCTAAGTAAGGCATCACGTTGCGCCATAAATAGATAGACGTTGGATTACCGTGTAGAAACACAATGGGATCCCCCTTGCCTTCATCGACATAAGCCATTTTTTTGCCTAAGACTGTTTTGAATTTTTTTGTGTATTTTAGTATTTCTGAATTGGTTTTCATTTTCTCTGCTCTTTCATATTTACATGACTGAGTCACACATTAATCCGTATTACTTTATTTGTCACTATTTATTTATGAGTGAGTCATATATAATTAGCGCTATGAAAGATGAAAAATACATATCAAATTTAATCGGTGCGTTTGCAACCTCTGTATCTACTGCTATTGAAAGTCAGATTTCAGAGCTTGGTGGACGTAGCTTGAGCCATGAAGCTGCCTTGGTGGCCATCCATAACCACCCTAATGAAACTATTGACGTCTTAAGCAAGGTATTAGGGTTAACGCATTCAGGTGCCGTTAGACTGATCAATACCTTGGAGCAAGAGGGCTTAATTGCGCGGAAAAAATCAGTACAAGATGCGCGCTCAGTGGTGTTGTGTACAACGCAAGAAGGTAGTGAGCGAGTTGCGGAGATACTCAGTAGCCGTGAAGCCGCCATTGTTAAGGTGTTAGATCACTTTAGTGAAGAACAAAAGCAGAGCTTTACGAAACTGCTTGAGGTCGCGATGGGCAATTTAACCGATAAACAGAGCGAAGCCAGACGCATTTGTAGATTGTGTAATGAAGGTGTTTGTAGAAAATTAGGCTGCCCAGTAGAGGGATCGATTAAGCCACTGTAAGTAACTGCTTCAACGCCGATGCAATGTTCTATGATGACTTGCAACAGCTAAGCACTGTCGAATTGATAACTATTATGGGCTGAATTACTACACAGTGATGATGCAAGACGACTTTTAGTCATCTCAACACTAGACACTAAGTATTTCGTCCCCGATACAAACCCACTCCGACACCGTCCATGGTGTTCGCGGATAACTACATCCATGTACAAATACTCCTCGTAATCCATCCATGGCGAGTTGCATAAATGTTCCAGACACAAAAAAGCCCCGTTGATAACAACGAGGCTTCTAATTAGCTGAACACAATCTAACTCTGCATCAGCCTGGATAAGTACTCAATACTTAGCCTTTTGGATATACGTGTGCAACGCCTTTATGACAGTCAACACAGGTCTTACGCTTGTCAGCATCTTTCTTGAAGTTGTTGCTGTGCATTCTCTTCGCCATCTTCTTCATTGTTTCAGGCTGATCTTCGTAAATGCGCGTGTGACAGTGCTGACAGTTAGCTGAATCAGTATCTTTAAAGTACTTAAGCGCTAGGTCGGCTTGTTCTTTACGATTTTCATCTAACCATGCTTGCGTGTTAAAACCGTCAATCGTTAAGTAACCGTAAAGATCTTTAGATACGATGATTTTCTTAACTAGATATTTAACTGGGTTGTGTGGCAAGTGACAATCTTGACACTGTACTGTCACGCCAGCGCTTCCTCCACCGTGAGCAGAAGCAAGCACTTCATCTTTCAAAGAGTGGTTGCTGTGACAGCTCATACAAAACTCATCTGTACTTGTCGCATGTAATGTTTGTTGTGTAGCAAAATAGCCTACTACACCGACAACAATACCTACCACTAACAGGGCTAATATCGAGTATTTCGCGCTTGGTCTAAACAGTGCCCGTAAGTTCATCACTCTTCTCCAGAATTTGAATTATTATATTTGAAACTTATTTTACTTCATCACTTTATGCCCGAATTATAAACCAGATCTTGGTCATTAATCTGGCTGCAATAGTACAAAATGAGACCTAGCTCTAACTCTATTTTGATAAATATAGAAATTGGCGCTTTGTTCAATTTATATTCACAGTTGCTTAAGTTGGACTTTAGCCTTGCATTTTGCAAGGGAATACCCTAGTTAATTGATATAGAACAATTTTTATATATTTTCAGTTATTTTTTATACTTATTGAGTCGTTAAAAGAAGTTAAATCATAAATTTATAAATATTAAATTAAATATGAAACTTATTTCTGAGTGGCTAGGTCTATTACCACAAGGCACTCAAGCACCGTTTAAGGAAACATAGGGAAATATGTCGAAGCAATTAGCACATTTGGTATTAATCATCTCTCTGGTTGGGCAGTTTTTGCTTACTCCAGCGATGGCTATGCCCAGCTTATTGCATGCATTTAGTCATACCCAAATGGTTATCATGGAACATCATTCAAGCGAGATGACAGTTCTATTGAGCACATCACAACAAAGTGCGCTGTTAGATCAGATGCCTCCCCAGAGTAGTACTTCACTTGATATCAGCAGTAACGAACAAAGCTGTGACATGATGATGTCTACCATGCAGATGTCAGATGATGCCGGTGTCGTTATCGATTGCGATGCTTTATGCGAAATGATGGGCTCTGGAGAGTGTGCTTCACATTGTGCCAGCGCGACAGGCATCTTAATTCAAGCCAAATTTGCGCTAGCGTTGCCAGAATCGAGTACCCCAATTCAAACAGGTTCATGGTCGAAGCAAACCGCTGAACCCGCTCCCTTTACTCCTCCTCCAATACGAACAGTTTAGCGCTACTGCCTTTAAGGCTGCGCAAAAATACAATTCAGCCATACTTTTTTATTTTAAATAGAGTCGACATCTGTGTCTGAATTAAGTCATGCCTATCCTATTGGCTGATGATATCGACACCATTTACGCTCGCTCTGTTTAACGCTAGTTTTACTTGGAGTTCAATATGAAAACATTAATTACTGCTGTAGCCCTTACACTTGCAAGCTTCTCATCTCTTGCTGCCAGCGTGTCGTTCCCAGAGTCTTTAGATATCACCGGGGTCAACGGTCAAACTAAGTTCAATAATCGTCAAGTGCAGCTCAATCAAGGAGAGAATCTCATTGAGCTTAAATATTATGATATTTTCGAGGTCAACGCAGATGACTCGGGAGCTTGGGTAAAATCTCAACCTCTATACCTATTAATGACATCTGATAGTCAAGAGCAGTACCAAGCCTTCACGCCTACTATCGACACGGAAGAGGAAGCCTATGCATTTATCAATAATCCAGTCATCACACTGACCGATACTGCAGGGGTGGAAAAAGAGATCGCCTTACTGACTCACCACCAGCTTATGTCTCAACTATTATTTGCTAAGCAGTAAGTTACACTCGGGAGCGATTGGATATTCAATTGGCTCTCATTTTAATTACGTGGCCGGTGCATCGACAGAATGAATAAAATCACACCAAATGCTTAATAAGATTAAGTAAAAAATGTGAATTCAGTCGATGTACTAATCCATACTCATGGTAGACTAGCCATAATTCATTATTGGAAGCTTTATGTTTACGTTTCTGTGTCGTCATACATTATTAGCCTTAACCCTGCTCGCTATGCTGAGCCAAGGGGTATTTGCTAGTGGTTCTATGATTGATATGTCGCAAACACATGAAGTATCAATGTCGGGTTCACACCATGACGCAATGATGAGTATGAAAGATGGAGCGACTTGCCACACAGAGCTGACAGATGAACCATCTCATTGCTGCGATAATGGGCAAAACAGTATGCTTCCCGGCGCTGCTCAGAATTGTTGTGATGGCGACGGTGCCTGCGAAGGTGATTGCAGTCATTGTCTTGTTGTCTCGGTGACAGGCACTCTATTCAGTTCTAAACCTTGGTCAGGGTTTAGTCCCTCTGAGTTTGTTATGGCCACTCCAATGCCTCATTTCCACTCTATATCTCTGCCTCAAGATATCAGACCTCCAATAGCATAACTTAAGGCGGCATCAGCCCCTTATATTTCAGTCTAACGGACTGAACATATGCTTTATATTTAAACAATTTATTTATCGCTTCAATTGATAACCTTGGTATAAACTCAGTCAGCCGAACGCTCTGTATAAAAGCGACGACTCTGTTCATCTAATGCGCTTATCTGTTGTGATTACATTTATTTTAGCCCTTGCTTATCATGATGATTTTTATCGCTTTAGCGATGACACCATAAGCAAAGGCAAAATGGAGTTATTCAATGAAAACCCTTTTAAGTCTAATTTTATCCGCTTTTATCTTTGTATCTATTGTTCCTGTGACCTTTGCTCACGAGCATGCTGAACATCAACAACATGCTCAACACCATGAAATGAAAACCGACCATGCTTGCCCAATGCACCCAGAGGTTACGGGCAAACAGGGAGATACTTGCCCTAAATGCGGTATGAACCTCACCCAAAATCAGGCGGCATCTGAGCAACATAAAAATTGCACATCTTGCCCGAAACATAAGACTCACTCTCATGAGCATGGTGAAACAGCCAATACTCACGCATGCCCGATGAACCCGTCTATCACGGGAAAAGAAGGCGATACTTGCCCTAAATGCGGAATGAACTTGGAGCCAATGCAGGCCAAAGCTGACACTAAGTCAGCAGAACACCACAAGCATTAATTTAGGCTGGAGATGAGGCATTATGAGTCAATTAGAGATGAACAATAAACGCAACAAGCTAGCTTATCTGCTTAGCCTATTTATGGTGGTGACCCCGCAGTTAGCTCACGCTCAACCATTATCAGCTCAGGCAACGACTGAGGACAAACACGAGCTGCATGAGCACAAGCATGCATCGGCGACTTATGTATGCCCTATGCATCCTGAAGAGACCAGCCATGAATCTGGCAGCCGCTGTTCTATCTGCAACATGTTCCTCCTTGAAACAGAAGAGGAGGAAGAGAAAGGTTCGCCAAACGAACTCTTAGCCATGGAACAGAAAACGTATGTGTGCCCTATGCATCCTGAAGAGACCAGCCACGAGGCTGGTAGCCGCTGCTCTATCTGCAACATGTTCCTCCTTGAAACAGAAGAGGAGGAGGAAGAAAAAGGTAAAATGGATCACTCTGCTCATGACATGAATACCATGTCAGCAGAAGATCACTCAGGCCATGCACATCAGGCAGCGACCACACCTGCTGATGCAGTGTTTAATGACGCTAAACCTGCTTCATTAAATGATGGTAGTAACATTAAGTACGTCTGCCCGATGCATGCTCATATCATTAGCGACGTCCCTAGCACTTGCCCTATCTGTGGGATGAACCTTGAGAAAGTCGAACTTAGCGGTGGCGGAAAAGAGATACAAATTGAGGTATCGGGTGGCATGCAGCAAGCCCTAGCCTTAAAAGTTGCGCGAGTCGAAAAAGATACGTTGTGGAAATTTGTTCAGACCGTCGGTCAAGTTGATTACGATGAAAGTCAGATAAATCACCTCCATGCACGTGTTAACGGCTGGATAGAGAAGCTCACCATCACCTCCGTCGGTGACAAGATCACCAAGGGCCAATTACTCTATGAGATCTATTCTCCAGAGCTTATCAATGCACAAGATGACTTCCTATTGGCGCAGGACACGCTCAAACGTGCAGGCAATGATGAAAGTTACAAAGACTTGGTTCGAAAAGCTGGCCTAAGACTTGAGCTACTCGGCTTTCAACCACAACATATCAAAGCCTTGGCTAAATCTAAAAAGACCCAATATCGCGTACCATTTTATGCTCAACATGATGGCATAGTAAAAGCGCTAAATGTCAGAGATGGCATGTATATACAACCTGAAACTGAAGTTATGTCAGTGGTAGATCTCTCTAGAGTCTGGGTTATTGCTGATGTATTTGAAAATGAGCAGAGCTGGTTAGCTGTAGGACAAAAAGCGGAAATCTCAATCCCCGCGATGGGCATTAAGGATATTGAAGGCAAAATTGACTATATCTACCCAGAGCTAGATCCCGTCACCCGAAGCTTAAGGGTACGTATTGTTGTCCAAAACTCAGAGATTGAACTCAGACCTAACACGCTAGCCAAAATAGGCATCTTCGGTGGTCCTAATGAAAATGTACTGGTGATCCCTCAAGAAGCCCTTATTCAAACAGGCAAAGAGAATCGCGTCATCGTCAAACTTGAAGATAATAGCTTTACCGCCCGTAAAGTGACGGTTGGGATGCTAAGCCAAGGCAAAGCTGAAATTAAGGAAGGACTTGCTGAAAATGAACGCGTAGTCACTTCGGGGCAATTTCTTCTCGATTCAGAAGCCAGTCTTAAGGGCAGTTTAATGCGCCTTAGCAGCGGCCACCAGCACTAGGAGGATTAGATATTATGCTTAAGAAAATAATAGAAGCCTCCATTAAACAGAGATTCATGGTGTTGATTATCACCATCATGATCACGGTTTGGGGCGTACAAGAGCTCAGAAATACGCCTCTGGATGCCCTACCGGATCTCTCCGATGTGCAGGTGATAATCAAGACGCCTTTCCCGGGTCAAGCACCTAAACTCGTTGAGGAGCAGGTCACCTACCCGCTCTCAACTGCAATGTTAGCAGTGCCTGGCGCCAAAACGGTTCGTGGCTACTCCTTTTTCGGTGACTCCTATGTTTATGTCATCTTCGAAGATGGCACCGACATCTACTGGGCTCGATCTCGCGTACTGGAGTATCTGAACCAAGTCAGCAGTCGCCTACCTCAAGGGGTTCAACCTTCTCTTGGGCCTGATGCTTCCGGTGTCGGTTGGATCTTTGAATATGCCTTAGTCGATCGTTCTGGCAATTTGGATCTGTCACAACTCAAAAGTTTACAAGACTGGTACCTCAAGCTTGAATTGCAAAGTGTGGCTGGTGTTTCTGAGGTCGCCACTGTTGGCGGCATGGAGCAGACCTATCAGATAGTGATAGAGCCAGATAAATTAGCTATTTATAAGCTCGATATCGCATCGATAAAAGATGCGATCTCTAAGTCGAATACCGAAGCCGGTGGTTCGGTTATCGAGATGGCTGAAGCTGAGTATATGGTTCGAGCCAAAGGTTATCGTCAGACCTTAGATGACTTTAGGGAGATCCCACTGGGGATAACCAGTCCGTCAGGCACGGGTCTATTACTCAAAGATGTGGCCACGGTGCGTAAAGGCCCAGCCTCACGACGTGGTATCGCAGAGCTAGATGGTGAAGGTGAAGTGGTCGGCGGTATCATTGTGATGCGTTATGGTGAAAATGCCTTAGCGACCATCGAAGCGGTTAAAAACAAGCTTGAACAGCTCAAGTCAGGTTTGCCGGAAGGGGTGGAGATCATCCCGACCTACGATCGCTCACAACTTATCGAAAGCTCTGTCGAAAACCTGTTTCATAAGGTTATCGAAGAGATGTTCGTCGTCGGTATCGTCTGCCTACTCTTCCTATTGCACGCTCGCTCAACCTTAGTTGCGGTCATCACGCTACCTTTGGCCATACTTATCGCCTTTATTGTGATGAATAAGATGGGGGTGAATGCCAACATCATGAGCTTAGGCGGTATTGCCATTGCCATCGGTGCGGTGGTCGATGGTGCGATAGTCATGATCGAAAATATGCATAAGCATCTGGAGCATTTTGAGGATAAACATCAACGTCGGCCCAACAATAGTGAACATTGGAAAATCGTCTCCGAAGCATCGACTGAAGTCGGGCCTCCGCTGTTTTTCTCGCTGATTATTATCACTCTTAGTTTCGTGCCTGTATTTGCTCTTGAAGCACAAGAGGGACGTTTGTTTAGTCCACTGGCTTACACCAAAACCTTTGCGATGGCGGCAGCGGCTCTGCTCTCTATCACTTTGGTGCCGATTCTTATGGGTTTCTTTATACGTGGCAAGATCCCCAAGGAGACCAGCAATCCAATTAGCCGAGTGTTAATTGCAATGTATAAGCCCTCACTGACACTGGTACTCAAATTCCCAAAAATGACGCTAGTTGTCGCCTTAATGGCCTTGATGAGTGCATGGTATCCGTTAAGCAATATAGGCAGTGAATTTATGCCTGAACTCGAAGAGGGTGATCTGCTTTATATGCCGACGGCACTACCTGGGATCAGTGCCAGTAAAGCCGCTGAAATCTTGCAGCAAACCGATCGTTTAATAAAAACAGTGCCTGAAGTCAAACGTGTATTCGGCAAAGTCGGTCGCGCAGAAACGGCAACAGATCCTGCACCTCTAACGATGCTAGAAACCACCATAATGCTTAAACCGCGAGATGAGTGGCGTGAAGGTTTTGAACTTAAAGACATCATTGAACAACTGCAACAGACGGTAAAAGTACCTGGGCTGACTAATGCGTGGGTTCAACCAATCAAAACCCGTATTGATATGCTATCGACAGGGATTAAAACCCCGGTTGGCATAAAAATTACTGGCGCTGATGTTGATGAGTTGCAGAAAATAGGCACCAGTATTGAAGCTATTCTTAGCAAGCTACCCAATACAAAGTCAGCCTATGCAGAGCGTGTTGGCGGTGGCAGATATATCGATATTACGCCTAAGTTAGATGTGGCTTCTCGCTACGACATGACCTTAACCGATATTCAAGACGTGGTGCGTTATGCCATTGGCGGCATGGATATAGGCGAGTCAGTTCAAGGGGCTGAGCGTTACCCAATTAACCTACGTTATCCGCGAGAGTTAAGGGACAACATCGAGAAGCTTAGGGAACTGCCAGTGATCACCAAAACAGGTCATTACCTGCCATTGCGTAATTTGGCTGATATTGAGATCACCGATGGTCCACCCATGCTTAAAAGTGAAAATGGTCGTCTCATCTCTTGGGTCTTTGTCGACATTGAAGGTACCTCAATTGGTGAATACATTGAGCAAGCTCAAGCGGCATTGGACAGTGAACTTGTTGTTCCGCCACGATATAGCTATGTGTTTGCGGGTCAGTATGAATACATGCAGCGAGTGGATGCCAAGTTGCAGAAGGTCATTCCGATGGCGCTGGGCGTGATCTTTATCTTGCTGATGCTCACCTTTGGCTCAACGCTACAAGCTAGTATCATCATGATCAGTCTACCTTTCGCTTTAGTCGGCAGTACTTGGTTGCTCTATTTCTTAGATTTCAACATGTCTGTTGCTGTCGCCGTCGGCATGATAGCCCTAGCAGGTGTTGCCGCCGAGTTTGGTGTGGTCATGTTGGTGTATTTAAATAACGCCATTAAGCACAGAAAAGACACCGCCAGTTATGAGTCGGTAAACGACCTCAAAGAGGCCTTAATAGAAGGTGCCGTAATGCGTATTCGTCCTAAGGCGATGACAGTGGCGACCATCTTCTTCGGGCTCTTACCCATTATGTGGGGCACTGGTGCCGGTAATGATGTCATGCAAAAAATAGCTGCACCTATGGTGGGTGGCATGGTCACCGCACCATTACTGTCGCTGTTCGTGCTGCCAGCACTGTATTTGCTGATCTACTCACGCAAGCTTAATAAAGTATAAAGCGATCATTAGAGTTACTGTAAAACAAAACGCCTGCTCACATGAGCAGGCGTTTTTCATTAGGTTAGATCAATCATTAGCTTTCTGAATTAATCGCTATCACAGAAAAGAAGCCACCTTGAGGATCGCTAATCACACTAAAACGGCCGACATCGGGGATATTTGTCGGGGGCACACAAACTTTTGCGCCCAGCTTAGTTGCCTTATCCGCGGCTTCATCACAATCTTCAACAGCAAAATAGAGCATCCAGTGTGCAGGCATCGCTCCCCACTCCTCTGTCATCTCCATCATTCCACCAAATGGGACATCTTCAACCGACCACTGCGTGTACTCAAAGTCTGGCATCGCATCTCGACGAGATTCCCAACCTAAGGCCGAAGCATAGAATGTTTTCGCACCTTGGCTATTACGGCTCGCCAGTTCCACCCAGCATAAACTTGAATTTTCATCTTTTCGAGTCGCACCAATCTGATCTCCGGCCTGCCAGATAGCAAATTGAGCTCCTTCAGGATCACTAAGAAGCGCCATTCGCCCAGCAGTGCCCACATCATGTGGACCCAACACTAGATTGCCTCCAGAAGAGATAACCGATGACACAGTGACATCAACATTATCTACTGCAAAATAGACAGTCCAAGTCGTCGGCACTCCCTGATCTGACATGTCAGCAGGCATCTGATAGGCAGCACCAATATCATAGCGCTCTCCTTCAACTTCCAAAGCAAGGAGAGAATAGACGCCATCGGGTATCGGTATATCCTGCACTTTCCACCCAAAAAGATCGCTGTAAAACTGTTTGCCAGCAAGTGCATCCTGACTCGCAAGTTCAACCCAACAAGGCTGTCCATGAACGTATTGATTCACCTTCATTGATCTATCCTTAACATGTATGAATATGAGTGTTTCACTGCATTTAGTTAAGCTTGTTTTAGGTTTTCTGTCTATGCTAAATGAGATAGGCAAAAAACCATTCGTAAAACAAGCTAATACTTAAAGCGCTATGATTGATATGGTGCGTCTATCTCACGTTCAATCTGGGATACGATGAGATATTAAATTGAGGGTAGCACATGCCATTGACACAAAGACAAATCGAACTAGTTCAACACTCCTTTAGCTTAGTTGAACCCATCTCAGAGCAAGCTGCAGACATTTTCTATGATTCATTGTTTAAAATTGATCCCAGTCTTAGACCACTTTTCAAAAGTAACATAAAGGCGCAAGGTCGCAAGCTGATCACCATGTTAAAAGCGGCCGTACAGGGATTAGAAGATCTCGACGCTTTAGTCCCCGTGCTAAAACAACTAGCCCAAAGACATAACGGTTATGGCGTCAAAAAAAGCCACTTTACTCCGGTAGGAAACGCCCTGCTCTACACCTTAAAAACGGGGCTAGGCAATGAATACACTGATGAAGTTAGACAAGCATGGATTTCAGTCATCCATATCGTGGCTGACACAATGAAAACAGAAATTCAGAACTAGCCAACTCACTAAATTGTCTGCTTTTTATCACAGATGTCGTTATCTCTTTCTTCCTATTTTCTTTACAGGCTTATCACTGATCCTTTTTCAGCTCTCTCAACCCAAGCTCCAAGCTTGGCAAGAGACCCTTGTTGAACTCCCTTATTGGTTACTCTCAATCGTTACATTAATTGCAATACAGTTTAATCGAAGCCGGTTAGCCTATTTGGCTATCCTACTGCTCGCTTACTATGTATGTATAACAGAGCCTAGACTTACCATCGAAGGGTTAGGTCAATATTCAGATCTCCTCTTACTGGGTGGTGCGCTTACCATCACTTGGTTTGCTTTCATTAAGGACAGAGGTTTACTCTCTTCCCACACCTTAGTGCGAACCATTGGAATTATACTTTGCTTCGCAGCTGCTTTTGGTTGGATCTGGGCAAACTCACATTACAGAACACAACTCGACAATTTTTTGCCAGCGCTTATCAGTCATGAGATACGTTTATTCATCCCCTTGTACTTATGTGCTTTATTGGTGCTACTACGCGGGATCTGGTCATCGAACTTAATCAGCACTGCAATCTTAATGACCTTACTGATTTGGGGAGGGCATTTTCTACTGCCCAATCCACTTCCTATCTCTGTCTCAATGTCAGCATTGGCAATCATTTACCTATTAACGGTATTAACAGAATCCTACTTTTTAGCTTATCGAGATGAGTTAACTGGACTTGCCTCTCGTCGGGCACTCTATAACTTGGTCCTTTCCTTAGGCCAAAAGTACAGCGTCGCTATGTTGGATATTGACCATTTCAAAAAGTTTAATGACACTTATGGCCATGATGTTGGTGATCAAGTATTGAAGCTGGTCGCCAGTAAAATTGCAGAAGTAACTGGCGGTGGTAAAGCGTTTCGTTATGGAGGAGAGGAGTTCACTATCGTCTTCTCTCGCAAAGACGCCTCATCGGTATTGGCTCACCTTGAAGGCGTACGTGAATCGATAGAGGAGTACGACATCGTTCTTCGCGATGAGAAACGTAAGAAGCAAACCAAGGCAAAGCGGGCTCAGGCCCAAAGCAAGAGTGGTAAAAAGACTGTTAGTGTGACAATTTCGATTGGCGTTGCCGATCATCAACATGGTGAGAACTTTGATCAAACAATGAAAAATGCAGATTTAGCTCTATATCGCGCGAAACAGAAAGGTCGAAATCAGATCTGCATTTAACATGAATTCTAGTTAACTTTGACCCAACTCCTGTATTGACAGTGAGTTGGGCATGATATCTAAATCGAGTAGAAGTAATATACTTGTGACTTCATTCTTATAATTATCCCGCGGATCACATCTAAAAAGTTGAGTAATGCTGTGGGTTTCTCGCCCGATATCCACGCTAAACCGACGGCACCCACTGGCAGATCGTACTCCCCCTCTTCCAGTTTAAGGCGCACAAAGTGATGCTTGTTATTGAGGTTCTGACCGGTTGTTTGCCGCACATTATCATCTCTGGCTAATAAACTCCCTTGTGCTTCACCCGTGGCTTCAACAATCCCCTCAACCTGAGCACGGAAAACCTTACCCGGATAAACAGCCGAGGCAAACTCTGCACTCTGACCCACTTTGACGTTACGTATCGCCTGGTGATTAACTCTCATCAGGACATATTTCTCATCGGTGTACATTTGAATACGCGGTGCCAGACCAACATACTGCCCTTCTCGCATAATAAAATTAGTCAGGTAACCGTCTGCTGGAGCGTACACCTTAGTGCTATCTAACTCCCATTGCGCCTTTGCTAGGTTTTCAATTTGTCCCTCGAGATCGGATTGCTTACCTGCAACTGCAAGATGGGATTTCTCTATCTCCAAAGCCGCTTTGTGCTCTGCAAACTCCGCCTTTTCAACACTGGCAAGATAGCTATTAACCTGAGCTTGCCCCAAGGCGACTAAGGTTTGTTGCTCATCTAATTGGCTCTTGGTAATCGTGTCTGGCACCACTCGATTTTGTTCGATGTATCGAACAAGTGTTTTCTCTTTCCAGCTTAAGTCTTCCTGCGCTGCAATGACTTGGCTATGGCTAATTTTAGTATCAGCCAACACACTCTGATGTTGCTTCAATGCGAGTTTCACATCTTCATCGGCAAGCTTTAATGCGACTTTTGCCGATTTTAGTGCCACTTCAGCCTTGTTTAGCGCTATTTGGTACGGCTCATCATCCAATTCATATACGAGTTGTCCTTTTTCAATTCGCTGGTTTGGCACAACATAGATATGCTTCACAGAGCCCTTAATTTGGGTCGATGCCGGACGTAACTGAATGTGAGGTGACTGAACCAATGAGCCACCAGAGAGATCCATCGGGGTAAAGTTTAGTAAGCCCACCCACACAAATAGCAGCCAACCACCGCCACCAATATAGGAAAAAGCCTTAGAAAATTGATTCCACGGCATGCCGACTAAACGCAATAGGTAGATAAAGAGAGCCCAAACGGCTAAACCTTCAAGCATTATTGGATACCTCTTTCGCTGATTGTTGTTCATTGATGGCTTGTTGATCTATCAGCTCTGATTTTTCATGCCAGATATCCCTCAACTTCCTTAACGCTTTTTCGCCATCCACAAAAGCAACGAAAACCGCCAGAACCCAAACCCAATGCCAGACAAATCCAATCCATGTGAGCGCGGTGATCAACCCTATCTGATGGTGATCCTCTTTATGTGCTTTATTGATAGGAAGCTCGTGGATTTTCCAGAAGCCCACACCAACAGCAGTAACTGTAGCGACCATAACAACAAGAGCGACAATATGGAGCGCTGTATCAGCACCTGTATCGACAAACGGCATTCCAAATAAACTCATGTAAAAGGCCTCTAAACAATATCAATGAGCACAGTCTGGCTTTTATCCATAAGCAAACAAGGCATACAGGCTAATTGTATCAATTTGAAGTTATTAATGATTAAATTAGCCCTCATCAATCAGGCCATTACCCATGAAATTTAACGCTTCATTTATTCGCGTCTGTTACTTAAAGCCTGTATTTGATGGCATGAAGCAGATATTTGGCATCAGTCACCAAGATCTTAATATTCCAGATGCACTGATGAAAGAGCCGATGGCACTCATCCCCTTTACGCAAGTCGGCCAGTGGCTAACTCAACTTGCAGAACTTAGCCAAGATCCTTGTTACATGGTCAAACTCTACGAGTATCTTCATTTCGATCGATTAGGGATAAGTGGTATCGATCCACTGGGCACTCCTGACATCGTCATGAGCATACGAAGGATCAATTACGGCATTAATAGTCTGCATTCGGGGGCGAGTTATTATGTGAGCCAATCGGGCAAGATAATGAAATGGTGTTATAAGACCGCTTACCTGTCTAAACACCAAAAAAGTCATGACTCCCTCAGAGTCGCGATTATGTTGCTCAATGCCCAACGCCATTTTCTTGGAAAGGAGTATCAACCTATTCGGATCCAAATAAGCGGTTCCAGTATAGGGCATCAGCAGGTTTCAGAGCTATTTGGCTGTACTGTCATTTGGAACGCACCGCACACCGAGATCTGGTTAAATATAGAAGAAACAGCTCAGTCAATAAGTCTAGAACAGACCTGCAATGCTCCAGTCACCATGCCAAGATCTCTGTTTGAAAAATACCTCAATATGCCTCAACCCCATGATGACCCAAAAGTGCTGTTTGAAATGATTAACTATTCTCGTTTCTATGGCCTGCCAACTCTCAAAACCGTAGCCCAACTTTTTGATATATCAGAGCAGCAACTACAGCGCCGCTTGCAGGGGCTAGGATTCAGTTTTTCTAGTCTGTGTAACTATATTTTGAGTAACCAAGCAGTCAAATACATGTTGGATGGTAAAAAGGTAGAAGAGATAGCCAGTTTATTAGGGTATGCCAACCAGCAAAGTTTTAGCCGAGCTTTTAAGAGACTAAGGAAATCCACTCCACAACAGTATTTGGATAAGCTGAACCTGGAGTAACTTGGACACAAAAAAGCCCTCATGAAGAGGGCTTGTAGTTCAGATGCAGTTTTTTGTTTTATACCAATCAGTATAAAGATGTGATCGCTCAGCGAGAGTTTAGCGCTTCTGAGGTAAGGCAACGAGTGAGAAGCATAGTTGTTCTACGTTTAAGCTCGTTAACACAGCATCAGAAGCGCTAAAACTCGCCCTTTGGGTGTGTTTTTGGCTACCTACTTCTGCGTTGAATGAACTCACAAGGGAATAACCATTCCATCATCCAGTCGCCTTGAATTAGATTGCCAAAAGCCACACTGAGTAGATCACTTTCTTATACTGATTGGTATTATTAACCATAAACAGGTAGTAAATCAGCCATCGCTAAGAGATGACAAGCGCCAGTGATCAGGCCAAATAGCATCACGATGACAATAACCACATTACCACCTGGTACTTTAAAGCTCGTCGCATCAGGAAATTTCTTTCTGATCTTGTACGCCATCAACGCAGGTACAATTGCAGTCCAGATTGTCGCTGCAAGGGCTGCAAAGCCAATCGCGACTAAAAAGCCGTTAGGAAATAGCAGTCCGAGTACAGTAGGAGGTAAAAAGGTCACTGCAGCTGTTTTAAAGCGTCCAGTTCTCGACTCGTCAAAACCAAAAAGATCAGCAAGGAAGTCAAATAAGCCTAAGGTCACACCAAGAAACGAAGAGGCAACGGCCAAATTTGCAAAAATTGTCAACATAGTCGTTAGCCAGCTACTGCTCATCACATCTGATAACGCAGAAACCAACACGCCCATATTACCGCCTTGAGCAATAATATCGACAAACTCAATGCGAGAAATGTTCCCCATTGTCGCCACTAACCAGCAAACATAGATCACAAACGCGATAAGGGTACCGATAACGATCGCTTTGATAATGGTACAGGGATCTTTACCGTAATATTTTACTAAACTGGGCACGTTACCGTGATAACCAAAACTGACCAAACCAAACGGAATAGCAGCTAGCATGTAAGGCAGAAACTTATCTTCCCCGCTAGGCATAAACAACTTTACGGTATCAACATCAATGAGCAGATCACCTATGGCAAGGAAGAAGGTAATAATCATGCCACCTAGCATCACAGTTGTGATCCTATCGACAGCCTTGGTGCTAATAAAGACAATAAACGCCAAGCCTAGAGCAAACACTAAACCAGCAATACTTTGCGGCAGCTCTATTCCTGAAGCTTGTAGACTCTGGTTAACGACTGACCCACCACCACTGATGTAAGCATAGGCAAGAATATAGAGGACAAAAGCGATAGATAAGCCATTCACGATTCGCCAAAAGTTACCTAAGGTTTCACGTGTGAGCGTGTCGAAACTTGCACCAGGTTCGAAATGAAGATTAGTCTCAAGCAGTAATAAACCTGAAACTAACATGCAAAACCAAACACCCAGCATCATGAGGATTGAGTAGCTAAACCACATACCAGCACCGACTACAGGCAAAGAAAACATCCCTGCACCGACAGCAGTACCCGCAATAATCATCGCGCCGCCAAGTAACGACTTACCAGCAACCTTATCTTTGGCTGCATTCATATGATTGGCCATATAACCCTATTTCTCCAAGTGTAAACGATGGCCAATGATTGCCAATATAACGAAATGCCTTTTTAACTCATGGGGCTGATTTACAGCCCCAAATTTCAAGCTATTGCTCATCAAGCAGATCTCTCCGCAGCGACACTGTCAACAATGGTTTGTCTAACAGATGCTCTTAATAAGCCATTAGCGTGAGCTCTAATTCTCTGTACGTCAGCCTTATTGCCGTTATCTTTTAAGTACCCAAGATCTTTTAACTTCACGCTCAACGTTCTGTACAAGTTCTTGTCATAGAATTCAGGGGCTGTGATGTCATGTAAAGCACCTAGACGCTTAGCTAATCGGTGACTCTGAGCTTCAAGATCTGAACGCTCCATCTCAGGAGAATCAGCTAGCAAGTTAAAGATGATAGCGTAACGCTGTAAAGTCTCACTCACCGTGCCTGCCAATAGCAATAGTTGGTTGATCTGAGTGTCAACAACAGTGAAACCTGCACCTTCAGTGACCAGCTCTTGCTCAATAAACAGATCGAGTATCCGCTCAACTAATTCAGCAGTATCCTCAACACCCATAAACAGTTCGGCCTGAAGCAGAGGATAGAAATCTGCGGTGATCGCTATTATCTCAGCTCTTGTGATCCGCTCATGTTGAGTCAAACAACTAGCAACAAGTGAAGGGATGATCATCAAGTGAATAATGTTGTTACGGTAATAGGTCATCGCAATTGAGATACTCTCATCAATTGAGACAATATCGCCTAACGGATCGCTGTCTAACTGGAACTTTTTAAGTTCTAGACCCTGTGTAACCAACTGTTTACCATCACCTTCAACCACTGAGGTGTATGAAGTGTAAGGTAGGTCTTTCAGCAATTTAAGATACAGATCCAGTTGCTTCTCAAGCTGACTTCTTTCCAGTGCATTCTGCTCTGAAGCTAACAAAACTAAGCTAGTCAGCGTCACTGAACTCACAGCGGCAGCATCGTTAATGTTAGTCATTACCTGATTTGCAAGCGTGTTCACCACAGGCGTTAACCATGTTGGTTTCTGCTCAGGATCATTTGCGATCTCTGCACGCCAATCGGGAACCTGCTCATTGAGGAAGTTATGTAAGGTGATTGGCTTACCGAAATTGACATAACCTTGGCCAAAGTTGCTCAACTTACGCAAAGCACCAAAAACCTGCCAAACAGACTCTTTCTTTTTCTTCTTACCACTCAATTCTTTATGATAAGTGGCGACTTCCATCACGTGATCATAACCAAGATAAACAGGCACAAGTGTCACAGGACGTTCCATACCGCGCAGAACACTATTAAGTGTCATTGCGATCATTCCTGTTTTAGGTGCAAGTAAGCGTCCAGTTCTAGAACGTCCACCTTCGGTGAAGTACTCGACCGAATAGCCTTTGGTAAATAGTTGATCTAAATATTCACGGAAAACGGCGGTGTACAGCTTATTCCCTCTAAAGCTTCGACGAATAAAGAAAGCACCACCTCGACGGAACATTGGGCCAGCTGGCCAGAAATTCAAATTGATACCAGCAGCAATGTGCGGCGGCACCATACCTTGATAGTAGAGAATATAAGACAGTAACAGGTAATCCATGTGGCTTCGGTGACAAGGAACATAGATGATTTCATGACCATCATGATGCAATTGCCTGATCTGCTCAGCACCTTTGATATTGATCCCTTTATAGAGCTTATTCCATAACCACGTCAGGAATCGCTCAGCAATACGCACCAAACTATCTGAATAATCAGCAGCAATCTCATCTAAGTACTCCATCGCTTTGGCTCTGGCTTCGACTTCGGAGATCTTCTTATTGGTTGCCTCTTCTTGGATCGCCTTTTTTAAGGTTTCGGAGTTAATCAATGCATGGAAAAGGGCTTGTCTCTTTGGTAACACAGGACCCGTCATCACTTTACGCTGACGGCTAAAATGCACACGTGCGACACGAGCAAGTTTCTGAGCGATACGCTTATCTGTACCATGCTCATCCGCCATGTAGCGGATCGAAACAGCATTAGAAAACTGCACAAAATTATGTCGACCTAAGAACAAGATCATCAGACATTTACGCAACCAGGTTGGATTTTCACGTTCAAGCACAGCGGCTTTCATGGTGTCATCTTCTTTACCAGGAGTTCTTCCCCAGTAAAGACTGACTGGTACAAGTTGAATATCCAGCTCTGCGCTATTTTTATGCGCCTTTAATAAGCCCATAAAACTACTCAGAAAGAACTCATTACTCTCTCTTTTCCCCATCAGAGGCTTAGCCCCTTCAAGACAAACGACTCTAGGAGTAGATTCCCCTTCAACGACAAGCGGATCATAAGGGCTAGGTAAACCTAACTCACCAGTGATTTCACTGAGCGCAGCGATATCGCTTAGAGATTCAGTTTTCATGACGTAAACGAGTGGCTTTTCAGGATCTAAATTAAGATCTTTGAAAGGCTCATGAGGCACGACAATAGTGTGCACCAACTTTTTCTGAAGCCAGCGTAGTGATTTAAACCAAAGAGAGTCTTGTTTCGACATTATTCTTATGCTGTGAGTTTTATTTAATAACTGCATAGAGTACCAGAAATTGAATAATTCCACCAAATTAGCTAACCAAAATGATAAGCACCACCACTCATTATCAACAATTAACCCCACTCTTTATGAATAAAAGCCTACTATATAAATTAATGGCGCCTCCTCTCTAACTCAATATCCATGGATGTCTTGGTCAAAATAGTTATGCATGACACAAGTCGTCGATATAACAAATAGCTGCGTAAACTTGGTTAATACTTGCACTGCATTAAATACTGTATATACTGACAGTTACTGTATAGAAAGACAGGATTAACCATGAGACCATTAACACCACGACAAGCTGAAATTCTTGAACTAATTAAGTGCAATATTGCAGAGACAGGTATGCCACCTACCCGTGCTGAGATTGCCAAACGTTTAGGTTTTAAAAGTGCCAACGCTGCAGAGGAACACCTCAAAGCCTTAGCTAAAAAAGGCTGTATTGAGATTATACCCGGCACATCTCGTGGTATCAGGCTAACTCAGGTGATTGAGCCTGAAGAGCCCGGTCTACCTCTAATTGGGCAAGTTGCTGCAGGCGAACCAATCTTGGCCCAAGAGCATGTAGAGCAACATTATCAAGTTGATCCAAACATGTTTCACCCCAGTGCTGACTTTCTACTTAGGGTACGCGGTGACAGCATGAAAAATATCGGTATCCTCGAAGGTGATCTTCTAGCCGTTCACAAATCTGACCAAGCCAGAAATGGCCAGGTTGTTGTGGCCAGGGTTGAAGATGATGTCACTGTTAAGCGTTTCGAGAAAAAAGGCAACACAGTCTATCTTCACGCTGAAAATGAAGATTACAGACCGATAGTCGTTGACCTCACTAACCAAAGCCTAAGTATTGAAGGATTGGCTGTCGGTGTAATTCGCAATGGAGATTGGCAATGAATACATTAATCGGCAACGGCCCTAGACACCCTGGATTATGGTTAGATCTCGACACTCATCACTCGAGTCAGCTGCAATCAAGCACTATCTCAACCGTCACAACCCATACCCATGGACGCGATGAACTACGTCAAGTAAGTGCTCAACTTGCCACATTAAGCCATCAGGGACAGTGGATCGTATTAATCAGCCCACCTAATATTGGTTACAAGCAAGTGTTAGCTGAAGCAGGGGTTAGAATGAACCGAGTCTTACTGGTCCATGCTAAAGATGAAGTCGAAACACTATGGGCAATGGAAAAAGCACTGACCAGTGGTACTTCAAGCGCGGTACTATGCTGGACTCAATCTTTAGATGCACGTGATAACCGCCGTCTTCAAATTGTTGCTAAGAGTGCCAGAGCTCTGGGCATAGTGATAGAAGATACCAGTGCAGCTTTGCCAATAGAAGCTCGTAGCCGCTTACTAGATTCCGCTATAAAACCAAGTTTGTTTAGCTCTGTTCACTAATATGCCAGTTAAATAATAAGCTAATAAACTGACTTCAAGCCCCTTAATGGGGCTTTTTTGTATCTAATTATTTTTAAAATAAAGAAAAAGTGATCTTGATCAATATTTCAACACCAAGTAGGTTAGAGGCATAACAACGATAATTTGTTATATCCAAACGATTTAGTCGTCTGCAAAGTAAATCAATTAACAGTGATATAACTGCATTGTTTTGCCTAGCTGAAATCGGAGCTGATATAGCTAGTAGTTGGTACAAATGCGGTTATCTCTGGCAGCAAACAAACAAGACTGCTTACTTTTTACAATAAAAAAGTAAAACCGCTAATGTACTTTGAAGTCATCGTTGCTTGTTGGGAACTTGAAGAGTTTGCATAGAGCAGAGACTTACTGTGTGACTCTTCTTTGTCTTGTATTTTGACAGAGGAGAAGTCTAGTGAAGAAAGTGTTGTATTGTTTTATGGCGTTGCTGTTTACGCCATCCATGTTGGCATCAGAAATGCCCTTGAATATGACTCAAGGAGTCACCGATATCAGTGGTCAGGTTTATAACCTCCACATGATTATTCTGTATATTTGCTGCGCCATCGGGCTCCTGGTTTTTGGTGTCATGATCTATTCCATGATCAACCACAGAAAATCCAAGGGAGCGGTTGCCTCCAACTTTCATGAAAGTACGAAAGTTGAAATAGCGTGGACAATTATACCTTTCATCATCCTCATTTTAATGGCTATTCCTGCTACTAAAACTTTGATTGCCATGGAAGACTCCTCAGATGCCGACATAACCATTAAGGTCACCGGCTCTCAATGGAAATGGCATTACAGCTATTTCGATCAAGATATTGAATTTTACAGTTTACTCTCGACTCCAAGAGCACAAATTGAAGGAACCGAAGCCAAAGGGGTTAATTACCTTCTTGAAGTCGACAAACCTTTAGTGCTGCCCATCAATAAGAAAGTACGTTTCCTGATGACTTCCGATGATGTTATCCACTCTTGGTGGGTGCCCGCTTTTGCCGTCAAAAAAGATGCAAACCCTGGTTTTATCAATGAGGCTTGGACTCGTATTGATAAGCCCGGTGTCTATCGCGGCCAATGTGCTGAACTGTGTGGTAAAGATCATGGATTCATGCCCATTGTAGTTGAAGCGCTTACTGAAGCTGATTTTGAAATTTGGTTAGCCTCACAGAAAAATGCAGCGAGCAATGCCGCAGCCGAAGCACAAGCCGCACTTTCTCAAACCTTAAGCATGGAAGATCTCATGACTCAAGGAGAGCAAGTGTATATGGCTAGCTGTGCTGCATGTCACCAACCCAATGGTGCAGGCCTACCTGGTGTATTCCCTTCTCTTATTGGCAGTCCCATTATTAAAGGCGCGGTCTCAGGTCATCTCGATATCGTATTAAATGGTAAGCCTGGTACAGCTATGCAAGCATTTGCTAAACAGCTAACAGCAACACAAATTGCTGCTGTCGTCACGTATGAACGTAATGCTTGGGGCAATGATTCAGGTGATACAGTTCAAGCATCAGATGTCAGCTTAGGCACTGCTAGTCCTGCAGCATCAAGCGAATCAAATACCGACATTCCAGTGAATTTACCTGTGGCAGAACAAGCCAACACAGGCGTCATTGATACTGTCATTGATGATGTTAAAGAAGCTGTAGAGGAAGTCGATCTTTCTGATTTAACCATGAGTGAACTTATGGCATTGGGTGAAAAAGTCTATATGACCAATTGCGTTGCTTGTCATCAAGCAACAGGTACAGGTTTACCAGGTGCTTTCCCCTCATTAGTTAACAGCCCCATCATTACAGGGCCTGTAACTGATCACCTTGAAATGGTTATGAATGGTAAACCCGGCACTGCAATGCAGGCATTCGGAAAACAATTGACGGCGCAAGAGATTGCAGCCGTGATCACTTACGAACGAAACGCATGGGATAACAATTCTGGCGATACGGTTCAGGCGGCTGATATTGTTCAGCACGGCCAATAGGGGGGAGACGCAATGACTAGTTTAACGCACGAAGAACATGACAAAGTTGAGCCAGAACTCAATGAAGCGGATCACCATGATGAACATCATGAACCACTACCGACCGGTATCAAACGCTGGCTTTTTACTACTAACCACAAAGATATAGGCACACTCTACCTCTGGTTCAGTTTCATTATGTTCCTGACTGGTGGCGCCATGGCTATGATTATCCGAGCTGAACTTTTTCAGCCCGGATTACAACTTATCGAGCCTAACTTTTTCAATCAGATGACCACAGTCCACGGATTGGTAATGGTATTTGGCGCGGTAATGCCTGCTTTCACCGGATTAGCCAACTGGCTAATTCCGATGATGATTGGCGCACCAGATATGGCACTTCCCAGAATGAATAACTGGAGTTTCTGGATCTTGCCTTTTGCCTTTGCCATCTTATTGAGTTCGCTCTTTATGGAGGGCGGTGGACCTAATTTTGGTTGGACTTTCTACGCTCCTCTATCGACAACCTACAGCCCAGACAGTACAGCTCTGTTTGTTTTCTCAGTACACATTATGGGAATTAGTTCCATCATGGGTGCGATTAATGTCGTCGTGACCATCGTCAATATGCGTGCACCAGGTATGACTTGGATGAAGCTGCCACTGTTCGTATGGACTTGGCTTATCACGGCGTTCTTACTGATAGCTGTAATGCCCGTACTGGCTGGCACTGTCACTATGGTACTGACAGATAAGTACTTCGGCACTAGCTTCTTTGATGCTGCTGGCGGCGGCGACCCTGTGATGTTCCAGCATATATTCTGGTTCTTCGGACACCCCGAAGTTTACATCATGATTTTACCCTCCTTCGGTATCATCTCAGCCATTGTGCCTACCTTTAGTCGAAAACCGCTCTTTGGTTACTCATCGATGGTGTATGCAACAGCAAGTATCGCAATACTTTCATTCCTCGTCTGGGCACACCATATGTTCACCACAGGTATGCCGGTATTTGCAGAACTATTCTTTATGTACTGTACGATGTTGATTGCTGTCCCCACGGGGGTAAAAGTATTTAACTGGGTAGCTACGATGTGGCGAGGCTCTATCACATTCGAAACGCCTATGTTGTTTGCTATCGCTTTCATCATCCTCTTTACTATTGGTGGCTTCTCTGGCTTGATGCTCGCGATTACGCCTGCTGATTTTCAGTATCATGATACCTATTTCGTTGTTGCTCATTTCCACTACGTACTCGTTACGGGCGCTATATTTTCAATAATGGCAGCAGCCTATTATTGGCTGCCGAAGTGGACAGGCTACATGTACGATGAGAAATGGGGCAAGATTCATTTCTGGTGTTCAGTCATTTCTGTAAACGTGTTGTTTTTCCCTATGCATTTCTTAGGCTTAGCAGGTATGCCACGACGTATCCCTGATTACGCGGTGCAATTTGCCGATGTAAATCAAATCGTGTCAATTGGTGGCTTTGCCTTCGGCCTATCACAATTCATCTTACTTTATGTGGTGATTAAGTGTATTCGTGGAGGAGAGAAGGCGCCGGCAAAACCTTGGGAAGGCGCTGAAGGGCTAGAGTGGACGATACCAAGTCCCGCTCCATATCACTCATTTACTACACCACCGGAAGTAAAATAACGATGAGTGAAGAGAAGGTTAAGTCAAACAAGAGATTGATTACTATGCTTATAGCAGGTGCTATTGGCATGTTCGGGTTTGGCTTTGCCTTGGTTCCGCTCTACGACGTATTGTGCGAACAACTTGGTATCAATGGCAAACCTAGTAATACGGCAAGCAGTTATAAGCCGATGATCATAGATACGAGTCGCTTAATCACCGTAGAGTTTATGGCGCAGATACAAAGTGATATGCCTTGGGAGTTTAAGCCTGAGATGAAGCGCATGCAGGTCCATCCTGGTGAGCTTATCAGAACAAACTTTAAGGCCGTTAATCTCTCATCTGAAGAGATACTCGGCCAAGCTATCCCATCTGTATCACCTGGTCAGGGAGCCGCCTACTTCAATAAAACTGAATGCTTCTGCTTTAACCAACAAAGGTTAACAGCCGAAGCCAGCGCAGAGTTACCGCTGATATTTTTTGTGGATCCGGATTTACCAGAATCCATATCAACGTTGACTCTCTCTTATACCCTCTACAACATCACAGATCGTGGATATGTCGATGATGTAGAGCAAGGAGCGACAAGATGACAACGAAGCACGAAAATTATTATGTACCGGCTCAGAGCGCTTGGCCCATTATAGGAGCCGTTGGATTATTCCTTATCGCGTTTGGTGCAGGTAGTTATGTACAACAGCTTAAAACCGAAGGTGGTAGTGGTGGGTACATTCTGCTCGCTGGAATAGCCGTTATTATCTACATGATTTTTGGTTGGTTCAGGACCGTTATTGCAGAGTCCATGAGCGGACTCTATTCAAAACAGATGGATCGTTCGTTTAGGCAAGGAATGAGTTGGTTTATCTTTTCTGAAGTGATGTTCTTTGCCGCATTTTTCGGCGCCTTACTCTATGCCAGAATGATTGCAGTACCTTGGCTTGGCGGCGACTCTAACAATGCCATGACCAATGAAGTCCTTTGGCCTGGTTTTGAAGCAGTTTGGCCACTAGTTACAACACCTGATGGCACAAAAACTGAAGCAATGGGTTGGACTGGCTTACCGCTTTACAACACGATAATCCTGATTATCTCCTCTGTTACTCTTCATATGGCCCACGTTAGTCTCGAAAAAGGTAAGCGTTCAGCAATTGCTGTATGGCTTGGGATAACCATCTTACTCGGTATCTGCTTCTTGGGTCTTCAAGTCGAAGAGTATGTACATGCTTATCAGGAGATGGGGCTTACATTAGATGCTGGTATTTACGGTAATACTTTCTTCCTACTTACAGGCTTCCATGGCATGCATGTTACCTTAGGTACCGTGTTCTTGTTTGTACTGTTTGTGCGTGTGCTAAAAGGGCATTTCACCCCTGAAAAACATTTCGCTTTTCAAGCGGGTAGCTGGTATTGGCATTTTGTCGATGTCGTTTGGTTATGTCTATTCCTCTTTGTTTATGTCCTTTAATACCAATACTTCACATCTCTATGTGAGGCAGTAAGTAAGCTGAAAGCGGGATTGAATATTGACCCGCTGACAGCTGCTTTATCTAGAATATCTCAGCTAAAATCCATAATTGAACATTCATTAATAGGGTCTTGAGTTGGGAGTGATAACTCCTGTTGCCAAGGCGCCTAACAACAATAGAACCACCAGCACTGAGAAGATAACCCTTCGACCAAGATATTGGCTCATAGGGACTTTACTCTCTCCCTTCACGAGTATAAATAAGGCTCGAGCAAGATTAAATAAAATGAAAAGCAGTAGCAGTACTAAGACTAATTTAAACACTAATAATGTATTCACTCGCAATCCTCGACTTTTTTGGGGAGGCACAAAAGTGCTGCTCACTATTGCTACTGTGAGTCTGTTTCTGCTTTTGGTCAAGTTAGGTTTCTGGCAACTGTCTCGTGCAGAGCTTAAAGAGAATATTCAATCTCAGCTAACAGCTAGACAGGCATTAGCGCCACTCTCTTTTGATCAACTTCTTGCACTCCCTCCAACAGAAACCCTGACAGGTTACCGACTTGATGTCATGGTATCTCCAATAGGGGAGAAAGTATTTCTGTTGGATAATCAGACTTTTAATGGCCGAGTTGGCTACCTCGCCTTGCAAGTTTTACAGGTTATGCCTGACAGACCTTGGTTACTGGTCGAATTAGGGTTTGTTCCTGCTGGCAATGATAGACGGCAGCTTCCAACATTCCCCCAGATTACCCAAACTCAAACCTTAGATGGGCGTTTATATCAGAAGCAAGCCAACCCAATGAGCTCAGCACTTATGGCTGAGAGTGGTTGGCCAAAAAGAATTCAAAATTTGAATATCCCTCAAATTGAGGAAGTATTAAACCACCCTGTCGCATTAGCGGTATTTCAGCCTACCAGCATCCCTGAAATCGCTCTGCCACATCCATGGAAGCCAATCCCAATGTCGGCTCAAAAACACTTAGGTTATGCCTTACAGTGGTTTTCGTTGGCATTCGCTTTTGCTTTACTAATGATCTTTTTCATTCGAAGTAGATTGAAAAAGAAATAATAAAAACAAAGAGATGACAATAAACCAAAATGACTATTGCCAATAGAAACAAGACCACGTAGGTTAGGGAATAAGCAGTTTTATCGTCATGAAGTCGTTTCCTAGCCGTCTCGGGGAACAAGATGAGTACTACCCGTATGGATCATATTGCCTATTTGTAGGCCCATATGAGGTACCTAACTAGAGGAGAGAGTATGAACTCCCCCAAAAAGAGCGGCAAAAAACCACTTCTCATTTTACTACTGGTATTCCTATTGCCGGTAGTTGCAGCCAAAATTGTGCTGAGCATGAATCTGTATCAAGGTGGAGCAACCAATAAAGGAGAGCTTCTGTCTATAGGTACTAGTTATGCCTCTCTGGCCATGGAAAATCCAAAACCAAAAGAGTGGCAACTACTCTATCTCCTTCCAGAGCATTGCGATCAATTATGTCTCGATCGTCTCTACATACTGCAGCAAAGTCATGTCGCATTAGGCAGAGAGCAAGACAGAGTTCACACGCTGATTTTACTAAGCGATAAAAGTGATACATCGGCTTTATCTGGTATTTTATTTGAGACAGCCAAAGTCAGTGGTTCTCTGGCTGAGATGCTTAATCAACAACAGATGATTATTGTAGACCCACTCGGCAGTTTAGTGATGAGCTATCCATCGGTATCTGGTCGTGATAATCAAATATTGCAAGGAAAAGCCTTAGTTTCTGATCTCAGAAAAATGCTAAAGCTGTCGAGGGTGGGTTAATGCAGCTCCCCTCTCTGCTCAAAATCACCATTATTTTCACCTTTTGCGTCATCTTAATGGGCGCCTACACTCGACTCTCAGATGCAGGTCTTGGTTGCCCCGACTGGCCAGGTTGTTACGGCATGATGAAGGTACCTAGCCAAGACCATGAGCTCACTCAAGTTCAAAATAACTTCCCAGGTCATGAGGTCGAGCCTAAGAAGGCCTGGCTGGAGATGATACATAGATATATCGCTGGCGCCTTAGGGTTGTTGGTCTTGCTAATATTTATTCTCTGCCTTAGAAATAATGAAGCGCCTAAAAAGCTGCCTACCATTATTGCACTGCTGATCGTATTCCAAGCAGCACTCGGAATGTGGACTGTAACGATGAAATTAATGCCCATTGTGGTCATGTCTCATCTGATCGGCGGTTTCAGCTTAGTGTCTCTATTGCTTTTACTCTACTTAAGAACCAAACCGTTAAGGATACCTGGAGGAGATGCGATCGCACGTAAATTGGCACCTCTGGCCCTGACATGTCTCGGTGTATTAATTTTACAAATAATGATCGGCGGCTGGACCTCTTCAAATTATGCAGCACTTGCTTGCACCGCTTTGCCCATTTGTGAAGGAGACTGGTACAACAATCTCAAGCTCACTCAGGCGTTTAATCCTTTCCAAGAGGTTCACGACACCTATGAGTTCGGGGTCTTAGATTACGCTTCGAGAATGACAATACATGTAGTGCATCGATTTTGGGCGATAGTGACAGCCGGAATGCTATTTTGGTTAGCCTTTAAATTATATAAACAATCACAATCTTCAGTGTTAAAGCGTTCAGCTGTCCTACTTGTTTTGCTGGTGTGTTTACAAGTCGGATTAGGGATCAGTAATGTGGTACTCCACTTACCTTTAGGCATCGCTGTTTCTCATAATGCTGGTGCCGCTTTCTTACTACTCAATTTAGTATTTATCAATTATGCCCTATGGCGAAAAGCATAAGTAAGACCTTAGCTTCAGCCCACAGCAAGTATGATAGCAAGAAGTAAAACAAAAGATTACGCAATATAAAACCAATAATATGGCGTAACGCCAAAGAGAGGAATGAGTATGGCAAAACCACTTTCAATTTCATCTACAAGCAACGAAGTACCGAGCCAACCACTCCAATGGCGAGCTTATTATGAGATGACGAAACCTAAAGTTGTCGCGCTTATGCTGCTAACCGTTTTGGTTGGTATGTGCCTCGCAGTTCCAGGCTCGGTTCCGCTGCAGCCTCTAATTTTTGGAATGCTCGGCATAGGTATGATGGCCGGGGCAGCTGCCGCTTTCAACCATTTGATCGATCGTCGAATCGATGGATTAATGGCTCGAACGTATAACCGTCCTTTACCAAAAGGGAGAGTATCGATCACTAAAGCGCTCACTTTCTCTATCTCTTTGGCTGTTGTCGGCTTTGTCTTACTTTATACCTTAGTCAATGCGTTAACCGCTTGGCTAACCTTCGCCAGCTTACTTGGTTATGCTGTCATTTATACCGCTTATTTAAAGCGAGCAACACCACAAAACATCGTCGTCGGTGGACTCGCCGGAGCAATGCCTCCCCTATTAGGCTGGACATCGGTAACGGGCGAGTTTCATGGTAACGCTCTTCTACTTGTTATCATTATCTTTGCTTGGACACCTCCACACTTTTGGGCGCTGGCCATTCACAGAAAAGCAGAATATGCCAAGGTCGATATTCCGATGCTACCTGTAACTCACGGCACTGAGTTTACTAAAACCTGTATATTGCTCTATACCATATTACTCGCAATCGCATGTCTTCTACCTGTGTTAGTTGGTATGTGTGGACCGGTATATTTGGTGGGTTCAACGTTACTGAGTTGTGGCTTTATCTATAAATCTTGGGAGCTAAAATATGCAGACAAACCTGGTCTTGCAATGCAGGTATTCCGTTTCTCTATCTATCATCTAATGTTGCTATTTATTGTACTCTTAGTCGATCACTATCTTTGGGTTTAGCATTTGAAAAATTTAACAATAAATAGCAGGAACACACTATGATCAAGCAGCTGTCGACTCTAATTTTTGTAGTATTTGGCCTAGTGTTATTAGGATTAGGTGGCGTGACGGCAGTCCAATTAAGAGCAAATAATGCAGAGCCCGAACTGTCAACGAGTTTTCTTTTCCCAACCCCTAAAAAGCTAGCGCCATTTGCACTCAAGGATCAACATGGCGAGTTGTTTTCAAACATACAACTCGCCAACAAATGGAGCCTATTTTTTATTGGCTACACTTCGTGTCCAGATGTGTGCCCTACAACAATGGGGAAACTATCAGCTGCATACCCTGAACTATTGAAAGATGTCGATCTACAAATTATCTTCCTCTCCGTTGATCCACAACGAGACACTCAGGATAAATTACTCTCCTATATGGATTTCTTTAATCCAGAGTTTACAGCTGTAACCGGAGAGCACTCCCAACTGTTCCCACTCACTCGTGATTTAGGTTTTGTTTATGCGATGGTTGGAGAAGGACAGAATTATCAAGTAGATCATAGCGCTTCTATGGCACTAATTTCTCCTGAAGGAGACAAAGTTGCGGTCATCAAACCTAAGTCATCAACACCTGGAACCTTGCCACAAATTCTAACCAAAGAATTAATCTCAGATATACGAAATATCGTCGACACTTATTAATCATAATCATCTGTTATATAACAATTTAAATACAACATCTTAGCCCCTCAAACTGCCCCTCATTGACTCCATTCAATATCCGTTAACCAAATGTATTCAAAAAATTTTATTCTAAAAGAGGAAATACTCCTATTTGCAGACTATCTTTTGATCTTGCAGGGATGGAAAAAAGTAATCCAAAGGAAAATTAAATGTCAGATCAAACTATTAAATTGGATTCAGAAATAACGATTAGAAATATTCAGCCGGTATTTGCTCAACTCTCTGAGCTATTTACACAAACTGAATTACTTCATATCGACGCAAGCCAATTATCTAGAGTAGACACTGCTGGTGCTCAGCTGCTTCATCTATTTTCCAAAACATGTGATGCCCGTTCTTTAAAAGTCGACTGGTTAGGTTGCCAAGCAGACCTTTTAGCAAACTTAAAAGAGCTCGGGGTCATACTTCCACAATTACAAGTGAGTACGCTTGAGGAGGATCCCCAATGAAGAAGATACTTGCAGTCGATGATTCAGCTTCAATGCGCCAAATGGTCGGTTTCACGTTAAAAACCGCTGGATTTGATGTAACTGAAGCCTGTGATGGTGACGAAGCCCTTAAAGCGGCACAAATAGGTGAGTTTGATCTCGTCATCTCCGATGTGAACATGCCCGTTATGGATGGGTTGACGTTAATTCGTAATTTACGAACTCTTCCAGCCTACAAATTCACACCATTATTAATGTTAACGACTGAGTCTGGAATCGACAAAAAACACGAAGGACGTTCAGCAGGTGCTACGGGTTGGATAGTCAAACCGTTCAATCCAGACCAATTACTTGCAACGGTACGCAAAGTACTAGGTTAATCACAACAAATGGACCTCATGGTGGCAACTCAATATGGAAATCGATCTCAGTCAATTTAGTCAGGTATTTTTTGAAGAGAGTTTAGAAGGGCTTGAAAGTATGGAGTCAGAGCTCCTCAAACTTGATGTCAATGAGCCCGATGATGAGTCTATTAATACCATTTTTAGAGCTGCCCATTCAATTAAAGGTGGAAGTGCTACCTTCGGATTCTCTCAAGTTGCAGATTACACTCACCTATTAGAAACACTTCTTGACGAGATCAGAGACGGACGTCGACAGATGACGAGTGATCATCAAGATATGCTACTCCTATCTGTCGATCTGCTACGTAATATGATTGATGCATTAATGCGAAAAGTGGATTTTGAAGACCCTTTACTAGCAGAACTAGAGAGACGGTTTACCGCTGCATTAGCAGTCAATAACGCGAATGATGACTCCCATGATGAGAATACAGTTGAAGCGACAAGTAATGAAGATGATGCCAACCAAATGGCAACTTGGACCATAGACTTTCAACCTGGCATCGATATCTTACGTTGCGGTAACGATCCTAGTTTAATGTTTAATGAGTTAAGGCTTCTGGGTAACCTAGACGTCAAGATAGTAGATTCAACTCTCCCTGACTTTTCAGATATGGATCCTGAAGCCTGCTACCTAAACTGGCAGCTTACTCTGGTCACTGAGCAGACTTTAGAACAGATAAAAGAAGTATTTGAGTGGGTAGAAGATGAGTGCACGATCAACTACCACAAAAAGGTTCATTCACCTCAAGCAGATCAAGCATCAGCATCTGAAAATCAAGAGACAACTCAGTCAGACACTCCTCAACAAAGCCCAGGGACTGAGCTTACAACAACTAAGCCTAAAGCCGTAACACCGGCTAAAACACCAGAGGGCGGATCGATACGAGTCAGTATTGAGAAGATCGATATTCTGATCAATATGGTCGGTGAGCTAGTCATAACCCAAGCAATGCTAGGTCAAATAGGCCAACAAGACTCGATAGATGAAGAGTCTCTACTCTCCATGAAACAAGGGTTAGAACAACTGGCTTCCCATACTCGAGATCTACAAGAAAGTGTCATGCAGATCCGTATGCTCCCCATTAGTTTCGCCTTCAACCGCTTTCCCAGACTCGTTCGAGATATAGGCCAACAACTCGGTAAAAAAGTCGAATTGATTCTCAAGGGGGAAGAAACTGAATTAGATAAAACCGTTATGGAAAAAATTGTCGATCCTATGGTTCATCTCGTCAGAAACTCGCTTGATCACGGACTTGAAACCCCAGAGGTTAGAGTCAGTAAAGGTAAAGAGGAAGTTGGAAGCATCACCCTCAATGCATTTCATCAAGGCGGTAACATCATTATTGAGATCATCGATGATGGAGCAGGATTAGATACGGAGTTAATCCGTAAAAAAGCGCTAGAGAAAGGGCTTATCAGTGAAGATGAAGAGCTCAGTGAAGACGCGATCAACCAGCTCATTTTTAAAGCTGGGTTTTCAACTGCCGAAGCCGTATCGGATCTGTCTGGTCGTGGTGTCGGCATGGATGTAGTACGCCGAAATATTCATGAGCTTAATGGCACAATTGAATTGAAATCAACCAAAGATAAAGGCAGTCGCTTCACCATACGCTTACCACTAACCTTGGCTATACTTGATGGACAGCTGGTCAGAGTGGGTAAGCATACCTATGTTGTGCCTCTAGTCTCTATTCATGAATCTTTACAGGTAGAGGAACAGAGAATTAATCGTATTAGTGAGAGTCACGAACTGATTAGGCTTAGAGATGAATATCTTCCCGTCATAAAAGTATTTCAGGAGTTTGGCCATGATGCAGATTCACATGAGATCAGAGATGGCTTAGTGATGGTAGTAGATTCAAACAACGAAAAAATAGGCTTGCTTGTCGATGAGCTTCTCTCTCAACAGCAGGTCGTCATAAAGAGTCTTGAAGACAACTACTACAAGGTACCAGGAGTGTCAGGAGCAACTATTTTAGGTGACGGCACCGTAGCACTAATTATCGATATTTTCGGGTTAGTCAATTTAGCTGGAATAACCAATGCAAGTGAACATGCCGCTTAACGACGAATGGAATTAAAATCGCATACAAGGAACGACGGAGTTTGAGATATGACGCAAATAACCCAACAAGAACAAGCCAATACAGATGAAACAAGCCAGCAATACCTTACTTTCATCATGGCGAGTGAAGAGTATGGGGTCGATATTCTTTCAGTGCAAGAGATTAGAGGTTGGGAAGCAACCACCATCATACCTAACTCTCCCAGCCATGTTAAAGGGGTAATTAACCTAAGAGGCACTATCGTTCCTATCATAGATCTAAGACAACGGTTTGGAATTGAAACGTTAGAGTATGGTGCAACGACCGTTGTGATAGTCGTTAAGGTCGCAATTTCAAGTGATCACAAGATTATCGGTATCGTTGTCGATGCTGTATCCGATGTATTTAGTGTCAATAATACAGATGTACGTAGTGCTCCTGATTTTGGTGATGACACTGATTTAGGCTTCATAAAAGGATTAACCAACGCACAAGAAAAGATGGTTATTCTCTTGGATATTAATAAGCTTCTTGGAAGTGAAATTCTACCAGAAGCTTCTCAGCTATCTAATTTAATTAATAATATTGATGCTCAACAGCCAAAAGCAGTCAATGAATAAACCGGTATAACGAGGACACACGAATGGAAGCAAATTACGCCAACATCTCAAACACCAAGAGCTTGCCTATCGCAGGTCTCGTGGTCAGTGCTATCGCCTTAGCCTTAACCTTAACGGGACAGGCGACAAGTTGGATAGCAGCATCTCAAATTATCGCTATCGCATTGATCGCCTTTGGCGTGATGAAGCTCAATCAGTGGCAGGAACGAACAGATAAGGCCCTAAATGAAGTCAGTAATGCCTTACTTAATAACGAGACGCCTAACTTCTCTGATATTGAACTGCCTAGTTGGGAGGTTTTAACCAACAGAATTCATGAGCTGCATCAAAAACGAATCAAAGATGAAACAGCAATCAAAGCACTGGATGTCTGCCAAGCAAATGTAATGATGGCCGATAATGACTTTAATATCAGTTATATGAACAATTCAGTTATTGAAATGCTGAATGAAAATGAGAAAGTACTACAGAAAACACTTAATAATTTCGACGTCAAAAACCTCCTTGGACAAAGCATAGATGTATTCCATAACAACCCTGCGCATCAGAGGAGAATACTAGAAGGGATAAATAGTAGCTATGAGGCAAATATTGAAGTCGCTGGATTAAAATTTAATTTAATTGCTAGCCCAATATTTGTTAACGGTAAGCGATCAGGCACTGTTGTCGAATGGCTAGATATGACCGAGAAATTAGCGAAAGAAGCTGATGAGCAACAAAAGTCAGCTGAAACGACTCGAATTAAGCAGGCTCTTGATGTGTGTAAAGCCAACGTAATGATGGCCGATGCGAACTATAATATTATCTATTTCAACGATTCACTTAAAGTGATGCTCACCGACAATGAACGCAAACTACAAGAGAGCTTGAGCAAGTTCGACATGTCTACTTTAATGGGCTGCAATATCGATATATTCCATAAAAATCCTGCCCACCAAAGAGGAGTGCTAGATAACCTAACCAGCACCTACGAAACCGATATCGTCGTCTCAGGACTTACCTTCAGCTTAATCGCAACACCAGTGTTCGATGACGGTGTTCGCACTGGCACTGTCGTTGAGTGGCAAGACATTACAGCTAAGCTTGCCAAAGAGACTGAAGATAAACAATTAATAACTGCCACTGGACGTGTAAAACAGGCACTTGATGTGTGTAAAGCTAACGTTATGATGGCCAACGCTGATTATGACATTATCTATTTCAACGATTCATTAAAAGTCATGCTATCAGACAATGAAAAGGAGCTACAAAAAGAACTCGCTAGATTCGACATGTCTACTTTAATGGGTTCAAATATTGATATCTTCCACAAGAACCCAGCTCACCAGAGAGGGATGCTAGACAGACTCACAAGCACTTATGAAACTCAAATTTCAGTTTCGAGTCTCACATTCAGTTTAATCGCAACGCCCGTGTTCAATAACGGTGAACGCACAGGCACGGTCATTGAATGGCAAGATATTACAACCAAATTAGCAAAAGAGACTGAAGAAAAACAACAAATTGCCGAAACTGGACGGGTGAAGCAAGCACTTGATGTGTGTAAAGCCAATGTCATGATGGCAAACACAAATTATGAAATTATCTACTTCAATGAATCGCTAGAAGCAATGCTCAGCGATAACGAACGTCAACTTCAAAAAACATTAACCAAATTTGATATGTCTACTTTGATGGGCACCAATATTGATATCTTCCATAAGAACCCATCCCACCAGAGAAATATGTTAGATAAGCTCACCAGTACCTACGACACCAGTATACAAGTGTCGGGCTTAACCTTTAATTTAACCGCAACACCCGTATTCAATAATGGTGAACGAACAGGCACAGTCGTTGAATGGCAGGATATTACCGCTAAACTTGCTAAAGAAGCCGAAGATCAGAAAGTATCAGCAGAGAACTCACGCATTAAACAAGCACTAGACAGTGTGTCAGCCAATACAATGGTTGCTGATGGTGATCTTAACATTATTTATATGAACCAAGCTGTTACCAGTATGTTCAAAGCAGCACAAAGCGATATAGTAAAAGATTTGCCGAATTTCGATGCAAGTAGTCTCATCGGCGTCAATATTGATGGATTCCATAAAAACCCAAGCCATCAACGTAATCTACTGGGTAACTTGACCAGCACTTATTCAAGTCAACTCATGGTGGGGGGCAGGACTTTCAAAGTAGTCGCCAACCCAATCAGGGACATTGGCGGTGATAGAATAGGCACTGTTGTCGAGTGGACTGACCGTACTGCAGAAGTCGCCATTGAACATGAGATTGACTCAATCATCTCATCGGCCGCTGCAGGTGATTTAAGTAAGAGGGTATCAACCGAAGGTAAAGAGGGTTTCTTCCTCAATTTATCAAATGGACTTAATCGTCTAGTAGGGATTTCCGATAATGTTATTTCAGACGTTGTGAATATGTTTGATGGGCTGGCGAAAGGCGACTTAACTCGCCAGATCAATGGCGACTACGATGGGCAATTCAGTAAACTGCAATCCGATGCCAATACAACCGCATCTCGTCTCACTGAGGTCATCGGTGGCATTAACGAATCCGCCAATACCGTTACATCAGGCGCAGAAGAGATAGCACAAGGTAACTCAGATCTAAGCCAGCGAACTGAAGAGCAGGCTGCCTCATTGGAAGAAACAGCATCAAGTATGGAAGAGATGACTGCCACGGTCACCCAAAGCGCTCAAAATGCGACCCTTGCAAACGAGCTAGCTCAAGAAGCTAACAGCAAAGCTAACCACGGCGGAAAAGTCGTAGAGCAAGCTGTTACAGCAATGGAAGCCATCAATGACTCTAGCAAGCGCATCTCGGACATCATAGGCGTGATAGATGAGATTGCATTTCAAACCAACCTACTTGCATTAAACGCTGCCGTTGAGGCCGCCAGAGCAGGAGAACAAGGACGTGGTTTCGCCGTTGTCGCCGGAGAAGTACGTAACCTAGCCCAACGAAGTGCAGGAGCGGCTAAGGAGATTAAAGAGCTTATCCGGGACAGTGTAGGCAAGGTCACAGATGGTACTCAACTCGTTAATCAATCAGGTGAGACACTACAAGATATCGTACAAGCAGTGACAAAAGTCGCCGATATGATTAGTCAGATTAGTATCGCTTCAGATCAGCAATCAACGGGGATTCAAGAAGTGAACAAGGCTATATCTCAGATGGATGAGATGACCCAACAAAATGCCGCACTAGTTGAGCAAGTATCCGCAGCCGGTGATGCAATGGCCGAGCAAGCAAGAAATATGAAGGGCCAGCTAAGTTTCTTTCAAGCCAAAGAGCAGAGTAGCTCAGGACTTACTTCTGCCCCACTTGCTTTAGTCTCTGGTGATTCTCACGGTAATTTAAATATTAGCGATGAAGAGTGGAATGAGTTTTAGGAGAGGCAATTGGAAATCATAGACGAAAAGGAATTTTCTATGACGAAGGCAGATTTCGAATTCATCCGAAATCTTGCCTACGACAGTACAGGAATTGTTCTTCCGGAAAGAAAGAAACATATGGTGTATTCACGGTTAAGCCGTCGGCTACGTCAACTGAACCTAAAGGATTTCACTCAATATTGTTCATATGTTGCTAATACTTCAGATGAGCGAATTAACTTTATTAATGCGTTAACCACTAACTTAACAGCATTCTTTAGAGAGGAGCATCACTTTAAATACCTCGAACAAGCCATCGTTCCAGAGTGGAAGAATGGCAATAAAAAACGTCTTAGGATTTGGTCGTCAGCCTGCTCAACAGGAGAGGAGCCTTATAGCATTGCCATGACGCTAGAAAAACATTTTTCATCCCCCCAATGGGATCTGAAAATATTAGCGACTGATCTTGACACTAATGTACTCCAGACTGCATCAACAGGGCGTTATTCCAAAGAGTCGATCACGAACCTTCCTGCCCATTATGCTGAAAAATATATGAATAGCACCTCTGCCAGTCAACATGTAGAGATATGTTCAAATATCAAGAAAATGATTCATTTTAAACAGCTTAACTTACTGGAGAATTGGCCAATGAGTGGGCCCTTCGATGTGATATTTTGTCGAAATGTGCTTATCTATTTTGATAATGAAACCAAGCAAAAAATTATCGCTAAATTTAGAAAAATGCTCAGTCCACAGGGCTACTTATTTATTGGTCACTCGGAAACCTTGATGAATATCTCCGAAGAATTCAAGCTTATTGGCCAAACAATATATAGACCACTAGGTTATAGCGATATAAAAATCAATGACAACATTAATGAGAACTTACTTTTAAAATGTTGAACCAAAACGATTTTGTATTCGTTTGGGCGTGCAAAAATTAAGAACAATAACCGATCCCTGCAATGGTATGCATGTTCAAAAATAAGGATAACGTTATGATAAAAGTTTTAGTCGTCGATGACTCCCCTCTTGTTAGACAATTGCTAAGCCACCTGTTAAGCGATGCTCCAGATATCAAGGTCGTCGGCACTGCAGAAGATCCCTATGAAGCTAGAGAGCAAATAAAAAAGCTCCACCCAGATGTACTTACTCTGGATATAGAGATGCCCAAAATGGATGGCATCGCTTTTCTCAGAAACCTGATGAAATTAAAACCAATGCCCGTCATTATGGTATCGACTCTCACAGAGAAAGGAGCTGCGGTTACCCTTGAAGCTCTCTCTTTAGGTGCGGTTGATTTTATTCTGAAACCTAAATCAGATCTGACCAATAGATTAATGGACTATCGTGAAGAATTAATTGAAAAGATACGCTTTGCATCCAAAAGTAAAATTCGCCCACAAACACCGATACCTAAACCTAGTTCGGTTAACTCTACATCCTCATATGCACAAAACAAGGTTATTGCCATAGGTGCTTCAACAGGTGGAACTGAAGCCATTCAGCGTTTGATATGCCAACTTCCCGATAACATCTCGCCTATCGTTATTGCTCAGCACATCCCCGCCGCTTTTAGCACCTCATTTGCAAAACGCCTTAATAAAAATGTAAGCATGACTGTCATAGAGGCACAGGGAGGGGAGAAACTCATGTCTGGAACAGCTTATTTAGCGCCTGGTAATGCACACTTGGTTGTAGAAAGAAAAGGTATCTCTTTATACACAAAACTATTAGATACCGATCCAGTTAACCGCCATAAACCCTCAGTTGACGTGCTTTTCGATAGTGTGGCCGAATCAATAGGTCAATCAGCCCTTGGCGTAATTTTAACCGGAATGGGAAAAGATGGCGCTAAAGGGTTACTCAATATGAAAAACAAAGGTTCCTTCACCTTAGCTCAAGATGAGGCAAGCTCTGTAGTATGGGGAATGCCTGGTGCCGCTGTCGAAATAGACGCCACCAGCGAAATATTACATATCGATAGAATTCCACCTAAGCTTCTCTCACTATTAAATAAACAATGATCGACATGGCGGTACTTATTCTGTCGTGTCACCCGAACTTCTAACCCAAGCCTGAGAAAACCAATAGTAACCCGTCTTACTTTTACTCGGCACTGTACAGTTATATCGAGAGCGACCTACAGGAAGATCGAATTCTGCTCGTATGCTAAATTCATTTCCACTTAGCCAGAGTGGCTTTTTGGCTCCCTGCCCCTGGATATAACACATCATTTGATGGGGGTAGATATCAGCCACATCTAAAGTTACCTTTAACTCAGGTCGCCAGTGACCATTTTTCAGCTCAGGATCTGTCATATTTTGAGATATCACTGGCATATTTAGGCTATGTAATTTCACTTTCAAACTCGTCAGGTCGGCATAGACTCCAGCGACAGGAAATCTCGGCAAAGCAGTCAGTGAAGAAAAAGCGCCAGCGGCCCCAGATTGCTGCCCTAATCCAATAAAACCATTACGCGTTAACATTGACTCTATATCTTGATTATACTCACCGTAAGGGTAGGCTAGCATCTTATGATTCTGCCCAGTTGCTTGACTAATCTCCCTCTCCGTTCTTAATATATTATCTTCAATTCTTTCAATCCATTGCTCTTTGGACTCACCTTTAACCTTTCGAATTAAGTGTTCATGTGCCCAGCTATGGTTTGCAATTTCAGCCCCCTCTTTGGAAAGAGCGATAAGCTCATCCCAACTCATCATTTCTCGATATTTTGCCTTAATCGGTTCAATAGAGACAAATAGCGTGTAGGGAAAACCATATTCCTTTAAAATAGGATGTGCTGTTTTTGCGATACTTCGATATCCATCATCAAAAGTAATCACCACGGTTTTAGCGGGTATGTCCTGATTATTCTTGATTGCATCGACCACCTCTGAAAGGGGTTTAACAATGAAATCATTTTCGGATAAATACTGCATCTGTTCACGAAATTGCTCTGGTGTCACACTCGTGATAGCGGGCGTCGATGCTGAGACATGGTGATATTGTAAAATCACCGCTGCCTGAGCCGAAAAGCCAATCATAACAAACAGTATTACTAACATGCTTTTAAACATAAAATATCGAACCTCTGAGATAATATGACCCCTGTTGAACTTCTATTAAACAAACAGAAAAACAGACAACTATTGGCACTAGCTTTGCCTATGATATTGTCCAATATCACCGTTCCCTTGTTGGGACTGGTAGATACTGCAGTGGTGGGGCATTTAAGTAACGCCTACTATTTAGGCGGAGTGGCCGTTGGGTCTACCATCATCACGCTTATATTATGGATGCTTGGTTTTCTAAGAATGGCAACAACGGGCTTAGTCGCCCAATCTTACGGTGCAGGTGATACACAAACCCAATATAAGCTGCTACTTCAAGCGGGTAGTTTAGCGCTTATTTTAGGGGTAAGTGCTGTAATACTGCAACTCCCTATTCTAAATGGCGCGTTATCGCTCACAGATGCAAGTGCAGAAGTCGAGCGCTATTGTCGTGAATATTTTAACATCAGGATCTGGTCAACCCCCTTTGCATTGCTCAATTTGGTACTTTTAGGCTGGCTGTTAGGCAGACAACAACCTAAAGCAGCCATGTGGCAACTCATTGTGGCAAACCTAGCAAATGTTGGTCTTGACTTACTCTTTGTCCTAGGTTTGGGATGGGGAGTCAAGGGAGCAGCTTTAGCTTCAGTATTTGCTGATATTGCAGGTTTCCTTGTTGCATTTACGATGGTTTATAAGCAGATTCAACTCACGGGGGAGTTCAATTTTCCCCGACTCTACAAAAGTTTGAACCTTAATAGCTACCGAAAATTACTTAGCTTAAATGCTGATATATTTGTGCGCAGTTTATGTCTGCAAATATCTTTTGCCTTTATGACCTTCCAAGGTGCCGGCCTAGGAGATAATACCGTTGCGGCAAATGCTGTATTACTCAATCTATTACTGCTTATCTCTTATGCGCTAGACGGCATTGCTTACTATGCAGAAGCTGAAGTTGGCAGAGCTTATGGCCAGAAGAATAAAACCTTAATGCGGCAAAGTGTCACATTAGCTTGGCTCTGGTCCGCAATATCAGCCATCCTATTTACGCTGCTTTTCGCTTTTGGGGGAGAAAGTATTATCGGCCTGCTGACCAGTATTGATGATGTCAGAATTGTTGCTAATGAGTACCTATTCTGGATTGTACTTCTGCCACTACTCTCCTTCGGATCTTACCTTTTTGATGGCGTTTATATTGGCGCAGCTAAAGGGAAAATCATGCGAAATAGCATGATAATATCGACTTTTGGTATATTTTTCCCTGTATGGTTCCTGCTTCAAGACTCAGGAAATCACGCATTATGGGCCGCCATGAGCGCCTTTATGTTGGCCAGAAGTCTGACACTCACATTCCACTACAGATATCGGTTAAGTAACATTATCTAGTTTTCAGTAGATACAAAAAAAGCGAGTAGGTCTGAAACCCGCTCGCTTTTTCTATCAGAACCTATCAACTCTTACTGGTAAGAGTGATCGCCCGCTTGGTGCTCTGTTACATCTTTAACACCCGTTAACTCACCAGGGAACATTTCAAGCAGTTGCTTTTCAATTCCATCTTTTAAAGTCACATCAACCATAGAGCAACCGTTACAGCCACCGCCGAATTGTAGAACAGCGGTGCCCTCTTCAGTAACCTCAATAAGCACGATGTTACCACCATGGCTAGCAAGCTGAGGGTTAATTTCAGACTGAATAACATACTCAATGCGCTCATTAAGTGACGCATCAGAGGACACTTTACGCATCTTAGCATTGGGTGCTTTAAGCGTTAATTGTGAACCTAATTGATCAGTAACAAAATCGATGGTGGCGTCTTCAAGGAAAGGGGCTGATTTCTCGTCAACCATGGCATTAAAGCCATTAAATTCGAATTCCATATCATCAGCCTCAACAGCATCAGGCGGACAATACGAAACGCCACACTCAGCTGTTGCTGTACCTGGGCTAATTACGAATACACGAATATGAGTTCCGTCGGGCTGATCTGCTAACAAGGTAACAAAATGAGCCTGAGCGGTTTCGGAAATGGTGATCATTAAGACAAGCTCCGTCAGGTAAAACTTGAGTGTTTTAGTATGGATTACCCTATGATACTCTGACTGGGTTCAGCTTTGTAGTCCTCAATCAAATTGGTTTACCCTTTTTATTAAAAGAATTAAGTAATAACAGGCTCCGAACAAGGAAGTATTTTCAATAAAACATGTGGAAAAAACAGCATCTAAATGCTAATTTAACGTTACATTACAAGTATAAAGACACTCACAATGTTAAGAGCTCTGCTTTATTTTTTTGCGGTAAGCTACGTATTCGGTATCCTGCCTTCAGCATCTGCTGTTACCACTCAAAATTTGAGCTCAGTCGCAAATTTGAATCCGAGTTCCCAACTCACTTCACCCGAAGCATTCCTAGGCTATCCGTTGGGTAAGTGGCACTTGCGCCATGATCAGATCAATTATTACCTACAGCAGCTAGCGAATGAAAGCGACCGGTTGTCCATAGAAAAAAGTGGGCTGAGCTATGAAGAAAGGCAACAACTCACAGCCGTGATCACCTCCAAGTCAAACCAAGCCAACTTAAAGAAGATTCTAGCTCAACGTAAGGAAGTTAAATCAGGTAAAAAACAAGATGGCCCACTGATTATCTGGTTGGCTTATTCCATACATGGCGATGAAGCCAGTGGCGCTCATGCAGCCTTAGCACTGAGCTATCAACTTGCCAGCAGCAACGACCCATGGATTAAACAGCTACTAGACGAAGCAATTGTGCTGATCACTCCGACTCAAAACCCTGATGGTTTTGATCGATTTTCTAACTGGACCAATAACTATCGTGGTCAAGTAGAAGTAAGCGATCCTCGTCACAAGGAGCACAAACAAAACTGGCCAACAGGAAGAACCAATCACTATTTTGCCGATCTCAATCGAGACTGGTTATTCCTACGTCATCCTGAATCTAGAGGCAGAGTCGCACTTTTTCACAAGTGGCAACCTCACTATGTGGGTGACTTTCACGAAATGAACAGCAACGGCAGTTATTTTTTCCAGCCAGGTGTCCCTGATAGAACTCACCCTTTAACGCCTAAGAAAAATCAGGTTTTAACCGAGAAATTAGCTCAATTTCATCGCCAAGCTCTCGATAAAAAACAGCAAGAATACTTTAGCCGTCAGATATTTGATGATTACTTTTATGGTAAAGGCTCAACATACCCGGATATTAATGGCTCCATTGGCGTCTTATTCGAACAATCGAGTACTAAAGGCCAAGCCTTGATGACTGAGAATGGTAAACTTAGACTAAGCGACGCTATCGATAACCACTTAACCACGTCGATATCCAGCCTAAAAGGTAGCTTAGCGCTCAAAGATGACCTACTTGATTATCAAAGCCAGTTTTACAAAGGCAGAGCTAAAGCCGCTATAAAGGGACGCCAATCAGGCTATTTAATTGGCTCACAAGCGAATACAGGCAGAATTGCAGATATAGCTAACCTATTCAACCAACATCAGATTACATTTTACTATTTAACGGAGTCGGTGGCACAAGGTGATAAAGAATTTAGCGCTGCAAGCAGCCTATTTATTCCTCTTCATCAGCCTCAAAAAGACTTATTACTGGCGATATTTGATCAACGGAATGAGTTTGCAGATCCCACATTTTACGATGTGTCGAGCTGGAACCTAGAACATGCTTATGATTTAGATATGGTAAGAAACGCCAAGTTAGATCTTGATGTACTGTCATCTACAGCACCTGATAGCCATGAGTTTGAAGCCGACTCTCAAGCCGTTGCTTTACTCATTAATTGGCAACAAGATGGCGCAGCCTTTGTATTGCAGCAATTACTTGAGAATAAAATCCAAGTAAAATTTGCTGCGAGCCCATTTACCGTCAAAATTGACAGTGTGGAACACAATTTCCCTGCTGGCAGCTTACAAATCCCGCTTAAGCAAGCTAACGTCTCTAGCGATAAGATAACAGCAAAGATTGCCCGTTTGATGGCCATGACTCCTTTAGACATTGCCACGGTAAACAGCAGCGCATCAGTCGCAGGAATTGATTTGGGCAGCCCTGACTTCCACTCAATTAAGCCCGTTAAACCCTTAATCGTTACAGGGTATGGGATTGATGAATCAGAAGCCGGAGAGATTTGGTATTACTTAGATACTAAACTTGGCGTACCAGTCACCTTAGCCGATACTTCACATCTCTCTAAGATTCCCTTGAGTGGCTACACTCATATCTTCCTTCCTGGAGGAAGATACTCCTCACTCAATGAAACACTGACTCGAAAACTAGGTCAATTTGCCAGTCAGGGTGGCATCGTCATCGCCCAAAAAGGGGCACTTAGCTGGCTAAATAAAGGTAACCTATTAAAAGCCAACCTCAAGGAGTCGCGCTTCTTCAAACTACTCTTTGACAGCAGTGACCTAACCTTTGATGAAAAAGAAAAATTATCCGCTCGTCAAGCCATAGGCGGTGCAATACTCGAACTCACTTTGGATATCAGCCACCCACTGAGTTTTGGGATACCTAACGCTCGACTACCAATATTAAAAAATAAGGCACTCGGACTTGAAGATAGTTCGACACCTTTCAGTGTCGCTGCAAAATATGCTAAACAGCCACTGTTAAGCGGTTATCTCGCTAAAGAGTATCAGCGCAGCTTATCTCAAAGCCCAGCCATCTTAGTCGAATCAAGAGGTAAAGGAGCTGTTGTCGTATTGGCCGATAATCTTATGTTTAGAAACATCTGGCTGGGATCAGAAAAAATATATGCTAATGCCCTCTACTTTATCCCCGCATTACACTAATGAATGAGATAACAGCGAGAATATCCTCGCTGTTATTGTCGTACACAAATTAAAGAATATGAGCAGCTAATTAATCCAAAACCCCTGGCGCTTCAGCTCTTGCCAAACACCAGACCTGAACATGAATATGTCGCTTTTCAAACAGCCCAGCTATCTCTTTCGCTGTAGCCCCAGTGGTCACCACATCATCAATTAACGCAATTCTCTGATAGGGAAAGTCATTTGTGAGAGTGAACGCCTCCGATAAATTCTGACGCCGCTGCTTACCGGTAAGTCCGGCTTGTGACTGAGTATCTAGAGTGCGCGCTAAACCCTCAGTCACAATCGGTATGTTAAGTTGCCGATGAATTGCATCGGCAATCAACCAAGCCTGATTAAAACCTCGTTCTCTCTGACGGTTAGGATGTAATGACACTGGAACAAGTACTTGGGGAAGTTGCAACAATCCCAATGCTTCAAGTTCTAAAATACGACCAACCAAAGCTTGAGACAGTGCAGGTAACACGGCAAACTGCCGCTGATATTTAATTAAGCCTATCCACTCGCCTAATCCCTTATGGTAGCTGCAAGGTGCAATCACATTCAGAGGTTGCGTTTTCATGCATTGGCCACAAAATCGAGTCTGAATCTGCATACCACAACCACATCCTAGACAGATAGGTTGATGATACAAGCCACTATCGAGGCACACAGCACACAAACCCTTTGCCGGCAGGTCGATACTTTGATGGCACATAAGACATCGATTAGGTAAACTCCCAGAGAGCAACTGCATCAAATTCATCAGCACTAAACACCAGTTTTATCTATACAAATACGATCTAAAAAGACTCTTTTCAAAGGCCTTATGCGCTTAACCCTAGACGTATTGTTAAGGGAATAATCTCGCCATGATGGGTTAATGAGACCACGAAATGAGCTTGGGTGTGTGGTGAGTTGATAGCACCACTGGATATTATTTAAGTATTAGGAAATCAACTCCATGAGTTCAACCTTACATATAGACTCTATTGGCCAAGGCCAAGAGATAGTTATACTCCATGGCTGGGGAATGAATAGTTCGGTGTTCACACCACTTCACTCTTCTCTCTCTGAGTATAGAGTCCACTATGTCGACTTGCCCGGTTTTGGGTTCAGCGAGGCAATTGAGGGCGACTTAGATACTTGGGTTGACGCTATTATTGCCAAACTGCCAAATAAGGCAATTTGGGTGGGCTGGTCATTAGGGGGCTTAGTCGCAACTAGAGCTGCTTTACGATACCCAACTCAAGTGACAGGACTAGTGACTATCGCTTCCTCCCCCTGCTTTATGGCACATGAAGATCAATCTTGGCCAGGCATACCACCTCAGGTATTGGCGCAGTTTTCTGTTCAACTACAAGATAATATCGGTAAGACAATCGAACGATTTCTTGCAATCCAAGCCATGGGGAGTTCAACGGCGAAAGAGGACATCAGACAACTCAAGAATCTTGTGCTTGCAAGGCCTTTGCCTAAAGACTCTGCACTACGACAGGGACTGGAAATGTTAGAGAAGGTCGACCTTAGATCCCAGCTCACTCAGATAGAGCAACCTTGGCTCAGGATCTGGGGACGCTTAGATGGGCTGGTCCCTAGACGAGTACCACCTTTAATGCCAATAAACTCGGAACTCTATCAAGACTTAGTCCTGCAAAAGGCATCACACGCGCCTTTTTTTTCACACAAGGATGAGTTCCTTGCAGGCTTTACCAGCTGGTTAAATAACATTTCCGGCTAGAGACTTTATCTATATACCAGTCGGTATAAAGATGTGATCGCTCAGCGAGAGTTAGCACTTCTGAGGCAAGGTCATTAATTGCTCCTGCATTAATGACATTCACCACATCCATGTGGCTTGCAACGAGTGAGGAGCATAGTTGTTCTACGTTTAAGCTCGTTAACATAGCATCGGATGTGCTAAAACTCGCCTTTTAGGCGTGTTTTTGGCTGCCTACTTCTGCGTTGAATAAACTCACAAGGGAATAACTATTCCATCATCTATTCGCCTTGAATTAGTTTGCCAAAAAACACGCTGAGTAGAACACTTTCTTATATCGATTGGTATTACGCCCCAAATACGGTTATTATTTAGTCATAGGTCGGAGGTAAATATCATGCTGGTTGTCACCAACTATCCCAATGTGCCCATCGCGACAACTAATGCCGCTACCGATGCTGCGCGCACAGATAACCTGCAAAAACCTCCCGTCATTCCTCCTCAAGAAGCGACAAAAGGACATAATGAGCGTCCTTTTAATTCTCAGCATGAGCGCACTGCACAACAGGCAGAAGTGCTCGCTAGACTCAATGAAAAAAGTCAGGGCAAGCAACAAGGCGCAGCACAGCAAGAGAGTGCAAAACAGCATCTGCAGCAAACCAACCCAGCTGAAGCCCTAAAGCTTAATAATTTACTCAAGGGTAAGCCGGCGCTACAAAGACGGGATATTCGAACTCAACAACAAATAGATACCACTCGAGATGAAGGTAAAAAAGAGGCAAGGCAGGGAATGCTTGGACAAGCACCTGAGGTTTACCAAAAGTTTGGTCAACACATAGAAACATTTTATCAACAGCAGACTGAACCTAAAATCCAGTCTGCTGTTTCCGCACTAATTTAACGCTTATCTTCACTCGACTCTGTACGATATAAGCCTTTCTGGTAAGCCATACTTCCCCATAATGCCCAGCTTAATGCCGCTTGCTTCATCTCTTCGCTCTGGGGACTAGTCGATAACGTCTCAGTTTTGGAGTCATACTTAAACCCTACAGGCTCACGCTCTGGCTGAAGGATAACCACATCATCACCTCGTACATACGCCATATTCTTATCGTATTGCATCAAAGCACGACCAGGCCAATCTTCACTTGTCTGGCTTAAATCACGACCTAACATAGGATAAGAATCAGACACGCCCATTAAAGAGAGCAAGGTTGGCGCCAAGTCTATCTGACTTACAACGCGTTCATCGTGTTTAACCTCAACACCTTCGCCTAAAATAATACCAGGGATCCTAAAACGTGGAATAGGCACCAAGCTTGCTCCGCCAACTCGACTATCATGATCCGCGACCACTAAAAAGATGGTGTCTTTCCAATAATTCGATTTTTTTGCAAGTTTAAAGAACTCCCCAACCGCATAGTCAGCATACTTAGCCGCATTATTACGCGTCTGTTTTGGTTGTTCATATAACTCAATGCGATCATCAGGGAATTCGAATGGATCATGATTACTCGAGCTAAACACTAAACTAAAGAAGGGCTTTCCTTCACGATAAAATTGCTCAAACTCACTGTTAGCTCTGCGCATCAAATCTTCATCTGACACTCCCCAAGAGCCGACAAATGCTGGATCTTTGTAATCATTCTCATCGACAATGTCACTAAAACCATTGCCTAGAAAAAAGCTCTTCATATTATCAAAGTGACTTTCACCACCATAGACAAACTGGGTCTCATAACCGTGGCTTTTTAATAGTTCAGCAATCGAGAAGAAACCATTTTGGCTCTTACCCAGCTTAACCACAGAGCGTGCAGGTGTGGGGGTAAAACCGGTGACGACTGCTTCTATTCCGCGTACAGAACGAGTACCAGTTGCGTATAGATTTTCGAATGACCATCCCTCTTGAGATAATGCATCGATATTCGGTGTTAAAGGTAATCCACCTAAGCTTCCGACGAATTGAGCACCAAGGCTCTCTTGTAAAATGATAACCAGATTTTTCGGTCTACCTTGATAGCTAGCTTGATTAAATGACATGCTTGGCAGTTCTTTCGAAGTAAACGCTTCCAAAGGACGACCACTGTCACGACGCACATTATCGATAACGGCTTGGTCATCCATATGGCCATAAATTTTAGCGGCGTTTGCTTCATTCCCCATCTGGTTAATGGCAAAAATCAAAGAGTACGCCGAGTTAATCACAAGTGAGTTAACTAGCGGATCATCATTAAAAGCAACCATAGCAGGGTTTAATGGGCGATGTCCTAGGGTCGATCTCGCCCCCATTAAGGTCACCGCAATCACAACCAGTGCGATAACCGGACGCCAGAACCAACGTGGATAAATTAGGTTTTTAAGCAGTGCGCCGCTCAGTTTCCAACCTCCCCATAAAGTTAATCCGCTAACTAATCCACCTAAGAGCAGCTCTAGTTTACGCCCACTCCACAACATGGAGAGAACCTCTTTAGGGTAAATAAGGTATTCAACATAGAGACGATTAGGACGGATGCCATACTCTTCAATAAATGACGGTGTCGATATCTCCAAAAATACGATCAACCATAACCCCAAGGTTAACCAGACTCGTAAGATCGTATTCCATGTTCGGCCGATAACATGATCGCCTGAAAAAATAGCGGTACCAAGTGCGGCAATACCCCATAACCAACATAAACCTGCGAAATCGACCCTTGCACCTTGTATCAATAAATGAGACCAACCATCGACCGCAGCGACACGATCGGCTTGCCATATTCCTAAGCCAATACGGCTAAGGGTCAGAAAAATAAATGCGATGATGCAAAAGATGAGAATAGAGCGAAATGGCCCTAAATGTGAGTGCCGAGTCTTCATAAATGTCCCAGAGTTTTTGTCGACCCTCTATGGAGCCCTTATCGAGTAATACTGACATACTTGGAAATATTTAGTTCAAAAAACCCACCTAAAAACTCACATTTATTCAATAAGCATATATTTTGATATAAAAAAGCCGAAGTTATTACTAACTTCGGCTCATTTGTTTCAATTTGTATTATTACTTTTTAAGTTTAGCCAGCGCATCAGCAAAAGCATTACCCATTGCAGCGTTGGCTGGCTGAGCCTTCTGCTTAGGACGATTCTGCGTTTTGTTGTTACCAGTGTAAGGTTTACCACCTGTACTAGGACTTGGACTTGGACGACTCGCAGACTTCTCACCCACTTTCTCATCAAGACGCATGCTCAGCGCAATACGTTTGCGCTCTACATCAATCTCCATCACTTTGACTTTTACCACGTCACCCGCTTTTACAATCGTATGGGGATCGCTAACAAACTTTTCAGTTAAAGACGAGATATGCACCAAACCATCTTGGTGAACTCCAATATCCACAAAAGCACCAAAGTTAGTTACGTTGGTCACAACACCTTCTAGAATCATCTCAGGTTTTAAATCTTTGACCTGCTCGATACCCTCTTTAAATACTGCTGTTTTGAACTCGCCACGTGGATCTCGCCCCGGCTTATCTAATTCTGCCAGTATATCGGTGACAGTTGGCAGTCCAAAAACCTCAGTAATGAAATCTTCAGCTTTTACACTTTTAAGCAATTCTGAATTACCCACTAACGTTTCTAGTGCTTGCCCTTTCGCTTTGGCAATCGACTCAACCAAAGAGTAAGCCTCAGGATGCACAGATGAGGCATCTAACGGATTGGCACCTTTTAGGATGCGTAAGAAACCAGCTGCCTGCTCATAAGCCTTAGGTCCTAAGCGAGCAACTTTAAGTAACTGCTTACGTTCTGTAAACTCGCCATTTTCATCGCGATAAGTGACGATGTTTCTCGCCAATGTCTTATTTAGTCCAGCGACTTGAGCTAACAAAGGTGCTGACGCCATGTTCAAATCGACCCCAACGCTGTTCACACAATCTTCCACTACACCCTCTAGTGACAGAGAAAGCAGACTCTGACTCACATCATGCTGATATTGTCCGACACCGATAGCCTTAGGCTCTATTTTTACGAGTTCAGCAAGAGGATCCTGCAGACGGCGAGCAATCGATACCGCGCCTCGAATCGACACATCAAGATCTGGAAACTCGTTTGCAGCAAATTCAGAGGCCGAGTAAACCGACGCCCCCGCTTCACTTACCATAATCTTAGTGATCTTAGGCAGTTCATCTTTCACGCTAGCGATCAATTCTGCAGCCAACTTATCCGTCTCTCTAGACGCAGTACCATTACCAACAGCAATCAAGTCAACTTTATGCATCTTTGCCAAATTGGCTAAAGTACGCACCGACTTATCCCACTGATTCTGAGGTGCATGGGGGAAAATGGTCGTATGTGCAACCAACTTACCCGTATTATTCACGATAGCGACTTTCACACCACTTCTTAATCCAGGGTCTAACCCTAGTGTCGCCTTAGCACCCGCTGGTGCAGCCATCAGTAGATCGCCTAAATTACGGGCAAACACCTTAATAGCTTCGGTTTCTGCCAGCTCTCGCATTTTAGAAATAAATTCAGTTTCCATCTGTAGCGCGATCTTAATTCGCCACGTCGCAGTCACAACCGTTTTCAACCAAGCATCGACATCACTACTGCCCAAGTTGAGCTTAAAGTGCTCTGCAATAATCACTTCACAATAGCTACCTTGCTTAGATTCATTGCTTGGATCTGCATTCATATTTAAGCTAAGCACACCTTCATTACGACCACGAAGCATGGCTAATGCACGGTGTGAAGGGATCTTATTTAGCGGTTCAGAATGCTCGAAATAATCTCTAAATTTAGCGCCTTCTTTCTCTTTTCCTTTCACCATTTTACTTTCAAGAACAGAGCTCTGGCTTAGGTGCTTTCTAACTTTCTGCAATAATGCTGCATCTTCAGCAAAGCGCTCCATCACGATAAAGCGAGCGCCATCGAGTACTAATTTAGTATCAGCAAAGTTCGCCGTGGCATTAAGAAACTTGCCAGCTTCCTGCTCAATGTTTGCCTGACGATTATTCAATAATAAGTCGGCTAACGGCTCAATGCCTGCTTCAATAGCTATTTGTCCTTTCGTACGACGCTTAGGCTTATATGGCAAATAAAGATCTTCTAAAAGGGTCTTACTGTCGGCATCAAATAGTGCCTTTCTCAATTCAGGGGTGAGTTTTCCCTGAGTGTCAATGCTCGACAAAATCACGGTACGTCTATCATTCAAATCACGTAGGTAACCCAATCGGCTAAACAAGGTTCGCAGCTGAGTATCATCTAATCCCCCAGTCGCTTCCTTACGGTAACGAGCCACAAATGGTACCGTAGCACCGTCATCCAGTAACGCGATGGTAGAGACAACTTGTTGTTCACGAACATTCAGTTCTTGAGCGATGATTTGAGCAATATTGTGCGTCATTTGCATAGGAAGTATTGTCGAGCCTAGATTAAAAACGTAGTGGCGCCCAAGATAGCACAGGCTATATACCCAAGCCACTTGGAAATGCAGGATTCAGTGGGAATTTAATACGCTTTAAACAAGGCATTGATTGCAGGATTAAGGTAGTCAAAAAGTGACGCAGTTCAAGCTTGTTTAAGCCTGACAGAAACAGAATAAGAAATATTAACTGGTTAGCTTTCTAGCCAAGATGGTGTGCTCAGGCATGCCTCTGCGATTTACCAACACCTCAAAACCATGGCGATTCAGCAGTGAAGTAATATCTTGCTTATGCCAAGCTGGTACGAAGGGTTCGTAAACATGCTTAGCAAGCCATTTAAAATAGAAACCAGTAAAACCATAGCCCTTAAACATCGGCCACCAGCCGTCTTTAAATTGAATAGATGAAGGTTCGCAAATAGCGAGTAAGCCTCCCTCATCGAGCACACGATGACACTCACTTAAAGCCCTGTCGATATGTTTAGGCGGCATCTCATGAAACACGAAACTGACAGTAATGCCATCGAAGCGTTTATCGGAAAATTGAAGGTCTTCAGCTAAGCCTTGGACAAACTTAATCTCAGGATTTGCCTTTGCTCCATGCTTCAACAGATAAGGCGAAGGGTCTAATCCCCATACATCCACAACACCTTGAGCTTTTACTTCCGCGGCCATCTGACCGCCAGCACAACCAATATCAAGCACGCTTTCAGCTGAATCAAACCAAGAAGCCATCTCTTTACGCACCGGCTTCATCTTGCCTAGCATAGTGCCATCAAACGCACTGATATAACCTCGGGTAATGTTGTTTGAAAAATTACCATTAGGAATACCGTGGAACTCCTGCTGTAGATATTTAGGCAACAGCTCTTTACCCATCAAGTTATCAGGAAAAACATCAGGCAACTCTATTCGACCATTGCCTTTCTTGAACAGCGAGTGCCATAAACGCCCCACATTGGTCCAAGTTTTAAAGTTAATCTCATCAGCCCAGGTTTTAGGTAGCTCTATGTTGTCCCAATCGGGAACAAGCGGGTCTTTAATTCCCTCTCTAACATCAGCTACCATGGGCTCACTCATCCTTAAATGCCTTATATTGAATCTTATTCACATACCACTCCTTGGATCCTGATGGTGTTGTTACTGTCACTTCATCGTCGACCTGCTTACCGATAAGCGCACGGGCCATTGGCGAGTCGATAGTAATGTAACCTAGCTTGGTATCCAGCTCGTCTTTACCCACTATGCGATATTGAACAATATCACCGGCCTCATTTTCAAGTTCGATCCAAGCTCCAAAGAAGATTTTACCCTCCTGCTGAGGTGAATAATCGACAATAGTAAGATTCTCAACCCGCTGTACCAAATAACGAACCCGGCTATCGATTTGTCTTAGCAAGCGTTTGTTATAAGTGTAATCAGCGTTCTCGGAGCGATCCCCTTGGGCAGCTGCTTCCTGCACCTTCTTGGTGATCTCTGGGCGATACTCTTTCCACAAGTACTTAAGCTCTTTATCTAAGGCCTGCCAGCCTTTCCTTGTGATCAACAAAGCTTTCATATTCGTCTCTATTCCACATCTGCGTAAGCGGTAACTTAATCAGATTCTAGTTTTTTATGTTCGCCAGCCTCTATTGGATTAAGCAGCGACTCAGTCTGATGCTAGTTTACTACGAGGGATTATCCTGTTGTCATCTAATTCTATCTTAATCACCAAAATGATTAGAATCGAGATCCAATTTCCCCTTAAAGCATTGAGATCCAATTTAGTTACAATTTCATTACCGATGAACGGATGATAGTGAAATAAATAACCTTTTCAAAAAGTTAAATACAGCTTAAATTCTTGAAAATCTATAAAATGTAAACACAAAGAAAATAGCTGCTAGTCTTAGACAACAAAAAACAGCTATATTAGCTTACATAAAGAATACTAATATCAGCCAGTTGGCTAGCATAGCCATCGAATCCCTACCGGAAAGGATAATAAGCATGGGACAGGAAACCTCTAAAATACTCGTTGTAGATGATGATATGAGACTAAGAGCTCTACTCGAACGTTATCTAATGGAGCAAGGTTATCAGGTTCGCAGTGCTGCCAATTCAGAGCAGATGGATCGCTTGATTGAGCGAGAAAATTTTCACCTACTGGTTTTAGATTTGATGCTTCCTGGCGAGGATGGCCTTTCAATCTGTCGTCGACTTCGCCAAAACGGCAACCCAATCCCTATCGTCATGTTAACCGCTAAGGGCGATGAAGTAGACCGTATTATCGGTCTGGAACTCGGCGCCGATGATTACCTGCCAAAGCCATTTAATCCTCGTGAGCTGCTTGCCAGAATTAAAGCAGTCATGCGCCGCCAAGTGCAAGATGTACCTGGAGCACCGACTCAGCAAGAGGAAGAGATCACCTTCGGTGAGTTCGCGCTCAACCTTGCGACACGCGAGATGTACCATGGCGAAGAAGCGATTTCACTCACCAGTGGTGAGTTTGCCGTATTGAAGGTGTTGGTGAGTCACCCACGGGAACCTCTCTCTCGAGATAAGTTAATGAATCTCGCCCGCGGACGCGATTATTCCGCCCTCGAACGCTCTATCGATGTGCAAGTATCACGCCTACGACGCTTGATAGAGAAAGATCCCGCTAACCCAAGATACATTCAAACTGTTTGGGGTTTGGGGTATGTGTTTGTGCCCGATGGGGCTGCGCGTCGATAAGCCAGCGAATGAACCTCACTAGATCGAATCTCAAACAGAAGGTAGAACTGAGTTGAAGTGGTTAAAAAAAATGCTTCCCCGCAGCTCGTTCAGTCAAACTGTGATGCTAATTGGCAGTCTATTGCTGATAAACCAATTAGTATCCTATCTTTCTGTTGCCACTTATTTTATTCAACCTACCTATCAGCAGATCAATCAGCTCATCGCGAGACAAGTAAAATACCTTTTCGTCGATGGCGTTGACGTTGGCCGTGAACACCTGACGATGGTCGATGCCCTCAACGCTAAAGTCCGTGGCGATGGCATGAAGATATATAACCAGAAACAAGCACGAGCATCAGGCTTAGAGCAAACCACTTACTATGGTTTTTTATCGTCACAGATGTCCGAACACCTAGGCGGGAAAGCAGAAGTCAGAATAGCGCAAGGCGATGATTTCGAGATCTGGATCCGTCCTCCTCAAGCCCCTTCTATCTGGATAAAAGTTCCCTTAACGGGTTTCAATGAGTACGACCTGTCGCCGTTAACCCTCTATTTAATGGTCATCGGTGCGCTTAGTGTCGCTGGCGGATGGTGGTTTGCTAGACAACAAAATAGACCGTTAAAACGATTACAAAAAGCCGCAATATTAGTCTCCATGGGCGATTACCCAGAGCCTCTTCCGCTAAAGGGGTCAACTGAAATTGTTGAGGTAACCAACGCCTTCAATCAGATGTCCCACAGCATGAAGCAGCTTGAGCAAGACCGAGCACTCTTAATGGCTGGGATCTCCCATGATCTTCGCACCCCCTTGACCCGAATTCGACTCGCCTCGGAAATGATGGTTGAAGAGGATGAGTACCTCAAGGATGGCATCGTGCATGATATTGAAGATATGGATGCCATTATCAACCAATTTATTGCTTATATACGCCAAGATCAGGAATGCGTGCGTGAGCAAGAACAGATCAACTACCTTATTCAAGATGTTGTACTCGCAGAGTCTAACCGTGAAGGTAAAATCGAGGTCGAACTCGCCAGTTGCCCAGATATCCCGATGCAAGGGATCGCCATTAAACGCATACTCAGTAATCTGGTTGAGAATGCCTTTCGCTATGGCGAAGGTTGGGTCAAATTAAGCTCTCACTTCGACGGTCAACGAGTGGGTTTTAGTGTTGAAGACAATGGCCCCGGTATACCTGAAGATCAGATCCCTAAACTCTTTCAACCCTTTACTCAGGGAGACATAGCCAGAGGCAGTGTCGGTTCTGGTTTAGGACTTGCCATCATCAAACGTATCGTCGATCGACATCAAGGAGAAGTGGTACTGACAAACAGAGCCGCTGGAGGCCTGCACGCCCAAGTTTGGTTGCCACTTAACTAATTCTCCTCAACTCACTCCCTCCAAATACACCACTCAGTAATATCCAACTTGCCTTTAGTTATCGTCGTTACGATGGTTTGTGGAAATACGACGATAACAAGTCGTACACCTTGAACGATGTTGCTTTCAGTGTTGTCATTCCTCTAACAAATCAGCGTAATTTACTACGTTTTCAAACTCAGTATATCAACAGAGAATCAGAGCAAGACTTAATCGGATTCGAAGACACCTTATACAGAGCCAGCGTCGAGTACATTCACTATTTTTAACCGTGATGAATGCTAATCGCTATAAAGTAAAAGGAACCTTTATGGTTCCTTTTGACTGTCTTAGCTAATAGTGCCGTTATAACAAATCTAACACCACTTCGGCCTTACTCACTTCAAACATTTTAGGTGCCTCGACATTCAGCTCGGTCACCACTCCATCTTCCAACACCATGGCATAGCGTTGTGAACGTATACCACCAAAACCAGCTGTATCCATCTGTAGGCCTAGTGCCTGAGTAAAGCTCGCATCACCATCCGCCAGCATCATAATTCCAGCAGCCTGTTGGCTATCGCCCCAAGCTTTCATTACAAAGGCATCATTCACTGAAACACACGCAATGATATCAGCCCCTTTGGCTTTGAACTCTTCCAATAAGGCCACAAAACCAGGCAAGTGCGATTCTGAACAGGTCGGTGTAAATGCTCCAGGAACGGCAAATAACACCACTTTCTTACCCGCACATAAATCCGTTACGCAATGAGTTAACATTCCTTCATTGGTTAACTCTCCCAACATGACACCATCAGGAATTCTTTCTCCTTGTTTAATCATCAATCACCTCAGTTAGTAATGAAACTTATAGATTACATATTAGGCTAAGATAGCAGTTGCTGACCCAAAAAACTTATCTCAATGACATCTGAATCGTTAACTTTCATTCACTGTATTTATTATACCAATCAGTATAAGAAGTTGATCTACTCAGAGTGTCTTTTGGCAAACTAATTCAAGGCGAATGGATGACATAGTGGTTGTTCCCTTATGAGTTCATTCAACGCAGAAATAGGCAGCCAAAAACACTCCTTACAGGCGAGTTTTAGCGGTTCTGATCCTGTGTTAACGAGCTTAACCGTAGAATAACTATGCTCTTCACTCGCAGCCTTGCCTCAGGACCGCTAAACTCTCGCTGAGCGATCAAATCTTTATACTGATTGGTATTAGCCCCACTTGGCATAATTTCCTCAACAAGGGATCAAGAAATTAATGCAATGAAGTCATTAACGAAATAAGGGCATTAACAGAATGGAATCAATTAACCATGTATAAGCTCACAGTCAGCATTACCTTAAGCTTCCTTGTCTTTATCATATGGGCTATCTATCAGGCTAACACCGGAAGCAGTAATCCTATTTTTGAACTTGTAGGATCACTCCCCTATGGTGACAAAATCGGGCACTTTAGTTTGTTTGGCATACTGACACTGATGTTTAATTTAACCTCCCGGTTCAAAACTTTCTCCCTAGGCCGCATTAACCTTTATTACGGTACTGCCATCGTCAGTATTTTTGTACTTTTAGAGGAGCTAAGTCAGGGACTAATCCCAACAAGAACATTAGATATTATGGACTTAGCAGCAGATAGCATCGGCATAACTCTGTTTAGCTTACTCAGCTATGTCATCGCCAAACGATTTAAAATGAATTAAATAAGGAAGGAGTGATTAGAAAGTACAAAAGAAATGGACATCTTGCCTTTTAACTCTTGAACTTATATACAACTACACCCCATCGACATACCAGTGAACTTTAAGTTTATTGTAATACTCAAACAACCAAATAATATCAATAACATACTTGGATATTTACCCTAATTACCAACGACACCATGTGTCTCTTTCCATGCAACTATCGAGCATATTAGTAAATTGATACTTTTCACCTACTGCATTAAATGTCTCAATCTTAGTTTGCTTGCTATCATATATTCTCTGCCCTGCTGGACAAATATTCTTTAGCACTCTAGTTTTAATTAACAATCTTTGTAGATTTTGCCTCTTTGATAATCAAGAATAACCAAAGTCGGTCAAGGATGAGATAAACCTACGAGGTAACGTCATGGATTCTGCTCAACTCTATCGGATGCTGGTATTTGCCAATGTTGTCGAACAAGGCTCTCTCACTGCGGCGGCAGATGAGCTGGGGATCAGCCGCTCGATGGTGAGTCAGCATCTTAAAAAACTTGAACAGAGGTGTGACACCAAGTTACTTCAGCGAACCACGCGCAAAATGGCACTGACTGAAGATGGTCAGCAACTCTACCATCACTGTGCAGAGTTATTGTTATTGGCTAAGCAGGCGGAAGAAACCACCCAACCTAAAAATAAAGAGTTAAGGGGGCGCATTACCATTTCAACGCCCATCTGTTTTGGAGAGAAGTTCATCACTCCACATATTGGAGAGTTTCATCAAGAATTCCCCAAAATACAGATAAATGTGCAGTTAGATGATCGGCGCATGAATAGGTTGGAAGACAACGTCGATATCGCCATTCAGAACGAATCCCACGCACCAACTGATTCTGCCTTTATCAAGTTAGGGCAGTTCGATGAATATATGGTTGCCACTCCAGAATATGTAAAACAACATGGGTCACCCTTGCACCCCGATATGCTGTTAGATCATCAATGGCTTCTGCAAACGGCAAGTTACTTACCTCAATCATTCCTGCTTAAAAATAGCTATGGAGATACCTTTACCATTAAGGTGCCACCTTTTATTTGCTGCAATAGCAGACATGCGATTGCACAGATTGCAAAGCAAGGAGTGGGAATTGCCATACTGCCAAGTTACTTAGTGGATGCTGAAATCGCACAAGGGGAGTTGACTCACATCCTACCGGACTATCATCTCAATGAAACGGATGTCTATGCTATACACCCTTTTAATAGCGCTATCCCACCGAGAGTTAAGGCCTTTTTAGAATTCATCCAATTGAAGCTAAAAACAGCATATAATAATTGAATCAGAGTCGAATAAATCTGACCATAGAATAATAAGCTAAGATTATGGTGGCGCAGTTTATTTGAACACCACAATAATGCATATCAATTAGGGGAGATAAGTGATGGAGTTGTTTTATCATCCACTTTCCCGTTATTCGCAAAAAGTGCTCTTGGCACTTTATGAGAAACAAGCCAACTTTTTCCCCAGAGTGATAGAACTATCAGATCCACTTTCTAGACAGGACTTTAGCCTTTTTTACCCTCCAGGAAAAGTGCCATTATTAAAGAGTAAGCAGGAAATTCTAATCCCAGAATCCAGCATTATCATCGAGTATGTTGATAACGAGTTTCCTCAAAAAGGAACCCGTTTAATCCCATTAGATACCTCGATATCCCTAGATACTCGGCTTCAAGATCGATTGATCGATCTGGAATTAAGCAATACGCTTTTTGAATTTGAGCAACAACAGTTAAACCCCGAAACCAGTAACCAAATAAAGCTCAAACAGTTAGAAAAACACATTAACCGTTTCTTGCAATATCTCGATGACATACTTGAAAAAAATCATTGGTTATGTGGCGACAGCTTAACCTTAGCCGATTGTGCCCTTATCCCTTGCTTGCCCTATGCTCGTACGCATTTTCAGCTTTTTAAATACGACAACCTGAGCCGATACTGGGCACAAGCCCAGCTACGAGGGGCTTATCTACAAGTTAAAGAGGAGATAGAGTTAGCACAAACAGAGGTGTTAGTAGGCCGTAGGCCGATACCTTAAAAGCAGATTCTAGGCTTGGATACTAGCTGGCTCTAGGCTAGTGTATTAGCTGGTTCTAGGTTCTAGGTTCTAGGTTCTAGGTTCTAGGTTCTAGGTTCTAGGTTCTAGGTTCTAGGTTCTAGGTTCTAGGTTCTAGGTTCTAGGTTCTAGCAAAAATTTAATGATTAAAATGCACTCGGTTCTACATGTTGCGCTCTTTCTTTAGCTGTAAGAACTCTTTCCACTTCACCACTTCTGGTGGTAACTCTGGTGCTGGACCTTCAAAGTTAACCTCTTTCACCATGGTATCAATCGGCACTTGTTTACCCTTGCATACAAATACGCCACGCACATGCACGATACAATGGAGTTTGTTTTCACTCACAAACTTTTGCTCTATATAAAAATACTTCTCATCCCAGCCCACTAATTTAGTTTCAATCTCAAACTTAGTGAACGGTTTGATATCCTTGATATAAGTGAACTCCGCCGCGTTAACAATCGGCATCCATTTAAGTTTAATAAACCGTTTAAGGAAGCCCATCTCAGCCAGCATATAGGTTCTGGCCAAATCCATAAAAGCCGGATAGCGTGAGTTTGTCACATGTAAATTAATGTCACAATCCAAAGGTAAGGCGCGGTATGCGATACGACTGGTGCCTAAAAAACCAATAGAATTGCAGTGTCGTACACGCCAAATAAACAACCAAAATAACCTAAAATAAAGATTCATCTGCAGCTTTGCCTACATCCTTGAGCAATAAGAACCGAAAGGCTATCAGAGGTCATACCAGATAACAAGGCAAGCTATACCGCTTATCCTTTATCTGGGTTACCTCTAAGTAGAATACGAAGAGAGTAAAGGTACCAGCAAGATGCTATTCCGCTTATATCTCAGAGTGATTTGTATGCCATACTGTGGATAATTTTCTTTTATAAGCAAGAATATAACGAATGAGAATCTTAATTGTTGGCGCTGGAATAGCAGGATTAGCTCTCGCTCGCCGTCTAGATAAGTTACAGCTAGATTACACATTAATAGAGCGTTCGCTAGGATGGAGCAACGACGGAGCAGGTATTTGCTTACCTGCTAATGCTGTTGCTGGGTTAGAAAAATTAGGCTTGAAAGATAAATTACTAGCTATCTCGTATGCTGTTCATAAAATCAGATATGTTAAACCTAATGGCACCTTGCTCTCTTCAGCATCGCTAAAGATCCCACCATTCAATCAACAACCGTTTTTGGCTCTCCCTAGAGCAGAATTGCTCAATCTGTTACGCAAAGGAATGGAGAGTAAAGTTAGGTTTGGCAAGACATTGCTGTCCATTGAGCAACTGACTAATGGGGTATCAGTGACATTCAATGACGGAAAAACAGAGCAGTTTGATTGTGTTATTGGCGCAGATGGCATCAATTCTCAGGTACGTGAACTTGCTTTTGAGGAGCCTGATCTTGAAGATCTGCACGTGACTAACTGGCGCTTTTTAATCGACCAAGAAACTGCAGATCTGCAACCCACCTATTATCTGGGTTCCGATAGTTTTTTCATGCGTTATCCAATGCCAGATAATAAGATCTATTGCTACGCTCACATCCTCGATAAACAGCAGAAATGGGCTCAGAAGCAAGATAAACAGTGGCTGTTAACACGCTTTAACGGGTTTGAAGATAAAGTGCTAGAAGCGATTAAAGCCATCCCCTCAAATGATGACATTATTCCCGGACGCTTAAAGTCAGTCGTGTCCAGAGAGGTCTATTCAGGCTCAATTCTATTAATCGGTGATGCATTGCATGGCTGTCCACCCGCACTGCAACAAGGTGTGGGGATGGGATTAGAGGATGTCCATTGTCTTGCCGATCTACTCGCTAAATATCAAAATGTTGAAACGGTTTTTAGCCACTTTAAACAGCAGAGATTAGAACGGATCTCTTGGGTCATTGACGAATCAAACCGAGTCATCAGATTAGCCTCCAAAGGACGAACATTTTTGGGCCGGGTGATACGCAACTTCATCATCAGAAAGAATGGGCCTGCTAATGTGAATGGGTGGCGTAAGTTACTTCTGTGGGATCGCTAACCTAATACCAATCAGTATAAGAAGTTGATCTACTCAGAGTGTTTTTTGGCAAACTAATTCAAGGCGAATGGATGACATAATGGTTATTCCCTTGTGAGTTCATTCAACGCAGAAATAGGCAGCCAAAAACACTCCTTACAGGCGAGTTTTAGCGGTTCTGATGCTGTGTTAACGAGCTTAACCGTAGAATAACTATGCTCTTCACTCGTTGCCTTACCTCAGTACCGCTAAACTCTCGCTGAGCGATCAAATCTTTATACTGATTGGTATAAGCCAACGTTCACGGCACCGTCAAAAGCAGCGCACAAAAAAGCCTAAACTTTCGTTTAGGCTTTAACAGTGTAACGACGATTACATATTACTTGCTGATTTAAGCATTAATGCCTGAATGACGTAGCAGTGCATCTATTTGAGGTTCACGGCCACGGAATCGTTTAAACAACTCCATTGGCTCTTCGCTACCGCCCATCTGCAATACGTTTTCAAGGAAGCTACGCCCTGTTTCAGCATTAAATATGCCTTCCTCTTCAAAGCGTGAGAAGGCATCAGCTGAAAGCACTTCTGCCCACTTGTAGCTGTAGTAACCAGCGGCATAACCACCAGCGAAGATGTGAGAAAAACTGTGCTGAAAACGATTGAAATCAGCAGGTTTTATCACCGCGACCAGACTACGGACTTCATCAAGTTTACCTTGAATATCAGCGCCAAGCGTTGGGTCGAATTCCAGATGCATGGCAAAATCAAACAGAGAAAACTCAATCTGACGCAGCATTCCCATACCCGATTGGAAGTTCTTCGCCGCCAACATCTTATCTAACATCTCTTTCGGAAGAGGCTCTCCCGTTTCATGGTGGCCAGAAATTTCAGCTAAAGCCTCCTCTTCATAACACCAGTTTTCCATGAACTGACTTGGTAGCTCAACAGCATCCCAAGGCACACCATTGATACCCGATACACCACCGACGTCGATCTTAGTCAGCATATGATGAATACCGTGGCCAAACTCATGGAACAAGGTGGTCACTTCGTCATGGGTAAACAGTGCAGGCTTACCATCCACAGGGGCATTGAAGTTACAGGTTAAGTAAGCCACTGGATTTTGCAGACCATTAGGGGTCTGACGACGACCACGACAGTCATCCATCCACGCACCACCACGTTTACCTTCACGGGCATAGAGATCTAAATAGAAACTCCCTCTGTGGACACCTTCACTGTCTTCGATACTAAAGAAGCGCACATCTTTATGCCAAGTGTCGAACTCTTTCTGCTCAGTGATCGTCAGTCCAAATAAGCGATTCACAGTGTAAAAGAGACCAGATAACACCTTATCTTCAGGGAAATATGGACGTAGAAGCTCTTGAGAAATCTCATAACGATGATGCTTTAGCTTTTCGGCATAGAAGCTTAAATCCCAAGGCGTTAAATCTGTTGCCTGATACGCTTGCTTAGCAAATTCGGTTAATTCAGCCAGCTCAGCTTTACCTTGATCTTTTGAACGCAAGGCTAGCTCATTGAGGAACTCGAGAACCTGCTCTGGGCTTTCTGCCATCTTAGTTGCCAAAGACTTATGGGCAAAACTGTCGAAACCGAGTAACTGAGCGAGTTCATGGCGAAGAGCCAAAATTTCATCCATCAATGGACCGTTATCGAACTCGCCAGCATTGGGACCTTGATCGGAAGCTCGTGTCACAAAAGCACGATAGCACTCTTCACGCAATTCACGGTTTTCACTGTAAGTCATCACAGGTAAATACGAAGGGAAATCTAAGGTAAACAACCAGCCATCCAATTCTTTAGCGACAGCCATCGCTTTTGCAGCCGCAACGGCGGATTCTGGTAGTCCTGCAAGTTCAGCCTCAACTGTGACTAACTTGCTCCACGCTTGAGTTGCATCAAGTACTTGATTTGAAAAGCCACTGGTTAATTCTGACATACGTTTAGCCAGCTCACCGTAACGTAGTTTATCGGCATCATTAAGCCCAATACCTGACAGCTCAAAATCCCTCAAACTATGTTCGATAACCGTTTGTTGTGCCTTACTCATTTGCTCGAATTCGGCTGAAGCTCTCAGGGATTTATACGCCTGATATAAGGGCTGATGTTGGCCGACAAAAGTGCCATATTCAGACAGTAACGGCAGACAAGCATCGTGAGCGGCGCGCCACTCTTCGGTACTCACCACAGAATTCATATGAGAGATAGGAGACCAGATTTTGCCTAGCGCATCATCTGTTTCCTCAAGAGGAACCACCAAGTTGTCCCAAGTAAACGGCTCAGGTTGTGCTAATACTTTCTCAATGTTACGACGACAATCGGCGATGCCTTGCTCAACAGCAGCTTGAATATGTTCAGGTTTAATCTTAGAAAAAGGCGGTAAGATGGAACTGGTTAACAAAGGGTTGCTCATTGTTATTCCTCAGCATCTGTTGATTAGAATGATCGAAAGCTCTATACCCGAGCTTAAAAAAATAGCTTACTCATTAAGTATGGGCTAATGACACAATATTCAAGAAATATCACCATTTAGCCCCATAAAATATCTGCCTATCAGGCTAAACAGGGAGAAACCTTGACCAGCCTCAAACAATTTACTTTACTTAATTTTGACATTGCTCGGTTTGATAACCTGATCGCAAATGTAAAGCGTTATCATTTACATAAGGCCATTAAACCGTACTATTCGATCATTTAAAACAATTACTCTGGTTGCATTAAGCCGCTTATGAAAAAACACATAGCACTATTTTTCCTGACAAGTCTCAGCATCATGGCATTTAGTGCCTATGCCGATACCAATTCAGCCATAGACGATTCGCACAGCACCAGTAAATTTAGCGTGCAAGAATCGAGTGAGGCGCAATATTTATTAGATCTCGGTTGGGATTCTAACTATATTTCTGAAGGCCGAAACAATCTTGAAAATGGCGGCATCTTTTGGAGTACTGCGGCGGTTCAATATCAAAACGTCAATGTCTATGCGATGTTAGGGCGTGGTGATAGTGAACACTACATTGAGTGGGATATTGGCATTGAGTACACCATCACGCTTACTGAGAACCTTGAAACCACACTCGGCTACCAAAGGGTAGAGAGTTATGGCGATGAGCGCTTTAGCGATAATGAGCTATGTGGCTCACTGACTTATGCCGGCGTTGAATGGCTCACACCATCAGTTAATTACACTTATTCGATTGGAGCTGGAGGTTACTTTGTTGAAGCTAGCCTTCACAGTAGTTGGGAGCTAACCGATAAGTTAACGCTGACCCCTTATGTCACCCAAGCTTTTGATTTTCAATATGCAACCGAAGATTACAATGGCCAAAACCACTTCCAATTCGGCGTAGAAGCTGAATATCTATTAAGTCAGAATATCAGCCTATCTGGGCACGTCAGCCACACAATAGCGCAAGAAGATATCAAGCTTGAAGCTGAGATGGATGACATGACATCTGGCTTAGATCAATCCTTTGCCGGTGTGCACTTAACCTGGTTCTTCTGAACTTAAGTCCGCACCTCAAGTAAGTGATCTTAATGCATATGAAGACAGGGAATGTCTTTTACTTTTAGCAAATACAGAGGAACATGGAATGTCACTCTTAGCCCCATTAAAACCCATTGTTGTTCATCGCTTCTTGGCTCTAATCGCCATCCCCCTTTTCAGCTTGAGCACACAATTACATGCCGATACAACACCACTCCCCCTTGGTGCAGTACTCGATAACCAAGGAAACCCTATCCCTATGCCATCTCAGCAACAAAGCGCACTAGAGATACCTTCAATAAAACCCTCAAAATCAAGTAAAGCCACTCAGTATAAGCCCACCAAAAAAACCTCACGTACCAAACCTAAAAAGCGGGCTTTGTCACCAAAGCAACAACTCGCCAGTCGAACCAGTGTGGCGAATGACCCCAGCTGTCGCTGGCTAGATACTCGCATGGATCAACTTGAGAAAAAGCTCACCTATGAAGGTAATTCAGGCTCTAAGGGTTACCATCAAAAAGAGTTAAGTGCCAGAGAACGTGAGTGGAAATGCATGAAGTGCGGCACCGAGGGGCCTAACCGAGTCGATCGTGATAAGTGCCAACAAAAGCGCTAACTATCGCTCGCTTCAGAGACTTTGCGTGAGTTCAATTCTAGTCGTATCTGTATTGAAATGGTAAGTCATAAACCAATCGCCATTTATCCGTAATAAAGCCGCGGTCCATCGGGTCTGGTATAAACGGGGAATATACACAAACAATATCAGACCTTGCCTTCAACCTTTTGAAACTTCGTCGAATGAACTAATAGTAATATGATTGGTATTGCTGGTTTGCTCTATGCTTTCCCCCTACAATGTGAACAATGCTTTTTATAAACCCCTTTTGGAGATAACAATGGCCCAACATTTTGACTATATCTGTCTTGGCGCAGGTAGCGGTGGTATTGCATCGGCAAACCGTGCGGCAATGCGCGGCGCTAAAGTACTATTAATCGAGGCTAAAGCCCTAGGTGGAACCTGTGTCAACGTGGGTTGTGTTCCTAAAAAAGTGATGTGGTACGGGGCTCAAGTTGCCGAAGCACTTCACCTTTATGCAAAAGATTATGGTTTCGACGTTACCGTCAATAAGTTTGACTGGAATACGTTAGTGGCTAGTCGTGAAGCGTATATCGACAGAATTCATGGCTCATACGATCGTGGTTTAGAGAGCAACAAAGTCACGTTAGTTCGAGGTTATGGCCGTTTCGTTAATGAACGTACCATAGAAGTTGATGGCCAAGAGTACAGTGCCGATCATATCCTTATCGCTACCGGTGGCTCACCAAGCATCCCCAATATTCCAGGGGCAGAACTCGGTATCGATTCAGACGGTTTCTTTGCACTCAGAGAACAGCCAAAGCGTGTTGCTGTTATTGGTGCAGGTTATATTGCTGTAGAACTTGCAGGTGTACTGCATTCACTCGGCAGTGAAACTCAGCTTTTTGTGCGTAAACACGCACCGCTACGTAGCTTCGACCCAATGTTAAGTGAAGCACTAATGGAGTCAATGGCAACAGACGGCCCTACGCTTCATACCCATAGCACACCAGAATCGGTCTGTAAAAATGCTGATGGCAGCCTGACACTTAAGCTAGAAAATGGCCAAAGTTTCGAGGTTGATACGCTAATCTGGGCGATTGGTCGTAAACCATCTACGGGTAACATCGGTCTAGAGAACACTCAAGTGAAGCTTAACGACCGTGGTTATGTGGTTGTTGATGATCAGCAAAATACCACCAACCCAGGGATCTACTGTGTCGGTGACATTATCGAAGGCGGCGTCGAGCTAACACCTGTTGCCGTTAAAGCGGGTCGTCTGCTTTCAGAACGTCTATTCAATGGCATGACTGAAGCCAGAATGGATTACAAACTCATCCCAACAGTTGTCTTTAGCCACCCAGCTATCGGCACCATGGGACTTTCTGAGCCTGAAGCCGTTGCCCAATATGGTGCGGATCAAGTTAAGTGCTACAGCTCAGGCTTTACTTCAATGTACACCGCAGTCACTGCTCATCGTCAAGCTTGTAAGATGAAGCTAGTTTGTGCCGGTCCTGAAGAAACCGTCGTCGGTATCCACGGCATTGGTTTTGGTATGGATGAGATCCTGCAAGGTTTTGGTGTGGCAATGAAAATGGGCGCAACAAAAGCGCAGTTTGATGCAGTTGTTGCGATACACCCAACCGGCGCCGAAGAGTTTGTCACCATGAGATAGTTTTACGACTATCCGTTAATACTGCTGCGTCTCGCGTTATAAATCCGTAGGCGCAGCTTTTAATTCTAAGCTTCATCAGTACTAAGCCAAAACAGAGCAAAAAATAACGTCAATCATTTCAACTTCTCCTTTACTGCTCCTCAGTATCCCCCTCTTTAAAGCTCTATTCTATATTTTAAATAACCAATTAATTGCCAAATATACATATTGGTTACCATGGCCATTAAATAAACCCATTATCAAACCAAACACAAAATCACTCACTTGAGATGAACAACAACGCAGCCACTAATACTAATAAAAGAAGCTTTACACCCTATTTTTTCAAATTATCGCATTAACTACGCTTATCTCTATTCTTGAATATTTACACTCAACGCGGGGCATGCGTGCGTCACTTACCTGCTGGCTAACACGATTTACCCAGAGAAAAAATGCTGAGCAGCAAAATCGAAGTATTTCGTAAATTTGGACAATTTAGGCTTTGATTTGACGTCATATTCAGATCTATTTACCGATGTAATCCTTATAGATATTGTATTAGACAAAATCAGAAACCCACTCAATTACATGTTTTTAAAAGGTTTTGTATTTATTTGTATTTACAAAAAAATATTATCAGACAATAATCGCGGGATTTTAAAAAAATCCAAGTGATGCACTTGGTGAAAAAGGCAAAACGCATGAAAGTGCGTGACGCAAAGCAACCAGCCTAAGGGTTTCAACCTAAGGTAGTGGAGTTACCACAAGTGACACGTGCAGTTCTTCTGAACCTGTTACTTTTCTATGTACTTATGAAAAGGACATGATTTAATGACATCGTTTAAATTAAGCCTACTCGCTAGCAGTCTAATCTTAGCTGCCTCGGCTTTTAGCACACCTGCTTTCGCAACAAATAACTCAGTTAACCTAGCTAATACAATGAATACGATTCATCAAAAAATAGATGATCGCATTGCTGAGTTAAGAGAATACGCGTCGGATGAGAGTAATGTCATCATTCAAGACCAAACACGCTATATCAAAGTGAATAATAGCCAATACGAACTCACTCAAGATAATTACATTATGTTTGATTTGCCGTCGTCATATACTGATGGAACCGCTTTCCGTAACGTATTTGATTTCATTGACGATGACTGGGAAATAAGTTGGTACGGCTTTGGAATGGTTCTCGTTAATAAAATATACGGTAACTATAACTACGGTAATGGCTGCTTGATTGAATATGGTCCAAGAGGTGATGTTTACACCCCCACTGGATCGAAGCATTTGGTGATTGAAACCGCTAGCTGCGGAGTAGAAGAAGGTGAAACCCTAACCGAAAAATCATTTTTAGGCGAAGGCCGCAAGCTTGATTACTCGACTTTTGGCTATGAAAGCGCTGATAACTTTTCGCCAGAATCGGTCGCAATAAATCGCGATAAAGTTTATGTGGGCAACGTACACAGCAGCTTCTCTAAAATCGAACGCTTTGACCTGAAAACCCAACAGGCATTACCGGCTATTACCGGGTTTACCTTGAATGGTATCGATGAAACCTACCGGGTGGTGAGTGACGTGACCGAGCACAATGGTCGCCTTTATGTGGCATCATTATCCTCTAATCGCGTTGATATTTATGACACAACCAATAACGATAATATCGTTATGTCACTGGGTACGGGCTCATGGTCGGGTAACACCTTTGATAAAACACTGACCCACCCACACAGTGTTGCTGCTAACAATGACTACATTTTTGTTGCCGATGTTAGTGGTAAAATTTCAGTTTATGCACAAAGCGACGTTAAACAGGCTAATCACAAAAACACCAAAAAACATGCGTTCTTAAGTCTACCTGAGAGCAACAGCATTTACCGAAATCTGAAAATGGAAGTCGTCGGTAATGAGTTGATTGCTAGTTTTGATAGCTCTGCAACCTATGTGTTTGATATCGCTAATATAGAAGCAGGACAACATCTTATCGAGCCAAAACAAACATACGCTAAGACTCATCGTCGTAATGTGTATGAATCAGCACGAGGCGATGTCTTTACCGGTAGCACTTCCGGTAATGTTGAGTTATTCCCTGCTGGCACTTTAGTATTTACAGATTCTGGCGTAGCAACGCCTTCTACTCAGCAATACAGCGCTTACTTTGATATTAATACCAACACTGAAGCCACATCCAAAGTCGCTTTCGATCTGGCTGTTGAAAACGATATTCTGGCGATGTTACAAGATCGAACAGTACTCTTAGCTGATATCGAAACTTTACGTATTCATCAATCTAATAATACCGTTAGTTACACCAACGATATCGACTTAACAGGCTCAGATGTAAGCCACACACCTTTGTTATTTAATGGCGAAAGCTGGGAAAGTTTAACCACAAACCATGAAGTGCGTATCAACCGTCTGCTCTCCGGTAAGCAAACCTTAGATGCGCTAGAAATTACCAGTTATGTCGCACAGCCAACTCATGATTTAACAGTTGAAGCACGTTTTAATAATGACGGAGCATGGGTTCAGTTGGGCTCAATTACCCAGTTAGATGCCTTTTCTTCCTTTAAATTGGGACAAACGCTGCAAGATAACCTTTATTACCCAACGGCAAATGGTCTGCAATCGGTTGCCATTAAAGGATTAACGGATCTTAGTTATTTACCGGCAAATATCATCGATATTCGTCTAACTTCGAAAACCGATGAGTTAGTAAAGAAGATCACTGATTTAAAACCAAAATGGCGCCTACGTTTTGGCACATTCAACACAGGAAATTGGGCGAAGATAACACCTGCCTATGCAAGGGAATGGATGATCATCATAGCGAACTTCGCTTATATGATTGATAGCCCTGAATTTGAGCATTTGTGGTTCAATTACAGAGACAGCATTGGTCAGGGGAATAATGAATTCTTTGGCAATGCAGGCCCTATCGATGGTTCTGGTGGTAACTTTACAGCTGAAGATTACAAGCGCGTATATGATGAGTTTATGAATCGCGATCTTATCAACTTAGGGATCTCGACCATAGGTGGTGGCTTAGGCGGTGGAACAACTCTGGGAATTGATACCTGGAACTATTATTCACACTACTATAATTCTGGCATGGGTGTTGTTGGGCATGAATTTGGACACCACTGGGGATCTCATGACAGTAGTTTCTCTAATTCCTCGCGTGGCTTGCAACTGATGACTCAAGATCTGCATCAAATGATGATCCGCTGTCAGTCTCTGCCTTACTTAGATGATGAGATTAACGCCTTCTACAAAACTCCGCGTGAGGAGATGTACAACGGTGTCGATCATAGATTCCGTACTCCTCGCCCTGCTGACAATGTGAATCTGGTTGAAGGTTACTTTGCTGAAAAACCACTGCTATTTGTGCGTTAAGTTTGATTAGAGCATATAAAGTTATCGACATAAGACTAAGCCAATCAAATCCTTGATTGGCTTTTTTATGAGTCGTTGGCTTGAAGATACAACCAGAGTCCAGCTCATTACCACACAGAAATGAAATATAGATATTTAAATACAACTGCTTACGGAAATTCGCAAGTGTTAATCCTGAAGAACATTATTTGTTTCAGATCCAACTTCCACCCAGTTTGATTCATGTCACACACAAGCACCAGCACTTGTGACTAAGATCTCAATACTACCCTCTATTTTCCTTTGTGAGTGATTAAAATCCAAATTAAGTGAAAAAAATTCTCATCGCTTTAAACACATTACAGAGTCACATTTACGATATACCAATGACTGATTAAGCCTCATTAGATAAAAGTAATGGCGTCTCCAGGGTGGCTTTAACTCTGTCCATGACCACAATGGTTCTAAACCATTTTACATTCGGATTGTTATAAAATAGTCGGCCACTGATCGCATCATATTCGGCCATGCTTGCAACCGTGAGTACCAACATAAAATCTGCTTCGCCCGTAACATAGTAACACTGCTGTATTTCGGGGCCTGAGAAGCACAACTTTAACTCTTTCATATCAGATGCACGCACATGAGCTGCGTGAACCTCCACAATAATGGTGATCGCTTGCCCCACTTTATCGGGGGAAATAATGGCTGAATTGGCTTGAATCACTCCTGAATCTTCTAAGCGCTTAATTCTACGCTGCACAGAAGCTGTCGATAAATGAACGAGTTCAGCAATCACCCGTAATGGGGTGATATTGTTTTTTTGCAAAATGCTCAAAATGGCATGATCAAAGCTATCAATTGGTTGGTTCATGTGAAAATTTTTCTCATAAGCACTAGTTAATTCGAGCGCTATTCTCAAGTGAGGAAGAATAAGATTACTGCCAATATCTTTCTTCCCGATTTGGAGCAGTAAAATGCATTGGCATAGCAGACTCGTTCAACCACAGACTTTAGCGACGTCAGGATTTCAATCATTAGCAACACCCACGTATCGCGGCTCTACCGTATTATTTAACAAACAAGCTGATATTGTCGATGATTGGAATCAGGCAGAAAACGGCTACAGCTATGGCTTATACGGTACACCAACAACATTAGAGTTATCGGGACGTATTGCACAATTAGAAGGTGCACTACACAGTTTTGTTGTACCCGGCGGACAAGCCGCTATTGCGTTAGTTTATTTTGCCATGTGCCGAGCTGGCAGCCATGCACTCGTTCCTCACAATGCCTACGGTCCGAACAAAGAGATGGCCCAAGGACTACTAAAAGATCTAGGCATTGATGTCGAACCCTACGACCCACTGATTGGTGCTGGGATCTCTGATCTGATCCGTGATAACACCAGCTTGATTTGGGTAGAAAGCCCAGGTTCAGTGACCATGGAAATTCAAGATGTGCCCGCTATTTGCGCTGCGGCACATGGAAAAGGCGTCATGGTTGCGTTAGATAACACCTACGCTGCCGGTGTGCTATTTGATGCCTTTGCACATGGTGTTGATATTAGTATGCAAGCACTGACTAAATATGTTGGCGGCCACAGTGATCTATTACTTGGCACCGTTTCTGTCAATACCGAAGTCCTAAAAGCCAAAGTGGGTGTGACCTTCAAACAACTCGGTTTAGCCGTCTCTCCTGATGATTGCAACTTGGCTCTAAGAGGCCTGCAAACCCTTGGCATTCGCTTAACCCATCTAGAAAAATCGACGCTAGAAGTTGCCCAGTGGCTTTCTGAGCAAAAAGGGGTTGCTCAGGTCTTCCACCCTGCATTCCCATCGTGTCCAGGCCATGAGCTTTGGAAACGTGACTTTACCGGTTCAAGTAGCGTGTTCTCCTTCCTATTTACCGAGGAGTTCAGCGCCAGCCAAGTTGAAGCCTTCATCGATACTTTATCAATGTTCAAAATCGGCATGAGCTGGGGCGGCGTCACCAGTTTGGCCTTGGTCTACCCAAACATTGAGCGTCCAGGTAAAGACTACGCAGGCCGTTTAGTCAGACTCAATATCGGTTTGGAGCACACTCAAGAGCTTATCCAAGATCTTGAGCGTGCCATCAAAACGGTCTCTTAAAAGACAAAAAAATCAGCAAAGTGAAGTTACGCCACGCATAACTTCACTTGACGAACAATCAACTAAAAAAACTAATAATAGCTTATGTAAGGTGCATCAAATGACGAATCTAACTCGTGGTTTTACCCTGCAAGAATTTGAGCAAAGAACTGTACGCGCCCAAAAAGTCATGCATGACATGAAACTAGACGCGATGATATTTACCACCGAACCCAACGTTCGTTACTTCACTGGTTTCCACTCGCAATTCTGGCACAGTCCAACCCGTCCTTGGTTTGTAGTGGTACCTGCAGAGGGCAAGCCTATCGCTATCATTCCTGAAATCGGCGCCAAAGGCATGTCGCAAACATGGATTGATAACATTATTACGTGGCCTGCGCCTCGACCAGAAGATGACGGCATCAGCCTAGTTGCAAACACCTTAAACGCGCTACCGCGCCGACATGGCCGTGTTGGTGCAACCTTAGGCATCGAGTCTCACCTGCGTATGCCGGTCAATAACTATCTCAAGCTGACCACCATGGTTAACAGCGAGTTTGTCGATGTAGCGCTTGCCATGCACGGGCTTCGTCAGATCAAGTCAGCAGCTGAGATCGCTAAAACTCGTGAAATTTGCCGTATCACTAACATCGGCTTTAACCGTATCCCCGAGTACGCCCAAGTCGGCATGACTGAACGCCAAATCTGTAAGCAGTTCGGTATCGATATGCTACTAGCAGGCGCCGATGAATGCCCATTTATCATCGCCGGATCGGGTCCAGATGCCTATGACGATATCTTGATGGGACCGAGCGATCGCATTATCGAATCTGGTGACGTACTGCTGATCGATACCGGCGCAGTATGGGATGGTTACTTCTCTGATTTCGACCGTAACTGGGCCTTTGGCTCTGCAAGTGAGCAAACCAAAGCGGCCTACCGCGCCACTTATGAAGCGACAACCAAAGGCTTTGAAGCTGCACGCCCTGGTAACACGACCACCGACATCTACAACGCTATGTGGAACGTACTGGAAGCCAATGGTGCACTAGGTAATGACATTGGCCGAGTGGGTCATGGCCTAGGTATGGAGCTCACTGAGCGACCTTCAAATACGGCAACTGACAACACAGTACTCAAGCCAGGCATGGTGATGACACTTGAACCTGGCATGACCTACGCAGCGGGTAAAACCATGCTGCATGAAGAGAATATCGTGATCACCGAAGATGGCGCTGAATGGCTATCGGAACGTGCTGCGCCGGAGTTGATCATTATTAACTAACCACACCTTCGAAATGCCTCCGCATTTGAGTGGAGGCTTGCTTAATCCTAAGGAATAATATTTTGAACAATATTAATAAAGATGTGTTGTTTGGATGGTGCGCTGCAATTTCGGTGGCGATGATTTGGGGTGTAACGGGCGTTGTATCTAAACCGCTATCGATGGCGGTAGACCCGATGACGCTGGTATTTTTCCGCTATGTCACCGCAGTTATCGGTTTGTCAGTTATCTTTATGCTGACATGCAAGAATACAAAAATAAACGGTGAACTTGGTAAATCGTTAAAAATTGAAAAATCTGATTACTTCAAAATCGCCATGTGCGGCATCATTGGCCAAGGCCTTTTCTCTCTGTTTAATTTCCTATCACTTGCTCATATCGGCGCCACTGAAAATGGTGTAATTCAGGGCATGAACCCTTTCGTGACTGTGTTCTTTGGCATGATATTCATGAACTTCCGCATGAATAAGATTCAGTGGTGCGCATTCCTCGTATCGGCACTTTGCATCTACGCTATGAGTATTGGCCCAACAAACCAGATCCAAGGTGGCACACCACTTTTAGGCTACTTATACGTCTCATGTTCAGTGCTATCTATCGCCTGTACCGCGCACTTGCGTGCCAGCTTAGCGGACAAGTACGGCTCTGTTGTCTCTATGTTAATGCAATATATTGCTGTGGCCATTTTTGGTTTAGTGATGGTGCTATCGATGGGATTAGACCTGTCACAAATTACCATTATTCTTTCTGATCCACTGCTGATCGGTCTGCTGATTTTCTTAGGCACAGGTATCTCAGGTGTCAGCTATGTCATCCAGCTCTATTCATTTAAAAAGATTGGTGTCGAAAAATCGACATTAGCACTTAATTTAATGCCCCTAGTTGGCTACATCGTTGCCGTTCTGACGCTTGGTGAACAGTTATCTTTTTACAAAACCGCCATAGTACTGACTATCGTTGCAGCCCTGTACGCCTTTAACGCTTTTGAGTCTAAAACTAAAACGATAACAGCAGTAAAACCCGTTACGGCTTGATTATCTAAGAACAAAAAAGAGATAGGACAACACCATGAATTTTGAACAATTTAATGATTTTGAAGTAAAGCTAACCTTTGAACCTGCACCTAGACCTCAGCGAGTCCATATTGGCTTAGTCCAATTGGCCAACGACCACACCTTAGAAACGGATTGGTCTCACCTGCTTGGCGAACAAGCTGCACTGTTTAGTACTCGCATCTTTAAAGAGAATGGCATGACACCAGAAGCGCTAGATTCTGTTGCTGCCAGCATTAGTGACGGCGCGGTATTGGTCGCAGACGGCTTACCCATGGATGTGATGGCATTTGCCTGCACCTCAGCTTCAATCATCATCGGTGAACAGAAAGTCTCTAAGCTACTCACTAAAGGGCGTGGAGATATTCCAACCACCAACCCATGGTCAGCAGCTCAAGCCGCTTTTAAACATCTGCAAGCGAAAAGAGTGGCGGTTTTCTCCCCCTACCCAACGGAGGTTAACTTCCCCTTAAGAGAGCAATTAATTGATGCGGGCTTTGATGTGGTCGCGATAACAGCATTGGGCATTATGGACGACAACATCATCCATAAAGTGCCATTAAGCACATTTGAACAGGGAATTGAGATCCTATTAAAGGATAACAATGTCGATGTTATTTTCATGTCCTGCACCAGCTTAAGAGCTGTCGAGAATATTCAGCATCTTGAAGATAAATATGGTGTTGCCGTTGTTTCCAGTAATTCAGCTCTATTCTGGCATTCAATGCATCTGTGTGGGCAAACAGCAAACTGCCCAGGCTATGGCAAGTTACTTTCTGGAATTTAACTCTTGTGTAGGAATATGAACCATGTCTGAACGTAATAAAGGTTGGATTGCAGCGGTATTTATTGGTTTTTTATGGGGAACACCTTGGGTTGTAGGGACACCTCTTATGGAGGTGATGGATTCAAAAATGTTGGTGTGGTTGCGCTATGTTGTCGCCTCTATCACCCTGTTTGTGATTCTTGGGGTGATGAGTAAGTCAGCAGTAACTCAAGAGTATCAAAAGTTTAGCTATTCTTGGGATAACCGTATCGATGTATTTAAGACATTTGCCTGCGGCTTTATCGGTCAAGCCTTGTTTAGCTATTTTGCTTTCTTATCACTGGATTACATTACCGCATCTGAGAATGGCGTCATCATGGGACTGATCCCAATTCTGATCCTTTCCGTTGGCTTCTTCGCCAGAGGTGCACGCTTTACCATGTTACAGCTAGGTGCAGCTTGCCTTGCATTAGCCGGGGTCACCATGTTGGTGTATGTACCTGAATCTAGCTCTGGTGGCTTTAACTTAGGCCATGTTCTGGCATTTTTAAGTGCATTTGCTTTCGCTTCAACGGCCTATACACGCGCAGACCTTGCAGAGAAATATGGTTCAATCTCAACCATGTACCATCAGTTCATCTTTGCCGCAGTAGGCTTCACCTTTGTGGTGCTTTTCTATGGCCTAGACTTCACCACCGCCCTACAAGCCTTTACCTCGCCAAGTAGGATATTGAGCATCTTCATTCTTGGAGTGTTTATCTCAGGTATTAGTTACTTAATTTATATCTATGGCATCAACAGAGTCGGTGTTGATGGCACCGGTATGGCGCTTAACTTAATGCCACTAGCGTCATTTGCCTTGGCTGCACTCGTGCTATCTGAGCCTTTCACCACCTGGAAGTGTGTAGCCATCGCTATTGTTGTCTCGGCACTGATGATTTTTGTGAAGGCCAAAGCTAAAGCTCCTGCTGCAAACCCCAAGAACTGCATAAAACCTGAAGTTGCAGGCGAAATGTAAACCTGTAGAGGGCATAACCTAATGCCCTCTTCTTTTAATGAAGAATTAACACGATGTTAGATAATAAAATTATAGAGTGGCGTCACTACTTGCACACGATCCCTGAGATAGGTTTTGAAGAAACCATGACCTCAGACTTTATCGCCAATAAGCTTGAAGAGTTTGGCATCGAAGTGTGTCGAAATATCGGTAAAACCGGCATGGTGGGCATCTTAAAGCGTGGTACCTCAGACAAGTCCATCGCGCTACGGGCGGATTTCGATGCCATTGCTGTGACTGAAAAAAATGGCTTCGATTACGACTCAAAACACCGTGGCATGATGCATGGCTGCGGCCACGATGGTCACAGTGCAATGCTACTCGGCGCGGCTTATCAGCTGTCGCAACAAGCAAACTTTGACGGCACGGTTTACTTTGTGTTCCAACCCGCAGAAGAGCAAGGTACAGGAGCAAAAGCCATGATCGACGATGGCTTGTTTACTCGCTGGAAGATTGATTCTATCTACGCCATGCACAATATGCCCGGTATCGAAATCGGCAGTTTTTTGATCAGCCCTAGCTCAATTATGGCCAGTGAAAATCATTTCAAAATTGAAGTGCTAGCCTCAGGCGGACATGCAGCAATGCCGCATCTAGGCAGCGATCCTGTCCTTGCTGCGTGCAATATTGTATCAACGCTACAGAGCATCATTACCCGCAACCTAGATGCCATACACGAGCCAGCAGTCTTGTCGGTCACCGATATCAACACCAATGGCGGCGCAAATGTTATCCCAACTGTAGTCACTCTTACAGGTGATACTCGCTGCTTCTCAGATGACACCCAAGCATACATTAAAACCGCCATGGAGCGTGTTGTTGCCGGAGTCACCTCTGCAGCAGGTTTAGGTTACAACTATGAGTTTTCTAACTGCGTACTGTCAACGGTCAATAGCAGCGATAAATCAGATATCGCGGTTAGGGTCGCGAAAAAAGTGGTTGGTGAAAACAAGGTAAATGATAAGTGCAAACCTTACTGCACCTCCGAAGATTTCTCCTTTATGCAACGTGAAGTACCGAGTTGCTATATTTTGGTCGGCAATGGCAGCAAAGGTGAGAAAGGCGGCGTCGCGCTGCATCTACCTAACTATGACTTTAACGACCAACTCTTGATGATTGGCGTTAACTTTTGGGTAGAGCTGGTTCGAGATCAATTAGCAATCTAGCCGTTCAAGCCGCTGGAGAGCAACTCACCTGCTCTCCAGTATTGATGAGGTACATCCGATGTGGTTATCTGGTAATTCAATCGCAATCCTTGCCTTTTTAACGTGGGGATTACTACCGCTTTATTTCCAATTTATCCCTAATGCTAATGTGTTCGAGATATTATCCATTCGCGTAGTATTTTCCATTCCCTGTATTTACCTGCTGCTTAAAATCATGTCTCTTCCGATGGAAAGGATATGGACTGCAATGCAAAACAAGCGAGTGTTACTAATCTGCTTTTTGGCTGGGATATTTAACCTTACTTCGCTATATAGCTTTACTTGGGCGGTCACCAACGGGCAAGTACTGGCTGCCAGTTTAGGCTACTTCATGAACCCCATCTTCTCTATTGCCTTAGGGGTACTATTTTTAAAAGACAAACTATCAACTTTTCAGTCGATTGCCGTTGCGCTATCTATTGCAGGTATTGGTTGCCAAGTGATCTATTACGGAGAGCTACCTTGGATATCAATCATAATGGGCGGCGCTTTTGCACTGTACGGCTTGATGAAGAAATTTGTCGATTTGGATGCACTTAGCATCATGATGATTGAACTTATCTTAATATTGCCCATTGCCTTGTGCTTGATCATGAGTGATCTATGGCAGCAAACTTCCGTTTTATACTCAGGTGATAACAGCAAAATTTTACTCTACCTACTCTCAGCGCCAGTCACCTTAATCCCGTTAGTTTTATTCTCGCTCGCAGTGGAAAAAATCAGTCTGATCATGATTGGCTTCATTCAATATATCGAGCCAAGTATTCAATTCTTGTTGGCGGTGATGATATTTGGCGAAGTATTACTTCCCGTAAAAGTCGCAAGCTTTAGTTTGATCTGGCTAGGCTTACTGCTTTGTATTGCCGATATTATCGTTAAAAAGCGGATCGGCCCTAAGATATTAAGGCTCTAGCCCTCAATATATTACACTCACTAAAAAGGCCATAAAACTGTGTTTATGGCCTTAATCTTCAGTTCCAGAACCAAGCATAACCTTTCACTTATTACCAAGAGGTCAAAAGGCATGCTATTAACGATGAATATCTATATGTCTCTTAATAGGATTAATTAGGTTCTGATTTATGCTGGGAAGCATCATATGGAATGACATCATGCAGCTCTAATGTATAGGTGCTGGTATAAATATGGTCAATTGTTTGCTCTACACGGATCTTACCAAACGCATAGAATGGCTGCTCTTCGCTGGCGACCAGTTCAATGTTTTTAGGATTCTCAACAAGTATTACCTGGGTTGGCATTGGAATACCTGTGTGCTCACATATTGTTGGTATGTTAGCAAAGACCCAGTTGTATGAATCGTTATTCTCGGCATCCATCCAAGTTTTAGTGAACCATCCAGCCAGAACAACTTCTTTGCCATCAATCTCTTGGTTGATTTTTTTCAGTGGATTAGTTTCCCCTTCAAGTTCAACATGTAACTGTGGAAAAGGTAATGGAAAATAATCATTATGAGTGACGGACTCATATGCCGCAAAGGAGGATGATGAAATAGCCGATAATGCCAAAAATGCGATTGTCTGAATGACTTTCATGTTATTTACTCTTTTAAAAGGAAGGCGATATCTTGCGATACCGCCTAACTATTACAACCAATTAGAAACCGTAAACTGCGTTGCCGCTACGAACTTCTTTAGAGTAGTTGTAAGGTAACAATTCGAACATAACCTTGATGCCAGCTTTGTCTTCTACCCACTTACTTTCTGGCCAAGTGTAACCAAAAGTAGAGAAGTTACCGTCCATTGGGAACCAGTAAGGCCAGACCATGTCGGTTTTACCTGTTACGTTGGTGTAGTGCATCGCCTTAGACTCAAGGAACAAGAAATCGCCCTTTTCGAAATGGTTCATCTTGCCGTTAGCCCAAGTGTGAGATGTACCATCTAGGCCATAGTAGCACTCAGGCTCTTTGTGATAATGTGGGTGCAGTTTCTTTCCTGGTGCAACAGCAGCGATACCCATAACGATTGGCTTATCAGACAGCTGTAACCAACAAACACCATCATCAGAATCAATAGCGCCACCTTTTGGACATGCGCGCAGTTTGTAGATGTCGTCTGCAGTACCCCATGTAACCCAACCATCGTTAGGAACACCAGATGCACCGTGGCGGTTTGGCTGGATGTCACGATAGTGAACCGTTTGAAACTCTTCAACATAACCTACAGCAACTGGGTGCTTACATGCCGTTGGCATGGTTTTAGTCAGGTTGTGTGGAGTTGACAGACTAGGATACTCTGCGTGGTGAGGCTTGGTTGGAGTATCTGGAGTTGCCATGGCAAAACCAGTAAATAATACAGAAGCGATTACCACAGAAAGATTCAACATTTTCATCATCAATTACCTTAGTTTATTATTTAATTTATTTTTGTATAATTATTATTTTTTGACTTAGTCAATCCATTGACCAAATGGAATATTGTCCTTTAACGCCTTGAAATTTATAACCAACAGTACAAACAAGATAGATTAAAACCCAATAAAAATTAATCCACCGTTTAAACCTGAGTTCATTTTTATTCCGTTAAAGACATGAGTAATGTGATACCAGTCAAATATTACGACTAACAACTTATTAAAAAAACAAAAACAAACCACTCATTACAAAATATAAATACTCATGACAAAAAAATACTTGATGTCGGGCCGGAACATTTATTTCACAACAAGATTAAAAACAAAAATCGACTTACCAAAAATTTAAAACATTAGAGACGCATATATAATTAATATACATTTACTTTATGAATTAATTAGTGAAGACTGGAGAAGAACATTGTATTTGTGGTGTGGTAAAATGCAGAAGGAGCTATCAATAATTTAATGATGCTGATAATTAATTATGAAAATTAAGTGGTCTGATATACTGGTGTTTTATCTATGCTTAATCTGACAGGAGAGCCACTCTATTCTATAACGCTGTTAATTACTCGCGGTAAAGCTATCCCAATAGATGGCCTGTATTAGCTCATTCAGTAATGGTTCTACAAATGCCATCCATGGAACTTTCTTGTGTACTTTTGAAATATAGACAGCGCTCACAGGTTATGTTCTGTCGATATTGTTCAAGATAAGCAATGACTAACCCATATACCATCCTAATGTCTTCTAAGCTTGCAGGTTCCCGCCAAGAGAATAGATTAACTTGAGCCAACAATCCCTCAAGCTCATTATTTTTCATTCTCTCTATCGGCCTATAACTGTTTATAGTAGAGGCGATTGCAAAAATTTTACCCATACTATAAAAGTACAAAACATCCCCTAGTTGCCTAATACTATCCTCATCACTCTGCATTAAATGCCCATCTTGAGCAGATCGTTCAGCCACACTCTGCATACTATAAAAATATCGACCTTCTATATTTCTCATGGTTTTTACTTTGTCATCGGAAGACAATTTCCATACCCCACAATTCGTCGCTGATAAGCATGCCGTCAGATAAACAGGATCTTGTCTTGATATTTCAATACTCAGTAATACTGGTGTAAAAACCAAAAGATTTGAAGGGAGATCACAATGGACTCTTAAGAAGTTTTCAATATCGTAAGTAACACTACGTCTTAATAAAGTACAAACTAAAATATCCTCCCTTGAATTAAAGTTATTATAAAACGTTCTGGATGAACATATTTTATTTTTAATAATGCTAGAGTGTGTAAAAGAAATAACGCCATGTTCAAGTATTAAATCCTCAGAAGCAATGAGAATTTGATTGCACACTTCACGACTAGCCTTAGAATCAAAACACTTCAATGTATTCCTTCCGATAACCATGTAACCATTACTTGTGAAGGCAGTCTATATTTAAACTGAATTCCAATATGAGATAGAAATACCATTATCGTTTATTGCTATACAGCATTAATTCAAAGATACGAGATAGCTCATGAATAATAAAAAATACAGACATACATCCCAATTAAGTAGCATGACCATTTGACATAAAAAATAGCGATTCACCTTAGGCCGGCGGCATAAAAAAGGCTATGAACCTAAGTCCATAGCCTTCTATCTGTACCCATATTCAACTCAAGAGCACCAAGACTTAGTTAAAGTCAGCACTACCGAGTCATATGGAAATTACTTAGCCAAGCGCTGTTCAACAAGCACTTGCCAGTATCTCAAACCTGCACTCAAGATGTTGTCATTAAAATCATAAGTTGGCTTGTGTAGCGCCACGCTACCACATTCACAACCTGCACCATTGCCCACTAGGATATAACAACCTGGCGCTTCACGTAGCATGAACGAGAAATCTTCACTGATGGTAAATGGCTGACAACTGCCATTCACTTTGTCTTCGCCCACCACCGCTTGAGCAGCTTGAACGGCATACGCCGCTTCATCTGGTGTATTGATCGTCGACAAGAAACTATTGTTGAATTTGTAGGTGTATTCGACACCTGCAGACATGCATTGGCCAGCAACCACACGCTCAAGTGCTTTTTCGATTTTATGCAATGCACCGTCGGTAAAGCTTCGGGTATCGCCAGTAATGGTGACTTTAGTCGGAATAACGTTAACAGTGCCGTTAGTGGCGAATTCAGTTACTGAAATAACTGCTGTCTCGTCAATCGCACTTAGGTTACGCGAGACGATCGTTTGAATTGCCGTTACAATCTGCGCGCCAACAACAATTGGGTCAGTGCCCATGTGCGGCATTGCTGCGTGACCGCCTGTGGCGATAACTTCAATCTCAAAGCTACTTTCACTGGCCATTAATGAATGTGGACGTGTTACGAAGTGACCCGCTGGTATACCAGGCAAGTTGTGCATCGCGTAAACGGCATCAATGGTCCAACGGGTAAATAGGCCGTCAGCGATCATCGCTTTTGCACCTGTGCCACGCTCTTCATCTGGTTGGAAGATGAAGTAAACCGTGCCATCAAAATTTCTCGTCAGTGCTAATTCGTGAGCAGCAGCAAGTAACATCGCAGTATGGCCATCATGGCCACAGGCGTGCATTGCACCTTCGTTAACCGAGGCATAAGAGAAAGTATTCTCTTCATGAATGTGCAGTGCATCCATATCTGCGCGAAGGCCAATTGAACGTGAGCTATCGCCGCACTTTAAAATACCGACAACACCAGTGCCACCAATACCACAATGAACTTCAAGACCAAACTCTTCCAGTTTACTCGCCACAAATGCAGCGGTCTCGTGTTCTTGGGTACCAAACTCTGGGTGTTGGTGAATGTGTTGACGCCACTCAATAACTTTCTGCTCGATATTCATATTCTTTTCTCTTCTAACAAGAACCGGTGACTGGGTCACCGGTGATAACATTAATTTAATTTACTTACTGAATTAATCAGTTACTGACTGCGGCACGGCTTAGGCATTTTTGGTATTTCCAGTTCTACTGGCTTATCCAACTTCTTACTACCTAACTTCATGAAGGCAATCATTGAAGTGATAACGACTGCGATAGCAACGAGACGCATTGGTGTTACCTGCTCACCTAGAGCAAATACTGCTAGGATGAATGAAGACAGTGGCATTAGGTTTAACGCCATGCCGGTACCATCAACACCTACACGCTCCATACCGTAGATGTACACTAGGTAGCTCATACCTGAGATACAGACACCTAAGATAACGATGCACAGAATACGCAGTGGTGAGCTGAACACGTTCAATGCAGAGCTGAAATCAGCGCCAACAACGAACAAGTACAAACCAAAGCCTAATGATGCAAACACAAACTGGTGGAACATGGTCGCAACCGATCCATACTTTTCAGCGAGCTTGGCACGAGCGTAAGCCATACAAGCAAAACTTGCTGCTGAGCCGAAACAGATTAGGTGACCAATGTTGAAGCCCTTCGTCTCAGACTGTGGGTCCATCACCAGAATTGCCACACCGAGGAAAGCACCCAGTGCACACATGATTTGCATGACAGTGAAACGCTCACCGTGACGTAAAAAGCCAACACTTAAGATAAGGATTGGGATTAAACCCTGAATAACACCGTTTTCTGAAGCGGTAATATAATCCAATGACAAAAATGATAAGAAACTGAATGAACCTTGGCCGATGATGCCGCAACATGCCGCCCAAAAGATATCGTCACGATTTTTCCAGTTAAGCTTAAAATCGGTTTTCTTTTTCATCTTGCCGCTGGCAAGACCAATATTGAACACTAAACCTAAGGTGATAAAAGCAACCGTGTAACGCAACCAAACTAAAACTTGTGGATCCATAACCTCAAGAATGGGTGTCCCAACAATCCAAGGGATACCCCACAACAAACCAACGAAAATTGCAGCCAACCAACCTTTCTGTGTATTAGTCATTATCATTCTTCCTAACAGTGGTGTATCTGGTGCAAATAGCGTTAAGCTACTTGATCATTAAGTAATTTTCCGAAGCCGGGACATGTGGCAACTTTGCCGGTCAAATGCATTGCGTGCCAGAACATGGCTGAGTTACTGCATACAACTGGAATGCCGAATTTTGCTTCAATCTCTTCGATATAATCTAAAACACGTAGGTTGGTGCATGACATGAAAACCAATTCAGCGTCTGAATCTTTCAACATCAATTCCAGCGCTTCGAACATGGATTCCTTCGATACCAAGGTGATATCGGTATCGCGCTCTATTCCTAATGAACCTAGTGTCACTACATCAAAGTCGGCATCGGTTAGCTGCTGGTAAAGAGGGTAGTTAACACTGGTTGGGTAAGGTGAGAACACCGCAATTTTTTGTGCATTTAGATGTTTAAACGCCGCTTTAGCTGCTGTCCAAGGATTCGTCGCTGGAATGTCACCGCGGTTTTTAGTCAGCAGTTCAGCCACTTTTTCTTGACCGATAATGATTGACGCTGATGTACAACCAAATGCCATCACATCCATGGTTAAACCCGTTGCAATCAAATCAGATGCATCGCTGATCCCGGTAGCAATTTCATCAAGCGCTTCTGGCGTCATTTCACTTGAGTAGTACACACGAGAGCTAAACACTCCGGCTTGTGTACCTAGCAACTTAGCCCAATCCATTTCAAGGCTGTGATCCGTACTTAGCTGTACTAACCCTATGTGTACGCGATTAATTCTTGGCGCCTGCTTGTGTGCTAGCGGCTGTTCAAACGATGTAAATGCTTCAAAACTCATCATAATGAGATGCTCTTAAGTAATGATTTCTTTGGTCCCCTCCAAAGAAATCAATGGCTATTAAAATTATTTGATAATCAGTAGTTCAGGTTCTGCACGCTTACTTAGCCACTCAGCACCATTTTCGGTAATCACGATATTCTCTTCATGCACCATAGACTTACCCGGTGCGTAAACCATGCCAGGCTCAAGTGTCATCACCATGCCTGGTTTCAATACGGTATTATCAGTCGCGGTATTTGATGGACGTTCTGTTAGCTCGATACCTAAGCCATGACCAAGACGACCTACGTCATTTCCTAATGCACCATTCGCTTCTAGTACTTGCCACATTGCGTTATAGATATCTGAAGTGGTGTTACCTGGACGTGCCGCAGCAAAGCCCATAGTTGTCGCTTCATAAGTCGCACGGTAAGCCGCTTTGGTCTGCTCGCTTGCATGGCCAAAAGCCCAGTTACGGTCGAAATCAGAGAAATAACCGTCACGCACAGCACCAGTATCGATAATCAACACGTCACCATCTTCGATGATGCGATCCGTTGGTCCCATGATGATACTGTCGTAACCATCTTGGCCTGAGCCTGCGATGATGTATGGACATTCATCAGCGCCTTCAATCAACATGTCGATACCAAACTGCTTACAGATTTGACGCTCTGTCATGCCCGCTTTGGCGTAACCTGGGATCTTGTCAAAGCCCACATTAGTAATGCGGCAAATTTCACGTACTTTTTCAATTTCAGTCACTGACTTAACTTGACGGATATCGTGAATAGCTAAAGAAACGTCAACAAACTCTTTGCTTACTAACGTCGTCAACTGTAGATAGTTACTGACTGGCATACGTAGGTGAGATTCGATGCCTAAGGTTGCACCGACTCGGCCAAAACGTGATGGTAGGCTATTAAGCACACTCGCAACGATACTGATACCGTCGTCGTCTGGGCGTGGTGATGCCCAAGTATGAATATCTTCAACCCAAGTACTTGCCATGCCGCTGGCACCAATTTCAGGAATAACCGCAATTGGCTTACCTTCAGCAGGTAAGATTAAGAACCAAGGACGCGTAGGACTGTGCCAGAACTGGGTGTGGAAACCTGAAAAATAGCGCACATTGGGCTCAGTCGTTAATAGGATGGCGTCAACTTCTAGTTCACGCATCTTTTGTTGAGCTTTAGTCGCTCGCATTTCAAACTCAGCTGTTGTAAATCCACGCTGCAATATGCTTTTCATTTTTATCTCCACATCTCACACAACTGGCCTATTTGCCAAAAGGTCACTAAAGTGACCGGAAAATCAATTCTAGTTAACTATCGTTAACTTGGTGAGCATAGTACTGTTTGCAGAATATAAAAACGTGATCTAGATCTTGCAGTTAAAATTTGTTAACTGAAAAATAGGATCTAAGCGAAAGAAACATGACCAAAGTCAAATATTGTTAACTAAAACTAAAATCAACTTGCATTAAATCGCTATAAAACGTTCCATAGTTATATAAAGTTAACTTTAGACTTGAATTGAAAAGTATAACAGTTGACAATAACGGCATCTAAAGTTCACAAAAAGTAACCCTAAATGACTAAAACGACTGAACATACATACAGAAATGAATTCACTCAAAGCGATCGAGAGTTATTAGAAGGTTACTTTCGCTTAGCAGAAAGCATGGCGGATCTGATTGGTCCCCATTGTGAAGTGGTGATCCACTCTTTAGAGAATTTTGAACAATCAGTCGTGAAAATTGTAAATGGACACCACACAGGCCGTAAGGTCGGTTCTCCCATTACAGATTTAGGCTTAAAGATGTTGCGCCTTTATGAGCAAACCGGAGAGGTAACCCCTAAAAGTTATTTCAGCAATAACAAGGGTGGCGCAATGCTGAAATCGAGCACCTGTATTCTTACTGGCTCAGATGACAAAGCGATTGGGATGTTTTGCGTAAACATGAATTTGTCGCATCCATTTCCGGAGATCATAAAAACCTTAATGCCGGATATGTCTCAACATCAGAGTTTTGATATGACTGAAAACTTCAGTGCATCAGCTGGTGACGTGGTTGAGCAAGCGTTAACTCATGCGGTATCAGAGGTTAATGCAGATCCTAGCGTTAACCTTAAAGGGCATAACAAAGCTATTACCAAGATATTGTTTGATAACGGTATTTTCGAATTAAAAGAAGCAACCAATATCGTTGCTAACCATTTAAGTATTACCAAACATGCGGTGTACAAATACATCCGTGAATTTAAATCCTAATGATCAGAGAAGACAAAACAATGAAAACTGTAATCCATACACAAGATGCTCCTGCTGCCATTGGTCCATACTCTCAAGCACTTGCTTTTGACAAATTGGTATTCACCTCAGGCCAGCTTCCTCTGGATCCAGCGACAATGGCATTTGTAGAAGGTGGTATCAAAGAGCAAGCTTATCAATCTTTGAAAAACCTTAAAGCAGTACTAGAGCAAGCAGGCGCTGGCATCGATAGCGTTCTGAAAACAACTTGTTTCCTAGCTGATATGGAAGATTTCATCGCGTTCAATGAAGTATACACAGAAGTATTCGGCACAGATGCTGCGCCAGCTCGCTCATGTGTACAAGCAGCTCGTCTTCCAAAAGATGCGCTTGTAGAAGTTGAAGCTATCGCCTTCATTAACCTAAATTAAGCAGTTGAATCACGGATAGTAGCGCACCTCCTTGATTCACTTGGTTATATGAAAAGATGATTCATCACCAATAAGGTGACAGCACGTCTTTTCATTACACCAATTAAATCAGATAACTACACTCTTATCTCGTGCCGAACTGCCCAATCTAGGATTAAGTAATTAAACTCTGGCCATTTCCAACATTAAATGGAAATAGCCAGCAGTTCTCTTTTATACATAATTTATAGTGATTACCATGCTAAAGCTGACTCAAAATGCATTCTTTAACGGCGAAACTTCTGCTCTGTTTACAGCTCAAGTCGCTGAACAAACTCGTCAATTCCATCAGCAGATTGAAGCTTACCAGCCAACACCGCTGATCTCTTTAGCGCAGTTAGCAGCACGCTTGGGCGTTAAAGCTATTCTGGTAAAAGATGAATCACACCGCTTTGGTTTGAACGCCTTTAAAGTACTCGGCGGTTCATACGCTCTAGGTCAGCAATTAGCTGAGCACTTAGGTGTGGATATCACTGATATTGATATGAAAACAGTGGCAGCCAAACTTAGCGAACCGCTCGTTTTTGCTACTGCAACAGCCGGTAATCATGGAACAGGTGTCGCGTGGGCTGCACGTGAAATGGGCCAAAAAGCTGTTGTTTACATGCCAAAAGGTTCATCACAAGCCAGTGTTGATCGCATTAGAAATCTAGGTGCTGAGTGTATCGTCACCGATTGCAATTATGACGACACTGTCCGTATTGCTAACCAAACAGCCGCTGAAAATTCATGGATGTTAGTGCAAGACACTGCATGGGAAGGTTATGAGAAAATCCCAACATGGATCTCTCAAGGTTATATGACCATGGCTGTCGAAGCCCAAGAGCAAGCTGTTGAAATGGGACTTAACCCAACACATTTAATGCTACAAGCAGGTGTTGGCGCTATGGCCGGTGGTATTCTTGGCTACTTCGCCGATAAATTAGGTGCGGCTAATTTCAGCACCATTATCGCAGAGCCAAGCAAAGCAGATTGCATCTATCGTTCTGGCGAAAAAGGCGAAATGGTTGCAGTGACAGGTAGCCTGAACTCAATCATGGCTGGTTTGGCGTGTGGCGAACCTAACCCGATCACTTGGCCTATTCTTAAGCAGTGCAGCAGTTTCTTTGCCTCTGTCGATGATCAAGTCACAGCAACAGGTATGCGTGTTCTAGGTAATCCGTTAAACGGTGACACTAAAATCATCAGCGGTGAATCAGGCGCGTTAACCTTAGGCCTGCTGTATATGCTTGCTAGCCACGAAGAATTCGCACAACAAAAAGAGCTACTCGGACTAAACCAAGATTCTGTTGTTATGTTATTTAGCACTGAGGGTGACACTAACCCAATACGCTACAGACAGATTGTTTGGGAAGGTGCATTAAGCACCGCTAACTAATTTATACCCATACTTAAATAATGATAATCCCCCTATATAAGAAACCGCCTAACCAGCGGTTTTTTATTATCTATTCACAATAGAGATTAAGTAAAATTGACTCTACAGCTAAAAGAAATTGAATTTAATAAATCTATTATCACTCTATAATAGTGTCATCATTGCCTAACTTATGGCTGTTCTGCGCCTAGATGAATTTATTTACCGACAAGACACAAAGAAACCATCTGCTACTCTTTGTTGTGATTGGCGCACTTTGCCTATTACCTCAAGTATCTTCACCGATCGCCTTGGTTCTGGGCTTTACGTTAGCCAGCCTAGGTTTGGTTCCTACAAATATTGATCTTGGCACGTTAACCAAGAAGCTCTTGTCTTACTCCATTATCGGGCTTGGTTTCGGTATCCATCTGCAAACCGCAATAACAGTCAGTTTAGATAACCTGCCGCTCATCCTAGGCTCAATAATCTTCACCTTAGTGTTAGGATTTGTACTCACTAAAGCGCTCAAGTTCGATGCCAAAACAGGTCACCTGATTTCAGCTGGCACAGCGATTTGTGGCGGTAGTGCGATTGCAGCGGTATCGCCAGCCATCAACGCAAAAAGCGAGCAAACCGCCATCGCGCTGGCAACCATATTTATCCTTAACTCAATCGCCCTATTCCTGTTTCCGGCCTTGGGGCATCTGTTGTCAATGAGCCAGTATGATTTTGGCGTTTGGAGTGCAATTGCCATTCATGACACATCTTCTGTCGTCGGCGCTGCATCCGCCTATGGTGAAGAGGCACTCGTCACAGCAACCACCATCAAGTTAGCTCGTGCATTATGGATCATTCCCATCGCCCTCATCAGTGCCATTATCTTTGGTGGGGATAAGAAACGCATCACTATTCCCTACTTCATCGGCTTCTACTGTTTGGCCATCGCCATCGCTCACTTTCTACCTCAAGGACAAGCTGCCTATGAGGTGATATTCGACCTGTCTAAACGCGCTTTGGTTCTTTGTCTGTTTTTAATCGGAGCAGGGATAACGGTTAAAAAGATGCGCGCAGCTGGCATCAAACCTCTCGCATTAGGGGTGATGTTATGGCTAGCAATCGGCATTAGTTCACTGCTTTATATTTTGTATCTATAAAATAATAGAGCAGGATGATGAGAGTGGGTTTTAGTATTGAATTGGGCGGGATCTAGAATAACGACAGCGGAGTGTAGACTGAGCTTGAGCTAGGACACGGGATCTGATTTCATTCCAAGTACGATCCAGAGCAAACATCCAAAGGCTATTAGATCGATAAGCGCACGAGTTAATCCACTGGTCAGCAGAGAAGCCGCAACGAATACAGTACAAGATAAAACAATTAACCACTTCTTCATGTCAGCCCTCCAGCTGGTTAGACTCCTTTACTTTGGATCTAACTCATAAAACGCCACTTAGTGGCTTAAATAGAGATGCGAAGTAGCTCTATTATCTATTTGAAGGGGCATTATTTCTTATATATGGGTTATTTCACAAATACTCGTTTTTAATAACAAATAGCTATAACAGCTAAGGGAGGCATTTCGATTAGATCTCAACGGCATAGGGATCTTTGGCTGAATCATCATTCCAATGGTATTCCGTTAACCTTTCGATGCGTCTAGCTTCGTCGTCACCGCGTAGCTGTCGCACATAAAATAACGCGGCATCTGTTCCAGCAGAAACACCTGAAGAGGTCAAAAACTTACCTTCATCGACCCAACGCGCACTTGGCTGCCAATGCACCTTATTCGATAAGCTCATCACCCATTGATAGGCCATTTTATTGGTGGTGGCACTGACACCGTCTAACACCCCAGCTTTGGCCAATAATGCTGAACCAGTGCAGATAGAAAACACCTTGTTTGATACCGCAGCCTGAGCGTTAAGCCAGCTAAGCAGCGTTGCATCCTCCACCAGCGAACGAGTGCCTAAGCCACCAGGAACGATAAAGAGATCGCAAGGTGTGACTTGCTCCATCGATACATCGGTCACCACCCTAGGTCCTTGATAGCTTCTGATGATGGATTTAGCTCCCACTAGCTTAATCTGCACATTCTTCATGTGACCCAGCATCTCAACCGGCCCATGTAGATCCAGTGTTTCATAGTCATCGAACACTAAAGCCAATATTTGCAAAGGTTTCTCCTGAGTCGCGGCTAACAGTTGTGGTGCCAACATGACGCCGACTAAAGCGACGCTTCCAGCGGCTAAAAAATCACGACGTTTCATATCGTTCTCTATCTATAAGTAATACCAATATCATAAGCATTAAACTCAATTAAATACTTAAGCACCCACAAACTTGTGAGTTCCTACCGACCAAAGGAAAAAATGGGAGCTGACTCATGCCTCTTTTGATTGAGGTAACCCGAGCTCTGGTTCTTCCACTCTGGCCTTAACCAGATAAGTGCTAAAAATAGAAAACAAGCAGTAAGCGGTGAAATAGTAGAAGCCGACCTCAAAGTTAGCCGAGGTTTTAAGCAGCTCTCCCATTCCAGCCGACGCATTACCGGCCATATAAGTCACAATAAGGGCGACCACAAAAACATCGGCCATCGACCACTTGCTTATCATGGAAGTAAAACGGGTAATAGCTTGTCGAAACGATGCTGTAATGGGGAGTTGCTGTAACAACATTAAGCTGAGCTTTAGCACAGGAATAATAATGCTGAATAGCATCACCAACGTAGCAACTGGCGCATTGCCCGACTTAAACAGCTCCTCCACGGTGCCCCAGATACTACGGGTCTTCTGAAAAACTTCGACTTCACCCTTTATATCATTGAGTCCTAACATGTCACTGAACATGGAAAGCATGCCCATGGTGCTGCCATTCGCTGAGTTATCACCCAGGCTTGTTGCCAGTTGGTCAATGCCCGCTTTAGTCAGCTCTGACTTTTCAATTGAGCCACTGATACTCAAAATCGGTTGGGTCACACCAGGGATCAATAACGCCAGAGAGATAAATAAAATGATAACGGTAAAAATGCGATTTTTTGACAAGAGAAACACCTGAATTGAGCCGAAATGAAAGTAAATGATATCAACTTTCGGCTCATAAGACGAAAAACGTCAGTAAAAGATGAAGTTCCCTTTAAATATAAGATCTTAGTAAAATGGTGAGCAATCGACTTCCAGATTACAGGGTGATAACCCCCGTTCTATGTGCGCCTCACTTTTAAGTAAGTCAACGAAAGCAACCTCTATATAACGTTTATTTTTTAACGAATAGAAACACTTAAGCATTGGATTTAAAGTATCTCTTCCCTTCGAATCCCATACAATTCCAACTCGGCCATCAGAAAGTTCCACCAAAGACCCCACAGGGTAAACACCAATACAACGAATAAACTGATAAACCAGATCTGCATCAAGATGAAAAGGCGCTAAACTGAGTAACACTTTAAACGCAGCAGCCGGACTCATTGAGTCCTTGTAGCAACGTTTAGCCGTCAGAGCATCGAAAATATCAACAATACAGCTCATGCGTCCATGGATTGGAATGTTATCGCCCTTTAATCCATTCGGATAACCGCTACCATCAAGCTTTTCGTGGTGCATAAGACAAACATCTTTACTGATCTGAGACATCCCACAGGCCTTACTCATAGCATCAATGGCAAAGGCCTGATGCAATTTCATATGCTCGAACTCTGTCTCGGTAAGTTTTCCAGGTTTGTGCAATACACTATCTGCAACTTGGACTTTACCTATATCGTGTAAAATCCCACCCACGGCCATCTGCCTAAGCTGGTCTTTATCAAGATTGAGGTATTGCCCAAAAGTGATTAATAAGAAAGCCACATTAACGGAATGTTCGAGCAGATAGGCATCCTTGTTTCTCAACGCTGACACGCACTTGAGCGCATCAGAGTCGAGTAGTACCGACTTGATCATATTATCCGCTAGTTCCTCAAAAGGAGCGATTTCAATCGCTTTACCTTCGAAGGTTTCAGTCAAGACTTTAGCCAGTAAGCTTTTAGCTTCAGTAAGGAGGTTTTTGGCCTTTTTTTGCGAAGTTTCTCTTGAAACTGGAGACTTACTTACAGCTAAGGGAATCAAGGTGACTTTATCGGGTTTATCCGTTACAACAGAGCGTTCGAGATCAACCCATACATGTTTAATACCGTTTTTCAGCAGCTTTTTGATCGCTTCAGTATCTTTGATCTGCCCTGCATTTGTAATGGTCACTTGTTCATTACAATCAATGCTTGTGACAAACATTCCAACTTTTAACTTAGAAACATGAAATTTAATATGAGCATTAGACTCTACCAACCCCACCATATATAAAAAATCTCCAAAGTAGATAACAAGAGTAAGCATTTATCTGTCACCCATAAATACTTGGGGAGAGGGGCTGGCTTACCTGATTTAACATTTGCTCAGAAGATTACACACTATCGATATTAAACCTATTAATATTTTAATGAAAAACCATTAAAATCAAAGACTAACAATTATTTAACAGCAAGAGATGTATGTACGCAACATATCACTTAAACCCGTTTTATACTTTAACCAGCCACAGCTGAGGTTCATTTGTACACTCCATGCCGTCAGCTAACCAGCGTCTATTCATGCAGTTATAACAAGAGATTGGCGTATCATCTATCTGCTCATCCTCATCATCGGGTATAAAGAATCCACACTCGCTAGCACAAGCACGTGAAGCGGGTTCGTCATCAACACCAAATTTAAAACGATAAACCTGTCCATCAAACTCAAAATGACTACTCATTCTGTCCATCATTAATACGCCTTCAGGTGTTTTTTCAGCGCATTACACCAACGCTGCTCATGTTGATAAACGAGTAATGCAAACTGATGGCGACAATAGATTGCCTTAACTTTTTGGCTCAAGTGTACGGTCTCACTCAAATCCAATACCTCTCCTTCTAAGTTAATCACCATACCTAAACCTGTACGTTCCAGCAGTTCAGCGACACTGATAGCTATCCCCTCTTCACACTCCTCTTGACCTAGGTTTATCTGACCTTTCACTCGGCCATCATGCCCATATAAACGTAAACCAAGCCCCGCGAGGGCACCGATCACTCCTTGGCCAGTGCCGCCGTGTTCAGTCAAATCAACACCGAGTCGCTCAGCCAAATCATAAGCTTGCTCTTTCGTCTTCACCTCTTTTTTAGTGGCTAAACCAAAGTCAATCAAGGCCTGACGGTCGAACTCAGTATCTAGAGCAATAATCGCCAAGCCTGGATCTGAAGCGGGTGCGCTCTGTTCCAATAGGTGGGCTACCGCAACCTGCTTTATCTCAGCAAGAGAAGCTCTGCTCTCCAGTTGAAAACACATGGCGCTGTTATGGGATGTGTAGGGAATATCCGGATGGACAAACAGCTGATGTCGGGTCACCCAACACAGCTGAACCTTATGCTCAGACAGAAGGCTGGCAATCTCTTCAGCGATCTCTCCGGTGCCTTTAGTGCCAATGTCATCTGTATCATCGATACAGATCAACCAAGATTTCAGTGGAGCTATAGTCATCTTTTGTTCCTAGAAAACGTTTATTTTATTTCTTCATTAAAGAGAAGGTCGTGTGCTCTTAAGCGATTCAATACCGGCGGTACCATTAGGGCAGCCAAAAGCGTGAAAGCGCCCCCTCTGAGCATGCTTAATCCAAACTGCACTAAGGCCACTTGTATGGTCATTCCCATTAATAGGTTTTCCACCCACACCTTTGCAGCCCAAGCAAAGCACCCTACCAAACCAACGACAACACAGCGCCACTTTAACGTCAGCAAACCTGCAAACAGCATCATGCTCAGATCCATTGCTAGCGCCGGTAAACCAAATTTAATCAAGATTAGCGGCCCACCTTTACCGACACTCAACATCATGGCGACTAACCCAGATAGGAAGCCGCAAGCGGTAATACTGCCGACACGACCAACCACCCCATAACAAATGAGATAGAAAAAGGTCATTAAAAACATAGAATGCCCAGCGACACCGAGCTTGAGGCGCAGCATGCTCTTTAAGGCCACCAGTAACGTGGCGCAAAAGCCGATAAAAAGTGCATCTTGTAAACTAAAATTGAAAACTTTACGCATAACATTCTTCTTTAAATGAGTTAGGTCACTAGCTAATGCTAGCGCCAATGAGTGGTTTTTTTATGTTTGCCAAAATGACGTAATTGAGCCGCCATCGCGGTTTGTTTAGATAGCTTTAATAACTGAATCAGTAGAGGGAAAATCACGCAATGGATCAATTCAGACCAGTTTCTAGGATCTTTCAACGCCTTCGGCGTAATACGTGCTCCGCGTAAACATTGAATTTGGTATATCTCACGAACTTCTCTCGTCATGGTCGGCAATAAACTCAATGACGCCGCAATCACAAACGCCCATTTAGCAGGCAGTATCCACGTCAGTACTTCGCCTATTTTTTCCGGTCGACAGGTAACCGATAACCACCAGCCTGGAATAAATGCCATTAATACCCTAAGTACAACGGTAGCCCCTTCAAGCAGTTGATCTTTACCGTGCATCAAGTAATACAGGCTTAACGTGATCACCAACTGAGCCAGAAAAACTCGCCCTATTACCCAGAAATCACCACGGCGATAAACACCGTGAATAATCAAACCGAGATTGCAGATAATGAGTCCGAACAGGTACTGTGTTGCGATAAAAAAAGCCGCACTAGACAAGACAAGGGCTAAGATGAGCCCTGTGGCAGTCCAACCAATACCCTTGCCGCTCTTGATGACAGTATTCGCGCCGTTAACCGAGTTGCGACAATGCCGACCTCCGCTAGTTTTCATCAATCAAATCCACTTACGCAGCCCCTAGCGCTTGGTTTTCGCCATCACTGCATAAGACGCCATCATGGATCAGCCAATGCCCTGTTACTGGTAGTGTTAACATTTGTCTGTGGCCACTGAGTAAAATGGCACAGCCGCCCCGACTCAGCTTGGTCAGTAGATGCCATACCCGGTTAAGGTATTCACCATCGAGTCCAGCAAAGGGGTCATCGAGCAACAAGACTTTAGGTTTAATGACAGCTAAAGAGGCTAAGGCCACCATGTGCTGCTGCCCATAGGAGAGTGTGTGCGGGGAGTGATCTTTGAGATGTAGTAACCCTAATTCATCTAGCAGCTGTTCAGCCCAGAACAGAGGAAGCTCAAAACGTTTAAGGCTAAATTGAACCTCTTCTAACACGCTGCTTTCAAACAGCTGACGATTAGGGCGTTGTAACAAGAGCCCCAGATCAGCACCAAAAGCCCCCACCTTGGCTTGCTTACCCAGCACTAATAACGGAAGCTCGTTAATATCAGATTGAATGCCGGCCAAACTCTTTAAAAAACTGCTCTTTCCTGTGCCATTATCTCCCACTAAGGAGACAATCTCACCACTGTAGAGCTTTAATGGCTGCATACTTTTGAACAATGGGTCTTGATTGGAAAACCTGAATTCAAATGGCTTGATTTGCATCACACAGACATCAAACTGCACTAGCCCAGCTTGAATATTATCCACAACAACAGGTGTAGGGCAGCCTGCAATTAACTCGCCCGCTTTAATAAAATAGTAGTGATCAACCACATCAACAAATGCATTTGGATTATGATCCACGAGCACAATCGCGACGCCCCCCTCTTTTAACTCAGACAAGACCAACAAGAGTTCTTCAACACCTGCATTATCGAGCTGAGCCCAAGGTTCATCGAGCAGGAGAATGTCAGGTTCAGACACCAATTGAGACGCGATCATCACTCTGTATTTCTGACCTAAAGATAACTGTTCAATGGGCATATCTAAGCTAACAAACAAGCCCACTTTTCTGAGAGCTGACTGTACCTTCCCACGCATGAGTTCAGTAGGGACACATAAGTTTTCCAGTGCAAAAGCGATCTCAGCACCAACACTTTGACGAATAAACTGTACATTGGGGTCTTGCATCACCAAACCCAAAACCAAGCCATCGGCAATATGGAAGTTACCTTCCCATGGCCGTGATAGGACGCCCATGATCAACTTAATTAGCGTGGATTTACCTGAACCTGTTGGCCCACTAATGCAGTGACACTCTCCTCGATTAACCTTCAAGTTAATTTCCTGAAGAACCAATGCTTCATCACAGCGGTAACGATAACTGACCTTATCTAGCTCAAGTAAACTCATGAGTAATAAACAACCTAAGTAAGCCCTAAATCTGTCAGTGCCGTACCACAAAGCCGCTGTCCAGATCGATTATCTGCAGCTGGTAATTTGTGATAAATCACTATTTTCTATGTTAGTTATCGATGATTTCAAACAAGATTAACGTGTCATTACTCGCATTGTTGCTTCACTCTGATTCGCTCTCAAGCAATAAAAAGCTAAAAACAAACGTAGATCGACTAATTCTTATTTTATCTTATGGATATCAGATAGATGAAGGACAAAATGTCCCGCAAACACTGGGAGGTGGACAAATGTATGCACAAAATACGTTTAATATGGACACTTTAATATTGAATATATGGCTAACCTCACAGCTTGACAGGCTACAACTTGACACTTTTTCTCCTGCACATTAGTTTGTCCTTAAGACGATGTCCTAGTGGTTTGCCTATATTCAGTACTTTCAGGGCCCAACCATAACTTTCATGTTTGTTTTTCTGATATGTTTTTGGAGTTTTAATTGGCTGCCTTTTCGTTGTCACAGGCTATTTCATCCCTAACTGACACTCTAAAAAAACTGACATTTCAAACACAAAGCGATCCTATCATTCAGCTTTCCATTCCGATCAAACCTGTGCCCGCTATTGCGTGGTTAGCAGCTCAACCTTGCTACCCTAGAATCTATTGGAAAGGAAGAGATACCGAAGAGGAAGTCGCTGCGATTGGTTGCTGTAAAGATTTTTTTTATGCTGATGGTATCGATGATAATCAACTATCTGCTGAATATCAGAAACAACGTGCACTCTCAAATAATCAAGATATTCGTTATTACGGGGGCGTAGCCTTCGACAGAACCACTGAATGCTGGCCCGAGTTTGGCCGAGCACACTTTGTATTGCCACGTATAGAACTAAGACGAAATGGTCATGACTACAAACTGTTAGTTAACCTCAATTGTGATAGCGAAAATGCGGAGTCTGAGCGTAAACAAGCCATAGATAGCTTAATGGAATTGGCCCCACCAAAGCCGCTGCCACCGCCAAATAAGATCAGCTTATTAAGTCGAAGCGATAGACCTAATCGTTACCGTTGGACCGAGCTGGTTAATCAAGTTACTCATCAGAAGTTTATCAAAGAGACACCTAAAGTGGTGCTGTCACGATTAACTCAACTTGAAGTGAACCAAGTCGTTGACCCGTGGATGTTACTCGCCTGCTGGCAGGGACGAAATCAGAATAGCTTCCAATTTGGCTTTCAGTTTAGTGCCGACAGAACCTTTATATCCTGTACTCCAGAGCGATTATATCGACGTCGACAACGCGAGCTTTTTACTGAAGCCCTCGCAGGAACCACCACTCGTGGGTTAAATCTCGAGGAAGATGACGTTCTGGCGCAAACGCTTTTGGAAGATAATAAAAACAGTCATGAAAATCGACTGGTCAAAGATCATATTGTCGGTGCCTTGGCTCCATTGAGTAATTACGTCGGAGCCGAAAGCTGCCCTAAAATTTTTAAACTGAGTCATATTCAGCATCTTCATCGCTCTATTCGCGCCGAGTTAAAACCTGGCGTTGATGACTTTCAGCTGCTGCAAGCGCTCCACCCTACTCCAGCTGTGGGCGGGTTACCGAAAGAGCCTGCAATGAATTTTATTCGACAAAGTGAAGGTTATGCCAGAGGTTGGTACGCTGGGGCTTGTGGCTATTTCAATAAACACGAGAGTGAGTTTGCCGTGGCAATTCGCAGTGCACTTATCGAACCAGGCCGCATCAACTTGTTTGCCGGAGCTGGAATTGTCTCAGGTTCCGAGGCCGATGCTGAATGGGTAGAGCTTGAAAATAAACTCACGACCATTCTCTCAATTCTAACCGAACTTTAAAGCCGATTAGCATCTGGGCCAACGTATTGACGAAAAAGTCGATCTAGCTCTCCGCTATCGCTCATTTTCTGTAATTCAATGTCGAAATGCGCTTTAAGCAGCTTTCCTTTCTCATTCAAGGCAAACGCAAAATAGATCTCAGTTCTAAATACGTTCTCTATGATCACAAACTGCCTAGGTTCACTTAACTCGGCCGCCTTAGCCAACATAGACGGTTTATAATCCAGTACTGCATCTATGTGCCCTCTGTTTACGCGGTCAAGCATCTCCAGCAGACTGCTGCTCTCCCCGTAATACATGGGGACATCAATAAATTCGTCATAGCGGTATTTCAACATCGCCTGCACTTTCTTGAATGACAAGCTCTCAATACCATCCCAGTTCTTAGCCATTTCAGGTGTCAACGCAATATCGGCACTGTCGACTTCAATGGGCTGATCACTGTAGATAGCCTTAGTTGTATCACCAGCATAGAAGCCTAGCGCCATATCGGCTCGTTCATGATTAAGCAGGTATCTCACTCTTGAAAAAGGGGCGATATCGATCTCAACCTGCCAATTTTCATCTGGGAAAATCTGCTTTAAAACGTCGAAGTAAAAACCTGAGCCGTCTTCATTGGTATAACCCAGCCAAGATTCTGTGACTATGTGTATTGTTTGGGGAGCAGAGGTTGACTGGAGAGGAAACCAGCTTAAACAGAGGAGTAAAAAACACTTAATAGGTCTATTCATAATCACACTGATTTTCCGTTTTAAAGATGAGAATGGAATATCATCAACTAACTTTAGAACAGTTTGTGGTTTTTTGAATTAAATCTTAGCAATGCTCTTGTTCATGGCCAAAAGATCTCTATAATTCCTCGCCCCTAACGGGATAGTATAAATTTGATATCGCCACTGAAACAGATGTCAGTCAGCTGACTAAGCGACACCTAAATAGCGGGTTCCCTCACCCCGCGACCATGAACACGTAATTAAAAAGGCCACAAGATGTTAACGTTAACGACCACACAGATCCGTCGTGCACTATTGCTGCTCGTCGGTTTTCATATCTCAATTATCTGCGCCAGCAACTATCTGGTTCAACTTCCCTTTCAGATCTTTGGTATGCATACCACTTGGGGAGCTTTTAGCTTTCCGTTTGTCTATCTGGCCACCGATCTTACCGTACGGATATTTGGCCAAAGCCCAGCAAGGCGCATCATACTTAAAGCAATGCTGCCCGCTCTGCTTATCTCTTATCTAATGGGTGTATTGTTTCACCAAGGCAGTTTTCAGGGGATAGGCTCATTATCTGAATTCAACACGTTTGTATTTCGTATCGCCTTTGCCAGCTTTGCCGCTTACCTTATTGGTCAGCTAATGGACATTACGGTGTTTGCCAAAATACGCCAAAGCCGTTCTTGGTGGGTAGCACCTGCTGCATCAACACTCATAGGTAACTTAGTTGATACTCTGGTGTTCTTCGGTTTGGCATTTTACGCCTCAACAGACAGCTTTATGGCTGAGCATTGGCCAGAGATCGCCAGTGTCGATTATGGCTTTAAACTGATCGTCAGTTTAGGACTATTCCTACCAGCCTATGGTGTACTGTTAAAAGTCCTTGAGCACAAGATTGTTAGCCCTTCTCAGCCATCGAATAACGACCATAATTTAGCTTAGTAGCAAGCTTGGTCGAGTAAGCATTAATACTATTGGTATTAATGCTTACTGATTAATGGTTTACAAAATATCCATATCCTCGATAGTCAATTCTTACACAACAAGCTGGACTGACCAGTTGTTTTTATACCCAAGCTTCGATTAAAATAGCCGCCTTCCCAATTTCATGCGCGGCTAATGTCTTTTCATCTAGCTAAACAGAGAGAATTAAGATGTACCGAGTCGAAGTAGTGCAAGCAACGTTAGTCACACCTGAGTTATTACACAACCTTGTGGAACTGAGCCAGGCAATTCCTGAATTTGATAATGCGTACCCAGTCGCAGAGTATCAAACACGACTGTCAGACAAACCTATGCTGGCACTATTTATCAAGGTAGAGGAGGAAGTTGCAGGGTTTAAGCTGGGATATGAACTCGGCAATGGTCAGTTCTATAGCTGGCTGGGCGGTATCTTACCTGAGTTCAGAGGCTTAGGTTTGGCAAAGCAGCTATTACTAGTTCAAGAGCATTGGGCGAGAGAGCAGGGCTACCACCAGATTGAAGTAAAGACATTAAACTGCTTCGCTTCCATGCTTAAGATGCTTATTTCAAATCAATATCAGATCACTAGCCTTAAGCAAGATACTGATAATAAATCACTTAATAAGATCAGTTTGCAGAAATCACTGCAGGTGTAATGTAAAGATTAGCTTAAGTTTCAATAAAAACTTGCCACACCAAATGATAATGATTACTATTTGCATGCGTTCCAAGAACTTTGAATACATCACTGAACGGATAAGCACTTCATCTCTGCTTATTTGCTCTCCCTTCAGAACGTTGTCGGGTTAAGGTTATGTAGGATAAGTTTGCAAAGCACGACATTGCTCACACACTCTTATCGCCGAGAATTTTATTTTTCTCGGCATTTTTTTATCTTTTTTTCGAGTACTTACCTTTCATACCAGACATTCAGCAGTGAAAAACACACAGATAAACAGACTTAAAAATCATTAAATTCATAATCTTAATATAAGACTCAGTAAACAATTCAACTTAAGTAGATAAAAGTGAATAAAACAGTTGCAAACACAAATGATAATGATTACTATTTGCATGCGTTCCAAGAACTCCGAATACATAATTGAGCAAATAAGCACTTCATCTCTGCTTATTTGCTTACCCCTTCAGAACATTGTCGGGTTATGTAGGATGAGTTTGCAAAGCACGACATTGCTCACACACTCTTATCGCCGAGAATTTTATTTTTCTCGGCATTTTTTTGTCTGACGTTCAGCTAGTTGTCGTTGAAGTGCAAGCCTTTATATGGGGTATCATTCTGATCTTCTTTCGCTTTATGGTAAAGGCCGATGGTAAATAGTGTGCCTTTTCCTAATGTTGAGCTGACTTCTATGGTGCCGCCAATACGCTTAATGATCCCGTAACTGAGCGATAAACCTAAACCAGTACCATCGGCTCTTGTGGTGTAGAAAGGATCGAAAATACGGCTAAGCTGATCCTTTGGAATCCCCATGCCTTCATCTTCGACCTCAATTTTCACACCAATGGGTTCATCATTATGCACCCAGTCATAAGTGCGGATCCAAATGCGTCCTTTTTCATCCATCGCATGGGCAGCGTTCACAACTAAGTTAATTAGCACCTGCAGCAGTTGAGGACGATTAACCTCTATCGGGAAACTCGCATTGAGCTCTTGGCTCAATATCACTTCCTGCTCCTGTATAGAGTGACGAACGAGCACCAACATCTCTTCTATAATCGGCGTCAGTTGATGCATCTCTAGAGGCGCGTTGAACTCGCCAGGACGACTGTACTGCAACAGGCTACGAATAATGGTACTGATTCGACCGACCTGTTGAATAACCAACTCGATCTCCTCCTCCACACATTCGGCGTTTTCCCCTAACTCATACTTCAACAACTCCATGTTGCCTAAAATAACAGCCGTAGGATTATTGATTTCGTGGGCAATACCGGCGGTTAACTCACCCAAGGCCGTCAGCTTTTCATTGGTCACCAGCTGTTGTCTGGTTTCATTGAGCAGTTCGACGTTATTTTGTAGCTCAACCGTCTTGTCTTGTAAGCTACGAGTACGCTCTTCCACTTTCACTTCAAGCTGTTCTGCCGCCGCCTGAATTTGGGTATTACGCTCCTGCAGCAGATCGAGCATGCGATCAAACTGTTCAGCCAAGTTAGAAAGCTCATTTTCACGCTCAAGCCCAAGCGAGCCAATACGTAGATTTCGACCCGATTGCACCGCTTTAACTACGTGATGAATCCGCTCTATTGGCTGAAGTAAACTGTAGGCACCTCGATAAACCAACAAGCCCGACACCAGCAGCACCAACATCAAAATAGTGCCGAGCTCAATAATGTTCAGCAAGTAGTTATGGATAAATGGAGACTCTGAAAAACCGGTATAGATCATACCGACTCGCTTACCCTGCACATCAACAAGTGGCGCATAAGCCGAGATAAACCAATCGTTAAATACAAAAGCGCGATCGACCCAAAGCAAGCCTTGGTTGAGCACTTTAGATTTCACTTCCTCGGATACCAAACTGCCTAATGCACGACCGACGGTTTCGTTACCTTGAGGAAAAAAGTGAAGAGGTACATTGGTACTGATTCGGGTGTTATCGAGAAAAATGGTCACGGTACCGATTGAACGCTCAGGCAGTGTTCCCTCGTCGTAAACCAAATCTCGAATATGATCGACAATGCGAATATCACGGTTAAGCAGTATGCCGCCATCAAGGTACCAAGACACAAAACCATCGGCATTAGGTACGGGCAGCAAACTACGACTTAGCATGCCTCGCTCTTCGACACTCTTGTTTGGCTTTTGTGAGCGTGGTGTCTCCACCAGCGTAATGCTGGCAAGCGGGACTAAGTCAGGATCGATTCTGACTAAACGTTCTGGAGATAACACCATGAGTCCAGAATAGGGAGAGCTCCCTTGGACTTTCTGTAACATCTGACGAAGATCAGGATCTTCAGCCGCTTCTTCTACGCTAACCAAGCGTAAAAAATCAAGATCGAGCAGGATTTTCTGTTGATTAAGTAAACTGTCTATTTGATCTCGGTACTTTTGTTTATTCGCATCAAACAATCTAAAGTCATTTTGAAACGGCCAAGACTCCATCACGAGTTCTAACTGTTTCTCCTGACTTTCCTGAACCGATATCAAGGTATTATTCGCAACCGTCAGGTCCGCTTTAACCTTCATAAACAGCTGTTGGCCGGTATAGCTTATGTTCCAGTAGATGGTAATGAACACCAAGCTCACCAGAGTCAACAGTATCGGCAACAAGGTTAAGATAAGAATGCGATAGCGCACTTTTGCCTGCATCTGCTGCCAATTAATACCAAAAATGCGCGGGAAGAATGACATTTAAACCTCTCCGGGATGTTCGATACCGAACCACTCTTTATATTTTCTATCTAAGGTTTTTCTGGAGACACCTAAATCTCTCGCTGCCGCGGACTTATTGCCGTTATGGGCATCGACAACTTGCGTGACATGGTGCTTCTCCACATCTTTAAGAGACCACTCTAGCGGGTAACCTGATTCAACCAGCACCTCAGCCTTAGGTTGTTGTTTCCAGTACTCAGCGGGAGGTTTGCCAAGTAAAATACAACGTTCAATCATATTTCTCAGTTCACGAATATTACCCGGCCACTCGTGTTGCTGTAGTTTGACCATATCTTCATGGCTCCAAACAACCTCTTTCACGCCAAGTTCAGCCGCTAGCTGTCTGGTAAAATGATGAGTAAGCTCCACTACATCTTCAGGTCGATCTCTTAATGGCGGAATTAAAATATCCAACACATTGAGACGGTAATAAAGATCACGTCTAAAGTGTCCCGCTTCAACCTCTTCAGCCAGCTTTCTGTTAGTGGCAGCCAACACTCTTACATCAATTTTGGTTTCTTTTTCACTACCGACAGGACGGATAGTACGCTGCTCTAAAACACGTAATAGTGCCGTTTGCATCTTCAGCGGCATCTCACCAATTTCATCTAAGAAAATCGTGCCGCCGGATGCAAAGCTAAATAGGCCTTCACGATTGCCTTTAGCGCCGGTAAATGCACCAGCACAGTGACCAAAAAGCTCACTTTCAAGAAGCTCTGGAGCGATAGCACCACAGTTAACGGGTACAAATGGGCCTTGTCGGCCACTCAACAGATGCAGTTGTCTAGCAACCAGCTCTTTACCGGTTCCCGACTCACCTTCAATAAGAATAATGGCATTGGTCGGAGCGACGCGTTCGATAATATGCTTCACCTCCTTCATGGCCTCACTGCTGCCAATAATCGTCGAAGATTGGCCAATAGAGACTTCACGGCGAAGCATCAAGTTTTCACGTTTGAGTAAACGACGTTCGATACAACGATCGACCGCTTTCATCATCTGTTCGAGATGGAATGGCTTCATGATGAAATCAGATGCGCCAGCACGTAATGCCTTAATCGCGACATCCATATCGGCATAACCCGTCATAAAGATAATATCCGAGCGACGCTCCTGATCGTTTAAGGCTTCATGCCATTCGATCCCTGAACGTCCAGGCAAACGGATATCAACAATAAGCAGGTCAAAGTGACACCGACTTCGCAACTGCTCAGCGTCTTCCACGCTGGACGCGGTCTCAACTAAGGCAAACTTTTTTGATAGCGCTTTTTTTAAAAAGCTACGCATACCAGGCTCATCGTCAACAATAAGCACGGAAACGGCTGAAGGAAGTGGTTTTAACGCTTTATTTATCTGGCTCATATTGTCATCTTTAGGACATTTTGTCTCATCTATTGATGATTCTATCACCATAGCAAGCCAAATAGGTCACTGTGAACCAAAGAATGAGGCCTGTGGGACAAAATGTCTGTCTTTCATGATGTTAACTTGCGACAAAGATCCCAAAAGCGACTGATTTGTGAAGTTAAATTTCAGTACAAGCTGTTGGCATTCATTTTGCTATATAAGTTATTAAGTACAATACAAAATTTTAATGGCCCATCTTGGCAGGTGGGCCGTATTCAAAACATCCAGGAGCAAGAATGTTAAACCTCAAATCGATCTTCAGCTTAGCCTTAGCTGCAACCCTGCTTATTACAACACCAGCGAAAGCCGAAGACGTTATCAAATTAGCAACTACTACAAGTACTGAAAACTCAGGCCTTTTGAACAACTTACTGCCTAAATTTGAAGCTGAAACAGGTTACACAGTACAGGTCATTGCAACAGGTACTGGTAAAGCATTGAAACTTGCCAGCCAAGGTAATGTTGATGTCATCATGACTCACGCACCAGCAGCGGAAGCTAAATTTGTCGATGAAGGCTTTGGACTTTTACCTCGTGGCATAATGGAGAACGATTTTGTGATCTTGGGCCCTAAAAATGACCCTGCAAAGATCCGTAGCAGTAAGACAGTTGAAGAGGCTTTTGCTAAAATAGCCAAGTCTGGTGCACCTTTTATCTCTCGTGGAGATAACTCAGGCACCAACATGAAAGAATTGATCATCTGGAAGAACGCTAACATTGATCCTTCATTCACAGGTTATACCTCTGTTGGACAAGGCATGGGTAAGACCCTGCTTATGGCAGATGAATTACAAGGTTACACGCTATCTGATCGCGGTACCTTCGTGGCTTATAAAGCGAAACTTGATATGGCAATTGATTTTGATGGCGGACATGCATTAGCTAACCCATATCAAATTATGCTAATTAACCCTGCTAAATATCCTGAACTTAACCACAAAGGCGCAAGAGCCCTTAGTGATTGGTTGATCAGTGCTGAAGCTCAAAGCATGATCAACAGCTATAAAGTTCAAGGTGAGCAACTATTTAAGGCAACTTATAGCGAATGATTTTAAGGTTCTGGATAAGCCATTATTTAACATGGTATGCGCAGGTAACACCTCAGATTGTAGGTGTTCGATTACTTAACTGGGTATATCATAAATGAATGACGGCTGGTTAGCCCTTATACAGCAGGCCTTTGGCCTGCTGTTTTCATTGGACCCTGATGTGTGGGCCATTGTTTCGGTTTCTTTTTCTGTCTCTTTCGCTGCGCTAGCAATCACCTTGCTGCCGTCGATGATACTAGGCTTCATGCTGGCTTTCGGACAGTTCCCCGGTCGCTGGTTTATCACCAACATGATCCAAACTCTGCAATCTATCCCTACTGTTGTTATCGGTCTTCTTGTTTACCTTATGCTGACTCGCATGGGCCCCTTAGGTGATTTAAGGTGGCTATTCACCCAAAAGGGCATGATACTCGGTCAAATGCTGATTTGCGCCCCAGTACTTGTCTCTATGAGTCAGGCAGCATTTACCAGTGTTGATAGACGCGCATGGGAAACCTCTCGTACCTTAGGAGCCTCTTGGCTTAGGGCTATTTGGACCTTGTGCAGAGAACTAAAAGTTCCCCTGCTACTCGCCATTGTTGCAGGCTTTAGCCGCATATTAACCGAAGTGGGTTGCTCGATGATGGTCGGTGGTAACATTGCTGGTGTCACACGTAATATCCCCACAGCCATAGCACTTGAAACCAGTAAAGGCGATTTTGCACAAGCTATCGCACTCGGTCTGGTTCTGCTTATTTTGTCGCTGATTCTCAACTTCACCTTAGGTACCCTAAGAGGTAAAGCTGAGCCAAGGAGCCATTAAGATATGGTTAAAGTGATTGCACAAGATATCGAGATGCGATTTGGTGAGCGTACGCTTTTTACTGTCGAGAGATTGCAACTCGCTCAAGGCCAGACCATACACCTTCAAGGCGATAACGGTAGCGGTAAAACCACCTTGATGAAACTGCTGGCAGGATTAGTCTCCCCAACCAAGGGAAAGGTCTCGGTTCAAGGCTTTGCACCATTACCCTGGTGGCGTTCAAACCCACTACTGGGCAAAGCTGTTTATCTGCACCAACACCCTTACCTGTTTGACGGCAGCGTCGAGTATAACCTCAACTACCCACATCCCTTTTGTGAGATGAGTAAACAGCAGCTTGAACAGAGAACCCAAGATGCAATACACAAAGCGGATTTAGTACATCTCACTAAACAAGCCGCATCAAGCCTATCCGGCGGTGAAAGACAACGTCTGGCCATCGCCAGAGCGTGGATAATGCAGCCTAAATTACTCATGTTAGATGAGCCGACATCGAACATGGACACCTATTCTCAAGAGCTGGTATTGAGTATGGTGAAAGATCTTCAGCAAATAGGCACCGGAATGTTAGTCAGTAGTCATCAATCTTGTGTACTTACCAGCCTATGTGATCAAAGCTGGCAGATAGCGGATCAAGGTATTCGTTCATCGACGCCTTCAAAAGAGGGTATTAACAGCGACCCTATAACATTACAGGAACCAAGATATGTCATTGCAAATTGATGCTGTCATCTTAGCTGGCGGCATGGCCAGACGTATGGGCGGAAATGACAAAGGTCTGGTCGAGCTATTAGACCAACCTATGATAAAGCATACGATTGATCGAATTAAACCTCAGGTTAACGAGATCATGATCAACGCAAACCGTAATCAAACCCAGTATGCTGAATTTGGTTATCCAGTTTTCAGTGATGAAGACTCAGGCTATTTAGGCCCTTTAGCTGGCATGATCACCGCAATGGCGAAAACTCAAGCTGATTACCTACTTGTGGTTCCCTGTGATTGTCCTCTACTGCCATTAGATCTCGTTGAGCGTATGCTAGCTCAAATACAGAGTGAAGATGCTGAACTTGCAGTCGCCAGTGACGGCAAGCGTGAACAACCAGTCGTGCTGCTATTAAAACCCAGCTTACGAGACTCAATGAAAGCCTTTTTAGACGGTGGTGAGCGTAAAATTGATTTTTGGTACGCCAAACATCACTGCATGGTTGCTGAGTTTGCCGATCAACCCAATGCCTTTGTAAATGTGAATACGCCAGAACAAAAACAACAACTTGCTGAGGCAATAGCCAAATAATATTCGAGGTTTCAATGTCTACTCCCTTTACCAATCCGCTGTCGATCCCTGTCCTCGGGTTTTGTGCTTATAGCGGCACAGGAAAAACCACACTGTTAAAGAAACTCATTCCTGAGCTAAATCGTCGTGGCGTTAAACTCGCTGTGATTAAACATGCTCATCATAATTTCGATGTGGATATTCCCGGTAAAGACAGTTACGAGATGCGCAAATCTGGCGCCCGTCAGGTATTGGTAGCCTCGCATATTCGTTGGGCGTTAATGACTGAAGATGCGGTTGATGAAGCCCCTGAGCTCCCTCACCTGCTGCAGCAAATAGAACAAGACAAAGTCGATATCGTTTTAGTTGAAGGGTTTAAGAAACTCGAACTGCCTAAAATTGAGCTGCATCGTGCCGCCCACGGCAAACCCTTTATCCATACTCACGATAACAACATTCAAGCCATAGCCTGCTGCGACGACACACAACTCCCTAGTGAACTGCGCCGCCTTGATATCAACAACGTCGAGCAGATTGCCGATTTTGTTATCGAGTATGCTCAAAGCTGGCAGCCTAATACAGTAAGCTTACCACTGGCACCACAAGCGCCCGAGTGCGGCTGTGAAGTCGATACCAGTAAAACGCTTTCGGTACGTCAAGGTATCGATAACATTCTCTCCTTCGTCAATCCAGTGAGCGAACATGAAGTCATCGAACTCGATGAACTCAGTGGTCGAGTGTTAGCACAAGATGCTATCTCTCCTGTGGATGTACCACAACAGACTAACTCTGCGATGGACGGTTATGCGTTCAAATATTCAGAGTCAATGTTGCCAAGTTACACCATCGTCGCCGATGTGATGGCGGGGCACCAATACGCTGACATACTTCAGCAAAGCGAAGCAGTGCGCATCATGACTGGCGCGCCAGTTCCCGCTGGCGCTGATACAGTGCAGATGAAAGAGCTGGCAACAGAGAATGGCGATAGCATTAGTTTTCAAGGTGACATCATTTTAGGCCAGCATGTCAGGCTTGCAGGTGAAGATATTGCCAAAGGTAAAACAGCACTTGCTGCCCATAATCGCTTGCAAGCACCAGAGCAAGGGATGCTGGCGTCACTTGGCTTCGGCCAGTTACCCGTTTTCAGACGCCCTAAAGTTGCCGTATTCTCAACTGGCGATGAGGTTTGCCAACCCGGCGAGCCGTTAAAACCTAGCTGTATCTATGACTCTAATCGTTTCACCATCAAATCTATGGTGAGAAAGCTGGGTTGTGACGTGATCGATCTTGGCATCATACATGACTCAGAAGAAGCCCTAGTCGACGCACTCAGCCAAGCGGCTGTTGACGCCGATGTGGTCATCAGTTCTGGCGGTGTCTCTGTTGGTGATGCTGACTTTATCAAGCTCGCACTGGCGAAAGTGGGACAGATTAACTTCTGGCGTATCAATATGCGCCCCGGCAGACCATTAGCCTTTGGCCAAATCGGTTCCAGCCTCTTCTTCGGCTTACCGGGCAATCCCGTTGCCGTCATGGTTTCCTTTATGCAATTTGTTCAACCTGCACTCAGAAAGCTAGCAGGAGAGAAAGCATGGGAGCAAACCATGGTTCCCGCCGTTGCCGATTGTAAAATGCGTAGCCGCGTTGGGCGCACCGAGTTTATCCGCGGTATTTTCCACTTAGCACAAGATGGCAAGCTGCATGTAACGACAACAGGTGCACAGGGGTCAGGAATGCTGAGCTCAATGGTGCAAGGAAACTGTTTTATCGTTATTGGTGAGCAAGATGAACAGCTAAATGCGGGTGATACTGTTTACATTCAACCTTTTGCCGATCTGTTATAGGTAACTCTGTAGGGTTCTAATATGAGTTTAATCGTCGACGCCTTCGGCCGTAAGGTGGAATACCTGCGTCTTTCTGTTACCGATAGGTGTGATTTTCGCTGCGTCTACTGCATGGGTGAAGATCCCTGCTTTCTTGAGCGAGAACAGATACTGAGTTTAGAGGAGCTTGCGTGGGTAGGCCAAGCCTTTACCGAGTTAGGCGTGAAGAAAATTCGCTTAACAGGCGGTGAGCCGTTAGTGCGTACCGATTGCGATCAACTGGTGAAGCGCTTAAGCGCGCTACCGGGATTATCAGAACTGTCCATGACCACCAATGGTTCGAGACTGACTAAGTTTGCTCAAAAGATGAAAGGCTACGGCCTTGCCAGATTGAACATCAGTCTAGATACGTTAAAACCTGAACTCTTCACCGAACTCACTCGCAATGGCAAACTTGAGCGTGTGATTAAAGGGATCGATACTGCCAAAGCCGCAGGCTTTAAACGCATCAAGATTAACGCAGTGATTTTACGCGGCCAAAACGATGATGAAGTGTTAGATCTTATCGAATTTTGTCGTGACCGTGAGCTCGATATCGCCTTTATCGAAGAGATGCCATTGGGTGTCATTGATGAACGTAAAAAGAGCCGCCACTGCAGTAGTGAAGAAGTAAAGGCCATCATATCTCAACGGTATGAACTGACGATTTCGGATAAACGTACCGGCGGCCCAGCCCGTTATTACACGATGCCGGGAAGCCCTATCCATATTGGCTTTATCTCCCCCCACAGTAATAACTTCTGCCATGAATGTAACCGAGTTCGAGTGACAGTCGAAGGACGTCTACTCCTCTGTTTAGGCAACGAACACTCGGTGGATCTTAAAGCCATTGTGCGTGAGTTTCCTGCTGATATTGAGAAGTTAAAAACCGCCATTTTAGATGCCATTAAACTCAAGCCTAAAGAGCACGTATTTGGGGAAGAAGGCGATGTACAGATATTGCGGTTTATGAATACAACTGGGGGCTAACTTGCCTGATAGCAAATTCTAGCCACTTACCAGATAGTAAGTGGTGAAGTCTCTTTTTGGTTTCATTGGGCAGGGCTTACATTTGATGGTTTGTTGGTAACCATAGCTTCATTGGTACCTATTGCTTGCAGCAGGCTTTCATGTAGCTACTTCTGTGGGACGCTATAAATATATCCCTATACGCTCTGCGGTTTCATCCCTGAAACCGAAGCCCACAGCCGCACCTACACCGGTTATTTATCTCTTCGAATTAAGCTAATTGGCTACGAGCCCTTTGTTTAACTTAAGTTTATACCGACACTACCATTCTCAGTTATTTATTAATTGACCACTTGTAAACTATTGACTATTTGTCAAGTTTCAGTGATAATTTCAACTACAGGATGTTTCGTCCTGATGTTCTTTAAAATAATGACCTTTTTCGGATCGTAACTGGCAGTAATGCCGATTATCTTAGTGATAATCCACTTTACCCACACCTAAATGTAATGCTCGTCAGATAGACAGTTCGTCAGATAGACAGTTCGTCAGGCAGACAGTTCGTCAGGCAGACAGTTCGTCAGGCAGACAGTTCGTCAGGCAGACAGTTCGTCAGGCAGACAGTTCGTCAGGCAGACAGTTCGTCAGGCAGACAGTTCGTCAGATAGACTGTTCGTCAGATAGACTGTTCGTCAGGCAGGCAGCTAAAATGGAGGGAGAACAATAAATTGTTCTAAAGATTGTGGTTTACGCTATCTATATCATTTTATTCGGTTCGGTAAATTTTTGGAGGGAATTTTCCCAACATCGAATAAAAAGGTTGTTTTATGAATACTAAAATTTTAAAGAACTCACGTGAAGTACTAGAATTAATTTTACGTGAGAAACATGATGATATAGATAGCAGTACGAAACTTAAGGTAGAGCAATTACTCAGCCAGATCAATGCAGAACTTGAAGGAAAATCAGCTTCTAGAACAACTAAACGTGAGGTTTTGGAAACGTTTGGAGTGTTACTAGGTGTAATCCATAAAGGAGCAGAACTTGTTGAAAAAATGTTCTCCATCTTCAATTCGTAAAGTAAACCATTAGTTTTTTATTATGAATTTTTCAAATACTTTAGAAAAGTGCCGTAAGCACAGAAAATTATCCAAGAAATACTTGGCGGATAAGATTGGCAAAAGTGCCTCTTATATAACTCTTTTAGAACAAGGGAAGAGAGAACCAAACTTTAGTCTTGTTGAAGATTTGTGTGCAGCGCTAGATATTCCAACATCTGTCTTTATGTTTCTTGCTTCTCAGGATCAAGATTTACCTATGAGTGATGAGTTAACTACAAAGATAGAAAAACTTATGTATAAATTAATTGATGACTCTGACTCCTGAATACAAGCTAAAATCTATCGGTAGCATTGATGCTCTCGCCTTCTTACTAGATCTTCCATTAAACAGAGTTCAGTATTTAGCAAATAACGCATCTGATCTATATCGTGTAGCCAGAATTGAACAAAAGAAGTCTGGTGGTCAACGCGTTACCTATGATGCTTATAAAGTCCTTAAAGCCATTCACCGAAAACTTCAGCATCAAATCTTTAAAAAAGTAATATATCCTCAATACATGCAAGGCTCAATCAGTGGGCGTTCTTACATAACGAACGTTAGATATCATACAAAGTGTAAAATTGTGATTTGTGAAGATATTTCTAATTTCTTCCCTACTATTCAAGCCGTCCAAGTCGAAAAAATGTTTATGCGTCTGTTCCGCTTCCCTCTAGAGGTGGCAAAAACCTTAACAAATCTAGTAACTTTAAACGGCAGTGTACCCCAAGGTGGGATTTGCAGTAGTTACATCGCCAATCTGGTAATGTGGGAGAAAGAATCGATTCTTGTTTCACGCCTTCTTACTGTCAAACTAACCTATACCAGATATGTCGACGATATTACTGTATCTTCTAAATCTTACATGACTAAACAAGAAATCAGTGAAGTGATTGCCTCAATTTATGGAATGCTTCGTTATTACGGTGTTGAGCCAAATAAAAGTAAACATGAAGTTTTAGGTAATGGTTCGCACCAGGCCGTACATCGTGTTGGAGTTAATGGTAACCGTCCTAGTTTTGGTAAAGAAGAGAAGAAGAAAATAAGAAGTGCGGTTCATAATCTAAGTACCTTATTTTCTGATGACAAGTGTACATATGAAGCTTACTTGAGAGAATTTAGTTCTGTGAGTTCACAAGTAGGCAAGCTACAACAACTCAATGAATACCAAGGGAAGAGATATAGAGGAGACTTAAACACAATGAAACCGTCTATTAAACGATTTAACCTGGGATAATTGGGGTCGTGTAAACTTTTGCTCTACCTATTAGCACTTACCTTCAGAACTGCATTTGTCTCGAGAGACTTTAAGAGGATTATACGCTTGCGGGGGATGGATTCGTGATGGATATCAGGTTGTTTGCTTAAAACATAAGCTGATATGTATACAGTATGTCTATCAGTAATTTCACTGATTAGGTTTGTACCATCGCTCAATTTACTCATTATATTACAGCTAGTTAAGTAGCCACTAACATAACTCACTACTTCAGTTTTCTTACCCGTAGCCACAGGCTATTCTGTGAGCAACGCATTCTGTAGACGCTTCTCCTTCCTTAAGGCTTTCCACTCGCAGCGAAGCGTTCTAGCAGTGAGCCTGCGAACGACCTCTCAGGCACATAGTGCCGTCCTCGCAGGGCTAAGCCCGCTCTGTAAACACCAAACAAAAAAGCGATTCACCACGAAGGACACGAAGACCACGGAGAGGAGCAAAGAGGCTGAACACATTCGTTATTGATTAAACCGAAGAGATGACCTTTTTGTAGATCAGCAAGTTTAGATACGGTTGGAGGTTAAACTGTCCCCATTGGAAGTTGCCGAAATACGTAATTCAAAATGCTGTAGAGTCATCATGGATGATGACTCAGACTCGGAGCTACATGGACGGTGAACAGGCCCTTAAACAAAAAAGTTGTTGATGAGGCCGCTCTCTAACATCCATGTTATCGCGGCATTTGTGAATCCATTCACATCAAACAGCAGTCCTCCTTGCCCGGTGTGGTATGGAATACCACGACTTTAATTTCAAACAAAGTTTGAACAAAAGATAAAGCAGATGAAGATACTGCCTTCAACAAACAAACCAGATACCCAACCAGCTGGAAGCTAAACCAAACAATGTGACCAGTCTTCATTTGAAGACTGGGTAACTTACCGATACACTGATTAACTAACCAACATTAGATGACTAGCTGAAATAGAACTATGGCGCTATCACGTAAAAACTGGAATAACATCATCATCTTTAGCTCATTGATGATGATTGCCATACTCACTTTACTCAATGACAAAACCATTGAATTGCCTTCGGATGCGCATCCTCTTTTTGATGAACAATCGCCATTAGCGCAGCTGCAAATCAATGAACTCTGGTTGAGTAAAGGGAGCCAATGGCAATGCCATGAGAGCGTGCTTAATTGCCAAGTTTGGGCCAATGCTTGGAGTCAAATACAGCTATCACCTGTCGCCGATCAGCAAGTCTTGTTCGAACATGATAATGCCGATAAGCCCCTTGAGCTGATGATATTAATAGCCGATAACAGTCAGGCTCAAACTTGGTACTGGTATCAACATCAAGGGCTACTTAAATCTTCGGCAAATAATTGGTATCTCATCCCTCCAAGTTTAAGAGAAGCCTTGAACCCAATCATTAAAATATCTGCACCGGTTTCTGAAGCCGCTTCCGGTATGAATAAAGAGAGTTAATATGCCAGAACTACCAGAAGTTGAGGTCACCCGTCAGGGAGTCTCGCCATACTTGATTGACCAAGAGGTCACCGGGCTTACCGTACGTAACGCTAGTCTCCGTTGGCCAGTGCCTGAACTGGCACAGCAGATTGTCGGTCAAACTATACGTAGTGTGCATCGCCGTGCTAAGTATCTGCTTATCGACACTGATGCTGGCACGACAATCGTGCATTTAGGCATGTCGGGTAGTTTAAGGATTGTGACGGCGTTAACCCCTGTCGAGAAGCATGATCATATTGATTTAGCCTTAGCGAGTGGCAAGATATTACGCTTTAACGATCCTCGCCGCTTCGGTGCTTGGTTATGGTATGAACTCCCGATCGATGCGCATCCTCTACTCACGAAACTGGGGCCAGAGCCACTAACGGACGCATTCACACCCGACCATCTCTTTGGGGCATTAAAGAATAAGAAAAAGGCGATAAAGCTTTGCTTGATGGACAATCATATCGTGGTGGGGGTTGGCAATATCTACGCCAACGAAGCACTGTTTGCTGCTGGGATACACCCAGAGACTGAAGCGGGCAAGGTCGATTTAGAGCGTTTGGTCATCTTGGTATCTGAAGTAAAACAGATCTTAGCCAACGCGATTAAACAAGGCGGAACAACGTTAAAAGATTTTACCAATGCAGATGGGAAACCCGGATACTTTGCCCAGAAACTTCATGTTTATGGCCGAGGAGGTCAAATTTGTACTCAATGTGGCAATCTGCTCAGTGAAATAAAACTGGGGCAAAGAGCCACGGTCTTCTGCGGCTTGTGTCAGACGAGATAGAAAGTTGGAAAGAACGCCACTGCGTTATTACGAGGGCGTTCGCAAGCTCACAGCGAGCTGCTTCTAGGACCTAGAACCTAGAGTCTCGAACCTTCTCCTAAAAACGATACTCGTAGGTACCGAATAACGTTGCGTCAGTCTTCTTATCTTCAACCTCAAACTCAGATTGAGATACAGTCCCTCCAACACTCATCATCCCTTTCCAGATAGGCATACGATAACTCAATTCCAGCATCAGCAAATCTTCTTTAGGCGGCTGAGGTGCCCAGCCATGAGTTGGACTTGAACCATCTTTATTAAGCTGTGCATAACGGAGTATCGATGTTATTCCACGACTGTCAGCAAACTGCCCGATTAAGCCTAACGCATACACCTTGGCATCACTGTCATAAGTACTGCCATAAGCCTTGCCATGGTAACGGGAGCCACTTTTGTAATCACTGTGTTCATACATACAGTTGAAGACATTATCATCTTCACCACAGGCAACCATGGTGTCTGTGTACTCAAAAAACAATTTGTATTGAGCAGAGTCGATATTAAAACGAGTATCAACACCACCAGCGTGACCACAATCGACAATATCCCAAGGGGCAGAGCCAGTAGCATCTTCACAAGTTTGTTCGTAATAGACACCGAACGGCACATTGAACCAGGTATCGCTAAAACGAATATCGTAACCTGCTACTTGGTTTCCATAGTTAGTACAACCGCCCTCACCCTCTTCGCGACAATCTCTTTGGCCTGTTATCGACTTAAGCGCAGTCTGTAACGAACACTCTTGGCCTTCACCACAAAATTGGGTCGACCAAGAAAAACCTATCTCTAATTGTCTAAAAGGGCGCAGCGAACTTCTAAAATTCCACAACAGAGGATTGGCAATTGCTCGCTCCTCCTCTAAACGGCTAATACCAGCAGTGAGTGTCCAAGGGCCTAGCCAAGAGAGCCAAGGCGTCTCAAATGCAGCGGCATTATTACGACTCAGCATGACTGAAGGCAATGGTCGCGCATTATTCGTTCTGGCCATCGCCGAATCAAACCCTGGTCCCCACCATTGTTCAACAGCACCGACTGTCACCATCCAGTTACCTAATGCCATCGCCAGATAGGAATCATCGAGACGAACCTCTTTACCATCTGTTGGCTCATAGTTAGCAGACGCAGCAACTTTATAAGCGAAACGCTCCCCCATATATTCATGGGAAACTTGCAGCTCACCTTTTTCACGATAATCTGAACCGAAATGCTGGAAACGAGCAGGATCGGTGGCAGCCACAGCTTTAATTCGTGTATTGCCTTTATTGCCTACAGCATTACGGTAATAAAAATTAACGCGGGCAAAAGCCTGTGCTAAAGCAGGAGTCAAGGTAGATGGCTCAGTCTTAGCCAAATCCACAGCAATACCAGACCACATTAAAGGATATGTATTTACAGGAACGGTGATGACGCCTTCATCGGCAAGCGCTTGAATATCAGCTCGTAAATAGATATCAGACACATCAACCCAAGGCGCTGATAAAACTGAAAAAGAACTTAGAAGCAGTAAAACTGCCGTGAGCTGTACACTATAAAATTTCGACATAAAAATTGACTACTATCCTTTACTTAAAAGTGCTTTGCTCACTTCCGGGTGAACAAATTGGCTGACATCACCACCATGTAAAGCCACCTCTTTTACTAAGGTCGAAGAGATAAACGAGTTCTCCTCCGACGGCGTTAAAAATACGCTTTCTAGATCAGGGCTCAAACGGCGATTCATATTAGCCAGCTGAAATTCATATTCAAAATCAGACACAGCCCTTAACCCTCGAACGAGTACACTCGCTTGTTGATCTTTGGCAAAATCGACTAACAAACCACTGAAACCAACAACTTCTACATTATCAAGATGCGCCGTCACCAGTTTAAGCAGTTGAACTCTTTCATCTAAACTAAATCTAGGCTGTTTTGATGGATTAGCTGCGATACCTATCACCACATGCTTGAACAGCTTAGCGGCCCTTTCGATAAGATCCGCATGTCCATTCGTCACGGGATCAAAGGTCCCAGGATATATTGCTCGTTTATGCACTATGTTCTATCCAGTGATCATTCCAAATTCATTGGAACTATAGATGAGTCAGACACACATCTTACTTGGTTTACTTTAGTATGTGAATCGCACACATACTGCTCAACGTCATACAGACACTAAATATTAATGTCTGTTTTATACTGGCAGCGATAACACTATAACTTTGGAAACTCAGGCAACTTACTACGATTACACCATAATAGAATTTCATAGCGTATTTTTTGTAGAATACGTCGAATGGGCCTTTTCTTAACAATACGCCTATCACCGGTTTTATTAATTTCACTGCCAAAATCACCATTTAAGATAGGAAATGGAGAGACAACAAAACACCGAAGAGACTTTTCAAACCAATATTGAATATCCATGTCTATCGGTCTTGCAATAGGATAAGCGTGTGAAAGAAGCCTTTTAGCTCCAGATAATGAAATAAGTTGACCCGTTGTCGTTGAAGGCAATTTCAGTACTTTTTTTAGAGTAAGACCATCCCCAAGATCCATGCAATCCACAGCCGATTTAATCTTGCTACCGTGAGACAATTTAATATAGTCCCAGTCAGAGCTAGTATGAGCCAACTTATCAACATACTTGGCCATGTCTTCAGTTAGGATGGCATCATCTTCTAACACTAAAGCAAAATCTAACTGCTGCTCTACTATCAATTCCCAACAACGGATGTGGCTCATGTAACAACCAATCTCACCATCATTGAGTATCTTGTCGTACTTGCTAAGATTAGAGGAAAGTTGGTATACATCACTCTTCTCTTTTTCACTTAACAGACTGCCACGCACAGCGGAAACTCTTTGAGGCGACAAGCCTAAAAGATCACACTGCTTAGTCATCGACTCCCACCTGTCGGTACTGGAATCTAGATTAATCACCATCACATTAAATTTCATTTTACCGTCAAAAGAGTAGTTGATATAGACTGGTAGCATAATAACATGCAGCCATTTTATTTCATAAAACTTCCCTATATGATGTTAATATCTAGCTCAACAAATTTGCCTTAACGAAGCCATTATGAAACTGCCCATTAGCGTATTTATCATCACCAAGAATGAAGAGAAGCATATTGAGAAAACACTGCAAAGTGTTTCTCTTTTCGATGAGGTGATATTAGTCGATTCTGGCAGTACAGATGGTACTTTAACGATAGCCGAGCGTTATGGCGCTAAAATCTACTCTCACCCTTGGCAGGGCTACGCCAAACAGAAGCAATACGCAATGTCGCTCTGTTCACATGAGTGGGTATTAAATCTGGATGGCGATGAAGCGATAAATACGAGTTTAATCGAAGCGTTTAAGACAATTATGGAGCAAGATAAAGCTGACAGTGTTCGTTTTTGGCGCAACGATATCTTTATCGATAAACCCTTATCATCTTGGAGTAAGAAACCCAATAACCATAGATTTTATAAGCGTTCAAAGTCTTTCTTTGATGATTCTCGCTTAGCCCATGAAAGCGCAACGGTGGATGGTAAGGAGCTCTTTATTAATGAGACTTTTGATCACTTTGGCTACTGCTCCATTGAGGCTATCACAAGCAAAAACAACAGCTATTCAGGCTTAAAAGCCGATGAAAAATTTGCTAAAGGGAAGAAGTTTTCCAACTTGAAGTTGATTACGGTTTTTCCGCTTATCTTTATCAAAGAGTATTTTATTCAACGAAAGATCTTCTCTGGAAGACGTGGTTTTATTCTGGCGATCATGGACGCCTATTACGCCTTTATCAAAGAAGCTAAGCTTTATGAACACCATCAATTAAAAGATAATAAATAGACTTCATAAGAGAGAAAATACCTATACACAGCCGTTCACTGTGTATAGCGATACAGCTCGGAATTAGAGCCCCAGAATATTACAAATCTTGGCTTTTACTCTTTTAAAGCCAACGGAGAAATCTTTAGCAAATTGACTTTGACCAACCTTATATCTTATACCGCGGTGGTCACCAATATGACGAACAGATCCTTCAGGAAAAATCGCAGCTTTAAAGCCCTTCTCATGATAAAGCTGACTCATATTCAGTTCCCCCTCTAACTCACCGATGGGGGCAAACAACTGATAATCTTTAAGTCTTCTTAAACCCGGATTAAAAGTAAAACCATGCCATAAGCTTGAGCGCTCTCTACGCTTATGATTACGTTTCATAATTTGGTAGGGAGTTGATTGATCTTCGCCACAATAAAATACTTCAGCCTCTACAGGATGTTCATTAGTGTCATTTTGCTCTCTAAGCCAAACAGTGACCACTTTCTCATCGGCATTAAGTATCTTAAATGACTCTTCGATAAACCCTTTACGGTAAAACTCCCAATCATCCTCACAGTGGAAAATGTATTCCGAAGTGACAGCTGCATAAGCTCTATCGATACTCTTCATCTGTCCAAGTTGAGGCTCATTGTTAAGCACAGTAAAATCAATATCTGAAAACTTAGCCAATACTCTCTCTAGTTTATCTCGGTTATGACTATCTTCAATAATAACGTATTGAGCTATCGGGTAAGTATTGAACTTGAAAAAGCTGATTAATGTCTCTTCAAGTAGATCGAATCGATTACAGCTAGTCAGCACGAATGAAACTTGTGGATTATCCACTTACCGGTCCTCAAAATATGGAAATATGGAAATATGGAAACAGTCTATCAAAAATGTACACTCTAGCAATGTCGAAAATAACTCAGAAACAAAATTAACAAACCCAAAGCATGTAACTCTGGTGTTAAGCAGGTCAAAGAACCAACAGGCGCCGCAACCTATTTCGTATCAACAACCCCGCAAATAAAACAAAAAGATCCACTGCGTAACAAACGCATACTGAATGTATCGCCAGCTGTGTAATTACGGGGTTTTTCCTCTTAACCTAGATAAAATGAGCGTATAAAATACCCAATCTTTAAAAGCTTACTCAAGATTGGAATTCAGTTGATGACCTCATCATTAATCATTACGACTTATAATTGGCCCGAGGCTTTGGCGCGCGTACTTGAAAGCGTGATGTCTCAATCAGTCACTCCAGATGAAATAATCATTGCAGATGATGGTTCTACCAAAGAGACAGAAGAGGTTATTCGTCAATATCAGAATCTATTCTCTATTCCAATCATCCATAGTTGGCAAGAAGACAACGGCTTCAGATTATCTCGCAGCCGAAACAAGGCTATTTCTCTCGCGAAGATGGATTACATCATAATGATCGACGGCGATATGATACTCCATCAAAAGTTCATTGCTGATCATCTTAAACACTCAGAGAAAGGCTTCTTCATTACTGGCAAGCGAGTCAAACTCTCACCGGAGTTAAGCCAAAAGCAGCTCAAATCCCCTAAGCCACTTACTTTGTTCAGCCGAGGGTTATCTCGCGGACGTGAAAATGCGCTTAGACTGCCTTGGCAGCCAAATGTAATGAGTAAGACTCAAAAAAACTGTGTTGAAGGAATTCATGGCTGTAACTTGGCTTTCTGGAGAGCAGATGTATTAACAATAAATGGTTTTAATACACAATTTGAAGGATGGGGACCTGAGGATAAGGAGTTTGCTCTGCGTATGATCAACAACGGGACCAAAAGAAAGCGTCTAAAATACGCTGGTGTCGCTTTTCATATCTACCACGACGAGAGCCCTAAAACCCTCCTCGAAGCCAATAGGGCTATTTTTGAAGAAATCAAAATAAGTAGGGCTCGCTGGTGTTCGCTAGGGATAAGCGAGTTTATAGCAATCGAATATCCCCACATCAATGAATTTGACGCTAGCTTGGTAACTCACTCACTAGCTTAACATTGTTAAACTCACCCATTGAGCGTTCAAACACGGCACGATTTTTAAAATAAGAGTTATCAAGGAAGATAACCTGCTTACCTAACAGGGTTGACGCTATACACACATGCAGGCGATTGGTCACCATCTGCTCAAAAACATCTAAGTGAGACAAAAACTGCTGAGCAGCATAAAAATTCGTCGCTTTGGTTTTCGTTCCCAATGAAAACAGTGCGGACATATCCATATTTTCAACTGGAATATCAATATCACTTCGCTCTTCATCAAGTCTTAGAGCATTTAACTTTTCATTGCCATTACGCTTAATATAACTAGCCACCTGTGCATGGCTTTTGGCACCTTTTATACGATTTCGTATAGATGATAACGAGGATTTTGCAGACATAATACGCTTAAAATCTGCACCAAATACCATATCATGACTCAGGTATATTTTAGGACCGTTACAAATACTTCTTAAGTATTCAAAACTTACCTGTTCCCGACAAAACACACTGACTTTATCACTAAGACCACTCAATGTATCTGGGTACCCCTCAATCGTACAAGGAAGCAAAATCAACTGTTTTACATGGCGATCTAAGGCCGTCACTAATGTATTTGAATAAGGGTAGTGTTCGGTAAAGCCACCGCCGCCACCGAGTACAACCACTTTATCTTTAAGCTCAAACTTATCAACGATAGAGTGACCTTTTTTCAATACTTGTTTAATCTCCCTAGGAGATACAATCCTATACTCAAGTTTCATATCATCCAGAAACTGAAAACTGGCAGCATTGATTAATGAATCCCCCGCATTTCCCGGGTTAGGGATAAATACAAACTCTTGGCCTGACAACTCTGCCAGAACACTTCTCAACTCTTCCATCAATACACCTTACCAACGTGAAACTACTAGTTAATTTATCACAAACTCGTTACGACTCTTCAAGCGAAATAATCAGTCGATCAAAAGCTTGTAAAACAGGCTCTACCTCTATCATCGACATCAAGTCTTCCCCCTTGGCACGAGTCCCCCAGGCAACGGGCTGACTATATTGAGTAGTGATGACTTCGTCATACACGCTCACAGTATTTGCCAAACTCAAATAAGGGCCTGTTCGTCCCGGATTCGAGTGAGCATAAAGGCCAATAACGGGTGTACCTTGTGTGACTGCCATATGAGCAGGGCCGGTATCTGGCGCTAATACGATTGTCGCTTGCTTTAATACTGCCAATAACTGAGTGAGCGAGGTTTTACCCACGTTATTCTCAATAGGCTGAGTGCAATTTTTTTCAATTTCGACCGCTAAGTTTCGCTCTAATTCAGAAGGCCCACCACAGAGAATCACGCTAAAGCCTTTCGAGATAGCATACTCGGCTACGGCTGCGTAGCGCTCTGGTAACCAATTACGTTCCGCTTTACTTGCTGCCGCACAGATCACCAAGGTTTTATCGCCATCAGGGATCATATTCTTGGCAAACTCTGTATCTGCAACGGGCACAGGAATGTTCCAGCGAGGAGTGAGGTCTGTTACGCCAAGTGCCTTAGCAAAACCCATAAAACCTTCGAGTACATGAGGGCTATCTAAAGCTTCAACTCTCTGGTTGGTCACCAACCACTGCCCCTCTTTGGCTCTGGCACGATCAAAACCGATACGCACCTTGACAGAAATAGCTAACGACGCAATTGTTGCTCTCAAGGCGACCTGCATATGCAACAGCACATCAAACCTTTGACCTGCTAATGCTTTTCTCAGATTAAAGTAACTTCTCCAGCCCTGTGACTTATCAAAAATAACAAACTCAACGTCAGGTAGATGCTTGAGCAGTTGATATTCAACTTTACCTATCACCCAAGTGATCTTGAGATTGGGGTACTGTTTCTGTATCGCTTGCACCATGGCCACCGCATGACATACATCGCCAATAGCAGACAGTCGAAGTAAACAAAGTGAGTTAATATTATTCAGGTCTAGAGTCATAGGTTCGGAGTTAATCTTGAAAGAAAAAACAATGAGAGTTTAAAGGAGAATGTCCAAGGTTCCAAACTTAAGTTCCTCTGAAATAACGAATCGAAAGAACAGAGGTTAAGTTAACTTATTAGTTACTGTAGAATAGCCTTGCTTGCTAACCTAAACCAAATAAAGATAAGCCAGTTCCTATGCCCACTCAACTACCTGTGACAGAGCTAACCAAAATGCAGATCAAAGAAACGCCACAAGGTTCAATCGCTTTTTGCCACCCGACACCGGATACGATCTGCAGTGATTGGTTTACCATGGAATATTGGCAGCAAAAATCGGCCATCACAGGCTCGTCGAAAGGCCGTTACACCACTTGGTTTGTAAAGCCTGATTTGATTGAAACAGGTGATAGCCAATGGGTACTGCGTCACTATTATCGGGGCGGGTTGATGGCGAAAATCAGCAAAGACAGCTACCTCTATACCGGTCTACACAAGACCAGAGCCGTATCCGAACTGGCACTACTGGCACTGCTTTATAGTGAAGACTTTCCTGTTCCGAAACCTGTGGCAGCGAATGTTGAGCGACGCGGCCTGCATTATCGTGCTGATATTATTATAGAGCGTGTCGAAGGCGCCCAAGATCTCGTCGCTAAATTGAGTAAAGCGCCAATGTCAGATGCCCAATGGCAGCAACTGGGGAGCTGTATCGCCAAGTTCCATGAGCGCGGTGTTTACCATGCTGACTTGAATGCAAAGAATATTCTGATCACCGATGATAACTTCTATCTTATCGACTTCGACAGAGGCGAGATCCGCCAACCTGATACTAAATGGCAAAATGCCAATTTAGAACGCTTATTACGCTCTTTCAATAAAGAGAAAGGGATACTTAGCTCTCTTGAATTCACGCAAGATAATTGGCAGCAGTTGATGTTAGGTTATTCAAAAGCTTAAGCTTGAATTCCCTGGAATGCTGCAAGTCGATTCTCTGTAAGTTCGATGGTGACATACATGCCACCATCTCCAGCTTTAGATTCTTAAAACAAGGAAAGTTATTAATATCTTCTTAAGCTTTTTCTAGATTAACTAGGCTCCCATAAACTTGCTGACGAAGTTACCAACATTGCCGAAACTCGCAGCAGCCATGCCTAAGACAATCACGATCCCCACCATCGACAGGTACACGGGATGTTTATAATCACCGACAATATCTTTACGGCGCGTAGCCGCCAGCATGAACCCGAGTACGATGGGAAGAATGAGACTATTGATCAAGCCTGCCAACATCAAGAGTAAGATCGGCATGTCCATCATCACAGTACCTACGCTGGTTAATATGATAAACCCGACACACCAGGTTTTTTCGTTGCGCTCAACCACTGGGAATAGCGTCTTAATCAGTGAAATGGCCATATATGAGTTACCTACTACAGAGGTAATCGAAGCAACAAACAACACCAATCCGAAAATAAAGTAACCTGTATCACCAGCACCTTGGCGAAAAGCGTCAGCAGCTGGATTAGACGTGTCCAACACTGCACCTGTTGCAATCACACCAAATACAGCAAGGAAAAGTAAAATTCGAATCACTACGGCAATCGATATTCCCGCCCATGCAGCGCACTTAATCGCACCAATCTGTTCTTTTCCTTGCAGACCAATATCAATCAATCGCTGTGCGCCAGTGTAGTAACCACCAACTGCGCCACCAACGATGGTCAGAGTGGGTAGTAGCATGTTACCCATGTCCATTGGCATTATCGCAGCACTTAAGGTTTCGCCCATTGGCGGAAGACTGGTCATTGCGACGTATGCAATCAAGATAATCATAAACAAGCCGAGGTAACGGGCCATTTGATCCATACGTTTTGATGCATTATGAACCACAAATAACAGACAGCCCACCACACCAGTGAACAATGCGCCCCATGTAGTATCAACGCCCGTTAGCACGTTAATCCCCAGTGCTGCGCCACTGACGTTACCGAAATTAAAGGCCACAGCCCCCAGTGCCAGCAAAATGCCGATAAAGTAACCTGCGCCTGGTGTAATCTTATTGGCAATGTCTTGGATACGAAGGCCGGATACACCCACTATTCGCCATAGATTCATCACAATACCAAAAGTGATAAAAATTGAGGCAAAAACAGGGAATGCCATATCGATCTTATAAATATTGGTGAAAACCGCTGTTTGCGTCAGAAAACCAGGGCCAACGGAAGTTGTCGCCATCAAAAAGGCAACGCTAAGAATGGCTTTATTCTTCCAAGATGTGGACGATGAAGTAACGGTCGAGGTATTTTCTGTTGTCGCTGGCGTGGTCATTCTGTTCCCAAAAATAGTTGTCTCTCTATTTATAAAATAGAAAAGCAACTGATCGAGATCAGCTGACGTAAAGCATCGAAATTAATGATAAGACTTACCACTGCGGGCAGCCTTTTTGCTGGGAGCGGATATTAATGACTCATCAAAAACAAGTCAATCTTTTAATTTAAGATTTAAGACAACCCATTTAAATATAATAAATCCGATGAGAATCTAAGACTTTGATATAAGCATTGCACATTGAAAATAATGAAGAGTTCAAGATTAAGATTGATAAGCCATCAACATTTATCAATGGCTTATTGTGACTCCAATCAAATGCAATACTATCTGGCGTTGGTTGGTGCCGTTAAGACAGCTTTGCCAATCACATGTTGTAAAATGTAATAGCCAGCTAATGCACCAGAGGCATGTTCAGGTATCGTTATCTTATCGGTGTCTAATGCGTACACGGTCAACTGATATTGGTGTGGCTTCGCGCCTTCTGGAGGACAAGCACCACCATAACCAGCAAAACCAAAATCATTGGTTATCATACGTGCACCTTTGGGCAGCTTAGGCATTTTAAGATTACCTGCATCGCTGCTTAAACCGCGCGCTGAAGAATCGATATTAATCACTAACCAATGCCACCAGCCACTCCCAGTAGAAGCATCGGGATCGTACAAGGTGATGGCAAAGCTTTTAGTTCCACTCGGCACATCTGACCATTTAAGTTCTGGGGATACATTATCTCCAGTACACCCCCATTGATTAAATAACTGTTCGTTATTGAAAGTTTTACCATTAATTATTTCAGGACTGGTTAGCGTTAATGCTGCTAGCGCATTAGTACTGCATATCAAACAGAATAGATAAAATAGATAAAATAGATTACGCATTTTCTGACCCTTTCATATTTATAGGACACCGCATTGTAGAACAATAATTAACCACCCTCATCAAATAAATACTATGTAGCATTGGGAAACATTCTCTTTTAAAGATATTTTCCAATAACACCGTGTACTTAAAACATCGATGACACGTTAATTTTTTACATTACGAATATTTAGGTAAAGGCCATAAATAGCCTCGCGGAGCGTATGTAATCAGAAATGATATGGCATTCTAGTGACGTAGATCACACATGAATAAATATTAATTACCGTATTAGCCCTATTTAATGCGATCTATTACGCCAGTGATTTTCGATATAAATATTCCTTACTCAGGCTAATATCGAAAACACCATTTGCTACGTCAGCATTAAAGTACGTATCGAATGAATTCGTGCAAATTGCACACACTTTGGATAAACGTAAAACAATGGAATTTCTGCTTGAACCACAATTGTGGGTTGGTTTAATTACACTGATCATCATCGAGATTGTACTGGGTATCGACAACCTTGTTTTTATCGCCATTCTCGTCAAGAAACTACCACCAGAGCAAAGAGATAAGGCCAGAACCATCGGCTTATCATTAGCGTTAATCATGCGCCTAGCTCTACTCAGCGTTGTGTCATGGCTAGTCACGCTGACCAAACCTCTGTTTAGTATCTTTGAGTTTTCGTTCTCAGCACGAGATCTGATCCTGATTATTGGTGGACTCTTCTTGCTCTACAAAGCAACTCATGAACTTCATGAGCGAATGGAAGGCGATTTGAGCAATCAGCAAAGCACCAATGTATATGCTTCATTTGGCGTTATCATTGCACAAATTCTCGCACTTGATGCAGTGTTCTCTCTTGATTCGATCATTACCGCAGTGGGCATGGTAGATAGTTTATCTGTCATGATGGTAGCAGTAATTGTCGCCATGATTGTTATGTTAGTTGCTTCTAAATCAATAACTAACTTCGTCAATGCGCACCCAACTGTCATTGTATTGTGCTTAAGCTTCCTACTAATGATTGGCTTCATTCTCGTTGCAGAAGGTTTTGGTTTCCATATTCCAAAAGGTTACCTCTACGCGGCGATTGGCTTCTCTATTTTGATTGAGTTTTTGAATCAATTGATTCAATCAAATAAAGCTAAGAAGGCTGAACGTCAGCCTCTGCGCCAACGTACAACAGAAGCCATTTTTAGATTAATGGGTAATAAACATTATAACGAACAGCACGAAGAAGATGAAAGCGAGGAGCCAGCACCAGTCAGTTTTGCGGCAGCCGAGCGCGACATGGTTACCGGAGTATTGTCACTTGCTGAGCGTAATGTACGCACGGTCATGACACCTAAAAATGAGGTGGAATGGCTAAATGTAACTGATGACATCTCAAATATTAAAGAGATCATCAAGAATAGCTGCCATCAGTTATTCCCAGTATGTGAAGGTTCGCTCGATAACTTAATCGGTATCGTACGCAGTAAAGATCTGTTGTTAGGGATCGAAGCTGGGGAAAATATTGCAGAAATAGCGTCACGCCACACTGCCTACATAGTGCCTGACTCTATCAATGCCATTCGATTGCTCGATGGTTTTAGGGAGTCTCGTGCTGGCATGGCGATACTGGCCGATGAGTTTGGTCATATCCAAGGCATTGTCACTCTTCACGATCTGCTTGAATCGATAGTGGGTGACTTCCCAGATATCGGTGAGACACCAGAAATTAACGTGCTAGATGATGCATGGCTAGTGAGGGGCTCAGCCTCATTGCATGATTTGGAATCACGTTTAGAAACACAGGGATTGACCGACAAAAATCAAGAATACATTACCCTAGCAGGACTATTGTTGAGCTTAAGTTCAAACATACCTAAGGTTGGTGATGTAATTGAATATGCTAAGTTGAAATGTGAAATTGTAGAAGCGAATGACTTTAAAATCTTAATGGTAAAAGTCAGTCACGCAGAAGCAAATTAAGCGCCTATTATTCACCGTTAACCGATGTAACCTCACTAATGTCGCTGGAAGCAATGCTTTCAGCGACATTATGACGACTTACCAAATGTAATCAAAGCTCACTTCCACAGGCACACCTTCGATACTGATAGGTAACTCGACATCTGGGGTTAATGTCACTCGTAGTACCGGTTTCTCACCATCGAACGGACCCGATAATTGCCTCGGTAAACGACCGACTAATTCTGTTGGCTCAGATACCTGTGCCCTAAAATGATCACCATTGGGTAATTTCACCGTGGCCTTTTGACCCATCATGGTGTAATCAAGATACTTAGGGTCAAGAAATGCAAATATGACTGATGAAGAACGACCAGAGATTAAAACCAATGGCTGATCTTCAGCAATATGCTCACCTTGCTGAACCAAAATATCAGCAACATGACTGTCATACGGTGTATGGATCACTAAGTCCGCTTGCTGCGCTCTGAAGTTTGCTAACTGCAGTTCAATTCCATGACGAGCTTGGGTAATGCTCCCCGCCACAGACTCAATATGTTGTCGTTCCTTTTCCTGCAGCAAATCAACTTTAGCTTGCTCTAGTGCCATCTTAGATGCAGTGTGAGCCTGTAAAATCATCGCCATATCAGAGGTAGGAACAATGCCCCTTTTCTGAAAATCCTTATAGGTTTGCAGTAAATCGTTTTGGCGCTCCACCCCTTCATCAGCAACATCTATACGAAGCTGTAACTGCTGTAGAATCGTCTTATTCGATTGAGGTTTACCTTTATGGATGCTGAGAAGTTGACGATTCAACTCATTAATTTGGGCGTTAAGTTGGACGTTGACGATCTCCAACACCACATTGCCTTTTGCTAACTGCTGACCCTGCTTAACCGAAATAGACACCAGCTCACCTTTCGCAGGTGCTCTCATCTCAAGTGGTTCTGTCGTCACAATCCCGCTGGCAAGTACAAAAACATGAGGACGAGCTAGCACCCATAACACTATCAATACAGGCGAAATAACCAATAACAGTAATAAGTACCAACGCCCTTTAAATCCACCTCGCTTTGCTGCGGCATAATCGACTTTCAACCCTTTATCCACAGTTGGCCGTTCTGACTTGCTACTAGGCTGATAACTCACCTTCATTGTCGACTTTCCTCACCTTAAACCTAATACTTCTACTACTTAAATTTAAAATATTCTTACTACTAAGAACGCCACGAAACCTTTACTACGATTAAAACTTTTTACCTCGTTTAAGCACCCACCACGGGGCCATCGAACTCTCCTCATGCGAGCGTCTAACAATCTCATTGATCAGTGCAAATAAGCACACCATACGCATAAACAGGGCATAAAATGGATAAAGAGGTAACCACAAAGACAAACGCAAATCTTGTTTAGGCCGCTCTGAAATCGCTAAAAGCACCAAGGTATAAAAAAACAGTAAAAACGCTAAATAGAGCCCATAAATAATCGCTGAAATAGAAGCGACAAACTGCCATGGGTATTCAATAAAAATCCCGACGCCATAAATAACGATCACAAATGGCATCAACACATTTTGCAGAAAACCATATAATAAAGTGAATATAAACGTACCAGTACCTAATAGCTTAGGTGTGAATGCAGGCCAATGTTTGCGGAAATACAAAAAGAGCAGATCGCCATCCCAACGTAACCTTTGCCACACTAACGTTTTCAAGTCAGCTGGTGCATCAGTGTGGCCAATCGCCAAAGTCGCAAATGGAATACGCCAATTAGGATGACGCTTAAAATACTGTTTAATGCGTAATGTCAGATCCAAATCTTCAGCGGTATGGGTATCCCAACCACCAATTTGAATCAAAAATTCACGTCGAAAAGCGCCAAAGGCTCCTGAGATATTGTTAAGCAAATTCCACTGACTCAATCCTGTTTTTCCGCCCTGCATTGAGATCAAATACTCAATCGATTGCATGCGAGTAAATATAGACTCAGACACGTTTCGCACCCGCAATGCACCGCCAACCGCAGGCACATCAGGATCTTCGAAGTAGGGGATTATTTGTGCCACCATATCATTATCAAAAGAGGTGTCTGCATCGGCATTGATAACGATATCACCGGTGGCCATATGTAAGCCGGCATTAAGCGTCGACACCCGCCCACCACGCTGCCATTTCGGCAGTACAATCACTTTTCTGTTCGGTTGCTCACAAGCTAATGCCGCTGCGGTTGCAACTCGATAAGTTAATCCATTTTGCACAGCGCCATCGACCACAGCAATAATTTCAATCTCGCCGCGGTAGGTCTGCTCTATAAAAGATTCAATGGTCGATCTAACCGCTTCTCCCTCGGCATAACAAGTAATAACGCAAGAGACCTTGGGCCGATAAAACGATTCTTTAGGTGTAGTCATAAACTGACCATAAAAAAAACGAAGAATCCCCGTTATCACCAACAACATAAGAGGCGCTTCATACATCAAAATCAGAGGCACTAACCAGATAATAAAGCTCAAGTACTCGCCTAATTGATGCCAACTATCAAGCAAGATATATAAGACAGTATTTAATTCGCTCATGCTTACATAGGCCTAGTTTTAATTAGCTGATCAGTCAGCCAGTCAGCCACATTTTCACCCATTTCAGCAGGTAAGGTTATCGCCTTAACGGTTAACTCAATCTTGGTTGTATTTTGCATCTCTTTAAGATCAAATAACTTTTTGTAAATCGGCTGCAAGTGCGCCAATTCAGTCAGCGGTAACAACATCAAGAGTCCATCTTGCGTGTAGTTACTGCAAGCATCGGTCACCCTTACCACACTTCTTAGTCTCTCTTGAATCGCATCAAGTTGTGCAAAACCATTACTCTCACCTTCAGCCGCCAAAAATTCGGCTACATTTTCCATCTGAATCGACAAAATGGTGTGAGTTTGCTTATGTCTCTTTGCCAACTTGTTCTGCCAATCAATCAACCAGTAAAATTGTTGGCCACTCATCTGCTCACCGGGAACCAGATTAAATAAGGTTTGCCCACGGCCACGCCGCACTCTATTACGCCCAGTCTGAGTCAGCTTATAGCTATATATATTCCTAACATGTAATTCATCCAGAGCACTGTGAACATGACAGTGTAGGCATTCAGCCTCTACAATCGCATCCACAAACAGGGTGTCACAGCTGTTGCAGTGCTGATTTTCAATCGGCCGGTCATAATCCACACCGATATGTCTCAGGTTTTGTAAACAATTAGGACATTGTAAAGTCGACATTTTTCGGAAACTGTCCTGCTTTCCAATATGACCACAGTTAAAACAGTGAAGACTGCTTTGATGTGAAGTGTCTATACTTTGACATTGCGGGCAAACATCAATGTAATTTAGATGTCCTGAGTGACAGCTTGGACAGAAACGCACCCTGTTCACGAGCCTATCAGTCGTGATCCAATCACTGTTTTTCACGCTATTTAACCAGCTAAAACTCTCTTCAGCGGTAATTCCCCAAACATTCAGTAACGGATAATTATAAAGGTGCGACTTAGTCGGCTCTGAATGGGGTTCTAGACAAAAATCACTATGTAGCCACAAATAACTCAAAAGCTTAGCCTCTGCTTCACCTTGGTGATCGAGTCTGACTTGTGACTTCTTAACTAAATAATCTTGATATTGCTCATGGTAATTTTTACGCCAAAGCCCGTTAGCCAAATAAGGAGTAAGCGAGCTTTCATGAGTCACGAGAATAAGGCTATGAGAGGTCAATTCATGACTTCTCAAGGAGATCAACAGCTCATCTTGTAGCTCAGCCTGAACCGATAGAACAATCAACTGAGGGCTTTCAGTTTTCGCGAACACTTCATCAGCCGAGCTGGCACTTTCAAACCATGGATGCCAAGGTTGCTCGTCATAGTTACCCAGCCACACACAGTAATCGTGTGGGAATTCAATAGTCTCGTTCACTATTTCAGACATAATACACCTTTAATACGAATTTGAAGCTGGTCTAGTTTGACCAGCTAAAACGGCTTTCGAATAAAAACTCTCTAATTTATATATGACTAATTAAAATTTAGTTCTATTTTGCCCACATGAGCAAATTTCAGGCAAAATAACACCTTAGTCTCAGACTGAAAGATGACTCAAGCGTCAGTTCTATCGTTATCTATAATGTGAAATATCAATTTTAATTACCTACAGATTCAACATCCTGAGATAATAAAGGCTGGATTTTAATCCAATCAATCAATAAGGTTTTTGGCTTCTCGCTCAATTGCCCAGTCCAAGCCATATGCCGCACACCGATATTCAAGTCAGCAGCTGTAGTGGGGATATTTCCAATGAACTCACCCTGCTTCACGCTATCTATAAAAAATTCAACGCGATCTTGATACCAATCGAGTTGATAAATATGAAAACGATCATCCTGGTGCGACGTTGCCCCCCCTTTACTATTCACAATACCTTGATGAATAAAACGCTCTGCCGTATCTGAATTTAAAGGCGCACGGTTCCATAAATTCATTCTTAAATCGGTCCAATTTGTTTGGCTTTTAAGCCCTGTACGAGCAGGTAAATCTCTATCTTGGCCAACAATTTCAAGATCGATTTCACTCAATCCTCCCCGTTCAGTGTACGTAAAAATAAAACTAGCCACCCCAGGCAAAACCATGTTTTTAGCTCGAATGCTAATGCTGTGATTAGGACCTATAGGGCTGATCATCAACATTTGAAAGGGCCACTTTATTTCAGGAGACAATCTGTTTTTCGCACCATTAACTCTGATATAGGCCAACCCATCCCCTGGTATTATTTGCTCCCAGGTCGTGACTTTTGCAAGCTCAGAACGATAACGCCACGTAACTCCAGCATGCACAGGTTTACCCGGCTTAGTAAACTCTTCGAAAATGGATATTTCTTGAGCATTAACTACAAAGGAGCTACCAAAAATTAACAATACCAATATAGCAGACAAGGTTATTCTGAATTTACACACCTCTTTCATCAACGCTCCTGCTGTACAAAAACCAAAAAACTCAAAAAAGTATTTTTTAAAATTCAGTCAGTTAATTTCAACCTCATCTAACAGTACTTATTTCTAGATAATAAGACAAAAGCAGTAAAACTTTAGTCTTATCGATTTGACGGTCAAAAAAAATACTGTCGCCAAAATATTGACACTCTGTGTATATAGTGTAACATTTTATTCCACTAGCACAAATAACCAGCCCACAACCAGATATGGATCAAACAATCCTCAAATACGGTGAAGCGCAGTTCTTTAAGCTTAATTAACCATGCCGAATCAGATATAACGCCTCGAATAGAATCAACTTTCTAATGATGAGATAACACTCTGACATTGAGAAAAACATCTTAATACAATGTTTTTCAATGGTTTCTTTATATAAGTAAGAAACGAAAATTGCATATTGAATTTTCGTTATTCAATTAATTGATCTGTTGTACTGGGAACACCGAATATGAATAAACTAATGCTAAGCACGCTTATCTCAAGTTGCTTAATTAGCACTGCAGCTTCTGCAACTGTACCGAGTTGTTTAGGGGAGATGTATGGCATCAACAATAAAGGTTCAGCGAAGATATTTAAGCTGAACAGTACGCTGACTTCGGTTGAAGAGCATTCAGATGCTTTGGCAACTTCAGCTGCACTGGCTTACAGTCCTAATGAGAGTCGACTCTACTATGTCACTCGCCCCATTTACGGGAAAAGCCGTTTAATCTATGTTGATTTAGACACTAACCTGCACACAGATCTCGGCTATACCAAGCATGTTTATCGCTTAACCTTCTCTCCCGATGGCAGCACCTTATACGGTTCAAAAGGGAGCTCCCTGTACACTATCGACACTCAAACAGCTGAAGCGACGCTTTTAGGTAGACTCACAGGATTTCCTCACCACGTTGATAAAAGAATGGGTGACATTGCCTATGTTGGTGATGATTTACACCTGATAAGTAAAAAGCGAATCTTTAAAATCAACCTCAATACCTTAGAAGTTGAGCTCGTCGCAAAACATCATATTAAGCATGTAAACGGTGCTGAGTACGGTGGGGAAAACAAGCTGATTTTAACTAGAGCTATTGGCGGAAGAAGCAAACTCTTTGAATATGACTTAGTCACCAAGAAAAAACGCTACCTATCAACGGTACATGCACGCCTTAATGATTTAGCGTTAGATACCAGCTCTTGTACTGCCCCAGGTGAAATCGTTGTCGATGAACTAACAGCAGACAAAACTCAGGTCGATGAAGGAGACTTTGTTGATTATACAGTCACCCTAACTGGCCCAACTGAGGAAGCTAGAGGTCTGAACCTTTCTTTTGTACAAAATGGTACTCAAGTTAAAGTCGATCACAGCAGCTTAGTCTCTGTCAGTTTTGATGGCGGCATTACTTGGCCAGATATCATTGATATCAATACGACAGCCAGACTCGAGCTACCAGTAGGAACAAGCTCGGTTATGCTACGAGTGTTAACCTTGGTTGACGGCAGAGATCCTGGTGAAGAGATGGAGCTGCAAGCATGGCTCAAAGATGATCAAGACGATTTAGCATCAAGTGTTATTCCACTCATCGATAGAGCAAATGATCCCACGCTGGATGGTCAATATATCAGTGCGATGATTACTGATGTTCCAGAGATACTTGAAGGCGAATCCACCAGCACTAAAATTCAGCTCATCAGAGAAACTGATCGCAACACACCAATGCATATTCAGTTTATAAACCACTCTGCTAAAAAAGCTGAAGACATCAATCAGATTGTCCAGATTTCATATTCTAACGGCGTGACTGATTTCCAGTATGATCTCGACCTGCTCGACTTTAAAGTACTCAATATTCCTACAGGCGTCAGTGAGCTAACTGTAACCTATCAAGCACTTGAAGATGATATTATCGACTGTAACGAAGACTTCTATTTTGCAGCTTGGATTGTGGGCAGTGGTGTTGATTACTTCAAACATAAAGTCGATATTATCGATGAAGCAAGTCAGTGTACTCCAGCACCAGAAGAAGTTGAGTTCACACTTACCGCTGTTACTGATACCGTCGAAGAAGGCAATTACGCTGAATTTGAAGTCACACTAGATGAAGAATTAGCAACTGATGCAACGCTAACAGTCTCAGCCACTGCCGACAGTGCAGACACTGAGGATTACGAGTTAGTCACCTACGAACTTATGATCCCAGCCGGACAGCTTACTGCTGACATCGATATCTTTACCATAGATGATTCGGATTTTGAGCCGACTGAAACATTTACCTTAAATGTTGCAGCGAAAACAAATACCGTTGGTTCTCACAGTTTGCCGGTTTACATTACCGACAATGATCCAGAGCCTGCAGCTGAATTTAGTGTAGACGCGGTGACTGATAACGTTACTGAGGGCCAAACAGCTCAATTTACAATTAACTTGAGTAACACGCTAACGACTGATGCAACAGTAAACGTCAGTGCTGTAGCAGGTTCAGCTGGCAGCAGTGACTATAGCTTTACCAATGAAGCCTATATCATCTATGCAGGTCAAACTTCGGTAACTGTAAATGTACCAACAGTAGACGACAGTCAATATGAAGGAACTGAAACATTCAGTTTCAACGTCACTGCGGGAACAAATACAACGGGTTCTACGAGCAACACAGTCACCATTAACGACAATGACCCTGTTCCACAGCAGTGTATGAGAGTGTCTGGTAATGGGCTCTATTTTGCTCCAGGACTCAATGTTCGAGTCGATCACGTTAGACATGCTTTAGATAACCAAAGATTTATCTTCAAGAAGAATGGTTCAAACCAAACTGGTTGGGTTTATCCGGTTGATAACCAATGGAGACACCTAACAAACGTTTCTGGCGGAAGTACATATACTGTAGATTATCAATACGATAAGAGTAACAACGGTCATTGGGCTAACAATGCATGTCGTGCCGTCATTAAATCAGCTGGCCATGGTGAAATACAGTGTGACGATGTGTTCTTGCCAAGCTGGGATGACACCATCATTAAGTTCACTTACAGCGGTAATTCAAGCTGTTCGAACTAATACCAAGAGCTAACATACTCAGGGTAAAGCTAATGTTGTAATGTTGGTAAGACCAAAAGATAGCGCCAACATCTAGTTAAAAACAAACAGCCTGCAAATATGCAGGCTGTTTTTTGTCTAATGAATAATGACTTACTTTATGCAGTCATTGCCGCTTTCACGTAGACATCGAAGCGATTTTTCTTGGTCGCAATCACCATACTCGGTTTCACACCATCCAAGTCTTCGGCGTAATCAGGGCGCTTGACCACAACACGTTTACTGGCCAACGCCATTGCGGGTGCGAGCAGGCCATCGGCATCGAGATCGGCGCCTACCAATGATTGAAACACGCGCATCTCTTTTTTCACTAGGGCTGATTTTTCACGGTGAGGATACATAGGATCCAAATACACCACATCAACCTCTTCGCCCAACGCAGCAACAGACTCTAAACTGGAACCATGTACCAATCGCATACGTTCTTGCATCCAAGCACCTATCTCTGCACTTTCATAGGCGCGGCGCAAACCATCTTCCAATAATGCAGCCACCACAGGGTGACGCTCAACCATGGTCACATTACAGCCTAAACTCGCCAACACAAATGCATCTCGGCCAAGACCCGCAGTGCCATCGACAACACTCGGGTTAACCCCTTGCTTCAGGCCAACAGCTTTGGCAATTGACTGACCACGACCACCACCAAATTTGCGTCTGTGCGCTACAGCACCGGAAACAAAATCAACACAGATCCCATTGAGCTTAGGCTCATCGCGTTTATTTAACACAAGACAGTTATTTTCAAATACCAATTCAAACTCGGCATTGGCGTCAAATACAAGACCCCAGCGCTCACAAGCAGACTCGAGTGTTGGGTAATGGCGATTAAAGAAAATGCTGGTCACAATTAGACTCTATTGTTGAATATTGACCAACGAATGATACCACTCCTCAATCAGAAACAATATCGACTACATGGCACTCATAAGCCTAATCTTGCGTCATTTTCTCCCCTAAAACGCCTCAAAATAGCTCAAAGAAGCTGAAATTCACCTAATAAACTTCAAGATAACTATAAATAGGTAGCTGTTCACATCGTGAGATTCACGCTTAGGGCACACTTTTTTGAGTCGTTGATGAATCAAGCGACATTAAAAGAGAGATAAATGATGATGAGCACAAAAAAATTCACAACAAAGCTGTGTTATGCCGCGTTGCTTACCGCTTGCTCAATGAGCATGTTGGCTTGCTCCGATGGTGAAGACGGTAAAACAGGCGAAGATGGTAAGCCCGGTAACGACGTGACGACACAGGCAAAAGCCTTAACCGTCACGATCGATAAAACCTCGATCACCGACAATATCTTAAGCATCAACTTTAGTGCTGAAAATGAACAGGCTATTCCAGTCGTTAAAATTGCAGCCATTAAAATAGACGCTGCACAGTTGTTGCCACAAGCTCTGGGCGAACGTTCGCAATGGCAAAAGCTGGCGAGTGAAACTTGCTCACCTGAAAAAAGCTGTGATGGCACTTTAGTCGACAACATGGACGGCAGCTATGTCTACACCATGCATGCATCACTCGTCGCTGGCGATATTAGCCATGATGCTGAATTTACTCAGCGCTTACTGTTTAAAGTGCTAGAAACCGACAATATCCCTGCAACAGAAGTGATTAATGACTTTAAAGTCAACGGCAGTGAGGTCACTGATAACCGTGGCATCATTAATGGCGACTCATGCTTAAGTTGTCATGATGACATTGCTTCAATTAAACATGGCGGCGAGAACATTGAAAACTGCGCCAGCTGTCATGCCAGCAATAATATGACCGACCCCGCAAAAGTATGGCCTGTGCTCGCGCACACTGCGCATATTGGTATCACACCACAAGCGTTGGGTAACTGTACTACTTGTCACGCAAAAGAAAGCAGTGATAGCCAGCCACAAGCGACTAACTGGAACCAAGTACCAACTCGTGAAACTTGCTCAAGTTGCCATGACATGGCAACAAATCCCGTTTATGACCACCTCACTCAACCTGATAATGGCAATTGCTTGACCTGTCACTCACCAGAAAACACTTATAACGTGCACTTAGGTAAATCAGAAAAAGCCATGGCAGAAGATGAGCGAAATATCGTTAACATCAGCCTTGAACAAGCTAAGTTAGTCGAAAAAGCGGGTCAGCATTTTGCTGAGATCAGTTTTTCTCTACTTGATAGGCAAGGCCAACGCATTAGCGTGCCCAATAATAATCCAGCCGATGCACTGTGGATTAAAAACTTACAGCTATACGTCAACTGGGGCACTTCAGTCGACTTTACCACCAGCCGTGGTTACAGCATTTTTGTAAAAAGTAACAAGAAAGACATCACTCAAGATGGCAGTGACGGCATTACTCCAACTGGTGAGCGGGCACGTACGCCACTAGAAAAATCTGAAGGCAATGTGTTCACTTATCTAATGGGCCCTGTTGTCACTCAAGACCAGTTCTCTGGTGATCTCCTTGCCGATGCGGGCTTTATCACTAACCGTTTAATCTACTGCTTCGACGATGCTCAGAACCTCGTCAGCTGTGATCAAGCGGGTCACGCTAAGAATGCAGAGGCTAACAAACGCTGGTTCTTTAATAAGGATGGACTAACTGATGCTCCTGAAGCTAAGCGTCCTTTGATTGTTAGTAACAAAACCTGCGGCACTTGCCATGGCTATGATGAGTTCAACGACAACTCAGAGCTTGCCTGTCGCAGCTGTCACAGCCGCAATACTAACATCAACAAAGAGCTCGCTGACACAACTTGCTTCTCAGGTCACGACCACGATGAACTTGGTGAGCATGTACGTCCATTTGAAGAGCGCGCGATGGTGCCAGGCGGTAAGCCTGGATTCCTCAGCTCTACTGCAGATATCATCGACCCTTGTTTGGCTTGTCATAATCCCAATACCCCACCAACGCAGGCGATTCGTGAGATGCATACTAAGCCTAGTGATTGGGATTACGTTGAACAATTAACGGTAAGCCACCCTGATCATAAAGTGTGGATGCACTCACTGCATACCAATCAACGCGTAACTCAAGATCGTGAAAATGGCGTGCGAAATATCGAATTCCCAGCGGATAAAGCCAACTGTTATCGTTGCCACGAAGGCGATACCTTTGGTGTCGAACGTCTCACTGCGGTTGGTCGTCCATTAGCCCTCGACTTAGACTACAACCCTGATTCAAGAGCCAGTCCGGCAATTGACATCACCGTTGACGCTTATAGCTCTCCGGTATCTGCAACCTGCTACGCTTGTCATGCTAAACAGGAAGATGCCGACGGTAAGCTGGTGATCAACAAAGCTGTGCGTGCTCACATGGAACAAAATGGAGGCCGATTTGGTGTGGCAGCCAACGAGCTACAAGTTGAAGCCTGTGCAGTTTGTCACTCAGTAGACAACCTCAAGAAGGTGCACAACCTATAAAATTGATATCCCTGCAAGTATATCAAGCCACCCAAATCTGTTGCGTTGGGTGGCAACCTTTATCAAAATCAAGAAGTTGATCATACTTTACAGGCAAATATTTCCACGCTAGCTCACCTAAGAATATACTGAATTAGATCACCGTCTTGTTTGGAAACCTTGTGCAGCTAACACCACAGTTAAGCCTTAACGTCACCCAACAGTCTCTATTTGATGCTGATGATTCGTCACGTATTGAGCTCAGCTATGCGGAAACTGCTGTTTTACATCTGATGCTCAAGCATCAAGGAATCCTTGTCACTCGCGAAGCGTTATTAGACGCGGGTTGGCACGAACGTGTTGTCTCTCCCTCATCGTTACAACAGTGCATCAGTGTTCTGAGAAAAAAGCTCGCTAATTATCCCGAGGTCGAACTTAAAACCATTCCAAGGCACGGTTATGTATTGCACCTTACGGGACAGGACAAAGATAAGCCTCTATTAAAGAAACCTAAAGCGATGGCAATATTCGGGATAGCGGTTATCGCCTGCATTTTGCTACTCAGCTACGCTTATATTAGCCACCATCAAGCCCCCTATAACGAAACCCTCGTTACCAGTAAAATCAGCGATATTGAAGGCACCACTCGAGTGTTTACGACAACAAACACTAAGATAAAATCTGCTGAATCGACCAACCAACGTTTAGCGAACCAAATAACTCACGAACCTCACTGGCAAGCTCCCTTTAAAACCTTCACCAGCTTCGCGTTACTCAGCGACAAGATGGACAGTTTTGCCATCTGTCCCGATGCTCAACACCAAGAGTGCAGTGGTAAACAGCTGATAAATATTAGCAGTGAGAAAGGCCATGGTGGCCAGCTCGATTTATCGAATTTTCTGACCACTAAGATACGGATGGAACAGAAAACCTATAACAAGTTGGATCTACCTGAACTTAAGTTGCATAAGGGAGAGTTAAACGAGCAGATTTATCACGGCGATCTGTACTTCTCTATTGATGATCACCAACTGGTGCGCAGTGATATCCGCATTTCGTTAGTCGATCTGACACCAGATAGCGGAATTTTCTACTTTGCAGCCTGCATCACCGACGAAGACTGCTATACCACTCCAATCCGATATGAAATCCGTGGCCAATTTAAGCGTACTTCAGAGAAATGGCAGCAACGCACAGTAGAGCGTTTTGATATTGAAGTTGATAAAACAACACTCTCCTCACCCAACGCACTGTCTGACACCGCACAAATTATCTATCTTGCATTGAGAAAACAGCACCTTACTCAGGCAGAGCTTAGTTTCTATCGTGTCTATCAAGATGACGGTACTGCCGTATGGCAACTGCCATTGGTGAACGATAATATCATGTGGATGCAGAGACAAACCCTTCAATTATGATCCCCTCTTCGAGTTAGTATATAATCTCCTCCTCTTTACCCTGTAGGCCAATAGAACCCAATGTTAAGTTACCGCCACGGCTACCATGCCGGCAATTATGCCGATGTATTAAAACACTCTGTTTTACTGCAAGTGCTTAAACTGATGCACAAGAAACCAACACCTTTCGCCTATATCGATACTCATGCAGGTGCCGGTGGTTATGCGTTAACGGATCAGTTTGCACAAAAGACAGGCGAATACTTAGAGGGTGTGGCCAAACTGTGGGGCAAAGAAGATCTACCTGAGCCATTGGCTGAGTATCTTGCCGATGTGATTCACTTCAACCAAGGTAAGCCGGAACTGGCTTTCTATCCGGGCTCACCAGCGTTTGTTGATATGAACCGTTATGAAAAAGAGCGCATGGTATTGCATGAACTTCATGGTGCTGACTACGCTTTGCTAGAAGAGCAGTTCACCGGCGATCGATACATACGTATTGTAAAAGATGATGGATTAAAGGGGCTAATCGCAGCCGTCCCTCCTCGTGAACGACGGGGCGTGATCTTAATCGACCCAAGTTACGAGATGAAAACTGATTACCAAGATGTGCCAAGTGCAATCATTAAGGCCCATAAAAAGTTCTCAACTGGGGTGTATATGCTCTGGTATCCCGTGGTAAACCGCGCCCAAACCGAAGGCATGTTGAAATTACTCGCCCAGAGTGGCATTAAGAATCAGCTTCGCATCGAACAAGCGGTGAAAGCCGACAGTGATGAGTTTGGTATGACAGCGGCGGGATTGTGGATCATTAATCCTCCTTGGCAGCTCGATACCAAGGCAAGCGAGATACTGGATTACCTCTCACCTCTATTAAACCAAGGTGGCGGCAAGGTGACGATGAAACTCGAAGTCCCTGAGTAATTTTTAAACCAATAGAGTCAGCTAACTAAGCTGGCTCTTTTGTTTAAAGTATTCGTTAAAATGCCTCGCATGGCGTCCCTTGATGAAAAATCAATTGCCATCTTCCATCCTCCTCTTTCCAGAGTGAGCTGCGCAGGGAATAGCGGGTAATAAATTCGTTAGGTTTAAGGATAGTCGCACGATACAAAAGCTGAGCCAAATCTGGCGCTAGCATTCTCAACTCAAAATCTGTGGCACTAAATTCCGGACATTTTACCTGAGGTAGCCGGATTAATACCTCCTCCTTACCAAAGCGAATCCCTGAACCGCCAAACTCCAGAAAATCATCATGGATTAAGGCTGAAAGCTCTTTAGCCGACGTTCTGACTTCAGATTTAAGCAGATAGAGTTCAAGCTCAATGAGCTGTTGCTTCAAACCAGTTAACATGGCTTCACCTTATCATTCCCTTCAGCCTATGGACTTATTCAGCTGCGGAATATGAGATTTGTGATTGAATCTATTAATTATTCGTTTGTTCTAAACATGGACTCAATCTCTAAAAAGATCCACTCCATAACTGGACCATAAGCTTTATCACGTCGATTAACGATCCCAATTTCAACTAAAAGTGGAGTGGGAATGTACTCAGTAGACAACTCAATGATGTCACCTGTATACCATTCTGAGTTGGCGATATGCTCGGGAACCAACGCCCAACCAACCCCCCTGATAACCAGTGCCGTCATATAGTAATAACTATCGATGTACCAATGATTTGCTGAAAGGGCTTTTGCCTGACTATTTCCGATTCGATCACGAATAACTAACTGTCGATACTGATTCAACAGCTTAATTTTCGGTGCTGGGTACTGAGCTAAGGGATGATTAGGCGACACGATAAGCGACTGCTTGAACTGCCCAATAGACATAAACTCTAACGAGTTTGGCAGCTCTTCAGCAAGAAACAGTATCCCCATATCCGCTTTACCTTCATCGACCCATGAGCTTATGTCATCTTGTGAGCCATTGATGATGGTCAACTTTAGCAGCGGGTACTTAATTGATACCTTTTCAAACAGAGATTCAAATGCATTAATCGGCACAGCTTCATCTAATGCGACCGTCAATGCGATCTCCTGACCCGAAGCAAGTGTCATCGCGCGAGATTCTAGCCGTTGACACTGATCCAATACCGCCTGAGCCTCGAGATACATATCTTCACCATAACGCGTCAGCACTGGCAACCTGGCACTGCGATCAAAAAGCTCGAAACCGAGATCAGCTTCTAGATTACTAATCGCTGTACTGATCCTCGATTGTGCTCGCCCTAGCTTTCTTGCAGCAGCCGAAAATGAGCCATGCCTGACCGATAACACAAAAGCCTCAAGCTGATATAAGCTCCAATTCATCGCTCTCTCCATGGTGAAATTGGCTAAATACTTCACCAGTCTATACGAAAAACGGATACCAACTAACTTATTCAATCCGATAATTGAAGATACTCTTGCGCATCTTTCCAATATTAGTAGAAGCTCATGCTCGCCCATCAACCATCACAGAACCCGATGTCTACCTCCATCAATCGTACATTTTGGCGTTATGCCATACCGTCGGTCGCGGCAATGTTGGTCAATGGTGTTTATCAGATAGTCGATGGTATTTTTATTGGACAATACGTGGGTTATCAAGGCTTAGCTGGTATTAACATGGCTTGGCCCATCATCTATGTGTTTGCGGGCATTGGTCTTATGATCGGCATGGGCTCTGGGAGTTTACTCTCGGTCAGTCGTGGTGAAAATACCCATAAACACGATTCTGAAGAAGCGAATTCAGCCAAAATAAATCGCACCTTAGCCAGCGCGCTTATTCTCATTCTAGCTTTTGGACTATTAGGCACTATTGCGCTTAGTTTTAGTGTTGATTCATTATTACAGTTGCAAGGTGGAACAGGGCAAACCCTGATAATGGCACAGCAATATACGACCCCTTTTATCTGGTCTCTGCTGTTTACCATTCTTGCTTCGGCTCTCCCCATTTTAATCCGTAATGATGAAAGCCCCAATATTGCGACGGGACTGATGGTCATGGGTGCTTGCTTGAACATTGTGCTGGATTATCTGCTCATTGTTCAATTTGATTTGGCGCTACACGGCGCTGCCATTGCCACTATTTCGGCACAAGCAGCCGTGTCTATTGGCGGTATAATCTATTTTCTATCGTCAAAAACCAGCGTTAAATTTGTCGCTTCCAAGTTCACATTCAACGCTAAACTTGCCAGACAAATTTTGATATTGGGCGCCTCCAGCTTTGTGATGTATCTGTACACTAGCTTTGTGTTCGCACTGCATAATCGGCTTTTTATGGAGTATGGGTCGTCATTAACCGTTGGGGCTTTTGCGATCGTCGGATACCTAATGGTGCTCTATTACTTTGTTGCAGAGGGATTGGGCGAAGGTATGCAGCCACCGGTTAGCTTTTTCTTCGGCGCTAGAGAACCTAAAAATATCAAACGTATGGTGATACTTGCCGCTAAAGTCTCTATTTCAGCTGGGCTACTTTGGGTGTTGATATTAAATCTATTTCCAAACGCGATCATCGGACTCTTTAACAGTGATGACAATGCGCTGCTGCAAGAGACTATTTCAGGCATTCAGATGCATCTATTTTCGATGTTCCTAGATGGATTTGTCGTGCTGGCAATCATGTATTTCATGGCGGTAAATGAGGGGACAAAAGCTTTATGGATATCGATTAGCAATATGCTGATTCAATTACCATTTCTCTATGTGCTCCCTAAGCTGCTGGGAGTTAATGGTGTCTGGTTGGCCATGCCAATATCCAATGTGGTGATCTTTGCTATTGTCGCCCCGATGGTCTGGAGACACATTAACTCAGCTATCGAAGCGGACAATAGTCGAATATTGAGTACGGCTTAACCTAGATTTTGATACCGTTTGAATAGTATTTTAACTCGCTCAACATAGGCAATGGTTTCTGGATAAGGTGGGATTCCATTGTACTCTGTGACCCTTGTAGGGCCTGCGTTATAGGCAGCGCAGGCCAGTTCAATATCACCATCAAACTGTTTGAGCATTTTTGCCAGGTATTTAGCCCCGCCATCAATATTCTGCGCAGGTTTAAACGCATTTTCCACCCCAAGCTCTTCCGCAGTGTCTGGCATTAACTGCATTAATCCCATGGCACCCGTTTTAGAGATAGCATAAACATCAAAAGCAGACTCGGCATGGATCACCGCACGGATGAGTGCAGGTTCCAGCTGATAATTTTTTGCAGCACGCTGTATGAGATCATCGAAACGTTTCGAATAAAGCGGCATCCTTTTCCAATCAAGGTTTGAATCAGGTCTGCAGGCATAGCAATCATACAGGATCACTTGATACTTGCGCGATCCAGGGGCGTGGTCGGTAAATACTGCAACACCATTTTTATCTTGATACTGGTACACCTTCACTCGGTCATCCGCTGTTGTTTCTAGGGTATATTGTTTTGAGGCACTACTGTTATCCAACATATGTCCAGATACAACTGGTGGATTTTTACCGCCTAAACTAGCTGGATTAACGAGGCTATTGGCACGGGGAACTGATTGTTTGATCTTTAGTGCACTGGCATTATTTAAGACTTTTTTTTCAACGTTCTCTTTGTCTATCGCTACCGCTTGACCCGTGACCACCAGCCCACTAGCCGAACGACTCGCTTTATAATGGGGTTTATCCGCAGCTTGAACCGTATGCAGGAAAGCAAAGCAAAATGAGAGCACAAACATGAAGCCATATCGTCTTCTCTCACTGCGCTTTAATATCATCTATAAGCCCGTGTATTCATCGAGTTTGAGTACTTCAATCATAGCAAAGAGTTGTCGCATCTCTTTATTTATCTGGCTAAATTCATATTCGAAGGTCGCACCATTAAAGATAGAACCTAACTCAAATCGGTTCTCACTGCTTGCCAACATAATAAGCAACTTATCTTCATAAAATGCGCACTGGATCTTGCCAGAGAAGCAACTAGCCAGCTCTTGCAGTCGCTCCATAAAGGTCACTGTTAATAAAAATCGAGCCTCGATTTGATCGGACGAGAACACATCAAACTGCTTTTCAAATCTAACATCTTCAAGTTTTGCTCGCGATAAGCTCTTAAAAGAATCAGAGAGAAAATTGATGAACCCACCGCGAGTTTTTACCACAACCGTGTGCCCAGTGAACTTTTTGTGGCTGCTCAACTGTACCATCACCCCTCTAAATACCCTCTGGGTCTCGTTGCGTTTATCTCGCTTCACCTCTTTAGTTAACTCAAGCTCGTTGATCGCAATTTCAATCCCTTTATACGTCCCCCGAACATAGTCCTCAAAATTGGCATCATCATAATAGGGAAGTAACTTAGAGCGCTTCAATGTCGATAAGCTCATGCTGTCAGTTGGGCTAAAGGTAAAGTCATCACCGAAATAACGAAAAATCTTAGGGTAAACTAGCTCTTTTACACCGGATTTATAACGTGAAATAGGTTTAGAGGACCACCAAACAAGCGGGATAAGAGGAAGGAAAAAAAAGACCCAAGGAATATCCAGTCGTTGCTGATTATCAATCAAAATAGCGACAGAAAATATCGCCAAGAAGATAGCGATACTCATGTACATCCGCTGTCTAAGGGTCTTTAACATCGCCACACGTCGATTCTCAAACTTACGCGTTAACGGTTCAATATGTTCATCGTAATGGGCCTGCAGTGACACAAGCTCATCGCCAGCAGCAACCAAGGACTTAGATTGACGCTTAGCCTTGATAGGCGCGCCGAAAATGAAACTAACAATATTCATTGGATTAATTCAGGTAATCGCCAGCATTCACTGGGGCTTTAGCCGCCTCATCAGCCTCATAGAAAGGCATGACTTTAATATTCGCCATCGAAGCGATAATTGAACCGGGGAAGATTTCCACAGCATTGTTCAGCTCAGTCACCGCAGCATTATAGAAACGGCGTGCGGCTGAGATATGAGCTTCAACCTCGTTATAGGTCTGCATAGCTTGTAGCATGGTATTATCAGACTTTAACTCAGGATAGTTCTCAACAGTCACCATTAGCTGGCCCATCTTACTGTTCAGACGTTCAGCGGCAGCGAGATGTTGTTTAATCTCATCGGCATCACCAGTGTCATAGCTATTGGTCACTTGAGTTCTTAATTCAGTGATCTCGGTAAGCAGTGACTTCTCATGATCCATAAATTTCTTAGCGATGGTTAAAATGTTAGGAACAACATTCGCCCTTTTCTTCAGTTGTACATCAATCCCTGACAGTGCTTCACGACCCGCATTGCGTTTCTTCACTAGGCTGACGTACCAAAGGTAGGCAATGATAACAACCAGGCCTAAACCTAATAACACTCCATCCATATTATGTCCTTATTATTTTTTTAATTACGACTACACGTACTTAACCCATTAACATCACCTATTTTCTTCTCTATTTCCAGATATTTATCAGCATGAATATACTAAATGGATGGGTGCGAATTGTGCATATTTCATAAAACTTGCCTACAAATACCATCCAATCCCCATCTCAAGCCAATGTAATGGAGGAGATAATGTTAATTTTGCAATTAAAGCGCTTAAATACGATTTAAAATAAATTGAGGAGTGATTAATAATATAAACCCTTGTTAAGTGGGAAACTAAGCACAAGATAGAAACGGTAAAAAATGAACAGCACCTCAAAAAAAGCACAACTCTTTAACGATTAACACCAACTAAACTTACTTAAATACTGACTAGAGGGGGAATATATGCTGGAGTGAGGATTAGTTTTCGCTTCTGTATCATTATTCAGCAAAGGTACAGCAATCAATCGTTATATTAAGGTTGAACGAAACAGACCATTCTCAGTGATTCACTGAAAACACTTCGCTCAACCATAATCCTTTAGGACTCATGCTTACCTGGCATGAGTCCATTTTTTTACCTTAAATTCACCACACTCTAATCCAGCGTTAACTCGATAGTATCAACTAAATCAGCCTTAATCTGCTCAGCGGTAAAGACCACAGGACGCCACTCTCCTTTAGAGAATAAGCGTGTTTGGTCAACAAAGTGCTCAGATTCAGGATCATGAGATTGTCCATAAGTTAAGAAAGCATCGGCTTTAGGGCCTGACTCGGTAAACTCAAGTGCCATCAACCAACTCGCACCATGAAACACGGGGTAACCGTAACTGGCAACCTTAGCACTACTTCCCGTATTAATGTTGAACACCCCATCAATCGTGCCGCCACCAGGGATAGCAATCTTCTCATCATTTTTCATATGATATTGAATGCTGCCTAACGGTGCCGTTAGTGGAATATTAACGCTGGCAAGATGTTGAACAGTGCCAGCTAATGCCTGTAATACTGGGTCGCTATTCGCTGTTCCGTCATGTTTCATCAGCTGTGATGGCGTCGTGACGGGTTTTCTAACATCGAATCCCTGACTAAAGAGGTTATCACTCAACGCTTGTTCACCACCGACATCGAATACTCTCAAGAACTCCCTGAAAACGTGGGCGCCCTGACTGTCATTCCGGTATAGACCATCCCAGTTGGATAGCGTCATACACGCTGCGGAGATATCGACCACATCTGAATTACCCAGCGTAATATTGGTCACGCCGTTACAGCGTTCAATCACTTGTGCTCTCAATATTTCAGACAGCAAGCCACGCTCACTTGTAACCACACTCTTAAGTTCATTGAGGTTGAACTTACCATCAGCACCTGAGATACCTTGCGTAGAGTGCTCCTCTAGCATAATGGCATTCATACGTGTTCTAGGGCTACGAATAGTCTGCTCAGGCCCGTAGACAATGGAATATCCCTCTAATGGTTCTTCAGCATGAGTTAACCAATGACTACTGTTGGCATTAAACACGTAATCGCTTCGCAGTGCTTTGGGGGCTCGCTCAAACGGCACAACGCCAGCAATCGGTGTGTTACCTGTATCCACCCATTCAAACAAAGACATACTGCCATCTAACACTAACTGACCTCGGCCGCCTTGCCATAAAGCTTTGCCAACAGGATCGTTATTCACAAAATCTTTCACTAGAATTGCCGCAAAAGAGTTCAAATTAGGTGCTCTTGAACCATCGATATAAAAAGCATTTCCTTTGTTATCAGTGGCCATGGTGTTCACCCAAGGGATCCCTTGGTAAGTCTTAAATGCAGCCTCAAACTCCTCAATTGATTTAGCACGACCCATGGCAAACCACTGACTCACCATGTTGCCGTTATTGAGGTTTGCATCACGATATGTCACCGCGCTTCCATCAGGAAACCAGCCAATCATAGGACCATAGTGAGAAGCATAAAGTGTCTTTTTTATCTCTGAACTGGTGCCATCTTCGTTCTTCACAGACACACTATAATCTTGGCTCGTCATCTGCTTGTACTCACCATCGTAAAGGTAACGAGTCGGATCCTTGGGATCCAGCGTCAGACGATAAGTGGTGAAACGTTTAGATTGAGAGACGGTATGCGTCCACGCGATATTCTCGTTGAAACCGATAAGCACACCTGGAACACCGACAAACGAAACGCCAGTCACATTCATCTCTCCAGGGATCTGCAGATGATTCTCCACAAATCTGAGGTTACCACTCCAAGGAAAATGAGGATTAGAGAGCAACATGCCGCTGCCAGATTCAGTTTTATCACGTCCTAATGCCCAACCATTACTGCCAAGTCCCTCATTTTGAGCGGCTATCTCATTAAACGTTTGGTTCAATGGCTTCTCATTGGTGATCGGCGATGCACTGGCGATTTGGCGGCTTAACGCACCACCACTGGCAAACAAGGCTAATTTCAGATGATAAGCTTGTAGATCCGTCACGGTAATCTCAGGAACCCAATCTGCACCACGGCAAGGTGAAGGGTAATTTTGCGATCCCGCTTTATCAGACACAGCCTGATTAAAGCCATCGGCATAACCTGACAATAGGTCAAACTGCTCGTCGGTCATTGAATCAATGCTCGCTTGAGCATCACTGTAGATATTAAGTGCTTGAGTACCAAAATCTGTAATGACGTTGGCATTACCACTTCCCGCACCAAATGTTATTGCTCGCTCTCCCCTAACTTCAATAATTTGATCGGCCAAGGTACACATATTTTCCTGAGCATGAGCATAGGCTTGCCCATAACCCAAAGATCTGAAATCTGACGCGGTAATATGAGGCACACCAAATGAGGTATATTCAATTTTAGCGGTGCTGGGTAGCACTTCTTCTTTAGGATCATCGCTGTCGCTGCTTTTACAACCGGCTAACGCAAGCGTTAATGCCAGTGCGATAGGAGTAAGGTGTCTCTGCTTATTATTATTTATCATCACAATTAAACCTCTGGGCGTTGCCATTCAATAATACCAATCAGTATAAGAAAGAGGGCTCTACCATTTTATCTAAATATAAGTTTGTGGTTTGTTCACCATTTGTTACTTTATTATCTATAGCGGATTATCTCGACCGCCCCGACCCGTTCGGACTTTTTGATTTACATTCAAAATCAGATATTTATAATCACAAACGGATTTTTATCCTTTATTTTGTTAAACAATAGTTATTCCCCAACTTATTCCCTTATGAGATCCTGCAGAGGAAAGCCATGCAGTTAATGACAGTCCTATTGCTGATTTCTGTTGGCATGAGTTTTTTTATGATGGGATATGTAGCAACCACCCCTCATCAAAATGCCAAAGCTAAGCTCTGTTTCTCTTTAATGTTGGTGGGGCTAATAAGCTTAATGATTGAACTGGCTATGTTTGAAGAGGGAGAAAGTTTTCTCTACATCATCTCAATTTCCGGTCCTTTATCCGTTTCTGTGCCAATTTTTTTCTTTCTCTATTTCAAAGCGAGTGTTGGCTTGAGTGATGAGTTTCAATGGAAAAATGCTAAACACCTATTCATCCCACTGATTTACCTCGCTGTCATGATGCCCTACAACCTATTGGACGAAACGAGTAAAGCCCAATTTTTCTCGCAAGTTTATGCCAAAGAGGCGATCCCTTGGCCGCTCTCAATGACACCGATCCGTTTCTCTCGATTATTAGTTGTTAGTAGCTTAGGGCTGGCTTATCTCTACTTAAGTTGGCGTGAACTGCATGTTGAATTAAACAATAAGAAGCAAGATGTGCTCAGGGAAATGACCAAACTCCAGGGCGCATTTCTAGCCATTAGCTTGAGTTTTATTGTGATTTTTATGTTTTTCCTATTCCGACTCCCACACCAGTTTACTTGGATGATTTCAAGCGTGTTGTTGATCATAACCGCAATCAGTTGCATGATTTTTTACTATCTACCTGTACTGGGTAAAAAGCTCACTTCAGATGCAGACCTACATCAGTTACTGCCTCATCCCCCTTTTCAGCAGGTAAAGGATAATCAGCAGATTGATGAAAATGGTAAACAATATCGCTCCTCAGTCACCACCAGCTTAGCGAAAGAAGTGCTGCATAATCTTCATATACTCATGCAAGGTGGGATCTATAAAGATGCGACCCTGTCGCTGGGAAAGCTGGCTTCTCAGCTGGAGCTTAGTACTCATCACCTGTCTCAAATCATCAATCAACAAACCCAAGGCAACTACTTCGATCTGATCAACCAGTACCGAATTCAAGATGCCCAGCAACTGCTTATCAATACCCAGATGAGCATTATTGATATTGCCTATGAAGTTGGCTACAACAGTAAATCCTCTTTTTATACCGAATTTAAACGCCGTACCCAAATGACACCGAACCAATTTAAGAAATCAAATAAATCTAAATAACACTAATGATCCACGCGAGAAATCTCTACTTTTAAGCCAATTTAAGTTTGAATTAAAGCTTTTAGGACACTATGGAGCGTCCACTCGGATATTCCGAGCCATAACAATGAGAAAGCCGCGACTAACACCGCTTAGTACAAAGACGGCGAAAAACAAAAATTGAAAGGATAAAAATGGGACTGAATAAAGACGAGAGCGCACCTTCACCTCTCAACTCTCCGGGATCTCCTGAGAAACAAAGTGGCTGGTTTGTCAGCTTCCTTAATGTTGTCGAACGTCTAGGCAACTTACTTCCCCACCCCATTACGCTTTTCGCCACCTTCTGTATGGCCGTGATCGTCATCAGCGGAATAGCAGGATACTTCGAACTTACCGTGGTCGATCCAAGACCTGTGGGCTCATCAGGACGCGGCGAAGATGGTCTTATCCATGTGGTCAGCCTGATGAACGGTGAAGGGTTGAGAATGATCGTCTCCAACCTCGTCACCAATTTCACCGGCTTTACACCGCTTGGTACAGTACTAGTCGCCTTACTCGGTGTGGGTATTGCCGAACGTTCAGGTATGCTATCAGCAGCAATGCGTTTACTGGTCATGGGGGCATCGAAACGACTTGTCACCTTAACCATTGTATTCGCTGGTATCGTATCCAACACAGCATCAGAGCTTGGCTATGTGGTGCTTATCCCTATGGCAGCGCTGATATTTCACTCCCTTGGGCGTCATCCGCTTGCGGGTCTAGCTGCTGCATTTGCCGGTGTATCTGGTGGCTACAGTGCCAATTTGTTATTAGGCACCGTTGATCCTTTACTGTCTGGAATCACTGAAGCCGCAGCTCAGATGATCGATCCTGATTACTTAGTTGGGCCAGAAGTAAACTGGTACTTCATGTTTGTATCGACCTTCCTTATCACGGGTCTAGGTGCATTGGTCACCGAAAAGATAGTTGAACCTAAGCTAGGGAAATATGATCCAGCTGAAGCCAATATAGACCTCACAAATCAGTCTATGGATAAGGTCACACAGCTTGAAAAACAAGGATTAAAAGCTGCTGGCGTTTCGATATTGATCTTATCAGTGTTACTCGCGTTAACCGTAGTGCCTGAAAATGGCCCCCTTAGAAATCCTGAAACAGGCCTAATTTCAGGCTCACCCTTCCTTAAAGGTATTGTCGCCTTTATCTTTATCTGCTTTGCTATTCCGGGGTTAGTCTACGGTAAAGTCGTTGGCACCATGAAGCGTGACAAAGATGTTATTGACGCCATGTCCAACAGCATGAGCTCCATGGGCATGTATATCGTGCTCGTGTTCTTTGCTTCACAGTTTGTGGCCTTCTTTAAGTGGACTAACTTAGGCGCAGTACTGGCGGTTTCAGGGGCTGATGCCCTAAATGCCATCGGCCTTACCGGACCACTGGTATTTGTGCTGTTTATCATGATGTGTGGCGTGATCAACTTGATGCTTGGCAGTGCTTCAGCTCAGTGGGCTGTGACCGCTCCGATTTTCGTGCCGATGTTGATGTTGGTAGGTTACGCACCTGAAACCATTCAGGCGGCTTATCGAATTGGCGATTCTGTCACTAACCTGATCACTCCGATGATGAGTTACTTCGGCCTGATCTTAGCGGTCGCCTCCCAGTATAAGAAAAACTTGGGTATTGGCACGCTCATCGCCACCATGTTGCCTTACTCCATCGTCTTCTTTATCGGCTGGACCTGTTTCTTCTTCCTTTGGGTATTTGTACTCGGTCTGCCAGTAGGACCCGGCGCAGCAACCTACTATACGCCTTAAGATGATGAGCTTTTGATGCCGATCAAAAGCGTTAATGTAAACATGGCTCGGTAAATCTGATTTACCGAGCCATCATTTCAATCTAAGTCTGTTCAAACAAAAGGTAAAATTTCGAGAGATCTCCCCTCCAACTTTAAATGCTCGGCAAAAGAATTCAACACAGCAAGTTCATGTACCTGCTTGATATCTCTACGACTAACCATAGCCCTCCTCCTGAACAATATTTCAAAAGAAAACTAGCTTACTCCCTTCATTATAGGAGAGATAAAATGTGTGGATGATATATAAGTCATTATAAAGACAATTAAAATATTGGAATTGGACGTTATTGGTACCAAGGATATAGAGATGATGAGATAGAAAGCGGTGAATTTTAGAGTAGAAAACGCAATCATCTTGTCGTTAATTTATAGCCAACAAAAAGCCCGGCAAATGCCGGGCTTTCATATCAAAACTGACTAACATTGCCTATTCAGGCGATGTCTCAGTTTTAACTTTCTTTTTCTGTTCGCGTTTACTGAAGATACGCTCAACAACCACGAAGAAGATTGGAATAAAGAAAATACCAATAAAGGTCGAGCTCATCATGCCGCCAAGTACACCAGTACCAATCGCGTTTTGGCTACCAGAACCAACACCAGTACTGATGGCTAGTGGCACAACACCGAGACCGAAGGCCAGTGACGTCATCAAAATAGGACGTAAACGTACTCGGACTGCGTGCAGAGTCGCCTCTACCAATCCAGCGCCTTTCTCGTAGAACTCTTTCGCGAATTCTACGATCAAGATGGCATTCTTTGTCGCCAGACCCACCGTTGTCAGTAGACCGACTTGGAAGAACACGTCATTAGGCAAACCGCGAGCATTCATGGCTATAAGCGCACCAATAATACCCAGTGGGATAACCAAAATAACCGAGAATGGTACAGACCAACTCTCGTATAACGCTGCGAGAACCAAGAAGACGACCAACACAGATAACGCATATAGCATCGGCGCTTGGTTACCCGAGAGACGCTCCTCATAGGATAAACCGTTCCACTCAACACCAAAGCCTGTAGGTAATTGCTTCACCATGGCTTCCATGTCATCCATCGCTGCACCAGTACTGTAACCTGGCGCTGTTCCACCTTGGATGTTCATGGCAGGCAGTCCGTTAAATCGCTCTAAACGAGGCGATGCGTACTCCCATTTACCCGTCGCAAAGGCGGAGAAGGGTACCATTTCACCTAAACTGTTCTTCACATACCAAGAGTCGAGATCTTCAGCCTGCATTCGATACTGAGCATCGCCCTGTACGTACACTTTCTTCACGCGACCACGATCGATAAAGTCGTTAACGTAAGATCCGCCCCAAGCAGTGCCCAGCACACTATTCACCGAATTAATGTCGATGCCTAGCGCTCTGATCTTGGCTTGATCTATCTCTACCTGATACATAGGTGCATCATCTTGACCGTTAGGGCGTACACCCACTAGATTAGGATTTTGTGATGCCATGCCTAATAGCTCATTACGTGCTGCAACTAGCTTTTCATGTCCCTGACCATTTCGGTCCTGCAGATACATATCAAAACCATTAGCCGTTCCCAACTCAATAACAGCAGGAGGAACGAAAGCCACCACGATAGCTTCACTCCACGACATGAATGTGCCCATAGCACGAGCCGCAACAGCTTGGATCCCTTGACCTGCGCCTTCACGTTCAGACCAAGGCTTTAAGCTGATAAAGGCCATACCCATGTTCTGTCCACTACCAGCGAAACTGAAACCAGACACACTAAACACAGAGCTGACATTCTCGCCCTCTTCATTTAGATAGTAATCAGTCACCTTTTCCATCACTTTCGCAGTGCTCTCTTGGGTCGAGTTCACAGGTAAGATGGCTTGGCTAAACATGATCCCTTGATCTTCATTAGGCAGGAAGGCAGTTGGCATGCGAACGAAAATCCAACCTACTGCAATCGTTAATGCTAGGTAAACTAACATCACACGACCAGTACGCTTGATCATCGACGCAACGCTGGCTTCATAACGTTCAGTCATTCTGTCAAAATTACGGTTAAACCAACCGAAGAAACCTGTTGTAGTGTGGCTTCCACCTTTAGGAATTGGTTTAAGCATGGTCGCACACAAAGCAGGCGTCAGAATGATTGCCACTATGACCGACAGCGCCATCGCGGCGACAATCGTTATCGAGAACTGGCGGTAAATAATACCGGTAGAGCCCGACATAAAGGCCATAGGCACGAATACTGCTGACAAGGTCAAACCAATACCAACTAGAGCACTGGTGATCTGATCCATCGACTTCTTTGTCGCCTCGATCGGGCTCAGTCCCTCCTCCTGCATGACACGTTCAACGTTTTCCACCACGACGATGGCGTCGTCCACCAGCAAGCCGATGGCCAATACCATGGCGAACATGGTTAAGGTGTTAATCGAGTAACCTGAGACATTCAAAATCGCAAATGTACCCAGTAAAACAACAGGGACCGCAATGGTAGGAATTAAGGTCGCTCGGAAGTTCTGCAAGAAGAGATACATGATGATAAACACCAAAGCTACTGCTTCCAACAAAGTGTGCACAACCCCTTCAATAGACTTCTCAACGAATGGTGTCGTATCGTAGGGATAAACCACTTCAAGCCCTTCTGGGAAGAAAGGTTTTAACTCGTCAATTTTAGCGCGAACAGCAGTAGCCGTTGCCAATGCATTTGCACCAGTGGCAATCTTAACCGCAAGACCTGCAGCAGGACGGCCATTATAGAATGACTCTACCGCATAACTCTCAGCGCCAAGCTCAACACGAGCAACATCAGAAAGAACAACGATTGCACCTGAAGTATCTGATTTAACAATTATCTTCTGGAACTCTTCAACCGTACTCAAACGGCTCTGAGCTGACACTGTCGCGTTTAACTGCTGACCAGGTAATGAAGGAACACCACCAAGTTGGCCTGCTGATACCTGAGCATTCTGCTCACGGATCGACGACATGACATCAATACTGGTTAGGTTATATTGCGTCAGTTTAAGCGGGTCAAGCCAGATGCGCATTGCATACTGGGCACCAAACATCTCAATCTCACCCACACCGCTAACACGGCTCATGGGATTTTGAACGTTTGTACCTACATAATCGGCAATATCATTCTTATTGAGCGATCCATCCTGAGACACAAAACCGATCACCATCAAGAAGCCAGCACTCGACTTGTTGACTTTAACCCCTTGAGCCTGCACTTCTTGAGGAAGTAATGGCATGGCCAACTGCAGCTTGTTTTGTACCTGAACCTGAGCAATATCAGGATCAGTTCCAGCATTAAAGGTCAATGTGACAATGCCATTACCAAAACTATCACTGGTTGAGGAGAAGTATCGCATGTTGTCGATACCCGTCATCCGCTCCTCGATGACCTGAGTCACCGAGTCTTCAACCGTCTTAGCTGACGCACCAGGATAAGTCGCGGTGATCACAACCGTCGGTGGCGCAATGCTTGGATACTGAGACACTGGCAATATGAAAATTGACAACACCCCAGCGAGCATAATGATAATGGCTATAACCCATGCAAATATAGGGCGGTCAATAAAAAAACGTGCCATAGTATTACCCTATTTCTTTGATGGACTATTATTGGCCGACACGGGAACCGTAGTCACCGTCGATCCAGCACGAATTTTTTGCAAGCCTTCAACAACCAACTTATCACCAACCGCTAAGCCTTTAGTAATGCGCCATTGGTTATCAATCACTTCAGCTGTCGTAACAACACGTGACTCAACCTTGTTCTGGGCATTGACCAGCATGGCAATTGCTTGGCCTTTAGGATTACGAGTAATCGCTTTTTGAGGGACTAAAATGGCTTCTGAATCTGTGCCTGTATTCAACAACGCGCGCACATACATACCAGGCATTAATATCCCATCAGGATTAGGGAACTCAGCTCTTAAAATAACCGAACCTGTGTTCTCATCAACACTCACTTCAGAGAACTGCAATAGCCCCTCTTGAGCGTAAGTGCTGCCATCTTCTAAGATCAAACTAACACCCGCGTTATTCGTCGCTTTGAGTTGACCTTGTTTCAATTTAGCTTTTAAACGTAACAGTTGAGCACTTGACTGAGCGATATCCACATTAATTGGATCTAGCTGCTGGATCTTAGTTAAGATCTGCGTCTGATTTGCCGTTACCAACGCACCAGCAGTGACATTAGAAACGCCAATGTGGCCAGAGATTGGCGCTTGCACTTGGGTGTATTCTAGGTTAATTTTTGCAGTGTGTATTGCCGCTTTCGCGACAGTAACACTGGCCAAAGCCTCTTTATAAAGCGCATCGGCTTCATCGAAATCTTGCTGACTAATGGCATTAATCTTAACCAGTTCTTGAAAACGCACAGCTTTAGACTTAGTCGAAGCTAAGCTAGCGCTTGCACGCGCAAGATCAGCTTCAGCGCTTATCACTGCCGCTTGGTACGTAGAAGGATCGATTTGATACAGAGATTGACCCTGTTCTACATTACCGCCTTCAACAAAACCACGCTCGGTGATAATGCCCGAAACTTGAGGACGAACCTCAGCTTCCAAATAAGCTTTACTTCGACCTGGGAGTTCCACAAGGATAGACTGAGGACCAGAAACAACCTCCATCACGCTAACTTCGACACTTCTAGGTGCGCCAGCGCCTTGATTTTCGTTTGCTTTTTGCCCGCAAGCCGTTATCCATAACGCCACGCTTATAACAGAGGCAATTTTGACTATTTGCCGCATGAGAACTCCTAATCGATGCCACCAATTGTGGACACGTATACTGATAGCAGAAAATTCCGCAGCTTGATACGTAGGCAGCATATGTTTTTGTGTAAGATTTGAACTTTCCTTTATCTCATAACTGGCCTTTTCCAACAAGAAGAAGCGATATTATTTTGTAAGACAATGCTAATAATCACATAATATCAGCCCTTTATGTTGCCAACCCGTTAAATTTAAACGGCACTAGATATCCTTGTTACTCACTTGTTTTATTACAGCTGAATGTATTGTAAAAACAGACAAAAGTATTATCAGCCCCTGTTTATGCCCTCTAAATATCACTTTGTTCATAATTGTTCATATTTGTTAGCTATTGATTCATCCGATACGTCATTGCCATTCACAAATTATCCTTATAGTGCTCCTGTACTTACAAATACTTAAACGAGACGACCTCATGACGATTAAGATGAAACTTCAACACAAGTTACTTATCAGTGGCCTATTGCTTTCAGCCGTATCAATCGCTCACGCCGAAGATAAAGAGCAAGTACTAGGTGGTACCATCAATGGCAACCTGACTTTTGCATCTGACTATGTTTTTCGTGGTGAATCTGAAACGATGGACGGCGATGTTCCTGTAGTACAAGGTACTTTAGGCTGGGGTAATGATGATGGTTGGTATGCAGGCGTATTCGCTTCTAACATCAAGTTTGCCGATCCTAATCTTGAAATCGTCACCGCACCATTTATCGGTAAAGCTGGAGAACTTGGTGACAGCGGCTTTACTTACGATGTGATGGTCTTCTCGTACCTGTATCCAGGTGCTTCATACTCAAACTACACCGAGCTTTGGCTTAAAGTCGGCAAGCAGTTTGGTCAAGCAAACGTACAACTCGAAATCACACCAACTCTGGATGACTGGTTTGGTGTTGATGGTTGGCAAGGTGTTAACTACGCAGTCCACCCAAGCTATGCATTTAGCAACGGAATCAACGTATCTGGTTCAGTGGGTTACCAAGATCTTGATGGCGAAGGCGCTGAAGGATGGGGACACTGGAACTTAGGTCTAAGTAAAACCTATGCTGGCCTTAAATTTGACCTTAGATACCATGGCAGCACAGTAGATGGTACCCACAAGGTTTATGGTACACAGACAGAAATTTTTGATGACCGATTCGTTGTTGGCATCAGCAAAAGCTTTTAAGTTTTAACTCGCTTTCCCTGCACCAAAGCTCAATCTTTATCTCTATTTATTGCTCATTCTTTGGCAAACATGCACCAGCCCATCCGGGCTGGTTTTTTTATATTAGGTAACCCCTAAATTTAAACTCGATTATCGCCGACACTGCAGGCTAAGATTCGGCTAATATCAGCCAAACTTCTGCCCGACTCTTGTTGCCAAGCATTAAACACACCCTGAACCTGCTTTAAACCACTCTTAGAACTAAAGCCAAAATCCACCAGCTTATGGGAAGTGAGATAACCTTGAACATCGCCGGTGAGTAGAAAGGTATCTTTGCCTATCGCCCGTAAGAAGTAAGGCCCAGTATTGCCGCCTAAACGTGTACCTCGACGTTTAAGCACAGCCCAAAGATCAGTGATCTCTTCAGCGGGCCAACGGCCAATATATTCGGCTAAACTGCCATGCTCAAGTGCAATATCATGAGCCATCAACGCATTATCATAGATTGCCATGGTTTTCTTCATATGGCGGATCAAATTAGTATCGCTCGCCCTTTCCTGCAACTGCTCAGGGGATAACATCAGGACTTTGGTAGGCTCAAAGTTAAAGAAAGCCTCCTGATAAGCTGGCCACTTATGGTCTACAATCCGCCAAACAAAGCCAGATTGGAATACCTTCTTACTCATCTCAGAGAGTAGTTCAGCATCTTTATACTGACCTATTTCGTCTTCCGTTAAACTGCCGCTCAGCAGGCTTTCGAGGCCTTCATCCCCGCCTTTACGATCGCTGGCTCTTTGGTAAATCGATGCAAAGGATTCAAGTTGGCTCATTTAACACACTCAATTAGTTGGTAAGCAAGTTCACATTGTTGCTGCAATGCCCCCTTGTTAGTATTCACGACTCGTAAAGCAGCTTCACTCGCGTTCTGGTAAATGAGCTTGTCATCAAACTTAACAATTAACTCTTCAGCCAGCTCATCGGCAGAAACAATCACTTTCAAGGCGCCAGCATCGTCAAGCAAACGCGTGATTTCGGCAAAGTCCCAATGATTAGGACCGACATAAACAGGTAGACCAAAAGCGGCTGGTTCCAATGGATTGTGACCGCCATTACTGATTAAGGTGCCACCAATAAAAGCTTGATCTGCTGCGCCATAGAATGTCAACAGTTCACCCATGGTATCACCCAGTAATACTTGGGTATTGAAAGTCACGCTATCTTGTAAACTCCGACGCGCCAAGCTCAAACCTGATGCAAGAATCTTCTCCGCTGCTGCATTAAATTGCTCAGGATGGCGTGGAACCATCACTAATAGAGCATCAGGCTTGCTGGCTAACAAGCGTTTATGCGCCTGTATCATTGCCTCAAACTCTCCAGGATGAACACTGCCCGCCACCCAGATTGGGGCACTCTTGTCACGCCACTGCTGACGTAATATTTTGGCTTGAGCAATCTTATCCTCAGGGAGGGTGAGATCGAACTTCAAACTGCCACACACCTTAACTCGACTCGGACTGACACCAAGCTCGATAAAGCGCTCTGCCGCTTGCAGTGATTGAGCTGCAATGATATCTAAACTCTGTAACATCGGCTGACTAAGCTTCATTCGCTTACTGTATTGCCCTGCCGATTTCTCAGATAGTCTTGCGTTGGCTAGCATCACTTTCACACCTTGCTTGGACGCAAAGTAGATGGAGTTTGGCCACAGTTCAGTCTCCATAATAATCCAGCTTTTAGGCGATACCTGACGTAAAAAACGCTTCACACAAATGGAGATATCAAAGGGGAGATAACAATGCTGAACACTCGGTCCAAACGCTTTAACCACTTCAGCAGATCCTGTAGGACTGGTGGTGGTGACGGTTATTGATACTTGAGGATAGCGCTGTTGGATCGCTTTTATGAGAGGAATGGCAGCTAATGTTTCCCCCATAGAGACAGAATGGATCAACAGATCACTTTGTTTCAATTTGGCCAGACCAAACCTCTCCCCCCAACGACAACGGTAATCAGGGCTTTTTATGGATCTAAATGCCAAGTACAAAACGAGCAAGGGTAATAAGAGGTAAAGTAATGCTGAATATATAAAACGATTCATTTGATCTGATACTTATTTAACGTATTAGCGGCTTAGTAGAGTAATGCTAACATACCTTAAACCGATCACTTGCTGCATTATGATTTACGCCCGAAACTCACTTCATTTATGGCCAAAGGTGAAATTAACGCTGTAATTAGGATAAATCAGTTTTGCCTGATAAATTATGTCAGTGCTAGTATACCAAAACGACCTCATGACATACTGCAAGTGGTTGCGGTATATTTATCCAAGATCAGGGCAATCTAGTATCAATCGACCTGTGATTAAACATCGATTCAATTAGGACGACAATGAAAACCCGCGATAAAATAATTTACGCCAGTCTTGAGCTTTTTAATGAAAAAGGTGAACGCAACGTCACCACTAATCATATCGCCGCGCATTTAGGGATCAGCCCTGGCAACCTCTATTATCACTTCCGTAATAAAGAGGACATCATTCGTTCTATTTTCAGCTTATATCAAAGCCACCTTGAAACCAGTTTTCAACCCTATGAGGGTGAGCCGGTTAACATAGATCTGCTTATCGGCTACTTCGATGCTATGTTTTACGCAATGTGGGAGTTCCGGTTTATGTACGCTAATCTCACGGATATTTTAAATCGTGATGATGAACTTAAATCTCTGTATCTCATTACTCAACAACAAGTACTCACTCGATGCAGCCATGTCCTGACTAAGCTCAATCAAGATGGTGTGCTCGCAATTGATAGTGAAGATATTCCTTCCCTTGCAGAGACGATTCGTATGATTGTCTGTTTCTGGATCGGTTATAAGCAGACGCATTCAAGCAAAATGGAGATCACTAAGTCTTCAATCTACGAGGGGTTACTTAGAATTCTTATGATTTCAAAAGCCTACTCGACAGCAGACTCTCGCAGTACTTTCATGAGATTAGAACAACATTACCGAGAGCTAGCAGCCGCACCGACGGAATAGATGACATCCACCAACACAAGTTGGTGGTTTTTTTACTCATATCCAGTTAACGTTTTCCTCTATAATCAATCCTTAGTCACCAGATTATCCTCGCTCAAACCTTATTTGTTATTGATTAGTTTTTTTAATGTGAATCGTCTTGTTACCCTAAACTAAATAATCCTACCTGTTCACAGTAAAAAAAGGCTGTGAGCGTAAGCAGATTTAAGGTTAAAATGCCGCCACTCCAATAAACAAAATAATGCTAATTAAGGAGAATTCAGGTGGCAAAGACCTCATTCTACGATCAAATGAACCTACAACTTACCCAAGTAAAAGCCGAAGGCTTGTACAAGAGTGAGCGTATTATCGTCTCTCCTCAGCAAACTGAGATCCAAGTCAATGGCAGCGAAGTGATGAACTTCTGCGCCAATAACTATCTTGGTCTAGCCAACCATCCAGAGCTCATTGAGGCCGCTAAAGCCGGACTTAACGCTCATGGTTTTGGTATGGCTTCGGTACGTTTTATCTGTGGTACCCAAAATATTCACAAGCAACTCGAAGCAAGTCTTAGCGAGTTCTTAGGCATGGAAGACACCATTCTTTACTCTTCATGCTTCGATGCTAACGCAGGTCTTTTCGAAACTTTGCTAGGCCCTGAAGATGCCATTATTTCTGATGCACTCAACCACGCTTCTATTATTGATGGTGTGCGTTTGTGTAAAGCTAAGCGTTTCCGCTATGCCAACAACGATATGGCCGAGCTTGAAATTCAACTTAAAGCAGCCAAAGAAGCCGGTGCACGCAACATCATGATCGCCACCGATGGCGTATTCTCGATGGACGGTGTCATCGCTAATTTAAATGGTGTTTGCGATCTGGCTGATCAATACGGCGCACTCGTGATGGTCGATGATTCTCACGCAGTGGGTTTTGTTGGTCAAAATGGCCGTGGTACTCATGAGCACTGCCAAGTGATGGATCGCGTTGATATCATTACCGGTACATTAGGCAAAGCCCTTGGTGGAGCATCGGGCGGATTCACATCTGCGAAGAAAGAAGTGGTCGATTGGTTACGTCAACGTTCACGCCCTTATCTGTTTTCAAACTCTTTAGCGCCATCAATCGTGACGGCATCGATTCACGTACTTGAGATGCTAAAATCAGGTCAAGCACTTCGCGAAGCCGTATGGGAAAACAGTCGTTATTTCCGTGAGAAAATGACTGAGGCTGGATTTACACTCGGCGGCGCAGATCACGCGATTATTCCAGTGATGATCGGTGATGCTAAGCTCGCTGGCGATTTTGCCAGTCGACTGCTTGAAGAGAACATCTATGTAGTTGGTTTCTCATTCCCTGTCGTCCCTAAAGGGCAGGCACGTATCAGAACTCAAATGTCTGCGGCACATACAAAAGCGCAGATAGATAAGGCAATCGAGGCATTTACTCGTATCGCTAAAGAGATGGGTATCATTTAGGAATTTATGCGATGAAAGCACTAAGCAAGCTTAAACCTGAAGAAGGGATCTGGATGGTCGATGCTCCGAAACCGGAGATGGGCCATAACGATCTACTGATTAAAATTCGTAAAACGGCTATTTGTGGTACAGATGTCCATATCTACAATTGGGACGAGTGGTCACAAAACACCATTCCGGTTCCTATGGTTGTTGGCCACGAATACGTGGGTGAAGTGATCGGTATCGGTCAGGAAGTACGTGGATTCTCAATCGGCGATCGTGTCTCTGGCGAAGGACATATCACTTGTGGCCATTGCCGTAACTGCCGTGCTGGACGTACTCATCTGTGTCGTAATACTTCTGGCGTTGGGGTTAACCGTGACGGTGCTTTTGCCGAATACTTAGTGATCCCAGCATTCAATGCGTTCAAAATCCCAGATGATATCTCTGACGATCTTGCTTCAATCTTTGATCCGTTTGGTAACGCGGTACACACTGCGCTCTCTTTTGATCTGGTCGGTGAAGATGTATTGATCACAGGCGCTGGTCCTATTGGTATTATGGCCGCTGCGGTTTGTCGTCATGTTGGTGCACGCCATGTGGTCATTACTGACGTCAATGAGTATCGTCTCGAACTTGCACGTAAAATGGGGGCCACACGCGCCGTTAATGTTGCAAAAGAGAATCTCAAAGATGTGATGAGTGAACTTGGTATGACCGAAGGCTTCGACGTCGGTCTTGAGATGTCAGGCGTACCTTCTGCATTCCACTCTATGCTAGACACCATGAATCATGGCGGGAAAGTGGCCATGTTAGGTATTCCTGGCGGCGAGATGGCGATTGATTGGAGTAAAGTGATCTTCAAGGGACTTATCATCAAAGGCATTTACGGTCGCGAGATGTTTGAAACTTGGTACAAGATGGCGAGCCTGATTCAATCTGGACTCGATATCTCACCGATTATTACTCATCACTACAATATTGATGATTTCCAGCAAGGCTTTGACGCCATGCGCTCTGGTCAATCAGGTAAAGTTATCCTTAATTGGGATTAACTTAATCTTAAAGGGTTGGCGACGTCAGCCCTTTTTATACATCCACTCAATCATTTAAGTAAATATTACTATGCCTAACTTCCAACACTTTAGCGTTAACCAGCTCATTCAATTAGCTGAAACGAACCCCGACATTCAGATTGTTGATATCCGTGATACAGCCAGCTTTGAGTCTGCGAATATCAAAGGATCGGTTAACTTAACCAATGACAACCTAGCCAACTTTATTGCTGAAGCCGATATGGATCAGCCTCTGATTGTTGTTTGCTATCATGGGATCAGCAGTCAAAATGCTGCAGAGTACCTCATTGAGCAAGGCTTTGATGATGTATACAGCTTAGATGGCGGCTATCAGGCATGGCGTGAGTCAGAGAGTTAACTTTTTTCATCTCCTCGCCTGAGAATGTCTATCAAGGTGTGGCCTTAGTCTTTGTATTAGCTGTATATAATTGTTTATTCCGAGCCAAAGAGTGCTATTCTATTTAATGTTACCCTCCCAGATATGAGGTTCAGCCTATGATCGAGATTGGCAGGTTACCTAATGAAAGAGCGGCCCAAGCTCTGGTCGATTACCTTAAAGGCGAGAACATTGACTGTAAAGTCACCCACGTCGAACAAGGAGTCAGTCTGGCCGTAGTGCGAGATCAAGACAGCGTCAAAGCGGCGATGGAATTTCAACGTTTTATCCAGAATCCCCATGATGATAAATACCTACAAGCCTCTTGGGATAATGGCGATACACACGTCAAGATGGATTATGGCGCACCTTCTTTGCAGCTACTGACTCAATTTATCTCAGGCGCAGGCCCGTTAACACTGTCCATATTCTTTATTTGCGTCATCGTTTTCGCAGGTTTTAACTTGGGCTTTGCTAACCCAATTTATGAATATCTCTCTTTTTTCAATGCCGTACCCGACACTAACTTAAGCCAAGTGTGGCGAATTTTCACGCCAACACTCCTTCACTTCTCAGCACTGCATATCATCTTTAACTTACTCTGGTGGTGGTATTTGGGTGGTAAAATTGAAAACAAGTTAGGCGCAGCGCCATTGTTCATCTTACTCATTGTCGCTGGCACCTTACCCAACGTATTACAGTATTACATTGGTGGGCCTAACTTCGGCGGCCTGTCTGGTGTCGTATACGCTGTGGTCGGATACACTTGGATTATGGGGGTTAAACGCCCCGAATTAGGTATAGGGCTTCCACCGGCATACATGGGCTTTATGCTGTTATGGCTAGTATTTGGTTTTACCGATCTATTCGGACTCTCCATTGCTAACGGCGCTCATATCGGCGGATTAATGGTAGGACTTGCTCAGGGATTCATAGACAGTAAACGCAGACTTTAAGCACTCGCTATATCCACTTCAACAGTACAAACTTTAGCTCTGTCACGACAAGATGTTAAATCCAGCATCTTGTCGTAATTTGAGCACTGGACACTCAAGACTTTCCCCTTCATCACACAGGTAGTCATCTACCTACTTCTCCTAATACGCCTTCATAAAATCGATATCTGCGAGACCTTAAGATCAATCAGATCGGCTTGAATTAGTTTGCCCAAAAACACTCTAAGTAGATCAACTTCTTATACTGATTGGTATTAAGCACAGATATCAAACGCCTGATTTCAAGAGGGTAAACATAGCGAATAAAGAGTCATGTGCCCCTCAACCATTGAAAACTTTAGAATGACTCACTAACCCTAAAATTTTTTTTCATTAAAACCCTCCTGTATATATCTTTTTATTTTAACAAGAGCATAACAAATAGCTTGATCTGTTTATTTTTCATGCTAAGTTAGTGCATCAACTATATTAAGCGCTGTTTATTTAGCCAAATCAAGAGTGTTATAAGTAGTTAAATAAAAAAGTCCACAAAATAAAACCAAAATAAGAAAACTACAACACAGTTCACACTTTTTTTCCTTTCACTTTACTTTCAACACCTTACAATCAAGCCTTTTCTATGAATGGTTGAACAATTTCAGTTAATATTTTTTTTAGTGCACAGACTTATCCACAAGCAGTGGAATAAATTCCCGTGGCTGTAAACTCCCTTCTGTGGCATGCTAGCGCCACTATCGAAAACATCACTCGAAACCAAAGTCGAATACTCATTATGCCGAAAATTGCCGAAAATCCCTTAGTTCTTGTGGATGGTTCTTCATACCTCTATCGAGCTTATTACTCACCACCACATTTGACAAACTCGAAAGGGGAAGCTACGGGGGCAGTGTATGGCGTGATCAACATGCTCCGCAGTTTGCTGAATCAATATAAGCCAGATCAGATGGCTGTCGTTTTCGATGCAAAAGGAAAAACCTTTCGTAATGATATGTACGAAGACTATAAAGCACAGCGCCCACCCATGCCGGACGACCTTCGGACGCAAATTGAGCCTCTACACAATATTATTCGTGCGTTAGGCCTACCTCTTGTGTGTATCTCAGGCGTCGAAGCCGATGATGTGATAGGAACGATTGCGACACAAGCAAGTAAAGAGGGGCGCGCCGTACTGATCAGTACTGGCGATAAAGATATGGCTCAGCTTGTCGATGACAATGTCACCTTAATTAATACCATGACCAATACCGTTATGGGACCAGCAGAGGTGAAAGAGAAGTTTGGCGTAGGACCTGAGTTAATCATTGATCTGCTAGCGCTTCAGGGTGATAAAGCCGATAACATTCCTGGTTTGCCAGGTGTGGGTGAGAAGACAGCCGTTGCAATGTTAATTGGCGCTGGTAGCGTCGAACAGATCTTGGCAGCACCTGAGAAGATTCCAGCACTAGGCTTCAGAGGTTCTAAAACCATGCCGGCCAAACTGGCTGAACATGGCGATATGCTCAAACTATCTTATGAGCTGGCCACTATTAAACTTGATGTTGAAATGGAGCAAAATTGGAAAGAGTTAACTATTACTCCAGCCAATAAAGATGACCTCATTAAATATTATGGTGAAATGGAGTTTAAGCGTTGGTTAGCTGAGGTATTAGACAATAAAACGGGTACCGCTAAAGACTCTGACGACAGTTCGAATGAAGAAGAGGTAACGCCTCAAGAGATCGCAACAGAGTATGAAACCATTCTAACTCATGAAGCGTTAGATCGATGGATTGAGCAACTCTCCAAAGCAGAACTGATCTCCATAGATACAGAGACCACAAGCATCGATTATATGGTCGCTAAATTGGTCGGTATCTCATTTGCAGTTGAAGCAGGTAAAGCGGCTTATTTACCATTAGCCCATGATTATCTCGACGCACCTGAGCAACTAGATCTAGAAGAGGCTCTTGCTAAACTTAAACCTCTACTTGAAAATCCTGAACTTAAAAAAGTCGGTCAAAATCTTAAGTATGACATCAGCATTTTTGCCAACATAGGCATCAAGTTACAAGGTGTTGCTTTTGACACTATGCTCGAATCTTATGTGTTTAACTCAGTTGCCTCCAAACACAACATGGATGATTTGGCACTGAAGTATTTAGGGCACAAGACCATCAGCTTTGAAGAGATCGCAGGTAAAGGGGTTAAGCAGATCACCTTCAACCAGATCCCGCTCGAAACAGCCGCACCTTACGCTGCAGAAGATGCAGATATCACTTTGCGACTGCATCAACACCTTTGGCCTCGTTTACAAAAAGATCCAAAACTCGCCTCGGTCTTTACCGACATTGAGCTGCCTTTGATCCACGTTTTATCTGATATTGAACGCGAAGGTGTATTGATCGATAGCATGATGCTAGGTCAGCAGAGTGAAGAGATAGCGATCAAGATAGATAAACTCGAACAAGACGCTTTTGAGATAGCAGGTGAAGTCTTTAACTTAAGCTCACCAAAACAGCTTCAAGTCCTGTTTTTTGAAAAGCTCGGTTACCCAGTCATTAAAAAGACGCCTAAAGGAGCTCCTTCAACAGCCGAAGAGGTATTAATTGAACTTGCTCTGGACTATCCGTTACCTAAGATAATATTACAACACAGAAGCTTAGCTAAGCTTAAGAGCACATATACTGACAAGCTGCCATTGATGGTAAATGCCAGAACGGGTCGAGTACACACCAGTTATCACCAAGCTAATGCCGCAACGGGTCGCTTATCCTCTAGTGAGCCTAACCTGCAAAACATTCCAATTCGTACGGAGGAAGGAAGACGTATTCGTCACGCCTTTATCGCTCAAGAGGGTAAAAAAGTACTTGCGGCCGATTACTCTCAAATCGAGTTGAGGATCATGGCGCACCTATCCCAAGATAAAGGCCTATTAAAGGCTTTTGCTGAAGGAAAAGACATTCATAAGGCAACCGCAGCAGAAGTATTTGGTGTCAACTTTAGTGAAGTCACCACAGAGCAGCGCCGCCGTGCTAAAGCCGTCAACTTTGGTTTAATCTACGGAATGTCAGCCTTTGGACTAGCACGCCAACTTGATATTCCACGCGCAGAAGCACAAAAGTATATTGATACCTACTTTAAACGTTATCCTGGCGTACTTAAATATATGGAGGATACGCGAGCAGAAGCCGCTGATCTTGGCTATGTCTCTACTCTCTATGGACGCAGACTCTATCTTCCAGCTATCAAAGATAGAAACGCCATGCGCCGTCAAGGAGCTGAGCGTGCAGCGATTAACGCACCAATGCAGGGAACTGCAGCTGACATAATCAAGAAGGCAATGATTAACATCTCCCAGTGGATTGAATCGGATACCCAAGGTGAGATCACCATGATCATGCAAGTACACGATGAATTGGTATTTGAGGTCGACAGTGATAAAGCAGAAGCATTACAAGCTAAGATATGCAAAATGATGGCAGATGCCGTCAGCTTAGATGTCGAACTCTTAGCTGAAGGCGGGATCGGTGACAACTGGGAACAAGCCCACTAGTCCCTTTCATCCTTTACTGAAAAGGCTCCAGCTTGCTGGAGCCTTTTTGTTTTCTAAGCTTAAAATAGATGACTTCTTATATGCCGTTCTTACAAAAACACTGTCATTTATACATCATCAGTATGAAAAATCCTTAAACGTGTTAAAAAGATCAAAAAAAGTATTTTTATTAGCCAATGGACATTAACAGATTCATATATAAGCAGATAAATAAAAATTACCGATCATATTCTGTGTAAAAAAGCCTCTCAAGCTTGGATCCTTGTCACATTATTACGTTTTATATGAAAAACAGTTTTTCATATAACGGTCAATGATGTATTATTCTCTGCGTAGGGTACAGAGGTTAAGATGTTCTATCTTTCAGACCTTTTTAATTCGCTAATTATAGTGAATAGCCAAATTATGGCGCCTCAGCAACTTAGTTTGCTGGGGCTTTTTTTCGCCTAAAATTTATTTTAGAGCATTTACTTTAAACTTAATCCTATTCCATGTATGCTATCGATATTGAGTGTCAAAAAGCCTAGCTTGATGGTACTTGAGTCTTGTTGAATTTAGCTTCTCCCCAAAAGAGCTAATTGGGCCGATGGTTTTTCCGTCGGCTATTTTTTTATCTAAAATTCCATTCAGCTCATATATATAAATCATAAATACAACACGCTGGTTTTTTTTGACTATAAAAAAGCCCCAGCTTCAAAATGAAACTAGGGCGTTACTCTTATAAGATTAGTGCATCAATAAAGCTTAAGCTTCGTCTTCACTCTCATCTGCATTTTCGGCCTCTGCAATTGCATCCATTAGCCATTGCGGTTGACACCATTCGTTCAAAATACTCAGCACTTTTGGCTTTCCTAGCCCTTTTAACGATGAAAATGGCTCGACCTTAACTCGGTCATCATAATCACCAAGGTGTTTTCTCACCTCGTTAATCATCTTCATTCTCTCGCTTTGCTTCATTTTGTCCGCTTTAGTGAGCAGAGCCAATACCGGAATCTCGCTCTCAACTGCCCACGAAATCATCTGCATATCGAGATCTTTCAGCGGGTGTCGGATATCCATTAACACAACAACGCCAGCCAAACATTGACGTTCCTGTAGGTATTCACCTAGCGCATGCTGCCATTTTTTCTTTAATGCCAGCGGAACCTGAGCAAAACCATAACCGGGAAGATCCACTAAACGACGGTGTTCATCTAGCTCGAACACGTTAATTAACTGTGTTCTTCCGGGGGTTTTACTGGTTCTAGCTAACCCTTTTTGATCGGTTAGCATGTTCAATGCGCTAGACTTACCCGCGTTTGAGCGACCAGCGAACGCGATTTCTACCCCTGCATCTCCTGGTAAATATTGGTTAAGATGCGCAATATCAGGAGCACTGATTAAAAACTTTGCTTTACGAAAATCCATACGAGATTCAGTCACTACCGACTCCAAAAATATAACGTTTTGTACTTTAAATATCGAAGAGTTGCTTACATTTTCACAATTTCGTGTAAAATATTACCTCGATCACATTTAGTACATTTTATCACGCTTGCGAGCTATGCTAGTAAGTTCAGGACAAAAAAATTTAACCATAAGTTGGAACGCCATGAAAAAGTTTGCTCTTGCGCTATCTGTTTTAGCCTCAATCTCTTCACCAGCGATGGCAGAAGGTAATGCTGAAGCGGGAAAAACTAAAGCCATCGTTTGCTCAGCCTGCCACGGTGTGGACGGTAACAGCATGATAGACATGTACCCAAAACTTGCTGGACAACAAGCCACTTACCTCGAAAAGCAGCTACATGATTTCCGTAGTGCTGCTCAAACAGGTGGTAAAGAGGGTCGTAATGATCCAATCATGGGCGGAATGGCCATGATGCTTGATGACCAAGGTATTAAAGATGTTGCCGCATTTTACGCCTCACAGACACAAACTCAAGTCGAAGTAACAGATATTCCTGAGTTAGGTGAGCAGTTGTACATGAGCGGTGATGTCGCTCGCGGTATCACTGCTTGTATTGCATGTCATGGACCGCAAGGTGCAGGTTCTGAATTGGCAGGTTTCCCCGCTATCGGTGGACAACATGCAAATTATCTCACAATTCAGCTAAATAAGTTCCGCGATACAAGTCGTAACAATGATTTAAATGGCATGATGCAAGATATCGCTGGCAAGCTAACAACTGAAGACACAGCAGCATTATCTAAATATATATCAAGCCTTAAGTAAGTTTTAGGCATGTTAAAAAAAGGTGGCTAAGCCACCTTTTTTCACACTTTAAAGTTACCTTTACGTAAACTTCCCTTAAAAACAGGCTTGACACTGATCACAGATTTAGGTTTAATTGAGCCCGTACCGAGATGAACCCATCTGTTTGTATAAGACATCTAATAACAACTTACAGTTTTCGGTTACGTTTGCATTTAAGATATAAGAATAAATATATTCAATAACAATAATATAATTAAGACCACTCTCTAAAAATAATAAGAGTCGTGATTTCTCTTGAAATCCAGGTCAGCAATACTTTTAGTAAGGAACTTGGTTAGGAAGGCCAAATAGCTTTAATAGCGCTCCCTTACAGGTTTAGAAACATCGCTTCGCAGCTTGCTGTTTTAGAGCGTAAGTTCACTAAACTAACGTAAAAGTAACAGGGATGGTTTAATCAACGTCAAAGATGACGATTTGGATAGTGATGTGTCATGGAGACCATCTACGGAAGCTGTAGTCAGGATGACTCAGGATATTAAGAAAGCGTCTGGATGACCGCTAACTAAAATACTATGCAGGGAAAGCAGCCAAAAATAAGATGGATACTGACCGGGAAAGTCGCATAGCAAGTATGGATACTTGAAATAAGAATTGGTGTCTTTGACACTTTTTGAGGGCGACAGTCATACTGTCGCCTTTTTTTATGATATTTTTAAAGTCTCCTTTTTTATCCAATTGGTGAATGTTTGAAAATGCGCAGATGCCCTCTTTGCCACAACACACAAACCTCTCTATTTCACCGCAATAAAAAACGCGACATGTACACTTGCCATCATTGCCAGTTAGTTTTCTCCGACGCCGCCTCCCATCTCCCCCCTTCTGTCGAGAAACAAAGATACCAAGAAAGCGGAGAGGGTAAACAACCCGCACTGACTCAATTTCTTACTAGCCTAATTTCACAATGTGAACAAAATTCCGAACAACCACTATCGGGTTTGAACTTTGGTCGAGTATTGGATCCCAGTTCTCTGTTAGGCATAGGCAATAACCAGCATAAGATCTCTCAGTACGATCCTTTTTTCGCACCAGATCATCAAGTGCTAAAGCATCACTATGATTACATCTGTTGCTTCAAGGTTTTCGAGCATTTTCGCTTTCCTTTTAAAGAATGGTCTCTATTAGGTTCGATGTTAAAACCTGGCGGCTGGCTTGCCATCAAGACCAAATTACTGACTGATCCAAGCACCTTTGATAAATGGCACCATAAGAATAACCTCACCCATGTAAGCTTTTATCAACACGCGACTTTCGAGTATCTAGCCGAACAGGCCGGTTTTAAGTTATTATTCGCACCAAATGATCTCATTCTGGTGCAAAAACCATCAGGATCTGATATAACACGCGACCTAAGTTCGTTTGCTGAAAGTTAATCGGCTTTGCGTACCAAATTTGTATTACCAGTTATTGAGAACAACCCATGGCACACTCTAAAAAATCACGTAAAGTTAATCAGAACTCACCTAAATTAGCACCCAGAACGAAAAAGACCGAACGCGTTCTAGCAGGTAAAAAGAAAGACTCTGGCAATAAAGCCGGCAGCCGTCACAATGAAAACATTGTGGGTAACGTCAATGGCACAGGTTCACAGAAAAAAGACCCACGCCACGGCAGTAAGGTAGCTGTTAAGTTAGACCTTCCGACTAAAGTTGTTGCGCCTAAGAAAGAGAAAGGGCCAAAACTTACCGATGAGCAGAAATTACTCAAGATGGAAGATGATCCAAGACTGAATCAACTTCTAGATATGCTTGAAGAGGGTAAAGAGCTATCTAAAGATGATCAGAAATGGCTCGAAAATCAGCTAAATCTAATCGAAGCACTAATGGAAAGCTTAGGTATTACAGCAGAAGATGACCTCGAACATGTCATGAAATCTGTTACTAGCAGTGACGATGACCTATTCGACAAATTTGAATCTGGCGCAGACCTACTCAAAGATTTTCAAAATAAAGATTAATCCTCAAGTAATTCCAATAAATGGCATCGATTTAGATGCCATTTCTATATCAGGATAAACGATGACAACAGCGCTACTTATATCAGGCTTTATCATAGTTACAGCCCTTGCCAGCTACGCCACCTATCTTATATTGAAACTGCGCAAGCAAACTGCTGATAAATTGGCAAAGCAGGCTGAATTCGATGCTACCCATAAAGCCAAATTCGATGAACACTTAGACAGCATTAGATACATAGCAGCAGCCATGTTAGATGACAGATGCGAGCTATCAGAAGGCGTGATGAGAATAGCAAAACTCTTCGGTATCTTATCAATGTCAGAGCAAGTCACTAATGACTACCCGGCTCTCTTTAAACATTTTGCTATTATTGAATCCCACCCGATCATGGCAGAACGTAAATTATTGGAAAAAAGAGCCCGCATGAAGCTCGATTATGCCCGTATGCGTTCAGAAGCAGAACTTGAGCCTGAAATTCTCGAAGAAGCAAAACGGTTAACCTTATTTACTCCGAGCCCATTGCATTAATCATTGTCAATAAATCCATTACGAGTGCCAACAAGATAGAGATGAAGCAGAATCTTTAAATTTATTAAGCGATAAATGGCTAAAGGCGTGAGTCTGTGCACAAAAACGCCAAATGAGCACTGACAATTGCCTCGTTTTCATGGATATTCTTTCATTCATTAAATATGCAGGTCTCAATTTTTAACATGGATCATAGTTATCCAATGAATAACGATGCATACTTTACACCTCGCTAAACTACGACTCCGGAGGACACGCCTTGAAGCAGCCCACCCAAATTAGTTGGGATCAGTCAATGATCGAAAAATACAATTACAGCGGTCCCCGTTATACGTCTTACCCTACAGCGCTGGAATTCGATGACTCTTTTACTGAAGAGAAACTACTAACCTCTATTGCGAACAGCAAGAGCGATAGGTTATCTCTTTATATCCATATCCCGTTCTGCGCTAAGCTCTGCTACTACTGTGGTTGTAATAAGGTGATCACCCGTCACCAGCACAAGGCCGATCAATACATCGAGTACCTTGCTAGCGAAATAGTAAAACGAGCACCACTGTTTAAGAACTATCTTGTTACCCAAATTCATTGGGGCGGAGGTACACCAACCTTCTTAAATCCAGATCAAATTCTTAGACTTTCTGCGCTTATCAGAGAGAACTTCAATGTCGCCGATGTAGGCGAGTACTCCATTGAAGTCGATCCGCGTGAAATTGAACTGTCTATGTTAGATACGTTGAAAGAAGCCGGCTTTAACCGTATCTCTATCGGTGTTCAGGATTTCAATAAGAAAGTTCAAATCGCGGTTAATCGTGAGCAGGATGAGCAGTTCATCTTCGACCTGATGGCCAAAGCAAAAGAGCTAGGTTTTGTTTCAACCAACATCGACCTTATCTACGGCTTGCCACACCAGACACCTGAAACTTTCGCAGAAACGATGCAGCGAGTGTTGGACCTGAATCCGGACCGTCTTTCTGTCTTTAACTACGCTCATTTACCTGCACGTTTTGCAGCGCAGCGTAAGATTAAAGATGAAGATCTAGCATCGCCTCAGCAGAAGCTAGATATGCTACACCAAACAATTGAAACATTGACCGGTGCAGGCTACCAATATATCGGTATGGATCATTTTGCTAAGCCAGATGATGAGTTATCGATTCTGCAAAATGAAGGTCGTCTACACAGAAACTTCCAAGGTTATACGACCCAAGAAGAGTGTGACTTGCTGGGCTTAGGCGTTTCATCAATCAGCCAAATTGGCGATTGCTACGCTCAAAACCAGAAAGATATTCGCCCATACTATGAGTCGATTGAAAAATCAGGCCACGCATTGTGGAAGGGCTGTAGCTTAAACCGCGATGACGAGATACGTCGTGTCGTGATTAAGCAGCTTATTTGTCACTTCGATTTAGATATGGCGCTGATAGATGAGAAATTAGGTATTAACTTCGAAGAGTACTTCAGCGAAGACCTTAAGTTATTGCAAACTTTTATCGATGATAAGTTAGTCGACATCACAGACAGAAAGATCACCATCAGCCCAACTGGCCGCTTACTGATCCGTAATATCTGTATCTGCTTTGACGTGTACTATCGTGAGAAAGCACGTCAGCAACAGTTCTCGCGTGTAATCTAACTCATCTGCTTTGACGATTTTTAACATGAGCTATCGTGAGAAAGCGCGCCAACAACAGTTCTCTCGTGTGATTTAGTTTGAAATAAAACTAAACTTCTAGAATGAAAAACCGACTTAACGTCGGTTTTTTTATGTCTAAAATTTGTTCATACAGTTTTGCTTACCTTCCAAAGATCAAGATTGCATACAACATATTAAAATAGTGCTAAATTCACAAAGCCTGAACTGGATATGTTTAGCGCGATGCGTCCCTATAAAACCTATAAGAATCGATGAAGGACATTTTCATGTACAAAATACTTGTACCCAGCTTACTTGTTATCGGCTTAAGTGCCTGCCAAATACATACAGTACCTGAAACAGAGGCAAAAACTCAATCAACCAAAACACAAACAAGCACACCACTGCAAAGCATGATTGATAAGGCTTGGAAGATCACGCTAGATGCCAGTCCAGACTTTGCCTACTCCCAAGGAGACATATCTCAAGCTGGTAAGCTAACCGATCTGTCACCCGATACCTTAGCTAAGTTCAATAGCAGACGTGAACTCCTTCTCGTTAACTTAAAGGCGCTAAACAAAAGTAGGCTTTCTAAAGAGGAGAGGATTAACGCACAGCTCCTACAAGACCAGCTACAAAACGATGTAGACCTATATCGCTACAAAGACCACTACTTGCCAATTTCGTCTGAGAGCGGCTTTCATGCGTATATAGCCTCAATCGCTAAAGACAGATTTTCAACAGAGCAAGACTACCATCACTACCTAGCAAAGCTTGAGGCACTGCCAAAGTATTTTGCTCAGCAAACCTATTGGCTACAGCAAGGATTGGCTGCGGGGATAACTCCACCGAAAGTCACGCTAAATGGATTTGAAAACAGCATCAGCGCCTTTATGGTTCCCGTGGAGGACAGTGGATATTTCAAGCCTTTCACCCATTATCCCAAACATTTTTCAGATGCTCAAAAAGCAGCATTAACCGAACAAGGCCGAGCTTTAGTCGAGAATACGGTACTGCCTCTGTATAAAGAGTTTTTTGACTATATCACTCAAGAGTATTTGCTTGGTGCACGAACTAGCATCGCTACAGCAAGCCTGCCCGATGGTGAAGCCTTCTATGAAAATCGCGTCAGGTATTACACCACCTTAGACATGAACTCAGATGAGGTTCACCAACTGGGTTTACAAGAGGTCAAACGCATCCGAGGTGAGATGGAAGCGATTATTGTCGACGTTGGCTTCGAGGGTTCATTCGCTGAATTTCTTCACTTTCTTCGAACTGACCCGCAGTTTTACCCAAAGACCAAAGAGGAATTGCTAAAAGAGGCGGCGTATATCGCCAAGAAAGCCGACGCGATGTTGCCTAAGTATTTTGGTAAGCTGCCACGCACTCCCTACGGTATCCAAGAAGTACCAGCAGAGATAGCCCCAAAATACACCACTGGACGTTACTCAGGTTCAAGTCGTGATGATGAGCCAGGCTATTACTGGGTCAACACTTACGCCTTGGATAAACGTCCACTCTATGAGATGGAAGCACTAACACTCCATGAAGCTGTTCCGGGTCACCATCTGCAGATATCCCTCAATACTGAGCTTACCTCACTGCCACCATTTCGCCGTTACAGCTATATTTCGGCCTTCGGCGAAGGTTGGGGTTTGTACTCTGAATACTTGGGATTAGAGGCGGGGTTCTATCAAGATCCTTACAGTAACTTCGGCCGCTTAACCTATGAAATGTGGCGCGCAGCCCGATTAGTCGTCGACACAGGCATGCATGCCAAAGGCTGGAGCCGTCAACGAGCTTTGGACTTTATGGCGAGCAATACCGCTTTATCACTGCACAATGTCACCACAGAGATCGACCGTTACATCTCTTGGCCAGGCCAAGCGCTTTCATACAAGATTGGGGAACTGACTATTAAACGCCTGCGTGCTCAGGCTGAAGAGGAGTTAGGTGAAAAGTTCGATATCAGAGCCTTCCATGATGCCATATTGGAAAATGGATCAGTGCCGATGTTAGTGCTAGAACAACAAATCCAGGACTTTATCTCAATTCAGAAAGCCAACTAAAGTAATAGTACCAGTCATTTGTGAGTCACGAGAAACTTAGTGGCTCACAAATGGTTTAGGTATACACTGACTAACAAGCATAAACTACACTGTAAATACCATGTCACTAGCAACTGATCCGCAAGACCACGCTCAGAATCAACCAGAACCGCTCACATTCTCATCAGAGCACGCACTTAACACTCTTCAGCAACAAGCTTTCTGGAAGACGGTCACTCAATCGGTCATCAAAACTATTGATAATATCACCTTAGCTTATGCCTCTATTGAACATCCTCAGAGCCATAAAGCGATTGTCATCAGCAATGGCAGAATTGAGTCATACCTTAAGTACCAAGAGCTGATTTTCGATCTTTATCATCAAGGCTATAGTGTCTACGCCATCGATCACAGAGGCCAGGGACTATCGAGCCGTATAACCGCTAATCCACACCAAGGTCATATCGATAAATTCGATACCTATATCGATGACTTCGCCTTTTTTATCGATAATGTTGTTCTCCCTAAGCAACATAAAGAACTCTTTTTAATCGGTCATTCCATGGGAGGGGCCATAGGCACTCTCTATTTAGATAAATATCCGCAAACATTTAACGCAGCGGTGTTTTCAGCCCCCATGTATGGCATAAAACTGCCTGTCAGCAGTCGCTTTATCCGTTGGTTAGCTAAAGTGTTAGACACTACATCAGAGCATAAAGAACCTAACTATATTTTAGCTGGCAAGGATTACAAACCACATGAGTTTGCCAATAATGATCTAACCCACAGTCAGCCACGTTATGAAGACTATAGAGTTCTCTATCAAACCCATCCACTTATTCAGCTTGGCTCACCAACCAATCATTGGTTATATGAGTCTATTGATGCGGGTAAGAGAACAATAGAAGCAGCAAAAAATAGCAACACACCAATATTAATCCTTCAGGCAGATGAAGATACTATAGTCGATAACTTCGCTCAGTATCACGCAGTCAGTGAAATGTGTCAGCTTATCAATATCCCCAATGCCCGCCATGAGATCTTTATGGAGCAAGATGAGTGTAGAAATCTAGCCCTCAATGAGTTGATTCACTTTCTAGATAAACACGCTTCTTAACTATCTGTTCCAATACTACAGTTGATGAGGAGCTTAGCTCCTCTTCAACGATCGACTTCAATGTCTTCATAACTAATCTCCTAGAGCAGTCATTCACAGCTTATAGACTCTAATGTTTATAATCTCATCGTTGTTTTATCAAATTCCAGACACGAAAAAGCCCTAACATTGCTGTTAGGGCTTATCGTAATGTTTGTGGGTGAATATCGCGGAGCGATAAGCTCATGAACGCGAATCTGGGGCGGACTATCTCGTTTCAAAAAAGTCCGCGACGCCAAAACGAAAAAAGCCTCTGCATTTCTGCAGAGGCTTTTGTCTTTATGTTGGCGGAGCGGACGGGACTCGAACCCGCGACCCCCGGCGTGACAGGCCGGTATTCTAACCAACTGAACTACCGCTCCTTTAGTAAATTGCCGAAGCATTTCACTAAATTCTTTTATCGTCGCTAGCGTGTCATGGCTAGTAGACGTGTTTTCACTAAAAGCGAAAACTAAATAGGCGCCTGGAAATGACCTACTCTCACATGGGGAGACCCCACACTACCATCGGCGCAATTGCGTTTCACTTCTGAGTTCGGGATGGGATCAGGTGGGGCCACAATGCTATGGTTTCCAGACAAATTTGCTATTACTTTCAGCTTTTAAAAAGCTAAAGGTAAATAATTTCGAAAGCTG